>NZ_LT907782.1:1200000-2400000 GCF_900206265.1 Nitrosomonas ureae | reverse complement strand
AAAATGACAATAATATCTCGGTGACAGCAAGAATATTGAATATGCATCGTCGCACGCTACAACGCAAACTTGCCAAAAGACCTTTGCGGGAATAAATCTACGATTGACTCAGCAGCTTTGTGGAAATTTTGCGATGACCCGAATGTCCTGCCCGATCATGCGCACATCCTGAATTTTCAATTCTTTTTTTTGCTCAAGGGATGTTAATTCAGGTAGTTTAATCATTCCTCTTGCATCGTCACCAAGCAAATGTGGCGCAAGGTAAAAAATCATTTCATCGACCAATCCCGCTTCAATCAATGCGCCATTCAATTCACGCCCAGCTTCTACCAGCACTTCATTGATTTCCATAGCAGCTAATACGGTCATCATTTTTTTCAGGTCAACCGCACCTTTCTCATTGGGCATAACAATGACTTGAGCACCCATTCTACTAAGCGCCTCCTTCTTCTCCACGCTCTCATCATGCGCAGTAAAGATTAGTACTTCACCGCCACTTTGAAGCAATTTCGCATTCAACGGTATGTTCAAGTGGCTATCCACGATGATTTTTTTAGGTTGACGCGCTGTTTCGGCATGCCGAACTGATAATTGTGGGTTATCGGATTTTACTGTGCCAATGCCTGTCATGATAGCGCATGAGCGCGCGCGCCATCGATGTCCATCCTGTCGTGCAGCCTCGCCAGTTATCCATTGGCTGATGCCATTGTTCAATGCTGTTTTACCATCCAGACTAGCAGCGGTTTTCAATCTGATCCATGGCTTTTTATGCATCATGCGCATCATAAAACCTATATTGAGTGCTTGTGCTTGTGCTTGCAATAAACCTGTTTGTACAGTGATGCCTGCTTGCTCCAGAAGCACGCAGCCGCGTCCGCTTACCATGGGATTGGGATCTTCCATGGCTATTATGACCTTGGTAATTCCAGCATCAATCAGGGCGTTAACACAGGGGGGCGTGCGTCCATAATGACTGCAAGGCTCCAATGTTATATAGGCTGTTGCACCACAGGCCGCCTCTGAGGTTGAGGCTAGCGCATTAATTTCCGCATGCGACTGTCCCGCTTTTTCGTGCCAGCCACTACCAATGATTCGATCGTCTAGAGTGAGTACGCATCCTACACGAGGATTAGGTGTTGTGCTGTAGAGTCCTTTTTCTGCCAGACGCAGTGCATAGGACATAAAGGCATAATCAACGGAAGAGAACATCTAAAATTATCTCTCACAAGATAAAAGATAGGGTAATCCAGCTTAAGAAACATTCACATTCACTAAAAACCCGGATGAATTCAGGATGCTTTTCCTGTGTTAGCGGCTCCGGTTATTGCACCTCCTTAATCGCATCACGAAAATCATCTACATCCTGAAAGCTTTTATAAACTGACGCAAATCGAATATACGCTACCTTGTCAAGCTTATAAAGCTCTTCCATCACGCTCTCACCAATACTGCGTGATGAAACTTCGCGTTCGCCCTTAGCCAGGAATTTTTGCACAATACGATCAATTGCCGCATCAACATAACTGGTTGGAACGGGGCGTTTGTGAAGCGCTCGTTTAAAGCCTGTTAACAATTTGTTACGATCAAATTCCGCACGCGTACCATCGTGCTTCACTACCTGGGGTAAACGCAATTCGATCGTTTCATAGGTTGTAAAGCGCTTATCGCAAGCCAGGCATCGCCGCCGACGGCGAATTTTGTGCCCATCTTCACTGACACGCGAGTCTATGACATTGGTGTCATCGGTATTACAAAAGGGACACTTCATATTTAAACATGATCTGCAGCCATCAAGTCATGGTCACTTTCATAGCTGCATAAGTTCAGTTTGGGATTATCCATACACCGGAAATTTTGCACATAATTGTTTTGCCTCGGTAGCTACACGCGATATGACTGCCGAATCTTCCGGTGCAGCCAGAACGTCTGCAATCAGATTTGCCAATTGCTCCGCTTCCAGTTCTCTGAAACCTCGAGTAGTTATTGCAGGCGATCCAATACGGATGCCACTGGTAACAAATGGCTTTTGAGGGTCATTGGGAATGGCATTTTTGTTAACCGTGATATGCGCTCTTTCTAGCGATTCTTCTGCTTGTTTACCGGTTAAGTTCATCGCGCGCAAATCAACCAGAAATAAATGACAATCGGTCTGACCTGACACAATTCTCAATCCGCGGTTGATTAACACTTTGGCCATAACTCTCGCGTTATCAATCACCTGCTCCTGATAATCCTTAAATTCCTTGCTTGCGGCCTCCTTAAATGAAACAGCTTTGGCTGCAATAACATGCATCAATGGACCGCCTTGAGTTTGCGGGAAAATTGCAGAATTCAATGCTTTTTCGTGCTCAGGCTTGGCCATAATGATGCCTCCACGCGGACCACGCAATGTTTTGTGTGTGGTGCTGGTGACAAAATCAGCGATTCCAACAGGATTTGGATAAAAACCCGCTGCTACCAATCCGGCATAATGTGCCATATCCACTAATAAATAGGCTCCAACAGCATCAGCTATTTTACGGAAACGTCCCCAGTCTATCACTCTTGCATAAGCAGAAGCGCCAGCCACAATCATTTTTGGTTTATGTTCATGGGCTAATCTCTCGACTTCATCATAATTAAGCAATTCGGTTTCCGGAACCAGCCCATAAGAAACCGAATTAAAAATCTTCCCGCTCATACTGACACTAGAACCGTGCGTCAAGTGGCCTCCATGCGCTAGCGACATACCCAGCAAGGTATCGCCTGGTTTTAACACTGAGAGATAAACCGCTGCATTGGCTTGAGAACCGGAATGCGGTTGCACATTTACATACTCGGCGCCAAAAAGCATTTTCAATCGATCAATCGCGAGTTGTTCCACTTGATCCGCATACATGCAACCACCATAATAGCGTTTACCTGGATAACCTTCGGCATACTTATTAGTCAGAACGGAACCCTGGGCTTGCATCACAGCGGGACTCGCATAATTTTCCGAGGCAATTAATTCGATATACTCTTCTTGGCGTTGTACTTCGCCTTTAATTGCTCGCCACAAATCCGGGTCGATATTTTCTATAGTGTGTTTCTGCGAAAACATGTTAGTACTAATCCTTCGAAAATTATTATTAAAGCCCGTATAGTAACACTACCTATTGAAACGCAGATAGCGGATCAGAAAGCGACAGAAAAATGAATAACGGCGAATCGTTGTTGGATCTCAATCAAATGTGTAGCACTTTACCGATTGATTAAAAATGTAAATATTCCAGGAAAGACTTGATAACAAACAATCTTCACAAATTATTTCAAATGTGCAATCCATTTTTTGTACAGGCCATCAGCTACCGAATTTAATGCCGCCACGCGCTCAGGCAAGTTTTTTTCAATTTCATCTATTGACTGCACTGATGCTTCGTTTAAGCTGGCAAGCTCCTCTGCAGCCACGCTGCACCAATCTCGCACTAAACGTTCTGTCATTTCGACATGGCACTGCATGCCTAAATGTATCCCGAGCGCAAAAGCTTGATTTTCACAATATGGACTGGATAAGATACCCGTAGCACCTTGAGGTAGACTGAAAGCTTCACCATGCCAATGAAAAGAGTTGAAAGTGGTTAGATCACCGAACCATTCCCGCGCAATGTGATGATCAGGCACGGTGACTTTACCCCACCCCATTTCCTTTACCGGACTGGCTTTGACAATGCCACCCAGCGCCTTGGCCATCAATTGCCCCCCCAAACAATGACCCAATACCGGCATCTCCTCAGTAACCGCTTGGCGAATCAATGACAGCGACGATTTGATCCAGGGTAAATCGTCGTTGACGCTCATGGGTCCACCCATAAATACTAAACCGCTGAATTCATCGATGCCGTTGGGTAGTTTTTCACCTGCATCAATTTTAATTAAGCGCCAAGGAATATGATTGTTGTCGAGAAATGTGGCAAAATAGCCCGGCCCTTCGATGGGTAAATGTCTAAAAATTGCAACCGGCTTCATGGAATTTTCCTGCCATTATTTTGAATGATGCGATGATCAATTTTAGCTTGTTTTCCAGCAATTTTTTGCTGAAAATTTAGGTTAATTTTTTGAATACTTGTGAATCTTTCATTCGCTATAAACCACAACCTTTTGATTATTTTATTTGTCTGGAATTGATCGCGCAATGTCAGTAAAAAAATATACGTTTTCTGATCTGGTGCGAATTGAGCAATTACGCAAAATCGAATCAATCAGAGGAGAGGAACTATCTTATGCCAGCATCAAGAATATGCCCGGCTCTACAAGCAGCGATTTTAGTTATCCTGAATTTATCCATCAATTGAAAATTCGTGCCAATCATCTGATTTACGAAAATGCACTGGGAAATAAGCTACGGCAACCGAATCAACAGTTTATTCGCGCACGCCGAATTGGTTTGATCATAGCGATGATCCTGGGTGCTTTGGCAGCAAGCCAGGCGGTAAGCGAATCTTCCACGTTGAATATTTACTGGCTACTTGTGGTATTACTGGGGTTTAATCTGATTTCCTTATTACTATGGATATCTGGCATTACCTTGAATTTACAGAGTTTAAGTGGCGGCATCATAGCGCATTTAACCCGTTGGCTGCCTTACAGGCACAAGCATGACCCCACAATTGCATCGTCTGCATCGCACGCGTGGTGTGAAAGTTGCTTGACGGGAAATGTAGGCAAATGGCGTATCAGTATGCTAATGCACCAGCTCTGGCTGAGCTACTTAGCAGCCGGATTAGTGTTGTTGATATTGCTCATGCTCGCCAAGCAATACAATTTCATCTGGGGTACAACATTATTGCCGGATGGCACTTTACCCAAGTTAACCCAAATTCTGGGTTCGCCTTTAGAAGCTGCCGGTTTAAAAATACCGGATGATCCGCAAACAATTGCAAGCAGGATAGGAACAAGCAAACAGGATGCGGAAACACGAATGGCTTGGGCTACTTTTTTGATTGGCAGCCTGATAGTTTACGGCATATTTCCACGACTGTTATTGCTCGGCCTTTCCTGGATCATGCAGAAATGGAGTGAACACCGGTTTAAGTTGGACTTATATCTACCCTATTACATTGAGCTACGTCAGCATCTGATGGGACGCAACGTTAAAGCGGAAATTATCGATGCCGATCCGCAAGCAGGCGTAAAACCTGTCGACATAGCCCGCCCGCCTGAGAATGTCTCCATTCCAGCCAACGCACAAGCTTTCGGCATTGAGCTGGATACCGCAACCCCTTGGCCTGAACGGGTGATTTGTCGGTTAAATATCATCGATCAGGAATCTCACGATGCCGCGATCACACTGATCAATAGCATGAAAACTCCAGTTTTACTGGGCGTCGCAGCGCATCGCCTGCCGGATCGCGGCATACAGCGCATGATTAAAGAATTGGTCGATAGCAGCAATACAAAACCTTGGTTGATTTTGTTGAGCAAACCTTCAGCACCCGTTACCAGTGCGCGTGAATTTGCCTGGTTTCGCTTGGCAGAAGCCTGCGGTATTCCGGCGGAACATGTCATTACCCGATAAATCATGATGGTCAAGAAACCCAATAGCCTGAATACCTCGTTATTGCTGAATATTGCTGTTGTAGGGCATACCAATACCGGTAAAACTTCACTGATCCGCACCATGCTGCGCAGCACGGAGTTCGGCATTATTGAAGATGCCGCAGGCACCACGCGACATGTTGAGCAAGCGACAATTAGCGCTAACAACGAACCAATTCTTAATTTGTATGATACGCCCGGTCTGGAAGATTCCAGGGCTTTGTTTGCGCAGATCAAAAAGCTACAGACCCGATCAAAATTATCGTCACCGCTACAAGTATTGGAGCAGTTTGTGGCTGATATTTCTGTCAGTGATCCCCTGGAACAAGAAGCGAAGGTTATCCGCCAAGTGCTACGCAGCGATATTCTTTTATACATCATTGACGTACGCGAACCTTTTCTGGAGAAATACCGCTTGGAGCTGGAAATCCTCACGCAATCGGGTAAACCGATTATTCCAGTGTTTAACTTTATTGCCGGGCATGATCAGGAACTAACGAAATGGCGCCAACATTTGACTGCTTTTCATATGCATGCAACGCTTGAATTCGATACGGTTGCATTTACCTTTGACGCTGAGAAACGTTTGTATCAGAAAATGCAGACCTTGCTGGAATCTCACTATGATCGATTGCAGAAGCTGATTGATTATCGCGCCACATTATGGAATCAGCTTTGTTTGTCGGGCGCCAAACGAATTGCTGAGTTGATTGCAAATGTCGCCTGCTATCGCGAAAGCAAGACGACTAAAAACAATTTAATTGCAGATTCATTGATTGAAAACCGTTTGCACGATTTTGTCCGCAAAGCTGAACAACATTGTTTGCATGATTTATTGGCCATTTTCAATTTCTCGGAAAAGGATGTTGAAATTCAGAATATTCCCGTCAGCAATGGGCAATGGCAACTGGATATCTTTGCACCCGGTATACTTAAAGCATATGGATTGGATGTTGGAAGTGCCGCAGCTAAGGGTGCTGCGGCAGGTGTCGGAATTGATCTGATGGTTGGGGGCATGAGCCTGGGAGCAGCGAGCGCTTTGGGCGCCATTGCTGGTGCCGGTTGGTCGACTTTCAAGCGTTATGGTGATGAAATCAAAGCGACTGTCAAAGGCACCAAATGGCAGTGCGCTGACGAAACCACCTTACAAGTATTATATTTACGTCAGAAACACTTATTGAAAAAGCTCATGTATCGTGGTCATGCAGCACAGGATACCTTACAGGTGGATAAAGCCGATGACGAAAAACTACCTAACGATTGGAACAAACTGATCAGCACCTTACGTCAAAACCCAAGCTGGCAAGAACATTCCGCCACACGTAACGGCAATCCACAATATAAACAGATAGAAACCAAACTGGTAAGCGAATTGCTGTCATAACCGCGATCCGCCAGTAAATAATCTGCATCAAGCCCTTCGATCAGGCGGCCAGCCTGCGTGCAATCCGCTGTGGTACCTTGTGTAATAAAAACTCTGACCGGCATACCATGCGCATCCACGGTCAGATGTATCATGGTATTGAGCCCCCTTTTGTGCGGCTCATGTCTTGATTCCCCCCTCTGGCTCCGGCAGCATGAGGATGTACCTTACAATGACTGGCATCAATCATCAGCCATTCGTAATCCGGGTCGTCAATCAGTGCTTCCAGTAATTTTTCCCAGATGCCCTTGTCGCGCCAGCGAATAAAGCGACGGTGCGTATTGCTCCAATCGCCATAATCCGGCGGTAAATCCCGCCATGGCGCACCCGTGCGCATAATCCAGAAAACAGCATTGATGAATTGCCGGTTATCTCTGGCCAGCCCTCACCAAACGCCTTGGCGTCCAGGCAGATGTGTCTCTAGCTGCGACCATACTTCCTCTGATATGTCATGTCTGCGGTGTGAATATGTCATATGAAATCCCTGTGTTTTTACAAGAATCTCATAGTTCTAATCTCGTGACTACATTATCTAAAGTTTACAGCAACATTTGGCAGTTTATTTTAGGCTGTGTAATCACAAGATATTTGTGCAGAGAACAATTTACCTGATTTGCATGACGGTGAGAAAAGAAGCAGTATTCTTAGCCTATCTTTTGATGAGGCTATGTCATCTCTTGAAGTGGGCGAAGGCATTTCCGAGGATACGCCGCAATTTGCCAGTAAACAACGTATCCATGACCAGATGTATCTTGGTATTGGGTCCACACTCTTGCACGACTCATATCTTAATTCCCATCTTCTGTACCGAGCAGCATATAGCATGAACCTTGAAATGGCTGGCGACGACCATAACCGTAATTCAGATTGTCAATCAAACAGTACTCATACTTTATCTGATATGTCATATTCTACGGCATGCATGTTTCATAGCGATCCTTTCATCCTCATAAGAAGATCATCCTCTTATCTCATGACTGTTCTTTTATAGGAAAAATCTTACATATGATAAAAAAATTCTTACAAATCTATTGACGTGTAAAAATTTCACACGTACAATTAATTTGTTCGTGTGAAATTTTTACACGAATTTTGTGGTGTAATACATGAAGAAGCAAGCAATTAATTTACAACATCTTATTATTAGGAGAATAACCATGAAATTATCTATGAGAAAAATATCAACAACTTTAGCTACTTTATTAGCAGTATTTGTAATCTCTCTACCTGTTGTAGATGCAAATGCAGCTGACATTCGCGTAACTTGCGAAACAAAAGCTAACCGATCCAAAGTTTCTGTAGATGGCAGCAATCTAGTTCCAGGAAATTATATTGCTAAAATCATATCAGGTAGTCACACAAAAAAATCTACCCCTAAGCACACTGTAGGAGATGAAGTAGAATTTGATTTTGACAGTGATCCGGGAAATGTTGCGGCTGGAGCTACCCGAATTGGCCGCAATTTTATTCAGGGACAAGTGACTGGACAACTTATTAATGAGCAAGGATTTACAGTAGCCCAAGCTACCAGAGCTTGTCGCTCAAAATAAAAATCCAAAGCTAAATTATTACTAGTCTGCAAATTTGGATAGCCAAAATCAAGCCCTTGGAGAGTGCTTTTATCCCTATGCCGGTATCTCCAGGGCTATTTCACCGTCATATCCCTCACAGGGTATTATTAAATTTCATTAATGTAACACGCGCCTCAGCGTCAAAATTATGATAGGCACAAAGCACCAATAAATACAAAAAAACGCAGATCCATGTAAAGAAGCACCACACCGCAATCGACGAGAAAGCTAAACCCTGAAGCGATTAAAATAGCGATTATGCTACCAGTATATTTCCAAATAGATGGGCTAAATAGTGCCATCGCAAAACGAAAAATTTGAGATTTTTATAAAGGAAAAAAGATCTCATATGGCACATACATCATTGGTATGACATATCAGATGAAGTAGAGGAGCTGCTTGAGACTCATTTGCTTGGTCGTCGCGCAAATCAGATGCAGCGCATTTCTAGACAAATATCGCACAACTACGCCCTCCGTCTATTTGTATAATGCCTTCTTCAGTTTTATACAAATCCAACAGAAAAATGAATGGGATTTGAATAAATAGTGCCTTTTGATTGGTCTGATCCATTATTTGGATTTATGAAGTGTGTGTAATCTTGTGGCTTTGATGCCATGCGCTTTTACAAGCGGAACCAATCTTTCATGCGAATATCTGAGCTTTATGCTTTATTTAGTATTCATTATTGCCATTGTCATACTCATTTGGGGTCCTTCCTACTGGGTTAAGCACACGCTGACGAAGTATAGTTACCCCGAAGACCGTTACCCTGGAACTGGTGCTGAGTTGGCGCGCATATTGCTGGATTGGGCAAACTTGCAAACGGTCAAAGTTGAAATGACTGAGCAAGGCGATCATTATGATCCGGTTGAAAAAACAGTTCGCCTAACCCCTGAGAAATTCAACGGTAAGTCGTTGACAGCAATTACTGTGGCAGCACATGAAGTTGGACATGCGATACAGGACCGGGATGGCTATTTGCCATTAAAATTACGTACACGACTGGTTCAGATTGCGGCTCCGGTTGAAAAATTAGGTGCGGCCATTCTGATGATTGCGCCCTTCATCACGGTAATTACACGGGCGCCGGTTACAGGCGCACTGTTTTTTGCAGGTGGCTTGCTAACACTAGGAACGGCCACGGTTATACACTTGGTAACACTTCCAATGGAACTGCATGCCAGCTTCGCGCGGGCAATGCCAATGTTGGAACAAGGCAAGTATTTGATACAAGGGGACGAGCCCCATGCACGCAGGATTCTACGTGCAGCAGCCTGGACATATGTTTCGGCTTCGTTAATGACACTACTCAATATCGGACGATGGTGGGCCATTTTACGGCGCTAGTACTGATTGATATTAGGATTTCTGACATTGCACCATTGAAATGCCGAATCCCGTCTTGACCCTGTCATATAAGCAACATAATATGCAAAAGTTTAATGTTAAAAATCTTATTAGTTCATAAAGTAGATAAAGGATAAACATGATGTATTCGGTTAAGCGGCAAAAAGCAAACAATATGCGTGGATTTACGCTACTCGAGTTACTTGTTGTAATGGTTATTATTGGCTTGTTGGCTGCTTATGTTGGACCGAAGTACTTTTCGCAAGTCGGTAAATCAGAAATCAAAATGGCGCAAGCCCAGATCGATGCATTAGAAAAAGCATTGCACCAGTATCGCCTGGATGTAGGCAGCTATCCGGCGACTGAGTTGGGTTTGGCATCCTTGGTAAATCGTCCAAGCAATGAACCCAGATGGCAAGGCCCTTATCTCTCCAAATTACCGCCAGCCGACCCTTGGGGACGTCCATACGTCTACAAGTATCCTGGCGAACGTGCCGAGTTTGATTTGCTTTCCTATGGCAGAGACGGGCAACCGGGTGGCGATGGCGAGGCGGCCGATATCACCAACTGGTAATTAACCTTATGCGTTTTGAAGTGAAAGCGGTTATTTCCGGACAAGGAACCGTACATTTAGAACTGGAAGCCAACAGTGAAGCGGAAGTACGCCGGCAAGTGATGGAACAAGGCGGCATGGTGCTGAGCGTACGCCGCAGATTTTCCGGCTTTACGTTTAAATCGCGCACTCATTTTCCATTAGTACATTTTAGCCAGGAGTTACTTTCGCTACAAACTGCAGGACTGAGCCTTGTAGAGAGTATTGAAACTTTGCTGGAAAAAGAACAGGATGCCAGTAATCGCAAAATTATCCAGAATATTCTGGATCGGCTGTATGAAGGCATAACCTTCTCACAAGCATTGGAAGATTATCCGCAGGCGTTTCCGCCGCTATACATTGCAACTGTTCGCGCCAGTGAACGCACTGGCGATCTTGCTGAGGCTTTAACAAGATTCATTACTTATCAGACACAAATGGATTTTGTCCGCAAAAAACTGGTGGGTGCATCCATTTATCCGGTATTGTTATTGGCAGTTGGTCTGCTTGTCTCGATTTTCCTAATGGTATTCGTAGTTCCCAAATTTAGTGCCATTTACGACGATATGGGCAGCGATTTGCCTTGGTTGTCGTTATTGCTGATCAAGTGGGGACAATTTGTTCATGAGCGTGGTTGGGAATTGGCCATTGCAGCAATGGCACTGATAGCGGTAATAGGGTATAGCGTCAGCCGGCCAACGTTCTGGGCGAATGTCATGCAGTTTTTGTGGCGTATTCCCGCGATTGGCGAACACATGCGTGTTTATCAATTAGCCCGCTTCTATAAAACACTCGGTATGTTACTTCGTGGCGGAATTCCTATTACGCAAGCGTTAGAGATGGTCAGCGGATTGCTGCAACCTCATTTTCGACCCAAAGTGGCTGCTGCTGCCAAACATATCCGTGAAGGCAAAACAATCTCCAGCGCAATGGAACAAGAAGGTCTTACAACCGCAGTGGGTAATCGTATGCTCCGTGTCGGTGAAAGAACTGGATTGATGGGAGATATGATGGAACGAATCGGCAATTTTCATGATGAGGAAATTGCCCGTTGGGTGGAGTGGACAACCAAGCTGATTGAGCCGCTGCTGATGGCATTTATTGGCATTGTAATCGGTGGCATTATTATTCTCATGTATATGCCTATTTTTGAATTGGCAGGAAGCATCAATTGATGGAAGGGTCCGTGCAAATCGCGAGCAAACAGCCCATTGATCTCAATCAATTGGCTGAAATTCGTCGCAAAGCCGCAGCTCAAGGTGTTTCTGTCATCCAGATCCTGGAAGAAGATAGCGCTTACACGCCCGATGAACTAATGCAGCAGCTAGGGCAATTGATGCGCATGCCGGTTCTGGAAATGAAGGAGATTCATACATTACAACCCGCTTTTGATATTTTGCCATTCAGTGAAGCGATGCGGCATGAATGTGTATTATTCCACAACGGCCAAAGCTATTTATTCGCGATCAGCAATCCTTTCTCCGGGAAATTGCGTGCATGGGCGGAAGAGCGATTTGATCGGGCGGTTGAATGGTATTTGGTACACCCGGCCGATTTGAGTGCTTTCTTCACCCAGCAAGAAAAAACCATGCGTGCTATGGATCAAGTACTGTCTTCGGCGGAGTTGGACAAAATACAAAGCGGTATTGAAGACTTATCGTTGAAAAGCATTAACGAGGGTACCAGCAAAGTAGTACGTCTTGTGCATTCCACCTTGTATGATGCGCATAAATCGCAAGCCAGTGATATACACTTGGAAATGGCCCCGGGTATGCTATCGATTAAATACCGCATTGACGGCGTATTGACGGCTATTGGCACCATACAAGGTGCCGATCTGGCTGAACAAGTCATTTCCCGCATCAAAGTGATGTCCGAGCTGGATATTGCCGAGCGCAGGGTGCCGCAAGACGGCCGGTTTAAAATTGCTATTCAAGGGCGGGAAATAGATTTCCGGGTTTCCATCATGCCGAGCATTTTCGGCGAAGATGCGGTGCTGCGTATCCTTGATCGTCAGGCGTTATCCGATCAACTTGAAGGCCTAACCCTAAATCAGCTGGGTTTTAATCAGGCAGCGATCGCGAGTATCCGCCGCCTAAGCTCCGAACCTTATGGCATGCTGCTGGTTACCGGCCCGACCGGCAGCGGTAAGACGACGTCTTTATATGCTGCGATATCGGAAGTAAACAAAGGTCATGACAAAATCATCACGATCGAAGATCCGATTGAATATCAGCTTTCAGGGGTTTTGCAGATACCGGTTAATGAGAAAAAAGGACTCACATTCGCGCGTGGTTTGCGTTCAATTTTGCGGCATGATCCCGACAAAATTATGGTGGGCGAGATCCGCGATGCCGAAACTGCGCAAATTGCCATACAGGCCGCACTGACCGGTCATCTGGTATTTACCACGGTGCATGCGAACAATGTATTTGATGTTATTGGCCGGTTTTCACATATGGGTGTGGATCCCTATAGTTTTGTATCCGCCTTGAACGGAATTGTCGCGCAAAGATTGGTGCGCTTGCTATGTACGCATTGCGCCGTGGATGAACGCCCCGAAGACAGTATAATTAAGGAATCCGGCATTCCGCAGGATCAGGCAAGCCATTACACATTCCGCAATGGTAAAGGCTGCGGGCAATGCCGTGGCAGCGGTTTCCGCGGTAGAAATGCCATTGCTGAAATTTTGTTGCTGAATGATGAAATCCGTGAATTGATTGTCGCTCACGAGCCGATCCGGCGTATTAAGGAAGCTGCCCGGGACAATGGCACCCGCTTCTTGCGCGAAGCGGCATTGGATATGGTCAAGCAGGGATTAACCAGTTTGGAGGAGGCTAATCGTGTCACGATTGTGGCGTGATCGGATTCAGATATTTCTGGCACCAGGACGGCTGGACTGGGTGCTTTTGAAGCGTGGCTTCAAACCCGTTCAGATTGCCAAATCAACGGTATTTTTCGAGCCTGTTGCGGATGTTCCTATCTGGAATGCCGCAATGCAGCAACTGGAAAAAGTTTTGATAGAGGCAGCCGGGACGGAAGTATCTATGATTCTATCCAATCATTTTCTGCGCTATGCAGCGCTGCCGCCGCAAAACGAAATCACCACTCCGGAAGAAGTAAAATCTTATGCTGAATTCCGAATGCGCGAAGTCTATGCCGAGCGGGTTGATTCCTGGGTAATCAGCATCAGCGATTGGAGTCCTATCGATGGCGCAGTATGCGCCGCGATGCCTCGCGATTTAATCACGCAGCTGGAGCAAATGGTTTCGCGCCATGATTGCAAGATTAAAATCATAGAACCGTATCTGGCATCGGTTTATGATCGCTGGCAGGCACAATTGAAAGGCGATAAAATCTACTTGGCGGTCATTGAAAGCGGGCGTATTTGTATCGCGATCACTCATCACGGCAAGTGGCAAAACATTAGGAATCAGCGGATTCTGCACAATGCCGCCGACGATCTTCTGGCGGCATTGGATCAAGAAGTTATTTGGTCCGGGACAAAAGAAACAATGGAGTTTGTCTATCTATTTGCACCTGAGCATCCTGAAATGACCTTACCGCAGGAAAGCGGCTGGTGTATCATTTCGCTTCCTGCAGGAAAAATGCCCGTCTTGGCGCATTATCCCTCCGCTCCAACCGATCATTCCGAGCTTAATCAATGTCCCGTCTGAGATTAAGATTTCCTTATCAGGAACAATCCGCGCCTCAGCTTGATTTGGCGCTGCTGCTGGTTGGTTTGCTGATTGTCGTGGCGGTATATTTTCAATTCCGGCATCAGGTTGAAGACATCAACTTTTGGAGTAACCGGGTTGAACGCATGGAGAAACAGCAACAGCAAAAGGCTTCTCCGCGCACCCGGACTACCTCCCGTATCCGTGAATTTAGCCAGGAAATCCAGAAAGAAATCGCGCAAGCCAATGCCATTCTGGATCAGTTGAATTTACCCTGGGAAATGTTGTTTGACTCGATCGAACATGCAGCAACCGAGGATATTGCCTTGTTGTCGTTACAGCCCAATTTCACCAACCGCAGCTTGCGCTTGAGCGGTGAAGCCAAAAGCATGGCCGAATTGCTGGATTTTGTGGAAGCACTGGAGCGGGAGTTGGTGTTTGAGAATGTGCATTTGTTAAATTACAAAATTAAACAAGAGAGCCCGCAACGTCCGATTATTTTTCTGTTAAATGCCGAATGGATTCAAACTACTTAAAAAGAGAACTACCACACATATCGTGGCATCGGCTCATGCCATTGCTGCGCTGGCAACTGGAACGCTTGGGCAATCTGGGCAAGATCGGTATAGGTTTGATGTTGGCAGCAGGTATTTATTATTTTTTGGTCGTGATGCCACAAGCTACAGAGTTGCAACAGCTCAAAGATCGAGCTGTCATGCTGCAAGCGCAAGCGGTATCGAAAAATAACCCTGGTGAGGGCGGAGATGCCGAAGCCGGAAAAAAAATGAGCGGTGATCAAGCGTTACAAGTATTTTATGATTTCTTCCCGCGAGTGGATTCTTCGCCCTTCTGGATTCGTGAATTGGTGCGAATAGCTAAGAAGCAAGGTGTGGAGCTGACCAGCAGTGAATATCGGTTGATTAATGAAAAAGATGCCCGTATGGCGCGCTATGAGATGGTGCTACCCGTAAGAGGTAAATACTCCCAGATTCGCGCCTTTATTGCCGATGCCCTGGAAACTGTTCCGGCGATGGCCATATCGGCGATCGCCATGAAACGTGAAAGCACGGCCATGGATAAACTTGAAGTGCGGCTGGAAATTAATCTTTACATGAATAAATAACACAATGGATGCAGCGGAAAAAAAACGCAAAATAATCATTGGCGGAACACTGATAGCGACATTGATCGCGGCGGCTTTGGTCGAGGTCGACGATGAACCTGAGTTCCATGTTCCGGAAACCCTGCAATCGGGCAGAACGGCTCAGGACAGAACCAAAAGAGCTGACCCGAATGCTGCTGCACAACTGGATGTGAGTAAGCTCGGACAGCGAAAATTCAGTCCGCTTGCCGGTGAGCTTTTCATGTCGACAAATTGGGTACCGAAGCGCGTCGTTATTGACGATCCCGAAGAACAAGCGGCTAAAATAGCGCAAGCCACAAAAGTTTCGGCCCCTCTCACACCTACCGCACCGCCTTTACAATTCAAATACGCCGGTAAAGCAATTGCGGATAATGAAACCTGGGTGTTCCTTTCCCAATCCGGAGAGAATCTCATTACCAAGATTGGCGGGAAAATCAACGATACCTACCGGCTCGACTCGATCAATGACAATGCCATCACGATGACTTATTTGCCGCTGAATATCAAACAAACACTTACAATCAACAATCAAATGGCAGGAACTTTCTGATGAGAAGCTGGAAAACGATTGTCCTTATCCTTCTGTTCATATCGATTGCAGGATGCGCGATCAATAACCGAACATTCGGTACCCGGAATACTGCGTTTGATGACGGGCAAAAGCTGATTGCTCAAGGCCAGTTTGAGAACGGGCTTGCAAAATTAGAACAAGCACAACGCGAAGAACCTGACAATAAAGAAATTCGAACAATGTTGATCCGTCTACGCGAAGATGTAATTAGCAAAATACTCCTAGAAGCTGATGGATTTCGTTTTTCCGGTGATTTGGATCAGGCCGAGCAGCAGTATCAGCGTGTTCTGAATTTATATCCATTTCATGAACGCGCAAAAGAAGGTATTGATGCGGTGAAGCTGGAACGTCGCCATATTGCTGCGGTCGATGCTGCAAGAGCATTATTGGTACGTAATGATTTTAAAGGCGCGGAAACAATGGTCCGGGCTATTTTGCAGGAAAATCCCCAGCAATCGCATGCTCGACAGTTGATTGCTCAGATCAATGCGAATTTGTCCCGCCCTGAGGTAACTGATTTGGCGTTGGAGTCCGCCTTTAAAAAATCGGTATCGATGGAGTTTAAGGATGCTGATTTAAGATCGGTATTTGAAATCATGTCGCGCACCGCCGGCATCAACTTTGTATTTGACAAGGATATTCGACAAGACGGCAAGATTTCTATTTTTGTACGCGACAACACCATTGAAGATATTCTCAAATTAATCCTGACGACCAATCAATTGGCTTACAAGGTACTCAATAGTAATTCATTATTGATTTATCCGAATACGCCAGCCAAGCTAAAAGATTATCAGGAATTGGTCGTACGCAGCTTTCAGGTCGCATATACGGATGTGAAACAAATGGTCGCAATGGTCAGAGGCATCGTCAAAGCCAAAGATATTTATGTCAATGAACAGCTTAATTTGTTCATCATGCGTGATACACTCGAAGCCATTCGTTTAACAGAACGACTTGTCTCATTAAACGATCTGGCTGAACCAGAAGTCATGTTGGATGTTGCAGTGCTTGAAATTACCCGCAACAATCTGTTCACTTTAGGACCTAAACTTCCTCAGTCTGTGACTTTTAGTGGCTTAACGGCAGCAGGAGCAGGAGCAATTCCTGGAACTGCTAATCTCAATCAGATTGGCTCAGGAGCACTAGGCCTTAAGAGCTTTACAATTTCAAATCAAGCCGTAATTGATTTTGCCCAAAGCCTTACCAATGCCGACATACTGGCAAATCCCAGAATCCGGGTTAGTAATCGTGAGAAAGCAAAAATCCATATTGGTACAAAACAACCTGTGTTCACAGCCAATGTTCAACCAGGCATTAATTCGATTGTGACTTCAACCCCGACGTTTATTGATATTGGAATTAAATTGGATGTTGAACCACGTATTGGCTTGAATGATGACGTGACCATGAAGGTGACACTTGAAGTAAGTAACATCACAGGCTTTGAAACGGGACCATCAGCTGCTGGTGCATCAAGCGCACCAAGAGCTCCAGTGGTAGGAAACCGTAGCGCTGAAACTTTGCTGACCTTGAAAGACGGAGAAACCCAAGTCATTGCCGGTTTGATTCAGAACGACGAAAGGCGAGATGTGTCTGGTTTAGCTGGACTGTTAAATATTCCAATCCTTGACCGATTGACATCAGGTCAAAGAGTTGACAGAAAAAAAACGGAAGTAGTGTTATTAATTACACCGCGTATCATCCGCAATATTCCCAAGCCAGCCAATATGGAAAGCGAATACCACTTCGGCACCGCCAGCGAAGCCGGTAAATTACCGGTTGCCATCCAAAAAACTGCGGCGCAGTCTCTGGCAATTGCACCCACCGGCTCAGGTTCCGGTGCAGCGGCTGCGAGAGGTCTGAATGCCTTTGCCGCGGCACGGGAAGAGTCGGACATTCCCAATCCTTTTGCCAATGTTGCAGCAACGACGCCGACATTGACCATGCAGGCACCGACCACAGTCGGTTTGGATAAGGAGTTTTCGGTCAATGTGCGGCTGGTCGGTGCAAAACCAATGGTTAATACCGAGCTGCAGTTAAATTACGAGGCCAGTGTCCTGGAAGCGCTCGACGGCGGGGATAAGTCCGGCACGCGCACTATCAAGCTGGGCAGGGATCAAACGACCGGCCTGGCTACGCAAGTACGATTTAAAGTGATTGCAGCCAATCCCAGCATCACGGAAATCAGTATTCAGAATGTCTCTGCCGAAGATCTGGAAACCGGAGAATCCGTTGATGTGGCGCTGCCTGCAACCGCAACTGTAAATATTAAATAATTTTCATGCGGAGCTCATTGACGATTTTTCGTAAATCCAAAGGTTTCACGCTGATTGAGTTGATGATCGTGGTAGCCATCATGGGAATTCTGGCGACGGCAGCGATGCCGTTACGGGAACTCATGATCAAGCGGGAAAAGGAGCAAGAGTTACGTGTTGCCTTGCGGCAGATACGTACGGCAATCGATGCGTACAAGCAAGCTACCGACGAAGGGCGCATCGCCAAGAAAGTGGATGAATCCGGCTATCCTCCCCGGCTTGAAGAGCTGTATATGGGCGTGCCGGATATCAAGGATCCCAAAAAGAAAATTATCTATTTTTTGCGCCGCTTACCCCGGGACCCTATGTTCACAGAATTGGAAATTGACGGTATACAATTGACGCCGGCAGAAGAAACCTGGGGAAAGCGCAGCTATGAGAGTCCTTGGGATAGCCCCAAAGAAGGTGATGATGTTTTTGATGTTTTTTCACGCTCGGAAGCCATCGGTATGAATGGTATCCCTTATCGGCAATGGTGATCGATCGTATGCCAAAAAATCTGAGATGGCGGGGATTTACCTTGATCGAGTTGTTAGTGGTCATGGCTATCGTTGCCACGTTATTGAGCCTGGTAGCCCCCCGTTATTTCAGCTCACTTGACAAAGCCAAAGAAGCCGTATTGCGACAAGATCTCGTCATTATGCGGAGTGCAATCGATCAATTTTATTCCGATACCGGAAAATATCCGATTGATCTGGAAGAACTGGTGGACAAGCACTATTTACGCAGAGTTCCGATAGACCCATTTACCGAGAGCAACCAAACCTGGATTGTCATGCCCCCCAAGAATGAAACGGAATCAGGCGTTTATGATGTTCATAGTGGCTATACCGGCCAGGCGGAGGACGGCACATACTATGAAGAATGGTAAGCGGTTCTCGCGCAGTCAAATTTCTTCGGAATCGGAATGTCACGGTTAGAAAATGGCTTCGTCTATCTCTGGGCATTATTTTCGGTCGCCCTGTCCGGGGTTATCATGGCAGGAGCAGCACAGGTATGGCAAGCCAAATCCCAGCGCGATAAGGAAGCTGAGCTGCTGTTCATCGGGGAACAATTCCGCAAAGCCATCATGTCATACCATAATACCGGGACAAAGCAATACCCGGAAAAATTGGAAGACTTATTGCAAGATAGCCGGGCTATCAATATTCAACGTCATATCCGTAAAATCTACCTGGATCCGATCACCAACTCTGAAGAATGGGGTCTGATTGAGGAAACTCCGGCCAATACCCAGGCAGGTGCCGCAGCATCGCAAAGCAACGCCGCGTCGAACCAGAAATCGGGAACAAATCCCAGCTCAACCACGAACCCAAGCACAGCGTCAGGAATGGGTGCAACTTCGGGTGCAGGTACAACCTCGAACAATCCGACCGCCACTGCAAATCCAGGCGCAGCAACGAGTTCCGGTTTAGCTCCTAATGCCAATCCGGCAACGGGTAGTACTACCGGCCCAGCTTCCGGCAATAATCCGGCATCAACAACTAGTTCCGGAATGAGCTCTAACATTGGAAAAAGAATCATCGGGGTATATAGTCTTTCGGAAAGGAAACCCATAAAAAAAGATAAATTTCCCGAGGTTTACGCCAAGTTCTCTGAAGCTAAAACCTATCAGGATTGGAAATTCATCTACAAACCTGGAGAAGGCACCGGTGCTAAAGGAGCGGCATCGCCGCAGAATCAACCCAGTGCCTCTGGAGCAGCACCAGCAAAAGGCTCGCCTCTTTCACCGCAATCCTCTCAGGGTTCATCGGCTTCGCCTTTCGCCTCACCATCTTCTCCAGCACCCGCTAAAGGCGCTTCACCTTTTGGATCGCAGTAGATCAACGATGATACAAACGCTCACTCATAGAAATTCTTACTGATGTTGACACCGGTCGAAAATTGACCAGAAAAGGCTAGTTGTAACGGTTGAAAATTGACCAGGTAATTTCCGTATCCTGCTTAAATTTTAGGCAGGAGAATTTAAGAGGTGATTACCATGGTTATGTATGCAAAGATACGACGGATGTTTTACCGTGAACATCTGTCAATTAATGAGATTCAACGAAGAACGAGTTTGTCGCGGAACACGGTCAAGAAGTGGTTGAAAGTGCCAAGCGACAGCGCGGTTAAATATCAAAGGGCGAAGAAGCCTGGCAAGTTGACACCGTTTGAATCCAGGTTAATGTTAGCGCTGGAAGCGGATGCGCGTCGTCCGAAGAAGGACCGGCGCACGGCGTTGATGTTGTTCAAAGAGATATTGAACGAGGGTTATACAGGCGGTTATACGATTGTATGTGACTTTGTTCGCAACTGGCGCAATCGAGGGAATCAGAGTAAAGCGGCGTATGTGCCGCTGAAGTTTGCGCTGGGTGAAGCATTCCAGTTTGACTGGAGCGAAGAATGGCTGGTGATCGGCGGCATCCACCGCAAGGTACTGGCAGCCCATACCAAGCTATGCGCCAGCCGTACTTTCATGTTGTCGGCTTATCCGTCACAAAGTCACGAAATGCTGTTTGATGCGCATACCCGGGCATTCACTACTTTTGGTGGTGTGCCGAAACGCGGCATTTACGACAACATGAAGACCGCCGTGGACAAGGTGTCTAAGGGCAATGGACGTGTGGTGAATACGCGCTTCTTTGCGATGACGGCACATTACCTGTTCGATCCTGATTTCTGCAATGTGGCTTCCGGCTGGGAAAAGGGTGTTGTCGAGAAGAATGTTCAGGATATGCGCCGCCGCATATGGAATGAAGCCAAGCAACAACAGTTTGGCTCATTCGATGACTTAAACAGATGGCTTGGAACGCGCTGTCGCGGACTGTGGTCTGAAATCGAGCATCCGGATTATGCGGGCATTACCCTTGCCGATGCACTGGAACAAGAACAACTGTACCTGATGCCGATGCCAGCACCGTTCGATGGCTATATCGAAGTATTGGCGCGGGTATCCAGCACGTGTCTGGTTACATTACTGCGCAACCGGTATTCCGTTCCCTGTCGTCTGGTCAATCAGGTGGTGGCCGTTCATCAGTATGCCGACCGTATCGAGATCGTCCATGACAATGCCGTAGCAGCCTGTCATAGTCGTCTGATGGATAGCGACCAGGTCAGCTATAACTGGCAGCACTATATCCCGGTCATTGAGAAGAAACCGGGGGCCTTGCGCAACGGTGCGCCATTCGCCGAACTACCGGCACCTTTGCTGCAACTGCAGATTGCACTGAGGCGCAGAGAACGTCAGCAGGCCGATCGAATCATGGCAAAAGTGCTCAGCCTGGTGCCGACGCATGGGCTGGAAGCTGTGCTGGTCGCTGTTGAACTGGTGCTGGAATCCGGCGTGCCCAGTGCCGAGCATGTTGCCAATGTATTGGCACGGCTGAAATACACCGACGTACCAGCGTCAGTGGAAACAACACTGAAACTCAATGAAGAACCGCAGGCCGATACGGCGCGCTATGATCGTTTGAACACCAAAGAGGTGCCGCATGTCAGACATACTTGCGCAATTCAAAGCGCTGAAATTATATGGCATGGCCAGCTCCTATGCTGAACTGAGGCAACAGAATACGCCCGATGTCGCTGACAGTTTTAATTTCGCAGACACACTGCTAAACCAGTTACTCCAGGCTGAAACAACCGAGCGCAACCTCCGTTCCATTCGCTATCAGACACAAGCTGCCAGATTCCCGGTGCAGCGCCACTTACAGGGCTTCGACTTCAGTCAGTCCAAAGTCGATCAGCAACTGATTCATCAGCTGGCTACAATGGAATTTACAGCCGCTGCACAGAACCTGGTGTTGGTCGGCGGCACCGGTACTGGCAAAACACACCTGGCCATTGCCATCGGCACTTCAGGCATCCAGCATCACAATAAAAAGGTACGCTTCTTCAGCGCCATCGATCTGGCCAATAGTCTGGAACAAGAAAAATCAGCGGGCAAACAAGGCAGGCTTGCCTTGCGGCTGTTGCAGATCGACCTGGTCATTCTCGACGAACTGGGCTATCTGCCATTCTCACAAGCCGGTGGCGCACTATTGTTTCATCTACTCTCCAGGTTGTATGAACGTACCAGTATCATTATCACCACCAACCTCGCATTCGCAGAATGGAGCATCGTATTCATCGACGCCAAAATGACTACAGCGCTGCTGGATCGACTCACACACCATTGCCACATCATCGAAACCGGCAACGAGTCTTTCCGCTACAAACAAAGTACAGCCAATGCAAAGATCAGAATACAGCAGCGGGAAAAAGAAAAATATTCTCCAGAAGAAAATCTGGTCGATTCGTAGTCAATTACAACAAACTAAAACATCAACAGGAGGCAAATTACCAATCCAGTCTGGTCGACTTATCCACAGATGCGTAGTATCCTGCGCTCTATTTTCCCCTGGTCAAATTTCAACCGTAATGGGTGGTCAATTTTAAACCGGTATCAACATTACTGATTCAAGTTTTTCCCTTTTTAGGGATATCGCAAGATATATTCCCGTATCATTCAGTCCTCGCCTTGCGATAAGCCGTTACCTGAATTTCAATTTTCATGCGCGGATCGGATAAACCGGCTGCCAGCATCATCGCCGAGGGTCTGACATCACCGAGATACTTGCGCATAACCGGCCAGCATTTCTCAAAATCCTCCGCTTTGGGAAACACATACGTAACGCGCACTACATCTTTCATGCTCGCCCCAGCCTGTTGCAATGCCGATTCGATATTCTTAAAGCATTGTTCCGCTTGCTCCAGGAGATCATCGGAAATAGTCATTTTGCTGTAATCAAAACCGGTTGTACCGGATACCAAAACCCAATCACCTTCGACGACTGCCCGGGAGTAACCGATTTCCTTTTCAAAGGTTGAGCCCGAGCTGATAAGTTTACGTGCCATAGTGTGTCCTTTTTATCTGATTGAGAAAATTTTGCGCAAGATATCTCTATAATGGCGCAATGCATTATTGTAAAACGAGTTTTGAACCAGTGCTTTCAAATCTGAATATTAACCATGATGATGACCTTTTATTGGCATGACTACGAAACGTTTGGCTCCGATCCCAGGCGGGATCGGCCGGTGCAGTTTGCCGGGATACGCACCGATGAAGCATTAAATGAAATCGGCGAACCACTCATGATCTATTGCAAGCCGGCGCGGGATTTCCTGCCGCACCCGGAAGCCTGTCTGCTCACCGGCATTACGCCACAACTGGCCGATGCGCAAGGACTGCCGGAACCGGAATTCATCGCACGTATCCACGCCGAATTGGCGCAACCGGGCACTTGCGGCGTTGGCTACAACTCACTGAGATTTGACGATGAAGTCACGCGTTTTACCCTGTACCGCAATTTCTACGATCCCTATGCACGCGAATGGCAGCACCGTAATTCACGCTGGGATATCATTGACTTAGTACGCATGACGTATGCGCTACGTCCGGCCGGTATCACCTGGCCGCAACATGAAGACGGGCAACCCAGCTTCAAACTGGAAGATCTGGTTGCCGCCAATGGCATTTGGCATGAATCCGCGCATGATGCTCTATCCGACGTACGCGTCACGATTGCCCTGGCGCGTCTGTTGCGCATGCAACAACCACGCCTTTTTGATTGGTTGTTGCAACTGCGCAATAAACACAAGGCTGCGGCTCAACTTGATTTAATCACGCGCAATCCGGTATTGCACACCACACGTATGTATCCGGCTAAAACCGGCTGCACTTCGCTCGTCATGCCTTTGATCGTTGAACCGGGAAACAACAACAGCATATTGGTGTACGACTTGCGCCATGACCCTGAAATGTTCCTGTCGCTGAATGCGAACGATCTGGCCCGGTTGCTGTTTACCCGTAACGACGACTTGCCCGAGGGCATGCAGCGGCTGCCGGTCAAATCGATAAAGATCAATAAATCCCCGGCACTGGCGCCGCGCAATACCTTGGATAATGAAGCTGCCGAACGCATCGCGCTCAATCTGGATCTATGTCACCGGCATTGGCAGACATTATGCGCAATGCCTGATTTTTTCCAGCGCGTGGCGACGGCCTATACCAGCCGCACATTCGAGTCGTCCGGTGACGTCGATGTAGCCTTATATGACGGTTTTTTAGACAACGCGGATGCAGCACTACTAGAGCAGATACGGGCGGCATCACCCCAGCAACTGGGAGAAATGCAATTTAATTTTCATGACAAACGGTTGCCCGAGTTACTGTACCGCTACCGTGCCCGTAACTGGCCGGAAACATTAAAACCAGCAGAAGCGGACCGATGGGAATTGATGCGGCTACAGCGCCTGACGCACGCAGATGGCGGTGGAAGCATTACTTTTGATGAATTTTCGATGCAGATTGCTTTGTTACGCGAAGCAAGAAAAACCGAAAAACAAGCTGAGCAAATACTCGATGCAGTAGAAGATTGGGGTCATGATTTGCTGCGCCCTTCATGAAACATCACCTGAGCCGTTCTCGCTGATCCCGAAATATTCTTTAGTGCTCTTGAAAATAAGATATCAAAGACATCTCAAGGCATTCACACAATTTATATTGATTACCCATAGCCCTCACTCAACAAGTTGATATGCAACAACAAATATCTTCTTTCCAACCATTCCGACTAAGAATGCTGAAATCACTATTTCCTAACTCCTTCTCTCAATTTTTTATTTGCATTGTCCGTTAACAAACGAACTCATGACTGATTGCATTGAAGGCAATCGAAGCACGTTCTTAAGAAAATCTGTACAGGACAAAACAATCAGTTCTTGCAGAGCATTCCGTTACACTTCGCATCGTCACTCAGAGGACATCTAATGAATATTGTTGAGCTACTTGCTTTTGTGGTTAAAAATGGCGCTTCCGATTTGCATTTATCTGCGGGCATGTCACCGATGATTCGGGTGCACGGTGACATCCGCCGCATCAATTTGCCGGAAATGAGCCATAAAGATGTACACGCGATGATATATGACATTATGAATGATGGTCAGCGTAAATTTTACGAAGAACATCTGGAGTGTGATTTTTCCTTCGCGATACCGAATCTCGCCCGTTTCCGCGTAAATGCATTCAATACACAACGCGGCGCAGCGGCGGTTATGCGGACGATTCCATCCAAGGTGCTGAGTCTGGAGGATTTACGCGCACCCAAGATTTTCGCTGAAATTGCCAAGCAACCGCGCGGCGTTGTATTAGTGACAGGTCCCACCGGTTCAGGAAAATCGACCACGCTGGCGGCAATGATCAATGACATCAATGAAAACGAGTATGGCCATATATTGACACTTGAAGATCCGATTGAATTTGTGCACGAAAGCAAGAAATGCTTGATCAATCAGCGTGAAGTGGGTCGCGATACATTGAGCTTCTCCAATGCATTGCGTTCCGCACTGCGTGAAGATCCCGACATTATCCTGGTAGGTGAGTTGCGCGACCTTGAAACCATCCGTTTGGCGATGACCGCCGCCGAGACCGGCCACTTGGTATTTGGAACACTGCATACCAGTTCGGCTGCCAAAACTATCGATCGTGTCATCGACGTGTTTCCGGCGGAAGAAAAAGAAATGATTCGCGCGATGCTATCCGAATCCTTGCGCGCGGTAATTTCCCAAGCTCTGTTAAAAACCAAGGATGGCAAGGGACGCGTCGCCGCGCATGAAATTATGATTGGCACCCCGGCGATCAGAAATTTAATCCGTGAGGGCAAGGTTGCGCAGATGTATTCGGCGATACAAACGGGTCAGAACGCAGGCATGCAAACATTGGATCAAAACCTGACCGAGCTGGTAAAACGCAATGTCGTATCAGTCGCCGAAGCCAGGACTCAAGCAATGAATAAGGACAATTTCAGGGTTTAATCGAATCAAGCGGATACATTGAAAATTTCAGGAGCATCCCATGAACAACGAACAAGCAGCAAAATTCATGTCAGATTTATTGCGTTTAATGCTGAGCAAGAAAGCCTCGGACTTGTTTATTACAGCCGGATTCCCACCGGCATTCAAGATCGATGGAAAAATGACGCCGGTCTCTCAGCAATCCCTGACTGCACAGCACACCGAAATGTTAGCCAAAGCGATTATGAATGAGAAACAAGCCGGTGAATTTGAAACCTCGCAGGAATGCAATTTTGCAATTAACCCAGCGGGAATCGGACGTTTCCGCGTCAATGCGTTTGTTCAGCAACAACGCGTGGGCATGGTATTACGAACGATTACCACCAAAATCCCCGACTTTGATGATTTGGCTCTGCCGCAAGTGCTCAAGGAGGTTGTGATGAGCAAGCGCGGCCTGGTGATTTTTGTTGGTGGAACCGGTTCCGGGAAATCGACCTCCATGGCAGCATTGATCGGGCATCGCAACAAGAACAGCTATGGCCATATCATCACCATTGAAGATCCGGTGGAATATGTTCACGAACACATTAACTGTGTCATCACCCAGCGCGAAGTGGGAGTCGACACTGAATCATGGGAAGCGGCGCTGAAAAACACGCTGCGGCAAGCGCCCGATGTCATATTGATTGGCGAAATCCGCGATCGTGAAACCATGGAACACGCGATTGCGTTTGCCGAAACCGGCCATCTTTGCATGGGAACATTACACGCCAACAGCGCCAACCAGGCGCTCGATCGTATCATCAATTTTTTCCCGGAAGAACGCAGGGCCCAGTTATTGATGGATTTATCGCTGAATCTGCGCTCATTAGTGGCACAACGGTTGATTCCGGCTAAAGACAGTAAGGGCAGGGTCGCGGCTATCGAAGTCCTGCTCAACTCACCGTTGATTTCGGATTTGATTTTTAAAGGCAATGTGCATGAAATCAAAACCATCATGAAAAGTTCACGCGAAATGGGCATGCAAACCTTTGATATGGCGCTGTTCGACCTCTACGAAGCCGGAAAAATCAGTTATGAGGATGCGCTGCGCAATGCCGACTCGATGAATGAACTGCGCCTGCAAATCAAACTCGAAGGCGCCGAAGCCAAATCACATGATCTCAACTCGGGGATTGCACACCTGGCGATCACGTAGGAACATATCGCGAGATTTGTGATTATGAATCTGCTCCGTTAGTCTGCATTCTTCTTTCGAGACATGACAGCCGATATTGCGCGATATGCAATTAAAGCGGAAAAAGAATGCAGCTCAGCGAAATAGCTCTCATAAACTATGCACCCCTTACCACTAATCTGATGTTTGCAGAATGAAGCAGCGAATTCATGATGCACAAATAACAACCACAAAAGCGATAATCTAAGCACAAAGAGAATAAAAATCCAATGAGTCCATTCGTTTATCCACAGGTGCCTAGATGGTTACAGACTATTCCTCCTGGTCAATTTAAGGCCCAGCGCCGACAACATAATTGGTATATCAAATCATTATTATTTGCAACAAAATCCACAATCTCTATTAAGAACGAGCAAATTCTATAATTTGTTCCTTATTTTCGTAAGATTCAATTCTCACACCAATATCTTTTAGTCTATCTATACTATCTTTATAAGCGCGGTATCGATTGTTGTCGATATCTTCCTCCGGACCTCTGACAGTAAATAATACTTTGCCAGGCAACTGCTTACGCCGTTTGAGCTCATCGATTCGAGAACGCCATAGACTTCCATGATCAATTATCTTGCTAGGTTTTTCTTGAGCAAGATTTAACGGTTTGATAATCTTTACTGGTCTATTATCAATTTGCTCGACAAAAGGAAATATCGCCTCATACTCATCGTCACCTACAGCTAATCGTTGGAAACGCTCGCCAATGCTGGCTTGAGATAACCACTTTCGGATACCTTTTTCAAGACGAGTTTCAATATACTCTTTGGTCACAAAATTTCGCTCAACATAGAACGAAAAAAGTTCATTGAGTTTTTCTTTAAGATTTTCCGCTAAGACGATACGGGGTTCGCTAAAACGGACAATATTTTCTCGTGGACGAATGAGTTCTGTAAAGAGTTGCTGCGCAAAATTCACATCATTAACCTTGAGCCGCCGATCGAAGCCATGCGCTTTCATTATCTGACGTAGGCGTTTAAGTTCAACTTTGAGTACATAGATTGCTTGAGTATAGAGTTTTCTATCCAGCTCTTCAAAAAATCTGGTTATGCGACCATAACGCTGTGTTTCTAGCTTAAAAGCAAAATAACGCTGTTTGGGAGCCATCATTACAATGCCCACATTGGCAAATTCACCCGTTTCAATGAAAGGAGAAAAACGAACAATGGTATATTGGCAGGCAATTTTATTCATGGGATAGTCCAGAAGCCGTCTTTTTTGTACTCTTTTAACAAATTATAGGTGTCACCTAATGAAAAATTCACAGGCACCGTCATTTCTACATCCGCAAAAAACCATTCTTTGGGTAGGCTATTGCAAATATCTGACCAATTGTTCAGAGCCAAAGAGAACCGCTGATTATAGTCTTGACGAAGAAGCATGTCACCAAAAACCCGATGCCTCTGAGATCGAAATATATGAGACTGATTAAAATCATTAGGATTAAATTCAGCATCAAAAGCCTGATTGTGATCAATCACTATCAACTCCTGATCTTCAGGATTCCAGAATAAATTGGGATTCCCGCCTTTCTCCGTTAGAAGACGGTCACCGTTTCGTATCCACCAATCAAAAGCCAAAACATCCTGTTGAAGTTGTTCAGATACCTCATCTACGACAGAAACGTTGAATTCCATTACTTCTTGTCGTTGAGAACCAAAAGCAAGACCTGATCCTAGATCAGTTAGATTGAGAACGTAGTTCAATTCCATCAACTCTTCCGGTATTTCCACGATATCAAATGGCGCAATCGGCAAACCAAGAGCTAATCCGAGATTACCGGCAATCCATTCACAAATTTGACTACGTCAACCAGCACCAATTCCTTTGACAAAATAAACTTTATCATTATCTCCTCGACAAATATAAGGCAGCGTTATGCCCTGTTCGGAACGGCGAATAACCTCGACAATCTGTACTGTCATATGTGAAAAACTCTAAATTGTTTATTTACAATTCTCCTTTGAATACCTTATTCAATAAAGAAGAAAGTAAATTATCCACAACAAGATGCCAAGCCTCGAATCAAAAATATCGCGAATGAATCAAGTATCTTGTGATCACTCCGTGAATTTTCTCTCAACCCACCCTTTTACTCCCTTAAGTGCCCCCGGCAATTGTTCCGGCTGCATACCGCCCGCTTGCGCCATATCCGCCCGCCCGCCGCCTTTGCCACCGACTTGCTGCGCCACGAAATTGACCAGTTCGCCCGCTTTGATTCGATCCGTCAGATCCGCGCTGACACCCGCGATCAACGTGACTTTTCCATCCAAGACGGTACTGAGTACAATGGCGCAGGTTTTAAGTTTGTCTTTCAATTGATCCAGTGTTTCGCGCAGGGTTTTGGCGTCGGCATTTTCCAGATTGACCGCCAAGACTTTAACGCCATTAACGTCTTGCGCTTGTGATGCCAGGTCGGCACCTTGTGAGCTGGCCAATTTGGTTTTAAGGCGTGCCAGTTCTCTTTCGGTGTGGCGCACGTTATCAATGATCTGCGCAATTTTTTGTGTGACTTCCTGTGGATTGGTTTTTAAAGTCTGCGCGATTTCGAGCAGTTGCGCTTCGCGTTGTTGCACATAATCGATAGCCGCTTTTCCGGTGACCGCTTCGACACGGCGGATACCGGCAGCGACGCCGGATTCGGTGACAATTTTAAACAAGCCGATTTGGCCGACTTGCGGTACATGCGTGCCACCGCATAATTCCGTTGAAAATTCGCCCATGCCGATGACGCGCACCACATCCGAATATTTCTCGCCGAACAATGCCATCGCCCCGCGCTTGATCGCATCGTCGTACTTCATCGTGGCCGCTTCGACGATACAATTATTGCGGATCTGATCGTTGACCAGCCGTTCGATGGCACGGATCTCATCCGCGGTGAGCGGCACATTATGGGAAAAATCAAAGCGCGTCCGGTTGGCATCGACCAGCGAGCCTTTTTGCGTCACATGCGTACCCAATACCGTTCGTAGCGCGGCGTGCAACAAATGGGTGGCGGAGTGATTATTGGCGATGCTGATGCGGGTTTGTGCATTGACCCGCGCTTGCACGGTATCCTTGATCATCAGGCGTCCGCTATGCAACCTCCCCTTATGGCCAAACACACCGGCCTGGATTTTCTGCGTATCGGTGACTTCGAAGATGCCATTGGCGGCAAGCAATTCACCGCAATCGCCGACCTGACCGCCCGATTCGGCGTAAAAAGGCGTTTGATCCAACACCACCACGGCCTCATCCCCAGCCTCAATGGAATCCACTGCGCTACCTTGCTTGTAAAGGGCCACTATCTGCCCTTCATGCTGCAGGGTCTCGTAACCATAGAACGTAGTCTGACTACCCGAATATTCGATACCTTCCTGCAGGGTGAATTTGCTCGCGGCGCGCGCTTGTTCACGCTGACGCGCCATGGCTTGCTCGAATCCTGCGTAATCAATGGTAATACCGCGTTCTCGCGCGATATCGGCTGTCAGATCAATCGGAAAACCGAAGGTATCGTAGAGCCGGAATGCCGTTTCACCATCCAATACCTGGATATCCTGTCTGAGGGCGGTTTCCAGAATTTGCATCCCGTTTTCCAGGGTCTCAGCGAAACGTTCTTCTTCTTGCAGCAATACGGCGGCTACCCGTGCCTTGGCAGCGGTCAGTTCAGGATAAGCTTGCCCCATCACTTGATTCAAATCTTCCACCAATTGATGAAAGAAAGGTTGTTTCTGCCCCAGCTTGTAACCATGCCGGATGGCACGACGAATGATGCGGCGCAAGACATAACCGCGTCCTTCGCTGCCCGGAATAACGCTGTCGGCAATCAGAAACGAACACGCGCGGATATGGTCGGCAATGACTTTGAGCGAGTTATTGTCAAGATTGCTGGTGTTGGTCACGCGCGCCGCAGCTTTGATCAAACTCTGGAACAGGTCGATGTCGTAATTACTGTGCACATGCTGCATCACGGCAGAGATGCGCTCCAGCCCCATGCCCGTATCGACCGACGGTTTCGGCAACGGATGCAACACGCCTGCGCTATCGCGGTTGTATTGCATGAATACCAGATTCCAGATTTCAATGTAGCGGTCACCGTCGGCATCGGCAGAACCTGGCGGGCCTCCTTGAACATCCGGCCCGTGATCATAAAAAATTTCTGAGCACGGGCCACAAGGACCTGTATCACCCATTTGCCAGAAATTATCCATCGTGGCAATCCGCACCACACGGGATGGTTCGACGCCGACTTCGTTCAACCAGATGCTTGCCGCTTCATCGTCCTCAGCGTAAACCGTAACCCATAATTTCTCGTGCGGAATATTGAGGATATGGGTGAGAAAATCCCACGCAAACAGAATGGCGTCACGTTTGAAGTAATCACCGAAACTAAAGTTGCCGAGCATTTCGAAGAAAGTATGATGCCTTGCCGTATATCCGACATTCTCCAGATCATTATGCTTGCCCCCGGCACGAACGCAGCGTTGTGAACTGACAGCGCGCACATAAGGGCACTTATCCTGCCCAAGAAAAACATCCTTGAATTGCACCATGCCCGCATTGGTGAACAAAAGCGTCGGATCATTGCCCGGTACCAAAGGGCTGGATGAAACAACGGTATGCCCTTGCGATTCAAAAAACTCGAGAAACTTCTGTCTTATTTCGCTGCTTTTCATATTTCCTGCTGCCGCTCGTATCGTTCTAATTCAGTTACTGTCAAACCCACCGCTTCGCCTTTGACGATCGCCAGGCTTTTGACTTTAACCCGGATAGTGATTTCCTCGTTCATTTTAGGTAAATCAAATTCGGTTAGCACCGTAATTTCTCCGCTGCTGTCTTCCAGCACATACATCTTCAAATTGACAAAAGGCAAGCGCGTGGGATCCTTGGGAACGCCCTTTAATCTGACTTCCTTGCCATCAAAATCCACCGGTGCGGCATTGATTTCCTGAATTAGGGTAATCTCAGATGCCTGAACTTGCAAACCCATTAACAGTATCGCCCAGAAAAGGATTATCTTTCCCCAATTTCCCTTCATGTGCTGGCCTCGCCCACTTGTGCGAAAACTTGCCGTATGGTTTCCATGGAAAAACCCCTATTCATCATAAAACGCACCTGCTTACTGCGCTCTTCCTTGGAAGCTGGCGGATGATCGAATTTCTTGCTCCAGATGTAGAGCGCGGCTTCCAATTCGGTTTCCTTGAGGGTCGGCAGGATATTGTCTATCCAATGAGAATCTATTCCTTTTGCCTTGAGTTCATGAACGATTCGATGACTTCCGAAGCGCGCTCGACGAGTACGTGCAATCTGTTCCACCGCACGTTGCTCCGACAAATAGCCCTGTTGTTCCAACGTATCCAATACCTCTGCAAGCTCGTCCGTTTCACAGGATTCCCTATGCGCAGCAAGCTTTTGCTCCAACTCCTGACGTGAATGCTCACGCCGGGCAAGCATGCGCAGTGCGCGAATTTCCAATGGAGTACGAGCGCTCACAAAATTTACTTCTCTTTCTCAATTTTTTCTTTCACGGGACTGGCTTGATCAGCGATGCCTACAATCGAACGAATTTTTTGTTCAATTTCCAAAGCGATGTCTTTATGTTCTTTCAGATAATCACGCACATTATCTTTACCCTGACCTATTTTCTCCCCTTTATAGGCATACCAGGCCCCCGCTTTGTCGATCAGTTTATGCAATACGCCCAGTTCAATAATTTCGCTCTCGCGCGAAATACCCTCTCCATAAAGAATATCAAAGTCCGCCTGTTTGAAGGGAGGAGCAACCTTATTCTTGACCACTTTCACACGAGTTTCATTACCGATGGTTTCGTCACCTTTTTTGATCGATCCGGTGCGGCGAATATCCAAGCGCACCGAAGCGTAAAATTTTAGCGCATTCCCGCCCGTGGTGGTCTCAGGGTTGCCAAACATAACTCCGATTTTCATGCGAATCTGGTTGATAAAAATAACCATCGTATTGCTGCGCTTGATGTTGGCTGTTAATTTTCGCAGCGCTTGCGACATTAGCCGTGCCTGCAAACCCATTTGCGGATCACCCATGTCGCCTTCGATTTCCGCCCGAGGCGTGAGCGCAGCAACGGAATCTATCACGATAATATCGACGGAACCCGAGCGTACCAGCATATCGGCAATTTCCAGTGCCTGCTCACCATTATCCGGCTGGGAAATCAACAATTCTTTCACGTTGACGCCAATTTTTTGTGCGTACTGAGGATCCAATGCGTGCTCCGCATCAATAAAAGCCGCTGTACCACCCAGCTTTTGCATTTCCGCGATAACCTGGAGCGTCAATGTCGTTTTTCCCGAAGACTCAGGCCCATAAATTTCGACAATCCGTCCGCGAGGCAATCCGCCTACACCTAATGCAATATCAAGCCCCAGCGACCCGGTGGATACGACTTGTATATCATAAGCGATATCGTTAGCGCCCAACCGCATGATAGAACCCTTACCAAATTGTTTCTCGATTTGGGCCAGGGCAACGTCAAGCGCTTTACTTCTATTTTCGTCCATGATTTATCCTGTTAAGAGTCAATTGGATTATTATCGCATAACCTATTTGGTATCAATGTAACTTGTTAAGACAGATTGTTTAACTTTAAGATATAACATAGTAAAATACTCGAGTATCCAGCTTGCCTGCGATATAATCACTCACGTGGGCGTTGAAATCGCAGAAAAATACTTTGTCTCTGCGTTCGATAATACTAATCGGCAATAAAAGGAGAATAGCCATCCGAGTCATTTTGTTAGGCGGTCCAGGTGCTGGAAAAGGCACACAAGCCAATTATATTAAGGAACATTTCGGTGTTCCACAAATTTCTACCGGTGATATGTTGCGCAATGCCGTGAAAGCAGGCACGGAATTAGGCATCATGGCGAAAAAAATCATGGATTCCGGCGGATTGGTTTCTGATGACATCATCATTAACTTAGTCAAAGAGCGCATCGCGCAATCGGATTGTGCAAATGGCTTTCTATTTGATGGTTTTCCCCGCACGATTCCACAAGCTGACGCGATGAAGGCAGCAGGTGTGCCGATTGATTTTGTGGTCGAGATAGATGTTGACGATGCTGAAATCGTTAAACGCATGTCGGGTCGAAGAGTACATCCCGCTTCCGGTCGCACTTATCATGTAGATTTCAATCCACCCAAATCAGCTGGCCGGGACGATGTAACAGATGAACCCCTTATACAGCGCGACGATGATAAGGAAGAAACAGTCCGGAAACGCTTAGAGGTCTATCACGAACAAACAGAACCGTTGGTGGCGTATTATTCACAGTGGTCGGCACACGGCGGAAAAGACGCGCCCCGCTATATCAAAATAGCCGGAATAGGTACAGTTGAAGAGATTCGCGATCAGATTATTGCGGCACTCAAATAGATTTAATACTCATCTATTCACTCACACAACAGATTTGAACCGCAGAACTCAGGATGCAAGCAATGGCACCTGAGTTTTTGTATGTAAAGATTTAGCAATACTTGCTTACGATTTAATCAATCAGGAGAAAAATATGGCAATTAAAAATGCATTCTATGCCCAATCCGGCGGTGTGACAGCGGTCATTAACGCTTCCGCCGCAGGTGTTCTGGAAACGGCGCGCCAGCATACTGACAAAATTGGCACCGTTTACGCAGGTCGCAACGGTATTATCGGTGCCTTAACCGAAGATCTCATCGATACCAATGCCGATTCGGCTGCAGCGATTGCCGGGTTACGTCACACCCCATCCGGCGCGTTTGGTTCTTGTCGCTATAAATTGAAGAGTCTGGAACAAAATCGGCGCGAATACGAACGTTTGATCGAAGTGTTCAAAGCGCACGATATCGGGTACTTTTTCTACAACGGCGGAGGCGATTCGGCAGATACCTGCTTGAAGGTTTCACAGATATCAGACACGTTGGGATATCCGATTCAGGCGATTCATGTTCCCAAAACCGTTGATAATGATTTGCCGATCACGGATTGCTGCCCCGGCTTTGGTTCAGTCGCCAAATACATCGCAGTATCCACACGCGAAGCCAGCTTTGATGTGGCCAGCATGTCCAAGACTTCAACCAAGGTTTTTGTACTTGAAGTCATGGGACGTCATGCGGGATGGATCGCTGCTGCCGGTGGTTTGGCATCCAGTCCGGACTGCGAGATCCCGATCGTGATCCTGTTTCCGGAAGTAACTTTCAATAAGGAAAAGTTTCTTGCCACGGTGGATCGCTATGTCAAGGAATACGGATATTGTTCAGTGGTGGTCTCGGAAGGCGTTAAAGGGGAAGACGGTAATTTCTTGTCTGATCAAGGTTTGCGTGATGCCTTCGGGCATGCGCAATTGGGCGGGGTTGCTCCGGTAGTGGCCAATATCATCAAAGATGGCTTGGGCCTGAAATATCACTGGGGCGTTGCGGACTATCTACAACGCGCAGCACGTCACATCGCCTCCAAAACTGACGTGGAACAAGCCTATGCTATGGGCAAGGCAGCCGTGGAATATGCCCTGGCGGGACACAATTCGGTAATGCCTACCATCGTGCGCGAATCCAGTTCGCCCTATAAATGGTCGGTAGGTATGGCACAGCTATCCAATGTTGCCAATGTTGAAAAAATGATGCCGGATAATTTTATCAGCGAAGATGGATTTGGCATTACCCAAGCATGCCGTGAATACTTGGCGCCATTGATTGAAGGTGAAGATTATCCACCCTATAAGGATGGTTTACCGGACTATGTGCGCCTCAAAAATGTTGCGGTTCCAAAGAAGCTGGATGAATTCAAAATTTAGTTATCAGCAAGATTAAGATTGCATAAGGTGTTGTATGGAAGCCAAACAATTGGATTTCAAACACCTTACAATCTTAATTTCATAAATATTTGATGCATTCGGCAAGCAAGAACAGATAAAATACAGCCTGATTTCTGATTTTTTACAAGTGTTTAATAATGTGGAATTAATTAGGCCAGGATTTCACATTTGATTTTTATGGTCTGACTTTAATTGGAGTTCTCTATGGCTAGTGGTTTAGTTATCGCAATTCTTAGCGCGATTGTAGCCCTTGTATTCAGTGGTATTTGGATTAAGGGTATTTTTGATCAATCTACAGGCAACCAGCGTATGCAAGAAATTGCAAAAGCGATTCAAGAGGGTGCCTCCGCATACCTGAAACGTCAGTACATGACAATCGGCATGGTAGGCGCTGTATTGTTTTTTGCGCTCTGGATAGCGCTCGGTTGGGACACGGCTATTGGTTTTGCTCTAGGCGCAATTCTTTCAGGTGCCGCAGGCTTTCTGGGGATGACGGTCTCAGTCCAATCAAATGTGCGTACTGCTCAGGCAGCGAGCATTGGATTGAATGAAGCGCTTGCGATTGCTTTCCGAGGCGGTGCGGTTACCGGAATGCTGGTTGTTGGCTTAGGTCTGTTAGGCGTTGCCGGATACTGTGCCATGCTGTTTGATGGCGCCGACCCCAATCAATCTGTCAGTGATGTTATCAAGCCATTGATCGGCTTTGCATTCGGCGGATCTTTGATTTCCATTTTTGCGCGGCTGGGTGGTGGGATATTCACCAAAGGTGCCGATGTGGGCGCGGATCTGGTCGGTAAAGTCGAAGCCGGTATCCCTGAAGATGATCCTCGCAATCCAGCCGTCATTGCTGATAGCGTGGGTGATAACGTGGGCGACTGTGCGGGCATGGCAGCGGATTTGTTTGAAACCTACGCGGTTACCATTATCGCAACTATGATACTGGGCGCATTATTGTTCACTGCAAACGCAACCAGTGCGGTTATATTTCCACTGATGCTCGGTGCGGTATCGATTATCGCTTCGATTGTCGGTTGTTATTACGTCAAGATGCGTGATGGCGGCACCATCATGAATGCACTTTATCGCGGCTTGGCTGTTGCGGGTGGTATCGCTCTGTTAGCGTACTTGCCAGTGACCGTTTGGTTTATGAGTGATATGTCACTGATCGTGGATGGCACGGAGATTGCGGGCGGTATGCTGGTTCTGCGCGTATTTCTGGCTGCTGCAATCGGCTTGGTGTTGACCGGACTGATGGTAGTGATTACCGAATACTATACCTCTACCGATTATCCACCGGTTCAACATATTGCTGAAGCTTCCACTACCGGACATGCAACCAATATTATTGCCGGCTTGGGTGTTTCAATGCGTGCAACCGCAGCACCGGTTCTGGCAGTGTGTATCAGCATCTTGCTGGCGTATGCCCTGGCAGGCCTGTATGGCATTGCGATTGCTGCAACATCCATGTTGTCGATGACCGGCATTATTGTGGCTTTGGATGCATATGGTCCGATTACCGATAACGCAGGAGGTATTGCTGAAATGTCAGAAATGCCCGATTCAGTCCGTGCCATCACCGATCCTCTGGACGCGGTTGGCAATACGACTAAAGCGGTTACCAAAGGTTACGCCATCGGCTCGGCAGGACTGGCAGCCTTAGTATTGTTTGCCGACTACACCCATGCGCTGGAACATGCCGGATTCGAGTTATCCTTCGATTTATCCAATCACATGGTGATTATCGGTTTGTTTATCGGCGGTATGATTCCTTACCTGTTTGGCGCCATGTCGATGGAAGCTGTTGGGCGTGCCGCCGGATCGGTGGTAATTGAAGTGCGCCGTCAATTCAAGGAAATTCCAGGCATTATGGAAGGCACAGGCAAACCGGACTATTCACGTGCCGTGGATATGCTGACTAAAGCGGCGATCAGGGAGATGATGATTCCTTCGTTATTGCCCGTGCTGATTCCTCTGTTGGTCGGCGTGATCCTGGGACCGCAAGCTCTGGGTGGCGTATTGATGGGCTCTATCGTGACCGGCTTGTTCGTGGCTATTTCGATGACAACCGGTGGCGGCGCTTGGGATAATGCTAAAAAGCACATTGAAGACGGACATTTTGGCGGCAAAGGCAGCGAAGCTCACAAAGCCTCGGTAACAGGCGATACCGTGGGCGATCCTTACAAGGACACAGCCGGTCCGGCAATTAATCCACTGATCAAAATCATCAACATTGTGGCATTGCTGATCATTCCTCTGCTATAACGATTATTGATTAATTCATCAACAAAAGCACATCAGGCAGCTGATGTGCTTTTTTATTTTCTTTGTACCCAAGCACAAAAGCTTGAAGGATCAAATCACCTCCCGCTGTTTATGAATAACACCGAGCTTTATAGAGTAACCCACAGGTTTCTAAAAAGAATCACCGTCACCCATACAATTGCCTTCTCAGTCCACATCTATTCAATATAATGACACTGATTTCTTCGATCGAAATGCGCGTGGTATCCAAATAAGGAATATCGAACTCGCGAAACAGCGCTTCCTGCCATTGCAATTCTCGCTGGCATTGCGCGAGCGATGCGTATTCGCTGTCTGGACGGCGTTCCTGACGGATAAAATGCAGCTGCGCCGGCGTTAAAGTCAAGCCGAACAGTTTACTGCGCACATTTTCCAATATCTTGGGGATCTGGTGAACAGTCATGTCGTCCGGGGTGAGCGGGTAATTTGCGGCAGCGATACCATACTGCAATCCTAAGTAAAGACAAGTCGGTGTTTTACCGGAACGCGAGACACCAATCAGAATGATATCGGCATCAGCGTAATGCTTGGGATTGACACCGTCATCATGCGCCAGCACATAATTAACCGCGGCAATACGTTTGAAATACGATAAATGATGCTGGCCATGGGAACGCCCGGCTATGCGTATAAACGGCTGATGCAATTCCTCTTCGATGGAACGAATAAAAGTTTCAAAAAAATCATACATGCGGCAGTTGGCCTGTTTAATCACTTCGAGAATCTCAGGCTTCAACAAAGTACTGAAGACCAAAGGCCGGTAACCATCGTCTACAGCGGCCTGATTAATCTGCGCCAGCACAGCCCGGGCTTTCTCGATATCATCCAGAAACGGCACGTTGACGGTGCTCCACGTGATACCGTCAAATTGCGTTAACAGACTGTGCCCGAGCGTTTCCGCGGTAATACCGGTACGGTTGGATAAATAAAAAACAGTGCGTTTCTGCGGCGTCATCGTTGGCTCAGTTTTGCCAGATCAAGCCAGGTTTGCAGAACCGAATCGGGGTTTAGCGATAAGCTGCTGATGCCCTGTTCATACAGCCATGCGGCAAAATCCGGGTAATCCGAAGGACCTTGCCCGCAAATGCCGATATACTTTCCTTGTTTATGACAAGCATCGATAGCCATTTTCAGCAGTTTCTTGACCGCCGGGTTGCGTTCGTCAAACACATGAGCAACCAGACTTGAGTCGCGATCAATTCCCAGCGTCAATTGCGTCATGTCGTTGGAGCCGATGGAAAAACCATCAAAATACTGCAAAAATTCTTCCGCCAATATTGCATTTGATGGGATTTCGCACATCATGATCAATCGTAAGCCATTCTCCCCGCGCACCAATCCTTGCGAAGCAAATAAAGAAACTATTTGCTCAGCTTCTTCCAAGGTGCGGCAAAACGGAATCATGATTTCAACATTGGTCAATCCCATCTCATCGCGTACTTTGCGTAATGCTTGGCATTCGAGTTCAAAACAATCACGAAAGGCAGCCGACACATAGCGCGAAGCACCGCGAAAACCGATCATCGGGTTTTCTTCTTGAGGCTCATAACGATTTCCCGCGATCAGATTCGCATACTCATTTGATTTAAAATCGGACGTGCGCACAATCACCGCATGCGGATAAAATGCCGCCGCCAGCGTAGCAATGCCCTCGATCAATTTCCCAACATAAAAATCAACGGGATTTTGGTAACCTGCGATACGGGTGCCGATAGTCTGTTTCAGCGCATCTGGCAGCCGGTCGAATTCCAACAATGCCTTGGGGTGAATACCGATCATGTTATTGATAATAAATTCCAGCCGGGCCAATCCGACCCCTTGATTCGGCATACGTGAGAAAGAAAAAGCGTGTGAAGGATTCCCTACATTCAGCATCATTTTGACTGGCAAATCCGGCAACTGGCCGGTATCGGACGTGGTATGCTCGAATGGCAGTATTCCCTCATAGACAAACCCGGTATCACCTTCCGCACAGGACACTGTCACGTCCATTCCGTCTTTGATCGACCCGGTTGCATCGCCGCAACCAACCACCGCCGGAATACCCATCTCCCTGGCTACAATCGCCGCATGGCAGGTGCGCCCGCCACGGTTGGTCACAATGGCTGATGCGCGCTTCATAATCGGTTCCCAATCGGGATCGGTCATATCCGTCACCAGCACATCACCTGGGCGAATTTTATGCATCTGATCCACTCCCATGGTCAAACGCGCTGCTCCCTGAGCAATCTTGCTGCCAATCGAACGGCCTTCGGTCAACACCACACCCCTGCCATTAAGTTTATATCGATCCAGAACCGCTGTGGATCGGCTTTCCACAGTTTCCGGGCGCGCCTGCACAATATACAACTGCTCATCCAGTCCGTCTAATGCCCATTCAATATCCATAGGGCGGCCATAATGCTGCTCGATGATCATGGCTTGGCGTGCCAATGCCTCCACCTGAGTATCCGATAGAGAAAAACGTGTGCGCCGCTCATGCTCAACATCGCGTGTCAGCGTAAACGAATTCGCCGCATCGGTGCCATCTGTGTTCTCGCCATAAATCATCTCGATGGCTTTGGTACCTAAACGTCGCGATAGAATGGCAGGCTTACCAGCCGTAAGTCCGTGTTTGTAGATATAGAATTCATCCGGATTGACAGTGCCCTGCACAATGGTTTCACCCAGCCCATACGCCGATGTAATGAAAACCACGTCCCGGAAACCGGATTCGGTATCCAGGGTAAACATCACCCCGCTCGCGCCCAGGTCGCTGCGTACCATTTTCTGAATTCCGGCAGACAAATACACTTTGTCGTGAGGAAAATTCTGATGCACGCGGTATGCAATCGCCCGGTCGTTATACAGTGAAGCAAATACGATTTTGACCGCTGCCATGATTTGATCCAGCCCGCGAACATTCAGCAATGTTTCCTGCTGACCGGCAAATGAGGCATCGGCCAAGTCCTCAGCAGTCGCTGAAGAACGCACGGCAAAAGAAACCTCATCGCACTTCCCGTCATGGGCAACCAGTACTTCGTAGGCTTGTGCTATCGCTTGTGAAATAGCGACTGGCAGCACAGCATCCAATACCCAGCTGCGAATCGTTCGGCCAGCGGCAGTCAGCGCATGGATATCATCGACATCCAATCCATTCAGTAAATGATTGATGCGATCGACCAATCTATTGGCAATCAGAAACTCACGGTACGCTTGCGTCGTAGTAGCAAACCCTGCAGGCACACTAACCCCCGCTTGCGCAAGATGACTGATCATTTCGCCCAGCGAAGCATTCTTACCGCCAACCCGGTTTACATCTTTCATCGTCAGTTGATCAAACCAGGCAATATATTGAGTCATTGTAAAATTCCCATCAGCAAATATATTAAAAGTACCTCTTCAATTACGCTGACGCCTCCCCATCGGATCGTATGCTTGTTTCATTTTCCAATAGTGGGCAATGCCCGGAAGTCACATGGCGGCATGTCAAATTATCGAGCAAATTATTAGCCTGCCGTAAATAGCTTAAGAATGTCTGCGCAACAATCGACAACTGCTTGCCGGATGAATAAGCAAAATACCAATGACGTTCAATCGGAAATCCTTCAACATCCAGTATCGCCAGCTGCCCTATCTGCGCATCCAGCGCCAGGGTATGTCGCGATAATACAGCAATACCCAATCTGCCTGCGACGGTTTGCTTAATCGCTTCATTGCTACCTAACTCCATGCGAACCTTCAGTTTTTTATTATGCTTTGAGAAAAAAAGCTCGGTCGCTATTCTTGTTCCGGAACCTGGTTCTCGCATAATAAAGGGTTCATCACAAATGCGCTTGATGGTGATCTTTTTTTTAGTCGCCAATGGATGATCGGCAGATGCCAAAACAACCAATTGATTATCCAAAAAAATTTCCGCCACCGCATCCACTGCATCCGGAACTTGACCTAAGATATAAAGATCATCTTGATTACCGGTTAATCGCTCCAGGATATGCTCACGATTCGTCACTTTCAGCGCAACGTCTATGCCGGGATATTTCTGGCAAAACATACCCAATAATCGTGGAACGAAATATTTTGCAGTGGTCACTACCGCGAGCCGGAGTTTCCCTGATTTCAATCCTTTCATGTCGGAAGCAATCATCTCGAAACGGGAGAAATGGTCAAAAATGCCCAGACAGGTTCGATATAGCTCTTCTCCCGCATCGGTCAGATAGATTTTTTTGCCGACTTGCTCAAATAAGGGTAAACCAATCTCTTCGGTCAATTTCTTGACTTGCATCGATACAGTCGGTTGTGTCAGAAATAATTCCTCAGCTGCTCGGGTAAAACTCTTCAATCGAGCGATCGCCTCAAAAACCTCAAGCTGTCGCAATGTGCTATGACGCATAAAGCTCCCGGTATTTCCATTTAATATATAGAGAGAAGTCTATTATAACTATCGAAACAATTGATTGTTATTTATCATTTAGCGATTCTACACTATATCTGACCCGCTGTTAGACACCTCCTAACTAGAAGTATATAGCGTGGTTTTTTATCAATTACCTGGAGAATATGATGGCTTCACAAACGATGAAAGAAGGTAAAGAACGTTACAAATCAGGAGTTATTCCGTATAAAAAAATGGGTTATTGGGAACCTGCTTATGTACCCAAAGACACGGATGTTATCGCCATGTTCCGTATTACACCGCAACCCGGTGTGGATCATGAAGAAGCTGCTGCTGCAGTGGCTGGTGAATCTTCCACCGCGACCTGGACCGTAGTATGGACTGACCGACTCACCGCTTGTGAGCTTTATCGTGCCAAAGCATATAAGTCAGAGCTGGTACCCAACACAGGCCCGGGTACCAATAATGAGGCGCAATACTTTGCCTATATCGCCTATGACATCGATTTATTCGAAGAAGGCTCGATCGCAAACTTAACCGCATCCATTATCGGTAACGTGTTTGGCTTTAAGGCAGTCAAAGCGCTGCGCCTTGAAGATATGCGCATTCCCGTAGCTTACCTGAAAACTTTTCAAGGTCCTGCAACGGGTATTGTGGTTGAACGTGAACGCTTGGATAAATTCGGTCGCCCCTTGCTCGGCGCTACCACCAAACCTAAATTAGGTCTCTCGGGCAGAAACTATGGCCGCGTGGTTTACGAGGGACTTAAAGGCGGCCTGGATTTCATGAAGGATGATGAAAATATTAATTCGCAACCTTTTATGCATTGGCGCGACCGCTTCCTGTATTGCATGGAAGCAGTGAACAAGGCCTCAGCCGCTACCGGTGAAGTCAAAGGACATTATTTGAACGTTACCGCCGGCACTATGGAAGACATGTATGAGAGAGCTGAGTTTGCAAAATCTCTGGGTTCAGTTATTGTCATGATCGATTTGGTGGTCGGTTATACCGCGATTCAGTCGATGGCAAAATGGGCGCGCAGGAACGACATGATATTGCATTTGCATCGTGCGGGTAATTCAACTTATTCACGTCAAAAAAATCACGGCATGAATTTCCGCGTAATTTGTAAGTGGATGCGCATGGCGGGTGTCGATCATATCCACGCTGGCACAGTTGTAGGAAAACTAGAAGGTGATCCACTCATGATCAAAGGTTTCTACGATACTTTACGTGAAACACGCACGGAAAAAAGCCTGGAACATGGATTGTTCTTTGATCAGGACTGGGCGTCGTTGAATAAATGCATGCCGGTTGCTTCCGGTGGAATTCATGCGGGTCAGATGCATCAGTTGATCGATTACCTCGGTGAAGATGTAGTATTGCAGTTTGGCGGCGGTACCATTGGACATCCCCAGGGCATTCAAGCTGGAGCAGTAGCAAACCGTGTAGCACTCGAAGCTATGATTCTGGCACGCAATGAAGGTCGGGATTACGTAAAAGAAGGTCCGCAAATTCTTGCGGATGCAGCGAAATGGTGCACACCGCTCAAACAAGCATTGGATACGTGGAAAGATATCACCTTTAACTACGACTCCACGGATACCGCTGATTTTGTGCCATCCACAACTGCAAACGCTTAATCTTTTCAGGAGAAACAATTATGATGACCAATCACGGGAATGTACTCACACAGGGACAATTCTCTTTTCTGCCTCCGTTGACCGACAAGCAAATTTCCGCACAGCTTAAGTATGCGCTGAAAAATGGCTGGGCAATAGGGATTGAATACACTGATGATCCTCACCCACGTAATACCTATTGGGAAATGTTCGGCAATCCAATGTTTGATTTGAAGGATCCTGCGGGAATTTTGTTAGAAATCAATAGTTGCCGCAAAACTTTTCCAAACCATTACATTCGTGTCACTGCATTTAACTCGACACGTGGAGTGGAAAGCCCAACCATGTCGTATATTGTTAACCGGCCCAAAAAAGAGCCAGGGTTTAGTTTAGTACGCCAGGAAGGCGCTGGACGAAGCGTTAGTTACACCATTCATTCCTATGCCACCGACAAACCGGAAGCCGAGCGTTATTAGCAATTAGAGGCAAAATTTCTCTCTCCTGATGGAGAGAGAAATGAGTTAACCAATCCAACATAATTGGATTAAATGGAAGCCGTCGAAAGACTCATTAGTATGATGCAATTTAAGCATTTATCCCATGAGACCTCTATGAGTGATCAAACATGCCTAAGCAATCTAAAAACTTAATTTCATCCAAGGATCCATCAATTGATTTGGATGCAGAGTTTCGTAACACAAATATCCAAGAAGTACTGGATAAACTGGACCGTGAGTTGATTGGCTTAATTCCTGTAAAGACTCGTATTCGTGAGACTGCAGCATTGTTGCTGGTCGATCGCGTTCGCAAGCAACTGGGATTATCAGCGGGCGCTCCCAGTTTGCATATGTGCTTTACCGGCAACCCTGGCACCGGAAAAACGACAGTGGCCCTGCGCATGGCGGAAATCCTGCATCGCTTGGGCTATGTGCGTGAGGGCCACCTGGTTTCAGTAACCCGGGACGACTTGGTTGGCCAATATATCGGGCATACTGCGCCCAAAACAAAAGAAGTTATAAAAAAAGCGATGGGCGGCGTTCTTTTCATCGATGAAGCTTATTACCTTTATAAGCCAGAGAACGAACGTGATTATGGCGCGGAATCCATAGAAATTCTGTTGCAAACGATGGAAAATAACCGCGAAGATTTGGTCGTCATCCTGGCTGGTTATAAAGATCGCATGGATAAATTTTTTCATAGCAATCCGGGTATGCGGTCGCGTATCGCGCACCACATCGACTTCCCTGATTACGGTGCGGATGAGCTAGTTTCGATCGCCAAATTGATGTTGGAAGCTCAGAATTATTGTTTTAGCAAAGCCGGAGAAGAGGCTTTTGGAAAATATATCCGCTTGCGGATGAAATCGGAGCATTTTGCAAACGCCCGCTCGGTTCGTAACGCGCTTGATCGGGCTAGACTGCGTCAGGCAAATCGTTTATTTTCCGGAACCAAGAAATCATTGTCCAAAAATGATCTGATTACACTGGAAGCGGAAGATATTCTTGCCAGTCGCGTTTTTCTTGAGGCGTCACCTGATAGTAAACCCAAAGCAAAAGAAGCAGACTGATATAATAAGAATTTGAAACAAAATCTTGATAGCGATGGAAACGCTGATTCGACCCTGGCGCATTTTCCCAAAAAAGATAGAGGCGGTGTGTTATAACCGCGGTCGGCTAGCGCTGCTGCGCTTAGGACATCCACTGCGCGTCACATTGCGACAGCATCGTGGATTGGAAGTCATCCTGGATAATGCCGAGTGGTTATGTGTGGACAGTAACGATGAGGATCGTCCTATTCTGGCTTGGCGTGAGTTTAAGATACATGCGCGTAGCAATCTACACCGTCCTGTGGGCTGTGAATTATGGTTGTATCACAGTTGCGCCGGTCTCATCATGGGATCCGCGCTGGATGATCTGAACACTGCACTCGAAACGCTTGCGATTGATTTAAGATAATAATACGAGCCCCTTAAAACAGAGAGGATACAAATGCCACTCGTAGATATGCGCGACATGTTGCAGCATGCTTATCAAAATAACTACGCAATCGGTGGTTTCGGATTGGTGAGTCTGGATTTCCTGGAGGCTATTATCACGGCAGCCGAATGCTGCCGCTCCCCCGTCATTATCAACCTTTCCCAGCCGCTCTTCGGTCAGCATGATTTCAGATTAATCTTACCGGCAGTTGAACGTGTAGCACAATTGGCTAAAGTACCGGTAGCAATCCACTTTGATCACGCAAAACAGCACGAATCCATCGTCCAGGCAATTAATCTGGGCTGCAATAGTGTCATGCTGGATGTATCTTCAGAAGCATTTACCGTCAATATCGCTCACACCAGCCGCGCAACAGAGATCGCTCACGCCAGTGGTGCCGCCATTGAAGGAATGCTTGGTTTTGTCGGCGGCACGGAAGGGGAAAATGCTCTCAATCACTTAGGCGGTATCATTTATACCTCTGCAGAAGAAGCCAAAGTTTATGTTAACCGCACCAAAGTTGATTTTTTAGCGGTTTCCATTGGCACTGTCCATGGTCGTCAGAGCAGTAGAGCCAAACTGGACTTCAAGCGCCTGAAACGAATCAATGACGAACTTGGGATTCCATTAGTACTGCATGGAGGTAGCGGACTGATTGAGGATCAATACCATAAGCTGATTTTAAATGGCGTTGCTAAAATCAACTGCTACACAGAACTTTCAGATATTGCTGCTGCCACCATTCGCTCCAACGTTCAAACACGCGCTAAAAAAGGCTATATTGAAACGATGCGCGATGTTAAAAATAACCTCCAGGAGCAAGTCAGTCTATGCATGCATCGTTGGGGTTCGGCCGGCCGCGCCGCAGAAGTATTGATTCAGTGTCGTGCTTGGCAACCTGTAGAGCAAATCATTGCTTACAATGTTGAAGAACGCTATTTGCAACACATAGAAACCTTTATCGAACGAAGCCGCGAAACATTATGCGCGATTCCAGGAGTACGCCAGGTTTTCTCTGGTTGGGCATTAACTGCAGCGGATCAATATCATCTATGCTGGCGTATTCAATTTGTAACTACCGATGCCAGCAAAAATTTCCAAACCCATGCGGAATATCTTGCCTTTATCGATCAGCTTGCGCGTATATCGGAGCCTGACAAAATCAATATTACATTCGCTGCAACTGCAGCGGAACCGAATCCCCGCATAGAAGAAATCAGAATTTCTCCGGCACAGTATATTTAGCATAAAATGCAGATACCATTAAGTCGGATATGCATCAGCAATAATACAACTTGAAAGTTTATTGGCATTTCAATGTAACATCTTATTATATTTACTGATATGATACTCATCATTGCCTATGAAATATCAAGTGAGTGGTTATGTTCTCTAAATACTATCGTAATAGTAATCTAAAAGCTGTTTCAGCTATTGCGCAACGAAATAACGTAGCAAGGAGATACCCATGAAAACTCTTTCAATTTTAATTGTTCAAGCTCTAATCCTAACGTTGACCGGCTGCGCAACCATGACGGACACGCAACGCGGCACAGCGCAGGGAACCGCGATTGGCGCGGGTACAGGAGCTGCGATCGGTGCACTGATTGGAGGCAAAAAAGGCGCTGCCATTGGTGCAGGCTCAGGCGCTCTGCTTGGCGCTGGCGCCGGTTATATGTGGTCACAGCGGATGGAAGAACAAAAAAGGGAAATGGAGACAGCCACCGCAGGTACAGGCGTGCAAGTCACGCAAACCGAAGACAATCGCCTCAAGCTAAATATCCCCAGCGACATCTCCTTTGACACCGGCCGGGCGGACATCAAATCAGGCTTCAGACCCATTCTTGATAATTTCGCAACCACCCTGATTAGTAATGAAGGCACAGCCGTCAAAATCATCGGGCACACTGACAGCACCGGCAGCGATGCCATTAATAATCCGTTATCGGTTAATCGGGCTGCCAGCACGCGAGATTATCTGGTGAGCCGGGGCGTATCGATTAAACGCATTCAAATTGATGGCCGCGGCTCCCGTGAACCCATGGTTGAAAATAATACGCCCGAAAATAGAGCGGAAAATCGCCGTGTGGAAATTTTTGTGACGGAAACACAACCAGCGCCGGAAGCAGCTCCTGATCAATCTAAACAGTAGAATCAACCAACTACCGTCGATTATCGGTCTCCAGCGACTCTTAATAACTGCCTTGATACCACCTGACCAAGGTTACTACCGCATACTTTTTAGTATGCACCAAGATACTCTTTACCGATGTCTGAGAATCTTTTACCCCCAATCAGCAACACAGCTGAATCCGGATTGGCTTCGAATAGATCCCGTACCATAATTATCGATTCTCCGCCCAATCCTTGCATTGATAGCGGATGATCCAAGACGCCAATCGGCGCAAGTAGGATTGCGTAGCTGTGCTCTACACCCCTCGACAACCACTCTTTAAGCAACTCCCCGACACTACCTGAAGCCACCTGGGCTATCAGCTGTAAATCAACCGGAGAACCGGGAAAGGTCATGATCAAATTATTGACAACACCACACGGATACTAAAAAGGAACCCGGCACATTTAAAGGAAGAGAGCAAAATGTGCCGGGCAAGTGATGCGTGAGGGCTTATGTTCACGCAGCAAGGAAGAACAAGAAATGTAATTTGCTACCATCCGACTACGCGAGAGAATGCGCTGGTTGCTGCGGTATGCCAATCACTAATTGATGGACAGTACGCATATTACACAATAATTTTTACAATTGCAAACGATTCTTATTATCATTATCAGATAAATTCGTATAACTAATGTTGTCCCTGCTTTGCTTGCTCGATTCAGCCATATTTTGAATACTCGTACTGTCATTCACAGAACCCATTTATTTCCAAGTTCCGGTCAGAGCACAAATCCCAATATGCTAAACTTCCGGGCGGCTTCTTGAGGTTGTGTTTACAGTTCCGGTCAGAGCACAAATCCCAATATGCTAAACTGAGCAGCACCGATAGCCGTCAAGCTGTTAAGTTCCGGTCAGAGCACAAATCCCAATATGCTAAACTTAACTGCGCGGATCGTATGCCGCCTGATGAGTTCTGGTCAGAGCACAAATCCCAATATGCTAAACTTGAGCCATAACGATGGAAGGGAAGGGTAGAGTTCTGGTCAGAGCACAAATCCCAATATGCTAAACTGTTCTTTATGCTGTTCCGTCAACGGCCGATGTTCTGGTCAGAGCACAAATCCCAATATGCTAAACTAGCTGTACATTAACCCCATGATTATTAGAGGAGTTAATGTACATGCCAGTGAAGAAACCATAATATTTGTCAGAAAAGTTCATATTGTTCGGGTGATTTTTTGCTTGCTTGTTTGCTTTTTCCGCGAAAAGTAATGATGCGTTCGTATTGCTTGTCGGTAAATTGCAGGATATTGACTTTGCCGCCTGTAGGCAAGCTTTTTTCTACTTGCGTGCAATACGTATCGATCTGACTCTGACTGCTGCAGAAACGCATGTAGACAGAAAATTGCGACATTTCAAAACCCATATCCAACAGAGTATTGCGAAAATCTGTCGCGGCTTTGCGCTCAGCTTTTTCAACGACAGGTAAATCAAACATGACAATAACCCACATTAAGCGATATCCTGAAAGCATAGCACGTTAGTCCTCCATAAATGATGCAGCAAGGTCGAGCGGCAGCCCTGGCAAAGGCAAGTCCATTTTATTTCTTTCCCCCATAAAAACTTGCGCCAGCGAGGTGGCAAGTTTTTGCGTACAGACCATCAACGGCGTGGCTCCCACACTAGTTTGCATATCGTCATATACCGTTCTGACCAACTCACGTTTACTGTCGGGTGTCACCTGGGATTCGCCGTGTTGATGCAACTGCCAGACTTTCAAATCAATAACAGGACGAAAAGGCTCCATTAAATCGTCCACTAGCCGCATCGCATTGCTTTCATTACTGTGATGCAAGCCGATCGTCGGATGCAATCCTGCTGCTACCACGGCACGTGCGGTAGTAGCGCGCAAAACGGTGTAACCATAGTTGAGCATAGCGTTAAGGCCATCACTCTGCTGATCGCGGCGGAAATCATCGCCAAATAAAAGTCCCCAGTAGCGCCGCGCCCCTTGCGCCTCGAAGTTATCCGGATCGCCGGAACGTACTTTGCGCACCAAAGCTTGCAGCGGAATAAATGGTGCTCCTGCAGCCTCAAGCGCGTCAGACTGCTGCTGAAGTTTGGATTTGACAATGTCTGCCCAAAGCCGCTTTTTGAGCGGTTGACTGGCAGCAAGCTGCACATCAAACCGTTTTGCTTGCTGATAATTACCGTCGATCGTCAGCACCATACCCACTGCATTGTGATTCGCGGCACACAGCACAAACGGCGCGCAACGCTCGGCCAGCGCCACCAGCAGGTTGTTGGTATAACTCAGGCCATGCGCATTGGCGATAACCGCCGCAATGTCATCCAGGGGTATTTGCCCTAATTCCTTGCGTTCCCCCTCGGTATCTTTGACCACCATGAAACCGCGAGAGAGAAACAGATGCCGCCGGTCATCCGCTACTTCAACGATACGACCGATCATTTGGGTTATTCCTTGAAACCCGGATCACGGGGTTCGCCGATGGGTGAAATGGTTATTCGACGCGCTTTGGCTTTCTGAAGAGAACCTCCTGTTTTAAAAACATAGCAGATTTCTTTAGTTCGGGTTCTAGCATCAACATTGGCTTCAGTTACATCTGCCAGTGCAACTTGACCGTCTTCTCTCATTTTACAAACACGTAGGGTTCTTATTATTCCTTCATGTTCCAATCGCACAAAATCATTACGAATTAACCGCATTACCAATGGCTTTCCACTGACACTCAAAACCGGATGCCGCAGTTGTACAATGCCATATTTACGTACTAATTGATAAGCATCAAACGTGGAAATAATCTCGCCTTCCCAGCGGCCTTTTTCATTACGGACAATTTCAATACAATAATTGCTATCACCTTTGTAGCCCTTATAGGGTCTCGGTTTGCCAGTAGGCAACAGACCATGCCGATCTATGGCTTTAGTATCAGTAATTTCAATGACTTTAAGGCTGTCTTCTATGTATTCACGTTTTCCTTCCACCATTTTATGAAAACTGACTCTGCCATTACCTCGTAAACCATAGGCTGTATCGTTATGCATGGCCCCTTCATGGCTGTGATCCGGTCTATGGCTAACCCAAATCCCATCAATGGCGCGCCGGACATGTTCCCTGTAACTCTCCCACGGTAATGGCATATTTTCCACAAGGCGATTAAGCTGCCGCTCACGCGCACTGGCGCTGGCTGCTGCAAAACGCTGTAACAAGCCCTGATCCGTTACCGCGATTACGCAGGCATCCACTGCATGATGACGGTGATCGTTGCGGTTTTTCTCGCCATTTAATCCGAGTACATCATTCAGGCCAAAATTGCGGCGTAACATAGCGGTCATTTGCCCTGGAATGACGCGCGTATTGGGACAAATCAAGCTCATATATTCACGTGCAATCTTGCTTAAGTGGCGCGTATCGTTCAGTGCGCGCGCCAGAAAGCCCGCATCGTCTTTTAGCCAGCGTTGATACCCGTCTTCGGCGAAGCGGTAACGCTTTGCTTTGGGCATTAATTCAGCTCTGGTTAGAATCCCAGAATAGTCAAACCCCGAGATATTTGATGTACCGAAAGCTTCCCAAGGTGTACGATTGCCCTTGATGCGATTGGCTTGGCGAAGTGCCACGGTTTTATTATTGAGACTGTCATCCAGTGTTTGCGAGAAAGGCAGGATGTGTTCGACTTCCACTTCATCACTTAACAACATGACGGTACTCACTTGAACACCGGAATAAGGGCAGCGGCGATCCGCGGGATCAAAACTAAGTTCCTCCCACAGAATCATTTTCTCAATGTCATCCCGACGTACACGTTCTTCACTGATTCCCAGAATGTCCGCAATATCTTTACGCAGCCGTTCGTTACGTTTCTGATTCTCGGCTTGCCGCTTGTTTTCTTCATCCCGTCGATCTTTGCTTTGCTTCAGGTCGCGTGCCACTTCAACAATTATTTCACTGGGGTGTCCGTAGCGTTTGATCAACGCATTCACTACAACGCGAATTTGATTGAGTCCGATATGCACCGTAGGGTTGGCGATTTTGCCGTAACGTTTTTCAATGGAATCTTCCGGTTTGCCACTGCCAAAGCCGACATGACGTTGCAGATATTCGCCGTAATAAGGCAGTTCCTTATGAAGGTGGAATTGCTTGATTTCACCGGAGTTCCGATCGATACTTTCAATTTTGAAAGTAATATCGGGAATTTCTTCATTCCGATTGAGCTTGCTATGATGCTCGAAGCCGGCAGCTTGCACCGCTTTATCGTATGTCATCACATCACGACGCAGCTCCGGCAAAATACGTGCCAACGCTTCGATACATAAACTGCCGTAACCTTCCGGCAATCCGGCATTAGCAATAACTTCAGCGCTTTTTTCATCGATGCCTGTCTCGTCTTGCAGCCATCGAACAAGTTTGGCTTCATTTTCTTCCTTGATCAATTGCAGTACGATGGCATCTTGCTTGGCTTCATTGAATGCAAACCAGGCTTCGCCAAAATGTTCCGATTTGCCGAGGATGGCGCTGGTGGTATTGCCTTTAAGTTCTTCACGTTTGGGGTCTTCAAAATTAAACTGGACTGAACCACCCACGCCAAGCAATTTCTTGATTTGCGTAAAAGTACGCCTATTGTTTTTTTCCAGCGCATTGATCAGATCGTCGCGCTGTTGCAATGTCAATGATTCTTCTTTCAACCCTTCACGCAAGATGCGCAGATTATTCACTTCCTGATACATACGGAAGCGTTGCGTGCTAGGCAAAGCCAGTGGTGCGCGTTCCTCTTCGGGCATAAAAGTGCAGCGTCCCGGTTTGACCGGTTTGAGCGAACGCTGGTATAGCAAAATATCTTTCAGATCGGCTCGAGCATTTTCTGTAAACAAGATTGGATTCAGTTCGGATTGTTTCTTCCATAACGCATCGAATTCCTGCTCGATCATGGCACGATCGATGTAGAGATCATAATATTTATCGATCTTGGTCTTACCGTCATCTTTGACGATTTTGTCTTGACGGTAGCGGGCACGTACTGTGCGGTCCTTCGGCAGTTTACTGAGGTCGGTAAAACGCTTGTAAAGTAATTCGCCGACTGTTCGAGGTTTACCGTCATTTCCTTGCGGATCAAGGACTGAATGCAATTGTTTGATCGCAGTTTTCAATGCGCCACTATCACTATCTCTTTTATCGGTTTTGCGATTGCTTTTGAAGCCGCGCCGCTGATTAATATGAAACAATGCGCGGGCAAATTCAGAAGGGGTTAGCGCTTCATTCAACCCTTTGGCACGTAGCGCATAGGGATTCAGGTTTTCCAACGCTTTGCGCTGTGTTTCATTCGCGGGGAAAAAACCATATTCGATGAGTGTGCGCATCATGCGTGCCTTGCGTTTGAGCAAACGGTCACGGCGGCGGCGCATGCTGCGGGCTTCACGTCGTGTTACAGCCAAAGAAGAACCGTCCTTGGGATTACGTCCATTTGAGAAAATACGCACCCCTGCTTTGATAACTGCACAAGGTTGCTGGTTGGCATTCAATCTAATCATTGCCCAACCCAGTGAAGTTGATCCTAAATCAAGTGCCAGGCGATAACGCATCTTATGCAGCATGGTGTATTCTCCGGTTGAAGGTAAGGTTTCTATATGATTTTATTGATTATTCTAGTTACCTCGCGTAGAATATGCAACGAAATAGTTTATTGGGATTTGTGCTCTGAACGCTAACAAGCAGAAAGATGCACCAAATGAGAAGGCCGCTACATGCGGCCTTTATTTTTTGATCAGCACTATTCATAATCTGCGAGCACACTTCTTCAATTCAGTGCATGCGGGTGTATATTTTGCAAATGACACTTGCACCGGAAACTCCAATTAGCCAACAGCAACAGGCCCCCATGGCGGTGAATCGGGTGGCGCAATGTTAATCAGCTTTTCATTGACAAATGCGCCAAAACCCAGCTCGGATAGCTCACGACCGAAACCCGAACGTTTGATGCCGCCAAACGGTAGTTCGGCGGCTGTCCATACCGGTTGATTGATAAAAACCATGCCGCAGTCGATTTTAATTGCGATTCTGCGTCCGCGCCCGACATCGGCAGTAAAGATCGAAGCACCGAGACCAAATGGCGTCGCGTTTGCCAACCGAATCGCTGCTTCCTCATTTTCCACAACCTGGAATGAAGCCACTGGGCCAAACAATTCCTGTGCATGGATTGCGTTATCCTGATTGATGCCGGTAAGTATTGTCGGCTCCAGGTAGAAGCCAGGCCGATCGATTCTTCTGCCGCCAAGAACAATTTTTCCGCCGTCTTGTTTGGCCCGTGCAATCTGATGCAACAAAGTGTTCAATGTTTTCTCGGAAGATAATGGCCCCAGAGTAGTTTCTGGATCTTCCGGATCTCCGGCTTTCAATGCCGCCATCCGCTGGATAAAACCATCGAGAAATTCCTTTCCGCGCTCTTTGCCGACGACAATGATGCGCTTCGATCCGACGCAACATTGACCGGTATTGAACATCCTCCCGAATAAAGCGCTATTGAGCGTTGATTCCAGCGGCGCATCTTCGAGCACTATCAACGGATCACTGCCACCCATTTCCAGCACTGCTCTCTTGAGGTTGCGGCCGGCATGCTCCGCAACCACCGCACCTGCATGTTCACTACCGGTTAGGGTGACACCACGAACTCGCGGATCCTCGATTATCGCGCTGATCTGTGGAATACTGGCAAATATATTCGTATACACACCTGTAGGCGCCCCTGCTTCTTCAAACAAGCGGGCAAACGCCAGCGCCGATTGCGGCACATTCTCCGCATGTTTGAGCAGCAATACGTTGCCAACCATTAATTGCGGCCCCGCCACTCTTGCGATTTGGTAGTAGGGAAAATTCCATGGTTCGATGCCGAGTAAAACACCGAGAGGTTCGATATGCAGTTCCGCTGCAGAGGTTTCGGGAAGTTTTCTCGGTTTCAGATAGTGCGCGGCTTTTCGGGCGTAGTAGTCCAGTATATCGGCAGAAAGAGCGACTTCCGCGCGCGCTTCGTTGGTGAGTTTTCCCATCTCGAATGTTAAATAATGAGCATATTCTTCACTCTTTTGGCGAAGAATGGTGGCTGCTGCAGATACGATCTTGCTCCGCTCAGCTATCGGGCGATGGCGCCAGTCGGCCTCAAAAACCCAATGAGCATTTGCAAGTGCGCTCTCCAAATCCTGATCGGGTATATCTGCGTAAGTTTTAACCAGTTGTCCTGTTGCCGGATTGATTGTTTGATAAGTCATTGTTGTCCTTTAGCGTGATATTGAAGGCTAAAATTCTCTTGCCTTGGCCGACCCGATCGGGTCGGGTTGGCCAAGCGGGAATCTACCGATCCGAGATTCCTGGAGTAAGGATGAGATTGACTGGAAGCTTTTCCGCCAAGGTATAAGGACTCGCTTTATTTTCCTTGACCCAGCGTTTCTCAGCGGCAGATTCAAATGGCGGTGGAATTTCGCCCTGCAAAGACCAGAGATCAAAAGGGGTCTCGTCAATTGAAATCTCCCAGTCATACCCCCTGTCTTTTACGAAAGGAGCGATGATTTCATCAATTGTTCTGATCCACCATTCCCTAATGACCGGCCCGGGCAGCGTTCTGGCAATCTGATCGACTTTGAACCTGATAAATCGATTATGCGGCTCGCCACTGACAAAGCAGGAGCCCTCGGCGAGGGCTTCAAAAAGGATGACCACATAAAATTTTGGAATGGGAATACCCGCGTATAAACTTGTAATCCGCTCGGACAGGTTTCTTTTGTCTGCAACATTGAACGCTTCCGCAGGATGATAAATTTTCCACAATGGCATGATGTTTCTCCTATAAAAAGATCTACTTCCTATAACTTGCAATAAGCAAGTTATAGGAAGTGTAATTGCGTTACTTGCTTATTGCAAGTTATAAATATACAAATCCGAATATTCTTTGAACATAATGCCGACAAACGAACCTTTGCGGATGAACAATACCTTACTTGGTATTACAGACCGGATGTAACACGCAGATAATTGAGATGCCTAATACGGTGACGAGAAGAGAATCCGGGAAAACTGTATTTAATAAAAAATTCCTGCACAACTTCCCAAGTTAACCGGAACAAGCAACTAAAATAGTGATGGCAAGAGAAATTGGAACAGAAAATGTAGATGAAACTTTGTGTCCTCAGGATTGGATCATATTCATTGAGTCAACCGGGAATCCTCTGTACCGAAGCACAGCCTGTTGATTCCGGGTTACCACTTGGTTCACAAGAAGACAGGAAATCGAAATTTGGCTATCGCATTGAAAATGCGCAATTATGCATCAGGAATAAGAATAAACCGCTTTCGGTATATCAAAAAGGACAAGCTTTAATAAAGCACCCCGCCGCAAGCAGCGAGGTATTAAAAGCGCTTTTCAGACTGCTGGTTTTCAACCAGCCTTTGCCCCGAGGAGTGAGAAATTAAACCCGGAAGAGATTAAAACTTTACTTTCTGCCAACAAACACATAGAAATTCCATCCGGAAATTTCCCTCGTTACTCCAGGGAAATTTCCAAAGTTATGCAGAAATCTTTTAGAGTTGTTACTACAATCGCTGTACTAACGTTCATACAGCCCCACCCATTGGGGTGCTCCGTCAGAAAAGCAAAACTGCTTTCTGTGAGATTAGAATCCGATACCCACATAGCCACCCACAGTCAAGCCACCAATTTTCGTGCCATCCAGTGAACCAGCGACTAATTGGTAACGCGCATCAGTGCCAATGAAGAAATCTTTCCATATGTTATATTCAATACCGCCTGCAAACATAATACCGGGTTCCAGTACGGTAATCGATTCAGTGGGAGGGCTGACGACGTGTATCGCTAGACCGGCGGGAATAATCCAGGGTCTGATTTTATATTCCGCAAAATGATTAAATTTAATTTTGGGCGATGCGGTTAAAGTAAATTGATTAACGGTCACTCCTCGAGGATTGTATGCACCCCCCGCCAGCTGCGTAGGCTCGTTCGCCAGCGCATTGCCCAGAATGCCGTGACCATATTGCTTATATTCAAACATCAGTTCTGCATCGACTTCCGTTTTAGGTATGAATCCCCAAGTATCCTTGGTCAATTGAAAATCGAAGCCGGCACCCGTATACCACGCGTGTCGATCTGCCTGCTCTTGCGCACCCACCGGTGCGACACGACTTTCGATCGACACCCCATTACGATGCCCATCGCTTCTCGCATAGCCGCCACGGAAAAACAGCATGATTCTTTTTTGACTCATGCCATTGAAATCGATGCTTTTCTTTTCAGCTGGAATGCTGGCTTGCTGAATCTGCTCAACTTTTTGGGTGGTTTGTACCGATGTTTCCTGAATCTGCTCAACTTTCCTTGTAGTTTGCAACGACTCTACTTTGATTCTATTCAATTCATTCTGAATTTCTAGCAAGGTGTTTTCCAGCTGTTTGATGCGTTGGGCTGCGGTGTCTTGCGCAAAGACTTGTGCAGCAGTCATTAGCATCAAAACACTTAAACATGCGCAAATTATAAGTTTGAGACCCCATTTATTTTGTGATAGGTAGTTCATATATACTCCCATTTCTATTGTTCGTTAATAAAGAATTCTTCCTGACCTGAAATTAAAAGTCTTTATATATTCTTATATATCAATTACTTGATCTTTGATAACGAAATCGAGTCAACGTATTGGAGATCTGGAAGAAGAAATGCAGGTCCCCTACCGCAATAAATGCAGTATTTAATGAAGCTCAGGGAATCTCTACCCGGAAAGCAGGGGCAGATCTGCAGAGATGAACATTTCTTCAGCTTAACGCTGGGAAAATATTCTTCAATTAGTTGACAACGTTATCAGATCGGCAAGCTCAATCAGAGCGGAATCAAATTTTATTGTTCGTCATGAGCTTGCTAACGTATTGAATCGTAAATTACCTAACTCAATACACTGACATCATCCCAACTGATTTGGTCCGATGCGACGCCGACCAGCGTGACTGATGCGGTTGAACCAAAATCCACTATGAAATCTTGATCATCATCACTGCGGCGAATACCAGTGACAAAGCTCTCTAGATGTTCTCTTGAAAGAAGACCCAGACCGGTATCAAATATAATGAAATTATCTTCGCTCGAGTTGAAGTCTCCAATGCGCAAATGCGCAGCCTCACGAATCACAAAATCATCCGCGCCTTGCCCGCCATGACAGTCTTCACCTCCCCGCACACCCACATGATCATCGCCGTCAGTTGGGGAATAAACAAGCCTGTCTTCAAACTTAAACCGGCCCGATCCGGGTGAGTTGGAAACCCATTGTTCCGAAGCACGGAAATAAGTACCATCACCATCTGCATCAGCGTATATGGTTATTTCTGTGCCAATACCGGGCTCATCATCCGTTCTCACTACTTCACCATTTTCATTAACCGCATAAGTCTCCGTACCGTCATCATCAATGGGATCAAGTTCCGGCACCCCATCCTTAATTTCAAATACTTCAATGACCTCATTATTATCGTTAATGGTGAACTGGTAACCTTTGTGGTCACCACTGCCAGGGCGATCATCATTACCGCCGTCATCATCCGTACTATCGGAGATGACTGTGTAAGATCCGTCGCCTTCGGGATCCGAGAAAATAGTGACTTCGGGCCCATTAGAAGTTTGCTTGGTGTGGGTGATTTGAGTGCCATCGATCACAAACGAATCTCTGTTGTCGATAGATTCCTGCTGGGTTATTCCATTTTCAACTTCGAAATAGGCTGTCACAGCACCATTTTCAATCGTGAATGTAAAATGCTTGTTACTACCGGATGAATCTTCATGTCCTGAACTCATTTTAGTTCTCCTGAAAAATTAGTAAGTCAATGTAGTAAATAGCGCCTGAATATGATGACGCAATATCAAACGCTATTTATATTTCTCATTTATTCATTGACTCAATTATATTATATATGAATATATAATTAATCAATCGGATTGCGCTGTGCTGCAGTCAACTGATTACTCCAAGCCGCGGGCAGATTCTGCACCCAACCGTTATACACTACCGGAATTGGCAATATGCCTTGTCCACCCATGCCAGGATTCCCTTTGATGGCGTCATCCTTCTGTGTAGTTCCTGCAGCAAACAATCCTACCGCACCTACAATTTTTGCATCCGATGGATCACCATCATTGTTTGGATCAGGATCCACAATCAGCATCCTGTTGGAAAATTTGCTGGATACATACGCATAGTAACCGCCACCCTGTTTAGCGCCATATTGCACACCGTGACAACCCGGATCACACGGCAGCATCGCTACCAACTCATCCGTGATTGTATTGACGATAGTTATCGTCCCGGTGAGCGTGTTGGCAGTTACCATATTTTTACCATCCGGAGAGACTGGGGTTTGGATCGGTAGCGCGCCCACAGGACCTGTAATCGTTCCTGCAACCGGATCATAATTTTGGATCAGGTTGATGTGTTTGGTTACCGTGTGGGTATCCATATTCACAACCGCGAGAGTACTATCGAGAAAATTAGCCGCGTAATATTTGCTCGCATCCGGCATCATGCCCGTTGCTATAGGGTGGCCAAAAGGACTGCCGACTGGCACAATGGCCTCAATAGCATTGGTATGAAAATTGTACTGTGTGGAGTCCCCCGAAAAGACATTGGGTGTTACCATAGTTTTGCCGTCATGACTCATCCAGTGTGCGTGCGGGTTGCCGCGTCCAATATCCACTCTGCGCAATACTCCATCTGCCATGGGTGCTAATTCCATTACCGAATCAGTGCGCGTGTCTCCATTATTCGTAACGTGAAGACGATCAGAGTCAGTCAGTGTCATCACATGTGCAGGTGACTCACCCACGGACACATTGCGTATCAAAGCACCCGTTTGACGATCAAATACAGTCAGTTTGCTATCAAACCATTGAGTAGCATAAATTACAGTTTGATCTTTGTCGGTCCACATATTGTGTGGATTGTTCATGTTGATAGAAGGTAACGCTACTTTACGTGTCACTTGCCAGGAAGACCCATCGATCGCTGATACCGTACCGGGTTTCTCTTTTCCTTGGGTGTTTTCAAATTGCGTCGCAACCCATATTTCACCGACTGCCGGAGTTCTTGGGGGGGTCAGTTCCGACAATGTAATATCGTTTCCGTAACGCGCATTCAAAACATCCGGCAAATTAACAACACCAATATCCACACGTACGTCAACATCTGGATATGTGACATGCCAGGGTTCATTACTGGCATAGTTCTGCCAGTTAGCCGGATTAGTGGCAATAAAGAAAGTTCGTAAGAGCCGTGTCGCCAAGTCGCTGCTGGATGGAACGGTAATGCCATTGACCAGACTGATTGAAGAACCTAAATCCAATCCAGTAGTTTTAGGATCATCGACAATCACTGCACCAAACATGTAGGGATGAATACTGCAGGTGAATACATACAAGCCCGGTGTCGTCAGCGTTACATCATCGCCCCCTTTTCTGGGCTCGGTATTAAAAGGCATGTTAGCGGCACCCGTGGGGTAGATCAGACTGGTCCGCGTATGCACGGTGTTGGAATTGCCGGAAAACTTCACACGTACACCGGGTGCAGCAATGGCAATCGAACGATTACCAGCAACCGCTGTTCCGGTATCAAACCAGCGTCCCGGATTATCCGTCAGTTCAAATCTGACTTCATTATCACCTGCAAAAACACTGCCTGTTGATAACATTAGCAGCGCTGAGGAACAAACCCCTAAGCTGATAATCTTCTTTAAAAATATTTTATTAAACATCAAATTTTCTCCTTGGGGCAGTTAACAGTTATTGATTCTTTTATTTTATATTTTTGCATTTTACCCGGCGCCCCACCTTTGGAAGGTGTGCCGGGTAATATTAATTTTTGTTATTTAACGTTCCCATGACCTCCTTGTACATGATCATTTTTCCATAATAACTTTCCAATTCGTCTGGATTCACGGTCATCTATATTTTGTTCACCACGTGGAGTGACTACAGTGGTAGCTTGATTATCCCTTGAATGTACAGTTCTGCTAGAATCATCCGTATCGCGCCCATGCCGAATTTGATCGGCCGGATTATTCATTCTATCGGAGTAGCCGAGATAGTCATCAACCGTTTTTCCTGCAGAGAACGATGTAGATGCAAACCCCATGCTGAACATTAGGATTGTGATAATTGAGAGTTTTTTCATGATACTTCTCCTTGATTTGGATTGATGCAACATCAGTAAGTGTCCTGATGTGCGCCTGAGATTTTGTCTCACGCAAAATCAACTATACGTGGGAAAATTTTCCATGTCAACATATTGTGTGATTATTTCCCACGATATGATAAAATATTTTATATCCACCAACTTCCTGGCCAATTTAATCCGTGAATAAGCTTTATGCATAGTATTCAAACACCTGACTCAACGCTACCACCCTCGCTCGTTGCTGCGCTTCGACGCATGCTTCGTCCGATAATCAAGTTAATGCTGTCAAAAGGAATTACTTATCCTTTTTTATTGGAATTGCTGAAGGAACTATTCGTAGAAATCGCAGATAAGGATTTTAAGATTGAAGAGAAATCTTCGACTGATAGTCATTTAAGTCTGCTAACGGGTATTCATCGCAAAGATATCAAGCGATTACGTCATGAGAATCATTCCGATACCGAAGCAATTCCTCAAGCAGTTTCAATGGGCGCCAGACTAGTAAGTCTGTGGACCAGTGATGCACGTTATCTCGATGAAAACAATCAACCTAAACCATTACCCAGATTTATGAAGGAAGGCGGTGAAATTTCATTTGAGAAACTGGTTGCCAATGTAAGCTGTGACATACGTTCACGGGTGGTTCTTGATGAGTGGTTGAGACTCGGTATAGCGCATTTTGATGAGCAAAAGCGAGTGTGCCTTAATACATCGGCATTTGTTCCGGCAAACGGTTTTGATGAGAAAGTGTATTACTTTGGTCACAACTTACATGATCATGCCGCTGCCGCGACCAACAATTTATTAGGAGAACATCAGCCATTCTTTGAACGAAGTGTCTCTTACGACGAATTAACCGTTGCTTCAGTGCAGGAATTGGCCGAGAAATCCAAGCATCTTGGAATGGAATCCCTACTCGCTATTAATAAAGATGCGATGGAATTCGAGAAAAGCGATGCAGGGAAAAATGAACCATGCTATCGAATGACATTCGGGATTTATTTTTATAGTGAACCGGCTGAATCGAAAGAATCGAAAGAATAATAAATGACCCTATTACACGCAACTAGTCACTTAAGATATTGGTAAAGCGAAATGACAAACTCATTGGCAAGCCTGCACCGTTACGTTACTTACATGTCGGCAGCCATTGCGTTGATGTTTTGCTATTCTGTCAGCGCATTCGCCAAAATTAATTGCGATGCCAACCCCTCGTTAATCAATCCTTTACTGCACGCTCAATCCGGAATCGGTGGAACAGGTACGCCATTAGCTGAATCGGGCGTGGGCGGCACGGGCATTTCAGAGGGTGGAATTGGCGGAACTGGTGCACCATTAGCCGATTCCGGCATAGGGGGTACAGGTGTGCTCGATGGAGGAATGGGAGGTACCGGTACTCAGGAAGGCGGCATTGGAGGAAAAGGGCATGTTGCTGACGATGGCGGCATCGGCGGAACAGGGATTATTGGTGTCATCACTGGATTTGCAAGTATTTGTGTCAATGGCATCGAAATTCATTATAACAGCGATACCCCTATCTCCATTGACGGTCGATCTTCTACCGCGCGTGATCTTGCAGTTGGACAAATTGTTGTGGCGCGTGCGCTAGGCACGGGTCACGAACTTGTGGCTCGAAATATTACGATAATGCATGCAGCGGTTGGTCCGATCAGCATTATTAATTCTGAAACCGGAGAAATGCGCGTATTGGATCAAACTGTGCATATTGGAAAATCCGCTGATTTGAGCCATATTTCAAACATAAAAACAGGAGATTGGGTACAAGTCAGTGGCCACAGGCTATCCAATGGTGCAATCGTGGCATCGCGAATTGAAACTATGCCGCCTCAGGCACAAGCCAAAATAAATGGGCATGTTACACAAATTGACGGGCAAGGTTTTATTGTCAGTGGCACTCGCGTTCAACATGATGAAAAGTTATTACCGACGGGCATTTCCAAAGGGATGGGAATCCAGGTTACGGGCCAGTGGGATGGCGCCCATCTAAACGCTCAGGATATTCAAATCGAGCCGATGCTACGAAATATTGGAAATGTAGAGCATCTTGTGATTGAGGGATATATCCATGCCTTAGGAGGTAAAGAATTAAATGTAGGTAATCGGATAGTTATTATTGATTCCGATACGCAGTTAGAAGGCACTCAAAATGATCTGCAGTTGAATCAACGCGTGCTCATTAACGGCAGGGTCGGTGCGGATCAGCGAATAAATTCGGAACGTATTGAAATAAGAAATTTACCACCTGTTCAAATACAGGATCGGAACGATAGGTTTTTTAACGATAGCAGTGATAAAGATAGAAGAAATAATTTGGGCAATGGATCGGAAATCAGCACCACGCGGAGTGACAAGGATAATCTAGAACGCAGTGGGCATGGTGATAGTGGCTCGAGCCAGGGGAATTTAAGAAAAGAACTTGATCATAGCCCAGGTAAGAGCCCGTCATCCGATAGAGACTTTCGTGGCGAAGAACGAGGTAAAGGTGGTGATAAGCGATTGGATCATTCTAATTCCTCAGGACGAGATCATGTAGAGAAATCCTCTGATATACGTGATCAAAGCAAATCGGATTATAAAATCGACAAACCCGAAAATCCAAGAGAATCCGATGCAGACTCACGAGATAGGCCAGACGGCTACAAAGATAATATACGGGATATCGATGCTCAAGATAGAACACGAGATCATGAGCGTCATGAGCGTCATGAGCGTCATGAGAAGCATTTGATTATTGATAGACCCGAAAGACCAAACGAATTTGATTCTAGCGCACAAGACCGGATTGGTGACCATAGAGAAAGTATACGGGATATTGATATCCCCGATAGAACTCGTGATTAATTTATGAAGATTTTCCTGGCATAAAAGAAAATACACCCTCCTCATCACCAACATCAACATCAACATCAACATTAATTAATAAAAACATGGGCCGTAGTTTATTGATTCGTGCAATCGCATCGGATGATTCCTCTCAATGCGTTAACCAATAAAAAGCTCGCATGTATCGATCTTTAGCTTCCAAACAAAAAAGCTTGGCATTATTGCTGTTAGCGTTTGGCATCTATGGTCCAGTTGTTCATGGCAATGGACTAAGCTTCAGTACCGCGACCGATTTCACCACAGGTAAGTACGGCGGGACTACTTCAACCGATATCTGGTATGTTCCATTTACGGCCCGTTACGATAAGGATCGGGCATCTTTCAGGTTGATTGTTCCTTATCTCAGCATCACCGGACCGGGTAATGTACTCGGTCCGGGAATTGGAGGGATTGTTGATGGCGGAGGCCCCATTATCGGGGGAAGTGTGGGGGGTAGCAGTTCAGGGGGTGGTGGCGTAATTGTGGTGTGTGATGAAGATACACAGAATTGTTCTGGCGAGAACCCGGGTCGAGAGGAAATTGATTCAGGTTCCGGGAGCGGTGGTGGTAACAACAGCGGAAGTGGTGGGAACGGGGGCAATGATGACGATGACAACAGCGGAAGCGGTGGTGGCGGAGGCAATGATGGTGACGACAACAGCGGAAGTAATGGCGGAGATGACGACGACAATAGTGGCAATGGTGGTGGGGGCGATGATGACAACAGCGGAAGTGGCGGAAGCGGAGGTGATGACAATGGCAACAGTGGCAGTGGTGGTGGGAGCGATGATGACGATTCAGATGATGAGATAAATAATGTCAGGTTAAGTAAAGCAATTGCCTCTGGGCTGGTTGGAGGTATCCCCCTCGGAGGATCATCGCTTAACAGTACAACGCAATCGGGATTGGGCGATATCGTTGCCGCATTCAGCTATAACTTGATTGATCATGCACGTACAGGGATTGCTTTTGATATTACCACCCGTTTAAAAATTCCGACTGCCAGCGCCAAGCAGAATATGGGAAGCGGTCAAGTCGATTATGCTATTCAAGGCGATTTATTTAAAACGATTTCCAAGCTCACATTGAGCGCAACGTTGGGTTACAGAATACTGGGTAATCCCTCCGGGATTACTTTTCATAACGTGCTTTATGGCGCCGCAGGCGTTGGGTATCAATTGTCCCCCACTGTCACCATGGGAACAAGTTACACAATGGGGCAATCGCCTGTACGTTTGGAAGATAGCCGAGATCTTATGCTATATATTTCGCAACGCGTTACCAACAATTTCAGACTGAATGCCTACGGAATAAGAGGGTTTTCAGATCGCAGTCCTGATTGGGGAGGAGGTATCAATTTACGCTATATTTTTTAGAAACTCCACTTTCAATATGTAGAGCTATTTCGGATAACTTCCCCAGAAGCGCTGTCATTTTTCTGCTTTACGTTTCGACAGCAAACAAATAAGGTCACATGCAATATGAGCAGCCGCCAGCGCCGTGATTTGACTATGATCATAGGCGGGCGCTACTTCAACAATATCCATGCCGATCAGATTAAGCCTGCTAAAACCACGAATGATGCTTAGCGCCTGGGCAGTGGAAAGTCCGCCACAAACCGGCGTACCGGTGCCAGGTGCAAAAGCGGGATCAAGACAATCAATATCAAAGGTAAAATAAGCTGGGCGGTTGCCAACTATGCGTTCAACTTCCGCAACTACGACATCGGTGCCATGCCGATGCACCCAAGTAGCATCAAGAATGTGCATACCCATAAAATCATCGTTCCAGGTGCGGATGCCAATTTGCACTGAGTGTTTAGGATCAATCAATCCATCTTTTATCGCCTTATAAAACATTGAACCGTGATTCAAAGAATCAGGTGAATCATCCGGCCAAGTATCGCTATGCGCATCAAAATGAATTAACGCAAGCGGCTCACCAAACTTTTCGGCATGTGCTTTCAACAATGGATAAGTAATATAGTGATCGCCGCCGAAAGTCAGCATGCGCGCACCTGAGGTCAGAATATGGCGAGCATGTTCAATAATTGCTTGATGGATCGTCAGTGGATTATGGACATCGAGAAAACAATCACCAAAATCAATCACTGTGAGATTCTCAAATGGATCAAAACCCCATGGATAAGGTTTTGTCGAAGCAACCTCTGCCGAGGCAAGACGAATTGCTTGCGGCCCGAAACGAGCCCCGGAGCGATTAGTGACAGCCAAATCGAATGGAATACCGCTGACGACTAGTTCAGTACCCTCGATATCCTTACTATATTTGCGCCGTAAAAAAGATAGAATGCCGGAGAAAGTGGGTTCACGCTGCATTCCATAAGGACTCGCGCGTACAATGACGCCATTGGTCTTAGTGCGGTCGTCGTTCGTCATAATCTCTATATCCTTTTTGTCGAATATACTCATACCACTTTTTAGCAATCATCCATTGTCTACAATCACCAGCATTGAAATGCGCTGATGATATGCTGCTGATTACTGCAAATTCAAGTATTGTTGAATAATTGACACCCACAGCAATAGATCTTGGCGGATTGATACCTTTATAATCCTATGCGTATATACAATTAAAAGTGTCTTAGAAGCCCTATAAAAGCTATGCAACATTCAAAGAATCGCAAGCACGCTAACATGATGATATTGATTGCTGTCCTGATCAGCGGTTGCGCTTCGATATTTCCCGGCAATGTGCCCCGCTCCTCGGATATTTCCAAGCAGCGCGCACCCAACCTTACTGCGCCATACAACAAGCCTTATAAAGTCCGCGGAGTTACCTATTATCCGCTGCGAACAGCAGTTGGATACCGGGAAATCGGTCATGCATCCTGGTATGGCTCAGAATCGGGCAATCGCACAGCGATGGGAACACGCTTTGTTCCTCACGGCCTGACTGCTGCTCATAAAACACTCCCTTTACCTTCCAGAGTCAGAGTTACCAATCTGAAAAACGGTCGTCATGTTGATGTGTTGGTTAATGATCGAGGCCCTTTTACGAAAGGTAGAATCATTGATCTATCACGTGGCGCAGCCCAGAAAATCGGCTTGCACGGTGTAGACAAAGTAAAAATCGAACATCTTAACGATAGAATCAGCCAGAACTAAACAGTAACTCAAGATCATTTCGATAGAATATCTTAATCACTTTTTGCAAAGCAGTGTATCGATCTGAATTTGATATATCATTGTTCATTTCATGGGAAGGCAGAATCTTGGAAAATGATCGGATACTGTAAAATAAAGCTATTCTGAAAGAAGACGGCAAGAAATGACCACACGAAACATTTCAGCTGACCGTGCAACTGCCATGCTGTCGGTGATCAAGGAATTTCAATGTCTGTCGCCGCGTGATATTGGAATAGTTGCCGCCGCTTGTCGGTGGCATCGTTATGAAGCGGGAAATGAGATTGTGCGCTATCACGATCATACCAACAGCGCTTTTTTTATCGCGCAGGGTGAAATTCGTATCATGTATCACAGCTTATCGGGGCAGGAAGTCATCTTATGCGATTTACCAACGGGTGAAATGTTTGGCGAATTGACGGCGATTGATGGCCATCCCCGGTCGGCCACCGCGATCGCACGGAGCAGCGTATTGCTGGCATCAATGCCGGCATCGGATTTTCAGGAACTAATTTATGGCAACCGCCAGATCGCTGAAATTATTTTAAAACGCCTAACTGGGCAGGTACGCCGTCTGACCGAACGTGTTTATGATTATAGTACGCTGGCGGTACGTAACCGTATTCAGGTAGAATTGTTGCGTTTGGCAAGAAATCACATGATATCCGAAAATGTTGCTGTCATTTCGCCGGCACCCACTCAAACTGAAATTGCCAATCTGGTTAGCACACACCGTGAAGCCGTATCACGCGAACTGAATATGTTGATCAGAAATAAACTGATAGTGCGTCAGGGTCATGATTTGCATGTGCTGGATATTGCAAAGCTCACTGAAATGGTCAACGAGGCGCGTGGCAGCTTTTGATGAAAAAGCTTGTAGTGTAAATCCTAATCACAACTTCTGATTATTTTGTTAAGCTGCGTATTAAATGTGGCAAACTTCATAGTCAAATTTATTACGGGTACTATCATTCGTGTCTCCCTATGAACTTTTCATTGGTTTGCGCTATACGCGCGCCAAAAAACGCAATCATTTCATTTCTTTTATTTCCTTAATCTCTCTGATGGGCATTACGCTGGGAATGACGGCATTGATTACGGTAATGTCAGTAATGAACGGCTTCCAGAAAGAAGTACGCACACGCATTCTGGGTGTTGCTTCGCATGTTCAGATTGGTAGTTTTCATGGTAATTTGAGCCATTGGCAGCAAACGGCGGAAGAAGCGATCAAGCACCCGGCAGTGGAAGCCGCGGCACCTTATGTCAGTGCGCAGGGCATGCTGTCACACAATCAAGTCGTACAAGGTGTTTTGGTGCGTGGCATACTACCGGAAATGGAAGATCAAGTAGCCGATTTCTCGAAAACGATGGTCAGCGGCGATTTGAATCATTTGATTCCGGGAGAATTCGGCATCGTGATCGGCATGGAATTGGCGCGTGCGATGGGTACTTTCATCGGTGATAAAATTGTTCTGATTTCGCCCCAAGGGCAAGTCACACCTGCAGGCATTCTACCGCGTTTGAAACAATTCACTGTGGTTGGAATCTTTGAAGTAGGTCATTTTGAATATGATTCCGGATTAATTTTAATTCACATGTTCGATGCGCAAAAACTATATCGCATGGAAAACGATGATGTCTCCGGCGTACGTTTGAAGTTAAAGGATCTATTTCAAGCCCCCAAAGTCGTGCAGGAATTACCCGCGATGTTGACGATTGACAGTCATATCAGCGATTGGACAAGACAGCATGCCAATTATTTTCGTGCGATCCAAATTGAGAAGCGTATGCTGTCTTTAATTCTGGCATTAATCATTGCGGTTGCGGCATTCAATATTGTTTCCACATTAGTGATGGCGGTGACTGACAAAGAATCTGACATCGCGATTTTACGTACACTCGGTGCAAGCCCGCGCAGTATTATGAAGATATTTATCGTTCAGGGAACGTTTATTGGGGTTTTTGGTACGATCCTTGGTGTAGCCGGTGGCATGCTGCTCGCTTATAATGTGGGGGAAGTGGTTGCGTTTATTGAAAGCTTGTTTAATGTTCAATTCCTCTCACGGGAAATTTATTACATCAGTACAATTCCAACCGATCCACAGATGGCGGATATCACAACCGTTGCCGTAACTTCGTTTATTCTCAGCTTACTGGCCACGATCTACCCCAGCTACCGCGCATCCAAAGTGAATCCGGCAGAGGCTTTGCGCTATGAATGAAATGGTTATTTCTTGCCGCAATCTGGTCAAGCAGTTTTCGCAAGGCGATTTGGCAGTTCCGGTATTGAAGGGGGTTAACCTGGATCTGGCTAAAGGGGAAATGTTGGCGATTGTCGGCGCATCGGGTTCCGGCAAAAGCACTTTGCTGCATGTGCTGGGCGGACTGGATGTGCCTACCAGTGGGAACATTGAAATTCTCGGGCAAGATATCGCCCGGATCAACGAAGAAGAACGCTGCCAGCTACGTAATGGCTCGCTTGGTTTCATATATCAATTTCATCATTTGCTAATGGAGTTCAGTGCCTTGGAAAATGTAGCCATGCCGTTGCTGATTCGCCGCTTGCCAAACCAGGAAGCCTATGATCGCGCCGCTGAAATGTTACAACTGGTTGGCCTGAGTCATCGCCTGACACATACCCCCGGTGAATTATCCGGCGGTGAGCGCCAGCGTGCCGCTGTTGCACGCGCTTTGGTTACGCGCCCTGCCTGCATTCTGGCTGATGAACCCACAGGAAATCTTGACCGCAAAACAGCTGAGCATGTATTTGATTTAATGCTGGAGTTGAATCGTAAAATCAATGCCAGCTTGATTATCGTCACACACGATGCAAGTCTGGCCAATCGCGCGCAGCGCATCCAGCAATTGATCGATGGAGTTTTATGCGATGTGCCTCATGCATGATGTTTATGTAAACGAATCATTATCTTTTGATCATTTCTTATAACCGGCTTATGCGTACTTTATTCACGTATATTATGGTTTTTCCCCGGCGCAGTGCGTTTGTTCTGTTTGCGCTATTAATTGCGGGCATCGCCGAAGGATTGAGCCTCACTGCATTGCTGCCACTGCTATCAATAGCTGTTGGCGATTCCGGCGGATCAGGTGATTCCGGTATCGGTAAATTCATGGAAGCGACGCTGCAGGATATCGGTATTGAGCCTACCTTGGATACAATTCTGATCATTATCGTCGGCGGTATGTTTTTCAAGGGATTGGTACTATTGCTGGCGAATCGCCAGGTAGGTTACACCGTCGCGCATGTCGCCACAGCGTTACGATTGGATTTGATCGAGGCTTTACTAGCCAGCCGCTGGCCGTACTATTTGCGACAACCTGTCGGATCTCTTGCAAATTCGATTGCAACCGAAGCCTATCGTGCCGCCAATGGCTTTGAACACAGTGTGAACGTTCTGGCACTGGCTATTCAAGTGATGGTATATGCCATTGTGGCACTATTCATCTCCTGGGAAGCGACGCTCGCTTCATTAGTCATTGGTTTGTTTTTATTGATTGCGTTGAATCGGCTGGTCAGTGCAACCCGTCGCGCCGGTACGAAACAAACTCATTTGTTACGCCATCTGCTTACATATTTGTCTGATGTACTCAGTTCGGTCAAATCGCTAAAAGCCATGGCGCGTGATAATGTGGCCGACGCCATTTTACATGAACAGACGCAGCATCTGGAAAAAGCGACGCGCAAGGAAGTCATGAACCGGGCAGCTCTGACAGCACTGCAGGAGCCTATTCTTGCTGCGCTGACTGCCAGTGGTTTGTATATTGCACTGGTAGTGTGGGAGTTATCGCTTCCTGAAGTCATGCTGATGGTATTTTTGCTGACCCGTATTCTGGGGTTGCTGAATAAGACACAACGCCGGCATCAACAACTCGCCGCGCAAGAAAGTGCTTATTGGGCATTGCGTAAAGCAGCCGAAGATGCACGCGCAGCGGCGGAAAGATCGAGCGGGACAGTACAGCCGACATTGCAGAAAGACATTGTCTTGCAGCATGTGAAATTTAATTATGGACCGAAAATCATATTCGAAGATTTGAATATGGAAATACCCGTCAACTCATTTACCGCGGTTATGGGACCGTCCGGAGCAGGTAAAAGTACTCTGCTGGATTTGTTATGCGGGTTGACCGAACCGCAATCCGGTGAAGTCCGGATTGACAATATATCTTTGCATGATATCCATCTGCGGCAATGGCGCCACATGATCGGCTATGTCTCGCAAGATACGATTCTATTGCACGATACGGTGATGAATAACATTCTGGTTGGAGAGCCCGCGTTGACAATCAATGATGCGGAACAAGCGCTGCGCCAGGCTGGTGCGTGGGATTTTGTTAATGCATTGCCGGAAGGGTTGCAAACGGTTGTCGGTGAGCGCGGCGGTTTACTTTCCGGAGGGCAGCGGCAACGTATCGCGATTGCACGAGCGTTGGCGCATAACCCGTCTTTTCTGATTCTCGACGAGCCTACCAGTGCATTAGACCCAGAAAGCGAACGCACGATTTGCGAAACATTACAGAAACTGGCCAAGAGCCTGACCATTATTGCTGTTTCACATCAACCCGCGGTTATTAACGCGGCAGACCGGGTTTTTATACTTTCGAATGGCGTGGCGGAACCATTATCGCAAGCACCGCAAAATCACTAAGAAGATGCGGTAATAGAATAAGAATTACCTATTTCCTTATCCATTGTCCGTTAATTTGAATCCAGGTTCCCGCTGGAACTTTATGGATAATTTCCTCAGCATATACTTTTCCTACCTGATTGGGATCAATGCCTTGTGCGGCAGCTTTTTCCTGGTAAATTGCTTGACGCTTGGCATTAATTGCATCGGCCTCTGCCTGAGCACCAGGTTCTCGGGCGATGACATACCCCGTACTCGCTTCGCCAATTGCACCAGACGCACGCAGGTTATCGAGACTATCGGCCCATACCGGAATTGCATAGAGTGCTAACACTGGAAGAATGATTCCAAAAATTTTTGGCAAAGATTTCTTAAAGATCATATTTGAAATACGCTGCATAATGTTCTCCTTTCTCATTTGCTATTAGAAGATGTCAGGGTTGGCGGCTATATCTTTTTTGGCTTCCTCTTCAAGCTTCACTCGAATATCAGCATCCAGTTTGATATTGAGATTTATCGTAATCGGTTCCTTAGGAGATTCCACTTTAACCGTCGGTGCGCAAGATACGACCACCAAGCAGCAAGAAATCAAAATTACTGAAGTAATTATAGTGTTTGTCATTCGTTCAATTTTACACATGATTGCACTCCTCTTTTCCGATAATGAGCATACAACGCTCTATGTCTGCAATTTAGCGCCATCTGACTTAATACAATCTGAACGAACCGCGCAGAATTTCATGGGATAAACTGTAGCCGTAATTAATCTTTTGTAAGATCTTGTCTATATCTGTTTCCAACCTAATGTTCAAACGAAAGTCCTGCCCTTCTTTAACTTTAGGATTATTCCCCAACAAAGAAAGCTGGGCTACCAGATCGTGTGCAACCGATTTGTCGAGAGTCAATGATAGCTCAGTGTAATGGAAATCCTGCATGGCTTGCAGCAACAAATTCATTTCCTCTCCGGCGGAAGCAAACCATTGCGAAGCTTTTTGGGATTGAAAATGCAAAATTCCTGGCGCCTTGGCAGCAAGACGCCCATTCCTTATCGTTAATTGATCTTCTTCTATTGTCAGTGGAACCTGACCATCCAGATGTCCGCTTCCCGCAAGACCATCGACCTTGATCAGGTTAAAAAATGATTCCAGATCGATATTACTGATGCGTATCAACATGTCAGAGTATTTGGCCGCGGGATCAATAATGACGGGTGCCACCGATATCATGCCATCCATCATGAAAAATTGCGCTTTCTCAAGCGCAATTTGAGGAGGATTTGTGTCCAGAATGTGATAGGAAACCAGTAAATTTTCCAATGGAACTCCAAAATCAATCTGTTTAACCGTGATTTTTTGTCCAGGCTGGCTGGCTGGAGTTAGCAAATTGTTCAAATTCAGCGCGATATTCAGATCTTTTATCTTCGTAGTTTCATGCGTAAACGAAACATTTCGCATCTCCAATGCGCCGCGACTGCTGTGCACACCTTTTGTAGACCATTTCAATTGTGCGATCGCGCTGACCTGTCCGCTTACATTATTCAACTGTGCCAACACGGGAGAAAACACGCTGGGCTGCAGGCTATCCGGTAAAAAGTTTAATGGAATAACCTCCGCTTTGAGCGCTCCATTACCACTATCCAGCGCATGCGCACCCTTAATCTTTAAAAACTGCAAACCTGGAACACCACCTGTGACGCTAAGCGCATACTCTGTTGATTTTCCTTGCTTGGCTTTATTTCTGACATCGCCGGTGATGGATAGATCTGTAAACAGAGGTTCAGATGCCAGATGCCGCAATTTGCCGATGGAGAAATCAGCAGCATTGCCAATTTCACTATCATTCAAATATAAAATAGCTGAGATATTCTTAAACTGTATCGCGGATTGCGGCAGATCAAAGGAAGCTTCACTTAGGGCTAACTGTCCTTGATAGTTTCTGTTGGCATCCATTTCTCCCGTCACAGTTATTTTTCCTGGATGAATGTTTGCTTCAATTTCAGCAGACTTATCGCTCTTAACCAATACACTAAGATTAGCGGGCATCACAACGATATTATGTTTAAGGGCTAATCCATGCTGACCTCCAGTTACACTCAGATCAGCCTGGGGAATTGAGAACTCTGGGGGATCCCGAAAACGCAAAGGATATTCGGTATTGATCTTCCCCAGGGCAATTTGACCAGAATTGCGTAATCCGATGCGCCAATCGTCTGAGGTGAACTTAATCTGCATTGGCAAGGTAATCGATAGCTGATGAATTTCTGTAGGCCCAGCAATCAGTTTTCCTCCCTCAACACCTAAATCAAGTTCTCCGTTCCAGGAACCCGATAGTCTGTGAACGCTTCCTTTTAAGGTAGCATGATCAATGGCTGCATCACCCAATCTCAATGCAGTTGACGTCTCCCTCAGCTGCGCGGGTACTGGCTTTCCAAGCTTCTGCTCGAGCAGGCTAATCCCCGCGAATGCAAAGTCGGTCTGCACATGCTGCAAATGTAATGCCGTTAATGCAAAAGCGGTTTCACCTGAAAAACTGGAAATTTTGACTCCGGGAATATTCAGCCTACCTTGCGAAATAGCAATCTTACCTTGCATATTTCCCTGCGCATCCAGTGTTGCTACCAGCCCACCCTTCGCCTGACCCACCGAACCAGAGATAATGGTATCGAATCGGATCACTTGAGTATTTGAATGGTCGTGCACAATGCTGCCCGACACAGCGATCGTCACATCACCGGCAACGGAATGGAGGCGTATCACTGAGTCTTCCAGTGAAAGTACCGGCAACCACGGTATGCGGATATCTTTTCCAGATACCGCCGTAGCGAATTGCATCGAATCCAGCGCAGAGCGCTTTGCATTCAGATCAAGTCTCACTTCCACACCGCTAATTTCAACTAATGCTGGCTTTCCAGCGAGCAGATCACGGAGCTGCCAGTTAACCAGGATTTTACCCACCTGCAATTCGTCATTGTTACCCGCCTTCAGCTCATGCAAGCGGAAAGAGCTAAGCGAAATATCGAGAACCGCAACGGATTGCAACGGAAAACCTTGTTTGCGTAACTGATCATTGATGAGCTCCTCCAACAAGGAGTTACGGAATGCATAAAGTCCCACGCCCGCAAAAATAATGAAGCTCAACAGAACCAGTAATCCGATCTTTAATGGTTTCACCATGGAATAAAGTGATAGCGTTTGTAATAACTCATTTTATCTTTCAATCGACATTATGAAACTAAAGGAAAAAGAAACTTACCCATTCGGGTCATGTTAAGTAAAGATTATCATGCCGTCCCTCAAAACGAAATTCAGTTTCTTTGATCGCAAATAAGTGGCACTATTCAATCCAAGTATCTCACCTGGGAGTTTCTCTTGTAATTCAATACTGCAAAGCAGAAAGGTAACTCAAAATCGGTCACATGTCTTTTATAAAAAATTAGGTCAATAATGTCTTTAGTTATTGTAATCTTTGGAGCCTCAGGGTCAGGAAAATCCACCTTGATGGAATTGTTAATGCAATCCGGTAAGCAATATTCGTTGCATTTCAAGGGAACCGATCGCCCCCCTCGTCAGCTTGACGGCATCGAAATCCGTTGCGTTGATCGCATTGAATCTTCAGAATATGACTATATTTATCAATCGTATGGTTTCCATTATGGAATTCAGCGATCTCAGATTGATTCCGCCATTGCAGAAAACCTTCACCATTTCATAATTTGCAACAACCTAGAAGTCATTCGAGCGCTCAAGCGTGATTATCCTAGCCGTGTTCGCGTGATCTTCCTGGATTTCGATGCTCCGCGCGAAACGCTGCACGCGATTCAGATTGCTCGAAAAATACATGACGATGAGATTAAACTTAGATTGGTCAAAACAGAAGCTCTCTACAAGATATTTTTGCATGAAAGAGAACTCTTCGACGATGTACTCTACAATCGCTATGGCGACAAACCGGAAGAATTGCAACTCAAGATCGAACGAATTCTTGAGCATCTTGATAGGACAATTACAGCACGCTCATCTAGCGCTCTTAAGCGATTGGACCAACTCACCAAAGAAATACACACACGACTGCCAGCATCTCAAGATGCTCACCTCTGAACACCTAAAAATGATAAATAATTCCCAGTTCTTAGCAGATTAAACTATAAAGCAAGGTTCACGCATAGACATTCTGAAATATGCCTCTGTACGGTTTTCAGTATCGGGTGAGAACACGAAAGAATCTAGGAAATTTATAGGGTAAAGTACATTTGAAGCCTAACCATTCAATAAAAGCACCAAACGGAAGAAAGTTCATAGGCGTATTCTGAAATAAAATTGGAATGAAACATTTTATACATTCTCAGGAGGCGATTCCCTCGAAGCAGGAAGGCGGTATTACCAGCTGTACTTAATTTGCTCAATCAGATTTCTAATGGTGTTCACATTCATGCACGCTTTTGAAACTTTTGTTTTACTTTTTGGTCATGAATTAGGCATTAGTATTGTTGAGTTGTTACTTGTTGAGACCTTTGCACGGTGTCATGAGCGGTACGAGAATAAGGCAAAAATTTGCGAAAAAGCGGAGTTTACACGGGGTAAATGAGCATTTTTCGCGAATTTTTAACGCAATTATCGTGCCGCGTAGTAACCGTGCAAAGGTCTCTTGTTGTAATTGTTACGGAATCTTGTCAGAACCATCACCTTCACATAGGAAAGGCAATTGACAAGCCATTTTAAACATAAAGTTTTAATTCTGATCGACTGACCAGCGCTTACTATTTCGTGTATGGTTTTAAGCCGGATAAAATCAATATCGATAGGGATGATACCTCTTCACTATGGCTTTTTAATAAGCGAAAGTAAAGTACCGGCGACGTGTACTATTACCGGGAGCAGTACTATGAGCACGACCCTGTCATGTACGACATACATATAACGAATGAGGATGAAAGTATTATGGAATGGTTAGTCATTATCTTGTCGATTATAGCGGTGGGCTTCATGTTCTGGTACTTTTCCACCCCCCCAAAGGTACTTAAACCGGGACAACCTGCACCTGAATTCAAACTGATGGATCAATTTGGAAAAATACATACTTTGGCAGACTTTCAGAGTAAGTGGCTAGCATTATATTTTTACCCGAAAGATGATACTCCCGGGTGCACCAAGCAGGCTTGCGCTTTTCGTGATAGCCTTCAGCAATTGACTGAGCTGGGCGCCGAAGTGATTGGCGTGAGTGTGGATGATGCCAACAGTCATGCGGAATTTGCTCAAAAATTTCATTTGCAATTTCCGCTATTGGCGGATACCACGGCGGAAACAGCCGCTCGATATTATTCACTTGTTAATCTGGGTATTATCAAGTTTGCTAGACGCAATACATTCTTAATCGATCCGCACGGAAAAATTGCACGCATGTATTTATCGGCTAGTGCCGCACACAATTCCTCCGCAGTGATTGCCGACTTGAAACAGTTGCAAGCAATATAGCGCACAAGTCCATTGTCGGAGGGAATTACGCTCTTTTGATTCTCCTCAAAGATTGAAAAATCCATCTCAGACTATAATATATAGAGTAAAACAGGAAAAGGAGGCAGCATGGCAAATTTTACCGAAGCGCAATTAATCCAGTTAAAAACTGCATTACATAAACGTTATCTGCATCTACAAAAAGAAATACGTAACGAACTTGCACACACACAGGATATCAGTGATTCTGAATTAGCAGAGTATGTCAACAATATACCGGATGATATTGATACAGCACTAGTCGATCGGCAAATCAATGAAATGCGCGAGTTGGAAATGTCGATGAGGTATCTAAGCGAACTGGAGTTCGGCGACTGTATCGATTGTGGTAACGAGATCGGATTTGAGCGATTATTAGTATATCCATCCGCGCAACGATGCATTCAGTGCCAGACTCAATATGAAAAGGCTTTCCCTAAAGAATCAAGCCCCTCGTTATAACTATGGGGATTATTCCGATCTTATACTTTGGTTTTGAGCAAAATAAGAATAGCCCCGCCGCCGCCATCTTCCGGTTTTGCCTGGCAGAAAGCCAATACATCAGTACGTTGCATCAGCCAATTTCCGATTCTCGTTTTTAGAACCGGTTCGCGGTTTTTAGAACTCAATCCCTTGCCATGTATGATACGAACACATCGAAATTTTTGTTGCGCACAGATATCCAGAAAAACACCTAATGCCTGCCGCGCCTCATCACGCGTATATCCATGTAAATCAAGATCATCCTGAATCCTCCAATAGCTGCGCCGCAAACGCCGCAACGTCTGATGCGGCATGCCCGGTTGCACGAAAGACCATTCATCGCCTGCTTCAATCTTAACAAAAACATTGTCGGTTAGCGCATCTGTTGATGTTACATTTTCCTCGTTCTTATTTTTGCGTGGAAACGGTGGAACTTTGATGCCACCACTAACTATTTTATCTGACACTGGTAGTGGCGCCACATCACGCATGGCCGCTTGAAACAGTGACCGTTCATCTTCATCCATGACAGAATCCTTTTTTAGCCATCCAGTTTTATCGAAAAACTGTTAATTACATCTTAGGTTCAATAATTATTTCAGGTCATCCAGGTATTTCTCCGCATCCAGTGCTGCCATACAGCCACTTGCGGCGCTGGTTACCGCTTGACGATATATGTGATCCTGCACATCGCCTGCAGCAAACACACCAGCTATGCTGGTGACTGTAGCATTTCCTTGACCGCCCCCGCGGGTAACAATATAGCCATTTTCCATTTGCAATTGTCCGACAAAAATATCGGTATTTGGTTTATGGCCGATAGCAATGAAAACACCTTGTAGATCTATTTCTTGAGTGGAATCATCCTGGGTGCTTCTGATGCGCATACCGGTAACACCGGATTGATCGCCCAGCACCTCATCCAGCACATGATTCAGTTTCAATTTAATATTGCCGGTATGGGTTTTTTCCATCAGTTTATCAATCAGAATTTTTTCCGAGCGAAACTGATCGCGCCGATGCACTACTGTCACGCTGCGTGCAATATTCGAAAGATACAGTGCTTCTTCCACCGCAGTATTGCCGCCACCGATGACAGCGACATCTTGCGCCTTATAAAAAAACCCATCACACGTTGCACACCCTGACACACCACGCCCCATAAATGCCTCTTCGGATGGCAAACCGAGATATTGCGCAGATGCACCGGTGGCAATTATGAGCGCATCGCAAGTATAAGTGCCTTGATCGCCAATCAAGGTAATCGGTTTTTCTGTCAGTTTTGCGGTATGAATATGATCAAAAATAATCTCGGTATGAAAACGCTCCGCATGTTTCTGAAACCGTTCCATCAACTCCGGGCCTTGCACACCCATCGCATCGGCCGGCCAATTATCCACATCCGTTGTTGTCATTAATTGTCCACCCTGAGCCAAGCCAGTGATCAAAACCGGACTCAGATTGGCGCGTGCCGCATAAACGGCGGCAGTATAACCAGCCGGCCCGGAACCGAGAATAAGCAGTGAATTGTGTTTGGTCGTCATAAATTTATTTACGAAGTAGATCGAGGACGACATTGTACTCGTAAATGATTAAATTGCCTTGTTGCCCAATCTTTCTCGCCATCATTGCTGATTGTTCGATGATAGATTTCCGACTCAGTAATAAATCCTTCTTGTTTAACTCCTGATCCGGAAAATACATCTGCGTTGTCAGCGGAAGATAACCCGGTTTAAAAATCTTTAAATGAATATGCGGAGGTCTGATCCACGTTCCGCTGGCAGGGTAAGCACCTGGCATTACTGTCTTAAAGCGAAAAGATCCTTTATCATCAGTCTGAATTACCGCCCATCCTTGGAAGTTCTGATCCAGCTTTGCTTTATTGGAATCACGCGGATGACGATAGCGACCGTTGGCATCCGCCTGCCAGATATCCAGCAACGTATTTTCAACCGCATTGCCGTAGATATCGGTTACATGCCCACCGACCACAATATGCTGACCACTCGCACCGCCCAGGTATCCATTGATTTGCGTTAGATCCTCATCCTTGTCTTTCTGATTCTTTACCGGATAAAACGGACCTTCTGTTTCTTCAGGCGTAGGCATTAGCGCTAACGCCTTAGCCAAACTACTGCTGCCAAGAACACTGGAAAAGCTGCCCAGCATACCTAATCCAATCACTTTTCTACGGGAAATTTTTTTCATGCTGAATGGCTCGATCGTCTTATGAATTCTATTAGAATTTTTTAGAACAGCGATAGGTATAAAAATTCAGATGATAAAATCGATCCAATCGATATCCAGTGAATTTGATACGTAAAACCTTTCGTGCATGCGCTTCAATTTGCATCAGAACTTACCACAAACAAGCGTGCTAAGAATAAAAAATATTAAATGTAAACTGGTCCTGCTTATTGTCTATAGATTACATGAAAGAAAATGAAGCAAATAGGGAATATTTGCTTCATTTTCTTTGTTACTAACTTTTAATAATTGAAAAATGGGAAACAGTGATTAGTAATGTCAAATTTTTATATTCTTCTCTTTCTGGAACGCACTGTAAAAGCCACCAATCCCAACCCAATCAACAACATAGCATAAGTCTCCGGCTCAGGCACAGGGCTTATATGTTTTTCTGCCAATGTACTGATATTTGTGAATATAAATGCTTGATCATTATAATCAAAATCCCCGCCACCATGAATATCTTCAAATCCCACATAGGTACCAGCCGGAATACCAAGAACCGTATCTCCAGAAAAACTGGTTGAGTAAATGTGATTTACTCCGTCGGCATTAGATGCGGAATTGGAATTCCAAATATCCCCAGTATCGAGAACTTTCATCTGAAACGTAAGTATATCTCCCGCATTAACGTAACCTAAATTGACATAATCTCCCACATTTGAAGTTTGATTGTTTAACACTCCTATAGAGGACTGTGGTGTAACCACACCATTCACGAGTAAGGATAGCGTACTGGTATAAGATGCCGAACTCGATTGAAAGTAAGCACCAATATAACCTGTTGTTGTTGCAGTAAAAGTGTAAGAATTTTGAACAGGCGCACCCTGATCTGCATAGGAAACCGAAGCCGCTTTTACGTGGGCCATCGAAAACAAGCCAAAGCAAAGAGCCATAGACACCACTGTTAATTGTAAAGAATTTCTCATTGTATGCTCCAGAAACTAATTGTTAATAAAAACCACTGAACATTATGGAAACTCTAAATAAGCTGATTGCATTCATAACTCAACCATCCTGCAGCAATCGTAGCAAGTTACCGTTCACCCCAAACCTGTTGAGAAGCTTAATCAGAACTTTCCTGTCTGGCGAGATACTAGACCCAATACTCCGCCTGGAATAGAGATGAATATCCTGAAAGCATACTGAAAAAAATGAGAAAATGTCCTATAAAAATCCTAAACCGAATTGAGCTAATCTATACATGTTTAATGCACTTTTAATTCCTTATCAGCTGATCATTTTTCTTTCTGATTTACGAGTCTACACGCGTTTGCGTATCCATGACGCAAAGGAATATCGCTAATAACCACGCCATGCTATTGAAAGTATTATCCAATCTTAGTTAATACTTGTCTCGAGTGAACCATAGGGAATGGCCAAACTGCTTTGGGTTTGATAAATGCAAAAAATAGTAGATTTGTCACAATGGATACCCAATAATTAGTCAACTTGTCCTATAAAGTTCCTGGATAAGTCAATAAATAGTGCAGTGGTTTAGTAGCACTTATCCTCAAATCTTAGGTTAAATATTTTTTCATGATCGATTAGGCCACCAAGAAAAATCAAAGTCTTGAATTGGCAAATCCATTCACTATTTTTTGCTGATTAATCCGGAACATATCTTTCATATCCGTCCATGCACAACGAACATGCCATCCCGCCCCTTGGAGGTTCTGCTATTTATTGCAAAATACGTAATAACATGAGCAGAATACCTTATTAAGAGATGGATTCTTCGGATTGATAGTTTTCAAGCTGCGCGGGATATGAAATTAATTCAGCTTTGATTGAGAAGGTTTGGAATCCTAGGGATAAAAATGTCAAAAGAAGAAATATAAATAGATTAAGCGATTGCTTTTTCTTGCGATGGGAAAAACTTCTTATCATGAAATCCTTTCAACAACAACGATATGACTACGGGTTAATAAAATGACTCGGCATTTCACAAAATATTGCACAAAGCGTGATTACTACCATACTTAATGTGCTAACGAAGGATTTGTAAGAATAGGGAAATACAAAAGGCGGAGATTCTAAGGTTATTTCTTCAAACTTGCAATATATCACTCCCATTTTCTTTTCTAGATGGGCCAAGTTTCACACACCAAACAATTCTGTCGAGTAATATACTCGCTTATTGAGAATCAATTCCCTCGCAACTTAATCCCCAATAATTTTATTTTGCGATAAAGATGCGTGCGCTCTAACCCAGCCCGTTCCGCCACACGCGTCATGTTTCCATTTTCTTGATCAATTAATCTTTCAAAATAAGTTTTCTCAAATAAATCACGTGCTTCCCGCAATGAAAGATCGAGGGGAATTTCCGGAGCAACTGATGCGGAAGACGATTCTGGAAATACCATTGCCTGTTGCACTGCTTCGACCGAAATTTCGTCACCGGTGGATGTTAATGCCAAAGAGTGCACCACACCCGTTAGCTGCGTAAGATTACCCGGCCAGTCATAATTACGCAGGCAATTCAATGCAGCAGTAGTAAACTGTAATGTCGATGAAGCTTCGCCTGATTCAACAAAACGCGATAAAATTTGATTCGCTAATTCAGGTATATCCTCCCGATGCGCTCTCAGCGCAGGAATGCCGATACTTAAACCACTTAACACTTCATATAATCTGGGATGATAGGCGCCTTGCGCAGTCAACTCCGCAAGGGGATGTGATGTCGCACAAACCAACCGCACATTATATTTTTCCAATTTGCTTAGTAGCAACAACAACCCTTTTTGCGCCAATTTACTGATTTCACCAACCTCTTTGAGAAATAATAAACCGTCACGCGCCGGCTCTAACAAATCCAGCGGCGATTCTGCTAATAAAGTCAATGTCTCGGGTTCTATCCATGGCGTATTGGGACGATGCATGAAGCGAGCGCATATTTCGGCCCCTGCACCAGGTTCTCCCATCAATAGTACGGGCGCTTTCAGATTGACTACTTGTTCCAATCTTTTGCGCAGATCTGCAATCAAACTGCCTTTGCCCAGACTAGCCAGAGAAAGTGCTGATTGCTGCTTAATTTGTCCGCCCCGCAAAGCTTTGCTTACGGTACTCAACAATTTTTGCAGTGGTATCGGTTTTTCCAGATAACTAAATGCACCAATTCGTGTCGCTTCAACTGCTGTATCAATGGTACCGTGCCCTGACATCATAATCACTGGCATCGTCAACATTCCATTACTAACCCATTCTTTCAACAATGTAATACCATCTGTGTCAGGCATCCAAATATCCAGCAGCACCAAATCCGGACGTGTCTGATTCCGCCAAATACGCGCTTGTTCAGCGTTTTCTGCCAGCGCCACACGGTATCCTTCATCACGCAGAATTTCTGACAAAAGTTCGCGTATACCAATTTCGTCATCAACAATGAGTATTGTATTATTTGTTATCATCTGAAATTCTCTCCACTACTGGAATCTAATCAGCTGGCTTATGGTTAACTGTAAAATTTCATGTACATTTATAGGTTCGGGGTTTATTGAGCGGCGAGTGCCAATTCATAGAATATTTTACTCGCCTTTTCTACATTTACAGGCTTGATAATTTAACTTAGTGTCAGTCTGTTATTTCCTGCAGTTTTATTTTTTTCCACCGCCGGCAGAATAATTGAGATTTGCGCACCATGTGGCTTAATATTCTCAATGTGAATAAGTCCATCATGTTCTTCAATAATTTTCTTGACAATAGGCAAACCCAATCCTGTACCTTTTAATTTAGTCGTGACATAGGGCTCAAAAACTCGCGCTCTGATTTCTTCCGAAAAGCCGCAACCATTATCACGCACGCTTAAATGTACACCACCATGAATCGTTTCGGTTTTCACTTCTATCACGGGTTCCGGAGTATCAATTAACGCATCCTGTGCGTTCTGCAATAAATTGTGCAACACTTGGCGTAGCTGCGCGGAATCCCCCCTAACTCCCGGCAATTCCTCCGCCAATATCTGTGTGATCTGTATATGTCTATCATTTTCTACCGCCATACTTCCAGTTTCATAAAGCGCTAGTACTTCACGAACCAGCTGATTAAAATCCAATTGCCGCAATTCCAGTTCAGGAACGCGCGCATACTGATTGAACTCATTGACCATTTTTTTCAGAGCCTCAACCTGATTTACAATGGTTTCAGTAGAACGTCTTAATATTTTCGCATCCTCTTCACTGAGCTTGCTGATTAATTTATGTTGTACCCGTTCCGCAGAGAGCTGAATCGGCGTCAATGGATTTTTAATTTCGTGCGCCAAACGCCGCGCCACCTCGCCCCAAGCTACAGCACGCTGTACCTGCAGTAAGCTAGTAATATCGTCAAAAACCACCACACCGCCGCCACCCGATATTTTAGGTAATCGCGTGCCCCGTAGCAGCAAAACCTGATTGCGGCCATCATCTGAGCGTGTCAGTTGGCGCTGCCAAACACCTGCCTCCTCCGAATTAAAACCTGTCCGAATTTCAGTGATCAGCATATTCAGTTGCGGTTCATTGGTTACACACCCTTCTATAATTGAACCATCCAAACTGATTAAAGGTATCTGAAGTATTTGTTCTGCGCTACGATTTGCTTTGGACAAAGCCAATTGATCGTCAAATACCAATACGCCGGATGAAAGATTTGCCAGAATACTCTCCAGATGGGCGCGGGCACTTTCCACCTGCTGCTGATTATGCTGCGCAACTGCTTGGGCTTCTTGCAATTGCTGAGTCATCAAATTAAATGATTCTGTCAATATACCCAATTCGTCGCCGCTTTGAACTAAATGACGGCGGCTGTAATCACCCTGTGCAATGGCACGCGTCCCTTCCGCCAACATGCCGAGCGGAGCGCTTAATTTCTCACTAAGCAATGATGCGGTTGCCAGCGCTGAAAATAAAGATAATAGCAATGCCAATGTCAATGTCACACTGTACAATCGAGTCAAACCATGACGAGATAATGTAAGTTCCTGGTAATCCCGAAACCCTGCCTGTACCCGCTCAGCATCTTTGGCCAGCTGCACGGGGACCGGCTGCAATAACTGCAAAACGCGGATATCTTCTTTCAAACTCAATACGTTGACAGGCACAACTACACGCAAATACAAGCCCTTATCGTCTAACGACTCAACCGCACTGTAAGCTTTCTGGATTCTGATATGACGCATTACTACCGCGTTTGGCTTTTCAGGAAATAAGGCCAGATTACTCTCACTTGAGAATGCGATTACCTTGCCATCCTGGTTGAATAAAGTCGACTCTTCCACTTGGGTTTGTAATAATAATTCGTTAAGTATCAGCAAAGGGGGATCAGAGGTTCCGGCCAGCATCAACGCCGTGGCCTGTGCTTTTTTCTGCAGCTCCTCTAACAAGTTATCCAGCATAGTCTGCCCAAGATTCAATCCTCCCTCCAAAGCACGATCCACTTTTACATCGAACCAGGATTCAATACTTTTCTCCAGAAATTGAACTGACACGGCATACACCAAAGCACCAGGAAGTATTGCCATCAGGGAAAAAACCAGCATTAATCGTAATGCCAGCTTGGATCCAAATACGCCCGATTTAAGTCTGCGCCTAAACCGCCACAACAATATCGCGACGATTGCCATAAGGAAAAGTACAAAAGCAGCATTTATAACCAGCAGCAAGCGGTACTTATGCTCAAAAAACTCCGTATTGGCACCGGCCGTAGCCAGGAGAAACAACATGACTGCTCCCAGCCCTGAGCCAATAATGAGCACATATTTCATTACTGGCCTTTCATCTGGAATGGCTGCTCCGGCGTAGGTAATTTCATGCGCCACTCCAATTTATCCGAACTCAAATTCCATCGACTGGAACCCAGAGCTTCGACCTGAAATGGCTTGGGCATACGTGTCAGATCAAGCCATATACGCAGCGATGCGATATAATCAGCATCCTGCTTCAATTCTGATTTAACTGTTAAGGGGAAATCTCGCAAACGGCCCAAAACCACCAATGCTTCCTGAAGCGTATTAAAACTCTGTGAAAATGAAGCATGATTCAAATGATACTGGCGCGTCAGTGCGTAATACCTCAACCCGACTCTGTATTTGCCGCGCACAACTTCGTCATCCAACCAATACCAGCGCACATCAACAAGACTGAATTTGAATACAAAGTAAAGTACGATACCTTTTTCAAGCGCCTGCTCCAAAGTCGGGTTAAGCGCAATTTCAGAATCCACGCTAATTTCGTAACCCCCGCCAGCTGTTACTAAATTGACATTCTGTATGCGGATGTCCTGCGCCTGAGCAGTAGTGGCCTGAAACAGTAAAAACAAAATCAACCATAAGAAAACTGAACCGGCATATGGCAGTTTCACCCGATCTATATATCGATCAGGTTTTTTGCAGCAGGGTATAAAAGAAACCGTCATGTTGAGTATCAGGTAACAGTTGTCCATCAATCATCGCTGCCACAGAAAGCGGTAGTTGGCATGCATCAGAATGATGTTTAAGAAATTTTTCAATCTGCATTGTATTTTCTTCTGAAAAAACTGAACAAGTCACATAGAGCAACTTACCATTCTTACGTAAAATTTTCCACAATGCGTCCAGTATTGCTTGCTGAGTTATTGCAAACTTGGTCAAATCACTCTCGCGTCGTAGCCATTTAATATCAGGATGTCGGCATACCACCCCCGATGCAGAACAAGGCACGTCAGCCAAAATTCGATCATAGGGTTGCTTATCCCACCATGCATCTGGATTCGCGGCATCACCGCAAATCAATCGCTCCGATGCCATTCTCAAACGTTCAAGGTTCTGCTGCACTTGAATTAACCGCTGCGGGTCATTATCCAGCACCGACAATGATATATTTGCCAACTCCAGCAAATGCGTGCTTTTACCTCCAGGAGCGGCACACGCATCCAACACCCGCATGCCATCATGCACATCCAACAGGGGTGCAGCAAGTTGCGCACCTGCATCTTGCACCGTTACCAATCCCATGACAAAGCCTGGCAGAGATTCCACGCCGACAGGTTGACTCAATCGAAGCGCTCCTGACCATAACAACTCAGCCTGCATCCCATTTTCCGCCAACAAATCACAGTACGCTTCCACGCTGATCTTACGCCGGTTAACCCGCAGAGTCATCGGTGGACGCTTGTTATTCGCGCTCAGTATGGCTGCAAAATTTTCCGGATATTGCCGCCGCAACTTATTAACCCACCATTGCGGATGCGAATAACGCCCGATCTCTTTTTCAGCAGCTTGTTTCAACAATTTTTCCTGCTGTCGGATAAAGTTGCGCAACACTGCATTGACCAATCCTTGCATTCCACTGCCCTTTACTAAGCAACGTGAAGCCGAGACTGCCTGATCCACCACAGTGTGCGGCAACACCCTGCTATACTGCAACTGATATAAACTTACCAACAATAGATGACACAAGCTTTTGTCGCGCAACGGCTTTTTCAGCAAGAGATCTAAGACTGCTCCCAGTTGCCCATAAAAACGCAATACACCGTAACTCAAATCCTGAACGGCACCTCTCTGCTGCTTTGATAGCGAAGACTCCGCACGCCAAACATTCTGTAGCACCTCGGTCAGACTTGCTCCGGCCAATACCTTATCTACTACAGAAACCGCAGCAAGCTGTGTTTTAATCATATTCTTACGAAAAATTAACCGAAGTAAAACATTCACCTGGATGAAAATTATTGCCCGCCAGAAAATCAACCACATTCATTTTTCTCCCTCCCGGCTTCTGTAACATTTCCACTTGTAACAATCCGGAACCGCATGCAACGACTATGCCTTCGCGATTTATCGCAACAATTTCACCTGGCTGTCCGGATTCGCCTGCAATTATTTTTGCCTGCCAAATCTTTATAACCATTCCCTGGAAAGATGTGTAAGCACCCGGCGTTGGATTAAATGCACGCACCACGCGGTCTATCTGCTCGGCTGGAAGTCGCCAGTCAATTTCAGCTTCAGCCTTAGTTATTTTGTTGGCATAGCAAGCGTCCGTTTCATTCTGCACTGCTGGAACCAGCTTTCCTTGTTGTAGTTGAGCCAAGGCTTCTACAATACTCAAAGCACCCAACAAACTCAGCCGGTCATGAAGAGATTGCGTGCTATCGTCCAATGCGATCTTCATTTCGTGCTGCAACAAGATATTACCGGTATCCAACCCCGCGTTCATTTGCATGATGGTAATGCCGGTTCTGCCATCACCGGCAAGAAGCGCCCGTTGTATCGGTGCTGCGCCGCGCCAACGCGGCAGAATCGAGGCATGAATGTTCAAACAACCCTGGCAAGGAATATCCAGCACTGCTTGCGGCAAAATCAATCCATATGCCGCAACGATCATCACATCAGCACGTAACGCCTCAAGTTGCGCCTGTATTTCCGGCGTTCTAAGTGTTATGGGCTGCAGTATCGCAAGATGCTGCTGCTGAGCCAACACTTTGACTGCACTTGCAACCGTTTTCATTCCTCTTCCGGCCGGACGGTCCGGTTGGGTTAAAACCATTACAATCTGATGCCCGGCATGGATCAATCCTTCCAGTGCAGTAGCAGCAAAAACAGGAGTTCCAGCAAAAATAATTTTCATGCTAATGCATTGATGATTCATCAGTTAAGGCAGCGGAAATTCGTACCGCCAATGGAAAGAAAGCAATAATCCGCAAAAATATCAAATTACTATCTTCATGCAAGCTTCCGCGCTTACATCGTACTACGCTGTTTCTTCTTTAATTTTGCCAAAGTGCGCACTTGCTTGAGCCGAGACCAATATTCAACAAATACTTTCCCTGCCAAATGATCCATTTCATGCTGAATACACACGGCCAGCAATCCATCGGCATCCAAAACAAATGACTCGCCCTGAGCATCCAAAGCCCGTACTGTAACCGATTCAGCCCGTTGCACTTTCCCGTAAATACCCGGCACTGACAGGCAGCCTTCTTCATAATCCGAGATACCGTTGCTGGCAGTTATTTCCGGATTAATCAAAACCAACAAATCATTTCGTGCTTCGGAAGTGTCAATAACGATAACGCGCTCATGCACATCCACTTGCGTTGCCGCTAATCCTATCCCCGGCGCAGCATACATGGTTTCTGCCATATCATTTATCAACGTACGGATTTTGTCAGTGATCTGGTCTACAGGAGCCGCTACAGTATGTAGCTTTTCATCCGGATATTGTAATATTTTTAAAATAGCCATAAAAAATTATGTATATAAATAAACCTAATACCGCATTTAGACCGTATCATTAGCTCAATATTCTGTTATGACTAATAACCTGTACGGGGATCGTCCATGCGAAAGCCTATTATAGCCATGATTTTATTCCTGAGTCTGTTTTCTATACCGCCAGTCAACGCCGAAAATAATCTGTTGCGAAGCGACACCCCTCATCGCCACGTCGTTGTGCCCGGCGATACGTTATGGGGAATAGCTTCCAGATTTCTTAACGATCCCTGGCGCTGGCCTGAGATTTGGGGATTCAATCGCGAACAGGTAAAAAACCCTCACCGTATCTACCCTGGGGACATTGTCATACTGAAAAGAACACCTTATGGGTTTCGATTGAGCCTTGAGGACAATGAAGATGAGGTTAGAACCATCAAATTATCTCCAAAAATTCGTTCGGAATTATCAGATACGGCGGCCATACCCAGTATCCCGGCTGCCGCAATCGAACCTTTTCTTAGTCAGCCTTTGGTCATTGAAAGGGATGGGCTTGATAATGCACCCTATATTCTAGGTTCCAGCGACAATCGAGTGGTTCTAAGCACAGGCAATACAGCCTATATCAGCGGACTACCGAAAGATAAAGGTTCGACATGGCAAATTTTCCGTCCTGGCAAAGCGTTAAAAGATCCCGATCAAAAAGACCGGATTCTCGGCTATGAAGCAACTTACCTAGGCAACGCAAAAGCCACTGCATTAGCGGATGTCAGCACGGTAATCATCACCCGCGCCACGGAAGAAATCCTGAACGGGGATCGTCTCGTTCCTGCACCTGAAACCCTATTCAATAACTACGCCCCTCATGCACCGGATTTTCCAATCAATGGACGGATTATCTCAGTTTACGGCGGTGTAACCGAAATTGGCAAAGGTGCTATCGTTACCTTGAATAAAGGTCAAATGGATGGCTTGGAAATGGGTCATGTGCTTGCTATTTTCCGAAAAAGCCAAGCTAAATCCCTGACAGGGGAACTGGTACAGCTACCCGAGGAAAGAACGGGGCTGGCATTTATATTTCGCGTTTTTGACAAAATATCTTACGCGCTGATTGTCCAAAGTACGCATTCCATTAAAATACTGGATGCAGTCAAAACCCCTTAAAATAATTGCTGTAACCTTCATGAAATATGCATCTGATATTGAATCGTGGTTAAGTCTTAATCTGATTGATGGTTTGGGCGGCGAATCTATCCGCCGGCTCCTGATTGCTTTTGGCCATCCTACAGCAATCCTTTCAGCGCATATCACAGCGCTCGAACGTATTGTAAAAAAAGCAACGGCTCATCGTATCAAGCAAGGCCCAGATCGCGATAATATTATAAATGTGCTGAAATGGTTGGAAGATCCCGTTAATGCAGTCATTACCTTGGCTGATCCCGATTACCCGGCACATTTGCTCAATATTGCCGACCCACCGCCATTGCTTTATTTTAAAGGGCGACGAGAACTTCTCCAGCAGCCTGCCCTGGCAGTTGTTGGCAGCCGCAATGCTACACCACAAGGTTTATCCAATGCGGAAGCCTTTTCCGAAGCTGCCAGCAATGCCGGGCTTTGTATTATCAGTGGCATGGCGCTAGGAATAGATACTGCCGCTCACCATGGAGGCTTACGTGGCTCTGCTGCCAGCATAGCCATTGTAGGAACAGGATTAGATATCGTTTACCCGGCAAAAAATCATCCTTTGGCTCATAAACTCGCGAAAGAAGGTGCGCTGATTTCTGAGTTTCCCTTGGGCACACCTGCCATAGGCAGAAATTTTCCACGCAGAAACCGCATTATCAGTGGCATGACCCAGGGCTGTCTGGTAGTAGAAGCCGCATTGCAAAGTGGTTCACTGATTACAGCACGCCAGGCTTTGGAACAAGGTCGTGAAGTGATGGCGATCCCAGGATCTATTCATTCACCTCTTTCAAAAGGCTGTCACGCATTAATCAAGCAGGGTGCAAAATTGGTTGAAAACACGCAAGACATTTTGGACGAATTAAGTCACCTGGCATTAATCGATACCCCATCAGACAGAAAAAAAGAATCCTCCCCTGGCCAATCGACAGAAAACTCTTTGTTACTCAGCCACCTAGGTTACGATACGGTTAACATCGATACCCTGTGCGCACGTAGCGGCTTGACTGCTGAGGTTGTATCAGCCATGCTATTAACGCTTGAACTTGACGGTCAAATCAGCAGTCTACCAGGAGGATGGTATCAGCGAATTGATTGACATTTGATACTATAACTATAATTAGAACCACTTATCTGTAAACAGATCTGTATCTATAAACACCACTATGTTCGATATACTCGTTTATTTATTTGAAAATTATTTCGATTCAGGAAGCTATCCTGACTCCGCAACACTGACGCGCAAACTCACCATGGCAGGATTTGCCGACGAAGATATTAGCGAAACACTGAATTGGCTCTCTGAACTCGAGCGTCATGACATTGGTAATTATCCTGCCAGCTTTGCTGAAAACAATTCCTTTCGATGCTTTACCGAATATGAAATAGAAAAAATCGATACCGAAGGACGAGGATTTATTTTTTTTCTGGAACAAGCCGGCATCATTAATCCGTTGCAACGAGAGTTATTAATTGATCGCGTCCTGATGATGAATGAAAGCTCATCCAGTCTTGAGAAAATCAAACTGATTGTTTTGACAGAATTATGGATCCAGAATCAGCTTACTGACGATACCGTATTGGAAAAACTGCTGATTGTCAGTGACTCTCATTATCGTCATTAAGACAAAATCACGTCCTTTTTTCTCATACCGATTAACCGCTTGCATGAATGCAGTCAATGCACTCATCCAATAGTCTGATTCATATTTCATGATCATAAACATGCGCGATAATATAGAGCTAGCAAATTATTTTTCCCGGAAAGCTCATGGGTAAATCTCTGATCATTGCTGAGAAACCTTCAGTCGCAGCAGATATCGCGCGAGCGCTGGGCAGCTTCACCAAAAACACTGATTTTTTTGAGAATGATGAATATGTCATTTCTTCGGCAGTAGGTCATTTACTCGAGCTGGCCATTCCGGAAGAATACGAAGTAAAACGTGGCAAGTGGAGTTTCACAAACTTACCCGTGATTCCTCCGCATTTTGATTTGAATCCAATAGAGAAAACTTCTTCACGCCTGAAGCTACTCAGCAAACTCATTAAACGCAAAGACATCGATTCGTTGATAAACGCCTGTGATGCGGGACGCGAAGGTGAGTTGATTTTTTATTATATTCTGCGCCATGTCGGTACCAGCAAGCCGGTAAAACGTCTTTGGTTGCAATCCATGACACCCGACGCGATTCGTGAAGGCTTTACCCGATTAATGGACAGCTCGGAAGTAAAATCCCTGGCAGAAGCCGCTGTCAGTCGTTCAGAATCAGACTGGCTGGTCGGAATTAATGGCACCCGGGCCATGACTGCATTCAACTCCCAGGAGGGAGGATTTCATAAAACCACAGTGGGGCGGGTACAAACTCCTACTTTGGCAATTCTTGTTGAACGAGAAGAAAAAATCAAAAAATTCCGTCCACAGGATTACTGGGAAATTCACGCTACCTTTACAACCAGTAACGGCGATTATACCGGCAAGTGGTTTGATGAGAAATTCACCAAAGATAAAATCAATCAAGAATCAAAGCCGGAAAGACTCTGGGAGCAAACTAAAGCGGCAATTATCCGTGATAAATGCCAGGGAAAATCCGGTCACGTCAATGAAGAAAGCAAACCCAGCAAAGAAATCTGCCCGTTACTCTATGATTTGACCAGTCTGCAACGCGATGCCAATAGCCGTTTTGGTTTTTCAGCCAAAGCAACACTCGGCCTGGCGCAAGCGCTATATGAAAAGCACAAGGTACTGACTTATCCGCGAACGGATTCACGCGCTCTACCGGAAGATTATATCGGCACCGTTAAAGATACTGTGCAGAATCTGGAAAACACCGACTACGGTAAATTCTGCCGCCAGATTCTGGCATCAAACTGGGTTGTCCCTAATAAGCGCATTTTCAACAACGCCAAAATCTCAGATCACTTTGCCATTATCCCGACTTCATTAAATCCGACAAAATTAAACGAAGCGGAAGCCAAGCTTTACGATCTGGTTACCAAACGTTTCCTGGCCATCTTTTTTCCAGCCGCGGAATTTCTGGTCACCACCCGTATCACACGGATTGAGAACGAACCTTTTAAAACTGAAGGCAAAGTCATGGTTAATCCTGGCTGGCAAGCAGTCTATGGAAAATCGACCAAGCCGGACAATGCGGAAGATGACAATACGCTCGTCGCCATTATTCCGGGTGAATCCGTCATCACGGAAGCCATCGACATTGTCGCAAATCAAACTCGCCCACCGGCAAGATTTAATGAAGCAACCTTGCTTTCCGCAATGGAAAGCGCCGGCAAGCTTGTAGAAGATGAAGAGTTGCGTGCTGCGATGAACGCAAAAGGCTTAGGCACACCGGCGACCCGCGCTGCGATTATTGAAGGTTTAGTTTTTGAAAATTATATCCAGCGGGTTGGTCGTGAATTGCATCCGACTGCAAAGGCTTTCTCATTAATTACGTTATTACGCGGCCTTAAGATCCCCGAGCTTATCTCACCTGAATTGACAGGCAATTGGGAGTTTCAGTTACGCCAGATTGAACAAGGGAATCTGAAACGTACTGCATTCATGGAAAAAATTGCCGAGATGACACGGCACATGGTAGAACAAGCCAAGACACATCGCGGCGAAACCATTGCGGGGGATTTTGCCGTTTTGAAGTCTCCTTGCCCGAAGTGTGGTGGCATTGTGCATGAAACCTATAAAAAATTTCAATGCCAGAAGTGTGATTTTGCGCTGTGGAAAATTCTGGCCGGCCGCCAATTTGAAGTCGAAGAAATGGAAACATTGATCACCCAGCGCGAAGTCGGGCCGCTACAAGGTTTTCGAAGCAAAATGGGGCAATCCTTTAATGCCATCATCAGACTCACGGATACCTTGGAAATGAAATTTGATTTCGGTAACAATGATGAAAATCAGGAGGAAGTCGATTTCAGCGAGCAGCTTCCACTGGGTAAATGCCCCAAATGCAACCACGCCGTTTATGAACACGGCATGCAGTATGTTTGCGAGAAATCTGTCGGGGCTGCTCGAACTTGTGATTTTAAAACAGGGAAAATTATTCTTGCACGTCCAATTGATCGTGCACAAATCACCAAATTGCTGGAAACAGGAAGAACCGACTTATTAACAAAATTCATTTCCAAAAAGGGAAGACCTTTTTCGGCTTATCTGGTTAGAAATTCGGATGGAAAAATAGGTTTTGAGTTTGAACAAAAAACTCCTAAAAAAACAACTGAGACAAAATCCAAAACAAAACAGTCAAAAACCCGATCGGCTGGCGATATTACCTCCTAGCATTTTTAAGATAGCACATCTAATCATCAACTTTGCGCCCTTAGCGCAGCCCACCGTTTGACAGTTGATCACAAAAAATCCCCGGGCATCAAGCGATTGCCCGGATTCTCGCCATGTTGGCACATCGTTATAAATAAAAATTGAGGATATACTTGCCCACCCCACTGGTAGCCATAATTATCATAATAAGCCCCCCTATAATGGCAGTTCCTTCAATGACGATGGATACAAATGCCCGCGATGTGCTCTCAAACTCTTCCTCTCCCAAAACATTTTTCCGCTTCTCCCTGCGATCCTTCACCCACAACTGTAACCAAATGGCCACAGGAATCGCCAATAAAGAGAACATCAAAACAATTTCTGCGTCTTCCATTTATAAAACCTCTATGTTATTAATAATAGTACGATAAATTCATCTTTTAGATGCTCACAATAAACTACGATATCCGATAACATTATTTCAATACCAAACGGTTTTACGATAGTTGATTGCTTTTCGTTCAAAATTTACTGCGATAGATTACCTTAAACAAGATAGCATAATAAAGATTTTTCCAAAGGAGATAAATCATCGACTCGGGTTATATGAGCGAATTCAAGTCACTCGCCCGATCAATAAAATTACGCTCTGAATGTTCTTATGAGATATCATTCTTCATTTTAATTGCATATACCAACCATGAAGTGGCTTGATCTACCATTTGCCAAGAAAGCTCAAGGCACAATACGATTACCTGGATCAAAAAGCATCTCCAACCGGATTCTCTTACTTGCCGCACTCGCGCAAGGCACCACGCAAATTCACGATTTGTTGGCTTCTGACGATACGGGACATATGCGGGATGCACTGGCCCAATTGGGTGTCATGGTTACTCAAACCGAAAAAAATAATTATCGTATTTGCGGTATCAATGGAACATTTCCAGTTACCGATGCTGACTTATTTCTCGGTAATGCCGGCACCGCTTTTAGACCATTGGTCGCGGTATTATCCTTAATGCAGGGACATTATCGACTATCGGGCGTTCCACGAATGCACGAACGACCCATCGCGGACCTAGTGGATACATTGCGACAATTAGGTGCAAATATCAATTACTTGGGTAATCCCGGTTTCCCGCCACTGGAAATAAAACCATTTACCCCGCGTATCATTGGCGATACATATGCTGTTACAGTAAAGGGCGATGTATCCAGCCAATTTCTCACTGGATTGTTGATGGCATTACCGCTGAGCGGCAAGCAATCCATCATCGAAGTAACGGGCACTTTAATCTCCCAACCTTATATCGAATTAACGCTTGCGCAAATGCGGCATTTTGGCGTACAGGCGGAACATACCGGCTGGCGGCAATTTGTGATTCCGGCTCAACAAAAGTACCGCAGCCCAGGACACCTATCCGTCGAAGGTGATGCCTCGTCAGCTTCATATTTTCTCGCAACCGGTGCCATCGGTAATGGACCGGTGAGGGTGGAAGGAGTCGGCTGCAACAGCGTGCAAGGCGATGTTCGCTTTGCTGCAGCACTCGAGAAAATGGGGGCTAAAATATCCATGGGAGAAAACTGGATTGAAGCAAGTAGTGGGAATAAGGATGATAACGGAAAATTTCTCCACGCCATCGATTTGGATTGCAATCATATTCCCGATGCAGCGATGACCCTTGCTGTCATCGCATTATTCGCAGATGGCGTTACAACGCTGCGTAACATTGCCAGCTGGCGCTTGAAAGAGACAGACCGCCTTGCAGCAATGTCCGCTGAATTGAGGAAATTGGGCGCGAGTGTTGAAGAAGGAGCGGATTACTTGCGCATTACCCCTCCCATCCATGGTTTGACCCCGCACGCGGCGATTGATACCTACGATGATCATCGTATGGCTATGTGCTTCTCCCTGGCTTGCCTGGGCGCACCCGTGCGCATCAACGATCCTCAATGCGTGGCCAAAACATTCCCCGATTATTTTGAAAGACTGTCGCAACTGGTTCATCCAGGAATCAAATAACTTCACTGAACCGTTCATGCAGAACCCTAAGATTCCTAATGAAAACTGAGAAAATACCTGTTATCACCATCGATGGTCCGTCAGCATCGGGAAAAGGCACCATTGCTCAATTAGTGGCTCGAAAGATTGGATTTCATTACCTGGATAGTGGCGCGCTTTATCGTCTGGTTGCTTTGAAAACACTGCAATCGCACGCTGATATCCACGACGCTGATCAGCTTGCCCAAATTGCCAAACACCTGAACATCGTATTTAGAAATGAGCAGATCTATCTTGATGACGCCATCGTCACAGAAGATATTCGCGCGGAACAGTGCGGCTTGCTCGCTTCCCAGTTAGCGGCCTATCCCCAAGTTCGGGCAGCGCTCACAGAGCGTCAACGCGCATTTCGCCAACCTCCGGGGCTGGTTACCGATGGGCGCGATATGGGTTCGGTTATCTTTCCCGACGCCACACTAAAAATATTTTTAACGGCCAGCGCCGAAATACGCACACACCGACGATATAACCAGTTGAAAGAGAAAGGAATAAATGCTAACATAGCAGACCTATTGCATGATATCAAGAAACGGGATGAACGGGATAGCAATCGTAGCATCGCGCCGCTTGGGCAAAGCGCGGATGCGCGATTACTGGATACTTCGGCATTGACCATATCCCAGGCACAAGACACTGTTCTCTCCTGGTATAATGAAATTGTGCATAAAGCCAGCGTTTGAATAGAGATCAACATACTTCTTAACGCCTACACGTAAAAGAGTAAGAAATCTATTATCCAAACATTTTATTAACTAACCAGTCCATTGGCCATCCAAACCATTGGATTATCAATCAGGTATTTTTTTATAATGACTAATGCTTCCACTGCAACTCAACAATCCCCCGAAAGTTTCGCCGCACTCTTTGAAGAAAGCCTCTCAAGGCAGGAAATGCGTATTGGTGAAGTCATCACTGCTGAGGTCGTCCGCGTTGATTACAATATTGTAATTGTTAATGCCGGACTTAAATCTGAGAGCTTTATCCCCGTTGAAGAATTTAAAAATGACCGCGGTGAGATTGAAGTTAAGCCCGGCGATTTTATCAGTGTTGCCATCGAATCCCTTGAAGATGGCTATGGCGAAACCCGACTTTCCCGTGATAAGGCTAAGCGTCTAACCGCCTGGCATGATTTGGAACAGGCAATGGAAAGCGGCAAGATTGTGACTGGCATGGTTAACGGCAAGGTTAAGGGTGGTCTGACTGCGATGATTAATGGCATACGGGCATTTCTACCCGGTTCCCTGGTCGACATTCGACCTGTTAAAGACACCACGCCTTATGAAAATAAGGAAATGGAATTCAAAGTCATCAAGCTGGATCGGAAACGCAACAACGTAGTGGTTTCGCGCCGCGCTGTACTGGAAGCGACACAAGGTGCGGATCGGGAAACCTTGTTATCCAACCTGCAGGAAGGCGCGGTGGTTCAAGGTGTGGTAAAAAATATCACGGACTATGGCGCATTTGTTGATCTGGGCGGCATCGACGGCTTATTGCACATTACCGACCTGGCATGGCGCCGGGTTAAACACCCTTCCGAAGTCGTCAATATCGGCGATGAAGTCACCGCCAAAGTGCTCAAGTTCGACCAGGAAAAGAATCGTGTATCACTGGGGATGAAGCAGTTGAGCGAAGACCCCTGGGTAGGTTTATCGCGCCGCTATCCGGCACGCACCCGTCTGTTCGGCAAAGTAACCAACCTGACAGACTACGGCGCTTTTATTGAGATCGAACAAGGTATCGAAGGATTGGTGCATGTTTCAGAAATGGATTGGACTAACAAAAATGTTTATCCTTCCAAGATTGTGCAACTGGGCGATGAAGTTGAAGTCATGATCCTGGAAATCGACGAAGAACGTCGCCGTATCTCATTGGGCATGAAACAATGCCAGACTAATCCATGGGAAGAGTTTGCCGCCACTCATGACAAGAATGCCAAGGTTCGCGGTCAAATCAAATCCATCACTGACTTCGGTGTATTTATCGGACTACCTGGAAACATCGATGGTCTTGTCCATTTATCTGATTTATCCTGGAACCAGCCTGGCGAGGAAGCCGTGCTCAATTATAAAAAAGGCGATGAAGTCGAAGCCATGATTTTATCGATCGATGTCGAACGCGAACGCATTTCATTGGGCATCAAGCAAATGGAAGGCGATCCTTTCACCAGCTTCGTTGCCGAAAACGATAAAAACAGCATCGTTACGGGCACGGTAAAATCAATTGATCCTAAAGGCGCTGTCATAGCACTCACGAATGATATCGAGGGATATTTGCGCGCATCCGAAGTCTCGCGCGACCGGGTTGAAGATATTCGCACTTTCCTGAAAGAAGGTGATACGGTCGAAACCATGATCATCAATGTGGATCGCAAAAACCGAACCATTAATCTTTCGATTAAGGCAAAAGATAAATCAGATGAGTCAAGCGCCATGCAAAAAATTAAAGCTCCGGCCAATGCAGGTACAACCAGTCTGGGCGCTTTGCTGAAAGCAAAAATGGATAGTAAAAACACTGAGCAATAAGGATATTTCATGACGAAATCTGAATTAATTACCCGGCTTGCAGCACGCTTCCCCCAACTGGTTGCAAAAGATGCAGAATTGTCGGTCAAAACGATTATTGATGCCATGGCTCAAAGTCTGGCCAGTGGTCAACGTATCGAAATACGTGGTTTTGGCAGTTTCGATTTGAACTATAGGCCGCCGCGTATCGGACGCAATCCCAAGTCGGGCGAAAAAGTCAAAGTCCCGGAGAAATATGTGCCGCACTTTAAAGCGGGCAAGGAAATGCGTGAACGGGTGGACTATACGGATAAGAAATAGTTTTTATCAAACGGAAATGCGTATCTGTGTGGCCATTTCATCACCTGCCGCACAGATACATCAACCATCCTGCACCGTTGCATCAATCTTTCGTCTGGGTAATGAAATATTAAGTACTCGGCCTGTTTTGAGCTTATAATTTATTCACATCTCTAATAACCTGTACGGACTCTACTCATTATGATGAATCTAGTTGCCTGGCTTTTTCGTATTGTAGTCTTTGTAATACTTGCGGTATTCGCATCCAAAAACTCGCATCCTGTCATGCTCCAGTACACCTTGGATCAGTCTATCGAACTACCCCTTAGTGTTGTACTTTTGATTTCCTTTGCACTGGGCGCACTTATCGCTATGATTGTTGTTCGATGCCGATGTAACTCGAACGATTAAACATCGCCTAGCTTCATGCATGAACCCCGCATCATTGTAGCGCTGGATTTCCCGGATGATAAAAGCGCCTTACAGTTAGCGCATCGGCTTGATCCTCAATTATGCCGTTTGAAAGTCGGAAAGGAGTTGTTCACCGCGACCGGCCCGCACCTCATCGAGCAGCTCATGACAAAAGGATTCGATGTATTTCTTGATCTTAAATTCCACGATATCCCCAATACGGTTGCCAAAGCTTGCCAGGCTGCTGCTCATTTAAACGTGTGGATGGTCAATGTACATGCGCTTGGTGGCCGCAAAATGCTGCAAGCGGCGCGGAAAGCCATAACTCCGGGCACAACCAAACTGATCGCAGTCACGTTGCTCACCAGCATGGATCAGGACGATCTTGCTGATATCGGTTTAGCCGGTCAACCTGCGCAGATCGTCGACCGCCTGGCACGGCTCGCCTTCGAATGCGAACTGGACGGCGTTGTTTGCTCCGCACTGGAAGCCGCCCATCTGCGGCAGCAATTGGGAGAGCGCTTCTGTTTGGTAACACCGGGCATACGTCCGCGCAATAATGATGCTACGGATGATCAACGAAGAGTTACGACGCCACAGCAGGCCATCCGGAATGGCGCAGACTATCTGGTTATCGGTAGGCCAATCGCTCAGGCCAATGATCCGCTTTTAGCCTGTCAACAGCTTAATTCAGAAATCACAGCTGCTTCTAATATCAGAGTGGAAAACTGATTCTTTTATCGCATAGCACACTGGGCTATATACCATCCACCCAGTAATTTCCATTTACGGCCTTGTCATTTTATCGATACCTCGCAATTTTCTATTCCACGTTGCTTCTGAAATCCAACTCTGATAATAATTCGCGCACTCTTGGAAGATATCTTTTCTTGGAAAACGACAAATAAAAAAGCCACCCTCTTTCAGGGTGGCTTTTTAGTTTTGTTACTGGCTTCGTTTTCTAATTTACGATTTAGAATCCAAAGTTTGCCAGCGTAACACCGACGACACCTGTCAACTCAACCACAGCATCTTCACCCGATGTAAAGTTACCATCCTTGTTCGCGTCGATAAACGCATAAGTATTTCCACCGTTGGTACCGATTGCCACACCGCGATCCACACCGCCCGAAGCAAAGAAGTCTGTTATGGACGTTGTCGAACCATCAACAATCGAGGCAGCCAGAGCGCCTTTATTTGCCAGTGCTGAAGCCTGCTGACCGGTAAATCCAAAGATACCCACATCAATGACGTCCAGCTGCCCAGCAACACCAAAGCCGGTAATTTGATCATGGCCATCCAGATCTGCATTCAACAAGGAATCGCCCGCAGCATTCAGGATCAAGGTGTCTACAGATCCAGCTCCCAAGGCGATATCATCTCCACCTCCGTTACCGGTAATGGTATCGCCGTCAGCGGTTCCGGTATAAACATCGTTAGCCGATCCACCCAGGAACTCGACGCCGCTTGCTCCACTGGCATCAATCGTTAACGCGCCTGTCATCGCGCTGGCATCAATTGTATTAACTTCAGCCGCTGTCAGGGCAGTAACTACTAAATTCGCATTCCCACTGAAAGTCAATGTTTCAACCGCGTCACCGATGAGTGCAGAAATGGTATTGGTGTAATCCGTATTTTCAAAATCAGGATCAATACCACCAATATTGGAAGCGATGGTAAAGGATTCGATATCGTTGGCTGTAAACTGATCCACTGTTATCTGACCTTCCCCAGCTGCACCATCATCATCACCGTCCAATCCATTCAGTGTCAGTGCTACATCGTCGGAAGAACCCGTTGCAGTTGCCAAGACATAGTCCAAATTTTGACCCAGAGTCAGATCCGTTGCTTCCTCAGCATTGATCGTCACCGTTGTATCTGCCACTGCATTATCGATAATTACTGCACCTGCAAGTGCCGTGCCAATGGTAACTGCTCCCAGACCGGGCAGGTTGTCCATATCATAGGTACCTGTTCCGCCGGTTGCAGTTACGGTATCACCAATTTCCAGTGTTTCAAAATTGGAATAAATATCTTGTGCATCGGCATCAAGAAAAGCACCATCAGTTACCGCAAATGTATCATTACCATCACCCGCATCAACAGTAGCTCCGGCAGTCGATGCCGCTGTAATCGCAAACCGGTCATCGCCAGCACCTAACGCCACAGCCGCAGTCGCGCCTACTGCTTCAGTATAGACGATGTTATCATTGCCAGAACCGCCGTTAACCGTGACTGCAGTAGCATCCACTGTGGCGGTTACACCACCGGAGTTACCTGTTGCATCCAATGTTGTCAGGACAGTAAAGGCATCCTGCAATTCAACGCTACCAGTACCTGTGATGGTTGCCGTTGTGGTGGCTGCACCAGAACCTTGAGCAATCTCATTCGTTCCACGCGCAGCTACATTCAGCGTTTTAACAGATGCCAATGTCGCAATGACGGCATTCGCATTATTCACTGAAAGATTTAACGTTGTAGCACCCGTATCAAGAGTAACTGTATTTTGTGTCGGTGTCGTAAAATTTCCCACCGTATCTAAATTCAAGTTCTGAGTAGTAGCAGTATTGCCGCTGAATGTCACGTCCTGAACTTGATTTCTAACACCCAGAGTCGCAGCATCACCTATATTAGAAACAGTACCTGCAGCAGTGCTTGATTGTACAGTGACAGCTTGCACACCTGTTGAGTTAGCCAGATCAAGCGTCACAGCTCCACCAAAGCGGGCAATGATATTTTCGACACTGGTCAAGGATGGCGCCGCATTGGCTATCAGCGTTGCGGTCAAGGTATCGGTACCGGTGCCACCATCCAACCTGTCAATAGACTCAAGCGAATTGACTACACCGCCTGTGTTATCCTGAACGGCCAATGCGGTAAATACATCATCGCCGCTAGTACCAGTCAAACTATCTTCACCTACGATCAATGAAAATCCTGATCCATTACCGGTCGGCACACCGCTATCTGCCAAGGCTTGTTGTACGTCTTCTTCTGTATAAGGAGCATCCCCGGTTACTTTGCTTAATACGGTTTGTAATATCGCTATATCCTGCGACGAACCCGCAGCTGAGTAGGCTTTAGCAACCAGAACCTTATTGTCCAGCAAAGTTTTAGTTGCGGCAAATTCCTCTGCAGGAGAACCATTCAAATAATTGATGGCTTCGATGACGATTTCGCCCAGGCCTTTACCTGCGGCCAGCTCACCTTCAAAGAATGCTTTTGCTTGAGAACCGGCACTGGCAGGATCATCGTCAGCTGCAAGACCGAAGTTATTCAGTAATATGTTTGCTTGGTCTTCTATCGTTACATTACCAACCAGAATATTGTCCTTGAATACTGCAGTATCATCCAAAAAATCAGCTAATTGTTCGATTGATAAATTACCGCCGTTCGCGTCAACCATATTCGCCAACTCGGTCATATAGATCTTGCCTGGTGCTGCATTAAACAAACCTATAGCAACTTCCAGAATACTAGTTTGTTGTTCTGCTGTTATAGCCATGGGAGCTCCCTCGTTATAAAAATTAAAAATAAATACCAAAGTAAATTACTTGCAAGTTTTTCACTTTCACTTTGTCTCTATGTAACTTCTGCGCAACTCACACAATGTCCTAGCAGAAAATACCACAAAAGCCAAGTTAAAGTCCATTCTGCCCAAAACAAAACCTCTTTGCAAGTTTGTAACCGAAGTTTCCATCGGGCATGTTGCGTAATTGCAACAATTATAATGCCATTAATTTACACTAAAATTTGAATATGCAGGACAAGCGTGTATTTATTCCAACAATTCATTGATGCAAAAATATGCATGCCTATGCTCGCGCGATCTTGAAGCTAAATGGCTACCGCTCAGGCAGTGGATGGACTATAGGCATAATTAATAGTTCAAGCAATCAGACAAGATAACAAGAATCGCTATCTTTATTTTTCATAATAGTGACAAAACCAATCTTTTTCTTTGCATTAATTTCCGCGTGTTTATCTGCGATAATGTGCTATTCAACATTCTAAGTTTAGTTTCTTGCATCTGTTTAATACCATCCTTCCGAACAGCTTCCGCAGCTTATGGCAGCATGCTCCGCTCATCCTGCGAATGATTAAGCACGAAGTGATCTGTCGATACCGGGGTTTGTTCCCGGGAGCATTATGGCCATTTATCAACCCTGCCCTGATATTGTCGATATATGCTTTTGTTTTCAATGTCGTGTTTAAAAGACACCAAGGATGCGCCGATGTCCTTTAATGCTTCGGGCTATGAGCCAGCCATTAACGCCGTAAAATTATCCAAATGCTATCAGTTGTATCAGCACCCCAGAGATCGTTTAAAACAATTTTTGTGGCCGCATCGATGGTGGGGTTCACGTCAATATTACCGCGAACTGTGGGCGCTAAACGATATCGACTTAACGATAATGCCTGGAGAAGTCGTAGGCATCGTAGGGCAAAACGGCTCGGGGAAATCGACACTGCTGCAACTGGTTTGCGGCACCTCAACCCCCAGCTACGGTGAAGTGCAAGTGAACGGCCGTATCGCTGCTTTACTGGAACTCGGTGCCGGATTCAACCCGGAGTTTACCGGGCGCGAGAATGTCATGATGAGCGCAGCGATCATGGGTTTAAATCAGGCGGAAATTGCTGAGCGTATCGAACAAATTATTGATTTCTCCGGTGTGCGTGATTTTATTGATCAACCCGTAAAAACATATTCCAGCGGCATGTATGTACGCTTGGCATTTTCCGTTGCCATCAATGTCGACCCGGACATCCTGATCATCGATGAAGCTTTATCGGTGGGAGATGGCGCGTTTGCCCGCAAATCATTTACCCGCATCATGCAAATGCGCGATGCGGGTAAAACAATCCTGTTTTGTTCCCACTCGCTGTTTCAGGTTGAATCTTTATGCGCCCGTGCGATCTGGCTCAATAAAGGCAAAATGGTATTAGACGGTGAATCCGCCCAGGTGGTATCGGCCTATCAGTCATTTTTGGATCAAAGTACCGCTAACCCAGCAGCCGACACGCATTTTGCAGGCAAAAGCGCCCCTGTGCCGCACAAAAAGCATCCCTCCGGCAATGCGCATCTGGAAAAAGTGCAACTCATCGCGGATGCCGCCTGCACATCGCATGCCGATATCGCCAGCGGCCAATCCAATATTCTGATAGCCATAAGTTTTGCTTCCGATCCCGCACTCCCGTGCCCGAATATCGCCATGACGCTACATGCCAAAGATGGCCGGATCATAACCAGTACAGCCACATGGGAAGATCAATTCGCGATTCAACGATCAACCGATGGATCAGGGCAACTTTGCCTCCGGCTGGAACGATTGCCACTCCTTAAAGGAGAATATCTGGTCAATATCTATTTATTGTGTGAACGCGGCCTGCATCTGTATGATTCCGCAGAAGCTATTGCCACCTTACAAGTAACTCAAGCAGGACGTCTTCAGGGATATTTTTCAATTCCTCACCAATGGGAAAACAATACCATTATTCAGAATGACTAAATCCATTAATCACAATCCGATACAAAGCACTCAGCATTATCGTCAAGCTACTCATGCGACTGCTTCAATAACAGCAGCCTCATCCTCTCCCTGTGAGGCTCTGGCGTTTCCATTCAATATATACGCCCACGCGTTGCACCTGCATGAAGGCATCGCTTCGGATTTACATTTTGGCTTGTTCCAAAACGACAAAATCAGTATGCGGACAGCGCAGCAATCTACGCATGAACTCCTGCGATCAAAGCTGCCGCCATCTCCCTGCCGCATTCTGGAAGTGGGGATAGGCTCAGGAACAATCTCATCCCTGCTCAACCCACCGGGTTACGATGTTAGTGGCATCACTGTCGATATGCTGGAAACCCTTAATACTGAAGCGAAAGGCTTTGATATCATTTTATTTAAGGAATCAGCGCAATACATTGATCAACTGGTAATTATTAATAAAGCACTGGATCTGTTATCGCCCTCGGGACAATTGATCGTAATGGGCGAATTTGCACTGAAGCACAATACTACACATTTAGAAAATCTCCATTTACTCAAAAATATGATCATGCTCGCCGAGCGATCCGGGTTTGAGTTGACTGAGAACCTGGATTTATCCGCGTTAGCGGCACCTACCTTCGATTATTTGTTACAGGCCATTTCAACATACCGGCAAAAGCTGATCAGGGATCTTTTTCTTAACCCTGAACAACTGACACAACTCGAACAATCCAACCGGATTAATCGGGAAAAATATACTCATGGGGAATATGGCTACGCTTTGTTGCGTTTCAGGAAAAAAACAACGCCTCAATGGCGTTTGCAGCCTCTCAAGGAGAACCAGAAACATAAGCTGTTTGATTTGTTTAAAAAAACATTTAATCACACTATGACGCCCGCTACCTGGCAATGGAAATATGGTGCAAACCCAAGCCATGCACTGGGTGTATGGCGAAGAGATAAGCTGATTGCTCACTACGGCGGTGTTGCCCGACAGATTCTATTTTTTGGACAACCTCAAACAGCGGTGCAAATCGCGGATGTCATGGTTGATACCAGCGAACGGGGCATACTCACCCGGAAAGGACCTTTTTTTCTGATGACGGCGGCTTTTCTGGAACATTACATTGGTTATGGCAAACCTTATCTAATCGGCTTTGGATTTCCAAACGAACGCCACATGAAGATTGCGGAACGGCACGGATTATATGGTGAAGTTGGAAAAATGGTCGAGATCACCTGGTCACCGTTATCGAAATTTCCCCATTGGCGCACCCGATTACTTCCCATCACCCCATTGGATAATACTGCACAAACTACGCTCATCGTTAATGAATGCTGGCAACAAATGGCTAATGATTTGCAAACTGCATTAGTTGGTGTTCGCGACTGGGCTTATATACAATATCGCTATCTTAATCATCCTACCCAGCATTACCAGGTCGTACTGATAAAAAACCGCGGTGGCGACCAAACACGAGGTGTGCTTATACTGCGTTATGACGCTCACGGATGCGAAATTGTCGACTTCATCGCGCCATTAGCCGAGATCCCTCTTCTTGTTCTGCATGCTCGACGATTGGCAGGCATTAATGGCCAGCAACGATTGTTTTGTCGTATCACGGAAAACTTTGCCGCTCATTTTGCAGTCGCCCGCGGTACCCGAAAAACGCTGGATATTCGTATTCCCGCCAGCACCTGGGATAACGCGCCATCGATTGATTCTTTACGTAACCATTGGTGGCTGATGTCCGGGGATACGGATTTCCGCTAAATGAGTTTGTATTGGATTAAATGTAACTATTGTTCACGATACAATAGGCATTTTAATAAATAGACTCACGACAATAAGCGCAATCTCCACGCAAGTGAAACATTGATCGCCATGAAAATTTTAATGGTTACACGTGAAACCCGTTCGGATCAGCGTTACGGTCTCGGGCGCAGTCTGGCCCCGATTGTTAAAGAATTCCAGCGTCGTGGCGTCGAGGTGGGCTATCTTTGCCAAGCCGACTTAGGGCAACGCGCTATACTCTGGCAACAACGCCTCCTATATCTATTAATCTCCTTACCCGGAATCAAAAACAAACCCACCCATTTCCCCACACTGTTTCAGGTTCTGCTGGAACGCTTTAATATGGGACGTCTTGCCGCAAAACTGGCAGTTACGCAAAAATATACCCACGTACACTGCCATGATCCCTATATCGCCCTGAGTTTGCGTTTTTTCCTGCGATTCTATCCCGATCACAAACCGGTGTGGGGAATCACCGAACATGGTTTCGGTTGTTATACTCAAGCCATTCACGAAGATGGCGTGCATCTGGGTCATCGCGTGATGCGTATCCTATGCCGCTGGGAAGCCAATACACTGCGTGCAGCTTCCTGGGTAATTGCACCCACTCGCCGCGGCATCGCTCAGATTGCGCATGATCTGGCCATTCATCCGCCACCTGCTCATTGGCATGATCTGGTTCACGCGCGGCCCGTGGTGAACCGTTACAGCCGGAAGGACGCAAGAAATCGTCTCAACTGGAACGAGTCTGCGATTTATATATTGAGTATTGGCCGCATCTCCCCGGTTAAGCAATATCCATTACTTATCGAAGCCTGTGCCCAACTTAAGCTAGAAAAAGTACTCCAGTTAGTTATTCTGGGTGAAGGTGATCACAATGCTTTACAAAAACTGGCTCGACAATCAAAACTTACGCAGGAGATCCTGTTCGCAGTCGCTGAAGATATCGGTTTATATCTTTGCGCCGCCGACTTGTATGTCAGCGCTTCAGCTTCCGAATCCTTCGGATTGGCAAATCTTGAAGCACTCGTGGCAGGTACAGCGGCGGTTTGCACCGCTGTAGGCGGCGTACCCGAAGTGGTAAAAAACGGCGCATTATTATCAGAACCCACTCTTAATGCCTTGGCGGAAGCTATGCAGCGCATGCTGAATGACTCAAAATTACGGGAAACAATTGCACAGCAGGGGTTGGCAAGAGCTAACGCATGGCCGGATGTCATTGAAATTACGGATAGGTATGAAACAATTTATCGCCAAGCTACAGCAGGCTAAAATAGCCCGACTAGGACTTTGTCCATTGCCAACACCGCTTACTCCCATTCACAACGGAAAAATTCTCGTTTTCGCCCCGCACCCGGATGACGAAATCCTGGGCTGCGGCGGTACGCTGGCTTTACTGCGACAAGAAGGATGCTCCGTCAAAGTTATTTTCGTCACCGATGGTGCCGGTGCCGGCAGTCTTGATGCCGACGCCCCCCTCATTCGACGTAAGGAAGCGATCGACTCGTTAGCGACATTGGGGATCAATGACATGGAATTCCTCGACGAACCGGACGGTGGTTTTCGCAACTCCTCTCAGTTTGAAACCAAAGTTGATACACTACTGCACCAATTTAACCCGGATTGGTTATTCCTGCCTTCGGTATTGGATTATCATCGCGACCATGTCGCCATAGGCCACGCTGTTTTAAACTGCTGGCAGCGCTGTGAAACATCATCGCGTGCGTTTATTTATGAAATTTGGAGCCCGCTTCCTGCTACCCGGGTTATGGACATCAGCAGTGTGATTAATCTCAAGAAACAAGCTATATCCTGTTATGCGTTACCACTTTCTCACTGTAATTATCTTTCTGCAATCATCGGACTAGCCAGCTATCGCGGCCTTTTTCTCCCTAAAAAAGCAGAAGAGAGTTATGCAGAGGCCTTTGTAGAGGCTGAAAAAAAGGGCCCCCTTAGTGGCTTGCAGTATAGAATGTTAAAACTGAGAATCTACCTCGAAAATCTTTTAAGAAACTAATTCCCTGAGTATTTATTAAGTTTCTCTTTGCAAACGAATAATCTTGGTGTCTTAATGCGGTAACAAAAATAATTCATACTGTCATATATTTTGTTATCGGGATGCAAAATATTTCAATAAAGCTGTGTAATATCATACCCTGTTGAGAATAATTCTTAATTCATCATTTATCCATGACTAATCATCAATTTCTCCGCAAGGTATTGAGATACCAGAAAACCTATGGAGCAAAAGCGACAATAAAACGTTCCATCAATGAAATCTTTAATCGAATGCGTCGCTCGATCGGTCACTCGCACCCTTATCACACACTATTCGATCGTGATGCGCTATTGATCCGGATAGAGCATCCGAACATCCGATTGGTAATTTTCGATATTTTTGATACGCTCATTACACGCCCGCTGCTTGATCCGGAAAATACCAAACATTGGATCGCAAAGCGCATCAATTGCGACCGTTACCCAGAACAACGACAGGCAGCTGAAATGTCATTGCGGGAAACAGGAAGCGCCGATGTCAGTTTAGCCCATATTTGCACGGAATATGTTCGTCTTTTTGGTACCGCCGAGGGCGATGCCCAGCAGTTGCAGTTCATTGAGGAATCAATAGAATTGGCCCTGGCACAACCCCTGCCGGGGATGATCGAGGTGCTGAAAATGGCACAACAGGCTGGCAAAAAAGTAGTGCTGGCCAGCGATATGTTTCTGTCATCAGATGTCATCAAAAAAATGCTGCAAAAATGCAATATCCTTGAATACGACGCCTTATACCTTTCCTCCGAAGTGGGTGTGCGCAAATCTACCGGGGAGCTTTTTCGCCACATTGCAGAAAATGAGCAAATATTGCCGGAACAGGCCATTATGATTGGCGATCACCCCGTTTCAGATCAACAGATTCCACAACAACTGGGTTTTCAGATTGCGGTTCTGGAAAGCCCGCTGGCATTAGCAGCGTATTTTCCACGCCTCAGTACCTGGATAGAAAAAGTAAAATCAGCCGGCCCGACTGCTGATGAGCTGGTGCTGGGCAATATTGTACGCACTTTCTTTCAAGTTCAACCCAGGCAATTCTTACTGGATCGCGCATCACTGACTCAATGCGGACGATACGGCATTGGCTATGCGATTGTGGGTCCGCTGTTAGCTGCCTTTAGCGAATGGTTAATTGATCAGGCCCATGCCGATAATATTGATCGTTTATATTTCCTTGCCCGCGAGGGGCAATTGATGAAGGATATCCATGAGGTATTAACCTCAGGCTACAATATCCCACAATCCAATTATTTAGTATTATCACGCCGCGCGATTTCGGTGGCAATGATCCGGTCTCATGAGGATATTCTGGCCATTGCCCGCACGGATTATCAGGCCAATTCATTGTCAGAATTCCTGCTGCGCCGTTTTGGCCTGACATTGGATCACACCACATTAACGGCTTTGGAGCAACGCGGCATTTGGTCACGCAAACGTCTGGTAGAAATTCATGCAGGTCAGATTGATGACGCTCTGCTCGCCGTGCTGGAAACCCTGTCGGATGCAATCCATCGGCGTGCGGCGATGGAGCGCGAACCCATGCTATCCTATTTACAGCAAATCAAATTAACGGAAGGAGTGGCGGCACTGGTCGATGTGGGCTATGCAGGAACTATCCAAGGTAGATTATGCGACCTGCTGGAACGAAAAATTCAGGGCTATTACATGGTAACTCGCGCAGCCGCCGCAGAAGTCCGCACACGTCACGGTGTGCGCATCGCAGGTTGCTTTGGCGAGGACTTAGCCACACCCGATCAATCGCCCTTATTACGTTATAACGTTCCTCTGGAAATGTTCATGGGATCGGATGATCCGCAAATCAGTCATTACTGCTATCAAGACAATCATGCTGTGGCCGGCGTATACAATCCATTGAGCGAAGCTGAGAAGGCTTCCATACCCTTACGTTCCGAATTGCGTGCAGGAGCGCTGGCTTTTGCCCGTGACTATCGTTCGATGAAAGATTCCGGCCTTGGTAAATTACGCATCGATCCGCATCTGGCCGTTGATATTTTTCGTGATTTCTGGGAAGGCACATCGGAATTTGAACGTGCTCAAATCATGAGCATAGCAACCGACGATTATTATTGCGGTATGGGAATCGTACATTTCGCGACATTCTTGCCGCATTAATTCATTCAGTGAGTGCACACGCCTCGTTTTTTTGCGTACAAAGCCGTAAGCGAAAATGATCCATTTGCGAAAGTAATTGTGCAGAGGTAGTTTGCTCAAGCACCAAACCTGAAGAATAACTCGCAACGGCATCTGCAGGAGCACCGAAATTAAAGCAGCAAAGTGGGACACCACAGGCCATTAATTCATGTGCCACATAAGAAAATGTTTCCGGCCAGATTGATGGAAACAAAAAAATATTTGCACCGGATTGTTCAATTGTCGGTGCCAGTAAAGCACGCTCATAACGGCCGGTTTGATTCAGACAGGCTGCAGAAAAATTGGGCACTAAGGCGCCAATCACGGTAACACGGACCGGTAAATGATGAGTATCAATCTCCTCGCACAGCTGCCTCACAATATTCCATCCTTTATGCCATGAAATCGATCCGACAATTCCGATATGCAGTGGTTTATTTAAATCAACCGCAACCTGACGATGGTGAAAGTGTGCTAGAGAATGCGGACGCACCACAACTTTGCTCGCATATTGCGGATAAATGCGGATAAATAAATCTCGCGTACTATCAGAAAAAGCAATGATGTGATCAATCACGGCAAATGCTTTTGCCCAAACCGCCCGCCATTCCGTAATGGATTCCGCGCCAACCGGAAAATCCATATGCAAACGGTTAAAACAATGATTACAGGTTTCTTCATCGGGTAAATTACAGAAATTCCTTTCATGATTGATAAGAAACAAACTTGGGCACAGCATGAAGAAATCATGCAAAGCAATACTTACAGGAATCCCCTTCAAGCCGGATCTGCCGGCCAGCCAGCGAAGAAGGCTCATAGGTGCGCGATACGAGTAAAGATTGTTGATCAACACACTTTCCGGCTGAATCCCCGCAATCACTCGACCCCAATCGGAGTAATCGCTGAAATTCAAAGTAAGCTGACCATAGTTAGAAAGCCATTCGGCACGCAATTCCCCGGTACGGAAATCATCGAGCAAGTGCAGTACCGGAATACCGGCAGCAATGGTATTGCCGATCAACTCACGACTATAAGCATAAGCTCCACCCTCGATCACATTATCAATAATAACCAAGGCCGGGTGAGCGGCCTGTTTAGCCAACACCATGAGATACAGAAAATCACGCATTGGACGTATCGGATCATTCCGAATAAACCACTCATACTGCTCAAACAAATCCGGATAGCGTTTACGCAATATCGCTTCGTTCCTGTCTGCCAGTTTCTGACGTTCCAATGATGGGAAAGAACCGCCATGCTCATGATATACAAACAAATTAGGCACCAGCACATGCCGATAACCCAATTCTTTAGCTCTTTCACACCAATCATTTTCTTCGCGATAACCCTTCCCGAATACAGGATCAAATAAGCCAATCCGCCTTGCAACTTCCAGACGAATAGCCATGCAGAAACCAACTCCGGTAGGAATTTCAATGGGCGCTGAATCTTCCAGTGCTGCCAGAACGGCATCCACTTCCAGCGCAGTCAATCCCTGCGGAACAGTATTATCAACGAAAAACTTCGGGAAACTGCAAATTGCCCCTGCATTCGTGAATGGAGTGACACTGGCAACTTTTGGGTCCGAAAGCATCGGCGCAAACAATCGCTCCAACCAAAACGGAGGTACCTGAACATCCGAATTAAGCAGTACAAAATCATTCTCAACATGCATAAAGAGCGTATTAACTGCGCCCACAAAACCCAAATTACTTTCATTTAATAGCAACAAGGCATTTGGAAAATCCTGCAAACGGCGCTCCAACCATGGTTGGATGCGGTCATCGGTACTGGCATCGTTACAGACCAGCAAACGAAATGAAGTGCTCGTTGCGCGCTGAAGACTATCAAATAGCGGCGCTAAAAAATCAAAACCATTATAAATTGGAATCACCACATCGATTTGTACTGTCAGAGGTGAGAATGGAATAGAAGTGGCACGCATACGTGGCGCAGCTGTAACTGGCAATGTTGAATCTTTCGATACATCAGAGGCTTGTGCAGCCAAGGACAGCTTCCGTCGTGCTGGCGCCATCTGACCCGTCAAAATCCAGCTCAGAACACGCAGTTGTAAGCGCCAATCCAGCAGCAGAAACCCCCGCCATGCGCGCTGAAGCAGCCTAAGCCATCGTCCTGCAATACGTAACGGGCGCGTGATACGAAAGGAATATGAATTTTCGTAAACTTCAACAACCTTCATACGCGCCTGGATCTCCTGATCCAACATCTGCTTCGTTTTTATCAGTATGCTTCTTTCTTCAATCAGCATACTTCTCTCTTCGATCAATATGCGCTTCAAATCCTTAACTTGAAAATCAAGATAATCAGCTTTCGCTTGCACTTCATGGAGCTTCGGATAGGTACGAGCACGACAAACCAATTCATAAAAAATAGCTGCATTCATGCGAACTTGCCATTTGGCGCACACTGCGCGCTCAGCCGCCCTCGCAAGCTCGGGGTCGCCGTGAATAGCGAAACCGCTACTTCCGCCAATACGATAAATTGCTGTCAACTCATTCACAAAAATAAAATTTCCATGTTGAGCCACTTGAATCCAGAAATCCCAATCCTCACAAAGATCAAAATTCTCATCAAAACGCACCCCGGAGTCGTAAGCCAGGCGACGAAACAGAACCGCATGAATGGGCAAAAAATTTTCCAGATGCAGCGAAGTTGAATCAAATGAACTGGCAAATTCACGCAATACTTGCCCGCTATCATCCGTTGCCTGCACGCTAGAGTAAGCGGCAATAGCCGTAGGGTTGGCACACAACGCATTTACCAGGTTTGCCACATGATCCGGAAGCAACAAATCATCATCATCAAGAAAACCCAGAATATCTCCTCGGGCTGCCTCCAAACCTGCATTTGCTGAAGCACTACGTCCGACAGGAGCGCCATTCTGATTAGTCAGGCCGAGTGAAAAACGACCACAACTCGATTCAAGGGGAGTATGACTGCCTCCTTTGGCGTTGACCACTATCACTTCGATGTCTGGATAGGTTTGATTGGCCACTGACTCTAACGCTTCGACGAGTGTCGATCGGTCCATACTGCGAATAATAATAGTGACCAAAAAGGAAGGATGTAAAGGCAGTATGTTCATTCAGACTTAACAAGCAGAAACACCGCAGATGGGTGGAGATTCAATGTATCTAAAACCACGCGCTCAACTTTGATTATTATTCAAACTGAATTTCCCAGCCTATACAATGAGTAGTGATTATCGCATTGGCAATGGCAATGGCATTGGCACAGCTAAAAAACTTATCGGAAAATGTTACGACTCTGTGGAACATCCATTCTTTCTTCTGTTCCGCTCATATATGCAGTCCAATCGGATCAAGAAAAAAAGAAAGCCATATCAATAAGGAATAGCCTAAGCATTTATACGGACTGGGATTTTAATGTATATCTTCCAACAATGCCAACGATTTGAATCGACGGCAACGCCTTCATCTTTGCTGTCAGCAAAATCGCTGCATCGAAATTATCATTTCAAATCCAGCGCTGTCTTAATTATCGCTGCAAACGATGATAAAAGCCAAGTCTCCGGGAGTTAATTTTTTTTTGCTGCACAGCTTGTACCACCGCGCAACCGGGCTCAGTGATATGACGGCAATTATTGAATTTGCATTGCCCGAGGTAAGGGTGAAATTCGATGAACCCCCAGGCCAAGCTTTCTTCTGTAATATGATCCAATCCAAATTCCTGGAATCCGGGAGAGTCGATGATAGCGCTATTGTCATCAAGGGAATAAAGCTGCGAATGCGTGGTCGTGTGGCAGCCGGAATCCAGTGCTAATGAAATCTCTGCCGTGGCGCGCCGAGCTTGCGGAACCAGTGCGTTGAGCACGGTGGATTTGCCCATTCCCGATTGACCAGCCAGCACACTGAGATGGTTTGATAAATAGGGTCTTAACGCTGAAACATCCTGCAGAGCGCACAATGGCAGTACACGATAGCCTAAATCCCGGTAAAGCGACAACGTTTCCATCGCAATGTGCGCCGGTTCAACCAGATCGGCTTTATTCAGCACAATCAATACCTCGATATCCTCGCTTTCCGCCGCGACCAGGCAGCGGTTGATCAATTCCTCGCTAAAGCTGGGAATCGCCGCAACGACAAGGATGGCTTGCGTCACGTTGGCGGCAATGATTTTTTCCTTGAATGCATCGCTGCGATATAGTAATGAAGTGCGCGGACAAACCGTTTCGATGACACCTTGCTCTGCGGCGGTCAGCTGATATTCAACCCGATCACCGCATGCAATACCGCCTTTTTTGCCACGCATGACACAGGAAATGATTTCACCGCTCGCCGTTTTGATCGAATAGTGCCTGCCAAATGCGGCAATTACCTGTCCGGTTGGATACTGCGTCTGCTGCTTGGTTCTATTGGGACGAAGGTTCAAATTGAAAATAACGTGTCAATTTTCGCCGCACAGATGAAATCATTTTCGGATAAACCACCAATGGCATGTGTCGTATACGTAACCACGCATTGGTTGTAGCCAACTAACATATCGGGATGATGATCTTCGCGGTGCGAAATCCATGCCACCGCATTGACGAACGCCATCGTTTGATAATAATTCTTGAACTCATAGGTCTTGGCAATCTGCTTGTCCTGCAATTGCCAGCCATCGAGCTGCTTCAGATAATCAGCAACCGTAGCAGCTGACAATGGCGGCACACCGCCCTCGCACGGTTTGCATTGTTTGGATGATAAATCACATGCGGTATTGTTCATGCTTGCTCCTGACTTTGTAAATGTGCTACCCGGATGGATGCCGGCGGATGTGAATCATAAAAAGCCGAATGCAGCGGATCTGGCGTGAGCGTTGCTGCATTATCCTGATACAGCTTGACCAGCGCATGAATTAAATCATCCGCCGATGCATTCCGCGCTGCGTAGGCATCAGCCTCAAATTCATGTTTTCGTGAATAAATACTTGATATTGGATGTAGCAAAAAGGTAAAAACAGGCATCACCAGAAAAAACAGCAGCAATGCCATCGCAGTCGACGGTACGGAAGCAACTTCAACACCCAATCCTGCATAGAACCAGCTCTGTTCCATCAGATAGCCCAGAATCCAGAAAAATGCCAGACTCATCGCAAATGAAATCACAATGCGTTTGATTACATGACGATGCTTGAAATGTCCTAATTCGTGCGCCAGGACGGCTTCAATTTCGGCGGGATTCAAACGCGCCAGCAGCGTATCAAAAAATACGATACGTTTGGTTTTGCCAAATCCGGTGAAATAAGCATTGCCATGATTGCTGCGGCGTGAGCCATCCATCACGAACAGTCCGCTGGCTTTAAAACCACATTTATTCATCAATTGCTCGATGCGCGTTTTAAGCGTAGCATCCTCCAACGGAGTAAATTTATTAAATAACGGTGCGATCCACGTAGGAAAAATTGCCAGCACAAATAAGTTGAAAGCAATCCAGGCAAACCAGGCATACACCCACCAGCTTTCCCCCATTTTTTCCATCAACCACAGTACGAAAAACAATAAAGGCGCGCCCAGCAATAAGCCAAGCGCGGATTGTTTGATCAAATCGGTAAAAAACATCGCCGGTGTCATCTTGTTGAAACCAAATTGCTCTTCGATTACAAAAGTACGGTAGTAGCTTAAGGGTATTTCAGCGACACTCATTATGAAAAAAGTGCTGATGATCAGTACCATGCCATGCGCCAAAGGATCATTTAACCAATTGGCCCAGAATTCGCTCAAGATATTTAATCCGCCGCCGAGCGTAAACACAAGCAATAGAGCGGCATGAATGAGTATGCCTGGATATCCTGCACGAGTTTTTGCGCAGGTATAGTCGGCCGCCTTTTTATGATCAGCCAAGCTGATCTGACCGGCGAATTCTTCAGGCACTCTGTCCTGATGAATACGTACATGACGGATATGCCGGACTGATAGCCAAACCTGAGTTAGCGTGGTAAGTAATAACGCAATCAAAAAAATCAATGTAAATATCTGCATAGTATATAAATCGAATACAAAAGTTTATAAAAGTGACTGACTAAGGGCAATATGACACAATTAAACTCATTGCATTCAAATTTTAGATAATTATGGCACAAGATAATAATAACCTCATCTGGGTCGACATGGAAATGACCGGACTCAATCCAGATAACGATCGCATCATTGAAGTCGCTCTAGTTATAACCGATTCACAACTGAATACAGTTGCCGAAGGACCGGTTCTGGTCGTGCATCAACCCGATGAAATACTTGATGGCATGGATAAATGGAATCAATCGACCCATGCCAAGTCGGGCCTGATCGATAAAGTTAAAGCATCCACACTGAAGGAAGCCGAAGTAGAAGCACAGATGGTCGAGTTTCTAAAATTGCACGTACCCTCGGGAATCTCTCCGATGTGCGGTAATTCCATCTGTCAGGATCGGCGCTTTATGGTTCGTTCGATGCCACAATTGGAAGCCTATTTTCATTACCGCAACCTGGATGTCAGTACTTTAAAAGAGTTGGCGAAACGCTGGAAGCCAGAGATTGTGGCAAATTTTTCTAAAAACAGTAAGCATGAGGCTCTCGCAGACATTTATGATTCCATTAACGAACTTAAGCATTACCGGCAGCACTTCATCGTTACCTGAAAATGATGGCAAGACTCCTGTGAGTTAATTTAATTTCCGAACTTTAAAGATTTGTTCGTTTCTAAAACACGAGGTTTCACAAACCTTTTCACTCAATCAATATTATGGAGAACAAGATGCATCTAAAAAGAAACTTGCTTTCAATCGCTATCGGAACTGCTTTTTTAGTTACGCAATTTGTAACTCCGGTCATCGCTGCAGATACCACTCAAGGCAGCAACCATCCGCAACAAAGCGGACAACATTCAGAACATAGCCATGGCAACACAAAATCTGAAGGTCAACACGATCATGGCCACAAATGTGAGCATAAAATGTCATCAGTAGATACAAATAATGATGGCAAAATCAGCAAAGAGGAATTCATGAAGCACCATGAAGCCATGTTTGATAAGAAAGATACCAACAAAGATGGTTTTCTGGATGAAACAGAAAGGCGCAACATGAAGGAAAAAATGCATAAACACATGCACGATCATGGCAAAAAACAGCAAAACGGCGATCATGCGCACGGAGATAAAAAGGAATAACCCGCTATATAACTTTTTCTTCGACAGCGGTCCATTAACTCTTTTAAGACGGCTGTCGAAATTTCAGTTCAATCCGGATAAACGCTGAAAAACTCGCATCTGTCATCCAAAAATGCAGCAAAGAAATTTCTAACAATCAATGCAATCCTTACTATGTTCGGAATGACGCGTGTTCAGCGCTTCCTAGTGTCTTAAACCGCCGGGAATTTTTTTCGGAGCTTTCTGTTCCAATGGCTGCGGATCCAATACCGCGACTGTCAAACCTTCATCAGTAAAATATTTCTTTGTTACATCGCGTATCTGTTCAGCAGTAACTGCTTTTAACTTCTCCAGGATGGTATCCGTATCACGATAAGATAATCCAGTACTTTCCAGTCTACCCAATTGCATAGCTTGAGAAAAAGTGGAATCTCGCTGATAGACATGACTCGCAATTACCTGAGCTTTCACTCGATTTAGTTCTACTTCCGTAACACCTTCTTGAATAATTTTTTCGATCTCGGAGCGCAGTGCCTGCTCCAAGTCAGCTACTGTTTTGCCAACGCCAGGCACTGCACTCAGAAAAAAAATGCTTGGGCCGCGCGCAATCGCACCATACCCCGCACTGGCAGAATTAGCGACTTGACTTTCGCGCACCAACGACTTGCTCAGTCTGGCTGAAGCATGGCCATCCAGCACCCCTTCCAATATCTCCAACGCATAGGGTTCCCAGTCTTCATTAACATTTTTTATTGCAGGCGCATGAAATCCCATGATGAGATAAGGCAACTCTGCCGGTGCTTTGACGGTTATCCGTTTAGTGCCTAATTGTGGTGGTTCGACCTGTGGTTTACGAGCATCTATCGCGAATAAAGAATGTGATTGAATTGCACCATAGTATTTTTTTGCTAGCTGAAATACCTCGTCTGCATCAACATCCCCGACGACAACCAATGTTGCATTATTAGGTGCGTACCAGCGGTCATACCATTCCTGCGTATCTTCCACGCTCATATTTTCCAGATCATTCATCCAGCCAATAATCGGATTTTTGTAAGGATGAGACTGAAAAGCAACAGCCATCATTTTTTCATACAATAGCGAACGCGCCTGATCATCCGTACGCAATCTTCTTTCTTCCATTACAACTTTGATTTCTTTTTCAAATTCTTCTCTGGTTAAAATTAGATTGCGCATTCGATCCGCTTCCAATTCCATGGCCATCGGCAAATGATTTTTATGCAATTGCTGGTAATAAGCCGTGTAATCGTAACTCGTGAAAGCATTCTCACGCCCGCCAGCAGCTGCAATTTTTTTTGAGAACTCGCCATTGGGAACTTTCTCTGTGCCTTTGAACATCATATGTTCCAGAACATGCGCGACACCGGTTACGCCATTGACTTCATCAATGCTGCCTGCCTTGTACCAGATTTGTGTCACCACAACCGGTGAACGATGGTCTTGTTTTACAATCAATTTAAGGCCATTATCGAGCACATATTCATACGGATTGGCATATGCTGATGATGAAGTCAGCGGATTGATCACCAACAAAAATCCACAAATTGAGAAAAAGTAAAAAAAAGTGATACGGTAATCAGATATCATTTTTACCAACCTAAAGTGAGTAAACAGAATAAAATTGAAGTTTGAGAATTCCTCTGCATATTGAGAGCCTACCAGAATGTTTAGTTTTTTTAAATCCAAAAAAGATCTTGCGGATCCGAACGAAACTCCAGTCGAATCCGTAGTGGAATCCGAGTCTCCACCGGCAGAATCCATCAGCTTCGCCAGCAAGCTTAAACAAGGCCTTTCACGCACTCGGCAAAATCTGGGGAAACAGCTATCGGGCTTGTTTGGCGGCGGTAAGATTGATGAGGAACTGTACGAAGAACTGGAAACTATCTTGTTAACCTCCGACATAGGTGTCAACGCAACATATCAATTACTTGAAAACCTGCGCAAACAAGTCAAGCGCAATGCATTGACAGATTCCATACAGTTAAAACACGCGCTTAAAGAATCACTGATCGCCATGCTGGAACCGCTAGCCCAACCACTGGATACCACCAGGCATAAACCTTTCGTCATCATGATAGCGGGTGTCAATGGTGTAGGAAAAACAACTTCGATTGGCAAACTTGCCAAATTCTTTCAAACCCAAGGTCAATCAGTACTACTGGCTGCCGGCGATACTTTCCGTGCGGCTGCGCGCGAGCAATTGATCGCTTGGGGGGAGCGGAACAATGTTACCGTTATAGCCCCGGACAGCGATCCCGATAAAAAAAGCGATCCGGCTGCTGTAATTTATGATGCCGTCAACTCAGCCAAAGCGCGCGGTATAGATATCGTACTGGCGGATACGGCCGGACGCTTGACTACCCAGCTGCATTTAATGGAAGAGATTAAAAAAGTGAAACGCGTGATTGCTAAGGCCATGCCGGACGCACCGCATGAAGTGCTGCTGGTATTGGATGCCAACACGGGACAAAATGCAATTACGCAAGTAAGCGCCTTTAATGACGCGCTGAATGTTACCGGGCTGATCCTGACCAAATTGGATGGCACCGCAAAAGGCGGGGTAGTCGCAGCTATCGCAGGACAATATCCTGAGAATCCTCCGGCATTGCGTTTTATTGGCGTGGGCGAAGGTTTGGATGACCTGAGACCATTTGAGGCCAGAGAATTCGTTGAAGCACTTCTGGATTAAGCGCTACCAATGGATAGCAGAAACCCTATGATTGCTCTAAAAAATGTCTCCAAGCGCTATCCCGACGGTTATATTGCTCTGAACAACATTGAACTTGCGGTGGAATCCGGCGAAATGGTATTTCTGACCGGTCATTCGGGCGCCGGTAAAAGCACATTATTAAAGCTGATTGCGGCAATAGAATGTCCGACTTCCGGCGTAATCACAATCAGTGGGCAAAATATAGCCCAACTCAAACCCGCCGCGATTCCCTATCTAAGGCGCAAGATCGGTTTCATTTTTCAGGATCACAAGCTTCTGTTTGACCGCAATGTTTTTGAGAATGTTTTATTGCCGCTGCAAATCAGCGATTTTGATAGCAACACGGCGATGTCCCGGGTACGCGCCGCTCTGGATAAAGTTGGCCTGTTAAAAAAAGAGAAAGTCATGCCCATCACTCTATCCGGTGGTGAAAGACAACGGTTGTGTATCGCGCGTGCAGTCGTTCACCGGCCCGCTATCCTGATCGCCGATGAACCGACAGGTAATCTGGATGCTGAATATGCCCGAGATATCATGACCATGTTCAAATCGTTCAATCAGGTAGGCGTCACCGTCCTGATCGCAACGCATGACGCTTCCCTGCTGGAGGATACGCAACACCGGATTCTGTCACTCAAACAAGGAAAATTAGCCGCATGATCCGCGCATGGCTGATGCAACATGGGATTGTATTTTTTTACACATTCAAGCGACTGGCCTCCACACCTGTTACCGCTCTGCTGAGCATCACTGTGATGGGTATCGCGCTTAGCCTGCCGACCGGCGTCTATGTACTGATGGAAAATTTGCAATCCATATCCGGCCAAGCGGCGGGTTCCCCGCAAATCAGCTTGTTTCTTAAACAGGATGCGCAGAAAGAAGATATCGACAAAATCCAGCAACGCCTGCAAGAAGACTCACAAATCGTGAACTATCGATTTGTTTCCAAGAACAGCGCACTAACTCAGTTACAACAAAGTAGCGGATTTACCGATATCACCGCCAATTTGGCCTATAACCCCCTTCCGGATGCTTTTGTCGTCCATACTCGGGAAAATACATCAGACTCGCTGGAACAATGGAAATTAACTCTGCAGAGCTGGCCGGAAATTGCGCATGTACAATTTGACTCCGCCTGGGTGGATCGCCTGAACGCACTGCTTAAATTGGGGCGCTCGGTCGTGCTCATGTTAGCTACATTGCTAAGTATTGCAATCGTTGCGATCATGTTCAATACCATCCGCCTGCAAATTCTGACTAAACGTGATGAAATCGAAATATCCAAACTCATTGGCGCAACCGATAGTTTTATCCAACGTCCTTTTCTTTATTTTGGCGCCATTCAAGGATTGTCCGGAGGCATTACAGCGTGGCTCATCATTACATGGGGCATCGCTGTACTAAATGATGAACTCATGCCTCTCGCTCAGCTTTATGATCTTGATATACAACTGCAGCACCTTTCTCTACAAGACAGCATCAGCCTGCTATTGTTTTCTGCTTGGCTGGGATGGTTAGGTGCACGCATTTCTGTCGCAAGCCATCTCTGGCAAATCGAACCTGAATAACTCGGAAGAATTTATAACGAAACTTTTTAAATATTTGGCACTCACAGCATGAGAGTGCTAGAATAAAACATAGTTATATCACATAGGCACAAACCTACTATCAGGAGATTATTACAATGACGAATGCTTTAACACTACCTACCACGGGTGGAAGTATTGAAAGTTATATTCAGTCTGTTAATTCTTTCCCTATACTTACACAGGAAGAAGAAACCAGTTTGGCACGACGACTATGGAATCGCGGTGATATCGAAGCTGCTCAGCAGTTAATTATGTCTCATCTGCGTTTTGTAGTGGCGATAGCGCGTGGGTATAAAGGCTACGGTCTTCCACAAGCTGATCTGATTCAGGAAGGAAATATCGGCCTGATGAAGGCAGTTAAACGTTTCGATCCAGAGCGGGGAGTGCGGTTGGTGTCTTTTGCCGTTCATTGGATTAAAGCTGAGATTCACGAATTCATCATGCGTAACTGGCGTTTAGTCAAAATTGCCACCACCAAGCAGCAACGGAAATTATTTTTTAACCTGCGCAGCATGAAGCATGGCCTGGACACGATGAATCCGCAGGAAGTGGACGCAATGGCAGCTCAATTGGGTGTTAAAGCTGAAGAAGTCATTGAAATGGAGAAACGCTTCAACGGTTCGGATATTTCCCTTGAACCCGTCTCTGAAGATGAAGATGACACATTCAGCCCCATCAATTATCTGACAGATGGCACAGAACCGTCGCAGCTCCTGGAAAAAGAACAAATCACCCACTTGCGCGAGAAAGGATTGCAGAAATCTCTTGATTGCCTGGATAAACGAAGCCGCCACATTATAGAAGCCCGCTGGTTGAGGGAAAAAGATACCGCAACACTGCATGATTTGGCCGATGAACTGGGTGTATCGGCAGAGCGTGTTCGTCAGATTGAGGTCAAGGCGCTGCAGAAAATGCGCGGTGCCATAAAAGTTTCTGCATAATATAAAGGTAAATTATCCTCTAAAACACTCACACTCGCTCGATATCTTAAGAGAGTCCAGCGGGTGTCGAGTTTCTAACAACCGGAGAGGTACCGAAGCGGTCATAACGGCGCTGACTCGAAATCAGATGGTCAGGTTATCTTGACACATGGGTTCGAATCCCATCCTCTCCGCCACAGATACACCAATAAACACCCAGCAACACCAATAAGACCCGTATAAATGATAAGTTTATCGGGTTTTTTGTTATCCGTAGCCAACCCTGTGAAATGTGAGTAACAAGATAAATTTGTGAGTAAGTTAGTGAGTAACTATAATACTTGCATAAATGTTACTCACATATTCACGCAAACTACCGGTTGAAGGTGTTTTCACATGAAACTGACAGATTCAGAGATTAAGGCGGCAAAACCTAAAGAGAAGCCCTACTCACTTCCTGATGGTCATGGACTGGTTCTCATGATTCAACCTTCTTGTGCGAAATGGTGGCGTTATCGTTACCGTGTGAATGGCACAGCCAAAATGCTCTCATTGGGTGTTTATCCGGATGTGACATTAAAAGAAGCACGCAATCAGCAAGCACGATTTAAGGAATTATTGGCACAGGGTGTTGATCCTTCATTACATAGGCAAGAACAAAAGCAACTGGAAGCCATAGCGGCAACCAATAGTTTTGAATCTGTTGCGCGTCTTTGGTGGACTCAATGGAGCGCAGCACGTAATCAACGCCATGCAAGTTATACAATCCGTCGACTGGAAGCGGACATCTTCCCGATCATCGGTAGAAAGCCTGTTACTGAATTAACCGCACCCATGTTATTAATGGCAATCAAGAAGATTGAATCACGCGGCGCGTTAGATATTGCCAAGCGTGCATTAACCAAATGTGGTCAGATCATGCGCTATGCTGTTGCTCACGGGCTGGCAGAACGCAATCCAGCGGCGGATATCAAGCCTTCTGATGTACTTACACCTACAAAGAAAACCAACTATGCAAGGTTGGATCAAAAAGAGCTACCCGAATTACTTCAAAAGATTGATACATACGACGGCCAACCACTCACCCGCTTTGCATTGCAATTAATGGCGTTAACGTTTGTGCGAACCAGTGAATTAATTGGCGGCAGATGGGAAGAAATAGACCTTATTAAAAAGCAATGGCGTATACCGGCTGAACGCATGAAGATGAAAACCCCGCATATTGTACCTTTATCGGATCAGGCCATTGCAGTATTAGAGAAAATAAAGAATCTGGCGGCTGATCAAATCCTGCTGTTTCCCAATGAGAAAAGAAACGGCAAATCAATGAGCAATAACACCATACTGTTTGCATTGTACCGGATGGGTTATCACAGCCGCATGACCGGACACGGTTTCAGAGGGATAGCGTCGACGATTCTTCACGAACAAGGATTCAATCACGATCATATCGAATTACAGCTTGCTCACACTCAACGCGATGCAGTGAGCGCGGCTTATAACCATGCGCTCTATCTGGAGCCACGTACGCGCATGATGCAGCAATGGGCGGATTATGTGGATAAGCTAAAACGCAATATATAGCAAACTATTGCAAACATAATTCAACATATGGTATAGTTAGCCAAGTATCGCACAAGTCGATTTTAAAAGATAAACCTTATTAACACATAGTGGGCGATATCCATTTTTTCTATGCTAGTGAGAGATTAAACAACTAAAGGAGAAACGTAAGTATAGCTATCAAATAAACTTGTAATAAGAAGTAGATAGGAAAGAAGCTTCAAATTCCCATGACACATGATCAACCTAACGCCGTGATGGCGCTGGAGAAAAGTAGACATGAAAGAAATTTCAAATTCACCTGACACAATTCCAAAGTTAGGCAAATCCCGTTGGTCGAAAATCGCTAAATTTTCACCATTTTCTAAAGAAAAATTCAGACAGTTATCAAAAGCAGGAAAAGCACCGCAGCCAGAACGCATGGGCGTACGCTGCACTTTCTATGATAACGCAGAACTGCATAAATGGCTGGCCGACCCAATCAATTATCGGGTGGAGGAATAATCATGTACACAAATGGGAACGCCAGCGGACAGGCTGGCGAGAATGATTTTTCTTCAACAAAATCAAGCTTTAATTATACCAGTTTTGATATAGAGTCTCAATTTCGTCAAGCGATGCAATTAGCTGGGATTGATTATTCTGGTGAAATTATTGCTGATGGTCGATTGCACAGAATCCACATTGAAGGACACAAGCGCGGCAATTTAAACGGTGCTTATATTTTGCATCTTGACGGTTGCCCAGCCGGTTGGTTTATGGATTACAAAACCAGCATTTCTCAAACATGGAGAAGCGGGAACAATCCTAAAGTTTCTTGTGCTTTAAGGAAGCAGATAGAAGCAGCCAAGCAGCAGCGAGAAACAGAGATCCGCCTGTTGACACCGGTCGAAAATTGACCAGAAAAGGCTAGTTGTAACGGTTGAAAATTGACCAGGTAATTTCCGTATCCTGCTTAAATTTTAGGCAGGAGAATTTAAGAGGTGATTACCATGGTTATGTATGCAAAGATACGACGGATGTTTTACCGTGAACATCTGTCAATTAATGAGATTCAACGAAGAACGAGTTTGTCGCGGAACACGGTCAAGAAGTGGTTGAAAGTGCCAAGCGACAGCGCGGTTAAATATCAAAGGGCGAAGAAGCCTGGCAAGTTGACACCGTTTGAATCCAGGTTAATGTTAGCGCTGGAAGCGGATGCGCGTCGTCCGAAGAAGGACCGGCGCACGGCGTTGATGTTGTTCAAAGAGATATTGAACGAGGGTTATACAGGCGGTTATACGATTGTATGTGACTTTGTTCGCAACTGGCGCAATCAAGGGAATCAGAGTAAAGCGGCGTATGTGCCGCTGAAGTTTGCGCTGGGTGAAGCATTCCAGTTTGACTGGAGCGAAGAATGGCTGGTGATCGGCGGCATCCACCGCAAGGTACTGGCAGCCCATACCAAGCTATGCGCCAGCCGTACTTTCATGTTGTCGGCTTATCCGTCACAAAGTCACGAAATGCTGTTTGATGCGCATACCCGGGCATTCACTACTTTTGGTGGTGTGCCGAAACGCGGCATTTACGACAACATGAAGACCGCCGTGGACAAGGTGTCTAAGGGCAATGGACGTGTGGTGAATACGCGCTTCTTTGCGATGACGGCACATTACCTGTTCGATCCTGATTTCTGCAATGTGGCTTCCGGCTGGGAAAAGGGTGTTGTCGAGAAGAATGTTCAGGATATGCGCCGCCGCATATGGAATGAAGCCAAGCAACAACAGTTTGGCTCATTCGATGACTTAAACAGATGGCTTGGAACGCACTGTCGCGGACTGTGGTCTGAAATCGAGCATCCGGATTATGCGGGCATTACCCTTGCCGATGCACTGGAACAAGAACAACTGTACCTGATGCCGATGCCAGCACCGTTCGATGGCTATATCGAAGTATTGGCGCGGGTATCCAGCACGTGTCTGGTTACATTACTGCGCAACCGGTATTCCGTTCCCTGTCGTCTGGTCAATCAGGTGGTGGCCGTTCATCAGTATGCCGACCGTATCGAGATCGTCCATGACAATGCCGTAGCAGCCTGTCATAGTCGTCTGATGGATAGCGACCAGGTCAGCTATAACTGGCAGCACTATATCCCGGTCATTGAGAAGAAACCGGGGGCCTTGCGCAACGGTGCGCCATTCGCCGAACTACCGGCACCTTTGCTGCAACTGCAGATTGCACTGAGGCGCAGAGAACGTCAGCAGGCCGATCGAATCATGGCAAAAGTGCTCAGCCTGGTGCCGACGCATGGGCTGGAAGCTGTGCTGGTCGCTGTTGAACTGGTGCTGGAATCCGGCGTGCCCAGTGCCGAGCATGTTGCCAATGTATTGGCACGGCTGAAATACACCGACGTACCAGCGTCAGTGGAAACAACACTGAAACTCAATGAAGAACCGCAGGCCGATACGGCGCGCTATGATCGTTTGAACACCAAAGAGGTGCCGCATGTCTGACATACTTGCGCAATTCAAAGCGCTGAAATTATATGGCATGGCCAGCTCCTATGCTGAACTGAGGCAACAGAATACGCCCGATGTCGCTGACAGTTTTAATTTCGCAGACACACTGCTAAACCAGTTACTCCAGGCTGAAACAACCGAGCGCAACCTCCGTTCCATTCGCTATCAGACACAAGCTGCCAGATTCCCGGTGCAGCGCCACTTACAGGGCTTCGACTTCAGTCAGTCCAAAGTCGATCAGCAACTGATTCATCAGCTGGCTACAATGGAATTTACAGCCGCTGCACAGAACCTGGTGTTGGTCGGCGGCACCGGTACTGGCAAAACACACCTGGCCATTGCCATCGGCACTTCAGGCATCCAGCATCACAATAAAAAGGTACGCTTCTTCAGCGCCATCGATCTGGCCAATAGTCTGGAACAAGAAAAATCAGCGGGCAAACAAGGCAGGCTTGCCTTGCGGCTGTTGCAGATCGACCTGGTCATTCTCGACGAACTGGGCTATCTGCCATTCTCACAAGCCGGTGGCGCACTATTGTTTCATCTACTCTCCAGGTTGTATGAACGTACCAGTATCATTATCACCACCAACCTCGCATTCGCAGAATGGAGCATCGTATTCATCGACGCCAAAATGACTACAGCGCTGCTGGATCGACTCACACACCATTGCCACATCATCGAAACCGGCAACGAGTCTTTCCGCTACAAACAAAGTACAGCCAATGCAAAGATCAGAATACAGCAGCGGGAAAAAGAAAAATATTCTCCAGAAGAAAATCTGGTCGATTCGTAGTCAATTACAACAAACTAAAACATCAACAGGAGGCAAATTACCAATCCAGTCTGGTCGACTTATCCACAGATGCGTAGTATCCTGCGCTCTATTTTCCCCTGGTCAAATTTCAACCGTAATGGGTGGTCAATTTTAAACCGGTATCAACACAGCTTGATTACATTCAGCCAGGAAAGCCACAGCAAAATGCTTATGTAGAACGCTATAACAGAACTGTTCGGCATGAATGGTTGGAGATGAATGACTTTGCAACCATTGAAGAGGCACAACTCACTGCGACACAGTGGTTATGGATTTACAACCGAGTATGGCACTTGGAGGTATCACGCCAGCAATGAAGTTGGCAGAAGCTTTAAAACTAAAACCTTCTACTGCAAGCTCCTGTTAAAAATGGGAGGATTACCGATTCATTTTAACTTTACGACAAAATTGTAGCTTAGGAGGAAAGGGGCAGCTCATTTCTACGCACGCAACGCTTAATGAAGCGGTAGAAAAAGCGCATAGTATGCAAACACCGCTTTCCTATTTTCAAATCAAAGATATTTTCCAAGACCTCACCTACACTGCGAAATAGAGGCGTTACTCAATGCCCGTCTTTATGGCGGGTTTTTTTATTTAATCCAAACGCATCATGTCAACATCAAAGTAGTTGACTCGTTATTGAAATTACTCGCTCATAGCTTTATCAGTTAGTCAGTCATTTAAGCCATGTTGATTGGTAACTGACTCATCCAGTACGCACCTTTTGGCATTCACAAAGCCATGCGTACTGGTTTTTTATTATGGGTAAAGTAATTTATTGTAAACCTAACTCAGAAAGACGGGTAACACTGTGCCACTCAACTTTACCCAGAAATTAGAGCTCTAGCTAAATGTATAAGTAATAGAACAAATAGTAGAACAGCATCAAAGAAGAAAAAGAAAAATATAAAACGGTAGGGGATTTTGTAACTTTCATATCTAACTCTCCATTATTTTATAAATAACTCGAAAATATTAGCTTGAATCATAAAATCGCATTCCAGGATATAGCCTACGATTAATGATCTATTTGCTCCATTTGTAGAGGTAGCAAACGAAACATAAAATTATCAGAATTTTTATATTTATAAAAATAATATTAATTGATAAAGTTATAATATTTAGTTATAAAGCCTTATAAAAAATTCAGTGACATGTAAAACTTATTTTACCACTTCTTGCCAACAAAAAGCACTTAAGAGCTTTTAAAACTTGCTGTTAAGCTTCTGAAGCTTACCCTTAATATAAAAAAGTGATAGCCATATGAATTTATATTGGTTCAAAACATTTTCGAGAAATAGTAAATTTTCAGTTTCAAAACTAAATTATTTAAATAATGAGAGACCTTTGCAAAATCACAAAGATTTTCTATTTTGCTGTAATTCCCGATTTATTTGCCTGTCACTGGGAATTTTTAAGCTATCTTGCCGTAAATAAGCCGAAATAGTCATTCTAAAGTGACCGTTTCTGTCGAGAGGAGGAGGCAATCTCCCTATGTTTGTGTTATCAATCGGTGATCGTCAACGAGTCTGGGTAACCTTTTTAAGTTATACGCCATAGCCAAGAGCATGTGCCAAGCATGCGCTTTGGCCAGACCACGATAACGCAGGATTTTGGCATTGAACCACCTTGCCTGGCTGCCGAAAGTGCGCTCTACAACATACCGGGCTTTCGTGATCAAGCTATTGCGCTGCAACTGCCGCCGCGTCAATGGATTGTTCCTCAAAGCCTTATCCTGAATGCCGTTTTTGATACCACGTGATTTCAAAGCAGCCCGATGTTTTTGACTGCTATACGCCTTGTCGGTATGGATACGGGTTCCCGGTCGGATATTGGCTTTCTCCAACAAACCCAGCAGCGGTTTGCTGTCATGGCAATTGGCCACGGTGGTTTCAACCGTCAGCACCAAACCATTGCCATCTACTACCGTATGCTGCTTATAACCGAACACTGATTTGCCGCCCTTCTGAACCCAACGTGCCTCAGAATCCACACCGGGTTGGGTCACTTCAATGACCCGCATCGCTGATTGAGCACCCGGCTCATCATCTCGTTCTTCCCGATCGTTGACCATTTCATAAGCAGGCCTAGTTTTAGGTCTACGCGGACTTTGCGTAATGCTCGCATCAACATGGCAGCCTTGTCCGACCGCGATGTCGTGCACTTGTATCTGCTCATTCACCCGCGCTAACAATTCATCCCAAGCGTCCGCTGCCGTCAGGCGGGTTCTGAAGCGTGATAACACGGAATGATCCGGTACATCGTCTTCCAACGACAAACCCAAAAATCGCATCTCATGCAGGTTCGAATTCGCCATGTCTTCCACCGATTCATCGCTTAAACCACCGTTCCAGATTCCTACCAGCAGCATCTTGAACAGCAGCAATCCGGAATACGCCGGACGACCTGCCGCATCCGATACCGGTGCATAATGAACTGCGATGGCTTTCTCTATCGAGTTCCAGTCTATCAACTGATCGATTTGCTTTAGAAAATTTCCCTTACGGGTACGGCGGGTTACATCGTATTCCGAAAAACTCATAGTCAACACTTCAATGCTATTGTTTTAAAACACAATACTATCATCCAATCCTTTATTCTGGGAGTGTTACGTGCAAAGGTCTCAATGATTAAATTATCTCTTATAGCCTCACTATTCTTTTTACTTTCATCCCATGCATTTACTTCAGAAAATTATTTTATTAACTCAGGTGTTAAATTTGTTAGTGGAGTGACTAATGCAGCTACGGGATTTACCGAACTACCGAAAACCGTTATCGTAACTTCTCAAACTGATGGCCCGCTTTATGGATTCACCTCAGGAATAGCGCAAGGTCTTTTGCATACTGTAGGGCGCAGTTTAATTGGTATACATGATGCCGCCACTTTTATGATTCCAACCAATTCGCCACTAAAGCCTCTTTATGTTTGGCAAGACTTATCAACAGAATCGTCTTATTGATAGAGACCTTTGCACGGTTACTACGCGGCACGATAATTGCGTTAAAAATTCGCGAAAAATGCTCATTTACCCCGGGTAAACTCCGCTTTTTCGCAAATTTTTGCCTTATTCTCGTACCGCTCATGACACCGTGCAAAGGTCTCTGATAACGAATAAAACCACAGCTCAATCTTACCTTCAGCTTAGTAGCTTAAATCTCAATTAAAATTTACCCGCTCCAGTAGCGGGTTTTTTATTGCCCTTTTGAAAGCCATTATTTTCCTACACACAGCCTACATAAAACGAAAAATAAAAAAGCACTTAGGATTATTAGTCACTAAGTGCTTAATTATTTGGTGGGTCTGGCTGGACTCGAACCAGCGACCAAGGGATTATGAGACACAGCCTTATATCTTTCTGCATATATTAAACAACAACTTACAGCGTTTGCCACGTATCAAATCATTGTCACACAACCCAATATTGTGCAATTTACAGGCTGGTATGACACAAATCTGACACAATCAATATCACACTTTTTCTGATCCTGTCATCGTAGAAAAATCGTATTTTTATGTCGCCAGTCGATTCTTAAGTCTTTGTATAAGATCCATCCGCTCATGCAAAACTGCCAGAATAATTGGCTTTTCTCTATTTTTTGGTTGCCAGTAGAAAATATAATGATGCTCACAGTGCGTAAACAATAAATCTGATCTGTTTTTGAGAAATACTCTAGGTGTGATATTGCCTTGAGCAATCTCTTGGAATCGCTTTAACAACAAGGCTTCGTAATGTTTTGCCTGTTCAATCCCCCACGTATCAACTGTATAACGAGCGATTGCTCTCAAATCTTCTTCGGCAAGAGCAGTAAGTTTGTAACTGGACATTACTTGGTATTTTCGTTATATACTTCTTGAAAAATTTCTTCTACAGATTTCTTGCTTATTTTTCCAGCTCTAGCTGATTTAATACGTTCATCCAAAAACGTTTCCAGTTCATTTAAAGCCATGTCGTCATCAGAAGATGTAGGCAGAATTTGGGCAAGCACATATTCCTTAATTGATTTCCCTTGTAAAGCAGCAACAGCCTTAATCTTTTGATGCTGCTCAGGTGTTAAATCGATAGACAAGCGACTCATATCATTTCATCCTTTATCATTGAACAGAATGGAATATAGTACATGATGAACAAATACACAAATGTTCAAGAACGTCACATACTAATTTGTTCAAGTCATTGATTATTACCCTAACATAATAGAAATCTAGAGAGCATAAGGTTGATGACCATCAGGCACGATCTCTGCATTAACTATGTCTAAATAACAGTAACTTACAATGATTTTAACAGTCAGATTCAACGTCATACAACTATAATTTATATTTATTATTCCTTGGAGTTCTGTTAATAACAGTACGAAAGTTTAATTATTACCAATAATTTTATTGCAAGAGGTAAGAAATTCTATTAGTTTTACGTATGAATTGCCGGGTACTAAGTAAGAAGCCTGATCCTTTCCACTAAAACTTGGCATTTAAGTCAACAAACGAAGTAAAAAGTAATCCCATCCACATAGACACAATAAAAATAAGAGAATCTCATGGCTATAGAAGGTCACCAAAAGAATATCAGGGATTTGATTATGGGCGATAATATGTCTTTCCATATTCCCATTTATCAGAGAACTTACACATGGCAAGCAACAAAAGAAGTCGATAAGTTAATCAATGATATTGTCGAGTTTTTAGAAGAACACGAAGGGAACTCCAAAGCTGACTACTACATCGGTAACATAATTGTAAAGAATCAAACTCGAGGATTTGTTACCGAACGTGTAGTGATTGATGGGCAGCAACGAATAACAACGACTATCTTGATTTTATGCGCAGTTCGCGATATTTATCTTTCAAAAATCAAAACCGAGAATGCTCTCGAATCTGCTCGAGCAATTTGTAGAGCATTATTTAGTCAAGAAGGGGAACACATCAGAATTAAGCTCAATAACATGGAGCATCAAAGAACACTCAATACGTTATTATCCGGCGAACTTCAAACAATTGATCTAGCTGATCGATCTACAAACTATTGGAAAAACTATAGTCATATCTTCAAGAGATTCGATGAGTGGGACGAGCAACAACTGCAAAATTTTGTTGATATTCTTGGAAGAGTTAAAGTCGTTGTTATTTTTCTTGACGAAGAACAGGATGAAAATTCTGTATTTGAATCTATTAACTCTGCAGGTAAACCACTCTCAGGTGCTGATCTCATCAAAAATTTTATTTTTACATTTAAAAGATTTCAAGTTTCGCATACTGAAGAAAAACACCTAATTGACTTATACACAAACAAGTTCGAAGCATTATTCACTGATCTGGCCGAACGAGAAAACGATATTGAAACTTTCTTTCGTGAATATCTCGCTGTGAAGACTTCTGAAAAGGTGACAAAAGATCCAAAAGTTGTTCATCATGCTTTTAAGAAATGGGGGGGCGATATCGCTGATTTTGGAACTTGTAAACAGCTTATCTTAGATCTTATCAAATGGGCGATAATCTATCAGACTCTTCGGGTAAATTCTCATCCAGATTTCGATAAAAATTCGCTTGGCTATTTACGAGCATCATTTCTCACATATGCCACCCTCCTGATGGATATTGTAGAAAAATTATCTAAAATTGAAGAAGGTAAAATTGTTATATATGACAAACGACTTCTCAACAAAGCGATTAATAAGGTTGTGGCATATGATGCTTGTCGGTTCCTTTCCGGTGATCCAGACAAAGCCATTACTCGATTTATTCCAACAATTCCCAAGAAGTTGGAAGCTCAAAACTCAAACTATTGGCATGACTATGCGGCTGCATTTGAGAAGCTTGTTACATCTACTACCGAAGGCTATAGGCAACCAAGTGTTGGACTGATTGAACGAAGAATAACGGATATTAATCTATACGGAAATAAGAAAAAACTTCTACGTTTTCTTGTGCTTATTGAGAATATTGACCAGAATGAAGTTATTTCATTTGATACTGGACTCAAAGGATGTCAGATTGAACATATTATGCCCCAGACGATCAATGGGCAGTGGGCAAATATTCCGGAGTCTATGCATCAGCAATACTTGCATACTTTAGGAAATCTTTCTCTTACCTTTGATAATCAGGGGCTAAGTAATAAAGGATTTTCTGAGAAAAAGAAGTTACTTGCAGAAAAGTCACGGATTAGACTTAACCAAATACTGCTTGATTATGATGCTTTCGACGAGTTAGCAATCAAGGATCGGGCTCGGAAAATTCTTGAGAAGTTTTTTAGAGGATTTTCTATTGAAAGATCTGATTCTGACAGTGACTTTGAGCCAATTCCTGCAGAGATCACTCCAAAAGTATGGCTAGAGAATGTTCGTCGAACTCACGATGCTTCTAGTTTAGAAGAATTAATCAATCCTCAATCTTGGAAATCTATTTGCGATTTTCTTGAAATTGATGTGGGTCAGGATTCTGCCCATAGACGCCTTGAACAATGGCGAAAGAAGAACAAACCTCAATGGCCTAGTGTTTTTTGACTATGAGTATAAAAATTATCCAATAGCATATATTTCTTACCTGCAAGAATTTAAAGAATCTACAGAACGATACATGGCTTATTGATTTAATGATCTAGAAACCAAGAATCGAACTCGGGACCTTCTGATTACAAATTATTTTACATGTTTGTAATTATATAATTGAAGTGTTTCTCTAAGAAAATCTGCACTAAATAAACTAGCTTCATTGAAAAGAAACTGTCTCCCGGGTGCGCCGGCCGACCCGGCGCAAGGCCATGCCCGGTTTGATGGGCATGCTGGCCGAACCCGCTTTGCTAGCGTATTTCAACTGACTATCCCATACTGCTAAACAATTAAAACTTTTGCACTGGTAGTAGCTCATGCAAGAACACTACATAACGGACTACAACTCTTGAAAGTTGCTGCATAAAATTACCACTTCTTTATATTGCCATATTGGATCGCTGTCAATTGTGAAAAAAAGGATTATGATATTCCCTTATTGGCTTGTGATCTCTACAAAAGGAAACAGCATGTTTGAAATACCACAGAAATCAAAAGAAGAAAAACTAGCAAAACTCTCTGTTGAACAAATTGATCAACTAAAAATAATAAATGATGAAACTATTGCCAATTTTAAAGGTGATCTCACTCAATTGGAATCGGCATTAGGTATGTTGCACATTGGCCATCATTTAGGCTGGAAGGTGCTTTATATCATTCATAGCAAACGCACAATCCGTAACTATGAAACTATATTAGGTATCAAGATACGCGATATTTTCCCAGAAACCGGCCCTAGTAGTTATCGTTCAAATGGATATAGAGCGGCAGAAGCATTTTCTAATTTTTGGAAAGTGGTTGGAGGTGAATTTAAAATTGAGAATAGGAAACAGGTAGATTAACTAAGGCAACTTGACATTGCCTTTTTTGATAGTATTATACGAAGGAAATTCCATGTCTCCTTCGTATGAAAACTATACCTGAAAATCTTAATCATCAAAAGAACCCCGCATTTGAAACGGAATATTATTTCTTATGTGACTCGAGTTCAACAAAGCGCAGCTTGCCAGACGCACGCGCAGCGGAGGGCAGGCAAGCGCGCGTCAATGCCCCCCGTACGGTAATACGGGGGGAAAGTCCCACCGGAGAAAAAAATAAATCACAGGCGGCCTTAACTGACTGGCTGAATGTTTCCTTCTCTTTTCATTCTGAAAATAACAATCCATTAGAATTTTTTAAATCCTTTAGTGAAGCAACTAAAGGCATTTTTGGAGGAATGACCGATCAGCAGCGGGGGCTTCACGGTTGGCAGCATTCCTTTCAATTTGATCATGGCTGTGTTTTTTTTGCTTACGGCGGCCAAAACAACACTGCTTTCCTGTCTCTACCCGGCGAAGGTTGCGCGTTAATTTCTGATTGGCAATCTTTTACTTTATATCTTAGAGATCAACTTCGAGCACGCATTACTCGATGGGATGGCGCTGTAGATGATTTCACTGGTGTTCATTCTGTCGATATGGCCATTGAATTTTATAAGCAAGGCCACTTTAAATATGGCGGCAGAGAACCGAAACTAACACAACATGGAAACTGGATTAAACCCGATGGTTCAGGCCGTAGTGTATACATCGGTAATCGTAAAAATGGCAAACTCATCAGAATTTATGAGAAGGGCAAACAACTAGGCGATTCTTCCAGCCCTTGGGTACGCTGGGAAGTTGAACTTCATGCAAAAGATCGCGTTATTCCTTGGGAAGTTTTATTGCATCCTGGTGAATACGTTGCAGGTGCTTACCCTTGCTTATCATGGGTATCTGATCGTGTCTTTCGTATCAATACAATCAAAGAACAAGACCGAATTAGCTATGAGCGTTTGAAGCAGGTTGCATCAACTGCTTATGGTGCACTTCTCAATATCATGCTGCAACGCGAAGAGAGCGCTGAACGTATTGTAGAACAGCTAAAACGGCATGCCATTCCCCGGCGTCTTGCCGCTACAGATCATTACTTACGCACAAAGGGAAAATCCGATGAAATTTGAAGCGGATGATCTTGATTGGGCAATGGGTGAACTTGCAAATCTATTTGCTAAGGCAAATCTTACAGGAAAATTGCCGCATGAGTTAAATACCGATTTATTTTATGAAGCTTGGACAGTGTTGTGTTTTCAGCCAATTGAAGTTTCAACCCGGTGCCGTCAAACATTAATCTCTATGCTTGCTCCTCGCTTATGGCAGGTATCCAAGGAAGGATATATCAAAAGAAATTTTGATTTTAACAATCCCAACAAGCCCATGCGTTATGAAAACACTTTTACTCACTGAGGCTGCCAATTTTCTCAAGATGCACCCAGAAGAGGTACGTCGTCGCGCAAAGTCTGGGAAATTACCCGGTGCAAAATTGGGTAAATGCTGGGTATTTATTCTTGACGATCTTGTTGAACACATCAGATCGCAGTATTCTAACCCTCGGCAAGCGTTGCGAGTGGTTTCAGAAAAGGAGGTAAACATATGCCACTCTACAAGCGCAGTAATACGTGGTGGATCGCGTTCACCACACCAGCAGGAGAGCGTGTTAGATGCTCTGCTAGCACAGCCGACAAAACCCAGGCGCAAGAATACCATGACAAGCTAAAAGCCGAATCCTGGCGCATCCAGCGATTTGGGGAAAAACCGGAGTACACATGGGATGAAGCGGCATGTAAGTTTCTACTCGAAACACAGCATAAAGCTACTCATGAGCGCGATAAAGAAAAACTTCGATGGTTGCAGCAATTCTTACGTAATAGACGATTGCAAGAAATTGATCGAGAATTAATTGATTATATTGCACATGCAAAGGCAAAGAATACAAGCCCATCAACCGCTAATCGCCATTTAGCGCTGATACGGGCAATTCTTCGGAAAGCATGCCATGATTGGGAATGGATAGACAAAATTCCAAAAATCAGGCTTTTCCCAGAACCTAAACGTCGTATTCGATGGTTAACCCCCGAGCAAGTGAAAAGATTACTTAACGAATTGCCACAGCATCAGCAGGATATGATGATATTTGCTTTATCAACAGGCTTGAGACAATCAAACGTTATTAATCTTGAATGGAATCAGGTTGATCTTGAACGTAAGGCTGCATGGATTCATCCCGATCAAGCCAAGGCAAGAAAAGCAATTCACGTTCCGCTTAATTCTGTTGCGATAACGGTGTTACTTCGGCAAGTCGGCAAGCATCATAGCAGGGTTTTCACATTCCGCGGAAACCCTATTGCATGGGCTAATACTCGTGCATGGAAACTAGCCTTAAAACGAGCAGAAATAGAAAACTTTAGATGGCATGATCTGCGGCACACTTGGGCAAGCTGGTTAGCTCAACAAGGCACACCCATGAATGTGCTGCAGGAACTAGGTGGTTGGGAATCGGAAGAGATGGTAAGGCGGTATGCACACCTATCAAAACCGCAACTTATGCAGCATGCCGAGCTAGTTTCTAATGTCCTTAGTGACACAATTTTGTCACACCAGAAAGAAAAAAGAGGTTAGGAACTAACCTAACCTCTTGATTTTTGGTGGGTCTGGCTGGACTCGAACCAGCGACCAAGGGATTATGAGTCCTATTTAATCAATAAATTGCAACACACTGCAACAAACTAAAGCAATTCTATCAAACAGTTAATTAAGTTCTGTTGTTGCTGCTTGTCGTGTTTTTTGATGGATTTTTATCTGTGAGTGCCCCACTAGTGCCCCAAGCAATCCAATAATGTGGTAGACGGAATAATCAAATATTATTATTTCTAAACCTATACAAATTGACCACACAAACCACAAAAGTCTTAATTTGTGATTTTGAATTTCCCTAATTTTTATCGACCCGTCATACCATTACCCAGCACAAAAGAATCGCTCTCAATGCTATCTGACGCGGTCGTTTGGTCGCAGGTTGCCGAGTGGGTTTCTAACAAATCGAATTGCGTCTGCTATGACCATCAGGCGCAACGTTTGAATATTGTTCCGGATACTTATAATGCGGCTATTAATTGTGGGTAGCTTGTCGCGAAAAAACTTTCATAATGTAATTATAGGCTTTTCAGTGCTTATTTTGCATTAAGGAATACATTAGTAATACATTTTGACCCCAAATCGGGCATGCTGCCTAGACCCTGACGCGGATTAATTTAATCTAACTTCAACTTATTACTAAACGCTTTTATGCGTTTGTTTTTGAATAGTTTGGGAACATGAGATCTTCCCAATTATTTATATGCCTAATTGTTTTAGGATTTACCGCTAGATTCAGCATCATTGAAATAGCTTTTTGTAAGTTGTTTTCCAGTACTGATATATCTACTTTTGGTTTAACGCCCTGTTCATATGATGCCGAACCATGAACAACTTTACTTCGTTCGTTGTATGCAGTCTTAAAAAACTCGAACATTTCTTTTTGCTCTGAACTGTCTTTACTAAGAAATAAAGCCGCTCGGTATGCTAGTTTGAACCCTAATTCTGCGTTGCCGTCTTGTAAAAAAATTGCTTCAGCACAGATCATCAAATCAATAAGCTTATCATCGAGTGATGATTTAGATAATGCAAGAGAAAAGCGCCTAATCGCAATTTTTAGAGATTTAATAACTTTTAATTCTGAAGTTTGAGTTTTATGCAAAACCTCCCATAATGCAACAAAATAGTTTGCTGAATCCTTAGTAAGTATTTCTTTACCAATTCTTAACGAGACGGGGACTTGGAAGCTTTGACAAATAAAACTACTGACAGGTGAGTTTGATGTCCTTTCAATTGAACAAACTGGCGTTACGGATTTTTCTAGAAGAATGGTTAAAAGACTGGCGGCCATTGTTTGCTTGTTGCTCCAGTCATTCGTTATGTTTTGATAATCTGAAAGAAGATTATTGTTATCGGGATTATCAATTTCCAAGATAGTCTTATCAGCTTTGAGTTTGTAGACAAGTGCTACTCGGGGAGGATCATTAACTACATTATTTTGCAAAAGTGGAAGATTATTCGTTACTAAACCTAATTCAATTAATTCAATAATTTCTGAATCGGATAGAACTTCGATCGAAAACCCTCCATTTGCATTTACACTTATATTTATATTTTCATCTATGTTTATTCCATAAAGCGGTACCTTCCTAACATACTCTATTTTAGTATCAAGGAAATATTTTTCATATTGATTAACAATTTCATCAAAATCATTAGTTGATAACACAAAATTATTAGAATTCACTAGGCAATATTTGACAATATCAAATAATGTACCGGTCAATCTTAAAGATTGATGGCCCGCAATCACTGAACCTATTAATTTGTTGTGATTTTGTGACCATATATTATCTTTTAGAAACTCTTCCTCAACGCTTTGATATATTGGATGCTCATTTTTTATTAATGAAATAAATAATAGATAAATGTAATCAGGAACTTGTTCATCTAGTTTTATAAATTCATTATTCTTACTTCCTTTTATCCATTTTGATACTAAAGTCATGGATGAACTGTCATTTTCTGATTTTTGCTTCAGTATTCCGAATGTTTCCGTTGTATATAAATACAAGGCATTGTATAGACGGATATTTCTTTCTTTTAAATTCATAATTATTTGAACTCTTTATTACGGAATTAATAGCTATCAATTCTAATCATTATCTAAAAGAATGTTCACATTTCTCCACGTTGATAGGCGGGTAAACAATTTTTTTCATTTGTTGTTTATTCAAAACATGTTTAATAAATTTAATAATCTTTATTGGCAAATTCAATTTACGCGCAACAAATCAAAGAAAAGAAAATTTTATAGAATATCTTTAAGGAAAAAAACGCCTGATTGAATCAGGCGTTGATAAAGAAGATTTATGTTTGTTTTGTAGAGCGCTCAGTAACACGCTAAATTTGCACGCCGAGAGAAGGCTTTCACAATACCGAAATACAATTTTTTGTAAGTAATTTATTATTTTACATAATGCAAACTCTATCTTGACTTATCATTATTAAAAGTATGTTTGTTAATATGTAATGGTTTAAATCTGACACCTGGGTTTCCATCAATCCGCCAATTTTTCGTTTGTGTCACATCAAGATTTTGCCGTCTCCATTCGAGAGCTGATTCAAGCGAATTGCAAGGCATACCGCGTGCTTTATATCTATAAGCCATTTGACGGGATATTCTTAGTCTTTGTGCAAGTTCACTTATCTTCATAATTTGTTAACCCTTCTTGTAAATGTTTTTGTAAACCCATTTTAGATTTTGAGTAGCTAGAATTTGATTGAGCATTGAATAACTCTCATGCTCAAAACCTTAGGGAGGACCCGTTGATTTATAACTGGGTTGATATAGATATTTTTATTCTTTATAGAAACTTGACCACAAAAGCCACAAAAGACTATTCACAAGGTGTCTCTCAGAATAGTCGGATTCACTTCAAATATTCGACTTGGCCTATGTGGTACCTTTGCGACTCTTTGCCGTATAAAGTAGCGTTCTATAAGAACTTCAATAGCTGGTTCTAAATCTGCCGTTCTTTTGTATCGTGTCTTGTGGGCATAATGACAATCCCGAAATGTAAATTCCGGATAACCTTGACGTTTAATCCATCGTAATATCACGCGGGCACCGTCAAGGGCTGGGTCTGCCCCCATCAGGTCAAATACAGCTAGAGCATGAATACTTAGTGCATCAGCCATGCGTATTGCTGCATTCATATCTTCAATGCCGATTTCCTTTTCCCATGGCCTTATAAGTGAATATCGTGCAATGTGAAGCAAGGCGGCAATCCGTATGACTGAGCCCGGTAATTTTCCAGCCCAATCAGTCAAGTGTGCATAGGTTCCGCCTTCACGCATACCGGCTTCAACTCTGAGGGCAAAGGTATGCCAAATCTGAACGGCATCAACCGTGATTTTTAAAATATGCGGGCATGGTTTGCCATCGTTATCGCTTGCCATTTCCTGATTGAGTATGCCGGTTAAAATCCCATCATAGCGGGTTACATAATCTGGAAATATCGGGCTTGCATCCAGTGTGCGATAGCCTAAATTTGAAGGCGGTAGCACATACAGGAAACGGCCTAATAATCCACGGCCTCGAAAGCTGGGCTTTTCTGTCAGTCCGCGCAATACTTCCGGCTGTGGCGATAATCCAAAGGTTAGAGTGGGTGTATGCATAAATACCGGCGGTCGGCTGCCACGATTCACCCTTATCGCGCTCCCTGCATGGCCTTGCAGGAACAAATCCAGATTCGGAACACCGCCGGAATACCGTCCGCCCAATATGTCGAATATTCCCGCCTCATCACTCAAGATAGCCATACGTTCGTTATTGTCTGCCATGATAGTACCCAGATTTTCCGGGGTTACATCTTGCGCCCAAATCTGTGGCACAGTTGGAATTTCCGGTAAGCTTGCTTCGATATCTGCGATTTCTTTTTTTAACTGTTCAAACTCAGCACCCTTGGCCTTGCTGGCTTGTTTGCGCAGGCAATTGATTTGTTCGCGTATGGTTGCATTATTGGCCAGTGCTTTTTTGATTGCAGGCTCTAATTTTTCACGTTGCAACTTTTCCCATTGGGTCAACGGTGCAATTGCTGCCTTTTGTACGGCTGTTTTACGGCTACCCGGTAGTAGAGCAGCACATGTCCAAACATTCACAGGCTCAAAGTAATCCTGCTTGACACGCACCCGGTATTTACCTTGAGCGGCGGCGCTGATGGCTGCCAGCACCATCATTGCAGATAGTTCCGGCGGGGTTTCAGTAGATTCACTCAAAGCGCTTACAAAATCTTGAATGCTGCCCGGAAAGACATTATTCGGCCATGGCGGAAGCTGGGCAGATTCCAAGCTGATAGGCGCTTGCCAGGTGGTTGTATTTGCTTTTCCTGATGTTACTTTCCATTCATCGGGCACGGGTTCACTATGCTGTTTTACCGCTTCCATAAAATCATTCAGCAAAGCACCATTATCAATAATGCTTTTGGGTATTGGCTCATAACCATCCCAATCCAGTAAAACTTTATCAATTTTCGAAGTTATCCAATCGACAATGTCACCGGCGGGTGGCAGATTGGGTAAACGTACAATTGATAAAGCGGGCGGCTTATCAAGGCTCATCAGGATTGCAGTCACGGCCTTAATATAGCTTTCGCCAGCTTTATCATTGTCAGGAAGCAAATAAATGCGCTCACGTCCATTTAATGGCTTCCAGTCTGCTTTATGGGCTGCATTGCTGCCGCCTTGCGAAGTAATCGCCACCAATCCCAAAGATTGCAGGGCAGCGGCGGCTTTTTCGCCTTCAACAATGAATACAGATCGATCATCAGTAGCTTGGTTTAATATGTCCAATCCAAACAGGGGGCGCGGTTCGGTTGCGCTGCCATGCTGCCAGTTGTGCCCGTTGATTCGTTTAAAATAAGGCACAATCTCTTTTTTCTTGCCATCATCAAAGCGGGCAACGCAGCCAATCTGTTCACCTTGATTGCTGCGGTATTCCCATACATGGCGGCGCGGCTTGCCCTTAAATGTTTGAGGTATGCCCTGCATCATAACCCCCATTCAGTAGATAGTTTTTGCACCGCTTCAGGGAAGCTCAAACCGTCTCTTTGCTGAATATAGGCGATAATATCCCCGCCTTTAGTTCCGCATGAGAAGCAAATAAATGCCCCGGTTTCAAGATTCACTCGAAAGCTTCCGGCTTGTTTATCAGGATGGAATGGGCATAATCCGCCATCGCGCCACCCGCTGCCACGGGGCGGCGGCATGACTGATAACTCTGCATGATAAAAGTTGCTGGGCGTGATATAAGCTTTAACATTCTGAAGTGACTGAGCGGAGACTTTCATTTGCCGGTTTCTTGCTGCTCATCAATCCACTGAAAAAACTTCGCTTCATCAATAAGCAATTTTCGGCCTATTCTTATTAATGCTACATCCAACCCATTACCGGGAATTATTCCTCGCGATGTATTGCGGTTTTGGGAAAGGAAAATTAGATTGCGTAGTGAACCTTGAGAAAAGGCGGAATGTTTATCGGCGAATTGACGAACTGACAGCAGAATTGGGATTTGTTGCGTGAATGAATCTTGCATTTAATTTTCTCCGTTTGTTATTGCATATTCCACGGTATTGCTGTGGTACGAAGTATTTATAAACAAGTTGTCAGTGGGCAGTCGAAAGCAGGCATAGTGGGCATTTTTCTGCCCACAAGGTTCTATGGGGATTAGCGATAAGAATCTATATTTTCAACTTCGATTAATCCTTTTCTCTTGGCTTCTTTCCAAGCATGATCGAAACTAGAATCTGTAAATAGGCTGAAATTTTTCAGACAAGTATCTTTTATTTTTTTCTTGCCACCATATGGAATGGACATAAGCGGATACTCAAGCGCATTTGCGTGCTCAATAATTGCAGCAATCTGCTTATTTCTACGTCTTTCTATATCTGTTCCGCCGACTTTCTCAAGTGTATCGCTTGTTAGTATTGATTCTTGAAAGTTATTAAATTGATCAAGATGATCGATATCGAAGCCTTTGCGTTTTGCCCATGCGATCCAATTAGATGGTGTGTCAGGATCTTTAATTTGACCTAGCTTTATCGCTATATCAAATATGCCGTTAATTCTAGCTTCAGCAGCGATTTTATCCAACGTTGATCCAGTCAATTGGTTAATAAAATATTTAGGCTGATTCATAACTTCGGCAGTGTCTAGCAGTCCATCATGTGTGATTTGTTTTTTTGCTTCAATTACATCCCATAATTCGAGATTGCTTTTAGTGATATTTTTAGACATGTTGATTACACATTCCCGAAAATCTTGTCATTCATGGAAGCCACTACGCGGGCTGTATGGCCTTCCGATAAGTGAGCGTATCGCTTTACCATTTGCAGGGTTTTGTGTCCTAACACTTCGGCAATTTCGGCCAAGCTCGCGCCATTCATAGCCAAGTAGCTTGCAGCACTATGACGTAAATCATGGAATTTAAAATCTTGAAGTTCGGCTTTTTTAACGGCTGTTTCCCATGGAGTGCGTAAGTCCATAGGCTTTTGTGGCTTTTGTGGTGCGTTTTCCTTAGCTGGAAAAAGTAAATTGCTATCAATACGGCGCACTTTGGAAAGTTCTTTTAGTAATTCTAAAGCATGGCCTGTAATCGCCACGGCGCGGCGTTCTCCATTTTTTGTTTCGTGCAGAATCGCGCGGCCTTGGTTCAAATCCACAGCACCCCAAGTCAATCCCATGATTTCGCCCTGACGCATTCCAGTAGACAATGCCAATACAACAACGGTATATAAATAAGGATTGTTGGATTCTTTACAGGCTTTTAATAGGTGCATGCGCTCATCATCGGATAGGAAGCGAACACGACCGCGTGATTCCTTGGGTTTGGTTACTTTACGCATCGGACTATCTTCTAACCAGCCCCATTCTTTCACGGCTGTAGTTAAGGCGATTGATAGCGCAGCCATGTAACGGTTCACGGTAGCTGGTGATCGAAGTTTGCCACGCAAAGTTATCTCACCTACCAGCTTGTCGCGACATTCGGCAATTAGGGAGGGAGTCACATCGATTAAAGCATGACTGCCAATTTCATCTTTCCAGCGTTGCAGAAGTGCTGTTTGTTTCTGTATTGCCTTAGGTTTGGAAGGTAAAACGGTCTTGATATAGCGATCTATCAACTCAGCCAGGGTATGCCGTTTAGCCTCAGTCGTTTTGAAGTGGCGGCCTTCACGAATTGCCGATTCTGTTTGTTGCGCCCATTTCTTGGCATCAGTAAGGCGCTCAAATGTTGCGGATTGGATAGGGTAGCCTTTCAAACGAATCTTTACCCTATAGCTGGTTTTACCATCATTAGAAATACGTTTTTCTATATTTGCCATAATTGTTAAACCTAAAGTGTTAAACACTGGATAGGATGCTACAACAAAGCGCAACAAATAACAACAAGGGAATAATATGCCCTTTAATAATTAATATTAATTATTTAAATACAGATTGTTAATTATTTATAGAATAATTATGGGGCAATTGAGGGGCAATTAAGAATAAAACTTGTTAAAAAAGTGTCGTATTTTTTACATATCAGAAAGAAATGGAGTGTAGTTTTGTTGTTGCTGTGATTGGTAGATTGTTGTGAAATTGTGCCCCATCAGTGCCCCAGAAAAGAAAAAAGAGGTTAGAAATTAATCTAACCTCTTGATTTATTGGTGGGTCTGGCTGGACTCGAACCAGCGACCAAGGGATTATGAGTCCCCTGCTCTAACCAACTGAGCTACAGACCCCTATTTTTTTAACTATTCCCCGTATCTAAGAAACTACGAAGGCGCTCAGAGCGGGCAGGGTGACGTAACTTGCGCAACGCTTTGGCTTCAATCTGACGAATGCGTTCACGAGTAACATCGAATTGTTTTCCAACTTCTTCCAGAGTATGATCGGTATTCATTTCTATGCCGAAACGCATACGTAACACCTTGGCTTCGCGTGGTGTTAATGAGTCTAATATATCTTTTGTCACACCACGCAAACTGGCATAAACCGCTGCATCGGCCGGTGCCATTGTAGCCGCGTCTTCGATAAAATCACCGAGATGTGAATCTTCATCATCGCCAATCGGTGTTTCCATGGAAATTGGTTCTTTGGAAATTTTAAGAATTTTACGAATTTTTTCTTCGGGCATTTCCATTTTCTGTGCAAGTACCGCCGGTTCCGGCTCTTGCCCTGTCTCTTGCAGTATCTGTCGGGAGATACGATTCATTTTATTGATTGTTTCAATCATATGCACTGGTATACGTATAGTACGCGCCTGATCGGCAATTGAACGGGTAATTGCTTGACGTATCCACCATGTTGCATAAGTTGAAAATTTGTAACCACGCCGATATTCAAATTTATCCACCGCCTTCATTAAACCAATATTTCCTTCTTGAATTAAATCAAGAAATTGTAATCCACGATTGGTATATTTCTTGGCAATTGAAATTACCAAGCGCAAATTTGCTTCCGTCATTTCGCGCTTGGCACGACGGGCTTTTGCTTCACCGGTCGACATCTTACGATTGATTTCTTTCAAATCTTTTATTGGAATTCCAATCTTACTTCTAAGTGCCAATAAATTATGTTGCTCTTCAAGAATTGCGGGCTTGTAATGTTCGAGTGCTTGGCTATAGGATTTTCCTACTTTGATTTCTTGCGCAATCCAATCAAGATTTGTTTCATTGCCAGGGAAAGTTTTGATAAAGTGATTCCTTGGCATTTTTGCTTTAGATACGCATAAATCCATTATTTTACGCTCATAGTTGCGCACATCGCCAACCAATTCGCGCTGAGTGTCACAAAGTTTCTCCATCATTTTTGCAGAAAATCGAATGGCCATCAACTCAGATGAAATTTTATCTTGTAACTCAATATAACCCTGATGATAGGGCCCATCGCTTTCAAGCAATGCCTGCATTTCGTTGTGCATTTGGCGAATTACTGCGAAACGCTCAAGTGCATCCGCTTTAAGTTTTAGCAGATCCGCGCTGGCGATGGCTGCGCCATCGCTGTCTTCATCCTCATCTTCATCACCGGCGAGATCGTTGGACGAAAGCTCTTGCTCGATAGCTTCTTCTGATAATTCTTCATTGATAATATCTTGTGCATTCGCGTCTAATAATCCATCGACAACTTCATCGATACGCATAGTCTCTTTCTCAACTTCAACAGCCAAATCAACTATTTTTGCAATAATTGGAGGACAAGCTGAAATGGCTTGAATCATGTGGCGTAATCCGCCTTCGATACGTTTTGCGATTTCAATTTCACTTTCGCGCGTGAGCAAACCGACTGAACCCATTTCACGCATATACATCCGCACTGGGTCAGTCGTGCGCCCAAATTCGGAGTCAACTGTTGAAAGTGCAGCTTCTGCTTCTTCCGCAACATCCTCATCAGCTACCGTGGTTGCTGCATCCGACATCAACAAGGTTTCCACATCCGGTGCTTCATCATGCACTGATATGCCCATATCATTGATCATGCTGATGATACCTTCAATCTGCTCTGCATCCAGCATATCATCAGGCAAATGATCATTGATTTCCGCGTAAGTGAGATATCCGCGCTCTTTCCCTAATCCAATAAGTATTTTCAAGCGCATGCGGCGCGCTTCAATATCCTGAGGCTGTGAATTACTGCTTTGGATAATTGATGCAGAATTAATTTTATCAACCTGATCTTTACTTATGTGTGTTTTGTTCTTTCTGGGAACTCTACCCCTGCTTTTCTTGATCTCACTCAGACCACCAGAATTTTCATCCATTGCCTCATGCAAAGTTTCAACTGTATCCGAGGCGGCTTTAGCAGATATTCCTGCTAGGATCGTTTTATCTGTTGCTTTTTTTACAGTCATTTTTACTTTCTTTTCTGCCATTTCTTTATCGACATTTTTTGTTTTTTTTGTGGGCAATTTATTGATAACTTCATTTTCAGCATCTTTAAGCTTGGATATTTCTGTTGTTCTTGTTTTTGGCATATTGGATTCCCAATAATATGGATAAATTTATGACTGAAAAAGTTGAATTATAGCAAAGTTCCTTGCTACTGGCACTTTCTAAGCCGCTTCATCGCATTGCTAGTTGTTGTAGTTCCCGTTTTTCATCATTAGTAAGCATACTCAGAGGCTTGCTATATAATTCTGTGATACGTTTCTTGCGTTGCGCCTGCTGTAGCTTCTCTAATGTACCTAAAAATTCTGCTTCCAAATCAATCTCATCATCCCATTTTAAAGTTTCGCTTTCGATATTTTCAAGCAATGTTCTATGTGCACTGTCTTGTAAATAAGCAAATATTGTTGAAGTTGGCAATTCACTATTAATCAAGTGAGGATTTTTGTCAAAAAGTTCAATCAGCGATTTTAGTGCAGTTATTTCTTTTGAATTTTCTTTTTCCTCTGAAAACCAGTTTCTATTTAGCCTATTGATATAATTCGGATTGTGTAATAGCATCATAATTAGCCGACGATAAGGGGTGGCCAGTTGTTTCGGTGGTGCTTTCCTAGTTACATACTTTTTGGAAGATGGCTTTATTTGTAATTTTTCTTCTAGTTCAGGCTGATCAATGTTACTGAGCTCTGCCAAGCGTTTCAATAACATCAACGAAAGCGCTGCTGCGGTTACTTGCTGCAGTAACGGCTTGGCATCATTTATCAGTTTGGCACGACCCTCGCTGGTTTGGATGTCAATTCTTGAACATAATTCCTTAAATAGAAATTCTGATAAGGGTATTGACTGTTTCAGTAGCTGTTCAAAAGATTTTCTTCCATTTTTTTTTATGTAACTGTCGGGGTCTGTGCCCTCAGGTAAAAAAAGAAAACTCAAAAGCTTGCCATCTGAAAGTAGCGCGAGACTATTTTCAAGAGCCCGCCAAGCAGCTTTTCTACCGGCTTTATCCCCATCAAAACAAAAAATGATTTGATCAGTCTGACGCAATAGCTTTTGTAAATGAAAACTGGTTATGGATGTGCCCAAGGAAGCTACTGTATAATCAATTCCATATTGCGCAAGCGATATGACATCCATGTATCCTTCTACAACAAGGGCACAATTTACCTCACGAATAGCGCGACGCGCAGAAAAAAGATTATATAATTCGCGCCCTTTCTCAAATAAAATTGTCTCTGGAGAATTCAAATATTTGGGCTCTTCATCGTCTAATACCCGTCCGCCAAAACCTATGATCTGGCCTTTCTGATTAAGAATTGGAAACATAATACGATTTCTGAATCTGTCGTATTGCTTATCTTCATCTCCGACAATGACTAATCCGGCTTGCACTAATAAATTACGGGTTTTCTCTGATTTGTAATCAGAGAAAACCGTTTGCAGATTCTGCCAACCAGCTGGCGCATAACCAATAGCAAATCGTGCTGCTGATTCACCCGAAAAGCCACGTTTTTTAAGATAAGCAATAGCTTTTTCGGAATTTTTTAATTGTTCTCGATAAAAACGCGTGGCAATTTGCATTACATTTAAAAGATCTTGAGAAGATATCGCTGGATCATTAGTGTAATGGTCACTTGCGAAATACTCTGAATCATTACGGACGGCTGAATTGGAAGGTGTGCCTGCTTGCTGAATTGGCACTTGCATTCCAACAGAAGCTGCTAAATCGCGTACTGCTTCAACAAAGCTCAGTCCACTATATTCCATTAGAAAATCAATGACACTACCATGTGCACCACAACCAAAGCAATGGTAAAACTGTTTAGATTGACTGACTGTAAATGAAGGCGTTTTTTCATTATGAAACGGGCAGCACGCAACATAATTGGCACCTGCCTTCTTAAGCGATACATGGCGATCAATCGTATCGACAATATCCGCACGATTAAGCAGGTCATGAATAAAAGTTTGTGGAATCATTTATCAAAAAATAATACATCCCGCAAGCAACTAAAAGAAATTATCCCAACTAAAATTACAACAAGCAGAATCTTCAGGTGAATAACATCAGACCGACATTTTTTCTTTAATCAATATGGATACTTTGGCCATATCGGCACGTCCGATAAGCTTTGGTTTTAGTATCGCGATCACTTTTCCCATATCCTGCATACCTACTGCGCCAATTTCCACTATTGCTTCAGAGATTAGAGCATTTATTTCAGACTCATTAAAAGGTTTTGGCATATATGCACTAAGAACCAAAACCTCATCCTTTTCATTATTGGCAAGATCAAATCTCTGCGCTGCTTCGTACTGAGTAATTGAATCCTTACGCTGCTTGAGCATTTTCTCGATAATGGCCATGACTCCCGAATCGTCAAGTATTATGCGCTCATCAACTTCTTTCTGTTTGATAGCGGCTTGCAATAGGCGAATAGCGTCACGTTGCTTAGTATTGCCTGCACGCATCGCAATTCTCATATCTTCGGTAATTTTCTGCTTTAAATCGCTAACCATATGAGCGAGCTTGATATTATTCTTCGACTCTAATATTCAATTCAAAGATAGCTGAAAACAGTTTTTTAACTATTTTCAAGTCTATTATTTTGACTATGATCACTTAATAAAGTTTGGGTGGTAGCAATTGACTGCGCAAACGCTTGTAGTTACGCTTTACAGCTGCCGCGAGCTTACGTTTGCGCTCTGCTGTTGGTTTTTCATAAAACTCACGAGCGCGTAGTTCTGTTAGTATTCCTGTTTTCTCGATAGAACGTTTAAAGCGTCGCATTGCAACTTCAAATGGCTCATTTTCCTTAACTTTAATAGTCGTCATATATAGGCGTAACCTCTTGGTTAATAGTTAGTGACAAGTAAAAATTTATTCTTCACCCATTAACGGGTATAGGCATAACAAAAGCTTTTGATTATAACACTAAGAAATTTATTACAAAAGAAGAATCTGCAATTCACACCTTACTGGGCATAAGCAAGATATTGATAGTACAGCCAATGGATACATTGATTTAATCGGAGCGCTTATAGCTTTGCAGGAAAAGTTAATTTAAATTAGTAAATATTTTCTATCTAACATCATAATATTATTATAGAAAATATCCTTTGCTATAGATACACTAATTAATACTGTTATAGTCAAATAAGATCGGATATTTCCTAGGAAAACCAAGCCCAGCAATGATCGAACACACAATAAAGAGTTAACCTGATCAAGGCTCTGCAATAATCTCCTGCAATTCCTGAAACAACAAGCGGAAGCTTTTAGGTGGTTTGCCAGCGGCTTTTTCCTTGTTTGCATTACGGATCAGCGATCTCAGGCGCTGCAAATCAGTGGCCGGATATTGCTGCGCAAATTCAGTAAGTGCGTATTCATCGCTCAATAGGCATTCACGCCAGCGTTCCAGCTGGTGCAACCGGGCAGTTTGGTGTATCGATACCTGACGCCAGGAATCGAGTTTTTGCTGGATCGGCAGCGCATCGACTTCACGCATCAAGCGGCCGATATATTGCAATTGGCGTCGACGTGCACCGTGTTTCTGCATGCTCCGGGCTTGCCGAATCGCATCGCTCAGAATTTCTGGTAAATCAAATTCAGTCAGCTTCCTGGGATCCAGCTCTACCAGTTGCTCACCGATTTCCTGCAATGCATGCATATCTTTCTTGCGCTTCGTTTTGCTTGGCGCGATGTCTTGTTCGATCTCATTTCCCAGCTCTTTTTGCACGGCAACCTGTGTAATGCGGTATCAATAAGCTGCTATCATAGCGCTTTATTTCACTCGAAATTCGCTAATATTTTCGTCTATAGTGCGCGCCATGAATAATTTAACCGTTTCTGAAACCCGATTTTCATATCCTATCAGCACTCTACAGCAAATTAGCCAGGATATTCTGGCATATGCAAGGAAAGGCGGCGCGACCGCCTGCGAAACCAACGTCTCCGATGGTTTTGGTCAAACCGTCACCGTACGTCAGGGTGCTGTGGAAACGATTGAATACAATCGTGACAAGGGACTGTCCGTGACCGTCTATATGGGACAAAAGCGCGGCCATGCCAGTACTTCCGATTTTTCCCCGCAAGCCATCAGCGATACGGTTGCAGCCGCGCTGTCAATCGCTCGTTATACCGCGGACGATGATTGCGCCGGGCTGGCGGAAGTGGAATTGCTAGCCAAAGATTATCTGGATTTAGATTTATATTTTCCGTGGCAAATCTCGGTTGAGGAAGCTATTGAGCTGGCGCGAAACTGCGAGCAAGCAGGTTATGCCGCAGATAAGCGCATCGCTAATTCCGAAGGCGCATCAATCTCAGTCAGTGAATCACAATTCATCTATGCCAATAGCCTGGGTTTCCTGGGTGGATATCCACTTTCACGTCACAGCATTAGTTGCGCTATGATCGCCGAGCATGGCGACAGTAAGCAACGCGATTACTGGTATGGCATCGCACGCGATGCCATAGATCTGGAGGCGGTGGAAAGCATCGGGCAAAAAGCCGGTAAGCGTAGCGCAGCGCGCTTAGGAGCAAGAAAAATCGATACCTGTGAAGTGCCGGTATTATTTGAAGCTCCGATCGCTTCCAGTCTGATCGGACACTTTGCTTCTGCCGTAAGCGGTGGCAATTTGTATCGCCAATCTTCTTTCCTGCTAAATAGCATAGGTCAGCAAGTTTTTGCGCCCCATATTCAGATTCTTGAATTACCTCATTTACACAAAGGCTTAGCCAGCGGTGCATTCGACGATGATGGCGTCGCAACGGTTGAGCGAAATATAGTGGAAAATGGTGTTGTGCAAGGATATTTCCTAAGTAGCTATTCCGCTCGCAAACTGGGGCTGCGTACTACCGGCAATGCTGGCGGCTCGCATAACCTGATCATGCGAGACGACACTGAGTCAAGTTTTGATGCTTTGCTGCAGAAAATGGGCACCGGCCTACTAGTCACGGAATTGCTCGGGCATGGCATCAATGCGGTTACCGGGGATTACTCGCGCGGGGCATCCGGATTCTGGGTTGAAAGCGGTGTAATCAGTCATCCAGTGGAGGAAATCACCATCGCGGGTAATTTGAAAAACATGTTTCAGGGAATTCTTGCAATCGGTGATGATGTTATTGTACGCGGATCAAAACAGTGCGGTTCGGTTCTGATCGATCGCATGACAGTGGCGGGTGGTTAAATGCGAGCCTAAGATTTGTATTTATTCGTATAAGCTATTACATAAGAAAAACTATTTGTTTTTGGCAAAATTCTTCTACCACATATTTTGTGGTTGTGTTTACGAAGTGGAAACTTGATTACGATGCTTCTTATTAAGAATTACAAAGACTTGCTACCCCTTGGCGATGATTGTTTCTGCAGCTTGTAAAAATGAAAGATTGATACATTTTTCTACATTATATGGATCATATTGCTTCATGAAACAATCATGAAGAATAAATCTTTCAATTATTCCAAACAAGCCTCGGCCAGCTGATTTAATGCAGTGCCTTCCTGCTGCCTACTGTCTCGGTATTTATTCTTCACACGGTCTCATTGCTGGTATGTATAGTCATAGTGTTCGATGTACTAGTAATAAATGGTACAAATGCACTAACAAACAAGTATTGATTTCCCATTGCGAAGACAAATGACGATAGATAGCATTGGCACTCGGTAAAACCGAAAGTTACTCAAACTTAAATTATTAAATTTTTAAATTCAGAAACAAAAAGAGAACGAGCAAGTCAAACAAACTTTTTAAGGACCTATCGAAATGACTTTACGCAAATTTACGACATCGATGATAATCACGGGCTTTCTACTTTGTGGAGGAGCCGTTCAAGCAGCGTCTTATCAATTTGGACAGTTACTAGCCGGAAATGGGCCAACCAATCCATATTTTGCAGATTTGGAAATTACCGATAATGGTAGTGGAAATTGGACATTTACTCTCACCGCTTTAGATTTAAATACCATCTTTGGTTCCAGTTCATTTATTGGATCAATGGCTGTGGACGGAGTAAAACCAACTTCTATTTCTACTGTTGCAGGTGGAGGCGTAACCGCAGTTAACCTGCAGAATGGTGGTGGACCAACGGGTATATTTGATTTTAGGTACGATATGATCAATCCAAAAAATGACAAGCTGACGGGATTTGAATCAGTTACATGGAATGTAGGAGGCTTAGGATCTACCGCACTACCTGGCTTCAATGGAGAATTGGCATTACACGTACAAGGCATAGGCAGTAATGACGATTCCGCTTGGTATGTTGCAACTTCACCAGTTCCAGAACCAGAAACCTATGCCATGCTGTTAGCAGGTTTAGGCTTGATTGGATTTATGACGCGTCGCAGAAAAGGATTGGCAGCATAAATCTGAATTTAGATTTAATCCAAAACGGGAGCTTAGGCTCCCGTTTTTGTTTGTTGAATAGAACATACCCCTCATTTCCGAATTACTGACAAGCATAAAAAATCTTAAAACAGGTTCGACAGCGGCTGCCATATCAACTCGATCTCATCTTCGCGGCAATATTGATCAATAGAGAACATGTCTATCAACTATTTTCCGTCATTTTTACTTTATTGATTAAGATCAGAAGGATAATGAGTTGGAACATGAAAAGACAGAAGATGAATTTAATGGAATGGCACCAGCATTATGAAACGGAAGAAGCCTGTGCGCAAGGACTCGCCCAGCAGGCTCTGAGCGGAAGGTTTTTGTTGCCCATGCTGCGGACATGATCCCGGCTTTGCGATTACCACTCGTCATTGCTGGGAATGTAACCCTACTCAGACTTCGCTGACCGCAGGAACGGTGTTTCATTCTACCAATCCGCCACTTGGTAAAAGGTTTCGGGCAACTTACCTGGTTACTTGAAACAAAAGCGATATTTCTGTGTTGCGTTTGTCCGGGTAGATTAATGTGTCGTGGATTAGCGCCATTCAGATGTTACGCAAGATTCGCATTGTTATGGTCATCGTGACACCATTCTCGTTTACCCGAATTGATTGAAATTGATGATGCACTGATTGTGAGGGCCTCATACCAGGGGAAAGCAGGGAGCGAGGTGCTGAAAGAAAAATGCCGATACTGGCGACCGTTTAGAATCAGGAAGAGACCTTTGCAAAAACATACAAGCCTCTTATTCCGCTGTAATTCTGGTATTTGCATGTAAGCGATCGGAAATATTTTAGTCTTTTTTCTACAAATGAGCAGGGAATAATCCCTTTAAATCAGCCATTCCCGGATGAGAATGCGCAACACCTCTATGTTTACGTGATCATTAGACGTTCGGCAAAGAGTCGGGGCAGTCTTTTCAAGTTATACGCCATTGCCAGGAGCAGATGCCAGGCATGCGCTTTGGCCAGACCACGGTAACGCAGGATTTTACCAACGTGCCTGACTGCCGAAGGTGCGCTCTACCCCATACCGGACTTTCGCGATCAGGCGATTGCGCTGTAACTGCCTGCGCGTCAACGGGTTGTACTTCGCGGCTTTATCCTGAATCCCTATTTATTCATCCAGATAATGAATTTTATGATTAGGCACACCGTCTGGCCAAGCGCTGAACGGAAATGGGCGCTGTTCACTGTTATAGGTTAAAAATAATGTAACTTGATAAAGATACGTACTAAGATTCTGTCCAAATCGTAGTAATTGTTCATTGACGTTACCGGTCAGGATAATCGTAAGAAATTGAAATAACATGACGCCTATGACCACAAATTTTGAAACCCCATAGATGAAAATGAAAAATAGCATATAGAGTCCGCGCTGCCAGATTTCATTCTTTTGTAATCTTTGTTTAATTTCTTCTTTCATTCTCTTTTTGTTGTTTCTGATCGATTGATCAATAAGTTATAGCAATATTATCAACAATAACCTAATGTGCTAATAAAGCAGTTTCTAACTCCTCTGCTATTGGCGATATCGCTACCGCCTGATTATCGATAAGTTTATTTCCACATCACGTCACATTCAGCCTCTGCTGCTGCGGCCAGTAGATTAATTAAGGGCAGTGCTCTGTCGGCAATGCTTACTGCCAGTTGATCATCGTCTTCGTCTTCATCTTTAGCTGCAACCGATGGCGATGCCTTTTCGGTATTTATAGCTGCCTTTAACCGGCTCAACGCCATTGGAACATCTGCGGCCAAAATAGCACCGGGTACAGTCTTACTGTGCCCCATCATTTTCAGCAGGATAAAGGCAACATCTCCAAACATAGTAATGTTGGCATGCGCATCAGTTGTAAAAGTCACGAGCATAGCGGTTTTCCTTGAATGAACACAAAAGCATTTAAATCAATCTATTATAAGCAGATTCTAGAATCTCAAGCGACAAGCTTCAATCCATCTATTTAAAGCCACATATTCATTATCTCTATGCCGCAATCTGTATTTATCTTTAATTAGAAGAATCTTATCCGCAATATTTTCATTTTGAAACACCCGATCTGATTTTGTCTGTGTGTTAACTAACAATAAGTTAAACTTACTCATCAATAGATAGGCGATCGTCCTAACAAACTTGAGGAAGCGCTGAATAAATGTCATTTGGAACAATGCAGAAGATCTACTCTTTTAATCATAAGAGATTCCCCACAACATTCAGGAGTAACAAATGCAAGTCCTCAAAACTTCCTTACCTTGCAACTTCTCAAGCTCACGAGCAAAGCACGCTGGAACAGTTTGAACGGATAGGCGGCATTACGCAATCTCAATGGTACAGTCATCTTTAATAATACTGCTGTCTTAGTACGTCATTACCTGACGTTCCCTCACTCATTCCAGGACGCGCTCGTCGTTGATGATATTATCCATAAACTCAGCGATCTGACTATTATCTCCCAGAGTGACTTTATCGCCTTTGCTGGAAAAGGTTTTTCTTTTCCTTGAAAAATATGCCCGCTCGTCAGTGCACTCAATTTTTCTTGACTCTGAATCATCCACAATTTAGACAAGATACAGTGACTACTGAAAATAACTTCATGTCAAGCTGAGAAATATCTCATAACCGTTTGATAAATTATCCATAATGAAAGTGTTAATTTATTCATCAATTTAAGAGAACCCCTTAAGAATTGTGGATTAGCTCATCAAGCGAAAGAGTTATCCACAAAGTTATCCATAGAAATTGTGGATAGTAAAAAAACTCACTTCATCAAAAAGTATCAGGGAGATTCATCAGAATCTTTCTAACACTTCCACAAAATTCCATTCAACAACTTTTGGATGTGAGTTTTATCACAGCATTAAGCAATAATAAAATGCTATTGTTAATACTATATATGCGTATTTGTAGCTTTATTAAGAAATATTTACAGATCATCAAATAAACATACTTACAAAACTTTGAAGTTTTTCATTCATTAAATATGATGGAGAAAATGCTGTGATTAAGAACACTGTAATTTCATGCACAATGTTTGCTGTATTAATCAGTACTCATTGCATCATGGCCGATACAGTTTCGACATCAAGCTCGCGATTACATGCAATTTTTCTATCCAACGATGCATCTGCTTTTCTGGATTCGAATCTAAATCCAGCCGGTTTCAATGCACCAAGTATCATTAATTTACAAACGATCATTTTTAATGTGAATTTTTCATCTCTACCAGATCAGCACATTCCTCTCATTAGCGATCAGGAGGTGATAACTAATGATATTACACATCTTAAAACCATCACTGCCGGGACGTTGATTCCTGCAGCAAATCATCATCATAGTGATGTAAGATTATTGGATGAGGTTAATTTTAAGCTACCTAGCGCTGCTACGGAAAACCTCGGAATTTTTCATAGTAGCAATAATAGCTTCGATGTAAAAACAGAAATAAGGACTGTACCAAAGCCGGAAATTTATACCATTTTGCTTACTGGATTAGGATTACTTGGTTTCACGACACGTCGCAGGAAATATAATACTTAATCTTAGTTACTGGCTCCAGCTTCTGTATTATCACAATCATGCACCAACCGAAGTGATCCCGAGCGAGGCGAATGGACGGTCACACGATAAAACTACCCCTGTCTTTCCTACATTTCTTCCGCATGCAACACCCGTATATGCGCCGCCACGCAACGAGCCAATGAATGCAATTCATAGCCGCCTTCCAGAACAGATACAATACGGCCCTGTGAATACTGATCCGCGATCGCTCTAATCTGCTGCGTGATCCAGGCATAATCGTCGTCACTCAAATACACTTGTGACATATCGTCATCCCGATGCGCGTCAAATCCTGCAGAGACAAAAATCATTTCCGGTTTGAATCGATTCAGTGCCGGCAACCAATACTCTTTCACCACCTTTCGGAAAACCGCACCATCGGCGTCACGCGAAAGGGGCACATTAATGGCGCGATCACTGCTGCTACTGGCACCACTGTATGGATAAAAGGGATGCTGAAAAGTGGAACACAGCATGACATGCGGATTGTTGCGGAAAATTTCTTCACTACCATTGCCATGGTGCACATCGAAATCCAAAATCGCAACACATTGCAAATGGTGGTGTTCAATCGCATGCGCCACACCGACTGCAACATTATTGAACAAACAGAAGCCCATAGCACGATCCGACTCCGCATGATGGCCGGGTGGGCGCACGGCACAAAAAGCATTATTGACTTGGTTTGTCAGAACCAGATCGGTCGCCAGCACAACCGCTCCCGCTGCGCGTAATGCAGCATTCAGCGAAAAGGGATTCATCGCGGTATCTGCATCCAACGCAATCAATCCGGCATCCGGAGCCATCTTCCCGATGCTTTCAATGTAATCCGGTTTATGTACACGTTGCAATTGTTCGGCGGTTGCCAATGGCGCATCATAACGTTGCAACTTCGCCAGCAGGCCGCTTGCGCTTAATTCATTTTCGATTGCGATCAGTCGCAACGGACTCTCAGGGTGATATCCGCCCTGATCATGTTTGAGACAATCGGAGTGACTGATATAGGCTGTTTGCACTTTATTTCCTGATTCATCGAGATTTAATTTCGACCATGGTCATGTACCCGATGGATTGGCGATGCTGAAAGTTAAAGTTTATACAATCAACCGGCTATACCATGATAAATTATCGGTATTCTACGATAGCCGTTACGTTTAATTGCATTTTTTCGTCATATGGGGAGTCATTGATGAACGAGTTTATTACCAAGATGTTGAAATTTGTTTCGATTGAAACGCTGATAGAAAGAGGTTGGCTGGAAATAGCGCAAATTCTAATGCCGGTTTTCACGCTAGTGCTGGTATTTCTTGGGCTGAGTTTTTATATCCAGCACAAACGCTGGAAAGCAGTGGCTTCCGTAATTTGCGCCATTCTGGCTTTGGTTTATTTGCCCTATGAATTCTATCGCCAGTCACTGATATTAACCCGGGCGGATGCCAATATCAGCGAAATTCAGGGTAATTTGCAGAACTTGTTGGATTCCGCCAACCTGACGCATATGAAAAGTGTTGCGGATAAAGAAGCAGCCGCGAGTATTTTGGATGAAATGATTCATGGTCTGGATCAGAAAAAGAAAAAGGAACTGGTACTGATTTCCTGGTTGGTTGCGGAAAATGAAAAAAACGCGCTCGAGCAAATTGACAGTAAGCAAAAATCACTTGCAGACGATCTCAAATCCAGCTTGACCGATGCCAAAACAGAAATAATCGATTCACGCCCGCCGGTAGAGAAAATTTCGGATACCATTGTGAAAAAACTGGATGGCGACGTCAAAGTACTGGTTGAAAAGAAAATGCAAACATTCAAGGAAGAAATTGACGGTTCTTTGGAAGGCTTCAAAGAAGCCGTCAATACTTTTGTTCAGGATGAACTCAATAATTACCAAACGAAACTGGCAGATATCACACAACTAAATGTGGATGAATTAAGAAATTACTCCAATAGAGCCAACCATGCCTTTGCGGCGCAAGCTAAAAAAATCAATCAAGAGTCCTTGCTTAGACTGGACGCTACCAAAGAAAAAATAGAAGGCTTGAGCGCCGCATCGGATACCGGTTTAAAGAATGTCGTTCAACAAGTTAAGCAGCTCTCAGCTTCATTGGACCTTGCGCAAAAAAAGAATGATATTTTGTTTGAATATAATGAATGTATGAGAACTACCGGTGTGCTGGATTTAGGCGGCAAGGGTGAACAATGCAAGGCTAAATATCAAGAAGATATGAACAGTTTGAACTAAGCGAAACCACACCCATTGAGCCTAAGATTGTTATTCTACTTGGCAAATTCAGGAATACACAATGCAACGGTCAATTGCAGAGTAGCTGGCACAGCAGTTTAGTTTAGTTGGCGCGATTTTAGTCATAAATGTCGCGCCAACGGATGCGCACAGACCGATACCGGAAATCGATTAAGTCCAAGAATGAAAAAACATAGAAAAATGTTGCAGGAAAAATCTTCCTGCAACATTTAGATTGGGCTAACTGTCACATCTGAGACTGCAAGTAATTTTGCAATCCTATTTTTCCTATCAGCCCCAGCTGTTTTTCCAGCCAATATGCATGATCTTCCTCGGTTTCACTCAGCATGCCAACAAGAATTTCCCGGGTCTGAAAATCCTGCTCCTGCTCACAAATAACAATAGCATTTCGCAATGAAACGATCACGGCGCGTTCGAGATCCAGGTCGTTTTGCAGCATTTCCGGAACGTCACTGCCTATCCTCAGCGGGCTACGATTACCCACTACAGGCACGCCCTCAAGAAACAGAATCCGTTTGATCAAATGGTCTGCATGTTGTTTTTCATCATCCATTTCATGATTGATTCGCTCATAGAGTTTGCTGAATCCCCAGTCCTCATACATCCGTGAATGTGTGAAATATTGATCCATCGCTGTCAGCTCACCCGCCAAGAGATTATTCAGAGTATCGATAATTTTAGTATTGCCTTTCATAGGAATTCTCCTTTGATTATTTATTGGATTGCAGGCAGGCACTGTATTTTTTGTCTAAAGAAACTTAAATCAGACAGCCAAATAGGAGCAATATGCTATTTAATCCATATGATCTGTATTATAGAAATTATATAACAAGAATACAATAGCAAGTTATTGATAATAAATGATAATGGTTCTTGATGCCGTTCTCATTCCAATCCTTGAAGTAATCCTGCTATTCGCTGTCCATCTTCATAGATTGGCTATAAAATTAATATTCTTCCAATATAATGCGCTGTTATGAGCTGCAGCTGTCCAAAGTGAATCTCCTTGTAGCGTTCCCGAAGCGTCATCTATTTTAGTAACGCCACTAATAATAGAAATCTCAGGTTGATTTGCTTGTGCCATCATTGCCGTAACTAGAATTTTCAGATCAATCTCCGATTGGGAAAATTTCTCTATATCTTTATCAATAAGATACATATGATTTAATGCACCTTCCTCTGCCGTATTCATACTTGCTTGCAAACCTACAGCATTCTTATCTACATCTAAGTACATACCCTGCTTGGAAAAATATTTGAGTATTCCTGTATGTCGATACCCCATCCAATTCGGTCCTAAATGGGGTACGGGATCACTTTGATTAGCGTAGAACCAATGTTTTTGTAGCATTCTTTGATCATAAGCTTTTTGAAAATCTTCATTTCCATATCTTGGTGATCCAAAAGTCATGACATAGAAGTCTTTAATCCTATTGGGTTTATTACTGAGAAATTCGGCCGCCGCAGCTGTTGATAAAGCCCCTCCTAAACTGTGGCCTGTAATCCAAAGTACGCTATCGGGATTGATATTCTTATCAAGGATTTCAAAAATTCGGGCTGAACATTGACTCCATATCTTATTAAATCCATTATGCCTGCGTCCACCTAGATCATGCTGCTCTGGAAAAAAAGCCTGCGCATTGATTAGCCAATCACTTCCAGAATCTGTGCCGCGAAAAGACAATATCGCCACTTTATCAGTCCAAGCAAGAAATCCCTGATTCTCAATATCTTCATCAACCCAAACTTCTAAATGAGACCATTCGTTGCCAATTGCTTCACGAATTTCAGATTGGGTTTTGTAATAACTAAAAATTCCCATTCTGCAAAGAACTTCGGATTTTTTATGATTTAATCCCGGTTGCTTAAGCCAATCTATTTCGGTACTGCTGATTGGATTTAGAGTTATTTTGGTTGTCATCCTAAACCTCATTAATTAGGCTAGTTTGCGAAGATTATGTTATAAATTTCCACGCAACGCTCCTGAATGTCTTTGTAAATTTCTCCAATTGGAATTGCTTGACCATGCTGATCTTGACTATAGGCATTATGAATGCCTATTAACTCACCCTCAGAGTTCGTAATAGGGCTACCAGAATCCCCGTGCTCAATGTTCTTGCCGTCACCGTAACGAATACGGCGAAATTCATTACTGGATTTCAACACGCTACCGCCGGATATAGTATCAATCTTAAGTTCATCCGTTAAAGTATGCACATGAATTGTTTCTCCCTCAAGCTCACCGGCTTGGTATAGAGTTGCAGGCTTTTTTATGGCGGGCAATTGATTGGGTAAATGGCTTAGCACAAAATTTGCGTTGACATGCGGCAACTCAGATCTTGGTCCAATAATACCAATTGACCACATTTCGGCATTCTTATCAATTTCGAGTATGCAGTAATCAAGATGCCTATTTTGAGGAGCAACAACACCATCCCAAGTGCCTGTTTCCTGATTATCCGGTAATTTGGGACTTTCAATGTGTATTGTAGGTTTATTTTGGGTTTCGAGTATAGGAAAACGAATTTCAGATCGAGCTATAACTCCGGGAAAATAGGGGCTCGGTCCATGGAAATGAGGAAGATGCACTGAAATGTTCAAGTCATTTAGAGGCTGATCAGACAAAACATGTCTACACGTTAGTAATAAATCGTCAGAGAGAAAATAGCCTGTTCCATTCGACAATACTCGCCCCTTTTTATTGGCAACAGTAAGTTTGCAAATTTGCCCGCTCCTCCTGCTTGAATCCACTGGATCAAGTGCATTAGCATAGAGCGTTTTATGCACAAGCGCTGAATTTTTATATAATTTAGGCAGTAACTGTTCATCAATACGCATCATTTCTTCATTCTTTAGAAATTGCTCATTACCATGTAACCATTGATTCAATTCTGAAGGTTCAATCTCAAGACCATTACTTTTAATTATTTCTTTTAGTGCTAAAAGGTTTTGTTCAGAATTTTTGGAAGGAGAAAAATTGATGTTAGGTTTAGAAAGTTTTTCGGCTAAATTTGTTAAAGATTTTTGGGCTACTCGTCTAAAATTATCAGTTAATCCAGGATTAGCTTCAAAGAAATTTTTCATTCCATATTCTCCATTCAAATAAAAGCCATGTTTATGTAAACAATGCTAAAAAACAGATTAAATATACCCTCTAAGCATCCTACGCGCAGTCCGGTATTCAGGATAAACACTCCCCACCACCTCCCAAAACGCCTTCGAGTGATTCATCTCAACCAAATGCACTAATTCATGCGCGACGACGTAGTCAATTAAATGCAACGGCAGTTGGATCAGGCGCAAGTTGAGGCGGATAATGCCACGGCTGTTGCAGCTGCCCCAGCGGGTTTTGGCATTTGATAAGCGGAATGGTGGTACCGGTAGATTGAGTGCCGAAGCGTAGATTGCGATGCGCTGTTTGAAGCAGGTGATCGCTTGCTGACCGTACCAGGCCATGACGAATTTCTCAATTTGACGGGGGTTGAGTTGCACCAAGGATGGCTCTGCAATTTCCGCATGCGTGGTTTCATTGAAGGAATACCGTACCATTTCAATTTCACCCGATGGTTTTAATGCAATATGCCACGGTTCGCCCAGTAACGGATAGATGGCGTCATGTGTCCATGATATCGCCAAACTTTTTTTACTTTGCCATTGCTCCAGTTTCTTGGTGATCCAACCGGCTTTTTGTTGCAAAATGCTTTCGATATGCGACACAGTGGCCTGCAGCGGCACGCTGATTTTCAAGCCCTCGTGATTAATGGTCAAACCCACCGACTTGCGTTTGCACCATCTCAGTGTGTAGCTGATTTTCCTATCATTCAGAACAGTGTGAACGAGCACGCTTATGCTTTTTGTTGATTTTTCTGGCTGATACGTAGCATTTCAAACTCAATCCAGGCTTCCACTTGCGCGTTTAATTCGCCCGGTTCCATGCCGGTCGGATCGATGGGTTCGCCAATACTGACCGTAATGGTGCCAGGGTATTTGATGAAAGAATTTCTCCCCCATAATTCGCCGGCATTGTGCGCGACCGGCACTACCAGTGTGTTTGTATGCGTTGCCAGCCATGCACCGCCGATACGGTATTTGCCGCGTTGCCCCGGCGGGATGCGCGTGCCTTCCGGAAATATTACGATCCAGAACCCTTGTTTTAGCCGGTCTTTGCCTTGTTCGACGATTTGCTCCAGGGCTTTTTTCTTGGCGCTCCGGTCGATCGCGATCGGGCTGGTCATCGCCAACCCCCAGCCAAAAAACGGGATGCGTAATAATTCCTTTTTCAGCACCCACACCTGAGGCGGAAAAATTTTCTGGAACGCCAGCGTTTCCCATGCCGACTGATGTTTGGACAGCACAATGCTCGGGATTTTCGGAATATTTTCCGCGCCGATGATTTGATAGCGGATGCCGCACACATTACGCAACAAAAACAGCATGATGAACGTCCAGCTGGAAGTCACGCGGTAACGGTTATGCGGCGATAATGGAAAACACGCGAGTGTCAGTAATGCGTACGGGGGCGTGATGATGATCTGCAACAACATATACAGGGTTGACCGTAAAACTGCCAATATCATTCCTCCCCGATCAAAGTATCAGCGACAACCGACAAATCCGCAAAAATCTGCGTATTGAATGGAATTTCCTGGCAAGTTTGCGTTATCTGCCCGTGGCCGGTCAGCACCAAAACAGGTATTGCACCCACTGCTGCCGCAGCTTGCAGATCTTTTAATGAATCACCGACAACCGCAACATTCGTTAAATTAACACCGTAACGCTGCATGATCTCATCGAATAAACCCGTGGCCGGTTTGCGGCAAGCGCACTTATCCGCATAGGTATGCGGACAAAAAAATATCGCATCGATGCGGCCACCAACATGATGAATAGCTTTATACATCTTGTCATTAATGGCATTGTAAGTCGCCATATCGATCAAGCCACGGCCAATGCTCGATTGATTCGTAGCAAGGACCACGCGATAGCCGGAATGCGTCAACCGGGCAATCGCTTCCAGGCTGCCTGGAATGGGAATCCATTCCTCCGGCGTTCTGATAAAGGTATCGCTGCATTGATTAATCACGCCGGTTTGGTCGAGGATGATCAGTTTCATGTTAATTTACAGCCAATTTTGAAAGATCAGCTACACGATTCATCGTTTGCTGAAGTTGTCTCAATAAGGCCAGTCGATTATTACGCAACAGCTCATCTTCTACATTCACCATCACATGATCAAAAAAGATATCGATCGGCAACTTGAGCTTGGCGAGAATTTGCAGCGAAGCGGTATAATCACCTGCTGCAAAAGCTTTTTCTGTTTCCGGCAACAGCGTTGTCAATGTTTGATGAAGTACCTGCTCAGCCTCTTCCTGTAATAATTTGGTATGAATTGCGTCGTGAATGTGGCCTTCCGATTTTTTAAGGATATTGCTCACCCGCTTGTTGGCAGCCGCCAGACTGGTGGCTTCGGGCAACGCTGTAAAAGTACGCACGGCAGCGAGACGTTTGGGAATATCGCTTAGCTTCTGCGGATTTAAACTGAGCACAGCGTCGACTTCCTGGGCGGTGTAGCCTTGTTCGCGTAAATTACCAGCGAGGCGATCGTAAATGAATACTTGTAAATCACGTAAATCCGGTGTACTTACATCGAGTTCCAGAGGGTTATAAATTTCATTTTTTACCAGATCGATCAGTTCATTTAGCTGAAGCGATAAGTTTTTCTCGATTAAAATTCTTATAACACCAAGTGCATGGCGCCGCAATGCAAACGGATCTTTATCACCAGTCGGAATTTCACCAATTCCGAACATATTCACTAATGTTTCCAGTTTATCCGCCAGCGCAACACAAACGCCAACCGGATTGCGCGGCAATGCATCGCCGGCGAAGCGCGGTTTGTAATGGTCTTCGATGGCAAAGGCGATATCGTCGCTCAGCCCTTCATGTTGCGCATAATAGCGCCCCATAATGCCTTGCAGTTCCGGAAATTCACTCACCATATCGGTCAGTAGATCCACCTTGGCTAACGTAGCAGCCTCAAAAGCCTGATCACCCAAAGCATCCCCACCTAATTGCTCGCCGATCTTGGTTGCGATGATACGAACATAGTGCATGCGCCAACCCTGCGTACCCAGTTTGTTGTGATAAACCACCTTATCCAGTTCGGGCACGCGGAATTCCAGCGTTTTTTTGCGATCCTGATCAAAGAAAAATTGAGCGTCGGCCAAACGTGAACGCACCACACGCTCGTTGCCGGTGATCACTTGCGTAGGATTGGTAGGACGGATATTAGAAACAAGCAGGAACTTATTGGCCAGTTTTCCCTGCGCATCCAGCAACGGGAAATATTTCTGATTTGCTTTCATGGTCAGAATCAGGCACTCCTGCGGCACTTGCAGAAATTCCGCATCAAATGTGCCAACCAGCACATTGGGATGCTCGACCAGTGCGGTCACTTCGTCCAGCAAAGTATCATCGTCGATCAGGGTAAGCTGCTCCTGTGAGGCGGCTGAAGTAAGCTGGCGCGTAATTTCAAAGCAGCGTTCGGCAAAACCGGCAATCACCGCCCCTTCGGTTTCCAGTTGCTGCGCGTAGCTGTCGGCATTGCGCAATACGATGGGACTGATTTTCGCTGCAAAACGGTGCCCCTGTGTTTCGCGCCCGGCTTGCAGCCCCAGAATATTGACGGAAACAATATCAGCGCCGTGCAATGCAACCAATGCATGCACAGGGCGCACAAAGTTGACGCTTTGCCAACCATCCGCGAGCTGATACGTCATCACTTTGGGAATCGGTAATTGGGTAATGGCTTCCTGTAACGCTTTTTGCAGGCCATCGGTCAGTGAAATGCCTGTAGCAATGCTATCCCAGAACAGCGTTTCTGTTTTACCGTCCAACGCGCGCTGGAGTTGCGGCACTACTGAAGCATCCGCGCCGAGGCTCGCCAGTTTCTTCAATAACGGCGGTGTGGCTTGTCCCTGCGCGTCCAGCCCGACTTTGACCGGCATCAATTTTTGCGTGACCGCTTTGTCGGCGGCCTGCGCAGCGACATTGCCGATATGCACCCCCAATCGCCTCGGTGTTGCATAGGCAGTGACGGCCGCCTCTTGGCTCATCAATCCTTGCGCCTTGAGGCTGGCAGTCAACAATTGTGCAAAACTGTCACCCAGCTGCTTTAGCGATTTGGGCGGCAATTCTTCCACCAATAGCTCAACGAGTAGGTTCTGAGTCATCATGCAGATTTCACCCTATCCGGCATCTGTGCGACCCATTCACGCGGTGCCATCGGGAAAGGAGGACTCAGGCTTGCGCGGCTATCGTAATACGCCCTGGCAACTTGCCGCGACAGATTGCGAATGCGCCCGATATACGCAGCCCGCTCCGTGACCGAAATCGCGCCGCGCGCATCAAGCAGATTAAACGTATGCGCCGCTTTCAATACTTGCTCGTAAGCGGGTAGCGCCAACTGCTTTTCGATAAGATGGTTCGCTTGCGCTTCGTGCCTGCCAAACGCCAGAAACAGAAATTCCGTATCACTTTGTTCAAAGTTATACGTAGACTGCTCCACTTCGTTTTGATGATACACATCGTGATAAGTCAATCCTTTGGTCCAGACCAGATCAAACACACTTTCCACGCCTTGCAAGTACATCGCAAGCCGCTCCAACCCGTAAGTTATTTCACCGGTCGCGGGTTTGCAGTCAATCCCGCCAACCTGTTGAAAATAGGTAAATTGCGTCACCTCCATGCCATTGAGCCAAACCTCCCAGCCTAACCCCCAGGCGCCCAGGGTGGGATTCTCCCAATCATCTTCTACCAGGCGCACGTCATTTTGTGTCAGATCAAAACCCAGCTCATGCAATGAGTCGAAATATAAATCCAGAATATTCTTCGGCGCAGGTTTGAGCACCACCTGAAATTGATAATAATGCTGCAAGCGGTTAGGGTTTTCGCCATAGCGTCCATCTTTAGGCCTGCGCGAGGGTTGCACGTATGCGGCTTTCCAGGGTTCAGGACCGATCGCGCGCAGAAAGGTGGCGGTATGGCTGGTTCCCGCGCCGACTTCCATATCGTAAGGCTGCAAAATCGCGCATCCTTGCTTATCCCAATACCGCTGCAAGGTCAGGATGATTTCCTGAAAAGTAAGTGTTGACATGAAGAATCTGGATTAAACCGCTCTCAAATGAAGTAATGCGGATTTTACCGGTTTTTCCTGGTTGCGTGAAAGGCGGATAACAATCCGATACACAATAACAGACCGGCGAGCCCGAGTACCGGGTAATTTCCCATCCGCACATAAGGCGTGGCTCCGGTAAAACCTTGCGCCAGCCCGTGCAATGCCGCAGTGGTAAAAATCTCAATAGTCTGCAATACCTGGCCACGCTCGTCGATGATCGCGGTTACGCCTGTATTGGTAGCACGCAGCATATAGCGCCCGGTTTCCAGCGCGCGCATTTGCGAAATCTGTAGATGCTGCTGCGGCCCGATCGAGCGTCCGAACCAGGCATCATTACTCACATTGACCAACATTGTCGCTTGCGGCAATTGATTAATAATCTCTTCACCGAATACATCTTCATAGCAAATATTGATTGCAACGCGCTGCCCCGCAAGATTCATCGGCTGTTGATCCAGGCTGCCGCGCGAAAAATCCGATAACGGTATTTGCAACACATCGATAACCCAACCGAATACGGGTTTTAGCGGAATAAATTCACCAAAGGGTACCAAGTGATGTTTGCGGTAGCTTTGTTCCGGTGCCGAACCAAAACTGAACATGGTATTGTAATATTCGTTATCGTCATGGGCAGCGCGCTCCGCCAGCCCGATCAACACATCGCCATTATTGCTTCTGGCGTGTTCGGCCAGATGCGACAGATAGGATTTCGGCACGACATTGCTGAACAGCGGGATGGAAATTTCCGGTGTTACGATTAGGCGGCTATCACTTTCCAGAATCAACCGGGCATAGGTCTGCATCGTATTTTCCAGATGATCCTCGCGCCATTTCATGTCCTGAGCGATATTGCCCTGCAGCAGGCTCACCGTTACCGGCTCACCTTGCGGCTGCACCCAATGAATTGCCTGTAAACCATATCCGCCGAACCAAATCAGTATTAAGGGCACCCCGAACCGCCATTGCCTGACCCCTTTATCAACCCAGAAAAAGAGCAAGGCAGCGCTGAATACCACAATCATTGAAATACCATATACCCCGACAATCGGTGCAAAGCCAGCCAAGGGACTGAAAGGCGCTTGTGAGTATCCCATCAGCAACCAGGGAAAACCGGTAAACAAGGTTCCGCGCAACCACTCAAATACTATCCACAATGCAGCGGCCAGCGCGGCCCAGAGGAAGGGCGAAGTCAGACGAAGCTGAGTCAATAACCACAGGCTCAAGGCGGGAAAAAGCGACAGATAAGCACAAAGTATAATCAATGCGACAACCGCGATGGGCATCGGCATCGCACCAAAATCGTGCAAACTGACATAAATCCATGTGACGCCGGCACTGAACAATCCCATGCCAAAACAAAATCCCAATGCCGCGCTTTTGATCGGGGATAAACTATTATGGCAATAACCCAGCAACGCGGCGAGAGTAACCACTGGAACCGGAAAAAGATAAAAAGGCGCAAAACCCAGAACTGTCAGCGCACCCAACAAATAAACAATAATTAATTTAACGTAAGAATTATTCAAGAGAATCAAAATTGGAAGTATCCATAGATAAAATTCATGCGGATGCGATAGTATGCTTGAATTTTAGCGCAGCCGATACAATTATGAACTTTCATGATTTAATGTTGTTCTCAGCATTTCCCAATCATAAATCCATCAATGATTCCCCTTCTTGCAATCCAATTCATTTTTCATGATGACATTCAATCCCACTTATGCTAAATAATTATTTATTCACTTTGTTGCAAGTATAAAAGTAGAATATGCGCATTATGCTAAAAATGATCACGCAACGAATCCGAAGCGCTGCAGAAAAAGAATAATAATGGACTAAGGTTTTAGGGTCTCATTATGGGTCATGAAAATGAACAGACTGTAAGATTTATCTTATTTTTGAAAACCAATCGGATTTCTCATGAAATTTAAACTTCTATGTGTGTTATTGCTCTCCGGACTGACTGCCTGTGCGCAGATACCTGCAAACAAGGAAATAGAAAATACGGAGGAATCCAACGAGCAGGAAGACGTCAGTCAGGCTAATTTACCCAAGCAAGAATTAACCGCCCCGATTTTATTTGATTTCCTGATCGGCGAAACCGCATTACAGCGTGGCAACCTGGATGTTGCGGTAAACCGCTATGTCAAACTGGCCAAAACCACGCGCGACCCCCGGATTGCCAAGCGTGCAACAGAAATTTCCCTGCATGCGGGCAATACTTTTGCCGCCGAACAGGCGGCAACGATGTGGATTCAGCTTGAACCGGATTCAGTGGATGCCCGTCAAACCATCGCAGCCTTATTAGTCAATCTTGGCAAGCTGGATGCAGCGCAGCCTCATCTTGAGAAATTGCTCGCCACGGAAAAAGAAGGGTTAGGTAATGCATTTATGCAGCTTAATCAGTTGTTGTCACGGAATCCGGATAAGGCCGCAACGTTACAGTTGATACAGCAATTATCCCAGCCTTATAAGGAACTCCCGGAAGTTCATTTCGCCATCTCTCAGGCAGCATGGTTTGCCAATCAACATCAACTGGCATCCGACGAAATGCAACGCGCACTGGCGCTGCGCCCGGATTGGGAAATCGCCGCGATCCATAATGGACGAATATTGCAGCGTATCTCAATTGACGATGCCAGCGAATTTTATCACGACTATCTAAAAAAATACCCGGAAAGCAATGAAGTACGGATCGCGTATACTCGGGTATTAATAAGTGGCAACGAGGCTGATTTGGCGCGAGAACAATTGCAATGGCTAATGGACAAAAATTCGGATGATGCTGAAATCATGCTGGCTGCCGGGCTGTTAGCGACGGAAATGGGTGATTTCGATGTCACCGAAACGAGCTTTAAAAAAGCGCTTAGTCTGGGATACAAAGATACCAATGCGGTGCATTTTCATTTGGGCCAAATTTATGAGGAAACGAATCGCCCTGAAATGGCGATGGAAGCGTATCAGATGGTCAAAAGCGGGGGGCGTTATTTACCCGCGCAGATACGTTATGCAGATTTATTGGCAACAAAAGGATATCTGAAAGAAGCGCGTGAACATCTACAAAAACTTCCGGCCGCCAATGATCAGCAAGCTGCTCATTTAATTTTGGCGGAAGCGCAGATTCTGCGCAAATCAAAAGCATACCAGGAAGTATTTGATCTGCTTGATGAAGGATTGAAGAAACTGCCTGATTATCCGGAACTGCTCTATGATCGTGCCCTGGCCGCAGACAAAATCGGCAAATTTAAGATTCTCGAACAGGATCTGCGCAAGCTGATACAGCTCAAGCCTGACAATGCTCATGCCTACAATGCCTTAGGTTACAGCCTTGCTGAACGTGGCATTCAACTACCGGAAGCGCTTAAACTGATAAGGAAAGCCGTCGAGCTCGCCCCGGAGGATCCTTATATCATGGATAGTTTGGGGTGGGTGTACTACCGCATGGGCAACCTGACAGAAGGGTTAAATTACCTGAACTTGGCATTTTCCGTCCGCCCGGATGCCGAAATCGCAGCACATTTGGGTGAAGTGCTGTGGATGCAAGGCGCTAAGAACGATGCCCTAAATATTTGGCGATCCGCTTTAGAAAAAGAACCGGGCAATGAAGTTTTACTTGAGACATTACAACGCCTTACCAAAAAGAAAGTCATCGACTGATCTTCCTTATCCGTAAGACTTATAATCAACCTCATGATAAAAAAGCCATTAATCACATAATGAATGAATCCCGATGCGGGCCTCATACTGCTACAATGCATTCTGAAAAATGTTAAATACTTCTCCAATTCTTGAATTTAAAAGCAGTACTTTTTTCTCACCCATTCTTATTCTTTATACGAATGACTTGGTTGCGATAGAGCACATGCTGCACGAGAAAATCAATCTGGCACCGGATTTTTTCAAAGATTCGCCTTTGATTATCGATTTACGTGAGCTAAATAAATTGAATCTGGATTTGGATTTTGCTCAGATCGCGCAGCTATTGAAAAGAATCGGTTTTTTTCCTGTCGGAATTCGTGGCGGTAATGAACAACAAAATAAGCAAGCACGTGCTCTATCACTTCCAATCGATACGGTACGCGAGCTGGGTAACCCGATCATCATCGGTGAAGCACAAAAACAGGAAAGCATCCAGCAGCCCCCCGCACAACCGGAAGTAGCTATCGTCAAGGAATCCGTGCAACCCGCTGCAACTCCACCCGTACCTGCGGCCACAGTATTGGTTACCCAGCCGATCCGCTCCGGGCAGCGCGTCTATTCGTCCGGGGATTTAATCATCTTATCTCAAGTCAGCGCAGGCGCTGAAATTATGGCCGAAGGTAACATACACGTCTATAATACCTTGCGAGGCCGCGCCCTGGCAGGTGTACACGGCAATACAGCCGCTAGAATATTTTGCTTCGATTTGCAGGCAGAGCTTATCTCTATTGCGGGAGATTATAAAACCAGTGAAGATTTAAATAAGCAAACATACGACAGTCCGGTACAAGTGTATTTACAGAATCATGCGTTGATCATTAAAGAGATTGCTTAAAACCAAATAGCAAAGGAGGCTCAATTGGCAAGAATTATAGTCGTGACGTCGGGCAAGGGTGGCGTTGGAAAAACAACAACAAGCGCAGCAATTGCCATGGGACTGGCGAAAAAAGGCCATAAAACAGCGGTAATTGATTTTGATGTGGGTTTGCGGAATCTGGATTTAATTCTCGGCTGCGAGCGTCGGGTTGTTTATGACTTTATTAACGTTATCAATGGAGAAGCCAGTCTCAATCAAGCACTTATCCGTGACAAAAATTGCAATCTTCTCTATATCCTGCCTGCTTCGCAAACACGGGATAAAGATGCACTGACCCATGAAGGCGTGGGCAAAGTACTGGATGAATTATCCAAGGATTTCCAATATATTGTTTGTGATTCGCCCGCGGGTATCGAAAAAGGTGCCAATTTAGCGCTTTATTTTGCCGATGACGCGTTTGTCGTAACTAACCCGGAAATTTCTTCCGTTCGGGATTCCGATCGCATGTTGGGTATTCTGTCGAGCAAATCACGCCGCGCTGAAAGAAATGAAGAACCCATCAAGGAATATTTATTGTTAACCCGATATGATGCCGACCGGGTAAGATTGGGTGAAATGCTGAGCCTGGAAGATGTGCAGGAAATCTTGTCTCTTGAGTTGTTAGGCATTATTCCTGAGTCAAAATCTGTCTTATCCGCATCCAATGCGGGCATACCAGTCATTCTGGACGAAAAAAGCGAGGCAGGTCAGGCTTATGCCGATGTCGTCGCACGTTATTTAGGAGAAACACTGCCACATCGATTTATTGATGGTAAGCAAGGGTTTCTCAGGAGGCTTTTCGGAGGAAGAAAATGAGCTTACTGGACTATTTCAGATCATCCAAACCCAAGACCGCATCGCTTGCCAAAGAAAGATTACAAATTCTTGTCGCGCATGAACGCACTTATCGCAATCAACCGTCTTATTTACCGCAATTGCAGAAAGAGCTTCTAGACGTTATCCGCAAATATGTTAATGTGGATCAGGACGCAATCTCCGTTAATTTCGAACAAGACGAGAATCAAGAAACACTGGAACTGAATATTGTTCTGCCCGATTATCACCAAACCAATAAAACCATAAATAATTAAAACCTCCTATGCATTTCTTGCGTATTGGTAATTAATGAATTGAAATTGATTAATTTTTGCATTATTTCTGGAAATTCTAAATTACCCGCAAGCCGGATCAGAGCGCATCAACTGAGTGTTATTCTGGGATTTTTGATAAGCTGTTTCATTCTGTTCCTTCCCGGCTGCAGAACATTACCGACTCAACCTCCATCGGACGCAATTGCGACAACTATTTTCACCGAGCCGCTTGCTGCCAATATTCCGAATATTTCCGCCAGTGATTTCAATATCGTGGGCAGAATATCCGTTCAAGACAAGAGCCAAAGCTTTTCGGGTAACTTTCGCTGGCAGCATATGACTGCCAGCGATGAAATCTTACTATTCACACCGTTAGGTCAGGCAGTCGCGGAAATCACGAAAGACAGCGAAGGTGTACGCTTAATTACCTCAAAGCTTGAGGCGTTTTATGCCACCGATGTGGAAAGTCTGACTGAGCAAATTTTGGGCTGGCGCATGCCACTTGACGGTTTGCAGTACTGGATCCAGGGAACGCATGCGCCACTCACTGCGGCCGAAAAAGATCTGGATAGAACGGATCAAGTTATCGCCATCCGTCAAGATGGGTGGCATATTCATTATAGTAGCTTCACTCCAGCTCGATCGAATTCCCCAATGCTCCCCCGCGTAATCAATTTGTTCTATGACAACCTGAGAATCCGGTTGATAGTAGACAATTGGAACATCGAGTAATTTTCTCGTTAAAACATAACTGTCCTATCATTATTCATGCATACGTTTTCTGCCCCTGCCAAGCTGAATCTTTTTTTACATGTCGTTGGCCGCAGACAGGATGGCTATCATTTATTGCAAACCGTTTTCCGGTTTATAGATTTTTCTGATCAGATCAGTTTCGCATTACGCTCGGACGGCATCATCAAACTCCATACTCCGATTGCCGGCGTACCGGAAGAAAAAGATCTATGCGTACGCGCTGCCCGGCTGCTGCAACAAAAAACCGCAACCACGCAAGGCATTGACATCTTTCTGCAAAAGCAAATCCCCATGGGTGGTGGTCTGGGTGGCGGGAGCTCGGATGCGGCCACTACACTGCTAGCATTAAATCATTTGTGGAAGATTAATTTAAGCAAACAACAATTGCTCGAATTAGGGCTGCAGCTAGGTGCCGATGTTCCGGTATTTATTTTTGGGGAAAATGCTTTCGCCGAGGGAATCGGTGAGAAATTGACCGCGATTAAATTACCGCCTGCTTGGTATGTCGTTCTGATACCGCCTGTACACGTATCAACCGCCGAAATTTTCACGAGTAAGGAATTGACACGCAACACAATTCCTATCAAAATACCGCCCTTTTCTGTCTGGCAAGGCCATAATGACCTGGAGCAAGTGGTTTGTCGGCTATACCCGGAAGTTGCGCGTTGTTTGGGGTGGCTAAAGCAGCAAGAAAATACTACAATAACGGCGATGAGTGGATCAGGTGCTTGCGTTTTTGCTGAGTTTGCATCTGAAATGGAAGCACAGGCGGTTTTCGAATGCATTCCTGATAGTATGACAGGCTTTATGGCAAGAGGACTGGACTACCATCCGTTGCAACAGACAATAAAATAAAGATATAGGGGAGTCGCCAAGTGGTAAGGCACCGGATTTTGATTCCGGCATTCGTAGGTTCGATCCCTACCTCCCCTGCCAGTTTGTATAAATTTCAGTGATTTTTAACATATAACAACAATAGTCAAATCTGACAATGGATCGTTGAAAGTAGCTCGTTTGACAAAATAAATCAGTGTTCCCTTTTCCAGCTAATTAGCTCAAAGAACGAAGAAAAAACATGTCTTATGACAGTTTGATGGTTTTTACCGGCACCGCGCACCCTAAATTGGCCCAGGATGTTGTGAAGCATCTTAACATTCACCTGGGACGAGCAAATGTGGGGCGTTTCAGTGATGGTGAAATCATGGTGGAAATCCTCGAGAATGTGCGTGGAAAGGATGTTTTTGTGCTGCAATCGACCTGCGCACCAACCAATGACAGTTTGATGGAAATATTGGTGATGGTCGATGCCTTAAAACGTGCGTCTGCAAGTCGTATTACTGCTGCAATCCCGTATTTTGGTTACGCACGGCAAGATAGAAGACCCCGCTCGGTACGCGTGGCGATCACTGCCAAAGTGGTAGCCAATATGCTGACTACTGTTGGCGTTGACCGGTTATTGACTATGGATCTGCACTCGGATCAAATCCAGGGTTTTTTTGACATCCCTGTTGACAATATATATGGCATGCCCATTTTGCTGGGAGACATTTGGAAACACAATTATCAGAATCTGATCGTGGTCTCACCGGATGTGGGTGGAGTAGTGCGCGCCAGGCACTTGGCCAAACGTTTGGAATGTGATTTGGCCATTATCGATAAACGGCGCCCTAAACCCAACGAAGCGAAAGTAATGAATATCATTGGAGAAGTCAAGGATCGCACCTGTGTCATCATCGATGATCTGGTAGATACTGCAAATACGTTGTGCGAAGCGGCGAAAGCATTAAAAGAACACGGTGCGCGAACAGTGCTGGCCTATTCGACCCATGCCGTTCTGTCAGGTAGTGCGGTGGAGCGCATTCAAAACTCGGCCTTGGATAAATTGGTGGTCACGGATACGATACCGCTGCGCAACGATGCAATGGCCTGTGATCGCATTTGTCAGTTAAGCATTGCCAATCTGCTGGCGGAAACTATGCTGCGCATCAGCAATGAAAGCTCGTTGAGCTCGTTATTTATGGAATAAACCGATTTTTTAACCGGCTTGTTTGGTCGCGAACAAGCCATCAACATGGAGCAGTAAAGATGAAAATAGAAATCAGTGCCGACAAACGCACATTGCAGGGAAAGGGTGCGAGCCGCCGCCTGCGTGGTTCTGGCAAGGTGCCAGCAGTCATTTATGGTGGCGATCAGGCAGCGCAATCCATCGAGATGGATCATAATGATCTGTTTCATAAGCTCAAGCTGGAAGCATTTCATGCATCCATTCTTACGTTAAGCGTTGCGGGGAAAAAAGAACCCGTATTATTGCGTGATGTGCAAATGCATCCTTTCAAAAAACAGGTACTGCATGTGGATTTTCAGAGAGTCGACAAGAACAAGAAAATACACATGAAGGTTCCACTGCACTTTATCAATGCAGAAATTTCACCGGGCGTAAAAACCTCCGGCGGAATTGTTACGCATATCCTGACCGAAGTGGATATCACCTGTCTTCCTGGTAATTTACCTGAATTTATTTCTGTCGATTTGGCAGAACTTACCGCTGGACATACCCTTCACTTGAGCGATCTGGTTTTGCCTAAAGACGTGGAGACTGTTGCATTGGCCAAAGGTGACGATTTACCTGTAGCAACGATCGTGATCCCAAGATCGGTACTGTCTGAAGAAGCTGCCGGTGAGACAGCAAGCGCCGAGAAATCATAGTCTCCAGCAAAGACAAGCCCCAGGCTGATCTGCTGGGAACGTGACTCATCTGCCGGAATTAAGCGACATACCGGCAGATTCTTATTTTTGAATCCACTTTCAGCAATCGGATTAACACACACTGCAGCTTGACATCATTTCATGAAACTTATCGTTGGATTGGGTAACCCCGGCAGGGAATATGCGGGGACACGCCATAATGCCGGTTTTGAGTGGGTGGATCGATTATCACAAATGCTGCATGCTCCGCTGAAAGCGGAAGTGCGGTTTCATGGTTTGTGTACGCAGATACGCCAGAATGACATCGATTTGTGGCTATTGGAGCCACAAACCTTTATGAATCGAAGCGGTCAAGCAGTTGTCGCACTGTGCCAGTTTTATAAAATCCTGCCGGATGAAATCATCGTGGTGCATGATGAACTGGATTTACCGCCCGGTATTGCCAAGCTAAAAAAAGGCGGCGGTTTAGGCGGACACAACGGCCTCAAGGATATCGCGGCAAGACTGGGCACGCAGGATTTCTGGCGGCTGCGCATCGGTATCGGTCATCCGGGCGATCGCAACGCGGTGGTCGGTTACGTGTTACACCCGCCGAGAAAAGAAGAAGCGCCGTTGATTGATGAAGCTATTCAAAAAAGCCTGGAAGTCTGGCCGCTTATCGCGCAAGGCGCGTGCGAAGCGGCAATGCTGAGACTGCACACTAAAGCATAATTTCCAGCAATAATTCATAACATTGTTATTTAACTCTTTTTAATGAGAAACCGGTCATGAGTCTGAAATGCGGAATCGTAGGCCTACCCAATGTCGGCAAATCCACCTTGTTCAATGCGTTGACCAAAGCGGGCATCGCCGCGGAAAATTATCCTTTTTGCACCATCGATCCGAATGTCGGCATCGTCGAAGTGCCCGACCCGCGCCTGCAAAAACTCAGCGACATCGTCAAGCCGCAAAAAGTGCAACCGGCCATCGTCGAATTTGTTGATATCGCCGGATTGGTCGCGGGCGCGTCCAAAGGTGAAGGACTGGGCAACAAATTCCTCGCCAACATCCGTGAGACCGACGGCATCGTCAACATGGTGCGCTGCTTCAGCGATGACAATGTCGTGCACGTCGCCGGCAAGGTCGATCCGATCTCCGATATCGAGGTGATTCAAACCGAACTGTCTCTGGCTGATCTCGCCACTGTGGAAAAAGCTATTCAGCGCGAATCCAAGGTCGCAAAATCCGGCAATAAAGACGCCATCAAACTGTGCGCTTTACTCGAAACGATGCAAGCGCATCTGAACCAGGGCAAACCCGCCAGAACGCTGGATCTGGATAAAGAGCAAAAACTCTTAGTGCAACCGCTGTGTTTATTGACCGCCAAACCGGCGATTTACGTCGCCAATGTCGACGATCACGGCTTTGAAAACAATCCGTTGCTCACCCGCGTGCAAGAATATGCCGCCCAGGAAGGCGCGCCGGTCGTTGCCATCTGCGCCGCGCTCGAAGCGGAAATCGCGGAACTGTCCGATGAAGACAAGCAAATCTTCTTAGCCGACCTGAACCTCGAAGAACCCGGTCTCAATCGGCTGGTGCGCGCGGGTTATGAACTGCTCGGATTGCAAACGTATTTTACCGCCGGCGTCAAAGAAGTCCGCGCCTGGACCATCCACAAAGGCGACACCGCCCCGCAAGCAGCCGGAGTCATCCATACTGACTTTGAAAAAGGCTTCATCCGCGCCGAAGTAACCAGTTATGAGGATTTCATTGCCTACAACGGCGAACAAGGCGCCAAGGAAGCCGGAAAAATGCGCCTCGAAGGCAAGGAATATGTCGTCAAGGATGGCGATGTGATGCATTTCCGTTTCAATGTTTAATTGATATGTCGCAAAAACATGAAATTTGCGACATATTGAGTTGACCTGTCGCTGTGAACGACATAAACTGAGGACGTGTCGCAAAAATGCAAAAATTAAACCATGACTGCCTGGCGTCCAGATCAACCTTACAACGACCTACCGCTGTTGCCTCCCGCAACCGAGCTGGAAACACGCGCGGTGCTGAAGCAGTGTATCGCTGCCCGGGCGGCACTGGCAGAACTCAAACAAGCTGCTGAACTCATTCCTAATCAGGGCGTTTTGATCAACGCCCTGCCGCTACTTGAAGCGCAAGCCAGCTCGGAAATCGAGAACATCGTCACCACAACAGACCGGCTGTTTCAGTTTCAAAGCGCAAACGAGTATGCCGACCCAGCGACACGCGAAGCCCTGCGCTATAGCAGTGCACTGCTGGAAGGATTTCAAGCATTAAAGCAACACCCGTTGAACACCCGCACCGCAGAACAAGTATGTACCCGTATCAAGGGCATGGACATGCAAGTGCGGCGTGTATCGGGAACAGCGCTGGCCAATCAAGCCACGGGTGAAGTGATTTATACACCTCCCGTCGGAGAAAACCTGCTGCGTACCAAATTGGCCAACTGGGAACGCTATCTGCACGAAGCACGCGAGATCGACCCGCTAATCCGCATGGCGGCCGGGCATTACCAATTCGAAGCAATCCACCCGTTTACCGATGGCAATGGCCGCACTGGGCGCGTGCTGAATAGCCTGTTTCTGATCCAGGAAGATTTATTGACACTGCCGATTCTTTACCTTAGCCGCTACATCATCAAGAACAAAACCGAGTATTACCGCCTGCTGCTCGATATCACGCGTAACCAAGTTTGGGAATCGTGGATTGTCTTTTTACTACAAGGCATTGAGGACACGGCACGCTGGACCACCGCCAAGATTGCCGCAATCCGTGCTCTCTCAGAGTTCACAATTGATTATGTGAAGCAGAAAGCACCGAAAATCTACAGCCGCGAGCTAGTCGATCTGATCTTCGATCTGCCATACTGCCGCATTCAGAACTTAGTTGAAAAAAACATTGCTGGACGTCAAGCCGCTTCGCGCTATCTCAAACAACTGGTAGACATCGGTGTGCTTGAGGAAAGAACCATCGGGCGCGAAAAGCTTTTTATAAACCCTAAGCTAATGCAACTATTAACACGGGATGGCAATACAATCGCCGTCTACTGATTATGAAACTTATGCAACCACGAACTAGCTTAGCGAACAAGGTATCGCCAAAGATTTAATTGCCTTCAATGCTGGCCAAAAAAACATTATGGACAAGATCCAGAATAAGCGGATTCGGCTCAGTGATCTGGAAGAGAAGGTTCGAGCCAAAGCTTACCTTTTACTGGAGCTGGAAAAACAGATGATCATCAAAGTACTATTGGTTGCCTTGGGCAATCAACATACATTTCACCACCTGCAGATCGAAGTCACTGTCTTCAATTTCAAGTACACCACCATCCGCGAAACCAACGCCGCAATGCTAAAGGTTACGCTAGTGCGATTACTTTCTGGAGAACATTGAGTGCAGTTCATCACACACGGCCCCGATATTCCTGATGCACTCCTGCAGGCGCACGAGGAGGGTCGCGTGGTGTTTTTTTGCGGCGCTGGCATCTCCTATCCCGCCGGCCTGCCTGGCTTCAAGGGGTTAGTGGAGCAGATCTACCGGCTGAACGGCACGGCACTCACCGACATCGAGTGCGAGGCCTTTGACCGTGGGCAGTTCGACGCCACACTCGACTTGCTGGAGCGACGCCTGCCGGGCCAGCGTCTGGCCGTTCGTCGCGCACTGGCCCTGGCCCTGAAGCCGAAGCTCCACCGCAAGGGCGCCACCGATACGCAGGCGGCGCTGTTGCGTCTGACTCGTAGCCGAGAGGGCGCGCTGCGGTTGGTCACCACTAACTTCGACCGCATCTTTCATGTGGCAGCCAAACGCACGGGCCAAGCCTTCCAAGCCTACGCCGCCCCGATGCTGCCCATCCCCAAGAACAGCCGCTGGGACGGGCTGGTCTACCTGCATGGCCTGCTACCTGAAAAGTCGGACGATACCGCCCTGAACCGGCTGGTGGTAACCAGTGGCGACTTTGGCTTGGCCTACCTTACCGAGCGCTGGGCGGCTCGCTTCGTGAGCGAGTTGTTCCGCAACTACGTGGTCTGCTTCGTGGGCTACAGCATCAACGACGGTACTGCGCTACATGATGGATGCGCTGGCAGCCGACCGGATGCTGGGCGAGATCACGCCACAGGCTTGGGCATTGGGTGATTGTGAACCGGGACAGGAACACCGGAAAACCATCGAGTGGGAGGCCAAGGGCGTCACACCCATCCTCTACACCGTACCGGCTGGCACCTACGACCATTCAGCGCTGCACGAGACTCTGCACGCTTGGGCAGATACTTATCGCGACGGCGTGCAGGGCAAAGAAGCCATCGTCGTCAAACATGCTCTGGCCCGTCCGCAGGACAGCACGCGGCAGGACGATTTTGTTGGCCGAATGCTGTGGGCCGTGTCAGATAAATCAGGTTTGCCGGCAAAACGCTTTGCGGACCTCAATCCCGCCCCGCCGCTGGACTGGCTGCTGGAAGCTTTTTCGGACGAACGCTTTCAGTACAGCGATCTGCCGCGCTTCCATGTGCCTCTTCACGTAGAAGTCGACACCAAACTTCGATTTAGCCTTATTCGGCGGCCTGCGCCCTATGACCGCGCTCCGCCGATGCTATTGGCTTCTGGAGGCGTCAGTGGTAGCCAGTGGGATGACGTGATGTTTCATCTGGCTCGCTGGTTGGTTCGTTATCTGGATGATCCCAGGCTGATCATTTGGATTGCAGAGCGTGGCGGGCAGTTGCACGACCGTTGGCCGTGGCTGATCGAGCACGAACTGGATCAATTTGCTTCACTGGAGCGCGATGGGAAAACCTCCGTGCTCGATGAAATCCGCTTGCATGCACCCAAGGCTATTCCTGGCCCACTGATGCGCACCTTGTGGCGTCTTCTGCTCAGTAGCCGGGTGAAATCACCGTGGCACGACCCTGATTTGTATCGCTGGAAAGGACGTCTCAAGCGTGAAGGACTGACCGCCACATTGCGTCTGGAATTGCGGGAGTTGCTTGCCCCCAAGGTTGTGTTGAAGAAGCCGTTTCGCTGGGGTGACAACGATTCGAGCAGCACAGACGAGCCCCCACGAATCAAGCAATTGGTGGACTGGGAACTCGCGCTGGCCGCCGATCACGTGCTTTCAACCCTGCGCGACCTTGCCGACGAGCCATGGAAATCTGCTTTGCCGCACCTGCTGGAAGATTTCCAGCAGCTATTGCGCGATGCACTGGACCTATTGCGTGAGTTGGGCGAGGCCGACGACCGTAGCGACCGCTCGCATTGGGATCTGCCCTCCATCACGCCGCACTGGCAGAACCGGGGTTTTCGCGACTGGGTGAGTCTGATCGAATTGCTGCGCGATGCATGGCTGGCGGTTTGCGCCAACGACAGCGCGCGTGCCACGCGCATCGCCCAGACTTGGTTTGAGTTGCCATACCCCACCTTCAAACGTCTGGCCCTGTTTGCCGCAAGCCACGACGATTGCATCCAGCCCGAGCAGTGGGTGGATTGGTTGCTGGAGGAAGGCGCGTGGTGGCTGTGGTCCACAGATACTGGGCGGGAGGTATTCAGGCTGTTTGTTCTACAGGGTCGACATTTGGCAGGGGCTGCACAGGACCGTCTGGAAGCAGCCATACTGGCGGGACCTCCGCGCGAGATGTACCGTGACGACTTGGAGGCAGAACGTTGGCAAGACTTGGTGGCCCGTTCCGTCTGGCTGCATCTGGCCAAGCTCAACACATCGGGCCTCGTTTTGGGTGCGTCTGCGGCGGCACGCTTGGCGGAAATATCCACTGCCTACCCGCAATGGCAGTTGGCAACCAACGAGCGTGACGAGTTCTGGCGCTGGATGAGTGGCACGGGCGATCCGGATTACGAGGACAGCCGGGATGTCGACATTGCTCCCCGCAAGCGAAAGGAGCTGCGGCAATGGCTCACCAAGCCTACGCCAGAGCGGCGGCATTTCTACGAAGATACGTGGCGTGAGGTTTGCCGCACGCGCTTCTTTCACAGTTTGTTCGCGCTAGGTGATCTCGCACAAGATGATGTGTGGCCCACTGGTCGATGGCGCGAAGCTCTGCAGGCTTGGGCCGAACCAGGAATGGTTTTGCGCTCCTGGCGGTATGCTGCACCGCTGGTGCAGACTATGCCTGATGCTGTGCTGCTGGAAATTGATCACGCCGTGACTTGGTGGATGGAGGCAGCCTCCAAGGCTATCAGCCGCCATGAAGACATCCTGCTGAACCTGTGCCGCCGTGTTCTGGCCTTGCCGCTAGAAGCAGGCTCAGGTTCTCGCATTATTCGAAACGGTATCGAGACCTATGACCCTGTCGGCTCGGCGATCAACCATCCCATCGGGCACGCCACGCAGGCACTGATCAACCTGTGGTTCAAGCAGAACCCGAACGACAACGATTTGCTTCCTGCTGAATTGAAGCCCATCTTCACCACACTGTGCGACGTGCGGGTAGATCGATTCCGCCACGGTCGGGTGCTGATGGGTTCGCGGCTGATCGCATTTTTCCGTGTGGATCGCCCTTGGACCGAACAGTACCTGCTACCGTTGTTCGGCTGGAGCAATCCCGTTGAAGCCAAGGCCACGTGGGAAGGCTTCCTCTGGTCGCCGCGCTTGTACCAGCCATTGCTGGCAGCCTTCAAGTCACAGTTTCTGGACAGTGCAAACCGCTATGCCGATCTTGGCGAGCACCGCCAGCAATTCGCGACCTTCCTCACCTACACGGCATTGGGCCCGACCGAGGGATACACCGTAGAGGAATTCCGATCTGCAATTGGCGCGCTTCCACAAGAAGGGTTGGAGGAATCCGCGCAGGCGCTATCCCAAGCACTTGAAGGTGCTGCCGATCAGCGCGAGGACTACTGGAAAAACCGTGCTCAGCCGTTCTGGCAACAGATCTGGCCAAAGTCCCGCGATTTGGCTACCCCGCGCATCGCCGAATCTTTGACTCGTCTGGTGATTGCCGCCCGAGGCGAATTCTCGGCGGCCTTGGCTGCGGTGCAGGACTGGTTGCAACCCATTGAACACCCGCACTACGTCGTACATCTGCTGCACGAATCGGGTTTGTGCAGACGGTTCCCTGCCGAGGCATTACTGCTGCTGAATGCAGTGATTGCTGACCAGCAGTGGTGGGTACCACAGGAATTGAGGCAATGTTTGGACGAGATCGTGCATGCTGCGCCATGGCTTGCACAAGACTCTCGTTACACGAGACTACGAGAATACTTGCGGAAGCAGGAGGGCTAAATTGAAAGCAACAAAGTCATGCTGAATTGAGCCGAAGCAAAATTACCAAATTTCATCTCATTCTTGCCGCTGGGAGTGCGTCGCATCCTTGAGTAGCACCGCTTTGCTATATTGCAGGAATTCGTCCAGATGTTTTTCTATCACCGCTACAGTAATCGATAATTGCAGCGCCTGATAGTCATGCACCGCAATGTTGCGAAATCCCACCATACGCTTCAGTTTGTCCGCCAAGACCGCATCGATCCAGCCTGCCTGCGCTAGCAGCGTAAATACATCGCGCGCACTTTGCGGAATACCCAGCCGTTCACGCCGGATCAAGTGCTGCCCCATATCCAGTGCCGCTTCGCAGGCGCGTTGAATGTTCAGAATAGCAGCATCCTGCCTCGTGGGATTCCCGGCAAATGTGGCGGGATCAGCCGCATATTCCTCACGTGCACGCTGCACACATCGCTCAATGGTGGCGGCCTTGTTGAGCAAAACATCATCGGCCATACACGCTCCCCCGGTGCTGAATATCATCGATCAGTGCATTGCGGGCCTCATCCAGCGCGGTCTTTTCGCTCAGAATGGCCACTTCATAAAGTGCCGCCTGACCATCTTTTTGCCACCAGCGCTCGCCCGTGGTGATAATTTGGTATTGCATGACCGTCGATGCCGCCCGCAGATCGAGTAAATCCACCGCACAGCCCGCGTCATCGGCTAATTCTCCCGTCAGATCGAACATCAGCAGTGGATCGGCATAACCAGGCACCAATATCGCCAGATCCAGATCGCTTTCAGCACTGGCATGGCCCTGGATGCGGCTGCCAAAAGCATACAGCGCCAGCAGATCAGGTAAGCGGTTTTGCACTCGCTTCATGATGATTTCTTTGTTCATGCGGCCTCCTGATTTCAAAGAGAGGAACAAGCTCTGTCATGCATCATACCCTCTCACTACTTTTTTCGTTATTTCCGAGCTACCGGATTGCTTCACGTCGCCACAATTACCCGCACCGCGTCGAGCCGCAGGTTGCTGGATTTCAGCGCGCTGGTTAATTGTTGTAATTGCTGTTCGAAGAACTGAATTTCTTCATCGCGCACGTTCGGATTGACTTGTTGCAACGCCTTGAGGCGTTCGATTTCCGGGGTGAAAGTTTGCCGGATGCGCGCTTCGGCGGCGGCGACGAGTTGCGGGGCTTGCGCGCTGGCGTGCTGCTCGCTCACGCGCAGTAATTCACGGATCGCGTCTTCTTTCAGTTGCATCACTTGTTTGGCAATACCGGTTGCGACCGGCTGCAAATGCTGATTGATCGCATCGTGATCGAGATACGGATAGTCGCCGCTGCCTTGTTCGTCGAGCACAATGCGAATCACGGTGGATGGCAGGTAGCGGTTGCTTTGTTGCACGTTTTGCCCACTGGCTTCGAGCACGAACAGGGTTTCCAGCAGCAAAGTGCCCGGCTGCACCTGTTGGTGTTTCAGCGCCACGACCACAGCATTACCGCTTTCGTTACTCAGGATGCGCTCAATGGCATGCGTAACCATCGGATGTTCCCATGTCAGGAAGTGCATATCCTCATTGGCCAGCGCCACGTCGCGCATGTAGGTAATGACCGAGCCTTCGTCCTGCAAGCCGGGAAACGGCATGCTCATGTGCTCGCTCGGCTCGGTCAGATAGCTGCCGGCGCGATGCTCTTCGATATGCACGCCGCAGCAATCGAACACCGTTTCCATGTATTGCGGCAGCGCGGGATCATTATCTTGCGCACGCGCGTCTTGCATGAGCTGCTCCGCCACGCCGGGCCGGAACGAGTTGTATTCCAATAACTTGTCACGCCCACGATCGAGCGCTTCGTTCAGTTCTTGATGCGCCGATTGCGTGACACCGACCAATCCGGCCAGTGCTTTGTCCTGGGTTTGACGTTGATGCAGCGCAGCGATGAGCTGTTCTTCGACTTTGACAAACACCGTTTGACCGGCCGGGCAGGTTTTCTCAAATGCATTCAACCCCTCGTGATACCAATGGAACATCACTGCCAGCGCGCTGTTTTCCAGATAGGGCACATGGATTTGAATGGTTTCCGTCTGGCCGATGCGATCCAACCGGCCGATGCGCTGTTCCAGCAGATCGGGATTGAGCGGCAAATCGAATAGCACCAGCTGATGGGAAAACTGGAAATTGCGGCCTTCGCTGCCGATTTCCGAGCAGATCAATATTTGGCTTCCAGTTTCTTTATCTGCAAAAAAAGCGGCAGCGCGGTCACGTTCAATCAAACTCATGCTTTCGTGAAATACCGGAATATGCTGCCCCGTTTGCATCTTGAGTGCCTGCGCGATATCGCGCGTGGTTTGCGTATTGGCTGCAATAACCAGCACTTTCTCCGGTTTTAACTGCCTGAGCGTCGTGCTCAACCAGCTGATACGCGGATCGATCTCGGTCCAATACGGTTGTTCCGGCTCAGCTCTGGCCTGATAGAGCAGTTCAGGACACAATAACAATCTTGGTTGTGACAGAGCTGTCGTTTCAAAAGTTATCAAGCATTGCTGATACTCGACAGGTAACGCCAAAGGAACAGCTACTAGCTTGCGTTCAGGAAATCCCTTGATCGCCGCGCGCGTATTGCGAAACAAGATGCGGCCGGTACCATGCCGGTCCAGCAATAATTCCGCCAGCTTGTTTCTGGTTTTCAGGATCTGAGATTGATCTGCGGCAGGATCTTGCAGGCACGCCAGCAGTACTTGCGCTTGTGCGGCATTGAGCGTGCCGGCGATCAGTTGGCGAATTTCTGCATTCAAAGCTTGCCCTTCGAGCAATGCTTCGACAGCTTTAGCGATCGGCTCATACGATTGTTCTTCGGCGATAAACGCGGAAAAACTGTTGAAGCGATGCGGATCGAGCAGGCGCAAGCGGGCGTAGTGGCTGGCTTTGCCCAGTTGCTCCGGAGTAGCGGTCAATAGCAGCACACCCTTGGTGCAGGTTGCCAATTGTTCGATCATGGCGTATCCCGGACTGACGACTTGCTGCGACCAATGTAAATGATGCGCTTCGTCGACTACCAGTAAATCCCAGTTACCTTGAAGCGCCGTTTGAAAATGTTTCGGGTATTGGCGTAGAAAATTCAGACTGCACAGGATCAGTTGTTCGCTATGAAACGGATTTTCACCTTCCTCGCTTTCTTCCAGCGCTAAACAACGCGCTTCGTCAAAAATACTGAATTGCAAATTAAATCGTCGCAGCATTTCCACCAGCCATTGATGGATCAAGGTTTCCGGCACCACGATGAGCACGCGCTTGGCACGCTCGGTGAGCAATTGCTGATGCAAAATCAGACCGGCCTCGATGGTTTTTCCCAAACCCACTTCGTCCGCCAGCAAAACGCGCGGCGCATAGCGGCACCCGACTTCATGAGCAATATAAAGTTGGTGTGGAATCAGGCTGGTACGCGTGCCCACCAGGCCATACAGCGGAGCTTGCGCTAGCCGGTTGCGGATCAGCAGTGTTTGATAACGAATTCTGAACCATTTGTCCTGATCAAACTGACCCGTGAACAAGCGTTCTGCCGGCCGGTTCAATAGCAGGTGATGCGCTAGTTGCGCTTCGGCAAGTTCTATGCTGCTCCCACTTTCATTTACACAGGAATAAACTACTAAACCATTGCGTTCATGTACTTCAGTGACTTTTAATACAGCATTGTCATAACTGACGACAGTGTCTCCGGACTTAAAAACCACACGCGTCAATGGCGCAGATTGTCTGGCATAAGAACGAATTTCACCCGTTGCTTTAAAAATAAGGGTAACAATTCTGTGTTCAACGGTCTGAACCGTGCCCAATCCCAATTGTAAATCAACATCGCAGATCCAACGTTGACCCGGCTTGAAATCTTGCATGTATTACTCTGTAATTGATCGGAGCAGTATAGTAATAGAAAGTGTATCGTAATAAAAAGTGGAAAAACATTCCCACTCTTTAAATCATACACTTACTGCCGTCCAAAAATACAACCAGCTGTGACGATTAGTGATAACAGGAAAATTTGAGCCGGTAATTTTTTGACCGCAAGGAAATTACCGGCTCAGAAGGTGCGGGGTGTATCGAAATAATCAATACTGCACAATTAGATCATTAGAAATTCAGGAACAAACTCGCAATAAAGTTATGCATCATTTGATCGGGGCGCGCACTGTGCGGCCGATTGATAAATTGGTTCATATAACCCACTTCAACGGTCGCATACTGATTGACTTTGTAGCCTAATCCAACGAATGCGCGGTTCTGATCGTAACCACGGGAAATAAAACCAGGGTTACCAACGGTATTCATCGCAATAAACAATTCACTTTGAACGATAAAACTGAGATTCTCATTTATTGACGGCATTGGAACCGCCAGTTTAACCAGTTGGCGGAATCGATGCGCTACATCATCATCCCCAGAAATAGGGGCATGATGGTCGAAGAAGCGTTGCTCAAAACGGCTACGCGCCGATAATCTACCGAATGAAAAATTATCCGCCCAGGTCACTTGTTGCCAGATCCGGTGTTCATTAAATGGGTGCGCTACAGATAGCGGTTCAGCTGTAGGTGCCCACGCATAACCGGCCCACACCACCACCTTATCGGTTAACGCATAACCCACACCGGGGCGGATCAGGGATTGCGTGAATTGCGTCGCATCATTACCAAAACGACCTTGTCCTTCCATCCACCATCTGAATTTTTTTAAATCCGCATTGTTTGGATTCACGAAACCAAAATTACCTTGTGAGAAAACACCTCCCCACACTTGAAAATCTTCGACTGTGCGATCAGCGGCGACTGGATTACTAAAAACGAAGCCAAGCGCAACAAAAACAGCAAAAATGTTTATCTTCTTGAACATAAGATCCTCTTTCAAAACAATTTGATTCTATAAAATAGTTAATCGGAAATACTTGCTATTGATACTAATTAAAAAACCTTATCACATTCATATTGTTATAACTTCGCTCGCCACCATAACACAGCAATTGTCAAGAAAATGTTAAGAGACTCAACTCCGCTAAGTAGTAGGGCATAAAATAATTCTATTTTAATTTTAATGACTTAAATAAGTATAAAAGAATTTTTACCACGCTTTAATTACACAAAAGCCAGTTAAAAATGGCAAACAATAACATGATATATGTTAAGAAAATGTCAAGAAAAAGAATTACAACAAAGCATTACATCCATTGTCGTTTTATTACAACCTGATGTTATCTATATGGAATATAAATGTTGAAGATGCTTTTATGGAGCTTGGAAACAACCTAGGAGAAACCCTGATAATAAAAATGAAGCACTGAAGTGGATCTGCATTTTTTAATACACTTTTGTGACGAACTGTCATAATATCGACATGTTAAACCTGTCAAATCTCTAAATCCGATTAATAAATTCTGAATATCAAATTTATATTGAGTAACTCAATGTGGTATCGGGATCAATCCTGATATTTTTTAAAATAAATAACCTGGAGTCAAGAAATGAAAAAAACACATTTTTTAGTAGCAGTATCCGCACTGTTCATCCTTGCCGGTTGCGGTGGAAGTTCGAGCGATTATAGTCCGCCAGCAGATGCTTCCGGAGAGAGAATCTTTAGCACTGCCTGCAGCGAATGCCACAAACCACTGAGTGCAAACAAGGCAATGATTTTGAGTGAAAAAATTGCTAACAAGGAAGCTATTATCAAGAAGTTTCAGTCAGGCAGTATGCGGATGCCCGCTTTCAAAAATATTCAAGGCGAAGCCGCCGATCGACTGGCTGAATATATTTTAACGAACAGTGAAGTCAAATAATAAGAGACCTTTGCACGGTTACTACGCGGTATGATAATTGCGTTAAAAATTTGCAAAAAATGCTCATTTACCCCGTGTAAACTCCGCTTTTTCGCAAATTTTTGCCTTATTCTCGTACCGCTCATGACACCGTGCAAAGGTCTCAATAAATTATTACTGATACTTGAGGGTCTATTCAGGTTCTCAAGTATATTTTTATATCATCGGTAGTTGGTAGGTTATAGTGCTAATGCTGCTTACGTAAATACTTATCAAAGATTCCACAGATACTGTTGATAAATAACTGACCCTTCGGTGTTACAACAATCTCTTCATTATCCAAAGCAACCAAACCGGCTTCCGCGTATGCTTGCAAACCTGTCAATTCAGTTACAAAGTACTGCTTGAAATCTATCGAAAAAAAAGCTTCCACTGAGTCATACGAAATAACCGAATGACATATCAGCGCATACATAATCGAACGGCGTAACAGGTCATCCGCATTGAGCCTTACGCCACGCAAAATGGGAGGAGTTTTTTGTTCCAATTTATCATAGTATTGCAATAAATCACATTGATTCTGATGTAAAATCGGCCCGATGCGGCCTGCTCCTGAAACACCTAATGCAAGATGGTCACAATCAGGGTAAATTGAAAAACCACGTAAACCATAATGCAGCCTTCCTTGACGCTGGGCAACTGCCAGCAAATCATCATATCGGGCAAAAAGATTCATACCGATATGGCTGTAGCCTGCTTCTGTTAAGCAGGAAATTGCCAACAAAATCATTTCAAACTTGGCTTCTGTTCCAGGTAATTCTGTAAAACCATTATTCCTTTGCAGCTTAATTATTCCTGCAAATTGTTTATAATCCGAAAGCTTAATCTGATCTGGATTGGTTGCAATAATTTTAAGTAGTGCATTAGCAAATTCATCCAAATTCTGCCCGGGCAATCCATAGCTAAATTCAACTTTCAGCGACTTAAATCCTGCCCGTCGGATATCGCAGATAGTTTGAACGATAGCTTCTTCGGATCGAATACGCTGTTTCGAATGATTCGTTTGGTGATCAAGATCATGTACGCCCACAACTGCGGAATTAAATCCCATTTTGTTTAAAGCTTGCATGGAACAATTTGTTAATGGTTGTGCTGCAATCTCAATACAGAAATCACCTCCTTCAATCAAGTTAAAATACCGCTTAATTTCCTCGGTAAGCTTACTGAGCTGAGCGTCACTTAAGAATGTCGTGCCTCCCTTGAAATATATCTGTTCAACTTTAGTATCATCTTTGAATAATTGCCCTTGCAGCCTTATGTCCCGAAGCAAATAATCCAAGTATGTTTTAATACTGTCCTTTTCAGAGGAAAGGATCTGATTGGAATGATAATAAAGACATAAAGGCCAGCAAAAAGGGACATATAAATCCAACGATAAAGGACGACGAAAGTATCCAGGTTTTCTATTATTTATCCAATCCGAGTACGTATGCACATCAAATGCTTCAGCAAAATAATTAAGCCCGGGATATAAACAAGGATCGGAATAACAGCCTCCAAAACGGCATATAAGATCCGAATTAGTCTGCAGTGCGCTTGAAAATGAGCCAGGGAATTGTAATGAATACACCAAGCTTCCTGTCTTGCGAAAAGTACGCTCCATAGCAATCATATCGATATAGCACTACCGCATTATCTATTCCGGTTAAATCATTTAATTACTATATTTCTACTATCCAAAAATGTTATCCACCCCTTGCCGTATTAACGTAAAATTGTAAAAGGGTTAAAAGAATTGGTTTTGATATAGATCAATCAATGTATTAATAAAAATAGGATTTAAAACTCTACCGTTGGAAAATAATTTGCTACACGATAGCTCACAACACAGTCATCTTGATATTAAGCAAATACGATCAAGCTGCGCGACTTGCAGCTTGCGTGAATTGTGCTTGCCAGTTGGTCTTAATGATCAGGAAATCCAGATACTGGGTGATGTTGTCAGCCATAAACGCAAGATCCGGCGCGGTGGATATCTACATCAATCAGGCTCAAAATTTCAATCACTTTTTGCCATTCGTAGTGGATTTCTAAAAACTTGTGTACTTGAAGAGGATGGGCGTCAACAAGTTACAGGTTTCCATATGACAGGAGAATTGTTAGGGTTGGATGCCATCAGCACAGAAATACATACTTGTGATGCAATAGCGCTCGAAGACAGTGAGGTTTGTGAAATTCCCTTTACCAAACTGGAAGAAATTGGCATTATAATTCCGTCGCTTATGCGACACTTCCATAAAATCATGAGTCGCGAAATAGTGCGGGATCATAGTGTAATGCTATTATTGGGTAGCATGAAAGCAGAGGAACGCTTAGCTTCATTCTTACTAAATTTATCACGTCGCTTCTTTTTGCGCGGTTATTCCGAAACCGATTTTAATTTACGCATGACACGTGAAGAAATTGGCAGTTATCTTGGTCTTAAGCTGGAGACAGTTAGTCGCGCATTTTCCAAACTTCAGGATGAAAATATCATTACCGTAGATCATAAGCATATTCGGATAAATGATATTAGTCGCTTAAAATTCAAAATGGGTAATTCATCCTGCATTACTTAATAAACGATAATGCCAATGGACTGGAATAATAATTTGCTCATCCCCATCATTTGATGACAGAGAAAATTTATTTCTCGTCAAGCAAATAAATATCCCTTACTTACTCCCGCAACCTATCAGCTTGAGTAAGTACACGAAAATGTTATAATATACAAATAATTTGGTGATTTGCGCCCATATGCACACCGGATTAAATTCACACATTTGCCTGAAAATAATTGGATATCAAGGTAAATGGAGGCTCAATCCTTAAGGAGAACTTATGTCAGTAACCATGCGACAAATGCTGGAAGCAGGTGTACATTTTGGACATCAAACGCGCTTCTGGAACCCCAAAATGGCGCCCTATATTTTCGGCCATCGTAACAAAATCCACATCATAAATCTTGAAAAAACCCTGGTGATGTATGAAGAAGCCATGAAATATATACGTCAATTATCAGCAAACAAGGGAGTGATTTTATTTGTCGGCACAAAAAGACAGGCGCGGGATATTGTGCGCGAAGAAGCAATGCGCTGCGGATCTCCCTATGTCGACCAACGCTGGTTGGGAGGGATGCTGACCAATTTTAAAACCATCAAACAATCTATCAAACGCTTACAAGACATGGAAAACATGGTTCAAGACGGAACCCTGGATAAGCTTGTAAAAAAAGAAGCGCTTGATCTTCAGAGAGAACTGGATAAGCTCAACAGCAGCTTAGGTGAGATCAAAGATATGAAAGGTTTGCCGGATGCCCTATTTGTTATTGATGTCGGATATCAAAAAGGAGCTATCACAGAAGCAAGAAAGCTTGGCATCCCTGTAATTGGGGTGGTCGATACCAATCACAATCCGGATAATTTGCACTATATCATTCCTGGAAATGACGATTCTAGCCGTGCAATACGCCTGTACGCCCGCGGTGCGGCAGACGCGATCCTGGAAGGGCGCAATCAGGCTATTCAAGAAATCGTTGAAATGACTGCTGAAGCTGAATAGAGTCCTTTTCTTTTATTAATTAATTTTGTTTCTGGAGTAAATATGGCGGAAATTACCGCAAGCATGGTCAAAGAATTGCGTGAAATGACCGGGCTAGGCATGATGGAATGCAAAAAAGCATTAGCAGAGACCGACGGCGATATGAGGGCAGCAGAAGATCTGCTAAGGATTAAAAGTGGTGCCAAGGCAAGTAAAGCCGCCGGACGGGTTGCAGCAGAAGGCGTAATTGGTGCATATGTTTCAACAGACAGAAAATGTGGTGCGCTGGTTGAAGTAAACTGTGAGACCGATTTTGTCGCCAGAAATGAAGATATTGTTACTTTCGCTAAAAACCTGGCTGAATTGAGTGCGACAAAAAATATTCTCGATACCACAACTTTAAGCGATGCAAATTTGCAAAGTGGTGAAACGGTTGAAGCAGTTCGCAAGGCATTGATTATGAAGTTGGGTGAAAATATAAGTATTCGCCGTTGTGGCCGCCACGTAACACAAGGTCAATTGGCTCATTATCTTCATGGAACCAAGATCGGCGTAATGGTGGATTTTACCGGAGGAGATGAGTCTCTAGGCAAGGATCTGGCTATGCACATTGCGGCAAGTAAGCCCATGTGTGTATCCAAAGAACAAGTATCTGCTGACACTTTAGCGCATGAGCGCGAAATTTTTACCGCACAAGCGGCTGAAAGTGGCAAACCGGCAAACATTATCGAAAAAATGGTGGATGGTCGCATTGCAAAATATCTTGCTGAAATAACACTCTTAGGCCAGCCTTTTGTAAAAGATCCGGATCAGACGATAGAAAAATTGCTGACCCAAAAATCTGCAAAAGTTAATGCTTTCACTATGTTTGTGGTAGGTGAAGGAATAGAAAAGAAAACTGAGAATTTTGCAGATGAGGTTAAGGCTCAGATGGAACAAGCAAAGTAAACCAAATCTTTTCAATATACTATCAATGATTGCCCCACTCTATAAACGTATTTTACTGAAACTATCCGGCGAAGCTCTGATGGGTGACGATAAGTATGGAATTAACCATGCGGTGATGGGAAGAATTGTTGCAGAAATTGAGGAAGTTAGCAAACTGGGGATTGAAATTGCCATTGTTGTAGGCGGTGGAAATATTTTTCGCGGCATGAAGTCAGCCAACGATGGATTGGAACGTGTCACTGCCGATTATATGGGCATGTTAGCCACTGTAATGAATGCCTTAGCGTTGCAAGACGCGATGAAACTAGTTGGACTGGTGCCGCGAATACAATCTGCTTTGCGTATCGAACAAGTTGTAGAACCCTATATCCGCGGGCGTGCTATACGTTATTTGAAAGATGGCAAAATAGTTATATTTGCGGCAGGTACCGGCAATCCGTTTTTTACCACTGATACCGCAGCTGCTTTGCGCGGCATGGAAATGAATGTCGATATCATGTTGAAAGCTACTAAAGTGGATGGAATTTATACCAGCGATCCTAAAATTGATCTTGAGGCAACACGCTTTCACAAATTAACATTTGACGAAGCGATTGCTAAAAATTTGCAGGTAATGGATGCGACGGCATTAACACTATGCCGTGACCAGAAATTACCGCTTAGCGTATTTAGTATTTTCAAGGCTGGGGCACTTAAACGTATAATAACAGGCGAGGATGAAGGAACTTTGGTAACAGTCTGATTCAAAAATAATTGAAGCCTCGTGAAAATTGATGCATAAGGGAACGACATTATGATTGCCGATGTAAAAAAATCTGCTGAACAAAAAATGCAAAAGAGTCTTGAAGCATTAAAAGTAGATTTGAGTAAAGTCAGAAGTGGACGGGCTCATGCTGGTTTTTTAGATCATATCACCGTGGATTATTACGGAACACAAACGCCTCTTAGCCAAGTAGCCAATATCAATCTAATCGATGCACGTACGATTGGTGTCATTCCTTGGGAGAAAAAAATGGGGAATGTAATTGAGAAAGCCATCCGTGAGTCCGATTTAGGCTTAAATCCTATGCCGGTAGGTGAGACTATTCGTGTACCCATGCCTGCCCTCACTGAAGAGCGTCGCCGCGACCTGATTAAAGTAGTTAAGCAAGAAGCAGAAAACGTTCGTATTGCCATGCGTAATATTCGTCGGGATGCCAATACTCACCTGAAAGATTTATTAAAATCCAAGGAAATTTCTGAAGATGATGAGCGTCGTGGTCAAGATGAAATTCAAAAATTAACGGATCGCTATATCACGGAAATTGATAAAATTTTGCACATCAAGGAAACCGAACTAATGGCTGTTTGATATGCCTCAAGGTCCAAGCTCAACTAGAGAAATACCTGAAACTGGCTCAATACCAAAACATATTGCTATCATTATGGATGGTAATGGCCGTTGGGCTAAAACTCGTTATATGCCTCGGATCGCGGGACATAAGCAAGGTGTTGAAACAGTTCGTGGCGTTATCAAAGCTTGCATAGAACGTAATATTCCATATCTCACTCTGTTTGCTTTCAGCAGCGAAAATTGGCGGCGCCCGGCAGATGAAGTAACCTCTTTAATGCAGCTTTTCCTTGGCGCGTTGGAACAGGAGATCACCCGACTGCACGAGAATGGTATTTGCTTTAAAGTTATTGGTGATCTATCAAAATTCGAACCCAAGATAACTGAATTCATCCGTATTGGCGAACAGCTAACCGCAGAAAATAACCGTCTTACCTTCACTATAGCTGCCAACTACGGTGGACGCTGGGATATCATGCAAGCCATGCGTAAAATGATGATGCAATCTACCGAAGAACTACCCTTGAATTTTGAAGAGGAAAATCTAGCGCAATATCTTGCGCTGAGCTATGCACCTGAGCCGGATCTGTTTATCCGGACGGGTGGAGAATATCGCATCAGTAATTTTTTATTATGGCAACTTGCTTATACTGAATTGTATTTTACCGATACATTGTGGCCTGATTTCGATGAGCATGAACTTGAACGAGCGATTCAATCTTATCAACAACGTGAACGCCGGTTTGGTTGCACCAGTGAACAGATTCAAGTAGCAGGATAAAATCACTTTTCATGCTTAAGACCCGCGTCCTCACTGCTGCCGTTATACTCCCTTTATTCTTATCAGCATTATTTTTATTGCAGGATATATTTTGGGCTATCGTGCTACTTGCCCTTTCGATTATCGGATCTCGCGAATGGAGCCGATTAGCCGGATTCTCTGTGAAAAATACAATAATATTTATGCTCCTGACTACTCTTGCAGGAGGGGAATTGTTGTTTCAAATGAGTGAATCGATAAAAGCTAATGTATATTCTGCTGATTTGATCTGGGCGTATGGCCTATCAGTGACTTTCTGGACCATTGGTGTACCGCTGTATCTGAAGCAAGTGTACACGATAAAAAGTCCCTTAATCTTAATGCTAATCGGTTGGATATTGTTGTTACCAACCTGCCTTGCGCTTTATCAGCTACGTGCTATCAGTCCTATTCTTTTATTAGGACTTATGGCAACAATCTGGATTTCCGACACAGCAGCTTATTTCACCGGAAAATCATTCGGCAAACATAAGCTTGCGGAACAGATTAGTCCGAATAAAACTTGGGAAGGGGTCGCGGGCGCTTTAATTGCAGTATTAATTTACGCGCTAGTCTGGGATTTCTGGTTTATCGAAGAACCTTTAGCAACATTGTTAGTACCACTGCTTTTACTGATGGCCATATTAGGCATTGTCGGGGATTTATACGAATCACTTATGAAGCGTCATGCCGGTATGAAAGATAGTGGAAGTATTTTGCCAGGTCATGGTGGTATTTTAGATCGAATTGATGCGTTAATTTCATCATTGCCATTTGCCATTCTGGCCTTACTAATTTTTTATGCACCTGCATCATGAAAAACACCCGTCAAATTACTATACTCGGATCCACCGGCAGTATCGGGGTAAGCACATTGGATGTTATCGCACGCCACCCTGATCGTTTTCAAGCTTTTGCATTAACAGCGCACAATAATGTCGAAAAAATGTTGTCGCAATGCCAACGTTTTCAACCAAGGTTTGCAGTTATGTTGGATCAGCAAAGCTCCGAGCAGCTTGCTCGTGCAATTAAAACAGCAAATATCAAGACGGAGGTTTTATCAGGAATCGAATCCCTGGAAAAGGTGGCTTCACTCCCGGAAGTAGATACAGTGATGGCGGCTATTGTAGGCGCTGCTGGCATTCGCCCCACATTTGCGGCAGCACAAGCAGGCAAACTGGTATTGTTAGCCAATAAAGAAACCCTGGTAATGGCCGGCCGTATATTCACAGATTTGGTAAAGCAGCACCACGCCACATTACTGCCCATTGATAGCGAACATAACGCAATCTATCAATCACTACCCCATCATTTCAATGGCGATTTGGTCGCAGCCGGTATCAGTCGCATACTACTCACAGCCTCGGGAGGACCATTCCGATGCGCATCTTTAGATTCCCTGAAAACTGTGACTCCGGAACAAGCCTGTGCTCATCCCAATTGGGATATGGGGCAAAAAATTTCCGTAGATTCCGCCACCATGATGAATAAAGGATTAGAAGTCATTGAAGCGCACTGGTTGTTTGAGGCGCCTCCGGATAAAATTCAAGTAGTCATTCACCCCCAGAGCGTGATTCACTCTATGGTTGCGTATGTTGACGGCTCGGTCATCGCCCAACTTGGCAACCCGGATATGCGAACACCTATCGCCCATGCAATGGGCTATCCCGAGCGAATAGAAAGTGGCGTATCGGCTTTGGACATGTTTAAAGTGGCTCATCTTGATTTTGAAGCGCCTGATCTCGAAAGATTTCCATGCTTGGACCTAGCCTATCAAGCACTGCGTGCCGGTGGGAATATGCCGGCAGTGTTGAATGCTGCGAATGAGATAGCAGTAGAATCTTTTCTTCAAAAACGTATGGCATTTACAGCGATCCCCGCCATGATTAAGCATGTTATGGAGACAATACAACAAGAAGAAATGATGACGCTGGAGGATGTTTTGAGAACCGACAAACTGGCTCGTGCCAAATCACACGAATGGCTGGCAAACTTACAATAAAGCACGCTGACTAAGAAAGAGAATTGTTGGCAAATGACCGGATTCAATTTTCTTAATTAATGTTAGTATCCCTTCATCCATTTTTTTGTAACATAAAATAAAAATGTTGTGAAGTTAAAATTAACACACACTTGTTCTAAGCGCAATAAATAGATATGTCAATAACTTATACAATTATTTCTTTCATTATTGCCTTGGGCACATTGATAACTTTTCACGAATTCGGCCATTATTTGGTGGCACGATGGAATCGCGTAAAAGTATTACGATTTTGCATCGGCTTTGGTCAACCCATTTTTCGCAGGCGTTGGGGGAAAGACCAGACCGAATGGGTCATTGCTGCGATTCCATTAGGTGGTTATGTCAAGATGCTGGATGAGAATGAAGGCAAAGTGGCTTCTGAAGACTTACCTCGCGCCTTTAACCGACAACCGGTAGCTCGTCGCTTTGCTATCGTTGCCGCCGGCCCCATTGCGAATTTCTTGCTCGCCATTGTTCTTTATTGGTTAATCTTTATTCTAGGAGTCACCGGCATGAAGCCCGTGCTGGGTCCGATCGAGCCCGCTACGCCAGCTGCTCAGGCAGAATTTACAATGGGTGAAACCATTGTCAGCATCGAAAATGAGCCGGTTGCCAGTTGGCAGGATGCTCGTTGGGCTTTGTTGCGATATGCCGTGAATCAGTCGGCCAATGTGAAAGTGCAAACCATCAATAGCAATGGCGAAATCAATTTGCGGAAATTGGATTTAAGTCAGATCGATCCTGATAAACTCAATGAGAATTTCCCCGGAATTATAGGCTTCAGCGGCTATCAACCGATCGTAAAGCCTGTTATTGGACAAGTCATCTCTGACGGCGTGGGTTATCATGCCGGTATACTAGTTGGCGATGAAATTATTGCGATCAATGATACCGAGATTCATACCTGGATGGATTTCGTGCAAGAAATACGCACAAATCCCGGAAATTCGGTAGAGCTGGATATTTTGCGCAACGATCAACTGATTATGTTGAAGGTTACCCCTGAAATAACTCTAGAGAATGGTAAGCAAGTAGGCAAAATAGGGGTTGCACCCATCGTTGATCAGGCGAAATTTGAAGAATTATTGGTTACTGTCAGTTATTCACCTGGCAAGGCATTGCAAAAAGCTGCTGAGAAAACTTGGGAAACAACCATACTGACACTGCAAATGCTGTCTAAAATGATTACCGGCGATGTATCATGGAAAAATGTCAGCGGGCCGATCTCTATTGCTGATTATGCCGGCCAATCGGCACAAATGGGATTAACATCTTATCTCGCTTTTCTCGCATTGATCAGTGTTAGTATCGGCGTGTTGAATTTACTGCCAATCCCGATACTCGATGGCGGGCATCTCATGTATTATCTTATTGAGATGGTCAAAGGCAGCCCCCTCTCGGATAAGGCAATCATTATGGGCCAGAAAATTGGTTTGGTTATGCTGTTTACACTTATGACGTTTGCCATCTACAATGACATTAGTCGGCTTATTACTGGTTAAATAATGAAATTCCAGTGTTTCGTTGCATTAATCGCCTTTTTTTACACATTTTCATCTTGGGCAAACGAGTCTTTTATTGTTAAAGATATTCGTGTTGAAGGCATTCAGCGTACAGAGGCAGGCACTGTATTTAGCTATCTACCCATTAAAGTTGGTGAAGTACTGGATGCAGAAAAAGCCACAGAGGCGATTAAGGCACTCTATGCAACCGGATTTTTTAAAGATGTAAAATTAAAGAATGAAAATAACATTCTGATTGTAGAAGTTATTGAACGCCCTGCGATTGCACAGATCAGCATCAATGGTGCCAAAGAATTTGAGAAAGATAAACTACTTGAAGGCCTAAAACAGGCGGGCATATCAGAATCCCGAATTTTCAGTCGCTCGCTTCTGGAACGAGCCGAGCTGGAATTAAAACGACAATATATCAGCCGTGGCAAATATGCCGTCAAAATCACAACGACTTCAACGCCACTGGAACGTAATCGTGTCGGAATAAATTTTGATATTAATGAAGGCCGCACTGCCCGAATAAAAAGAATAAGTTTTGTCGGTAACGAAAAATTTCCTGACAAAGAACTGCGCAGCATACTGGTACTTAGAAGACCCGACCTGCTCAGCTGGTTCACTAAAAACGATCAATATTCGAAGCAAAAGCTCTCCGCTGACCTTGAGACACTGCGCTCATATTATCTTGATCGTGGTTATCTGGAATTCAATATTGAATCCACTCAAGTTTCTATAACGCCTGATTTACGCGATATCTATATCACCATTAACGTGACCGAAGGCGCTCAATATTCAGTTTCCGATATCAAGGTAGCAGGAGAAACCATCATACCCGAGGAAGAAGTTCACAAACTGATATTGCTAAAAAATGGGGATGTTTTTGCACGTGAGAAACTAACCGAATCCATCAAATTAATTACTGACCGATTAGGCGATGACGGATATGCTTTTGCTAATGTTAATGCTTCACCTGAAATAGATTATGAAAACCGCCAAGCGGCGTTTACCTTTTTTATTGATCCGGGAAGGCGGGTATACGTACGCCGTATTGATATTGAAGGTAACGATCGCACCCGCGACGAAGTCATACGCCGCGAATTCCGCCAAATGGAAGGCGCCTGGCATTCCACCAGTCAAATTAATCTCTCTAAAGTCCGGGTTGATCGTTTAGGATTTTTCAACAGTGTCAATGTAGAAACGCCAGCAGTACCCAATAAAACCGACCAGGTGGACATCAAAGTCAGAGTTGAAGAACGACCAACCGGATCTATCATGTTTGGCGCGGGCTACTCTGATCGTCAGGGGATCATTCTAAATGCTTCAATTTCTCAGAATAATATTTTTGGCACGGGCAATTTTTTTAGTCTTGATGCCAACCGCGGCGCCATTAACGAAACCTACTCCGCATCCTTTACCAATCCTTATGCCACAGTGGATGGCTTAAGTTTTGGTGTGGATGCTTACAAGCGTGTTCTGGATACGAAGGCATTAACATCGTTTGCCGCCTTTAAAACAGATACCTTAGGGGCCGGTTTTAGATTTGGAATACCGATTGCGGAAAATGATATCGTTTCCCTTGGCTTGGCTGCGGAAAATACTTCAATCGGTATATTTGATAGCAGTCCCCAGCGTTATAAGGATTTTGTCAATGAATTTGGCACATCCACCAATAATTTCCCAGCAACCCTAAGCTGGGCACGCGACCGCCGTGATAGCGCCATTTGGCCAACCTCAGGAACAACGCATCGGTTATTTGGTGAAGTCAGCGTGCCGGGTGGGGATTTAGATTATTACAAGATCAGTTACAACCAGAAATGGTATTTTCCGATCACCGATTTCTTTACGCTTCTGATCAATACCGAATTTGGCTATGGTGATGGTTACGCAGGGAAAAGCCTGCCTTTTTTCAAAAACTTTTTTGCCGGGGGTAATAACTCGGTCAGAGGTTATGATCTGAATTCTTTGGGCCCCCGTGATGACACATTACTCCCCGGTAACGTCTCCACGACTAATCGCAGATTGCTGGCGGTAGGTGCTAGCAGGCGTGTGGTTGGAAATATTGAACTGATGTTTCCTGTCCCATTCTTGCGCGATGACCGATCATTACGTTTTAGTTTGTTTACTGATGGTGGTACAACATTTAACCATTTCAGTGAGCTGAATAATTTCATGCGTTACTCAGCCGGTATTGCGCTAACCTGGGTATCCCCCATGGGGCCACTGAAAGTTAGTGTAGCAGAACCATTGAACGATATACCGGCTGACAACCTGCAAAGATTCCAATTCATGTTCGGTCAACAATTTTAATTTCTGCCGGGTATTTGCTTCAGGTGATAATGCACAAACGACTCTATCGCTGCTGGTTCAATACGATGATGGTTTTATTCGTCTTAACCATCACTTGTAATTCAGGAGCTGCCGCCAGTGATATTAAAATTGGCGTAGTCAACACCGAACAAATTCTGCGTGAATCCATACCAGCCATACAGGCTCAAAAAAAAATCGAACAGGAATTTGTTCCACGTGATGAAGCTATCAAAAAAATGGTGATTAAGGCCAAAACACTGCAAGACAAGCTGGAAAAAGAAAGTATTAACATGGAAGAATCTGAGCGGCGCAATTTGGAAAGGAATCTTGCCAATTTAAGTCGTGAGTACCAACGCGCCCAAAAGCAAATGCGTGAAGATCTGAGCGTACGCCAGAATGAAGAATACAGTATGATTCTAGAGCGCACCAACCGTGCTATCAGTAAAATCGCCGAAGAAGAAAATTATGATCTGATTCTGCAATTACAAGACTCTGTTTACAGAAGTCAACGCATCGACATTACCGACAAAGTCATTCAAGCACTCAATAACGAGTAAGTACCGCTTCCAGCACACGCCAATAATCCAGTAGCATTGAACCGAGGACCAAACCCAACAGGGAAATCACACAATGAGTAACATGAATATTCACGAAATCTTAAAATATCTTCCGCATCGTTATCCGCTTTTGCTAGTAGACCGGGTAATTTCATATGAAGCGGGTAAAGATATCGTCGCGTTAAAAAATGTTTCTATCAACGAGCCTTTCTTTTCCGGGCATTTCCCACATCATCCAGTGATGCCGGGGGTTTTGATTGTTGAGGCACTCGCTCAGGCAGCCGCTATTCTGACCCTTAGAACGGAAAATACAACGAATAAGGAAGATACGGTTTATTACTTTGTAGGTATCGATGGTGTTCGTTTCAAGAAACCCGTCATGGCTGGCGATCAGTTAATTTTAAAAGTTTCAATTCAACGACAAATCAAAGGGTTATGGAAGTATTCGGCACGTGCTGAAGTGGATGGCCAGCTTGTTACCGAGGCGCAGCTTATGTGTACTTCCCGGAATGTATAACCTCTGCCATTGAAATAACCGCCAACATCAGGAGTGTTCAAGTATTGAAACGTCAACTATCGAATTGATTTGCGGGGTCGATGAAGCTGGCAGGGGCCCACTGGCTGGACCGGTCTATGCGGCTTGTGTTGTTTTGAATAAGACCTTCACAATAGATGGATTGGCTGATTCCAAGAAACTGAGCGAAACAAAGCGAAACGCACTGGCAGTCACAATCAAAAAACTGGCTAAAGCATGGTCAATTTCCTATGCCTCGGTACAGGAAATTGATCGGCTGAATATCCTTCAGGCAAGTTTGCTGGCCATGAAGCGCGCTGTCGAAAGCCTGCCTTTTACGCCCGATATTGTACTGGTCGATGGTAATCAAAGTCCGCATTTGCGCTGTCCAATGCGGACAATCGTTCGCGGTGATAGCCTAATCCCCGAGATCTCAGCCGCTTCGATACTGGCCAAGACTGCGCGTGATGCTGAAATGCAAAGATTGCATAGGCATTTTCCCGGATATGGATTCGATAAACATAAAGGATATCCAACCAAAGTGCATTTAGCTGCGCTACAACGGTATGGGGCTTGCGCAATTCACCGGCAAAGTTTTGCGCCTGTCAGGACATTACAATTCAAGCAAAATGAAGATTGAATCATCAATTGTTTTACTAAGGTGATTATGGATCAAGGAAAATAATAACTTTGTGCGTATAATGCCGACTGTTCAATCAATGCTGGGAATGCATGATTGCTTTGGTTGTTATAAGCATTTGAGCTTTTAATTAAACTAAACAAGGAAATTTATTATGCGAGTGAAAAAAGATACTGTCGTTTCTCTTAACTATGAATTGTCGGATACTTCAGGAGAAATTCTGGAAAAAACAGATACCCCCATTAGTTATTTGCATGGCGGCTACGGAGGGATTTTTCCCTTGGTAGAAGAAGCATTACACGAAATGGAAATGGGCCATTCATGCTCCATCACCATGGAGCCGGAGGACACTTTTGGTGAGTATGATGCGGAACTGGTTCGTGTTGAGCCGCGCGATTCTTTTCCTGCTAATGTGACCGTTGGTATGCATTTTGAAGGTGGCGCTGAAGATTCGGACGACTTTATCGTCTATAAAGTCACTGATGTCACGGATGATAGTGTAATTGTTGACGGTAATCATCCTTTCGCAGGTATGAAACTAAATTTCGCATGCACGATAACCGATGTCCGCCCAGCCACAGCAGAAGAAATTTCTCATCAACATGTGCATGGCGCACATGGTCACGAGCATTAACAAGAAGCACCCGGTTGGATAAAAATTCAGCTGCCATGTTCGCTATCTGTCATTTTTTTGAGTAAATAAATCTGCTCCAATGCCTGCCTGGGACTGAGCTCATCAGGCGAAAGATTTCGAAGCATTGGAATTACGGGGTGTTCTTGCATAACAATCTCTTCCGGCTCCGCAACCGAAAAAGCGAATAAGTCCAATTGCGGCTCCCTATGGATACTTTCCTGCTCGAGATTAATCAGGTATTTTCTTGCTACTCTAATCGCTGATTCGGGAACCCCTGCCAATGCCGCGACTTGCAAACCATAGCTCTGACTTGCTGGCCCCTCGGTAACTTTATGCAGAAACACAATATGTTGTTTATATTCCACCGCATCCAGATGAACGTTCTTGACTTGCTTAAACTCTTCTGCAAGTTTTGTCAGTTCGAAGTAATGCGTAGCAAATAAAGTAAGACTGCGGTTTTTTGTCAGTAAATGCCGGGCAATGGCAAATGCTAGCGCCAAACCATCAAAAGTCGATGTACCTCGGCCAACTTCATCCATCAGCACCAGGCTCTGTGCTGTTGCGTTATGGAGTATATTGGCTGTTTCCGTCATTTCCACCATGAACGTGGAACGACCGCTGGCAAGATCGTCAGCGGCACCGATACGGGTAAAGATTTGGTCAAGTATGCCAATGCACGCCTTTTTAGCCGGAACATAACACCCGCAATGCACAAGCAAGCTAATCAATGCTATTTGTCGCATGTAGGTAGATTTCCCCCCCATGTTGGGTCCGGTAATCAGAAGCATTTGCTGTGTTCCCGTTTGCTGGGTACCTAGCTGAACATCGTTAGCGACAAAATTCTCAACCTGGCTTTCTACCACCGGATGTCGACCGGTTTCGATGCTGACAATATCTTCATTGGATAAATAGGGCGCGGTGTAGTCAAGCACTTGCGCACGCTCTGCCAATGTGCACAGCACATCGATCTCGGCAACGCTGAGCGCCATTTCCTGTAATGCAGGAACATGCTGTATCAGTGTCTCAATTAATTCATCGTATAAATATTTTTCTCGCGCCAGCGCCCGATCCTGCGCCGATAATGCCTTGTCTTCGAAAGCTTTCAGTTCAGGCGTAATATAACGTTCAGCACTTTTTAGAGTTTGTCTGCGCCGATAATCCGCAGGAATTTTCTCGCTATGCGCATGCGTGACTTCGATATAGAAACCGTGCACGCGGTTATATTCGACTTTCAGATTGGGAATACCGGTACGTTCCTTTTCACGAATTTCCAGCTGTAACAAGAATTCTCCGCAATTGTTTTGCAATGCCCGCAATTCATCCAATTCAATATCATAACCATCGGCAATCACATTACCCTCGCGCAACACTACGCCGGGCTCTTCCAGCAAGGCTTTATTCAATAGCTCACCCAGAGCAGGCTCAACTTGCAGCGCCTGAATCAATCGATCAATTCTCTCACTGTGGCACTGCGCAATCGCTGTGATAATTGCAGGAAATAGTTTCAAGCTGTCGCGTAAACCCGATAAATCCCTCGGACGAACTGATTTAAGTGCAATACGCGCCGTAATCCGCTCAATATCCACAATCTGCCGTAAAAGATTGCGCACCGCCACATAGCTATTTGATCCATTTTCTCCGATCAAGGCGGTAATACTATCCAGCCGTTTTTGAATTTCGCTCCGATCGCGTAAGGGATGATGTAGCCAGAATTGCAATAAACGGCTACCCATATTGGTTGAGCAGGTATCCAGCAAGGACAATAGCGTGGGCGATCTTTCCCCCCGGATGGTTTCAGAAATTTCGAGATTGCGGCGTGTTGCGGCATCCATGCGGACATAAACACTTTCCCGCTCAGCTTGTAATGATGTGATATGAAGTGCAGCCGTCCCTTGCGTTAAACGCACATATTCCAATAACGCGCTCACCGCGCACAGAGCTGTAGACAAATCCTCGCAGCCAAATCCGCAAAGATCATGCGTTGCAAATTGTCGTTTCAGATTGCTGACCGCATTATCACGATCAAACTGCCACGCCGGTAATCGCTTTATAACCCAATTCTTTCCTTGCAACTCATCTAACGTAAGCGCTTCAGGTATAAGTATTTCTGCCGGTTGCAAGCGCTCCAATTCGCTCAGCATATTTTGCGGCGATGTCTCCATGATCCGTAATTGGCCCGCAGCCAGATTCAACCATGCCAGCCCCAGAATCGACTCATGTATCCATAATGACAGCAAAATACAATTGCGCTTATCCTCCAGTAATGCTGCATCCGTTAATGTTCCGGGTGTGAGGATGCGGACAACCTCGCGAGCTACCGGTCCTTTACTGGTAGCCGGATCACCTACCTGCTCACAAATCGCAATGGACTCGCCAGCCTTGACCAGCTTAGCCAGATATTGCTCGGCTGCATGATAGGGCACCCCCGCCATCTTGATGGGCTCACCTGCAGAAGCCCCGCGTCGGGTTAATGTAATCCCAAGCAATTTTGCAGCTTTCTCGGCATCATCAAAAAATAACTCATAAAAATCCCCCATGCGATAAAACATCAACATATCCGGATACTGTGCCTTAATGCGCAAGTATTGTTGCATCATCGGCGTATGCTGCTCTTTAGGGGGCTTCATCGGTTAAATTTAAGGCTATGCTGCATAAAAGAAATCACCTCTTAAATTCTCCCGCCTAAAATTTAGGCAAGATACGTCAATTACCTGATCAGTTTTCAATCGGTACAACTAGGCTTCTAGTGTCAAGTTTCATTTGGTGCCAACAGTCATTCACTCATTCATGGCCTAGCCTACCAGTTCTCCATTAAACAGATCCTTTACGCCAGCCAAATACAATCAATCTTTATCCGTAGGGATGTAAGTGATGATGTCACTGATCCACATTTTATCAGGTGCGTTAACTGCAAAGGTCGGATTACAGCAAGGGAAAAAGAAAAATATGTGCCAGAGAAAAATCGGGGCAACTTGTAGTGATTCACGCTTGTACCGATACCATCAACAGGTGGCAAAATACCAACTCAGTCCGGTCGACTTACCCACAGATGCGTAGTATCCTGCGCTCTGCTTCCCCCTGGTCAAATTTCAACCGTAATGAGGGGCAATTTTAAACCAGTATCAGCAAGGAATTTCACCATGACAAGCACTCAACAGCGCGCAGCCTTGCAACGCCAGATCTGGCAAATCGCCAATGATGTTCGTGGCGCAGTCGATGGATGGGATTTCAAGCAATATGTCTTGGGCACACTGTTCTATCGTTTTATCAGCGAAAACTTCGCCAGCTACATCGAAGGCGGTGACGACAGTATCGACTACGCAAAGTTGCCGGACAATGTCATCACCCCGGATATCAAAGCTGATGCCATCAAAACCAAGGGCTACTTCATCTACCCTAGCCAGTTGTTTGCCAACATCACCGCTGCCGCCAATACCAACGGCAGCCTGAATACTGACTTAGCCAGCATTTTTGCCGCCATCGAAAGCTCCGCCAATGGCTACCCCTCAGAAGGCGACATCAAAGGCCTGTTTGCCGATTTCGATACCACCAGCAACCGCCTCGGCAATACGGTAAAAGACAAAAACACCCGTTTGGCTGCCGTGCTCAAAGGCGTGGCCGGGCTGGGTTTTGGTGATTTTAACAACAGTCACATCGACCTGTTTGGCGATGCCTACGAGTTTCTGATCTCCAACTATGCCGCCAATGCCGGTAAATCCGGTGGCGAGTTTTTCACCCCGCCATACGTGTCCAAGCTAATAGCCCAACTGGCCATGCACAAGCAAACCAGCGTCAACAAGATGTATGACCCGGCCTGTGGTTCCGGTTCGTTGTTGCTGCAAGCCAAAAAGCACTTCGACGCGCACATCATTGAAGACGGTTTTTTTGGTCAGGAGATCAATCACACCACCTACAACCTGGCGCGGATGAACATGTTCTTGCACAACATCAACTACGACAAGTTCAACATCCAACTGGGCAATACCCTGATCGACCCGCATTTTGGCAATGACAAACCCTTTGATGCCATCGTTTCCAATCCACCGTATTCGGTGAAATGGATCGGCGCGGACGATCCCACTCTGATCAACGACGAGCGCTTTGCCCCGGCGGGCGTGTTGGCCCCCAAGTCTAAAGCCGATTTTGCCTTTGTGCTGCATGCGCTCAGCTACCTCTCGGCCAAAGGCCGCGCCGCCATCGTCTGCTTCCCCGGCATTTTTTACCGTGGCGGGGTCGAGCAGAAAATCCGTCAGTATTTGGTGGATAGCAACTACGTCGAAACCGTGATTTCGCTGGCGCCCAACTTGTTTTTTGGTACCACCATCGGCGTGAATATTCTGGTGCTGTCCAAACACAAAACCGACACCACCACCCAGTTCATTGACGCCAGCAGTCTGTTTAAAAAGGGAACCAATAACAACGTGCTGCTGGATGCGCACATCTAACAGATCATGGCGGTGTTCGACAGCAAGGCGAATGTGGAGCACTTTGCGCGCTCCGTGCCGTTCGAACAGGTCGCCGCCAATGACTACAACCTGTCGGTGAGCAGCTATGTCGAAGCCAAAGACACCCGCGAGGTGGTGGACATCGCCCAGCTCAATGCCGAGCTGAAAACCACCGTGGCCCGGATCGACCAACTGCGAGCGGAGATTGACGCCATCGTTGCAGAGATTGAAGGCGAGGAGTTGGAGGCATGAGCAGCGTGAGCTTTATGGCGAAGCTGCTGGATGGGGTAGTGGTGGAGTGGAAGGCGCTGGGGGAAGTACTACATATGCGTGCCGGTCAGCATATTTCCGCAAGCAATATCATGCAAGAACCTGACGAACATTATGTATATCCATGTTTTGGGGGGAATGGGATTCGCGGCTTCGTTAAAAAAAACAGTCATGACGGGGCCCATTTACTCATCGGTCGGCAGGGCGCGCTATGTGGAAATGTACAGCGAACAAGAGGGAAGTTTTACGCAACGGAACATGCTGTTGTTGTTACAGCAAAAGATTGCATAGATATTGATTGGGCATTTCATGTGCTAACGCTCATGAACCTTAATCAGTACGCCTCACAGTCTGCTCAGCCCGGCTTGGCTGTTGGCAAAATTGAGAATTTAGAAATCCCCATCCCCTGCCCAGACAACCCCAAAAAATCGCTGGAAATCCAGGCCGAAATCGTCCGCATACTGGACGCCTTTACCAAGCTGACCGCCGAACTGACCGCCGAACTGACCGCCCGCAAAAAACAATACAACTACTACCGCGACCAGTTGTTGAGTTTTGAAGAAGGGAAAGTGGTGTGGAAGATGTTGGGCGGGGTGGCAGAATTTCGTCGAGGCACGGCAATTACACAAAAGCAAACAACAGTCGGCGATATTCCTGTTGTTGCAAATGGCCCGACTCCAACATACCTCCACGGAGAGAGCAATAGGGAAGGCGAAACTATTGTCATCGCCAGATCAGGAGCCTATGCGGGCTATGTGAGCTTTTGGAATCAGCCAATATTTCTAACTGATGCTTTCAGCGTTCATCCTGATTCTAAAATTCTAAAGTCAAAGTTTGTTTACCACTTTCTTCAAAACAAACAGGAACATATTCACACAATGAAGAAAGGTGCTGGAGTTCCTCATGTTCGCGTTAAGGAATTTGAGTTATATGACATACCTATTCCATCGCTAGACGAACAAGCTCGCATTGTTGCCATCCTCGACAAATTCGACACCTTAACCAACTCCCTCACCGAAGGCTTGCCGCGCGAAATCGAGTTGCGCCAAAAGCAATACGCGTATTACCGTGATCTGCTGTTGAATTTTCCCAAGCCGGAAGAGGTAGCGGCCTAACATGAGCAAGACGCTGACGGAAATAGCGCAGCAGCTGAAAGACGCCAAAAAAAAAGTGCAGTTAATCTATGCCTTTAATGGCACGGGTAAAACTCGACTATCCCGCGAATTCAAAGATTTAATTGCGCCAAAAACTGATACTGAAGATGTACAACAATCAGAGCTAGCGCAAAAGAAAATCCTTTATTACAGTGCTTTTACGGAAGATTTGTTCTATTGGGATAACGATTTGCGGCTTGATGTCGAACCAAAATTAAGAATCCATACAAATGTTTTCACTCGATGGGTACTTGAGGAACAAGGCCAAGATCAGAACATTATCGCTATTTTTCAGCATTACACCAATGAAAAATTAACACCACGTTTTAATTCGGATTTTTCAGCAGTCAGCTTTTCATTCGAGCGTGGCAATATTGAGCAAGAAGCAAATATTAAGATTTCCAAGGGTGAGGAAAGCAATTTCATTTGGAGCGTGTTTCATTCGCTGATTGAGCAGATGATTTCCGAATTAAACATTGCTGAAGCTGCCGATCGATCAACGGATGCTTTTAATAATTTGGAGTACGTTTTCATTGATGATCCTGTTAGCTCGTTGGATGAAAACCATTTGATTGAGTTGGCAGTAGATCTGGCCCAACTTATCAAGTCAAATGAATCGGATATCAAATTTATCATCACCACCCACAACCCGCTTTTTTACAACGTCTTGCACAACGAACTAAAGAGTTCTGGCAAGTATCGGATGAAAAAGCTCGATGATGGCACCTATGAGCTAATTAACCAGTCCGATGACTCGCCGTTTTCATACCATCTCTTTCTGAAATTAGAGCTCGAAAAGGCCATTGAGAGCGGCCAAGTAAGCAAGTATCACTTTAACTTTCTAAGAAACATCTTAGAAAAGACCTCTACATTTCTCGGCTATCAGAATTGGGGCGATCTGTTGCCAAAGACCGATGATGGGAGGCCAAATCCGTATGAGGCTCGAATTATCAATATCTCCAGCCACTCAAAACACGCCGGCGAAGAAGTAGCTGAACTTACAGAAGATGACAAACGAGTTTTGGCGTACTTGGTTCGACAAATCAGCGAAATGTATCGCTTTGATTCGCGCTCAAGTTGATAAGCGAGTTTGTTGAAGGTAAACAAATGAAAGAATATAAAACCATTGCCGAATCAAACAGCTTTATCGTTCTGGATAAATACACCAAGGAATGGAAAGTCGCTGAAAGCTACCAGAGCGAGTACGATTTGGAACGTGAATTCATTCAGGATTTGCAGAATCAGGGCTACGAGTATGTCCCTGGTTTAAACACGCTCGATAAGCTGCTGGCCAACGTGCGCGAGCAGTTGCAAACGCTGAATAACACCCGGTTTTCCGGCGGTGAGTGGCTGCGTTTGGTGGAGACCTGGCTGGATAAGCCCAGCGATAGCATCGTCGATAAAACTCGCAAAATTCACGACGACTATATCCATGATTTTGTGTTTGACGATGGTCGCATCCAGAACATCTACTTGCTGGATAAAAAGAACATTGCTCGCAATAAAGTGCAGGTGATCAAGCAGTTTGAGCAAACAGGGTCGCACGCTAACCGCTACGACGTGACGGTGCTGGTCAACGGCCTGCCACTGGTGCAGGTGGAGTTGAAAAAGCGCGGCGTAGCGATTCGCGAGGCCTTTAATCAAGTGCATCGCTACAGCAAAGAGAGCTTTAACGGCGAACATTCCTTGTTCAAGTATTTACAGCTGTTTGTGATTTCCAACGGCACCGATAGCCGTTATTTTGCTAACACCACCCAGCGCAACAAAAACAGCTTCGATTTCACCATGAATTGGGCAAAGGCGGATAACAGCCTGATCAAAGATTTAAAAGACTTTACTGCCACCTTCTTTCAGAAAAACACGTTGCTCAATGTGCTGCTGCATTATTCGGTGTTTGATGTCAGCAACACGCTGCTGGTGATGCGCCCTTACCAGATTGCTGCCACTGAGCGCATTTTATGGAAGATCAACAGTTCATATGAAGCCAAAAATTGGAGCAAGCCCGAAAGTGGCGGCTATATCTGGCACACCACTGGCTCGGGTAAGACCCTGACCAGTTTTAAAGCGGCACGTTTGGCGACGGAACTGGATTTTATCGACAAAGTGTTTTTTGTGGTGGATCGAAAAGACCTCGATTACCAGACCATGAAGGAGTATCAGCGCTTTTCGCCGGATAGCGTCAATGGCTCGGACAGCACCGCCGGACTCAAGCGCAACCTGGATAAGGACGACAACAAGATCATCGTCACCACTATCCAGAAACTCAACAACTTGATGAAAAGTGAAAACGACTTGCCCATTTACAATAAGCAAGTGGTTTTTATTTTTGATGAATGCCACCGCAGTCAGTTTGGCGAAGCACAGAAAAACCTGAAGAGAAAGTTTAAAAAGTTCTATCAGTTCGGTTTTACCGGCACACCGATTTTCCCGCAGAACGCGCTCGGCGCAGATACCACGGCCAGCGTGTTTGGCCGTGAGCTGCATGCGTATGTGATCACCGATGCGATTCGCGATGAAAAAGTGCTCAAATTCAAGGTGGACTACAACGATGTGCGCCCGCAGTTCAAAGCCATTGAAACCGAGCAGGACGAGAAAAAGCTCAGCGCGGCGGAGAACAAGCAAGCTTTGTTGCACCCCGACCGTATCCGCGAAATTTCACAGTACATTCTGAATAACTTCCGGCAAAAAACCCATCGCTTGCAGGCAGGAGCCAAAGGCTTTAATGCTATGTTTGCCGTGAGCAATGTGGACGCCGCCAAGCTGTATTACGAGTCGTTGAAGAAATTACAAGAAGGCAGCGATAAACCGCTGAAAGTCGCCACCATCTTCTCCTTTGCAGCCAATGAAGAACAGGATGCCGTCGGCGATATTCAGGATGAAAGCTTTGATGTTTTAGCCATGAACAGCAGCGCCAAAGAGTTTTTAAGCGCGGCCATCACTGACTATAACGCGCTGTTTAAAAACAATTTTGGTGTAGATGGTAACGGATTTCAAAACTATTACCGCGATCTTGCGCTCAAGGTGAAAAACCAGGAAATTGACTTGTTGATTGTGGTGGGTATGTTCTTAACCGGATTTGATGCCCCCACCCTGAATACCTTGTTTGTGGATAAAAACTTGCGTTACCACGGTTTACTACAGGCTTATTCGCGCACCAACCGTATTTTCGATGCTACCAAAACCTTTGGCAACATCGTTACTTTCCGCGATTTGGAACAAGCTACCGTTGATGCCATTACCTTGTTTGGCGATAAAAACACCAAAAACGTGGTGCTGGAGAAAAGCTACAAGGAATACATGGAAGGCTTCACCGATGTGGTGACCGGTGAAGCGCGGCGTGGCTTTGTGGAAGTGGTGAGGGAGCTGGAGCAGCGCTTTCCCGACCCCTGCGCCATTGAAAAAGAGGCGGACAAAAAGGCCTTTGCGAAACTATTTGGCGAATATTTGCGCGTGGAGAACGTGCTGCAAAACTACGATGAATTCGCCAGCCTGAAGGCCTTGCAAAACGTCGACATAAATGACCCAGCGGCGGTCGAGGCATTTAAGGCCAAGCATTATTTAAACGATGAGGACCTGGACGCACTGCAAGCCATCAGAATACCCACCGAACGGAAAATTCAAGATTATCGCTCCACCTATAACGATATACGCGACTGGCTACGCCGGGAAAAATCTGCCGCTGAAAAAGAAAAATCCACTATTGATTGGGATGATGTGGTCTTTGAAGTAGATCTGCTGAAGTCACAAGAGATCAACCTGGACTATATTCTGGAACTAATTTTTGAAAATAATAAGAAGATTAAAGATAAAGCAGCACTGGTTGAAGACGTGCGCCGGGTGATTCGTGCCAGCCTGGGTAACCGCGCCAAAGAGAGTTTGCTGGTTGATTTTATTAACCAGACCGACTTGGACAAGCTTGGCGATAAAGCCAGTGTTATTGATGCTTTCTTCACTTTTGCACAAGCGGAACAACAACGAGAGGCACAAAAACTGATTAGTAGCGAGAGCCTGAATATTGAGGAGGCCAAACGTTATATCGCCACCTCACTAAAACGCGAATTTGCCAGTGACAATGGTACTGAGCTCAATGCCATTCTGCCCAAGATGAGCCCACTGAATCCGCAGTACCTGACCAAAAAGCAAAGCGCGTTCCAGAAAATCGCTGCTTTTGTCGAGAAGTTTAAAGGCGTGGGTGGGCAAATCTAATGGAGGCGTTACATCAATTTGGGATACCTTCAAACCGGGTGTGCGGTCACCCTCTGTTGTGTGCTGTCAAGGATGGGGTTCATACGATTAAGCTGCGGCTAGATTGGCATGATATCGCTGCGAAAATGCGCTGGTGGTAGATACTCCTATCGTTCTTGCTGTCTCTGTCGATTATAGAAGATCATTATCATAGTCATGCCCTGTCTTCCCAATAATGTTTTTTAACTCACTTCTGCAGGATTCCATAAATATTTTATGAAGATATTTCCGAGGTTGCAAAGTGATATATCAATCTGAAGCCCTACTTAGCTTTTGCGCCAGCAGGTTTATAGAAAAGAAAATCTTCAACTTCAACCGTCTTCATATATTCATTAGACCAAGATGGGGCTACCTTTCTATGGTGAAAATATAAGGCTCCATTTGTTCTGTCCTTAAGCTGACGATTTAAAGCCTTGCGAGTTATATCTTTTGCAGTCGCATAAGACTCATCCTCTTTTGCGTCATCCGGACGACCGTCACACCACCACGAAAATTGACAAGCACCTTGCTCTTGTCCTTGTTTAACCACTCCACATACAGTTTCCGGAAATCCCTCATGACCGACCCGATTCATCACAACGTTTGCAACTACTTCCATTCCCGTAGTGGTCATACCCCTTGCTTCCCAGTAAATAGTGCGTGCAAGGCAAGTAATCGCATCGTCCATTGGTTCATCGCCGGTTGGATCGACAGCCTGAACTTGGGGTTTTGTAATAAGCTCCTTCGGAGCAGGAGAGGTTTTGCTTCCTTCAGATGAAGCTTTCTCTTCTAGAATCTCAGCTTTTTCTTTTGCTACCTCAGCCTTCTGGTTCTGATCACTGGCCATTGCTGAAGACAACAGTAAGAACAATGACGCAAAACATGTTATAGATAATATTCTTGCCATTTTAAAATATATTTAATTTAAATTGTTCTTAACCATATTCTTTATATGGCCTTGGCAATCATACTTCCTAATAGAAAGAAATTAAATAGGGCAATCGACTTATGATATTCGCAAAATTCAATAACTTCCTATAATGAATTGGCGAAAGCCGCGAGAAACCGAAGAAACACGTCAAATTTTGCAAAATTAAATTCAACGAAAGGCAAAGAATCGGGTTTGGCAAATTTTTCCCAGAAACAAATAATTCAATAAGCTCTCTCGCAATCATAAAATCTCAGCAATGTTATTTATCGCACCGATGGCTCTTGTGCTAACAGGCATAATTAAAAAGCACCTTTTGTGCGTGATTTAAATTATGGAGAGATTGAAATGAAACTATTAAATTTATTATTGATATTGGCTGTATGCTTGTTTTTTTCAACTGCACACTCGGCCGAAACAATATCAGAAAAAGCTCAGGCAACTAAAGATGATATTAAACGAGATGCAAAAAAGGCAGTTAATCGTGTTGAGGAATCAACTTGTACCGGTACGGATGCTGAGTGCGCGAAACAAAAAATTGGTAACCGGGCGGAAGAAGCCAAAGATGCAATTAAGGATAAATCATCAGAAATTAAAAATAACCTAGACTAGTTTATTTACAAGGAGTTATAAATCGGCCAGCGTATTTTTGATGCTGGCCGATTTATATAAGCGATTAGCAGATACCTATCGTTTCATGCTGATGTCGAATATTCATCTAAAGTGTTCTTGCTTTTTGCCATTTGATTGTTCCAAACGTGCCTAAATACGTGCCAATAACAGCAGCTGCAATATAGATGTTGTTTTCTACATAATTAATGATTGTAAATGCATTGATTAGAACAAGCATTGCCGACCAGAACGCTGCCGCACCGGCTTTCTTTCTGTCCACATTGCTAAAATATAAAGCTGCGCACATATTTGCGAAAGCCATTATTAAAATAATTAAAAGAAACTTAGCTATTGAATATTCCATGTAACAACCTAACAGCTTCACTGTTAATTGATTTTGCTAGAATTTTCAGTATATCAAAAAGTTTTTGAATCAAACGCAAGAATCAGCAATAAGATTGACATCGTTATTGATTTAGCGATTATTCTTTTGCTCAAGTGCTCAACACACTTCCAACAACTTATATGTCCGCGCCCCATAGCCGCGGTTTTCTTGCATCCGTACTTTATAATGGCCGATCGTTAGGCTAAAAAAATACCTGTTTATGCAGGAAATATGCCGGTCGTCTTTGAACGATTTTGAACACGGTCACCTTGCAAAAGAGGCGAAATCAGAAATTCTCAAAGGAGTTCATCAGGCTGCTAAATCTAAAAGTGCGTCGGCATGTCACAAATCAAAATCAATTCCAACAATTACCAACGTTGTACATATAGTTACAAAGTGGGGAGACGAATACGAAATGAAAAAAGGAGAAATGAAGTTTTAAGTTCTTGGTTCTCTATTTGAAAAAGAATTTGCGCTGGTTCAAAAATATACCGACTTCATCTTGAAAAAAACCGAAAAAGAAAAATCATAAATCAAACGAAGTAATTCAATTTCCGACTAATAATAAGATACGAATCGATAATCCATCTGAATAGCAGTTTTTTGAACTACGCAACCCAATGTAACTCCAGCTCATTTACTTTCAACGACTTTTCCTGCTAGCTTATTGTTTTATTGGTACCCTGAACACGAATCGAACGTGCGACCTACCCCTTAGGAGTTTCAAAGTCCAGATATACCCACCCCTTAATGTAACTTAACAACCATTGACAAACATTCATCATTAGAGCATTCTTCGTTAGGTTATTGCTACCAAAAATTAACCAATTTTTACCAAAAAGGTAGCAATACGGTAGCAATAGAATCTTAAAGAGCTGAAATGTTATGTCAAAATTTAATTTCACAAAAGCAGCAATTGAAGCTTTACCCATACCAGAAAAAGGTTGGATTTATTACTATGACCTAAAGGTGCAAGGTCTGGGACTTGGGGTTGGTGCTACTGGTAAAAAATCGTTTATTCTTTATCGAAAAATAAATGGTAGACCCGAGCGTATAACGCTGGGGCGCTATCCAGATTTAGCCATCGAGCAAGCAAGAGGCAAGGCTTCAGAGCTAAATGCTGATATTGCTGAGGGCAAAAGCCCAGCTGACCGGTTACGGGCTGCAAAACGCGAAATGACCTTAGGTGACTTATTTCAAGAATATATGGAGCGTAGAGCGGCATTTAACAGGCGACCGGATAAACCGAAGGCAACCTATCGCCTTTATTTATCGGATTGGAATAACAGAAAATTATCGACAATCAGGCATGAAGAAGTTGATCGACTTCATAAAAAGATAGGTCGTAGCAATGGGCAAGTAACCGCGAATATTGTTCTTAAATTACTTCATGTTATATTCAACAAAGCAATTAATGAATGGCGAATATGGAAAGGCGAGAACCCAGCTCATGGAATAGTAAAATTTCCCGAGCAATCCCGTGACCGTTTCTTGCAATCCGATGAGCTGCCACGATTCTTTCAGGCAGTGGCAAAAGAAGAAAACGAAACAATCCGGGATTATGTGCTGATGTCATTGCTGACAGGTGCAAGGCGATCTAATGTCTTGTCTATGCGCTGGAAAGATATTAATTTTGATCGAGCTGAATGGCGTATTGAAGAAACAAAGAACGGCACACCTCAAACAGTAGCACTCTCACCTGAAGCACTAGAGATATTGCAAAGCAGAAAGCCTTCAGATAGCGCTGTATTCGTTTTTCCCGGCAGCGGTATGGCTGGTCATCTAATGGAGCCAAAGAAAGGCTGGAAGCGCATCCTAGAGCGAGCTGGAATCGATAACCTACGCATTCATGATTTAAGGCGAACATTAGGAAGCTGGCAAGCTAAAACAGGCGCATCATTGGCGATAATTGGAAAATCACTTAATCACAAGAATCAAAACACCACTGCAATATATGCCCGACTTGATCTTGATCCAGTTAGGGACTCGGTTAACAAGGCCACTAGCGCAATGCTAACGGCAGCGGGATTAAAAGATAGCGCAGATGTTGCGAAGTTAAAAAAAATCTAATAAATACCATAAATGGATGTAATGCTAAAAAGATACTACAGTATTGAAGAAGCGGCAGAATTTCTAACTTCAGAACATGGACAGGAAATAACTCGAATGGATGTGATGGAGCTTGCGGCGCGTGGTGATATTCGTTTGTGTGCGTGGTTTAATGAAAGCCTTATATTATATAAAGAACCATTCCCTAAACTTGAGCGGGGTGATTACCATATTTGTACTAGCGGTTTCGCTTTCAAAGGTTATATCCAAATTCCTTTGGAACTGATTAATCTAAATAGTAAAAAAATCGATTTCTATCCAATGGTAATTATCGAAGCGATTACCCTGCTTAATAATCTTCTACCAATGAAAGCCACTCCCCCGGGTTTTTTTGCTCGTAGCAATTACGTGGAAGGCCCTGATGAATATATGCCCAGCATGCTTACGGCGGAGTGTGACAATGCCTTGATACCAGCACAAGATTTATTGGAACTTAGAGTAAAAAAATCCGACTTAGAAAAACCACTTTCTACCACTGAACGAAACTCATTGTTAACCATCATCGGTATTATGGCTAAAGATGGATATAGGAATGATCTAATCCAGCCTCATGCACTTGCAAAGGAAATTAAGAAGGCTGCTGACTTGCTTGGCATTAGAATAAGCGACGACACCATAGCTGGTAAACTCAAAGAAGCAAAAAATATACTAATTGAGAAAGCCGAATAAAATCAACATCAATTATCCGAATTCAGATTACTAAAAACCGAATTAGGACAATGCATTAAAACCATAACCTAAACTTCCTAAGTGTGCTGAGATTTCTTCAGCATTAATCAAACATGAAGGAAGTTTATTATGCAATCTCAATCAGCAATTTCAACAATTCTTAAGAATCACTCTACCGATCCACTATTAACCCCACCTGAAGCAGCCGCATATATTGGCGTAACTGAAAACACACTTAGTGTTTGGCGTTGTGTCGGGCGTTACAACATATCTTTTATAAAAGTTGGGCGATTAGTTAAGTATCGAAAAAGCGCACTGGATGCCTTTCTTGTCAGTCGCACTTATGGCGGGGAAATGTAGTATGTACTCAATAGAGCAACAATTTCGCCAAGCACTGCATGCTGCTGGATTTCATTATTCTGGTGAGATCATTGCGGATGGAAAGCTGCACAGATTCCATATCGAAGGACACAAACGTAGCTCCAAGAATGGGGCTTATATTCTCCATCTTAATGGATATCCCGCTGGTTGGTTTATGGATTATAAGACTGGATTTTCGAGAACCTGGAAATTTAACGGACGTTCCAATTCACGTATATCACGGTACATTCAGGCTGAGATAGAAAAAGCTAAATGGGAGAGAGCCGAAGAGCAACAAAAAAAAACACGAAGCCACTGCAAGCAAAGCTGTCTATCTATGGCGAAAATCTAAACTTATTAATCAGCAATCAAATCACCATTACTTAGTCACAAAAAGCATTCAACCACATGGAGCGCGGCTTTTTGGTGATGTCCTTATCCTTCCGATGAGAGATGAAAGCAAAAAAATTGTTAATCTGCAATTCATCGATCCGGAAGGTAATAAACGTTTCTTATCAGGTGGAAAAAAGAAAAACTGCTTTTTCCCCATCGGGCAACCTACACCAAGAATATTAATAGCGGAAGGTTTTGCAACTGGTGCCAGCCTTCATGAAGAAACTGGTCAATGCGTTATTGTAGCTTTTGACGCTGGTAATTTGTTGTCAGTTGCAAAAGTTATCAGAGCCATGTTTCCATCAAATGAAATCATCATTGCTGGTGATAATGACTTATCTGGTATTGGCCAGATCAAAGCAAAAAAAGCTGCACTCGCTATTGGTGCCAAGGCTTCAATACCACCAGTCACGGGCATGGACTGGAATGATTATCTTATAGGGAATAATCATAATGGTTAGTTTTGAGGACGGAATTGACCCAAATGATTGCAAAGTTTGTTTTGATCAATTTATTCTGAACGATGAGGTCGATAAAATGGAAGCCCAAATGCAGAAAGATCAGTTTATTTTGAATGGGATTGCCCTGCTTGGACAAATGACAGTTATTTATGCAAAGCCTAATGCTGGAAAAACACTACTGATTTTGCATTTACTAATTAATTCAACAAAATCTGGAGCAATTGATGGAAAGAAAGTTTATTACATAAATGCAGATGATCATTATAAGGGGTTAATTGAGAAAACCAGAATAGCTAATGAGGCAGGATTTATGATGCTAGCACCTGGGCACAAAGGTTTTAAGGCGACCATGCTTCAGGAAATATTGAAAGACATGACAATTAAGAATATTTGTCATGGAGTTGTTGTCGTGCTCGATACAGCGAAAAAATTTACAGACTTGATGAACAAAACGCTGAGTAGTGAATTTTTTGAAACTCTTCGCCAGTTCGTAAGCAAAAATGGAACTGTTATTCTTTTGGCACATGTTAATAAGAAACGAGATGAAGAAAAAAAAGTGATTTACGCGGGTACGGCTGATCTTGTTGATGATGCTGATTGCGCGTATACATTAGATGAAGTTGCCTTTGATGCGCTTACATCAATGAAAACCGTTCAATTTGAGAATTTCAAAGCGCGGGGAAATGTGGAATTGAAATTAATTTATCAGTATTGCGCCAATCCTGCTCGAACTACTTACGCGAATTTACTAGATTCAGTAAGAAGGTTAACAGATGAGGATTGTAAGAGAACTGAAGAAGAACAAGCCGCAAAAGATTTGTTGGCAGCCAATAGTGAAGCGATTGAAGCTATCAAAGAAATTCTGGGTCTAGGCATAAATACGTGGACAGAAATTGTGAGTGAAGCTGTTGCGATGGGTATTCCAAAAAGAAAAGTTATTAAAGCGTTAAAGGATCACACAGGGGAATCTTTTATTAAAAATCAGTTTTGGCATGTTATTCGAACTGGTGATAAAAACCGCAAAGAATATATACTTAATCAGCAGCCAACTCAAAATATGGAAATGTGGGGGGTGTGAAATATGTGTTTTTTGAAAGTATTAGAAGTTTTGTGATTATTGAAAGTATTGAGATCGCCAAAGAAAAATTGGATTTTTTGTGAGGGTAATATACTTTTAATGACAATACCATTGGAGCAAAACCCGCATCATTCCTTAAAAATTTCAATACTCTCAATAATCACAACAATTACATTAATTACAATAATCACATGATTTATACCCCTCCCCAAAATTTACAATGAACAAACATAAACGCGGTCACTGGGAGTCTAGCAATAAATTACAATTAACCCAAAAACAAGAAGCGTTCGCTCTTGGAATAGTGTGGGGTCTTAATTTATCGGATGCCTATAGAAGAGCTGGATATCGGGGCGGATGTAGTAAAACAATTAATGAAGCCGCATCGAGGCTATACAAGAATAGCAAGGTTATAGCAAGAATAGAGGAACTACGAAGACCGATAGTAGAGAGGACACAAATAACTTTAGAACGACATTTAGAAATTCTTGAAGAAATTAGGGATAAGGCCGTTGAAAAATCTAAATATGGTATTGCGATCAATGCTCACATTGCATTGGGTAGGGCGCTGGGTTTTTACTAATTCAAATGCAATAAATCAACATTCTCAACTTCCAAAATATACATTAAATGATCAAGCCAGAATGCCTAGAAACATGGCGTACGGCTCACAATGGTGATTTACTGATAGATTGTCTATAAAATCACGAAGAATAACAATAAGACGAAGGGATATGAGTGTTTGAACAGACTTTTAAAAATATAGACGACATACTCCACAAAGATGCAGGGTGTAGCAGTGAACTCGATTATGTAGAACAAACCTCATGGGTATTGTTCTTGAAATATCTGGATGATTTAGAAAAAGACAAAGCCACAGCAGCAGAACTCACTGGCAAGACCTACACCAGCATTATCTCTCCTGAATACCAATGGAATACATGGGCTGCGCCTAAAAATACAGAAGGCAAGCTGGATCATCACAAAGCATTAACGGGCGATGACCTCAAAGATTTTGTGGATCATAAACTTTTCCCCTATCTCAGAAAGTTTAGAACGGATGCGGAACATGCCAACACCATTGAATACAAAATAGGGGAGATTTTTACTGAACTGAAAAACCGCATACAAAGTGGCTACAACTTGCGAGAGGTCATTAACCGTATTGATGAACTGCGATTTAGAACCCATGCTGAAAAGCACGAAATGAGCCACCTCTATGAGGATAAGATCAAGAACATGGGCAACGCCGGGCGCAACGGCGGCGAATACTACACACCACGCCCCTTGATTAAAACCATCGTGAAAGTGGTTGCGCCTAAAATCGGCGATAAAATTTATGATGGCGCGGCAGGCAGTGCAGGCTTCTTGTGTGAAGCATTTGACTACCTCAGGAACAGCAAAACCCTCAGTTCCAGCGAAACCGAAATACTTCAGAAGAAAACCTTTTACGGCAAAGAAAAGAAATCGCTGGCGTATATTATTGGCATCATGAATATGATTCTGCACGGTGTGGAAGCTCCCAATATTGTGCATACCAACACCCTTGCTGAAAATCTTGCTGATATACAAGAAAAAGACCGTTACGATGTAGTGCTGGCCAATCCGCCTTTTGGTGGAAAGGAGCGAGCTGAAGTACAGCAAAACTTCCCGATCAAGACAGGCGAGACCGCTTCATTATTTTTACAGCATTTCATCAAAATACTGAAAGCAGGCGGCAAGGCCGGTGTGATCATTAAAAATACTTTTCTGAGCAATACCGATAATGCCAGTATCAGTTTGCGTAAACTCTTATTGGAAAACTGCAACCTGCATACGGTATTGGATTTACCGGGTGGAACGTTTACCGGTGCAGGCGTAAAAACAGTAGTGTTATTTTTTGAAAAAGGAGCACCTACCCAGAAAGTTTGGTTTTACCAGTTGAACCTGGATAGAAATCTGGGCAAAACCAATTCACTGAACGAAAAAGATTTGGCGGAGTTTGTAGCACTGCAAAAAACCTTTGCCAATAGTGAAAACTCATGGGCAGTCAATGTAAAAGATATTGATCAGACCACCTTTGATCTGAGTGCAAAAAATCCCAACAAAAAGATTGAAACTGCTTTGCGCCAACCTCATGATATTGTGGATGAGATTGCCGCTCTTGATGTAGAAAGTGCCACTGTCTTGCAAAAAATTCGGGCGTTGCTATGACTTGGCGGAAGGTATTTCTTGGTGACTTATTTAAAGTTGGCTCAAGTAAGCGGGTACTAAAATCACAATGGACAAATGAAGGAATTCCTTTTTATCGAGGCCGTGAGATAACACGGTTAGCTACTGACGGTTTTGTAGATAACGAATTGTTTATTACTGAAGATCATTACGCAGAGCTTGCAGAGAAATATGGGGTTCCGAATGCTGGAGATATCGTAATTACTGCGATAGGAACAATTGGTAACTCACATGTGGTGAGGGAGTATGACAAGTTTTACTTCAAGGATGCCAGCGTTCTTTGGCTGAAAAGAGCTTCTAATGTGAGCAGTGAATTCATTAATATTTGGCTTAAATCACCTCTGTTTATTGATCAGCTTGATAGAGGAAATGGCGCAACAGTTGACACACTGACAATCCAAAAACTTCAAAGCGTGCAGCTCAATCTTCCGCCTCTTCCCGAGCAACAACGCATCGTAGCCATCTTAGATGAAGCCTTTTCCGCCATAGCCAAGGCAAAAGCCAATGCCGAACAGAACCTCAAAAACACCCAAGAGCTTTTTGAGAGTTATTTGCAATCTATCTTTGAAAATAAAGGGGTGGGTTGGAAAGAGGAGAAATTAAGAGAGGTTATTGAATATGATAAATCACAAAAAGTACATAATGGGTTGCCGTATGTTGGGTTAGAACATATTGAATCGAACTCGGGCAGGTTTCTTGGTAACCTGGAACCACAAGCAGTCAAAAGCTCTACTTTTTATTTTTCCAACAAACACGTTTTGTATGGTCGTTTGAGACCTTATTTAAACAAAGTACTAATTCCAAATTTTGAAGGGCATTGCTCTACTGAAATATTTCCAATAAAAGTCAGCGATAAGATTTTAAGAGAATTTTTATTTTATTGGCTCATTACAAGGAATACTGTAAAAAATATTGATGCTACTTGGACAGGCGCAAGAATGCCAAGAGCTAATATGAATCAGGTCTTAACTTTTGATTTTGCTTTTCCATCAAAAGTAGAACAGCAAAACATTATAGAAAAACTCGATATCCTTTCATCCGAAACCAAAAAACTAGAAACCATTTATCAACAAAAAATAAATGATTTGGAGGAACTGAAGAAATCCATTCTGCAAAAAGCATTTGGCGGTGAACTAAAAACAGATAAAGATATAGCCGCATGAACGAAGCAGAAACCAGAGCGGAACTCATCGATCCCAAGCTAAAAGCATGTGGCTGGAGTGTTGTCGAGGGTTCCAAAATACTGCGTGAATATCCCATTACAGCAGGCAAGATTCAAACAGGTGGTGTAAGAGCCAAGAAACTCACTGCTGATTATGTACTGGTTTATAAAGGCATCAAACTGGCGGTCATAGAAGCCAAAAGCGATGAATTGGAAGTGGGCGAAGGCGTGGCGCAAGCCAAACAGTATGCCGCAAAACTGAATTTAGAAACTACCTATTCCACCAACGGCAGAGCCATTTACAGCATCTGCATGAAAACCGGCGCGGAAGGTTTAGTTGCCGATTACCTCACTCCCGAAGAGCTATGGAACAAAACCTTTGCTGAGCAAAATGAGTGGAGGGATAAATTTGCTGCCATTCCGTTTGAAGATAAAAGCGGCACTTGGCAACTGCGCTATTATCAAGAGATTGCCATCAAGAATGCACTGGAAGCGATAGCCAACCATCAGCAACGCATTTTATTAACGCTTGCTACAGGAACAGGCAAAACGGCGATTGCGTTTCAAATTGCCTGGAAGCTGTTTCAAACCCGCTGGAACTTAAAGCGTGATGGCAGCCGCAGGCCGAGAATATTGTTTTTAGCCGACCGCAATATTTTGGCTAACCAAGCCTATAACGCTTTTTCATCATTTCCCGATGATGCATTGGTCAGAATAAGGCCGAATGAAATTAGAAGAAATGGCAATGTGCCTACCAATGGCAGCATTTTCTTTACCATCTTTCAAACCTTCATGAGCGGCACCGATAAGGACGGCAAACCAGCCCCGTACTTTGGCGCATACCCTGAAGATTATTTCGATTTCATCATCATCGATGAGTGTCACCGGGGCGGAGCCAATGACGAAAGCAATTGGCGAGGTATTCTGGAATACTTTTCCCCGGCTGTTCAATTGGGTTTAACCGCAACACCGAAGAAAGAACAGAATATCAACACCTATAAATATTTTGGTGAGCCGGTTTATATCTATTCGCTGAAAGAAGGCATCAACGATGGTTTCCTAACACCCTTTAAAGTAAAGCGCATTAAAACAACGCTGGATGATTATATCTACACCAGCGATGACCAAATCATTGAAGGCGAAATAGAGGAAGGCAGACTTTATACTGAAGATGATTTCAACAGAATCATTGAGATAAAAGAGCGGGAAGCCAAACGTGTCAAAATATTCATGGGCGAAGCCAATCAGAACGAGAAAGCCATCATCTTTTGCGCCACGCAAGAACATGCTGCGGCAGTTCGTGACTTAATCAATCAATACAAGCAAAGCAATAATCCGAATTACTGTGTGCGTGTGACTGCCAATGATGGCGAAATAGGCGAACAGTTTTTAAGAGAATTCCAAGACAACGAAAAAACCATCCCGACCATACTGACTACCTCACAAAAATTATCCACGGGAGTCGATGCCAGAAACATACGCAACATTGTCTTAATGCGGCCAATTAATTCAATGATAGAGTTTAAGCAGATCGTGGGCAGAGGCACACGGCTGTTTGATGGCAAAGAGTTTTTTACTATTTACGATTTTGTAGATGCTTATCACCACTTTTCCGATCCTGAATGGGATGGAGAACCACTAGAAGAAGAAACTTGCATTAAATGCGGGCAAAATCCATGTGAATGCAAATATGAACCTCCCAAGCCCTGTAAAGTTTGTGGTAAGAGACCAAGTGAATGTGAAAAAGAACCATCGAAGCCCTGTCCAAAATGCGAACAAATTTCTTGTGTTTGCAATAAGAGAGTAAAAGTTAAACTGAAGGATGGTAAGGAGCGAGAAATACAACACATGATTTCTACTTCTTTTTGGAGTAGCGATGGTAAACCCATTTCAGCCGAAGAATTTTTGAATAACCTGTTTGGAGAATTGCCCAATCTATTCAAAAGTGAAGAGGAATTACGCACCATTTGGAGCAATCCGACTACTCGCAAAGCATTATTGGAAAAATTGAATGATGCCGGATTTGGTAAGGAAGAACTGTCAACACTGCAAAAACTCATTGATGCAGAAAAAAGCGACCTGTTTGATGTATTGGAATACGTGTTTAACAGTGACATAAAACCCATGACAAGGGAAGAACGTGTTGCAGCAGCAGAAGCCACTATTTTTGCGTTACTCAATAGCAAGCAACAAGAGTTTATAGAATTTGTATTGAGCAAGTATGTTGAAACGGGCGTGGAAGAACTTGATCAGGAAAAATTACCTACTCTGCTGATAAACAAATATCAGTCGCTGGAAGATGCCAAAGATATTTTGGGAGATACTGCCAATATCAGCTCGTTGTTTATAGAGTTTCAGAAGTATTTGTATCAACAGAAAGCAGCATGATTCTAAGGGGGGTTATCATTCCGCACGGGGGCATTTGCATACATCAATCAAATTACCGCATACCCCATGAATCTGTAATGCTTCCCTCTGTAAGATTACTATCTATCCCTGTAATCTTCCTGCAGGGCGCTTCTCTCAATTTTTCCGGTCTTATTTGGCAAGTTAGCTTTGCTGCAACCGTTCAACACTTTTACTATCCGCAGTAAAGGATATGTTTATGTCAACAAGCCCTATTCGTATCATAATCATCGATACAAATTGCTTTCTCAAGTTATACCAATCATCAGTGCGTCCATTGATGGGACAAGATATTGGAGGTTATAGGTTATTGACCTTAGAAAAATTGGTTGCGGAGTTTAAAAATAATAAGAATTTAGTCTCAAATTATCCATCAATTGCCTCCGGCCCTAAGCATGATGAATTGACGAACTCTGCAATAAAACTTAGTGGAATCAATAAAAAAAGGATTAAAAATGTACTAAAAGAATTAGCACCATACGCCAAATCTTTTCTCGAATTGTATTGCAAAAAACAGAACACAGAAATAATCCGCAGACTATCAACTCCAGATTTAGAATTGCTGGCTACAACAATTATTGTTAAAGGAATCATGGCCACAGATGAATGGCCGCTCCGGCTTGTTGCTACAGATCTAATGGAAGATCCGGAAGAGTATAAAATTGGACTTCTTAACAGCCTAGAATTGCTTCATTTGATTCAAGAAAACGGAAAAATATCCCCGGAAGATAGACGAAAAACAGTTCGGTCTTGGGTACTTTATCGAGAGAAAATGTTAAGAGACTGGCGAGAGAATTATAAACGATTATTTGGGGAGTCAGCTGATTCACTAGATGATGTGTGAAGCTTAAGCAATGCATGTGATAGCTCTACTGCTTGCCCGATATCGATATTCAGCGCTGACGCAATAAAAGCAGGTGATCGACCACCTTCATTGATTTGCCACTGGGCTAGGGCACGAAATATCGGCGTTTTAAATTCGTCTTCTGACTTCAACACGTATTCTTCAGCAGATAGCTTTTTCGAATCAAATAGAACTTCCACAACTGTAGGCACAAATTTACGATCAGAATTCCAAGATGCCCAAAAACTAGGACTTTCAATTTCCGTCTGCTTTTCTCCAATACACTCAGCTACCCGGTCAGCCTGTCGTATTACAGTAACAATGGATACGCCATAATTTCCGGCATACCAGTTTGCTCGCTCTTTTGGTGACTTATCCGATTTAATAGCACCTAGGGCATCTACTGCAACTTCATATGGAAAGAGCAATTCCTGAGCAAAACGCTCTGCAAACTCTTCTCCCTCATCTCCTTGAAGAGCATGCAGAGTGTAGCAATGACCCAGCTCATGAGCTAGCCAATAATTAAAATCATCATCATGAGCATTGAGACTGAATATCACCCAGGAAATTTTGGATTCTGGGAGATACACGCTCAATGCGTTTTCATGTCCAGCCTTCTCTATGCCCCACAATACTGGAACGAGGAGCGAACCAAAATCGTGATGCAAGTTTAATAACTGTTCTCTACTTAAAGGAGCTTTCTGAGATAATCCAACTTGAGTCCGAACTTGCTGTGCTGCCTCACGGATATAATGATCATCAAGAGAAGGAGCTTCTAAAATCGGTGGAGCAAAAAGTGCTTCTCGACGTACAAAAGGGACTAATTCTTGCAAGTGATGAGCCAAATCTAAAGCAGCATCTTGAGCCTCTCCAGTTACTGGACGATTTTTTTTAGTGCGGTAAGCTACGATAGGTTCCGATGGAGAAGTTTCGTTTGCTAGTAATTCATCAATCTTTATAGAAAGAGCCTCGGAAAGTGCTTTAAGCTTATTGGGACGGGGAATTGATTCGCCAGACAGCCAGTTAGAAACAGCTTCTTTGCTAACATTGCATATTAAAGCAAGTTGTGTTTGAGATAAGCCTCCTGTTCTCATCGCGGTTTTGATCAGTGTTGTATTAAGCATAGCCGAAATATTGTACAATAGCGTCAAGTTTTGTCAAGTTATATCCCCTCTAGGTTAACGACCATCAGTTTTAAGAGTAAAGAATTATTTTATTAATTTTTTTAGCTGTCTTTTTTGACATTTTAGAAAAATGAAAATACGCAAGAAAAAACTGGATATTGGGGTCAATAAAGCCTGCCTTAATATTATGGTAAGGTTAGGTGTTTCCACAGATGATTAGTTTAGAAGGTAATTCAAATTCCAATAAAATTCTAGCGAACTAATTTTCAAAAGTGGTTTACACCTATTCTCATTAATTAGGTGAATTAAAGATATCTTGATTAATAATCAATTAGCACAGTTAAAAAATTGGCTGTTGCTGCACTGCCACCCTTCAATGTCTACAGGTTTAAAGACAAAGTACCAACTTGACCCTTTTATTTACCGCGAACACGAAAAAAAGATGAAAATTGTGTGCGCGTATTTGCACTAAGAAAGGAACTTGTAAAAGTTTCGAGTGACATGAACAATTGTGTGCTGAATTTTGTGACCAATACGCGCGCGCGAGATAAAATTAAAACAAAATATGCCTCTATACCATTTTCAGTTTCACTTGAGTATGAGTCAGACACGCATTGAGAAGTCTGGATGATAATTGAGCTTCCCATGCTCTTCGGTTAAAACGGTAACAAAATTCGTTCAGATACTCTTGCAAGTATTTTGACGTTACGCCGTGGTATGTTCCAAGCAAGAATGCTTTAAGGTTACCAATGGCAACATGTACCCAGGGTAACCATTCTCCAGCTTTATGGGGTGGCGTCACTCGGGCGTCATGGTTCTGGGTTTTTCCGATCTCAGCCAGCGAGGGCAACGCATCACTGCGCACCCCTTGATCAGGTAAAAGATGCCGTTTCACAAATTGCGATACCGCTTCCCGGTTAATGCCTGAAACTTGCTGCATGGCAATAAACCCGGCACGCTTGCCTCGATTCTCAACTGCCACCAGTATCGGCGTTTTTCTTTCGGCGCCCCGTCCACGCTTTCCCCCAGTTTGTCGTCCTCCTATCAACGCATCATCAATTTCGATCAGTTCTTCTAACCGATAGATGCTATCCCGGTGTCCCATGGCGATTCGAATCTTGCGCAACATCCGGCTGGCCGTAATCCACGATACATTGATCTGCTTCGATAATCGTAACGCAGAAATACCACCTTTATCTGAAGATAACAGGTAAATTGCCCAAAACCACTTAACCAACGGCAGATTGGTTGAATGAAACAACGTTCCTGCTGTTAGCGATGTTTGCTTGTGGCAGCAACTGCATTCCCAATTGTGACGGGTTGTTATCGCATAACCATGATCATACCCACAGTGTGGACAACGAAATCCTTCTGGCCAACGTTGCTGAAATAATGCTTGAGCGCAGGCTTCCTCCGTCCCGTAATGCTTTTGCCAGTCCAACAAATTCAGTTCCTTGCCTTTCATCACTTACTCTCTTATCCTGTTGATCTTGCAGCTTAGGGCAAATTAAGCTGAAAATGGTTCATAGGCATAAAACAAAATTACCACGTCAAATACTAAGCTTAGTTAATCGCAAATCACATGCGGCTGGCAGAGTTGCCTATGCTGAACGGGAGAAAATGTGACTAATAGCTGAATTAGAGCGTTTAATGAGTGAGAGTAAGGGGTTGCAAGAGCTGAAGAAACATTTAGTTAATAAAAGTATTAATTAGTAATATATTTTCTGAAGCCCATTCTAAAGAATGGGTCATTGCAAAAACAATAACACAAAAATTAGGGAGTCAAAATGAACAAATTAAAATTATCGATTTTAGGAGCATGTGCGGCATTGGTGGCGGGGTCGGCTAATGCCGAAAATACATTTTATGATTTAGGTTCCACTAAAGTTCTTGCTATTAACGATTTAAATAAAGCCGTAGGTTATGAACTAGCTGAAGTGGGCGCTAAATTATGGAAAACTGCAATAGTGGTGGATGTAGAACAGGGAACTAAAAATTTTCTAATTGCGCCGATGACTAATCGCAATTCTATCGCTCAAGACATAAATAACAACGGGGATATAGTAATAAGTGTGATTGATACCAGCAAATTGTTATTGTTTCATGGAATCTTTTTAAATAACAATACGGCTATTCCGCTTCAAAATTTACCTAATGGTAATGCACATGATTTTGAATTAAATAATAATGGAAGTGTTATAGGCAGATCAGCTTCAAATGGCGTGTTATGGAATAGTCCGGATAATCCTCAATTGATTACGAGCGTGATATTTGGTCATTCTGATTTAACCAATTTTGTTAATGGCTTTAATGACTATAACCAGATGGTTGGTCAGATTGGCTTCGGTGGAAGCGGCCCAACTCGAGCAGTTTACTACACAGATGACATGAAGCCTGTGGATATAGGGCATGGCTTTAGTTGGGCGAATAAATCAATGGCAATCGATATAAATAATAATGGGCAAATACTTGCAACCGGCTTAGGACCCGAGGGCGGAAGAAGGTCATTCATTTGGGAGGATGGCAAGGTTAGTACGTTAAAGAGCGATGGCGACCAGGCAGCGGCGTATGCAATTAATGATCATGGCATTGCTGTAGGGTTACAATATTTAAAACCCGATACAGACTCCCCTTATTATAATGACTTCCAAGGTGAGGCAGTTATGTGGGATGGTCATAACCAATACAAACTAAATGATTATCTTGATCATGATAGCAAGGATGCAGGATGGGTTTTAGTAACAGCCACAGATATCAATAATAACGGATGGGTAATTGGGGAAGCTTACAACACCATTACCAAAGAATTTCATTCGTACGTACTCTCCACCGACGAAATGCTATCCCCCATACCCGAGCCATCGACATATCTAATGCTGCTGGCTGGGCTGGGGTTGCTGGGATGGAGAAGATTAAGTTCAATGGTCGAGACGCACTTAAAAAAACAAGAGCAAGAGCAAGTGCCTATGATATTGGAATAAAATAAGACTAAATCTACACGCACCATCAAGCCCCGCACACAGGGGCTTTTTCTTGCCCTGCGTTAAGTTTATTTGCGCTTATTGCGATTTATCCCCTGTGACGGTTTTTATCGCTTGTTGTTATTTGAAACGTGGCACCACTATAGCACCAAAAAGAAAAAACACTCTTGATGTTATCGCAAGCGCTTGATTTTTTGGTGGTTCTGGCTGGACTCGAACCAGCGACCAAGGGATTATGAGACACAGCCTTATAGTTCTCTGTATATATTAAACAACAACTTACAGCGCTTGCCACGTATAAAATCATTGTCACACAACCCAATATTGTGCAATTTACAGGCTGGTATGACACAAATTTGACACAACCAATATCACACTTTTTTTGATCCTGTCATCGTAGAAAAATCGTATTTTTATGTCGCCAGTCGATTCTTAAGTCTTTGTATAAGATCCATCCGCTCATGTAAAACTGCCAAAATAATTGGCCTTTCTCTGTCTTTTGGTTGCCAATAAAATATAAAATGATGTTCACAATGTGTAAACAATAAATCTGATCTGTTTTTGAGAAATACTCTAGGTGCGATATTGCCTTGAGCAATTTCTTGGAAACGCTTTAACAACAAGGCTTCGTAATGTTTCGCCTGTTCAATTCCCCACGTATCAACTGTATAACGAGCGATTGCTCTCAAATCTTCTTCGGCAAGAGCAGTAAGTTTGTAATTGGGCATTACTTGGTATTTTCGCTATATACTTCTTGAAAAATTTCTTCTACAGATTTCTTGCTTATTTTTCCAGCTCTTGCTGATTTTATACGTCCATCCAAAAACGTTTCCAGTTCATTTAAAGCCATGTCTTCATCAGAAGATGTAGGCAGAATTTGAGCAAGCACATATTCCTTAATTGATTTTCCTTGTAATGCAGCAACAGCCTTAATCTTTTGATGCTGCTCAGGTGTTAAATCGATAGACAAGCGACTCATGTCATTTAATCCTTTATCATTGAACAGAATGGAATATATTACATGATGAACAAATACACAAATGTTCAAGAACGTCACATACTAATTTGTTCAAGTCATTGATTATTACCCTAACATAATAGAAATTTATTATTCCTTGGAGTTCTGTTAATAACTGTACGCAAAAAAATTATAAAATTTCCGATAAAGTATTGTGGGATGATACTGGTAATCGTCGAATATAATTAATTAAATAATTGTATATTTAGCAAATGCAGAATTGTTTCCAGCTTAAATCTGGCTGATTCAAATTTGCTTATGTAGTTATGCTATTCTCAATAGAATAGCCGCAAGTTACATAAGAGAGAGCCGTAATGATAGCCAGAACAAATAATTACTATGGATGCACAACTCTTCACTTTGTTTCGACTTGGTTGCCGGTGAACGTCATCGTTAGATTTCAATAAAGCAATGCCAAACGATACAGCAAAACAGTTGCGCGAAATACTCCAGAATGTAAGGAAACGCATTCCAAAGGAAGAATTTTGTGGCTTGGGTGTTATCATTTATTCAAACATCAAAGACTTACCTATATTGCCACTTTGTCCTAATCAAGCAATCGATAAAGGAAAAGAGTTAGTTGAGCAGTTAGCTCTGGCAAGTTTTTATTCCAATCCTTGTCACGATGGATTTCACTTGATTTCAGATCGATTAGAACTAACCCATAAAAATCAATATTTTGCACCCCAAATACCTGCCAAAAAAGATGCTTTTGATTTTGGTCTAATGAATCGTGGTGCTAGGTATATGTCGGCTCAAATTGGTTCATTAATTCCGTCAGTTTGTTGTATTGGAATCTTCAGCAATCGGGATGGATTAGTGGTTTTCCAAGACGGGAAAGAAATTCTTTGATAACACTTATTCCTTTACAGAAAGTTATTGCGGCCTTTGCAATAGTTTATGCAATTCTAATTTCTGTCGTTTCTACTATTCTTCAGTTCACTGGAATTAACTCGCTTTTTATCGCGATTAAGGGAGCTTTTATTCTTGAGCTCTTCATTTTGGTATTCTTCATGTTTGGTTGGCGAAGGTTATGGTTATCATTTCCTGCTTTGAACAGGTGGGTATACCCAGATCTCAATGGAAAGTGGAAAGTTAGCATCCACTGGAAGCGCGGAAATGAAAATGGAACCAAGATGGCTAACGCCCATATCAAGCAAGATTTTTTTCGCTTTAGTATGCAGTTAGTCTCTGATGAGTCAGAGTCAGAAACGCTCATGGTCAAGCCCCAAAGAGACCCCGAGTCAGCACGGCCAATTCTTTATTACATATACCGAAATGAGTCGGCACAAGGAGTTGAATTTCCGCAGCCGCCACATAAAGGAGCTGCAATTCTTAAGTTAGATATTAATGACCACAACTTGCTGAAAGGTAATTATTTTACGGATCGGGCCACAAGTGGTCATTTCGAGCTGCAGAGAGAAAAAGTCTAACAATTTGCTCTAAAGGGCGCTCAACTTCGCTGTGCGCCCCTGAGCTTAGGCATTAGAAACTCAAAAAAACATGAGGAGTCAACGAACGTGCCAAGATTCAGTGAAGATACCCTGTCAAATTGGACTAAGCCACCAAGTGACACGGAAGAAACCAAGCTATCGAATGCCGAGCGCATGGTTAGAGAAGCTATCAATGAAGATCCAATTCTTTCCAGCAAGACCACTGAAGTATTCGGCCAAGGATCTTATGCAAATGACACGAATGTCCGATTGAATAGCGATATTGATATAAACGTGAGATACACAGGAGGCTTCTATTTTGACCTGCCGGAAGGTATATCCAGAGATGATTTCGGCCTCAACAGCCCAAGCGAATATTCACTCTGCGAGTTCAAAAACGATGTTTATGCGGCGCTTGTTAGGAAATTTGGTGGCAATTCAGTAAAAAGAAAAAATAAGTGTATAACGGTTTTAGGTAATTCGTATCGCGTTGAAACCGATGTTGTCCCGACATGGAACTACCGACGATATGACAAGAGCGGTACTTATGTTCTAGGAGCCAAATTGAGAATTGACTCTGGCGAATATGTTGTCAATTATCCACAACAACACATCGAAAATGGGAAAATAAAGAATGCTAACACAAACCGAAGGTTCAAAAGATTAACAAGAATCTATAGAAAGCTTCGCTACAAAATGCTTGATGATAGGTTCCCTGTTAGCGATTCGATAACTTCATTTCTACTAGAGTGTTTAGTATGGAATATGCCAAATAGCATCCTTAATGATAACGATACCTGGCAAGAGCGATTGAAAGAATCGATCATACACCTTTACCAACATACCAAAGATGAAAATAAGTGCGATGAGTGGGGAGAGGTGTCTGAGTTGTTGTACTTGTTCCGTGGAAATAGAAAATGGACCAAAAGTGATATTAATAAATTCTCAGAAGATGCATGGAGTTATCTGGGATATTGAAATGATAAACCACAATATCCGCGTGTTCGCATTTGTAATACTTGGTTTAGCATTTGGCACATACATTGCGATATTTGTGCTAACTCAAGACCTAAGCAGCATAGATTTTACTAAGGCTATTTCTCATATATCGACGACAATATCAATAAATATCATATTCTGGCTATTGTTCATCAAATGGCTTTGGAAGCTTAAATTGTTCTACCCATGGCTGGTTCAAGTGCCCAACTTGTCTGGAAAATGGGAGGGAACTATAAAGTCGAACTGGAGAGATGGTGCGCAAGATCCAATTCCAATGAAAATAACCATTGAACAGACTTTTTTGAACATACAGGTAAAAATTAAAACCAAGGAAAGCAGTAGTTTTAGTCTAATCGCATCATTCAATATTGATAAGGATAGAGGCCAACAGCAACTATTTTACTCTTATCTGAATACTCCAAAACCGGGTGTAAGAGAGAGAAGCGAAATTCACTACGGCTCCGTTTTGCTGTCGTTCGAGGGGTTTGATGTAGATGAAATGGATGGCGAGTATTGGACATCCCGAGAAACAACTGGAGAAATGCATTTGAAAAGAGCTAAAGATTCATAATCAATGCATGCAGTTGGACAGATAAAACGCGCTCCTTTCTCGCTTTTTTTCTGCCAATGATGGCGGACACATTATGTGATTTTGGTCTCAGAATCGGCCAGTATTACTTAATTTTGTGGCGTCAGCACTAAGAATCTAACGGTGAGTCTACCCGTTAGAAATTTGAGAAGCTTGGCAGTCAATTTTTTTAGTAAAATTACTTATCTGCATCTTATATTCAATTTGCTGTCTACAACAATTAATATTTTATCATTGATACATAACTTATTAATTTTATGGTGCCGACACCAAGAATCGAACTCGGGACCTTCTGATTGCAAATTTGACTTGCATCAGGTTGGATTTTCTAAAGCAAATTTTTCATTTGCCTTTTATACCTGTTTTACTGTCTACATAGTGTCTACATGAATAAGGTATTTTTTATAGAATTTATTGCAACTAATTGATTTATTGGTGCTGTTGAGAGGAGTCGAACCTCCGACCTACTGATTACGAATCATTTTACATGTTTGCAATTTTATTGTTGAAGTGTTTTTCTAAGAAAATCTGCACTAAATAATCTAGCTTCATTGAAAAGAAACCGCCTCCCGGGTGCGCCGGCCGACCCGGCGCAAGGCCATGCCCGGTTTGATGGGCATGCTGGCCGAACCCGCTTTGCTAGCGTATTTCAACTGACTATCCCATACTGCTAAACAATTAAAACTTTTGCACTGGTAGTAGCTCATGCAAGAACACTACATAACGGACTACAACTCTTGAAAGTTGCTGCATAAAATTACCACTTCTTTATATTGCCATATTGGATCGCTGTCAATTGTGAAAAAAAGGATTATGATATTCCCTTATTGGCTTGTGATCTCTACAAAAGGAAACAGCATGTTTGAAATACCACAGAAATCAAAAGAAGAAAAACTAGCAAAACTCTCTGTTGAACAAATTGATCAACTAAAAATAATAAATGATGAAACTATTGCCAATTTTAAAGGTGATCTCACTCAATTGGAATCGGCATTAGGTATGTTGCACATTGGCCATCATTTAGGCTGGAAGGTGCTTTATATCATTCATAGCAAACGCACAATCCGTAACTATGAAACTATATTAGGTATCAAGATACGCGATATTTTCCCAGAAACCGGCCCTAGTAGTTATCGTTCAAATGGATATAGAGCGGCAGAAGCATTTTCTAATTTTTGGAAAGTGGTTGGAGGTGAATTTAAAATTGAGAATAGGAAACAGGTAGATTAACTAAGGCAACTTGACATTGCCTTTTTTGATAGTATTATACGAAGGAAATTCCATGTCTCCTTCGTATGAAAACTATACCTGAAAATCTTAATCATCAAAAGAACCCCGCATTTGAAACGGAATATTATTTCTTATGTGACTCAAGTTCAACAAAGCGCAGCTTGCCAGACGCACGCGCAGCGGAGGGCAGGCAAGCGCGCGTCAATGCCCCCCGTACGGTAATACGGGGGGAAAGTCCCACCGGAGAAAAAAATAAATCACAGGCGGCCTTAACTGACTGGCTGAATGTTTCCTTCTCTTTTCATTCTGAAAATAGTAATCCATTAGAATTTTTTAAATCCTTTAGTGAAGCAACTAAGGGCATTTTTGGAGGAATGACCGACCAGCAACGGGGGCTTCATGGATGGACACATTCCTTTAAGTTTGATCACGGTTGCACCCTGTTTGCTTATGGAGGCCAGAACAAAACCGCATTCTTATCCCTACCCGGTGAAGGTTGTGCATTAATTTCTGATTGGAAATCATTTACTTCATTCCTGAGGGATCAGCTTCAAGCACGCATTACTCGCTGGGATGGAGCGGTGGATGATTTCAACGGCATTCATTCTGTTGATACAGCCATTGAATTTTATAAGCAAGGCCACTTTAAATATGGCGGCAGAGAACCGAAACTAACACAACATGGAAACTGGATTAAACCCGATGGTTCAGGCCGTAGTGTATACATCGGTAATCGTAAAAATGGCAAACTCATCAGAATTTATGAGAAGGGCAAACAACTAGGCGATTCTTCCAGCCCTTGGGTACGCTGGGAAGTTGAACTTCATGCAAAAGATCGCGTTATTCCTTGGGAAGTTTTATTGCATCCTGGTGAATACGTTGCAGGTGCTTACCCTTGCTTATCATGGGTATCTGATCGTGTCTTTCGTATCAATACAATCAAAGAACAAGACCGAATTAGCTATGAGCGTTTGAAGCAGGTTGCATCAACTGCTTATGGTGCACTTCTCAATATCATGCTGCAACGCGAAGAGAGCGCTGAACGTATTGTAGAACAACTAAAACGGCATGCCATTCCCCGGCGCCTTGCCGCTACAGATCATTACTTACGCACAAAGGGAAAGTCCGATGAGATTTGAAACGGATGATCTTGATTGGGCAATGGGAGAGCTTGCCAACTTATTTGCTGATGCCAATCGACTCGGTATTCTTCCGCATCAAATTAATCCCAGTTTATTTTATGAAGCTTGGACAGTGTTGTGTTTTCAACCGATTGAAGTTTCAACTCGGTGCCGACAAACATTAATTTCTATGCTTGCTTTCCCTTTATGGCAAGTATCCAGAGAAGGCTATATTAAAAGAAATTTTGATTCTAACAATCCCAACAAACCCATGCGTTATGAAAACACTTTCACTCACTGAAGCCGCCAATTTTCTCAAAATGCATGCCGAAGAAGTGCGGCGGCGTGCAAAATCAGGACATTTGCCAGGTGCAAAGCTTGGTAAGCGATGGGTATTTATTCTTGATGATCTTGTTGAACACATCAGATCACAGTATTCTATTCCTCGGCAAGCGTTGCGAGTGGTTTCAGAAAAGGAGGTAAGCATATGCCACTCTACAAGCGCGGTAATACGTGGTGGATCGCGTTCACCACACCAGCAGGGGAGCGTGTTAGATGCTCTGCTGGCACAGCCGACAAAACCCAAGCGCAAGAATACCATGACAAGCTAAAAGCCGAATCGTGGCGCATTCAGCGATTGGGAGAAAAGCCGGAGTACACATGGGATGAAGCAGCATGTAAATTTCTACTCGAAACACAGCATAAAGCTACCCATGAGCGCGATAAAGAAAAACTTCGATGGTTACAGCAATTCTTACGTAATAAACCATTGAAAGAAATTGATCGGGAATTAATTGATCATATTGCACACGTAAAGGCAAAGGATACAAGCCCATCAACCGCAAATCGTCATTTAGCACTGATACGGGCAATTCTTCGGAAAGCATGCCATGATTGGGAATGGATAGACAAAATTCCAAAAATCAGGCTTTTTCCAGAACCTAAACGCCGTATTCGATGGTTAACTCCCGAGCAAGTAAAAAGATTACTTGAAGAATTGCCACAACATCAACAGGACATGATGATATTTGCTTTATCGACAGGCCTGAGACAATCAAACGTTATTAATCTGGAATGGAATCAGGTTGATCTTGAACGGAAGGCTGCATGGATTCATCCCGATCAAGCCAAAGCAAGAAAAGCAATTCATGTTCCGCTTAATTCTGTTGCAATAACAGTGTTACTTCGGCAAGTCGGCAAGCATCATAGCAGGGTTTTCACATTCCGCGGAAACCCTATTGCATGGGCTAATACTCGTGCATGGAAACTAGCCTTAAAACGAGCAGAAATAGAAAACTTTAGATGGCATGATCTGCGGCACACTTGGGCAAGCTGGTTAGCTCAACAAGGCACACCCATGAATGTACTGCAGGAACTCGGTGGTTGGGAATCGGAAGAGATGGTAAGGCGGTATGCACACCTATCAAAACCGCAACTTATGCAGCATGCCGAGCTAGTTTCTAATGTCCTTAGTGACACAATTTTATCACACCAGAAAGAAAAAAGAGGTTAGAAACCAACCTAACCTCTTGATTTTTGGTGGGTCTGGCTGGACTCGAACCAGCGACCAAGGGATTATGAGTCCTATTTCTATCAGTATAAATAACTCATGGAAATATCTTAATTGCGGCAGTTAAAGCAGGTGGTATCTATTATTACTTTACACTGATTCTTACTTGAAGTAACTTGAGGGATTCTAACGAAACCCTCTGACACTTTTGATATAGTAGATATTATGCAGGCTCTCAAAATGCAAAGAATTTAATCGCCATTAATGCAGGAAACTTAAGAATTATTATTTTGAAGTAGCAATATGGTAGCAATGCATATTTATCCTTATGGGATTTATTACAGTAACACTATGAATATATTGGCACCCTGAACACGAATCGAACGTGCGACCTACCCCTTAGGAGGGGGTTGCTCTATCCACTGAGCTACCAGGGCGAACTTGGCATTTTACGCTAATCTCACAACATGAATAGACCGTGTAAATAATTTGTTTCAATAGCGCATATGCGACTATCTGCAAAGAATTTCTGACCGAATCAAATAAATCTGAATATTTTGTTAGAAGAAGCATGCGTAGTTACAGACCATCTCTCATAAACCTATTCGGTGCATTCTTCCCCTATTAAGCTGCTTGTTGCACTTGAAGAATCATTTCATTACAATAGTGCAACATTGTTGCATTTTATCGATATGCCGAATAAATTTTACCATACTGCTGAAAACCTGATCCTGCGTCACAGTGGACGTGCGACAGCGGGTCGTATTGGAATACTCGCCACATTGTTGGCTGAAGAGAAAGCCATTACGCATCGCGAAATCGAGCAGCGTCTTCCGCAATCATTGCAATTGGATCGGGTGACTTTATACCGTACGCTGGAGTGGCTTGTTGAAAATGGACTCATCCACAAAATAACCAGCGACGATCGAATATGGCGTTATCATGCGAATCCCGAGCCGCATTCACATCAACATGCTCACTTTAAATGTACCGGTTGCGCACAAGTGATTTGCCTGGATAGTTTACCGATTGAACGAAGCTGGCCTTTGCCAACCGGCTACCGTTTCCAGGAAATCGAAATGACGGTCAAAGGCCTTTGCGCCAATTGCTGTTAATGATGATACGCAAAAGCTTATTTCTAATTCTTACACTTGCAGTATTATGCGTGCCGGTATTTCTGATAACGCATGCTTTCACGCACTACGCACAAGCCGATTTACTCGATGTCATTGACAATGAGAATGACACCGATATCGATCTTGATGAAATCTGTCCGGATTGCCTCGCGCTTACCGCACTCAATCTCTATTTGATTGCCGCAGGGTTGTTTCTATGCATTTCAGTTACTCATCACCGCTTGTTGTTATGGGCAATAAAGCGGTACTCTGATAATAAAATACTCTCCTACTGTACGCGCGCACCCCCTCTCAGTTTTTCTGCTTCTTAAACAAATAATCCTGTTCTGATCCAATCATCCAGCAGTCTACGGACTGTTTTGATGGGGATTAATTACTGTGAATTGATCAGCATCCTTGTTGCAACTCAGTTGCATCTTATGTCTCATTCAATCAGGAAAGTGGTATGGGCTATGCCGATCACAGAAAACCAGATCATGGTAGCTAGTTATGCAAACAATGTTATTTAAACAAGCGGCAATCACACTCATTGTATTCTCGCTGGATACATCAAGCATTTACGCACAAAATGCACCCAAGAATATCCAATTGCCAGGGGTCAAGATAACTGCGCCGACTACAAGCTCGGCGGAATCAACCGGATTCAAGGCTGACATGATTATTCACCGGGATCGTTTGCGCCAGAAACGTGAAGCCAATCTGGGAGATACGCTTGCGCACGAGCTTGGAGTCACTTCCAGCAGCTTTGGTCCGGGCAGCGGCCGCCCGATTATTCGCGGGCAGGACGGCGAACGTGTTCGTGTAATGGAAAATAGCATGGGTACGGGAGATGTTTCTGTCATCAGTCCGGATCATGCCGTTGCGACGGAAACCTTAAATGCCACCCGCATTGAAATATTACGGGGGCCATCAACATTACTCTATGGCAGCGGTGTATCCGGCGGTGTCGTAAATGTGCTTAATGATCGCATTCCGGACCGTTTATTTAAAACACCACAAGCCAATTTTGAAGGACGTTTCAATTCCGCTCTGGAAGAACGCAGCGGAGTGCTTACAGCATCGGGTAGCAAGGGTCAGGTCTCGTGGAACATTGAAGGCATGAAAAGAAAAACCAATGATATCCATATTCCCGGCCGAGCCAATCCAAACGATCCGGAAAGCGAAATTGGGTTGGTCAGAAACAGCGCCATTGATTCCAGCAATTTATCAGCAGGTAGCGCTTATATTGGCGAACGAGGGTTTGTGGGTATGTCGATTTCAAGATTAGAAAATTTCTACGGTATTCCTGGTCCGGAAGGTGCAAAAATTGATATGGGCCAAACGCGTTACGGCCTGGCTGGTGATCTGGATAACCCGCTCAAAGGGTTCCTGCAATTAAGAACGCGTTTTACCTATAATGATTATCAGCATAAAGAACTCGAACAAAGCGGCGAAATTGGCAGTCGTTTCAAGAATGACGAGCTGGAAGGCCGCGCCGAATTAACGCATGTTCCGGTCGCGCAATGGCAGGGCATCATGGGCGTGCAACTGCAACACCGCAATTTTACTGCAAAAGGGGAAGAGGCCTTCGTGCCAACCAGCCTATCGCAATCTGCCGGCATTTTCATGGTTGAGAAACGCAACTGGCAACAATGGCAATTTGAAATCGGTGGACGATTTGAGCACTCGAACCATAATCCGCGCGTAGCGATGCTACAGACACGAAATTTTAATTTATATAGCGTATCCGCGGGTGCCGCGTGGAAATTTATCGAAGGCTATCAACTCGATCTTATCGCCACACGCGGACAACGCGCACCGAATACCGTAGCCCTGTTTGCTGATGGTGTGCATATCGCGACCAACACGTTTGAACAAGGCAATTCCACCTTAAACAAAGAAACATCCAATAACTTCGATGTTGCTTTACAAAAAACCACCGGCAGAATTACCGGAAGAGTGAATTTGTTCTACAACCATATCAACGATTATATTTTTCAGCAAAGCCGTGATAGCAATAATGATGGGGTTGCTGATCGAGTTGATGACGAAGGCATAGTAGAAATCAATGGCCCATTTTTAGTTCAGGACTTTTCTCAAACCCGGGCAAGATTTTATGGCTTGGAAGCTGAAGCCAACATCGCGCTGCTTCCAGATACCGTCAATTTGCGTCTATTTACGGATACCGTCTATGGCAAACTAAAAGACAATGGTAATATTCCGCGCATCACGCCACAACGATTCGGTTTTGATCTGAACTTTACCCAAAATAAGTGGCAAGCCAATTTCAATCTGACCCGCGTCGTTCAACAAGATCGAGTCGCTGTACTGGAAACCGAAACACCCGGTTATACCCTGATGAATACCGAAATCGGTTATCACATGAAATTGACGCAATCCGTCAATTACATGCTGTTCTTGCAAGGCAGAAATCTTTTGGATAGCGATATCCGCATGCATACTTCTTTCCTGAAAGACGCAGCCCCCATGGCCGGACGAGCGATTATCGGAGGGATTAGGGGCGTTTTCTAACAGTTCAATGGATCGATGCAACGCTGCAAAAGTTGACACTGACCCTTTAGAACAGCTCACTAAGAAATCCCCGACATAGGATGCAAGCTGTACAACTGATCGGATGATCACACGAGCCATCATCCGATCGATGAATTGAAATTGATTATTTTTTCACGAAATCAACCAATCTTTGATAAGTAAACAGGAAATCCTGAGCCTGCAGCGGGTTGTGGCACTGCGCACAATTCAGTTCGTTGTTTTTCACGCTGCCATCTGGATTATAAAGTGCGAATCCCCAATCTCCGGAGCGATTTTCTTTTGGGAAAGCTGAATCCCAATCGCTTCTGTTTTCCATTACGCCAATAGCAGCCAGCGAGTCGATTTCAAAGATACCGTCACTACCGGGAATCGGTTTGCCTGCCGCATCTGCCTTTGGTGTATAGATTTCCATGACCACGACAGCCCCAGAACCGCCCGGTTTTCCCTGCTTGTAGTTGGAAATTGCTGTTTCATTGGCATATAACTTGGCTACTTGCGTCTGATTCGCGCGGTTTATCGTGGCATATTGTGTGAAGGCCTTAGCATAATCTTCAGGAAATTTAACGTGTTCGGGATCCCCGCCAGCCTGAACGAACAGCGGAGTGATTGCAAAAACGGCGACTATTGCTCTGAATGTATTTCTCATGTTTCTTCTCCTTGATAAATATTGCGGAATAAAGCAGGCTTGAGATGATTATGATACCGTATTCAGCGTTCTGAATAGTGTTAACTTGATAGTTGTTCCGCTAGGGCGCCAGGTCGAGAACCAGCTTGATTGATAAATAAATGACGAGCAAGGCCAACGCCAGGTAAATCGTAAAACTGACCGGCTTCTGCTTGACAGCATCGAAAAAAGTTTGATTCTTGCCTTCCCGTTTCAGGCGGTCGTATTCTTCACGCATCCTAGTGCTGCGCTCGTTTTGATAGGTATCCAACAGTGCACGTGCTTTCTCAAACTGAGCTTCATCACGAAGCCAGATTGCAGGCATCGATACACCCCAGTTTCCCGGCGTAGTTTCATAGTAATCAATTCCATTGTTGGTCAGCAATTCGCGTACTTCATAAGCTTCATCATCAGGCACACCATTAAGCTTGAATAAAATTTTTGCCATATAGGTTCTTCAATTATGCTATTTTCATCGAATAAAGCCTTGCAGCAGAGATTGATGCTATCTTCGCATTGAATCCATTGTCAAGCTATGAGAATTACAATTTTTTGGGGTTAATCTGCATCAATGAAAAAAACCATACTCATTACCGGTTGTTCCAGCGGAATCGGTTACTGTGTCGCCAAAGCATTGCATCAACGCGGTTATCGCGTATTTGCAACCGCCCGGCAGCGGGACAGCGTTACGGCATTACTGGAGGAGGGCCTGGAAAGTTTTCGCCTGGATTTGAACGATTCCAACTCGATTCATTTTGCTTTTGAGGAAGTTCTGCGTCGCACGGGTGGCGAGCTTTATGCGCTATTCAACAATGGCGCCTACGGATTACCCGGTGCGGTCGAGGACCTGAATCGTGATGCTCTGCGTGCCCAATTCGAAACCAACGTGTTCGGCTGGCAGGAATTGACCAATCTGGCGCTACCGGTGATGCGCCGGCAAGGTTACGGCCGGATTATTCAGAACAGCTCGGTACTGGGCTTCGTGGCATTGCCTTTTCGTGGGGCATACAACGCTTCCAAATACGCCATCGAAGGACTCAGCGATACCTTGCGGCTGGAATTGAAAGGCAGCAATATTCATGTCAGTCTGATTGAGCCCGGGCCGATTGCCAGCAAGTTTCGTATCAACGCTGTCAAAGCACTGGAAAAATATATCGATATCGAAAATAGCTTTCATCGTGAAAAATACCAGGGAGTATTAGGGCGCCTGAATAAACCGGGGCCGGCGGTTCCTTTCACGCTGCCACCGGAAGCGGTACTGAAGCGCGTCATCCATGCTCTGGAGGCCAACAAACCGCAACCACGCTATTATGTGACTTTTCCAACTTACTTATTTGGCATCCTCAAACGCGTACTGAGTACACGCGCACTCGATTTGCTGCTGGCTAAATCAGGGAATAACAATTAATCGATTCGAATGGCGGAAACTAAGACTCAGATCCCGCCATTACGCAGGATTGCAATATTTTCCAGGCTATATTTCCGATGAAGGGATCCCCTCTCAATGAAGCTTGCACTGTATGGCTATCGATTTGTTGCAACAGCAAGGCAAAGGCATATACTGCCTTATCATTGTCTCTGCGTTGTGCGGATGACTGAATTTCCGGGGCCGTATGGGCATAAATGAAAATAGCATCGGGATTCGAAGGCGCGTAAGTGGCAATAGCATTGGGTAAATATCGGGTGTCGTACGCATGAATCTCAGATGCTTCGATATCCGGATATTGCCGGTTTCTGAATTGTAACGGACGCATGTACGACCGGCCGTTGGATTGCAATTTATGGGTAACGCAACTTGCTAGTACTGCATGCTCTCCGGCTAATGGCGCTTCGAACTGCTCAGGCTTAACCGTTGAATCAATTAGATGAGCACATGCCGACATTAGGAATATACCTAAACCAGCGATCGCTTTCTTCATACCCAATGCGTTCAAATAAAAGCGGGCCTGATTGATTGCCCGCACGAACAGTTTGAGAAGGGCAAAACACTAACCATTAAAATACACATAGGGCTTCATCGGAACGCTGGATTCCTCAAAACGCTTACGTTCCTGCAAGTCTTGTTTTTTATCCCACCACATATTGCGCGCTTGCGCACGTTTGTCTCTAACTTCCGGATTTTTCTCCAGATATTCGCGCATGAATTTGGTGTGATCAGATTCATAACTATAATCCATGTTTAGCCTTTTATATTGTTGTGACAAAAATAATACTTTAGCATAGCTCAGCTATTCTTTACAGCTTCAAGTCCCCACATGCATCGGCCGCAGCAACCAGATTCCTATAGCGTGCCACCCATTCAAGTGGAATTGATGCGGATTGTTGATCTTGCTGTATCGCATGAGCCGCCATGATGGCACCCAGCATAATAGCACGGCCGCAACTATCTCCACCGATACGAATATTTTCTTCAATTGCAGTACGATAGTCGGGTGCATATCGGACAATATGCGCAATCACAGGCACGCCTTCCAGAACATGGCAAGCCGTGCCAAAACGTTTGGCAACCGCCGCACTATCCAGTATGCATGTTTGCAGCGCTTCCTCCACCAAAAGAGCCAGTTTCTCGCCTGCACTGGGCAATGCACCGACAAGCGCTTCAACGATCGGTTTTCCTTGTAAAACATGCAGCAAAACACAGCCTGCGTACTGCGCCGCCGCCACTGCCGTGTCATTATGGTTGGTCAAACGCACAACACGCTCGATTTGAGTCATCAATGCTTGTTGCGATCCGGCATGTGTAGCGACCACTACCGGTATCGTTGCCAATGCAGCAAACTGATCGTCATCGGCACCGGAATATTGCGGAAATTCTTCCGGTTTAAGTGCTAACAACGTCTGCAACGTTTGGCGTGCCGGTGAATCGACATAACCGACATAAGCCCCTCCAGGACCCAAATAATTCCGGTATTCCATCTGATACGCCACGCGATCAAATTCCCCATGCTGCGCAACATGCCGTAACATCAGCAAACACAGTTCACCGTATCCGGAGGAATCTCCCGCCGCTTTACCATCATGCGCAAAGTAACCGCTGACACCCGCATAGTCATGTGCATCGGGCTGCAAAAAAGTCAATCCCTTGGTTTTCTCGATCTGCGCAATGCGTTCGGGATCATATAACCAATGTAAACCCAGCGACGCTGAATCAGCAATCAATGCCCCCAGAATAGCCGCTGCCCGCGGATCAAGTTTAATATTCAGATTCATAGCATGATCGGATTTTATTTAATTTCAACTTCATCGGATATTCTGCGCGCCTCGTCCGCCAACATTACCGGAATACCATCTTTAATCGCAAACGCCAGCCGGTCGGGCTTGCAAATCAATTCCTTATCATCCTTCTTATAAATCAACGGCCCTTTACAAAGCGGACACACCAGAATATCGAGCAATTTTGAATCCATAATTTTCCTTAGTTTGTTTTTCTAGAACTTGCTGAGAATATCATCCAACTGATCCAGGCTGGTATAGTGGATCACGATATTTCCCTGACCATTCTTCTGCGGCTTGATGGCCACTTGCGCACCCAGACGTTCCGATACATCTTCTTGCAAGCGCAAAAGATCGCGATCGGTTTTCTTTATCTTTTTAGGTATGGGGTGTTCAATCTGGTTCACGAGCTTTTCTGTTTCGCGTACCGACAATTGTTTCTGCGCGATAATATGGGCAAGCTTGACTTGCTGCGCAGGTGCTAATGACAACAATGCGCGTCCATGCCCCATATCGATCTTGCCTTGCATCATCAATTCCTGAACGGGCGCTGAAAGATTCAGCAAACGCAACAAATTGGAAATGGTACTGCGCGAATTGCCCAGCGCTTCCCCGGCCGTCTGATGCGTCATACCGAATTCGTTGATCAGGCGCTGGATACCCATTGCTTCTTCCAGGGGATTCAAATTTTCGCGTTGTATGTTTTCAATCAATGACATCGCCAGCGCGGATTCATCGGCCACCTTGCGAATCAGTGCGGGCACTTCATTCAGCCCCGCTATCTGCGCAGCGCGCCAGCGGCGCTCACCGGCGATAATTTCATAACGACCTTCATCGATGGGGCGCACCAGAATCGGCTGCATGATACCTTGCGCCTTGATCGATTCCGCCAGCTCCGTCAGCGCCACCTGGTCCATATTGGTTCTAGGCTGGTATTTGCCTGGCTGCAACCGGGATGTTTCGATACTCTGCAACGACTCTTCCACCAGCGCGACATCTGCACTGCCTGATAACAAAGCATCCAGCCCGCGCCCCAAGCCTTTCTGTTTTATCATTTCATGGGTTCCTCAATTCTGTATTAGCGTGGGCATTTCGAAAAAATTCAAACCTAATCAAGATGAAACAACCTACGCCATTGTAACCAACATCGTTAAAGATGCCCTGCAAGTATTTCTTTGGCGAGTTCGAGATAAGCCTGCGCCCCCTTGGATTGGCCATCGTGATACAAAACCGGCAAGCCAAAGCCGGGGGCCTCGGCCAAGCGGACATTACGCGGAATCACGGTACGATACACTTTTTCACCGAAATGCTTTTGCAATTGGTCGGAAACCTGCTGCGCCAGAATATTGCGCGGATCAAACATAGTGCGTAACAAACCTTCGATGCGCAAAGTCGAGTTAAAACTATTACGCACACGCTTGATCGTATTAACCAGATCGCTTAATCCTTCCAATGCATAATATTCACATTGCATCGGAATCATTACCGCATGTGCAGCGCATAAACCGTTTAATGTCAACATGTTCAACGCCGGCGGGCAATCAATCAAAACATAATCGTAGTCACCGGCAATGGCTTCCAGCGCGGCTTTCAATCGCGCTTCGCGCTGGGAAAATTCCACCATTTCCACTTCCGCTCCGGCCAGATCGCGATTGGCGGGAATCAAATCGTATTTCCCCTGCGGGCTGCTCACCCGCACATGCTGTATTTCCTCATCCCCCATCAGTACATGATATACCGTGTTTTTTACCTTTTGCTTGTTGATCCCGCTACCCATTGTCGCGTTGGCTTGCGGGTCGAGATCGACCAATAAAACGTGCTTCCCGGATGCCGCCAGACTTGCGGCCAGATTCACACTGGTGGTGGTTTTTCCGACACCGCCTTTTTGATTGGTAATAGCGAGTATTTTGGTCATGCTATCAACTCCTTAGGCGTTTGCAGCCGAATCAGGATCGTATTTAATAATAACCAGCTGCCGTGTTGCTTTCAGTCCGGGCACGTTCAGCGTTACGATGTCTTCAATTACAAACGGCTCACGAATTTGCTTGCGTTCCTGCTCTGAACAATGCGCCTTCATCGCTACCCAACGGCAACTGCCATTCTGTACCGTGGCCCACTGCCGGGTTAACGCGATAAATTCTCCCAGTTCGGAGAAAGCGCGCGTGATAATGGTATCCGCTTTTTTATCCGCAGGGAGATCTTCTATGCGTTTTGCCGCAACGTCCACGTTCTTCAACCCCAACTCGATTTTTACTTGCTGTAAAAAGGCGATCTTCTTTTGATTGCTTTCCACCAGTGTCACATGCCAATCCGGCTTTGCCAGTGCAATCGGTATACCCGGCAATCCAGCGCCGGTACCCACATCGATAACCTGCGTGCCCTGAATATGCGGCAGCACCACCAGGCTATCCATCACATGTTGAGTCAGCATTTCCTGCACATTACGTATCGCAGTCAGATTATGTACCTTGTTCCACTTCTCGATCAGCACCAAATAACGCTCGATGTTTTTTGCAAGCTGTTCTTCCGGTGCGGTTACAACCTTATCCAGCGCGCGCAAGCTTTGCGTAATTTGCGGCAGCAGGCTCATTCATTGACCGCAAATCCGCGTTTCAAATGCACCAGCAGCAGCGAAATCGCCGCCGGCGTTACTCCGGAAATCCGCGATGCCTGGCCTACGGTCTCCGGTTTGTGCTGATTCAGTTTTTGCTGCACTTCGTTCGACAATCCTTTCACGGCGCAATAATCAATATCCTTCGGCAGTAAAGTATTTTCATACTGCGCCTGGCGGGAAACTTCTTCCTGCTGACGTTGGATATAACCATGATATTTAGCCTGAATCTCAACTTGCTCAGCCACTTGCGCATTCATCACGGGTTCACCCGCACCCGGCAGAGTCATCAATGAATGATAGGTAACGTCCGGTCGTTTGAGCAATTCGGTTAAGGTATATTCGCGCTCGATGCTTTTTCCGAGCACACGAATGGCGTCCTGTTCCGGCAAGGTTCCCGGCAACACACGTGTCGAATTGAGCCGTTGTTGTTCTTTTTCAATGGCTTCCTGTTTTGCGCTAAATGCCGCCCAGCGCTGATCATCGATCAAACCCAGGTTTCTTCCGGTTTCAGCCAAACGCAGATCAGCATTGTCTTCGCGCAATTGCAACCGATATTCGGCGCGGCTGGTGAACATCCGGTACGGCTCGGTCACGCCGGAAGTCACCAGATCGTCGACCAGCACCCCCAGATAGGCCTCAGTGCGCTGTGGCAGCCAGGCATCACGCCTCTGAATTTTCAGCGCGGCATTAACCCCGGCCAGCAATCCCTGCGCTGCAGCCTCCTCATAACCGGTGGTGCCGTTGATCTGTCCGGCAAAAAACAGATTCTCGATGGTTTTGGTTTCCAACGAGCGTTTCAAATTGCGCGGATCGAAGTAATCGTATTCGATCGCATAGCCCGGCCGCGTGATATGCGCGTTTTCCAAACCGGCAATCGAATGAATCAGTTTGACCTGCACTTCAAACGACAAGCTGGTTGAAATACCATTAGGATAGATTTCATGCGTGCCCAGACCTTCCGGTTCGAGAAAAATCTGATGCGATCCACGCGCGGAAAAACGCACCACCTTATCTTCGATCGACGGACAATAACGCGGCCCGATGCCTTCAATTTTTCCGGAATATAGGGGTGAATCGGCCAGACCGTCGCGGATGACATCGTGGGTTCTATCATTGGTATGCGTAATCCAGCATGAAATCTGGCGCGGATGCCGGATATCGGTAGCGATCAACGAAAACCACGGTGTCGGCTGATCACCCGGCTGCTCCAGCAGCTTGGCATAATCCATCGTGCGGCCATCGATGCGCGGCGGCGTGCCGGTTTTCAGCCGTCCTGCCGGAAACTCCATTTCACGCAACCGCTGCGCCAGCGTTATCGACGGCGGGTCACCCGCACGGCCTGCTTTGAAATGGGTTTTGCCAATATGCGCCAATCCGGCCAGAAACGTACCCACGGTCAGGATCACCACATGCGCATGAATTTTAATCTGAAGCTGCGTAACCACGCCCACCACGCGATCCTGCTCGATAATCAAGTCATCCACCGCCTGCTGCATTACCCTGAGATTCGGTTGATTTTCGACACGGCGGCGGATCGCCTGCTTATACAACACCCGATCGGCTTGCGCGCGCGTTGCCCTCACCGCCGGGCCCTTGCTTGAGTTCAGTATGCGAAACTGAATACCCGCCTCATCCGCAGCCATACCCATCGCACCGCCCAAGGCATCGATTTCCTTTACCAAATGACTCTTGCCAATGCCGCCAATCGACGGATTACACGACATCTGCCCAATCGTTTCAATATTGTGCGTCAACAGCAATGTTTGACAACCCATGCGCGCTGCCGCCAATGCAGCCTCCGTTCCGGCATGTCCGCCGCCCACAACGATGATGTCAAAGTCGGTATGATTACTCATGTGTTAAATTATCGATAGCCTGATGAAACAAGAAGATTTTAGTCGATTGGTTTCACGTGAAACCTTTTTGCATTGTAAGCTAAAAAGAGGAAGTTTTTGCGTGCAATTATAGGGGGAGGGTAACGATGAAAGCAAGATTGACGGTGAGAATTCTTCTTTAAATCATATTATTTGCCTTAAGCCCGTATAAACTTTACATTAAAATACTCTAGACCTGGCATGGATTCTTCATCTACGTTTACTGTGCAACATTCGCCGACATTAGGGTAAAGGCGGCAATCCCAGTTCCTTGAGAAATTCGTTATGTTTCCCGGCAGCCTCATTGATCTGTTTTTCCAGCACTACCAATTCCGTGTGCACAGCCTGTAAATCGATAATTTCTTCCTGCTTCGCAGTGCTGATGTAGCGTGAAATGTTCAGGTTGTAATCATTGCCCGCAATTTCATCCATTGTCACCCGGTGGGAATAACGATCTTCCTCGCTGCGATATTGATAAGTGGAAACGATTTTTTCGATATGTTCCGGTAACAAATGATTCTGCCGCTTGCCTTTCTCGAAGTGTTCGCTGGCATTGATGAACAACACGTCATCCGGTTTCTTGCACTTCTTCAAAACCAGAATACACACCGGGATACCAGTCGAGAAAAACAGGTTGGCGGGCAAGCCGATCACCGTGTCGATGTGACCGTCTTTCAGTAATTTGGTGCGAATGCGTTCTTCCACGCCGCCACGGAACAGCACGCCATGCGGGAGAATGATGGCCATAACGCCTTCCGGCTTCAGGTAATGAAAGCCGTGCAACAAAAAGGCGAAATCGGCGGCGGATTTGGGTGCCAGACCATAGTTCTTGAAGCGCATATCCTCGCTTAAGCTTTCGGTCGGTTCCCAGCGGTAGCTGAACGGCGGATTGGCAACCACGGCATCGAACTTGGGGCTTTTGGCCGGATTCATCTCGCGCAGCCAATCCCAGTCGTTGGTCAGCGTGTCGCCGTGAACAATTTCGAACTCCAAATCCTTCACCCCGTGCAGCAACATGTTCATGCGCGCCAGGTTATAAGTGGTGATGTTCTTCTCCTGCCCGACAATTTTGCCGATGCCGTGCGGGCCAAGCCGATGGCGCACATTAAGCAGCAACGAGCCTGAACCGCAGGCAAAATCAAACACGCTTTCCAGTTGCTTTCGAGTGCCAGTGGCGGGTTCCTGGCTATCCAGTGTGACGATGCCAGACAAGATGCTGGAAATCTGCTGCGGCGTGTAGAACTCGCCCGCCTTTTTGCCGGAACCGGCAGCAAACTGGCCGATCAGGTATTCGTAGGCATCGCCCAGCGTATCTTTGTCAGTCGAAAACTTTTCCAGCCCGTCGGCAATGGCCTTGATGACGGTGCAGAGCTTGGCGTTTTGCGCAGGGTAGCCTTTGCCCAGTTTTTCCGAGTTCAGGTTGATCTCGGAAAACAACCCGCCGAAGGTGCTGGCGAAGGATTCGTTCTCGATGTAATCGAAGCCCTTTTGCAAGGTATGCAGCAACTCTCCGTTCTGAGTGCGGGCCAGCTCCGCGATGCTGCCCCACAGGTAATCGGGTTGGATCACATAATGCGTTTTGCGGCGCATCTGTTTTTCAAATTCATCAGTATCGCCCGGGTTCTGCGCATACCACACCGCCAAAGGCGCGCGGCGGTCGCCAGCTTCCAGCTGCGGATAATCCGGCCCCAGCTCCTTTTGCGCCGCCGTCTCGTAGTTGTCCGACAGATAGCGCAGGAACAGGAATGACAGCATGTAATCGCGAAAATCGTCCGCGTTCATCGCCCCGCGCAGTTGGTCGGCAATGCCCCAAAGGGTGGTGCCCAATTGTTTTTGGTCTTGTTCGGTCATGGTTGATTCGGCTCTATCGATTGTCGTCAGGCGGTGGCAGAGTTTTGGTGTGTTTTGCCAGTTTCTTTTCTTCCGATTTCACTCGGCGTTCCAGCTTTTGCAGATCTTCCTCGGCTGCCAGTTTTTCCGGTTTGATGCCGCGCTGCCCCAGCATGTCGCGCACGCTCTCGTTGTTCTTCACATGCTCATGTGTAATAACGCCTTCGCCCTGCAAATTGGCCTGTTCCACATTGTAATTAGTCATTTCGGTGGCCAGGTTTTTGGCGGCAATCGTCAGCGTAGGCAAAAAGTCCGCCAGCGGTCGGCTTTTCACAATGCCATATTTGTCTTTCATGGCTTGCGTGGTATGCCCGCCGAAGAGTGCCTGATCACCTTTCGAGCGGATACGCCCAAAACCGGCATCATCCACGCCGCGCTCGAAGATGTTCTGCGATAGGGCTTTTTCCGATTCCCTCAGCCGGTCGCGGGCCTCCATGCGCGCCTGTAGCCGCATGCGGTCTTCAATCAGCTCCTGCTTACGGGTTTGCAAGGCAAAGTAGCTTTGCGCAAAGGCAATCTCGGGCTTACGCGGATCGCCGTTCTGGGCAATCAGGTAGCAGGCGTAACGGGTAAGCATGAAATCATCAATTTCCCGCTCCCCGCCCTTGCCGTGAACGATCAATTTCGTGACGCCACGAAAATGATCCGAAATCGCATGACCAGAGGCTTCACAGGACTCCATGGCGCGCTGGATGGCGGTGTGAAAATTCTCCCAACGGACGTAACCCAGAGGCGCTTGCAGATCGCGAGCAAACCAGAATTCAATGCCTTCGGCATCGGCGCGCTGCACAGCGGCTTCAAGGTTTAGTTGCAGGGCTTGAAATTGCTTATCCATCACTCTCTTCCCTCAATCAACCGCTTCTCCCGTTCAATCTCGGCAATCAATTCCGCTTCGGTCGGGAGTATGCGCTGATACTTGGAAGCGAAAAGTTGCTGGCTCTCCTTGATCACCGAGTATTTAACGACGGTTTCATCCTTGCTGTCGCAAAGAATAATGCCAATGGTGGGGTTGTCGTCTTCGCCCCGCTTAAGATCGTCGAACATGCGCACATACATATCCATTTGGCCGATGTCCTGATGACTGAGCTTGCCGGTCTTCAGGTCAATAATGACAAAACACTTAAGTAAGTAGTTGTAGAACACCAGGTCGAGATAAAAATGACTGGTTTCAGTGCTGATACGCATCTGCCTTGCCACAAACGAGAAACCCTTGCCCAGTTCCAGCAGAAACTTTTGCAACTCATCAATAATCGCCTGCTCCAGCCGGCTCTCTTTTACCTCGCCAGTCTCCGGCAATTGCAAGAATTCCAGCACATAAGGGTCTTTGATAAATTCCAGATGGACAGAAGCGCCCTGTGCCGGCGAAGGTGGGGTTTGGGTTGACAGCAGGCGCTGAAAACTCTGGCTTTTGATATTGCGTTCCAGTTGACGTACCGTCCAGCTCTGCTCTCTGGTTTCGCGGCAATAATAGTCAATGGCTTGCGGCGAATCGACCCTCATGATCAAGCGCAGGTGGCTCCAGCTCAATTCTCTACACAGCGTGTAGAGAATTTCCTGATCGGGAAAGGTCAGGTAGAACTGACGGCAGTTGTACAGGTTGGCATAGGAAAAGCCCTTGCCGAAATCCGCCATCAGCGCTACCGAGAGGTCTTCGATAAGCCGTTTACCATATTGGGCTTTGTGCTGCCCAAACTGCTCTTCTTCCACAATCCGTCGGCCAATCAACCAATAGGCTTCCACCATCGCGGCATTCACCGCCGAACGCGCCTTGCTCCTCGCCTGTTCGAGGATGTTTTTGATATCCGCGTGAAATGCGGTCAATGTGCTCATCCTTGCGCCTCGTCCCCTACGGGGTGACCACCCCGTTCGGTTTCGTCGTCCACCCCTCCAAAGGAGGGGAATAGTTGCTGCATCAACCCTCTTTTATGGGCCTTGAGCGTGTCGAGTTTCTGGGTTTGGGCAGTGATCAGTTCGTCAATAGAAGAAAGGCCGTCGGCGATTTTTTGTTGTTCATTTTCTTCCGATGGAACTCTCACACTAACATTCTTCAAAGTCTTTTGATTTATTCCTTTTGCGGTAGACCCAGTTGACAATCTTTCCATCTCATTTTGAAACTCAGGACTCCAAATTAGCTGAATAAGAAATTCACTACTTATATCTTTCTTTGTCTTAAATGCTACGACCCGTTGACTCAAAATGTACCTTCTTGAATCGGGGACCAATAGAGCATTACCAAGCGGCGCTTCCATCGTAAATACGATATCGCCCTTTTCAAGATTTACCTTTCCCATCCATTTTTCATATAAAGCTTCGCTTCCCAAATTACATTCAGCATCAAAATCAATATATCCATTTTTGACGTTATTGGCCGAAAGGCTAATGATACTGCCCCCACCCCAATCCATCCCAAGCTTTAGAGGTGTCCTACCTCTAAAATCAAGTACATCTTCTAATAGGTCATAAAAATCACATTCGATCCACTCCCTCGCAGTCCGAAACTCGGGGAAGCGCAGTCTGGGCAGGGTTTCGCCTTCTGCGGGAAAAAGCTGCTGCATCAGCCCCTTTTTATGGGTTTTGAGCGTGTCGAGCTTTTGCGCTTCTAGGGTGATCAGTTCGTCAATGGAAGCGAAGCAGTCGGCGATTTTTTGTTGTTCTCCAAGAAGTGACGGAACTGGAACGGGTACTTCTTTAAGCTTCCCAAGTGTCAACTTTGGTGGTGCAGCGCCTGTGATGAAGGGACCGAGATCTAACATCGTGAGATAATTCTCAAGAAGCGTGTCATTGACTCCAAATGGCTTCAAAACATGGGCATGGTTATTTACCCAATACTTACCAGCAACGATAAATGCGGTTTTTTCGTAAGCCCCCCACTTTGCACCATCTTCGCCGATTAATAAAAGCCGCCCATCAAAGATGAAGTCATTAACATAATCGACAATCCCACTTGCTCCATAATATGGATATGGACCGCTTACTCTATTGCTGCTAGTAATTGGCTTTCTGCAATTATTGAGAACATCGCAAATCTTCCCAAGCGGTTTCTCATTCCACTCACCCGCCTCTCGAAACTCAGGAAAGCGCAGTTTGGGCACTAATGAATTGTGAGTGGTGAATGATGAATGATGGGTTGAAGTGCCAAGCTTATTTTTGTCGTTCATAATTCACCATTCATCATTCACCATTTTTTTCTTTCCCTTCGAAGTCAGAATAATAGAAGCCAAAATCTTAGCGATTTCTGCCTGATCGGAAAAAATAGAATCAAACTCCTTTTGACTCAACAAATCAGACTCACGTAAGAGTTCCAACCAATACGCCGTCTCATTCGCCTCTTTTTGAGCGATCGCCATCTTATGGATAAAATCTGCCTTGCTTTCGGCGTGTTCCGCTTCCCGCACCAAGGCTCCAATAGCCGTACCGCTACGCAACAACTGCTTGCTCAGCACAAACTCCCGTCGCTCATCTGCCAATAAGCTGCATAACTTCACGATACGAACCGCAAAGGCGAACGACTTTTCCCGAATCACATTCCCACTCATAACTCACAACTCATCATTCATAACTCTTAAGCCCTGAAATCTCCCGACCCTGGGCGAGTTTATGCAACAGCGGGATCAGGTCTTCCATCAGCGCCAGCTCCTTTTGCGTGCGCACCTTCCAGCCCAGCTCCTGCGCGGCGAAGAGTTCGCTTAAGGCTTCGCCGTCGAAGATCATGCGGCGCAGGATGCCGTCCACGAAAGTTTGCAGGGTGGCAGTGGTGAGGCCATGTTTTTCGGCCACATCGGCGACGGCTTGGTTGGTTTTGGCGACCTTATATTGAGCGTATTCCTCTCGAACGCCTTGCACGGTATGGGGTGTGCTGGCATCGAGGCTGTCGATGTATTCGGTAAGGGCATCCCGGTCGTCGATGAATTTGGCATCGGATTGGATCAAGCCAATCAACGCGGCGCGGCTCATCTTCTGCTTGCCCGGCGTTTGGCTGGCGTAGCGGGCAATCAGCGCCATGATGTAGTCGTAATCGATCACGCTACTTGCAAACAGCACGAACTCGAAATCAAGCTGCTGCACCTCGGGCGGAATACTGTCGCCGTCTTTATCCTGCTTTTCCTTCAGACGCTGGGCGGTGTCGAGGTACACGCCTTTGAAGCCCTGCAACTGTTCCCTGGGCAGTACCTGCTCGATGGTGGCCTTATTTTCAGGCGTCAGATCGGTGTACTGATCGAGCTGGGTGTTCAGGCGCTGCACCTCCTTGAACAGGTTGATGAACTGGCTGCGGGCGACATCACCTTTGAGGTTGGGCACGGCCTCGGGCTTGTTGGGCAGCCCTTGCGATCGCATGAACGCATCCAACTGCTGCACGGCCATTTGCAGCTTGTCGATAACCACCGGGGCCTTGTCCACCAGCCAGATTTCCTTGGCGGGTTTGGTGGTTTGGCCGGAAAACAGCCCGATGGCGGTATCCACGGCTGCTTGCTGCTGGCGGAAATCGAGGATGTTGCCGTAGGGCTTAGTGTCGTTGAGCACGCGGTTGGTGCGCGAAAATGCCTGAATCAAGCCGTGGTACTTGAGATTCTTATCGACGTAGAGGGTGTTCAGATATTTGGAATCGAAGCCGGTGAGCAGCATATCCACCACGATGACGATATCGATCTTCTGCGCGTGGGGCAAGTCCTTGTTGGGATATTGCTGATCCTTGATGCGTTTTTGCACATCCTGATAGTAAAGATCGAACTCGCCCACGCTGTGATTGCTGCCGTACCGGGCGTTGTAGTCGGCGATGATGGCCTTGAGGGCCGCTTTCTTTTCATCCGGCGCTTGTTCGTTATCGGCTTTTTCCTGCGGCAGGTCTTCCTGAATCTGCTGCACATCCTTGTTGCCCTCGGCGGGTGGCGAGAACACGCAAGCAACATTCAGCGGCTGGAAGTCAGGGTCGGCGGCCTGTTTTTCCACCTGAACGGTCTTGAGCAGAGCATGGTATTCGATGGCGTCATTGATCGAGGCCGTAGCCAGAATCGCATTAAACTTACGCTGGTTGGTGGCGGCACCGTGCTTGGCGAGAATGGCTTCGACGATAGCTTTTTTAGCCAAAGGCTCGCCCGGCTTGGGCTGGCTTTTGCCTTCAGGCTTGTAGTAATCGACATGGAAGCGCAGCACATTGCGATCCTCGATGGCGTGGGTAATAGTGTAGGCGTGCAGTTGCTGCTGAAAGATATCCTGAGTGGTTTTATAAGACGCCTGCTGACCTTCGATCTGTTGATAGCTGGCGTTGTCGTCGAAGATCGGCGTACCGGTGAAGCCGAACAACTGCGCGTTGGGGAAGAATTCCTTGATCGCCTTGTGGTTCTCGCCAAATTGCGAACGGTGGCATTCGTCGAAAATGAACACCATGCGCTGATTGCGTAATGGTTCCAGCCGGGCCAGATAGTTGCGCTTGTTGTTGCCGTCGAGTGCCAGGCCGAGCTTCTGGATGGTGGTGACGATCACCTTGTCGGCATAGTCGTCGGAGAGCAACCGCTTTACCAGCGTTTCGGTATGGGTGTTTTCTTCGACGCACTTTTCCTGAAACCTGTTGAATTCTTCGCGCGTCTGCCGATCGAGATCTTTACGATCCACCACGAACAGGCATTTATCGATGTCCGGGTTGTCCTTGAGCAGGGTCGATGCCTTGAACGAGGTGAGCGTTTTGCCGCTGCCGGTGGTGTGCCAGATATAGCCGTTGCCGCAGCTCCGGTGGATGCATTCGACGATGGCCTTGACGGCATAGATCTGGTAGGGTCGCATCATCAGCAATTTCTGCTCGCTAGCCACCAGCACCATGTAACGGCTGATCATCTCGCCCAACGTGCATTTGGCGAGGAAGGCATCGGCGAAGCTATTCAGATGAGTGATCTTGGTGTTGTCTTCGCCTGCGAATTGGTAAAGCGGCAGGAAGCGTTCGTCGGCGTTGAAACTGAAGTGACGGCTGTTGTTGTTGGCGAAGTACCAGGTATCCGAGCGGTTGCTGACGATGAACAACTGCAGGAAACACAACAGGGTTTTGCTGTAGCCGTTGCCGGGATCGTTCTTGTAATCGACGATCTGCTGCATGGCCCGGCGCGGGCTGATGGCGAGGGTTTTCAGCTCGATCTGTACCACCGGCACACCGTTGATGAGCAGGAGCACATCATAACGATGGTGACTGTTGTCGGTGTTGATACGCAGTTGATTGACCACTTCGAAACTGTTCTTGCACCAGTCCTTGATGTTGACCAGGGTGTAATAGAGCGGCGTTCCGTCATCGCGCTCAAAGCTGTTCTTTTCGCGCAGGTGGCGGGCAGCGGCGAACACATCGGCGTTAACGATCTCATCTCTCAGCCTGGAAAATTCTGAATCCGTTAGCTTGACGCAATTAAGCGCTTCGAATTTTTCCCGGAAGTTTTTATCCAGCGCCTCTCGGTCACGGATGTCCGGGCGGCAAGTGTATTTAAGGTCATCGAGCTTTTTGATCAGATCGTGTTCGATTTGGCTTTCGGTTGTGGTCATTGGATTGATTCAGAAAGTTCAACCTGTTAATTCTACAGGTTTTGACTGTTTCCCGTCAGCCATGAAAATTTTGACAGAGAATGAGGTCGGAGCGTGAAAAATGCTCACACTCATCACTGTTGCAAAAAACAGAATCCGAAGCGGGAAGCATAATCTCACACAGTGAAGCTTTTAATCCGTGTTGACATCAACACAAAAGTTTATGTGATTCTGGTCATCCTTATATATACTGTAACAAGCCGCTATCTTCAATGTTCACATAAAAAAATGCAACGCTGGATTCGCCAACTATCAGTCTTACCCATCCTGCTGCTTACCGCTTGCGCAATGGGGCCGGACTTTATTCGCCCACAAGTGGAGACCGCCGAGAAATTCCGATTGTCGGAAATGGAAGGGGAATCGATTGCCAATATGCGCTGGTGGGAATTGTTGCAGGATGAAACGCTGCAGCATCTGATCCGGCAAGCTTTGCAGGAAAACAAGGATCTCAAACGGGCTATCGCCAGTGTTGAAGAATTCCAGGCGCGATCGCGCATTGCGTTTATGGATTTTGTGCCTAATGTCGATTACGACGCGAGCGCACCGGTATTTGGCACATTGGGGGGATTCGGGATTCCCGGTTTCCCAACGCCTTTCAACTATTTCGGGCGAACAACATTAAACTGGGAAATCGATATCTGGGGCAGGATTCGCCGTTCCAACGAAGCCGCCCGCGCCGAACTGATGGCACGGGAGGAAAACCGCCGCGCCATCATCCTGGCGCTAATCAGCGCAGTCGCACAATCCTATTTCGATCTGTTGCAGTTTGACATCCAGCTGGATATTGCGCACCGCGCATTGTCTTCATGGGAAGAATCCGTGGCTATTTCGCGCGCGCAACTGCAAGGCGGCATCATTTCGCGCCTCGATCTGGATCAATTCGAGGCGGAGCGGGCGAATGCAGCTTCCCGGGTGGCCGAACTTGAGCGCCGGGTGGTACAAAAAGAGAATGAACTCAGCGTGTTGCTGGGCAGAAACCCGGTAGTGATAGCGCGCAGGCATCTACTGACAGAACAGGTAATTCCGCCCGAAGTGCCCGCCGGGCTGCCATCCGAATTGCTGCAACGGCGCCCCGATATTCTTCAGGCCGAACAAGCTCTGGCAGCCGCCACCGCCCGGATCGGCGCGGCTAAAGCAGCGCGGTTTCCCAAATTGTCGATTACCGGTTTTTTAGGTGTGGCCAGTCCGGCTTTATCCAATCTGCTCCTTTCCGGCAGCGAGTTTGGCGTCGGGGGGTTGGGTTTAGCGGGTCCATTGCTCAACGCGCAGAGCCTGGGCTTTGAGCAGCGAGCCGCGGAAGCGCAAGCAAAACAGGCATTAGCGCAATATGAGCAAACGATCCTGATCGCATTCAAAGAAGTAGAAGACGCATTAGTGGCGATTCGCACCATCGGCGAACAACTCAAGGCACAGCGGCAGCAGGTTGAAGCCCTGCACTCGGCTTTGCGTGTTGCGGATCTGCGCTATCAGGGAGGTATTACCAGCTATGTCGATGTGTTGCTCGCCAAACGCAACCTATTTGACGCTGAATTTTCGCTGAGTGCGGCCCAGCGCTTTCATCTCGTATCCGTTGTCCAGCTCTACAATGCTTTGGGCGGTGGATGGGCGCCGGAAAACAGCCGCGATCATGAGACTCGGTAAGGCTATCCTGAACTCACTCGCATCCATACGGAGGAAATCATCATGAATGACTATCAAATCGCTGTCGTTGTGGGCAGCCTGCGGCAGGATTCATTTAACCGAAAGCTGGCACACGCCATCGCCAAATTATCGCCTCCGGGGTTCTCCTACAAACAGATTCGAATCGATGATTTGCCGCTTTATAATCAGGATGATGACAGCAATCCGGCAGAACCGGTAAAACGGTTAAAGGCCGAGATCGGCGCGGCACATGGGTTGCTGTTTGTCACGCCAGAATACAACCGTTCAATCCCCGGCGTACTTAAAAATGCCATTGATCATGCTTCCCGTCCCTACGGCCAAAGCGCCTGGGCGGGCAAGCCCGCCGGCGTTCTCGGCGTATCGGTAGGCGCTATTGGCACTGCGATGGCGCAGCAGCACTTGCGTAATATTCTGGCGTATCTGGATGTACCCACGCTGGGCCAGCCCGAAGCGTTTATCCAAATGAAAGAGCGGTTATTCGATGCAAACGGGGATATCGGCGCTGACAGCAGGAAATTTCTGCAAAACTGGATGGATCGCTATATTGCCTGGGTCAAAAAACATGTCGCCGGCGCATGATTTTGTAATTCTGATAGGATCATTCAACTGATTGAACACATCATGCTTAATAAAGAATATGAAACCATGGAGTTAGCCATGTGGCGAAACAGGAATAACATTTACTTGTGCATAGGATTTTGCCTGATTCTTCTGGCGGGCTGCGCTGAAAAACCGCCTGCGGATACTTCTGCCCCGGCACCGCAGGTCGAAGTCATCACGGTAACCACGCAAGCGATTCAGGATGAGCCGGAATTCATCGGGCAAACGGAAGCTTTTCGTCCGGTCGAGATCCGTTCGCAAGTCAGCGGAATCATCAAAAAGGTTTTTTTTACCGAAGGCCGCAATATTAAAAAGGGCGATCAGTTATATCTGATCGATCCGGTTCCGTTCCGAGCCATCTATCTCAGTGCCAAAGCCAAAGTGGCTCAGGCTGAGGCGCGGCTCGATCTGGCCAAGCAGGATTTGGCGCGCGTGCTTCCCCTGCTGGAGCAGCAAGCGGTCAGTAAAAAAAATGTTGATGACGCGCAAGCAGAGGTTCGAGGAGCCAAAGCATCCCTGGAAGCCGCGCAAAATGATCTGATCAAAGCCAAATTTGACCTGGATAATACAGCGATTTCCGCGCCGGTAAACGGCCGCATTGGCCGCAGCCATTTTTATGAAGGAAGGTTGATCTCCGCTCAGGAAACGCTTCTCACAACCATCGACCAGTTGGATCCGATGTATGTCAATGTCAGCGTTCCCGAGAGCTATCTTCTGCGCCGCCGCCGTGAGATTGCTGAGCACAAGGTGCAGCGGCCGGATATTTTTCAGTTACGCGGCGTTATGACTTTCTCGGATGGCAGCGTGTATCCGCAGGAAGGCGTGCTGGATTTTGCAGATGTTGCCTTGCGGCCCGAAACGGGCACCTTGCAGGGGCGATTTGTATTTCCCAACCCTGAAGGCGCTTTTGCTCCAGGGCAATCCTATTTTTATCCCGGCCAGTTCGTCAAGATCCGCATTAAAGGCTATACGCGCACCGAGGCCATCCTGATTCCGCAACGTGCCGTGCAACAAGGACCCAGCGGTTCGTTTGTGTATGTCGTCGACAAGGAGGATAAAGCGGAGCTCAGAGCAATCCGGGCCAGCATGTGGCGTGGAAAGGAATGGCTGATCGAAGAGGGCCTGCGTCCTGGAGAGCGGGTGGTGGTGGAAGGTTTCTTCCGTATTCTTCCGGGTGCCAAGGTCGATCCTGTAACTAGTCAGAAGGAAACAACCTCATCGACCCATAGCACCGATGAACCCACTCTGCAAAGTACGCCATGAATTCTCATTTCTTCATTGACCGGCCCATTTTTGCTTCGGTCCTATCCATTATCATTGTCGTTATCGGCTTAGTTGCACTGCAGAAGCTACCCGTCGCGCAGTTTCCGCAAATTACGCCCCCGATGGTGCAAATCGATGCGGATTATCCAGGTGCCAGTGCGGAAGTCGTCGCGGAAGCGGTGGCGCGACCCATCGAAGTGCAACTTCCGGGTATCGATAATCTTTTGTATTATGAATCAACCAGTACGAACGATGGGCATATGACCATGAAACTCACGTTCGAGATTGGAACCGACGTGGATATTGCCCAGGTGCAAACGCAGAACCGGCAACGTCTGGCCGAGCCACAACTGCCTGATGAAGTGGTACGGCAGGGCATTACCGTCAAAAAAACATCGCCCGATTTACTGGCGGTGATTGCATTGAGTTCCACCGATCCCAAGCATGACACCGTTTTTCTCTCAAACTATACTTTGCTGCGCGTTCTCGATAACGTCAAACGGCTTCCCGGTGTCGGGGATGCGGTTATTTTCGGCGGGCAGAATTACTCCATGCGGTTGATCCTCGATCCCATCCGCATGGCGCAGCTTAATATCACCCCCACCGAAATTGCATCCGTGGTGAGAGAGCAGAATCGGGACTTTCCGGCCGGCAGAATAGGCCGTGAACCCACGCCCAAGGGCACAGAATTAACTATCCCGGTGATAACTCGCGGCCGTATGAGCGAAGTCAGGGAATTTGAAGACATGATTATCCGCGCTTACCCAGATGGCGCAATGGTACGGATGCGCGATGTCGCGCGCGTGGAATTGGGTGCTCAGTCCTATGATTTGCAGGGACGGTGGAATGGAAAGCCCAATACGTTCTTACTTACCTTTCTGTCGCCGGGTGCAAATGCGCTCGACACCGTGCGGCGGGTTCGCGACGAAATGGATAAAGTTTCCAACAGCTTTCCGGCCGGGGTGTCTTATGACATCCCTTACGACACGACGACATTCATTGACGTTTCTATCAGAGAAGTGGTCAAGACACTCGCCGAAGCATTGATATTGGTCATTCTGGTTGTCTTCCTCTTTTTGCAAAGCTGGCGCGCCACGCTGATTCCGGCACTTGCCGTGCCTATTTCTCTGATCGGAACGCTGGCCGGCATGGATATGCTGGGATTCTCGATCAATACCCTAACGCTTTTCGGCATGGTTCTGGCAGTTGGTATCGTGGTGGATGATGCGATTGTAGTCGTGGAAAATGTCGAGCGGCATATGACTCAAGGCGGACTCTCGCCCCGGGATGCCGCAATAAAAGCCATGACCGAGGTAACCGGGCCGGTGATTGCCATTGTTCTGGTACTGGCTGCGGTATTTGTGCCCGTGGCGTTCTTAGGTGGCATCACCGGGGAATTGTACAAGCAATTTGCCATCACCATTGCGCTGTCTGTGGCCATTTCCGGATTTGTCGCGTTGACGCTCAGCCCGGCGTTGTGCGCCTTAGTACTCAAGCCAAGCCATGGTACTCCCGCACGATTCTGGGAAACATTCAACCGGTTTTTTGATTGGGCCCAGGCAAGGTACACCAGAGCGGTCGGAGCCGTCATTAAACGATCCGTGATTTCACTTGCCATTTTCACGATGCTGATACTGGTTATTGTGGGTCTGTTCAAAACCATTCCAGGAAGCTTTCTGCCGGAAGAGGATCAAGGGTATTTTATTACGGTAGTGCAGTTACCGGAAGGCGCTTCCATGACGCGTACCATTGAAGTTCTGGAAAAAATTGAAGGGTACTTTCAAACTATTCCGTCGGTTCATTCCACTGATACGCTGGCCGGTCAGAATTTTGTTTTCGGTACTCGCGGGACCAATCAAGCCACGATGTTTATCCCGTTGCATCATTGGGATGAGCGCACGCATGCCGACGCGCAGGTGCCTGGCATGATCGCGGCAGCTTATCAGGAATTCGCCAAAATTCCGGAAGCTTTGATCCTGGCTTTTAATGCGCCCTCGATCCCCGGTTTGGGCTCCACCGGCGGTTTCTCAGCGCAATTGCAGGATCCCGGCGGCGGTGATTTCGCTGAATTTGCTGCTGTGGCGCAGGAGTTTGTCGCCAAAGCCACAGAACACCCGGCAATTGCAGTCGCCAGCACCAATTTTCGCATCAGCGCGCCCCGACTGTTCGCGACAGTTGATCGCGAACGTGCCAAGGCACTGGGTGTGCCGATTTCCGAGGTTTTCGATACCATGCAGGCTTATTTTGGTAATCTGTATGTCAATGATTTTGTGAAATTCGGCCGCATCTACCGGGTGCAGACGGAGGCATTGCCTGAATACCGCTCCAATCCGGATGATATCAGCAAGATTTATGTACGCGCCCGGACAGGTACCACGCACACCATGATTCCGCTGGATTCCGTGGTCACCACCGAGTTCAATAGTGGCCCGGATCCCGTGACGCATTTCAACGGATTCAATTCGGCGCTCATATTGGGCGGCGCGGCACCCGGCTACAGCTCGGGGCAGGCGCTTGAAGCATTACAGCAAGTCGCCGATGAGATTTTGACCCCGAAAGGATATTCGATCGATTGGAGCGGCATCTCCTTGCAGGAACGTAAAGCAGGCGGGCAATCGACTTACGTGTTCGCCTTTGCCTTGCTGATGGTATTTCTGGTGCTGGCTGCCTTGTACGAAAGCTGGTCTATCCCTTTTGCCGTTATTTTAGCGATCCCTTTTGGAATTCTGGGCGCTTTACTGGCCATCTGGACACGGGATTTGACCAATGACATTTATTTTCAAATCGGATTGGTAACATTGATAGGATTAGCCGCCAAAAATGCCATTCTGATTGTGGAATTCGCCAATCAGCGGTACGCGGCGGGAATGTCATTGACCGAAGCGGCGCTTGACGCGGCACGGCTTCGTTTCCGTCCCATCATCATGACGTCGATGGCATTCATTCTGGGCGTACTGCCACTGGTGATTGCATCCGGCGCAGGCGCAGCCAGCCGCCATTCAATCGGTACCGGCGTATTCGGCGGCATGTTGGCGGCCACATTCCTGGCGATCTTTTTTGTCCCGCTGTTTTTTGTCGTGATCGGCAAACTTATGCGGCGCGACAAGAAATCAACAAACACAATCCAACCGCAGGAAGCAACGGCTCTCGCACCGCCGCAAGATGATCAGGCCAGAATCGATGAAAGTAAACCATGATTAAGAATCTGCTGCGACATTGCATCGCATTCGCATGGGGATTCTGGATTATCAGCCCTGCTAGCGCGCAAAACGCCGCGCAACCGCGCCTGCCAACGGTTGAGCTGACAGCCGGCATGCATGTGATACAAGCCGAGGTTGCACGCACTTACGAGCAGCAAAGCACCGGTTTAATGTATCGCCGGAAGATGGGGATCAACGAAGGGATGTTATTCGTGTACGAGGCACCGGAAATACGCTGCTATTGGATGCGTAACACGCACATCCCGCTGACCATCGCTTTTATCGGGGATGATGGCGCCATCGTCAATCTGCGCGACATGCAACCCCGGAGCGAGCGCTCGCACTGTTCCACCCAACCGGTGCGCTACGCGCTGGAAATGAACCAGGGCTGGTTCAAAGCACGTGGCTTAAAGCCCGGCTTCAAGCTGCGCGGAATTCCGCTCACTCCGGCAATAGGCCCGTAAAGTCCGCAATCCCTCGATTTCAAACCTCTTGAGTACCGAACTAACGCCCTCGCCCCCCGGACGCTCGACGAGGCTCAGCAAAACGTTGACGGGGCGGTGGTGCAAAACCAGCACCCGCAGGCTTTTTAGCCGCCACTTTCTTGTTTGCTGAATTTTTTGGTGGATGACGTGAAGACACTGCACCACGCGACTCGCCGCCACGGCCATTCTTAATGGGTTCGGCCTTGATACGGGGGTCCGGCTCAAAACCGGCAATCACCTGGCTGCGCAATTCATGCTTGATCAGTTTTTCGATTGCCGTGAGCAACTTGAATTCATCCACACACACCAGCGATACGGCATCCCCTTCCGCTCCGGCACGGCCCGTCCGGCCAATGCGGTGAACATAGTCCTCGGGCACCTGGGGCAATTCGAAATTAACCACATGCGGCAATTCATTGATATCAATGCCACGCGCGGCAATATCGGTAGCCACCAGAACTTGCAGGCTGCCTGTCTTGAATTTGGCCAATGCGGTGGTACGTGCAGTTTGGCTTTTATTGCCATGAATTGCCAGAGCAGGAATACCATCAGCGGTCAGAAATTCCGCCAGTTTGTTGGCGCCGTGTTTGGTACGGGTAAATACCAGCACCTGCGACCAGCCATGCTGCTTGATCAAATGCGCCAGCAGATGGCGTTTGCGTTCGCGATCCACCGGATGCACCACATGTGTGACCTTATCGGCAATTGCATTACGGCGTGCCGCTTCAATCAAGGCTGGCTGGTTGAGCAGGCTATCCGCCAGCGCCCGGATTTCATCCGAGAAAGTCGCTGAGAATAATAAATTCTGCCGCTGCTTGGGCAACAAGGCGAGAATTTTCTTGATATCCCGGATAAACCCCATGTCGAGCATGCGATCGGCTTCATCCAGCACGAGGATTTCAATTTGTGACAGACTCAATGTTTTTTGCTGGACATGATCCAACAAGCGTCCCGGTGTTGCGACCAGAATATCCACGCGGCTTTTCAGGCGGGTAATTTGCGGATTGATATTCACACCGCCAATCATCATCATTGAACTCAACTTTAAATATTTACCATAATCACGCACGCACTCTTCCACTTGCGCCGCAAGTTCCCGCGTCGGTACCAGAATCAGCGCCCTTATCGGAGGCCGTCCAGCGGATGGCCCTTTAACACTTTTATCAGAAAGACGATGCAGGATCGGCAAGGTAAAACCTGCCGTTTTGCCGGTACCGGTTTGCGCTCCCGCCAACAGATCACCACCCGTCAGGACGGCCGGGATAGCTTGTTTTTGAATGGGTGTAGGTACGGTATAGCCGCGTTCAGTGACGGCACGGATAATTTCATCGGACAAGCCGAAAGTAGCAAAAGACATAAAACTCCAAGGAGGGTTATCGGTTTGTCATCCCGTATCGGGTATGACTATCAAGGCAAAGGGATGAAGGATACTGCCATCAATCTAATTTCGGTAGCGAGTATAATACGAATTGGCTTCAAAATCTTAACAATCACCAATAAGTTTCTAATTCTTCCATGGTTTTATATTGTTATTCCGTTGCTCGACTTATCGCCCCGCCACTATCGTGATGAATGAGGATTCCATTATTCATTGGCAGGAGACGGACGGGGAGAAGTCCGCACGCTGGCGTTCGGAAAAAGGGTTACCCGCACCGAAACGGGTACAGGTTATTGATGATCGCATGCCCGCAGATAGCGCCTACCGGCTGGCATGCGAAGGAACCGCATTGCTTTGGCGCGGGGATTTCCAGAATGCGCGTCAACTGTTGCACGCCATGGCACGGCGTGCCGATAAAATAAAATCGGGAAAACCGAAACAATCGGCCACATCACCCGCCGAGGCGTTTCACCGCCATCGCCTGACACAATCGCAACGCGCCCGCATACTGGAAAAACTGCTGATTCCTTTTAACGCCGATCACAGTATTCCGTTGCGCCGCGCACCCGATGTGCATGCTGCATGTCTCGAAGTTAATGATTCAAACACGGAACCTTACGTCGCATCACTGCGTGAATTGCTAGGATTAATCGGCGCGCACGAATGGCGCAAAAAAGGCATTCAGATTCCGGCATTGGGTGTCGCGATTCATCCGCATTACGGGGTTTTTGCGCCGATTCGCAACGAGTATGTTCAATTGATTGCTCAAGCGCCGATTCCCGAACTGCTGGCAACAGAATCCACAGCATTTGATATCGGCACCGGAACCGGTGTATTAGCGGCAGCGCTCGCGTTACGGGGAGTTCGGAATATCACCGCAACCGATCAGGATACGCGCGCATTGAACTGCGCGCGTGACAATCTGACGCGCTTGAATATGCTAAATCAGGTTGAATTAGTGCAAGCCGATCTTTTTCCGCAACGGCAAGCGGCACTGATCGTATGTAATCCGCCCTGGATTCCGGCACGTCCCAGCTCACCGTTGGAACATGCCATCTTCGATCCGGATAGCCGTATGCTGCGCGGATTTCTGCAGGGACTCAACGCGCATTTGCTGCCCGGAGGTGAGGGCTGGCTGATCCTGTCTGATTTTGCCGAACATCTGGGCTTGCGCACGCGCGAGGAATTGCTGACCGCAATTGATGCAGCTCATTTGAAAGTTCTGGGTAAATCGGATGTGAAACCGCATCATCCGCGTGTTTCGGATACCCGTGACCCACTGCATACTGCCCGTAACGCGGAACTTACATCGCTGTGGCGGCTTACCACCCAATAATTGGCCACACGTTCACAATTCGGTATATTTTTTCGCACTACCTCGTGATTTTTCAACCGGATACTTCAGTGTATTCTGCTCAATTTTCTGCAGTACGATTTGCTTCACATCCAAATCGTATTTTTCCGCCAACAGCAAAGCAAATGCGATAACGTCAGCCAGTTCCTCCCTTACCTTATCGATATCCGCTTGCTCGGAAGCTTTCCACAGAAAAGCCTCGAGCAATTCTGCAGCCTCAATATTCAACGCCAATGCAAGATCCTTGGCATTATGAAACTGCGCCCAATCCCGCTCATCACGAAATTTAAGGAGCGCCTGGGTGATTTCTTTAATGTCGCTCACACGAGATCCTATCTGCGGTAATAAATCGCGGCATGAATAATAATTGACTCCTCACCCTATTTGGATAATTCTCGCTATGGAAGGAACCCCCGAGGCATTCCAGACAAATAGCAAATAATAACCCGGTGGCGCTAGATTGGGTGATGCGGGTGACTGCACCGTCACGATGTTTGCCGCCTCTGAAACCGGCAGATCAAAAAACCGGGTTTCCTGGTTAAATGCATGCGTGACTGCGCCAGCACGTACCAATGTTACTCTTGCAATGCTTTCGCTCGCTTCGACTGAAAATTGCTGATCCCAGCTTACCCGTGTTGTCGGCGCATCAATAATATCCGGGCGCAGCGCAAATTCGCCGCTGCCATCTGTCTTGAATAAATAAGGCGGGTAATAAATCTCACCATTGAGCTGTGTCAACGGGCCTTGCGCACCGCCACCCCCGGTAATTACCGTTCCATCCAGAAGCAGAAGGGACGCGGAGTGATACAAACGCGCCGTGGCCGCGCTTGCAACGGTTTTCCATGTATTCGTATCCGGATCCCATAGTTCCGTATCCAGCGCGGCACCCCCCAAATCGTTACCTGTCGATGAACCGCCATTGACCCAAACCTGGCCATTCGCCAGCACGGTTGCCGTGCCAAACTGGCGGTCTTTTACCAAATAACCTGCGGCAGAAACCGCAGGTTTAACAGGATCGTTGAGATCAACAATAACTGCTTTACGATACTTACGGATGGTAAGGATCTTTCCAGGCGCATACATCACACTCGATAAACTGGCTTGGCTCGGCTCAATCTTAGTGCTGTATTTCATCAACACACCCTCACCGGAGGTATCCAGGCTATACATCTTTCCGTCGGGGGCAAGAATAAACAGATTTCCCTGAGGATTGACCCAAGCTCTTGGGTAAAACCAAGAGGCAGCTCCCAATGCACCATATGCATAATCGCTGGATGCCGAACTGAGCGTGCGCCAACTCCCATCAACCGCGCGCACTTCAGGTATCGGTGAAAATGTAGCCACCGTTGCGGGAATCTTTTTTGTTCCTTTATAAAACCTATCGTTGCGCCCACCCAGCACAGCATGTTCACCATTGGGAAGCGTAACCGCCGTCGCATACCAACGCTTGAACGCCATGCTTTGGGTCTGGCGCACTAGCGTATCCGTAGCGGGATCAAAAATATTTACATCGTTATTGGCATAGTTTCGAATATTATTTACCCGCGCATCACCTCCGAGGATGAGCGCCTGACCGCTCCCAGGAATATGCGCTTGCCCCGCGCAAAAAATATCAGTATCAGTCGTATTGGGTAATACTTCGAATGCATCCATCCCGGTTCCCATCGATGGATCCCAAATCACATAATGCATTTTACCGCCTTGCGTACCATTCGTATTGGAACCGTATGCAAACACCCTTCCATCCGGCATAAGCATCATGGCCGTGGGAATAATCGGCCAATCATGTATGGGACCAAATTCGCCCTCGCTATGCGCCGTTGACTCTGACGCAACGGGCGATGACACGCCACCGAATCCCGGCAGCAGCCACATCAAGCTGAAAAAAAACAGCGCTTTCAGATACCTTTCTCGCTGCGCAAAAGGAAAAAACCTAACTGTGATCATCCAATATCCCCACTATCCAATTCATCATTACTCAACCAACGCACAGTTCGTTTCACTTGTTGATTCGATCAACATACCACCCGTGAACCGTTAATACCGCATATAGTACACAGGTTGCGTTGAGGATGATAAAGAAGATTGTCACTGATTAGATAAGAGAAATGTCCTACTCCATAGCGCTGAAAAGTGCCAATAGGATGGATAAAAAAACGGGCTTTGGTTGGATACTGACTAAAAACGGATGCGCAATGACTGAGCAAGACTGTTCAGTAGGGATAATCCTCCCAAGCTTTGGAGGAAAAAATCAGATTCATTCCATCAATTCTTGCTTGATACCTTTCCCTGCTTCAAGCTCAGCAATGGACCCCAGTAAATTCCATGCATTGGCAAGAGAACGCAACAAATAAATTGTCTCTTCCATTGCCTGATAATCTTCCAAAGAAATCATTACTACGGGCGCTTCTCTTTTGCGTGTAATAATCACTGGTGCATGGTCATTGCAAACTTGCTCCATTATTTTGGCTAAATTGGCATGCGCAATCGCGTAACTAATAGTACTCATAGGAATATCATTTAAAAATTAGATAGCTTAGCATGCAAAATTTAGGTTACGAATGTTGAAATCGATCCGAGCCTACTCATCAGATCGATAACTTTTAAACCGATTTTATGTATCGAATATTTAAGCTCAATGAGTTGCAAGAGATGACAAGAATATTAAAAACATATTTAATCTGCTATCTTATTCGATACCGATTTAATTGCCCGACTAGCTTCACTATAACGTTTCTTTCTTTGAAGGTCATGTAGACGCTCCTGTGCAATAACAAGAATTGCTTCTTTTAAAGCTTCAAAACTATCTAAACACTGTTTTTCCGTTAATTCATGAATTCCACGACTTAGGATGCTATAAAGCTCAGGGTGTTGAATAATAAATAAAGGAAGAAAATTTTTTAACTTGGAAACTTTTTCTTTCATTACTCTTTGCTGATAATCTCTCTCATCCCAATCAGTCTCTTTTTTAGCCTCTTGATGTGCTTCTTCAATTAAAAATTCGAATACTCTTCGCAAATACACATATGAACCGATACCAACTCCATGCGCAGTCAGGCCTATTGCTCTATTAAACTCCTTTAGTCGATCATCACCAAGCACCTCCTTAAGTTGTTTAGTATTACCAATCGCCAAATCAGCTAAAGAAGGATATTGCCCGATTTTGATAATAGAACTGTTCCGTGAAACAAAATGAAAATAGATAATGTGTTTCGCTCGTGTACATTCAATCGCTTTAGAAAAAGCTGGCAGTTTCCAAATACTGTCTTTTATCGGTGAAAATCTTGTAATTCTTGTTGGAGAGACAACCGTTCTATTAAGAGCTTGCTCTTTCAACAACTTTTGAGAAGATTCAGAAACAATAGCATGGAATGTTGCATTTTTCTCGCATTCTGGGCAATAGCTATCGATTGTTTTTCCATACAAAAGAATTGCTTGAATTGCTTTTTCAACCCCTGAATCTACTGTCACAGCTGTATACAATGGAAGTTCAAGCAACCAGTTTTCAATAGGAAATCCTACGGTAGTCATAGTTTATTCTCACCTAGCTCGGAACACACCACACTTTATTTTTCCCAATCTCTTCATGTACCCACACCGGATCAAGGTCTGCGCCATTCGGCCAAGTGAGTGCGCCGAGTTCTATGCGAACCTGATTGAATAATTTTTTATCTTGCAGCGCAGCAAATATACCCGCCAGTTCGCTGGAAATTAGTTGCGACATATCGACAATACCGGTCGTACCATCGTTACAGGTAACAGAGAGACAATAATTAGGCAGCACAGTAACGGTGCGTACGCGCCATGGTGCCGACGCTGTTATTCCAGCGGCGCAATTTTCTTGGGTAATTGTTTCTGTTGACATTGGTTCCAATCCTCCATTAATTCAGCTCGATGCTGTACTGCCCATTCCAATACCAGAGCATGTGCACGTTTCGGTAGACTACCTTTAATGATTTCCAGTGTTCGAATGTCAATCAATGCTTCGTATTCCGCATACAGTGCATGAAAATGCGGTGGGCCATGTTCCCGCCAAAACATTTGGATCACTATCCCAAAAAATTGGCTGATTGTTGGCATATTGCTTTCCGTTTTTTATCGTTCTCTCTGCGGGTAGAAGGCAGACCCGAATATCATCGACTAATCGGCTTATACCGTATCCGTTTCGGTTTCGCGCCTTCTTCACCCAGACGGTTTCTCTTGTCGGCTTCGTATTCCTGATAATTACCGTTGAAGAATGTCCATTGCGATTCGCCTTCGGCGGCGAGGATGTGCGTGGCGATGCGGTCGAGGAACCAGCGGTCGTGCGAGATGACCAGCACGCAACCGGCGAATTCAAGCAGCGCGTCCTCCAACGCGCGCAGCGTTTCCACATCGAGATCGTTGGAGGGCTCGTCGAGCAGCAGCACGTTACCGCCCGCGATCAAGGTTTGCGCCAGATGCAGGCGGCCGCGTTCACCGCCGGAGAGTTGGCCAATGACCTTTTGCTGATCGCCACCCTTGAAGTTGAAACGCCCCAGATAAGCGCGTGCCGGTGTCGTGTACTTGCCCACCACCAGCAAATCGTTGCCGCCGGAAATGGCTTCGAAAACAGTCTTGTCGTTTTCCAGCGAATCACGCGCTTGATCGACATGTGCAATCTGCACCGTGTGACCGATTTTCACTGTGCCGGAATCCGCCTGTTCCTTGCCGGTAATCAGTTTGAACAAAGTCGATTTACCCGCGCCGTTCGGGCCGATAATGCCAACGATCGCGCCCGGCGGTACCTTGAAACTCAGATTGTCGATCAGTAAGCGGTCACCGTAGGATTTGGATACACCGTCAAACTCGATGACCTCATTACCCAAGCGCTCGCCGACGGGAATGAAAATTTCCTGGGTTTCGTTGCGTTTTTGATAATCCTGCGAATTGAGTTCTTCAAAGCGGGCAATACGCGCTTTGGATTTGGCCTGACGGCCTTTCGGATTTTGTCGCACCCATTCCAGCTCCTGTTTCATCGCCTTCATGTGCGCATCGATCTGCTTGTTTTCCTGTTCCAGCCGGGCTTCTTTTTGCTCCAACCAACTGGAATAATTGCCTTTCCACGGAATGCCGTGGCCGCGGTCGAGCTCCAATATCCATTCAGCGGCGTTATCGAGGAAGTAACGATCATGGGTCACCGCCACCACCGTGCCGGGAAAACGCACCAAAAATTGCTCCAGCCACTCGACCGATTCCGCATCCAGGTGGTTGGTTGGTTCGTCCAGCAACAGCATATCCGGTTTTTCCAGCAGCAGTTTGCACAGCGCCACGCGGCGCTTTTCTCCACCGGACAAATGCTTGACTACCGCATCCCACGGCGGCAAACGCAACGCATCAGCAGCGATCTCCATCTGATTCGCCGTATCGCTGCCAGAGGTCGCGATGATGGCTTCCAGGCGCGCCTGTTCTTCGGCCAGAGCATCGAAATCCGCACCTTCTTCAGCATAGGCAGCGTACACTTCGTCCAGTTTCTTCTGTGCCTGCGTTACTTCGCCCATGCCTTCTTCCACTTCCTCGCGCACGGTGTGCTCAGGGTTCAGTTGCGGCTCCTGCGGCAGATAACCAACGCGGATATTGGGCAGGCGCTGCACCTCGCCGTCAAACTCCTTATCCGCACCGGCCATGATGCGCAGCACGGTCGATTTACCGGAGCCGTTCAATCCGAGCAAGCCGATCTTGGCGCCGGGGAAAAAACTAAGCGAGATATCTTTGATGATCTGACGTTTGGGTGGAACCATTTTGCTCACGCGGAGCATCGACATTACATATTGGGCCATGAGTTAAATTATCGTATTTGATGAAAAAAAGGTTATAAATACTTAAAACAATAATGAAAGAGTGTAACGCACGCGCTTGAGCATTGAAAGCAGGGGCGCCGGATTATCGTTAATCGCCGATGCGACGGATCGACACGAATTTATGGTTTTCATCAAAAACCAGTTCAAACGTGCCATAAACGCCTTGGTTCTGTACCACGGAACGCAACACATTGGCCGGGAAATGAATGATGCGGCCATCCGTGGTTGCCGCCGCCACCGTATCGACTTCACCCTCGTAGTAGTATAAAAGCTGATACGCAGGAATTTTGAGTACAACCCGTAACCGCTGATACATCGGCACCCTCACTGATTTCAAGGAATCATTGTCAAAACCTCTCACCCTCTTCCAGATAACACCACTGGCCTTCGGGTAGATTACCCAGTTTGACTTTGCCGATGCGCACCCGCTTCAAGCCGGTCACTTTCAGATTAACCAGTTCGCACATGCGGCGGATTTGGCGTTTTTTTCCTTCCTGCAGGATAAAGCGCAGTTGATCCTGATTTTGCCATGTCACGTTTGCCGGTTTCAATGGTTGGCCGTCCAGGTTAAGCCCATGATTCAGCAGCGCCAGTTTTTCCCTCGGTAAAACACCTTCAACCCGCACCAGATATTCCTTTTCGATATTGGAATCCTCACCGATCAGTTGCTTGGCAATGCGTCCATCCTGTGTCAACACCAGCAAACCTTGCGAATCGATATCCAGACGCCCGGCAGGCGCTAGGTTTTTTAAATGCGACGGCTGAAATCGCTTGTTTGGTTGCGCCGGTTGCTTGGGAATAAACTGATTTTCCGGTTTGATCAGCACAATAGCCGGCCGGTAACCCGGTTCCGGCTGCCCGGACACATAGCCAACCGGCTTGTTGAGCAAGATTGTAACCAGACTGATTTGCTGCGCTTGCGCCGCTTTGTTCAATTTGATCTTTTGTGTGGGATAAATCTTAGTGCCCAGCTCGGAAATCTGCTCACCATCGACAAACACCCATCCCAACTCAATATAGCGATCCGCTTCACGGCGCGAGCATAGGCCTTGTTCGGACATCAGTTTTGATAAGCGAATTTTCTCCATGAAGCGTTATAATGTTGGTAGTAAAAAGAATGAATGGGAAATTTGCATTACCTTTATTATAAAGGTAATCAAACGATCGTTTTTAATAACATTATCAGGAGCATTTTATGGAAACTACCGCAGCCATATTGGAAAAAGCGCATCAACGCGCCGAAGAAATGGAGCTTCCCTACAAAGGCGCATTACTCCCGATGGAAGCTTATCGAATTTTACAAGAATCGACTCGCGCACAATTGGTCGATGTGCGCACCCGCGCTGAACTGGACTGGGTCGGACGCATTCCCGGCGCAACAGAAATTGAATTGCGCGCTTATCCCGGCATGCAACCTAACGCAGATTTTCTCGGCCGGCTCGCAAGCCTTACCAATAAATCGCAGCCGGTACTGTTCATCTGTCGCAGTGGTTCGCGCTCGAATCAGGCCGCTATTATGGCCACACAAAGCGGTTTTACCGATTGTTATAACATCCTCGAAGGATTTGAAGGCGATATGGATGACAGCGGTCAGCGCGGCAAGGTATCCGGTTGGAAAGTGGCAGGGCTGCCGTGGGTACAGAGCTAAAATAAGCCTACTCGGGAGGTTGCTCCCGAGATTTTATTTCTTCAAATTAATTATCTCGTCATACTTTACATTTCCGACCAGCCAATCACACCGGTATACGCGGTAACCAGAATGACAATACCAAACACGATGCGGTACCACGCAAAAACGGTGAAATCATGATTGCTGATGAAGCGTATGAGTCCGCGGATCGCCACGAGTGCGCTGAAGAATGCACCCAGGAAGCCGACAGCGAACATACTTATATCACCCCATTCCAGGATTGCGCGGTTTTTATAGACATCATAAAAAGTAGCGGCGAACATGATGGGGATGGCCAGGAAAAAAGAAAACTCGGCGGCAGCTTTGCGCGACAAACCGAAAAGCAAACCGCCAATAATGGTCGCTCCCGAGCGCGATGTGCCTGGAATCAGCGCCAGACATTGGGCCATACCCACTTTCAGCGCGTGTTTCCAATCCATGTCATCGATCTGTTCCACATCAATTACATGATCCCTGCGCTCCGCCCATAAAATCACCACACCGCCGATGACGAGCGCCGTAGCCACTGATAAGGGATTAAACAAATATTGCTTGATCACATCAATAAACAGCAAACCCATGACGGCTGCAGGCATGAACGCAATGAACAGGTTCAGCACAAATCGATTGGATGAAGCATCTGAACCGATCCCCCTCACGATACCCGCTATTTTCTTACGATATTCCCAGCACACGGCCAGAATGGCGCCCAGTTGTATCGCAATGGTAAACACCTTGCTTTTATCATCGTTAAAATCAAGTAAATCGCCGAACAAAATCAAATGGCCAGTGGAAGAAATCGGCAGAAATTCGGTCAATCCTTCAACCACGCCGAGGATCAGCGCTTTAAACAATAATATGAAATCCATCGGCGTGTTTGTTGGGTTATATCAATTTGATCGGGGACAGCGTGATTACAATTTACTGTAAATCTCAGCACCTTTTTCCTTGAATTCAGCTGATTTTTGTTCCATACCCAGCTTTAACACCTCTTCTTCCGCCACGCCCTGATTGGCGGCATATTCCCGGACATCCTGGGTAATCTTCATGGAACAAAAATGCGGACCGCACATCGAGCAGAAATGCGCCACTTTGGCGCCATCCTGTGGCAAGGTTTCATCATGGAATTGCTGTGCCTTATCAGGATCGAGGCTAAGATTGAACTGATCTTCCCAGCGGAATTCAAAACGTGCCTTGGACAACGCATTATCGCGGATTTGCGCACCGGGATGCCCTTTCGCCAGATCGGCCGCATGCGCGGCGATTTTGTAGGTGATGATACCATCCTTGACATCGTCCTTGTCCGGCAAACCCAGATGCTCCTTCGGCGTCACATAGCACAACATCGCGGTGCCGTACCACCCGATCATGGCCGCGCCGATGGCGGATGTAATATGATCATAGCCGGGTGCAATATCGGTCGTCAGCGGACCGAGCGTATAAAAAGGCGCTTCATCGCAGTGTTTCAGTTGCAGATCCATATTTTCCTTGATCAAGTGCATCGGCACATGACCGGGACCTTCGATCATGGTTTGTACATCATGTTTCCAGGCAATTTTGGTCAATTCACCCAGTGTTTTCAGTTCGGCAAACTGCGCTTCGTCGTTGGCATCGTAAATGGAACCGGGACGCAGCCCATCACCCAGTGAGAAACTGACATCATAGGCTTTCATGATCTCGCAGATGTCTTCAAAATGCGTGTACAGAAAGCTTTCCTGATGATGCGCCAAACACCATTTCGCCATGATCGAGCCGCCGCGCGATACGATACCGGTCATGCGTTTTGCAGTCATCGGCACATACGCCAAACGTACACCGGCATGGATGGTGAAGTAATCGACACCTTGCTCGGCCTGTTCGATCAACGTATCGCGGAAAATCTCCCAGGTCAGCTCTTCGGCTTTGCCATCGACTTTTTCCAATGCCTGATAAATCGGCACGGTACCGATCGGCACCGGGCTGTTGCGGATGATCCACTCGCGCGTTTCGTGAATATTCTTACCGGTGGAAAGATCCATCACTGTATCGCCGCCCCAGCGGATCGCCCAGGTCATTTTTTCCACTTCTTCCTGAATGCTCGATCCCAAAGCGGAATTACCGATATTGGCATTGATTTTCACCAGGAAATTGCGCCCGATGATCATCGGTTCGGATTCGGGGTGATTGATATTGGCCGGAATAATGGCACGCCCGCGCGCTACTTCGGCGCGGATAAACTCCGCTGTGATCATTTTCGGTAATGATGCGCCAAAATCCTGCCCCGGATGCTGTCGCGTCAACAATTCATGATTTTGCACATTAAGCGCTTCCACGCGCTGATTCTCACGGATGGCAATATATTCCATTTCCGGTGTTATGATGCCGCGGCGCGCGTAATGCATTTGCGTGACATTCAAGCCTGCCATGGCCCGGCGCGGCTGGCGCTGCAGGTTAAAACGCATATCCGCCAGTTTGGGATCCTGCAAGCGCGCTTGGCTATAGGCAGAATTATGACTGGCCAGAATTTCGGTATCATCCCGCTCAGCAATCCATTTTTCCCGCAATGCAGGCAACCCAGAACGGATATCGATTTTTACCGCAGGATCGGTATACGGACCGGAGGTATCGTAAACCCAGATCGGTGGATTTTTTTCTCCGCCCATGCTGGTCGTCGTATTACTCTGACGAATTTCTCGCATCGGCACTTGTATATCCGGGCGAGAGCCTTGTACATAGATTTTGCGTGAATTCGGCAGCGGCTTTACGGCAGCCTCATCGACTTGAGCGGTTGCGCTCAAAAAATTTTTTGGATTTAAAACTGTAATGCTCATAATATAAATGCTCCTTAGAAATGCCATAAAGAGCGAGGGAATCAATCCCAGCTTCCCTACGGCGGCATTATCCGCGTCAGGTATTAAGGGACTTTCTCACCAGATTATCAGACAATTCTGAAAACGGACCCCTAGCTGATGCTGTGAAGCTAATGGAAATGTGAAATAATTGCAAGTCTAAAGTTAATTTAACAATATGGAATAGAAATGGATCTTGAGCAAACGCGATTTAATATGGTGGCACAGCAAATCCGCACATGGTATGTCCTGGATGATACTGTGCTTGATTTGTTGTACAAAATAAAACGTGAAGAATTCGTGCCTGCGGAAAATCTTGCGATGGCTTTTGTCGATATGGAAGTTCCATTGGGTTTTGGACAAGTCATGCTGACGCCGAAAATGGAAGCGCGCATATTGCAGGAACTACATATCCGGAAAACTGACAAAATCCTCGAAGTCGGCAGCGGCAGCGGGTACATGACAGCACTTCTGGCTGACAAAGGCGCGCATGTCTATAGTGTTGAAATCATCCCCGAACTGAAAGCAATGGCGGAAAAAAACCTCAAAGCGCACGGGATTACCAACGTCACTTTGGAACAAGGCGATGCAGCCCGCAGCTGGCCTCAGCATGAACCCTACGATGTCATTGTACTGACCGCATCCACGCCGGTTTTACCCGATGCCTTTAAAAACAGTCTGAATCCGGGGGGACGGCTGTTTGCGATAGTGGGTGAAGATCCGGTCATGGAGGCCTTATTGATCACTTGCGTGGCTCCCGGTGAATTTACCACTACCGTGTTGTTTGAAACCAGTACGGTTCCGTTTATCAATGCGCAGCAACCATCAAGGTTTACCTTTTGAGTATCGAAGCAATTACGTCTGTCATCGAACATAGCGATCCATTCATTGCCGAATCTTCATCAACTCCGGATTTATATCGGAACCATCCATGAAATTCTTGTCATTGGTTTTTGCTCTCTCGATAGGCGCCTTATCACTTTCTATCTCCACGCTGCAGGCTGCGGATCTGATGAGTGTTTATCAAGAAGCGTTGGCGCAAGACTCGCAATATCGCTCAGCCCGAGCAGCTTATCAGGCGACACAGGAAAAATTGGTACAAGGCAGAGCCGGGTTTTTACCCACCATCACGCTCACAGGGTCACGCACCGTTCAAGAGGTGAACGCAGGCAGCTTAATCAGCTCCGCAACGAACAGCAACATCGATCCTGCGCCGGTCACCATTCAATCCCGTGGCGTAACGATAACCGCCACGCAACCGTTGTTCCGGATGGAAAATATTGTGATCTATCAGCAATCAAAAACTGAAGTCAGCAGAGCTGATGCACAATTTATCGTAGCCGGACAAGATTTGATTTTGCGTGTCGCTCAGGCATATTTTGACGTATTGGATGCGCAAATCGATGTTGAGGTCGCCGAAGCGCAAAAAACAGCCATTCTGAGGCAACTCGAACAAGCCAAACGCAATTTTGAAGTGGGCGTATCCACTATCGTAGACACCAACGAGGCACAGGCACGGCATGATCTCACTGCATCACAGGAAATTGCTGCGCGTAATGCACTGGAAATTCGCAAACGCACGCTACAAGGGATTATTGATCGTTTTCCTGAAAATCTGATGAATGCAAAGGAAATTGCTTCAGACCTGGACAAATTAACTTACACCGGCATGGATGAATGGGTTCATGCCGCTGAAGAAAAAAACTTTGCATTAAAAATTCAACAGGCGGCGTATGAAATCGCTACTCAGGAAGTAAAGAGAATCTGGTCACAGCATTACCCCACCGTGGATCTGGTCGCACAATACAGTGATCAAACGGGTGTCGGTGGCGCGATTACCGGCCGCGGCATCGATCTGATTTCCAAGTCCATCGGTGTCCAGCTTAATGTCCCTCTGTTTCAGGGATTTTCTGTACAATCCCGTGTCCGTGAAGCGCTGGCGAACCAGAATCGGGCCTTACATGATCTGGAAACCATCCGGCGCAATACCATCTTACAAGCCCGCCAGCAATTTCTCAATGTAACCAATGGCATTGCTCAGGTTAAAGCGCTCAAGCAAGCGTTGATCTCCAGCCAAAGTCAATTGGATTCCACCATGCTTGGACAAGAAGTCGGTGTCAGAACCGAAGTCGATGTGCTGAATGCACAGCAACAACTCTATTCTGCCAAGCGCGATCTGGCCAAGGCGTATCACGGCTATCTGATGTCAAGACTACGCCTGAGCGCAGAGGCCGGTGAACTGGATGAGGATACGCTCATACGAATTAACGCAATGCTCACCCAGTAATTGGCTACCTTTCAAAATAGTGATTTTCACAAAGATTGATCTGTCTTCGCTTCTTCATTCTTTATAGTTGCCGGAGCTTGACTCCGGATTAATCCGGAAGGCAGATCCCGCACATGCAGGTCGAGCTGAGGAAAGGCAATATCAATATTATGTTCAGCAAATAATGTAGTAATTCGCGTGTTGAGGGCATCCTGAACTTCCAGTCGGTGAATTAAGGTATTAACGAATATACGCAGCTCAAAATCAAGAGAACTTGCGCCAAAAGCAAGAAAACAACATGTTGGCTCCGGCTCTGCCAGTACTCGTTCATCTTCTCTGGCAGCTTGCAATAGCAATTCACGAACTTTATTAGTATCACTCCCGTAAGCGACCCCTACCTTAATGACCACACGAGTAATCGAGTCAGTCAATGTCCAGTTGATCAGTTGACCGGTGATAAAAGTCTTATTGGGAATTACGATTTCCTTGTTATCCGGATCAAGAACTGTGGTCGCTCGCGTGCGAATGCGGGTAACTCTGCCGGTAAAACCATCGACCGTGATTACATCACCAACCCGAAAAGGTCTCTCGAACAACAAAATGATACCGGACACAAAATTGGCAAAAATTTCCTGCAGACCAAAGCCGAGCCCAACCGTCAAGGCTGCAGCCATCCATTGCAATTGCGACCAGCGCATTCCTAGAAAACCTAGTCCTATGATGGTGCCGCCTATCACAATAGTGTAGCGCAACACGCTGGTAATAGCATAACGCGAAGCGGCATCGATGCGGATATGCGACAACAGGCTAATTTCGATCAACCCCGGCAGATTTCTGGCTCCAATAACCGTCATAACCAGAACAAAGATACCTAGCAATACCGCAATCAATGTGATTGATTGCTGGATCGTAGCACCATCAGCACCCACCTCACTGACATGCCAAAGGGCAATCTCATCCAGACGGGTAACCGCAGGCAGGATGCCAGCCCATACCCAGATCAAGCCCAGTATAAGCAGCGTTAAGCGAATGGCGCGCAACAAGCGGCGCGTCTGAGTATTGACTTGTTCCAGAGTAATATTTTCTTCCGGTTCCGGTATGGCCTCTCCGGACTCTTCGGCAGCTTGAGCAGCTGCCAAGCGGCGCTCATCAAATCGATGCAGGGCCAGACGTCGCTCACCGAGCAAAAACCAGCGTGCCAGTAGCCCTACTCCAATGGCCACCATCACAATCACACTAAAGCTGGCTATCAGTGACTGCAATATCATACCTGCGGTATAGACATAACCGGTCAACGCTAAAATTGCAACCGTCAGCAATGATATTGGAAGCAGCACCCGCAATAGCTTGCGCAAAGTTGATGGTTCGCTGGTTACTCCGCGAATGACCCAAAGCCGCCCTACATCCAATAAGCGCCAAAGCACCCACGCAAGCACCACGCAGCTCAGCAAAATGGCCAGGCGCGCCTGCACATCGATCGCCAGGTCAAGCTTACGGATAAATGCCAACGAGCCGATGAAGTATAACGGTAGCACCACAATAGCCATTCCCGGCAGCGACTGACGCAATGCCTCGCGGCGTTGCTTGGTCCAGCGGAAATGCGCATGACCAAGACCTTGTTCCCTGCTGATCCAATAAAGTAATTGCACAATCAGCAACGGTAGTGCCATCAACATACAAGCCTGACCCATGGAATGGCTAAAACGTCCAGGATTACCAATGCCTTGTAGCAATTGTCCTAACAATATCAGCATCACCGGGCCGGGTAAAACAGCCAGCAAGGTCCACCCCAACGTTTTAAGCGTAGCGGAATAGCTGTCCTGGCGAATCCGGCTGGTATCCACTGCCAAAGTTTCGATACGCCCGGGTGCGCGGCGCCGGAGCAGCAGCAAGATCAATACCAGCAGTAAGCTACCGATCCACGGAAGCGGCTGTTGATGAAAGCTGCGCAGGCTTAACTCCATCGTGGTGAGGAAACGCGATGGTTTAATCAGATCATACAATCCCTCGGGTAAACGTTGCAGCCAATCGCCATTAATTACGCCATGACTGGGAATCCACAACAAATACCGCTCCAGCATCTGCTGTAGTTCCTGAACATTATAAATTTGCTCCTGCAGCGCTTGCTCGCTTTTTTCCAAAGCTGAAATACGCCGCTGCAGCAAAGGTTCCAATAATGCCAACAGTTCGGTACGTTTGCGCAATAAAGGAAACAATAAATTCTGTGCGACTTCATCAACATGCGCATCATCATCCGCTCCTGTGGGTGTCTCTACCAACGCGTCTGCGGCATTGTCGATATCCAGCAAGCTGCGCTGCTGCTCGCTCAGCATTACTCGCTCCAGCCGCAGATCGGCCAGATCATTACGAATCTTTTCCAAGTGTATTTTTAGGCGAGTCAAAGATTCCAGCTGCCGCCGTTCACCCCATAACCAGCGGCCAACACGTTCGCTGGTACCACCGACGTCAAGCCGGATACGCGTGTCGCTTAAAGTTACTGCAATGCGTTCACGCGCTTGCTCGATCCGGACCAAAGCAGCGCGATCCCGAGCCAATTGTTCGTTTTGCTGGAGAAGTTCCTCACCCGTTTTACGATTCACTGTGGCCGCTTCCGCCGCTACAGTGTTGCCCCCTGCCAGCTCTTTTTCACGTTTAATCAATTGTCCGATCAGTGACTCCAGTTCATATCGGCCTCGACTGGTAATACGTTGCTGCAAATGCTTTATCCGCTCTTCATGCAAATCCAGCCGGTACCGCAGTTCACGTAGTGATAGCTCATGCAAACGCTGACGTTGCGTGGCGGTATCCTGCTCGGCAAGACGCAATTCCAGCGTGATTTGTAACCGCCGTTGTTCACTCAGACGATGCAGACGCCGGGCTTCAAACAATGCTGCGGGTTCATCTTTTTGAGCAACGATCGAAACGGATAATTCTTCGATGCGACGGCGCAATGTGGCGATTTCATCCGCCGCTTGAGCCGGACGTGATAATATCAAGGCAAGATCAGTACCCGCTGCATTGATCTGCGCATGCAGATCGGTGATGATAGTGCGTTCCTGTTCCAGAATCTGTTCCAACGTTTCCCCATCCGCGTCAGCCGGAATACGTTTGGACCATTCGAGCAGCTCCTGCTCATGATTTGTTGCCAATGCTTTATTCAGGCGCTCCATCCGTGCCGGCTGATCTGCCGTCTCAGCCTGTAATGTAGCCAAGCGTTCTTTCAATATCTCAGCTTCCTGTTCATCCGCTTTAGCGGCATCCAGATGATTAATGGCGGCTTGCCGTTGCGTTTCTTCCATCTTGCTGCGATCGACCGCTACGCGCGCGGTATCGATGGCTTTAATAGCCGATGACTGTGTTTTTGCGTAAACGCTGCCAGTAAACAAAAACAGTCCTGCTGATGTGCTGCACAGAAGCAGAAAAAACAGCGCTAAACGAGAGAAGTATTTCAATAGCATAGATATAATTAATAGTGATAAAAGATGCGTGATCTTTGGGAAAAGGAGCTAATCCGACTGAACATGGAAACATGCTTTGCGGTAAATATCAAATCAACCAAAAACGATTGCAACAGGCTCTCTTTTAAAATACCTTATTTTTAATTCGAATGAAAAATTTATAATTCATTCATTTCAAAGGCAAGCGTAAAAGTCTTGAGACCAATTATTTCCCCAACCGATCATTTTTGCAAATGATAGAATAACCGACGAAGCTGGTCAGACAGTCGCCGCCTGGTGTTCTTCTTGAACACAGGGGGAGGAAAGTCCGGGCTCCACAGAGCAGGATGACGGCTAACAGCCGTCCACCGTAAGGTGAGGAACAGGGCCACAGAGACGAGCGTATTCAGTTACGGTGAAACGCGGTAACCTCCATCCGGAGCAAGACCAAATAGGCAGGCAATGATGCGGCTCGCGGAGCCTGCGGGTAGGTTGCTTGAGTGCACAGGTAACTGCGCAACTAGAGGAATGACTGTCCACGACAGAACCCGGCTTATCGGCCAGCTTCATCAATTTTACAAGCTCGTTATGGTCACCCATATATACAAAGCGGTTATTCGTTAACTCAATAATAAGCATCGAATACATTCAATTATCGCAATGATCCGTAAACTTCTCCGCAAGGTATTTAATCGTAAAGCATCTGCCCCCGAATCGCTGACAAAGCTGAATATTATTGCTAGCAAGCATCATGGAATCCGATCTAACCAAATTACCCCCTGCACATTAAAAATTGCCCTCAATTTACAGCAGGCCGGATTTTCCGCTTATCTCGTCGGAGGCGCGGTACGCGATTTGTTATTGGGATTGGTGCCGAAAGATTTCGATGTTGCAACCAATGCAACGCCTGAAGAAGTTCATAAAATTTTTCGCCGCTCGCGCATTATCGGACGACGCTTTCGCTTGGTACATGTAATGTGTGGCGCGGAAACTGTGGAAGTATCGACTTTTCGAGGGCCTTCACCGGATGAGAATGAAGATCCGGCGTTTAAGCAGTCGATCGATCAGCATGGCCGCTTGTTACACGACAATGTTTTTGGTAGTCAGGAAGAAGACGCAATGCGCCGTGATTTTACGGTCAATGCATTGTTTTATGATCCTGTCAAAGAAGAAATTCTGGATTACCTGCATGGCTACGAAGATATCAAGGCCAGAAGAATGCGCATTATCGGGGATCCGGTACAACGCTTCCGCGAGGACCCGATACGCCTGTTACGGGCGGTGCGCTTGGCTACAAAGCTGGATATGCAAATTGATGCGCAAACTGCAAAACCGATCGGCGATCTGGCGCCTTTACTGCAAAATGTGCCGCCGTCCCGCTTGTTTGATGAAATGCTGAAATTGCTACTCTCTGGACACGCTTTAGCCTGTGTCGTTGAATTGCGCATGCGCGGCTTACATCACGGCCTATTACCCATGCTCGATGTCATCTTGGAACAGCCCTTGGGCGAGCGTTTTATCACTATCGCACTGAAAAATACTGATGAACGGGTCAGGCAAAATAAGCCGGTCTCGCCGGGGTTTCTTTTTGCCATATTGTTATGGCATGAAGTACTGTCACACTGGAATTCACTCCAAGCATCCGGAGAAAAGCCATTGCCTGCTTTGTTTGAAGCAATGAATCACATTCTTTCGCTACAACGTAAAAAATTGGCGATTCCCCGCCGCTTTGATGCAGTAATACAGGAAATTTGGGCAATGCAACCACGTTTCGAAGCACGCATCGGACGTAAGCCTTTCCGTCTGCTTGCTCATCCACGGTTTCGCGCCGCCTATGATTTTATGTTGCTACGTTGCGAAAGCGGTGAGCTCAGTACCGAATTCGGAGAATGGTGGAAAGCATTTTTATCCGCAGACAATGCCGAACGTGAAAAAATGTTACCCAAGCAAACAACCCTCAAAAAAGGGAGAAAAAAACGCAGCCGCAAAAAATCATCCTCCAACTCTGCTCATCCCCTTGAAAACACCGTCGACAACTCGGACACTTAAACTATAAATCTCATATCAATGGAAAAAGGACTGGTTTTTATCGCCCTGGGAAGTAATCTTGAAACTCCGATTTCTCAGATACAACGCGCTTTTAATGAATTGGGGCGGCTTACTGACACACAACTCATAAAACACTCGTCGTTGTATCGAAGTGCGCCGGTCGGACGGCTGGACCAACCGGATTTCATCAACGCTGTAGCGCAGATCAAGACCGGGCTTGCACCGCTGGATTTACTGTCTGCGTTGCTCGCTATCGAACACAAACAGGGGCGCGTGCGTGAATCGTTGAATGCGCCACGCACCCTGGATCTCGACATACTGCTGTATGATGCACTGCAATGCAACGATGCCGGATTGATCATACCGCATCCACGTATGATCCACCGCGCATTTGTACTGCAACCCCTGATAGAAATCGCTCCGGATTGCCAGATCCCGGGATATGGCCCCATTGCACCCTTACTTGCCGCATGTAAAGATCAAGAACTATTAAAAATCAACTCATAATAAAACATCACGATCTGAAGCTTATTTTTCCACAAAATACCACTACACAAAAGCATGAGAACCTCACTCGCTACCCTGCAAAAAATGGTTGAGAACAACGAAAAAATCGCTGTTCTCACATGCTATGACGCAACTTTCGCACGCATTCTGGAAAACTCAGGCATAGATGCATTGTTAGTCGGTGATTCATTGGGAAATGTTTTACAAGGTGAAAACACGACGTTATCCGTCACGCTCGATGACATGATTTATCACACACGCTGCGTCGCACGAGGCACCGACAAAGTGCTCATTATCACCGACATGCCTTTCGGCAGCTATCAAGTTTCACCGCAGCTCGCTTTTAAGAATGCCAGCAGAATTATTGCTGCAGGAGCTCAAATGATAAAAATTGAGGGTGGTCACATCATGACTGATACCATTCAATTCCTAACCCGACGCGGTATACCTGTCTGCGCGCATATCGGCTTAACTCCACAATCCATCCATCAACTGGGTGGGTATAAATTACAGGGTAATTCGGAGAAATCCGCCAAGCTATTATTGGATGAAGCAAAACTTCTCGAAAAATCGGGCGCAGGCATGCTGGTTATGGAACTCATACCCGCCAAACTGGCTGAAAAAATCACGCAAACACTTTCCATTCCTACTATCGGTATTGGCGCCGGCAAGAACTGTTCCGGACAAGTCCTGGTACTGCACGATATGTTAGGGTTATCTCAAGGGAAAAAACCACGTTTCATCAAAGATTTCATGATTGAAGCCAAAAGTATCCCGGCAGCGGTGGAGAATTATGTCATTGCTGTCAAAGCTGGACAGTTTCCCAGTGCCGAACATCAATTCTAACTCATAAGTACTGCGTGAAAATTATTACCGACATCCCCGGTTTGCATAAAAATATTTGCCGAAAACAAGGTATTGCTTTTGTTCCAACGATGGGAAATTTACATGCGGGACATCTTGCTCTGATCGATCAAGCTAAGCAATTGGCAGATTGTGTTGTTGTCAGTATCTTCGTCAATCGGTTGCAATTTCTTCCCCATGAAGATTTTAATCGATATCCCCGAACGTTCGAAGAAGATTGCAGGACGCTGTCGACACAAAATGTCAAGATAGTTTTTGCACCTAATGAAAAAATTCTTTTCCCAACGCCACAAGAATTCTTGTTAGCATTACCACCTGTAGCAGATATCCTGGAAGGAAAATTTAGACCAGGATTTTTTCGTGGTGTTGCAACGATCATATTGAAATTATTCAATATTATTCAACCTGAATTCGCTGTATTCGGCAAAAAGGATTATCAGCAGTTGCATATAGTGCGTGAAATGGTACAACAACTAAATTTACCTGTTCAAATTATTGCGAGTGAAACCGTTCGAGCGGCGGATGGCTTGGCACTTAGTTCACGCAATCAGTATTTGAATGAAGTGCAACGTACAGAAGCTTGCAGGCTTTACCAAACGCTTTTGCGGATCAAACAAGAAATTAGTTCCGGTAATAAAAATTTTCAGACATTGCAACAAAACGCTGTCAGCAACCTGGAGCAACACGGTTGGAGGGTTGATTACATCAGCATCCATAATCGCAATACGCTTTCATTTGCTCAGGCTTCCGATCAGGATCTGATCGTTTTAGGCGCAGCCTGGCTGGATAACACGCGATTAATCGATAACCTGGAAATCTAACATCTGTTTTTTGTAACGGGCATAGCATGATGACTGCTTTTCCAAACGAGACAAATAAAGAACAAAAAATGATGCAATCATTGAGCACTTTTTGGTTATCCTGTCTGGATCATTTTCAAAAAGAACTCAATGCACAACAATTTAACACCTGGATCAAGCCATTGGAGATTGATCTTGCATTCAATGGCGATAACAAAGTTGTATTGATCGCACCCAATCGTTTTGTATCGCAATGGGTAGCGGACAACTTTATTATGCATATTGAAAGCATGGCAAAAGCCTACTTTGACAAAAATATCCAATTTCATTTAAAGCTTTCTGATCAAACAGATACCAAAAACAATACATCGAATCAGATATCAGAATCCACACCTAACTCCGGTGAAGTCAAGCCGGAGCCTAAAACTGTTTATCAGCCTACCAAAAAAAATCTCAATGGATTAAACCCTAACTTTACTTTTGATAACTTTATAACCGGAAAAGCCAATCAATTAGCGCGAGCGGGCGCCATTCAAGTAGCTGAATCACCCGGGGTTGCCTATAACCCGCTATTTATCTATGGTGGCGTTGGTCTTGGAAAAACGCATTTGATTCAAGCAATTGGAAATTACGTACACGAAAACAACAAAAGTGCAAAAATTCGTTATGTTCATGCGGAAAAATACGTCTCCGATGTTGTCAGCGCATATCAACACAAAGCATTTGACAAGTTCAAGCTTTACTATCACTCATTGGATCTGCTACTGGTTGACGACGTGCAATTTTTTGGTGGAAAAAACCGTACGCAGGAAGAGTTTTTTTACGCGTTTAACGCACTCATTGAAACGCACAAACAAGTCATTATTACCTGTGACACTTATCCCAAAGAAATTACCGGATTGGAAGAACGCTTGGTTTCACGCTTTGGTTGGGGATTAACCGTAGCGGTAGAACCTCCTGAACTGGAAATGCGTGTCGCGATTCTTTTGAAAAAAGCTGAAATGGAAAAAATCCGACTGGATGAAAACGTCGCTTTTTTTATCGCCAAACATATCCGTTCAAATGTACGCGAGCTGGAAGGCGCGTTAAAACGAGTGCTGGCTTTCTCACGCTTTGTCAACCAGGACATAACCCTTGATTTGGCGAAAGAAGCATTAAAAGATTTGCTTGCGGTACAAAGTCGTCAAATTTCAATTGAAAACATTCAGAAAACTGTCGCGGACTATTATAAAATCAAAGTTTCTGAAATGTATTCAAAAAAACGTTCACGGATAGTTGCAAGGCCCCGGCAAATGGCAATGGCCATTGCTAAAGAGCTGACTTCCCTAAGTCTACCGGATATTGGTGAAGCTTTTGGTGGAAGAGATCATACTACCGTATTACATGGTTACCGCAAGATTAACGAATTGCGCATTTCCGATCCTTTGGTAAGCCGGGATTTTAACGCTTTAATACTCATTTTAAGAGGTTAATAACTGTTTAACACTTTGTGGATAACTGCTGATTTTAAAAATCTGTTATTTTTATCCACAACCTATCCACTATCTATACCCTGGTCATACCGACCCAAAAATTATTGTATCTTATTGAAATTAAAATAAAGATATAAACTATACAGAAGTATTAAAGACATTATCTAATTACTACTATTTTCATAATCAATGCTTTTAATCAAAACTAACCGAGATACCCTGTTAAAACCGCTACAAACTGTAACCGGAATTGTAGAACGCCGACAAACATTACCTATCCTATCAAATGTTCTGATCAGACAAAATCAAGAAAAGACCTCTTTTTTAACCACTGATCTGGAGATACAAATCAAAACGGAAACTGCTGAAAGCCTTTCATCTCAAAAAGATTTCGCTTTCACAGTATCGGCTAAAAAACTTCAGGATATTTTACGTTCACTGTCGACCGATATCGAAGTAACGTTAACGCGGAAAGACGATCATTTATTGGTTAAATCCCATAAAAGCGCATTTAATCTGCAAATTCTTCCGGCGGAAGATTTTCCCGAAGTCGCTGAAGAACCGGAATCCGATAATGCTGTTACACTTAAGCAAAAAGAATTCAAGGATCTTTTGCATCTTGTTCAATTTGCGGTAGCTCAGCAGGATATCCGCTATTATTTAAATGGACTTTTATTGTTGATTGATGGTAAGCAATTGATCAGCGTAGGTACGGATGGCCATCGTCTTGCTTATGTCTCTACCGGTTTGGATAAGGCACAGAAAAAACAGGAAGTGATCCTACCGCGTAAGGCCGTGTTTGAGCTATCTAAATTACTACATGACAATGAAGATCCGATAAAAATAGAATATTTCCAAAATAAAGTCCGGTTTTCTTTTTCAGATATAACGCTGATATCGAAAATCATCGACGGGAAGTTTCCCGATTACAATCGGGTTATTCCGACGAGAAACAATAAATTGCTTGAAATTAACCGGCTTGTTTTTCTGCAAGCATTGCAGCGTGTTTCCATTCTATCCAATCAAAGCGATAAATTTCGCGGTGTGCGTTTAATCGTCAATAAAGATAATCTGCGCATTATCTGCAAGAACAATGAGCAAGAAGAAGCCGAAGAAGAACTGGAAATCAATTATCAGGATGATCCAGTGGACATCAGCCTGAACATCACCTATTTAATGGATTTATTAAACAATGTGACGAGTGAAATGGTGCAATGCGCGTTTGAAAATGCTAACAGCAGTGTTCTAATGACGGTACCTGGAAATGAAATATTCAAATACATTGTAATGCCCATGAGAATTTAATCGTAGCCGCCCCAGCATCAATCTTAATCGCGAACGTTAAATCGCTTCCATAACTTTCTTCATAAAGTACCCAGACTAATGAGTGATCAAAATCCCCACGTACCCAAAGAAAATCCAGCCAATTACGATTCTGAAAGCATAAAAATACTCAAAGGCCTGGATGCCGTACGTAAAAGGCCCGGCATGTATATTGGCGATACCAGCGATGGTACAGGCTTGCATCACATGGTATTCGAAGTTGTCGATAACGCCATTGACGAAGCACTAGCAGGCCATTGCGATGAAATAACCGTCACTATCCACCCGGATAATTCGGTCAGCGTGCTGGACAATGGGCGGGGTATTCCCACCGGGATTAAACAGGACGATGAAATGAAGCGTTCAGCGGCGGAAATCGTCATGACCGAATTACACGCAGGGGGAAAGTTCGATGACAATTCATATAAAGTTTCCGGTGGTTTACATGGGGTTGGCGTATCAGTAGTCAATGCATTATCAGAATGGTTGAAACTCACGATCAGGCGTGATAGCAAGACGCACCAGATAGAATTTCGTATGGGGGTCCCAGTCAAACCATTGGAAATCATCGGAGAAAGTGAACGGCACGGTACAGAAGTACATTTTCTTGCCAGCAAGGAAATTTTCGGCAACATTGAATATCATTATGATATTTTCGCCAAGCGTTTACGTGAACTATCGTTTCTCAATAACGGAGTAAAAATTCATCTGATCGATCAACGTAGCGGCAAGGATGAAAAATTCGCTTTTACCGGCGGTATCAGAAACTTTGTTGAATACATCAATCGTAGTAAGACGGTGCTGCACCCAAGTATTTTCTATACGACGGGGGTAAAGGACAATATTGCCGTCGAAGTATCGATGCAATGGAATGACAGTTATACCGAGCAAGTGCTGTGTTTTACCAACAATATTCCGCAAAAGGACGGTGGTACTCACTTGACGGGCTTGCGCGCAGCAATGACACGCACGCTTAACAATTACATTGAAAAAAATGAGCTGGCCAAAAAAGCCAAGGTTGAAACTTCCGGTGATGATATGCGTGAAGGCTTGTCGTGCGTATTATCGGTAAAACTGTTTGAGCCTAAATTTTCGTCGCAAACCAAAGAAAAATTGGTGTCTTCGGAAGTGCGCCCCGTAGTGGAGGAGGTTGTGACGCAAAAGCTGTCTGAGTATTTACTTGAAAATCCACTGGATGCAAAAACCATTTGCAATAAAATTATTGATTCTGCCCGAGCTCGCGAAGCTGCCCGTAAGGCGCGTGAACTGACACGCCGCAAAGGTGTGCTCGATAGTATGGGATTACCTGGAAAACTGGCTGATTGCCAGGAAAAAAATCCGGCATTGTGCGAACTCTATTTGGTCGAAGGTGATTCCGCCGGTGGTTCCGCCAAACAGGGGCGCGATCGCAAATTCCAGGCGATCATGCCACTCAAGGGAAAAATCCTGAATGTCGAAAAAGCGCGTTTTGACAAGCTGATTTCGTCTCAGGAGATCATTTCTTTGATCACCGCGTTGGGAACCGGTTTCGGTAAGGATGAATACAACCCGGATAAGCTGCGTTATCACCGCATTATCATCATGACTGACGCGGACGTGGATGGCTCGCATATCCGCACCTTGCTGTTAACCTTCTTTTACCGGCAAATGCCCGAACTGATCGAGCGCGGTCATATTTATATCGCGCAACCGCCTTTGTATAAAATCAAACACGGTAAAAAAGAACGTTACGTCAAGGATGATCATGAATTAAAACAACACCTGCTCAGCCTCGCGTTAACCGATGCCGAGCTGCATACCGGTGAGGGAAGACCCTCTTTGAGCGGCGAAACACTGGAAAAAATCGCCAATGAATACATTCTGGCGGAAGCGGTTATCGAGCGCATGAGCCAGATGATCGATAGTAACGTAATGCACGCGTTGCTGCGCCAGCCGGATATCGACTTGCACAATGAACAAACGGCGATTGACAGTGCAGCCCGTCTGGCTGCACGTATTAAGGATGTGGAAATCGCTGCGGAATATGATGATGTGCACGAACGCTATCGATTGAAAATCATGCGCATGTCGCATGGTAACGTGCTGACTAGCTACCTGGATAATGATTTTGTGGAGAGTGGCGACTATGTGCAGATCCAGAAAACCGCGCAGGTATTTGAAGGTTTGCTGGATCAGGGTGCTTATATTCGACGCGGTGAACGTAAGCAAGCTATTAACGAATTCAAACACGCACTTGAATGGTTGCTGGAAGAAGCGAAAAAAGGCCTGAATGTGCAACGCTACAAAGGCCTGGGGGAAATGAATCCGAGCCAATTGTGGGAAACTACGATGGATCCGGAAAACCGTCGCCTGCTACGTGCGCAAATCGAGGATAGCATCCTCACCGACGAAATTTTTACCACATTGATGGGTGATATGGTCGAACCACGGCGGGCGTTCATCGAGAAGAATGCGCTACGGGCGACAAATATCGATATTTAGATTGATGAGTAACCAGGGAAAATCCTGTTTACAGCAGTGTTATCAGGAGATTAAATCATGAGAAGCCTACTTTTCATCGCTATTTTTAGTATTTCTCTATTATCCGGTTGTGCTAAAAATGATAATAAGGATAAAGAACCATTAGTTCAATGTGATGATGTGGTCAGTCGTGGTTACCTTAATGTTTTATCCATCAATCTTCTGTTTAAAGAAATTGAAATGCGCGAGCAGCGTCTGAAAGCTGTTGCCGAGTTTGCGGAGAAAACACCGGTGGATGTTATTCTGCTCCAAGAGGTGGTTGGAGGTTCATTGGTTCATACTGAAAATAGCGCGGAAGATTTGCAAAAGGAACTTCGTGCCCGCAAACGTGATTATGATTTGTACACGGCTTTTGAAATCGGGTTGCCGGGCGTGATAGGCGTGGCTAATGCCATATTGAGTCGTTGCGAAATTGATTTCAGAACCACTCGGCGTTTGCCGCATGCGACGGAATTGAATTTTCGCGGACATGATATCAAGTTGCCAAGAAATGTGATGATGACACGCATCAATGTCCCTCAATCCAGTAAACTGAATATTTACAATACTCATCTTTGTGCTGCATGTACCGCGGATCAACTGGATGCCCAATTGGATGTTATGCTGCCGTTCATTAGTGAGCTGGAGGCATCCTTTCCAAGTAATAATTTTACAATTCTTGGCGGTGATTTCAATATCGACCGTTTCCGTACAGACCCCTTTGTGGAACGACCTTTCTACGATAGGATTGTGAGCGCCGGTTTTATCGATGCTTATGCGCAGAATAGATCGCTGGATAATTTATGCGCTAACCCCGAGCAAGCGGATGCGCATTGTACCGTCGGGGTTTCATCATTGGATGCAGGGGGATCTGCCAGGCGCATTGACTACATTTTTATGAATACGGAAAAGCGCTTGCGTGAAAGCCGGGTGGTATTTAACACCCTTATTGATCCTGATCAGACCAGTGTATCGGATCATGCCGGTGTCTTTGTTTCAGTCACGCTACCCTAGATACAGCAAGCGAGGTATGTCAACGGCTACTCAAATAGGTGGTCTTTTACAGGAATTTACGGTACTTACGCAGCTACCCGTGATGCACGCTTACGCTCATGTTCCAATAGATGGCGTTTACGAATCCGGATCGTTTTCGGCGTAATTTCTACCAATTCATCATCAGCGATAAATTCAATCGCGGATTCCAGCGTGAGCTGAATCGGCGGAATCAACGTGACAGCTTCATCGGTTCCCGAAGCGCGGATATTAGTCAGTTGTTTGCCTTTGATCGGATTCACGACCAAATCGTTATCGCGGGTATGAATACCAATCACCATGCCTTCGTACAAGCGGTCGCCGGGGCTGACGAACATGCGGCCGCGATCTTGCAGTTTCCATAATGCATACGCAACGGCTTCACCTTGTTCGGCGGAAATGAGCACACCATTTCTGCGCGGCGGGATTTCCGGACGCATCGGGGCGAATTCATCGAATACATGACTCATCAAGCCAGTGCCGCGTGTCATGGTCATGAATTCGGACTGAAAGCCGATCAAACCGCGCGCAGGGATACGATAGTCCAGGCGCACACGTCCTTTAGCATCCGATACCATATCCTGTAAATCACCACGGCGTGCACCCAAAGCTTCCATCACGGCACCCTGATTGGCTTCATCTACATCGACAGTGAGCATTTCAAACGGCTCGCATTTAATGCCGTCAATTTCACGAATTACCACGTGAGGGCGTGAGACGGCGAGTTCGTAGCCTTCGCGGCGCATATTTTCGAGCAGAATGGTGAGGTGCAATTCACCGCGTCCTGAAATCAAAAACGAGTCAGTTTCATTGGTGTCTTCCATTCTCAAGGCAACATTGGTCAACAATTCCCTTTCCAGACGCTCGCGTAACTGGCGGCTGGTGACGAATTTACCTTCCTGGCCGGCAAATGGCGAGGTGTTGACCTGAAATGTCATGGTCAGGGTTGGTTCGTCCACAGCGAGAATAGGTAGTGCTTCCGGCTGGTCGATACTTGCCAGAGTGGTACCGATACTCAAATCTTCCACACCGTTGATCAATACGATATCACCGGCCAACGCTTCTTTCATCTGTATCCGCTCCAAACCACGGAAACCGAGAACCTGATTGACTTTGGCTTTTTTCGGTGATTTGTCACCCGTAAGTACCATAACCTCTTGACCAGGCCTCAACTTACCGCGATGAATGCGGCCAATACCAATACGGCCAACAAAACTGGAATAATCCAGTGCGCTGATTTGCAGTTGCAGCGGTTCATCAGGATTGCCTTCAGGGGCGGGAACATATTTGAGGATAGTGTCGAATAACGGACGCATGTCTGCACTGGATGTATCCATATCCAAAGTAGCAAAGCCATTTAATGCCGAGGCATAAACAACGGGAAAATCAAGTTGTTCTTCACTGGCACCCAATTTATCGAACAGATCAAAGGTTTGATCAACCACCCAGCCGGCGCGTGCACCCGGCCGGTCAATCTTGTTGATCACGACGATCGGGCGCAGGCCCAGCGCAAGCGCTTTTTTGGTGACAAAACGGGTTTGCGGCATTGGACCTTCGACGGCATCGACCAATAGTAATACGCCATCGACCATCGACAGTACACGCTCCACTTCACCGCCAAAATCCGCATGTCCGGGGGTATCGACGATATTGATATGAATTCCCTCGTAGTCGATAGCGCAATTCTTGGCTAAAATAGTAATACCACGCTCGCGCTCAATATCATTGGAATCCATCACGCGCTCGGAAATTTGCTGATGTGCGGCAAAGGTGCCGGCTTGGTGCAGGAGTTTATCGACCATAGTGGTTTTACCATGGTCAACGTGAGCGATGATGGCGATATTGCGGATCGGGCGAGACATAAATAATTCCTCAAAAATAAGCGATTAGTCCTTACGGTGGGGGCGACATTATAGCAGCCGATTGTTAATATGGCTAATTTAGCCTTCAGCTACGTTTTTCAAAAAACAGGAGTTCGAATATTGCCAGTGATTCGCTACTTATCACAAAGTTCCTTGCAGAGCTTGCAACTAACCACGCACGATGTCATTGCCAGCATCGAGCATTTATTATTTGCGAAAACCCAGCAGCAGGCCTGGAATGCCCCCAAAGCCGTAATTACCCCGCCGGATGGAAGATACATGATGGCAACGCTGGCTGCGGCTGACAATCCCCCATTTCTTGCGGTCAAAGCACTAGTACTCAATCCAGAAAACCCCAAATACGAATTGGCAAGCATTAACGCGCTGGTAACCTTGCTCGATAGCCGAAGCGGGCAGCCATTGGCGATCATCGATGGCAATTGGGTCACTGCAGTGCGTACTGCCGGATTAAGTGCGGTCGCTGCCAAGCGACTTGCACGACCGGACGCTTCTATCGCTGCATTTATCGGGTGTGGGGTGCAAGCCCTGAGCCATTTGCGAGCATTGGCCGAGATTTTTCAACTAAAGAGAATTAATGTGTTTGGACGGGGTGCGGCCAGCCGCGATGCATTTTGCCGTAGTGCAAATGAAATGGGCTTATCAGTCATTACAACACAAACTGCACAAGAGGCTATTCAAGATGCGGATTTGATCGTTACGTCCGTGACTTTGTCGCCTCAGCTGGTGCCATTTCTGGATGCACGCTGGCTAAAACCCGGCACATTCGTCACCATGACCGATCTGGCTGCGCCGTGGCTAAGTGAGAGTATGTCGGTATTGGAACGAATTATTATCGATGATCTGGAACAGGAAGCTGGGATGCCTGAACCGTTGGTTGATCCAGTGTTGGTGCATGGTGATTTGACAGGCTTAGTAACAGGTAAAACAGCGGGGCGTCAAAGTGCAGATGAGCGAACTGCTTTTGTATTCAGAGGGTTGGCGCTAGGAGATTTGGCTGTGTCCGGATTAGCTTATCAACGTGCGTGTGGGCAGTCACAAGGTACCCTGATAACATCCTGAAATCATTATCCGTTATTTTTTTCAGCACCCGTCATTAAAAATTTAATCAGTAACGCGAAAACAAACGGAATTGCACTAAGTCCAGTCACCATATAGTGCTCGGCAGTGAATTGGTCACCTTCATCCATGATAATGTAGCCAAAAAATATAGTAACAGGGGCAATAATTGAAAGTGCTATCACTAAATTAAATAATCCTTTCATTTTTTCAATTCCTTCCGATAAATTGTTTTTTTAAAGTATATGCCAATTGGCAAGGTATGCCCAGAACGCCAAAGTTCAAAATCCCATCTGGCAATTGACGTTAAGCAGGGTAAAATTAGTCTTTTAGCATCAATTGATAATACACATGGAACCAGTGCTCATTATTACTCATTTTCCCGATAAGAAAAGTGCGCTTGCTTTGGCAGAAGCTTTGATTGATCAACATTTGGCTGCTTGCGTTAATGCCTTGAGTCCGTGTACATCAATTTACCGCTGGCAAGGTGCTATGGATTCGGCAGAGGAGACTCCGGTGTTGATCAAAACCCAACGGCAACATTATGAACGGGTTGAACAGTTGATCAAGATGATGCATCCTTATGAACTTCCTGAAGTGATTATGGTTCCTATATTGAGCGGATTACCTGCTTATTTGCAGTGGATTGCCGACGAAACAACCTTGATTAAATAATATTGAATACCAATGCGATTACTCCAACTTTTGTTACTGATAGTATGTTTGTCTTGTCCACAAGCTTTTGCTCAGGAAGGTGGATCTTTTAGTTTATTCCAAAAATTGCAAGGATTGGGTATTAATCTGGGTCAAAGCAATCCACAAGAGCTTTTGCCACCGGATGAGGCGTTCAAGATTTCAGTGGAAGTGCGGGATGGAAATACACTCATTGCACATTTGACGCCGGCAAAGGATTATTACCTGTATCGCGATAAAATTGTTTTTGAGCCGAAGCAAGAAGGTATGGTAATTGAAAAAGTTATGCTGCCATCCGGAAAAATGAAAGAGGACATGACTTTTGGCAATACGGAAGTATATTACAGCCCCGTTCAGGCGGTCATTTCATTAACGCGTACGCATCCTGCAAGCGAGCAACCGTTGACACTGGAGGCAACTTATCAGGGTTGTAATGAACCGGTCGGAGTATGTTATGCGCCGATACACAAAGTGATCGATTTGACATTGCCGGCGGTAAAAGCAGCGATTGGAGCGATTGCCGGAGCAGTGAGTAGCCAAGCTACGGCGGCGGGAATCGATACCACTGCTGAATTGTTTCAGATGCCATCCCGATCACCTGCGATTGAAACCGAATCGTACAAAATTGAGCGTATGTTTGAAACGGGCGATTATTGGCTCATTCTTTCAGGATTCTTCGTGGTTGGTTTGTTTCTCTCATTCACACCTTGCGTGTTTCCGATGTTTCCGATTTTATCAGGGATTATTGCCAATCACGGGAAGAATGTAACAAAGCGTCATGGGTTTCTCCTGGCGCTGGCTTATGTACTGGGTATGGCGATTACGTATGCGATTGCCGGTGTGGCAGCCGGATTATCAGGTGCGATGTTGTCTGCGGCCTTGCAAAATGCTTGGGTACTTGGCACGTTTGCAGTGATATTTGTATTGCTATCCTTTTCCATGTTTGGTTTTTATGAGCTGCAACTGCCCGGAACGTTACAAACCAGGTTATCTGAGGAAGCTGGCCAGCTGAAAGGCGGACATTTAACCAGTGTATTCGGTATGGGGGCATTGTCTGCGTTGATTGTCGGCCCCTGTGTTGCTGCGCCGCTGGCAGGTGCTTTGCTATATATTAGCCAGACCCGGGACGTGGTTCTGGGCGGTTCGGCATTATTTGTCATGGCTCTGGGCATGGGGATGCCGCTGTTGCTGTTGGGAACATCGGCCGGTGCTTTACTGCCGAAAGCTGGTGCATGGATGGAGTCGATCAAGCAATTCTTTGGCGTGCTGCTACTTGCGGTTGCAATCTGGATTATTTCTCCGGTGATTAACGAAGTTGTGTATATGTTGTTATGGGCTGTGCTGTTGATCATCTCCGCAATTTATCTGCAGGCGATTGATCCATTGCCACAAAGGGCCTCGGGTTTACAAAAATTTTTCAAAGGTGTGGGTGTCATTGCTTTGCTGGTGGGTGTTGCATTGTTGATCGGTGTTTTGTCCGGTAGCCGGGATGTTTTGCAGCCACTCTCGAAACTCAACCTAGCGGATGCGACAAACCCTGGCTTTGGAGAAACTGTACCCGCGGGTTATGCAACCCTGCCGTTTCAGCGGGTAAAAACCATTGCTGAACTGGATGAACAGATCCAGTTATCGAGAGATAAATACATCATGGTCAGGTTTCATGCCGATTGGTGTGTTTCATGTAAAGAAATGGATCGATTTACGTTCTCCGATGCTAAAGTTCAAGCTCGACTGAAAGAAGTGGTTTTGCTGGAGGTTGATGTCACGGAGGGCACTCCGGATGATACCGCGTTACTTAGACGGTTTAAATTGTTTGGGCCACCGGGTATTTTATTTATTGATCGTCAAGGCTATGACATTCCTGATATTAAGATCATTGGATTTCTCAACAACAATGATTTCTTGACGGTGTTGAACGCTGTTCTGATTTAAAGCTACGCTACCGCAATCAATCCGTCGCAGTGTTCTATCAAAACATTTTCTAAGGATGAAACAATGTCGAAGTTTAAGCAGATAATTTTGTATTCTTGCGTCGCAATTTTCGCTCTGGGGGCGGGATCATTCTTGCGCACCTTGCTGTCTGAGGCGTATCAAACTGAATTGTCCAGTGAAGAAAGCCAGCAAGGCGCTCAAGCTATTCTTTCTGCGAGCTTGCCAGATTTGCAAGGAGAAAATCAAGAGGTTTCGCAGTGGTTGGGAAAAGTCATGGTAGTGAATTTTTGGGCTACCTGGTGTACACCGTGTCGCGAGGAAATTCCAGAATTCATTGAAGCGCAAAAAAAATATGGAGAGCAAGGGTTGATTTTTATCGGTATTGCCATTGACCAAACCGATAAAGTCAAAATGTTCAGTCAGGAATTTGGCATCAATTATCCGGTATTGGTGGGCAGTTTTAATACCTGGTCATTGTTAGAAGCCGCGGGAAATCGCCATTCTGCGCTACCCTATACTGTGGTAATCAATCGCTCAGGGGAGCTGGTCGAAAACTATTTGGGGCGTGTTAATCTAAAAAAGCTGGAAAAAATGATCATTCCATTGTTGAATGAACCACCGAAAATCGAGCCATCCATACAAACCAGCTAAAAATGTTATTGGGATAAAATAATGTCAGTCAAAAAATAAATACATCAATGCATAATCGACTCAAGTTACTTTGCCAAAAAAACAATCTCCATCAAAGATAATGATGTAATATTATCAACAGGAATGGAATGCTTTGTTCATTGACGTTCATGCGAGCTACTCTGTCCATACATTACCTCGCATTTTGATTGTTGCTAATACTTACCAGAGGGTTCAATAATAACCTGCTGAGCTTTTTTGATTGAATGTAATTCTGAAGGTTGGACGGCAAGGGTTTCAAATCTAAGTGTGAGGAGGATATTTTTCCGATAATCATTTAGGAGGCCTCATTATGATGCGACGAGATAGCGGTTGTCATTTCATTGTTTTTTTCTTAGTTATCCAAATATTCATTTTTTCAGGCTGTGCATCGACTCCTGAACAATTGCTGATGGAAGAAAAATTCAATGATGTGCGTATTACCACAAAAGTTTATGAAGCAATCATCGATGAACCATCGTTGAGACGCTTTGATATCAATGTCAGAACAATTAAAGGCGTTGTAGAACTCAGTGGTTATGTAAGCTCCCGTGACGATATGGACAAAGCAATTGCAATTGCCCGTGCTATTGATGGCATAAAATCAATCAAGAATGATATGCTGATCGGGTCAATTTACGATGATTACTGATTAGTTTGTGCAAATAGATGCCGAGTGGACAAATACAGTTGTCATTGATATGTTTAGCTATTCACTGACACATTATAAATGTTACCCGAGAAACATTTGCAAGTAATTCATCAAGGAATCTATGAATAAACTGCACATATCATCCAAGCGTAGAGTATGTTGATAATCAGTACAATTAACTTCCTGCTAAGTTTGGAATAACAGTCATTCAGCGATTCCTTAATCTCTGCGGGTTTAATTCCCCGCCCCCTTGGGGCGAAAGCTGGTTGAAAACCAGCAGATTGTAGAGCGCAGTTAATACCCCGCTGCTTGCGGCGGGGTGCTTTATTAAAAGTAGAAGCTTGCTTTGTTGAGTTGAAATGCTCTTAGCTGACATAGTTCTAATTATTCATTTTCTTTATGTCCTTTTTGTGGTGGGGAGCTTGCCGATCATCTGGGTAGGCGCGTGGTTGAAGCTGATGTTTGTCAGAAACCCTTGGTTTCGCTATCTGCATCTTGTCGCTATTTTATTCGTTGTGGCTGAATCACTACTGGGTATCGCTTGTCCATTAACCCTATGGGAAAATAGCTTGCGCCAGATTGAAACGGACAAGAGTTTTATTCAGCATTGGCTTCATTTCATAATATTCTACAATGTGCCAGAGCCAATCCTGGTTATTGTCTATAGCTTGTTTGCTGGTCTGGTGGCAATGACTTTCAAATGGGTACCGCTCAGACGTATAAATGCCGATTAGCTTTGCGGAACCAGGGGACGATCGGTTGCTTCTTCTGCTCCAAGAGCAAGCATTTCTTCAATATTGGATTCAAATGTTTCTTCGTCAAATGCCGTGTCGCCGTTTTCGAAAGGCTGATCCTGCGCTTGGAGACTAACGAAATTGTAGTGTGAGGTATCGGCTAGATGCGATAGCTGGATATTTTGTATCGAACGGAACATAGTTTCCAGTCGACCTGGAAATTTTTTATCCCATTGCTGCATCATTTCTTTGATTGCTTGACGTTGCAGGTTTTTTTGTGATCCGCACAGATTACAGGGAATAATCGGGAAATCTGAAATTTCTGCATATGCTGTCAGATCCTTTTCCTTGCAATAAGCCAGTGGCCGGATAACAATGTGCCTGCCATTATCACTAACCAGTTTGGGCGGCATCGCTTTGAGCTTACCTCCGTAAAACATATTCAGAAATAGGGTTTCTAGGATATCATCGCGATGATGCCCCAATGCAATTTTAGTGGCTCCAAGTTCACTGGCCACACGATATAGCACACCACGACGTAACCGCGAGCACAAGCTGCAGGTGGTTTTTCCTTCGGCAATCACACGCTTAACAACGCTGTAGGTATCCTGTTCCACTATCTGGAAAGGCATACCAATTTGTGTCAAATAATTGGGTAATACCTGCTCAGGAAAACCTGGCTGTTTTTGATCCAGGTTCACTGCGATCAGTTCAAAATTCACTGGGGAATGAATTTGAAGATTGCGAAGGATGTCCAGCAATGCATAGCTGTCTTTACCTCCGGACAAACACACCATGATTCTGTCGCCCGCTTCGATCATGTTGAAATCAGCAATGGCTGTTCCTACTTGTCGTCTCAAGCGTTTTTGTAGTTTGTTAGCATTATATTGTTGTTTTTTAATCATACTTTACGAAGATGCTGAGGAACTAAAAATTTATTGATAGTAGGGTAGGTTTAGCAGAATATTAGACAAATGAATTGGAACAATTTAGCATAACCGAATTCTAAGCAAGATGGATAAACGAGTTCAGGAATTATTTTCAGGAGAATTCTATGAGTAGAATTATACCATTGGTGATCTTGGTCTTGTTTTCAACCGATAGTTACTCGACTGCAAATCATTCCAATTTGGAATTCGATATTGGTAGACCGGGCGATTTAGATAAAGTGTCACGCATTATTAAACTGACGCAGGTGGATAATATGTTTTTGCCCGCTGAAGTTGCAGTAAATGAAGGTGAAACGATCCAGTTTGTGATCAAAAATGGCGGTAATCACACGCATGAAATGTTGATAGGTTCGATGGCAGAACTTAAAAAAGTTGCTAAGATGCGAAGTATGTATCCTGAAAAGGAGCACACTGAAGCCCATTTGCTACAACTGGAGCCTGGTGAGCAAAAAGAATTGATCTGGCAATTTACGAGTGCAGGAGTCATTGATTTTGCCTGTCCTTTGCCTGGTCATTTTAAAAAAATGCGTGGAAAAATTATTGTGGAGAAAAAATGAAAATACGAATAAGAACACTATTAGTTGAGTCGATCATCACATTCAGCTTGTTGGGTGTTGCTACACAGGCCTTAGCTACAGCAACCGTAGAAGTTTATAAAAGCCCAACTTGTGGATGTTGCGCTAAATGGGTTGACCATATGCGCGACTACGGCTTTACCGTAAAGACACACGATGTAGGTAATAAAGAGATCAGAAAGAAATCGGGAATCTCAGAAACGGTTGGCTCATGTCATACGGCACTGGTGAATGGCTATGCGATCGAAGGACATGTGCCAGCGCCCGATATCATCAGGCTGCTCAAAGAAAAACCGAAAGCGATAGGATTGGCTGTTCCAGATATGCCGCATGGATCTCCTGGTATGGAAGGATCCCGTAGCGATCCCTATAATGTTTTCTTGCTCAAAGAACGTGATCAAACTCGTACGAATGCTACTATCTATAACCGTTATGATCCATATGCCAAAAAAACCGAGCCATTACCGCAAAATTTGGAAGTAGAGAATAGAAACAGTTCAGTCATGCGCTTAAAATAAGCATTTTAATTTCATGAGAATGCGACATTTTCTGATTTATGCTGCGGCAATGGTATTAATTGGGTGCGGGAATTTTTTTTCTACAGACCTTGCGCTGGGGCAGCATCAGATTGACCCCAAGACAGGATTGATAATAAGAAATTTAGATGATGCGCAAATCGTGCGTGGAGAAGCTGTTTATGCAACCCATTGCGTAGGCTGCCATGGCCCCAATGGGGAAGCGACGCCACATTGGCGCAAGCCGAATTCTGAGGGTAAATATCCGCCGCCCCCGTTGGACAGTTCGGCGCATGCTTGGCATCACTCCACTGATGTTCTGAAAAAAACAATTCTCAAAGGAACTCCTCCAGACATAGGTTCGATGCCTGCCTGGGAGGGGGTACTGACAGAGCAGCAAGTCGATGATGTGATCGTATGGATAAAGTCTTTATGGTCGAATGAAATTTATGATATTTGGTACAAAAATTTTGAAACTAAATAACCAGTAAATAAGTTTTAAAAGAATTATTCTCCCGGCTTTTTTGCGAGTGATCGGATTTGCTCGAAAATTGCTTGTTTTTCATCTTCCAGTTCCCGGTAGCGTGCATAAAGATGATCCAAATCCGTTGTATATTTGTCAATTCGTTCTTGTTTTTCCTGCTTAAGTTGAATTAAGTCTTCATAGTTTGGAATCGGAATGCTCTGCGAGGGTGAATTGGGCAGTCTTACAGCTTGAGGAACTTCTGCCATTTCGTTACGGCGCAACTCCTGAATCATCAGAAATTGCTGATAGGTTGATTGAGATTCCTGTTGTATGCGCGTTAAGGTTTTTTCAAGCGCACGCACTTGTGCCTCTTGATCAAGCGCTTCTGTATTCGCCCAAATTGCATCGGCGAAAACAAAAAATAACAATAAAAGAATAAATTGCATGGTATGAAAATTAATAAATAAATTGTCGTTTTGCTTGTATTTTAAATGCATGACGACAGGGTTGTATTATTCAATAAGAATTTTCCAAAATGCTATTGATTCTACACTCATTATCAATGGAGTGAATTTCTATTTAAGAGTTCTACAAACCAAAACGCTTTTATTCCTCATGGTATTGATACCGACCATAATTGATAATCTTGATTACAATGATCAGGTCGTTTTACCGCTGCCATCAAAAACAAGACTCGCTTCTATATGGTGATTGTAAAGAACATAAAGTCTGATTGAAGATAGTAATTGTTGCTGATCTGCTTAGTCAATCAAATAGTCTATATATGTGTGATGATCGGATGTACCCGGTGGAAATCGCTTATTGTCTGATGCCGATTCAAATATGAAGTGCAACGCCTGATGTGAAGAATAGCTGATTAGGTGTTCTGTATCCAAGCCGTTTTCTAGGTCGATTGTTCAATCTTTCCATTGCTGTATTTATCTCCTGTCGTGTAATCGTGGTGAAGTCGCTGTTTTTGGGGAAGTACTGCCGAATTAGTCCATTGGTATTCTCGTTCGTTTCTCGTTCCCATGAAGCGTAAGGGTGGGCGAAATAGAAGTCCGCGTCCAGTTGTTTGCTGATCTCCTCGTGTCCGGCGAATTCCCGCCCGTTGTCGGAAGTAATCGTATGCACCCGTTTTTGGTGTGGCTTGAGCAGGCGAGTGGTTGCTTTTATCACTGCCTCGGCGGTCTTCCGCTCCACCTTGCGAATCAGCGTGTATCCCGTCTTTCGCTCGACCAGACTGACGATGGCCTGCCGGTGGTTCTTGCCGATGATGGTATCTGCCTCCCAGTCGCCGATACGACTTCTAGCATCGACGATAGCCGGACGTTGCTCAATGGATTGGCGGTTGGGGATGATGCCGCGCCGGTCTGTCTTGCCATAACGCTTTCGGCGCTGCTTCTGACAGCGCAGATTCTTCCAAAGAATGCCACCGTTTCGTTTGTCGGCATAAACCCTCTGGTACACTGTCTCAATGCTGATGTCTGCATAGTTGCTGATCGGGTCTGGGCTCCATTGCAGCATGAGTTTCTCTTGTGCAAATTGCCCGGTTGCATCGTCTATCGCCCGCGCATTGATGGCTTTCCGCTCGACTGCTTTGTTATGCGCCTGGTTGGGGTGATAGCCACGCGCCCCGCGGTTACGGGCTAACTCTCAGCTGACAGTTGATACGCTTCGGTCGATGACGGTGGCGATCTCGCTTTGTGTGTGTCCCGCTTTCTTCAAGACGTATATCTGGTATCGCTCTTCTCGGGTTAGGTGTGTGTAGTTCATCTTTGCAATTTCGACTGGATGGTCAAAAAGGCTCAGATGCTACCGCATCCAACCCCCCTGACCTGCGTTATTCAAAATTGCACTTCAAACTTGAATCCGCCTGATTATTAACTAACAGGTCTTTTTAATTTAAGACTTGAATCTTAGATCGATAACAATGTGCTTGATCAGTTAAGCTTTTAAAGAAAGTGGATTGACTCTGGTAGCGGCAGCAAAACGACTGTCGTTATCCCAAGGGACACTAAAGAACTGGGTTTATGTTGACACACGAGGGGAATTCGCTGCAATAGGCAAGCATCAGTCAGCTACTGGCTGAACTTGAGTTAGAGCTATCCGGTTGTGCGCTCATGTGTCGGGTACTTGATGTATCCGAGAGCGGCTTTCAGCAAGAAGGATTAGGCTATCTACTCGCAGCTTAATCAATGGACTCATTTTTGACAGCACACTTTAAAATAGGAATTTTTCTTGATTTTGCAAAGATTTCAGAAAGTATCGCAAGAAAAACCCATCACTTTGAGGCGCGGGATACATTGCCAATCTCGGCTTCCAGGTTAAGCAAACCAATCTCGTGTGTGATGACATTGTGTTGGACACTACTTATGGGATTACTCCTTTGCGCTTTCACGCTTGGTTGATAAAGATTCGCACCTTTATCAAACTGGGTAGTAAGCCCACCCTTTAGCAAGACCTACTGTCTGATCAAATCTGAATTACTACATGTTAATGAAATACTTCGTATATCGGGATCATAAAATACAGCACCGCTATCTGACACAAGAAAAAAATTCATATTATTCTCTGATTTCCTGTTCAATTTGGTCAGCCGTTACATGGCGCACATCTTTGCCTTTTACCATGTAAACAACATACTCTGACATGTTTTTTGCATGATCTCCAATACGTTCTATTGCTTTGGCGATAAATACTATTTCCAGGCACGTAGAGATTTTTCTTGGATCTTCCATCATAAACGTAATTAATTGACGCAAGATAGAACGAAACTCCTCATCTACAAACTCATCTTGTCTGACAATTTGTGCGGCTGCATTTAAATCCAATCGAGCAAAGGAATCAAGCGCTTTATGCAACATGTCCATTGCAATACTGGCGACATGTTTGATTTCATTGAAGCGCGGAATGTGCATACGATCAGATGAGTATATCAACTTCGCCATCCGAGCAATTTTCGCCGCCTCGTCACCGATGCGTTCTAGATCAGTAATCGTTTTAATTACCATCATGATCATACGTAAATCACTGGCGGTTGGTTGGCGACGCGCAATGATCTGGTTACAGATTTCATCAATCGATACTTCCATGGCGTTGACACGATGATCACGTGTAATGACCTGATCGATAAGCTCTTCGTTACCACTCGTCAATGCCTCTATTGCATACTCGATTTGCTCTTCAACGAAACCACCCATCTGCAAGACGCGTGTACGAACTTCTTCAAGATCAGCATCAAATTGCTTAGAAATATGCTCTTTATTTGCCATATCGCGCGCCTTTGGTTGGTAGCGAAGAATACAGTTCTTGGCTACTGAATATTAAAAGTCAAATAGAAATTACACGTATGCCGTTATCTGTTCCCAATAATAGCGTATCCGCCCCACGTCGTGCAAAAAGACCATTGGTTACAACACCGGCAATTTGATTAAGCGTAGTTTCCAGTTCAATAGGGTTCATAATTTGTAATCCGTGTACGTCCAGTATGATATTGCCATTATCCGTGACGAAGTCGTGACGTAAAGCCGGATGCCCACCCAAATGAACAATTTCACGCGCAACATAGCTGCGCGCCATCGGGATGACCTCTACAGGCAAAGGGAAGTTGCCAAGAATATTTACTAACTTGCTCTGATCAGTAATGCAAATAAATTTCTGTGCTACCGCGGCAACGATCTTCTCTCGTGTCAATGCGCCACCGCCACCCTTGATCATATGCAAATTCTCAGTGATCTCATCTGCACCGTCAACATAAACAGGGATATCAATAACATTATTGAGATCATATACTTCGATGCCATGTTCCTTAAGTCTTTGTGCCGTTGCATCGGAACTCGCAACAGCCCCTTCAATTTTATGTTTGATTTTAGCCAGCTCATCAATAAAATAGTTAGCGGTGGAACCTGTCCCTACTCCAACAATACAATCAACTGGAATATATTGAATTGCAGCAATCGCTGCTGCACGTTTCTGTTCGTCTTGTGTCATGATGCCCTTTACGAAAATGATAATATCGTTATCAGGATAGCGTTATCTGTTAATTTAGACAATGCTTCTATTACTTAGAGAATAAATTGTGGAGTACTCTCAAAAAGGAAATGAAATCTGATGATTGGTTGAAGCTGGGGATATAGGTGATGTTTTAGCGACTAATAAGTGATTTCTTCTAAGGATTTAACCAGTATCCTTTGGACTTTGACGGAGTCAGAATTTAACTCGTACTGAAGCGATATTGCACTCTATTTAATCCGAATTCTATGATCAATCATGCAATTTTGTGATTGATCATAGAATTTAATTTGGTTGATTATTTAATAATGGCGTTCAATTCGCCTTTAGTATAACGATTAGCCATATCTTCGAGTGAAACTGGCTTGATTTTTCCTGCTTGTCCTGCACAACCAAAAGCTTCGAAGCGCGCTTTGCAAATATCCTTAGCGGCAGCAGTCGCTTCTTTCAGGAATTTGCGCGGATCAAAATTGCTTTTGTCTTTTTCCAAACTACGGCGGATTGCGCCAGTCATAGCCAGGCGAATATCGGTATCGATATTGATCTTACGCACACCATATTTGATGCCTTCTTGGATCTCTTCTACCGGAACACCATAGGTTTCTTTGATGTCGCCGCCATACTGACGAATAATATCCAACCAGTCTTGCGGTACTGAGCTGGAACCGTGCATTACCAGATGAGTATTAGGAATGCGCGCATGGATTTCTTTGATGCGTTGAATCGCTAGAATATCGCCTGTAGGTTTACGGGTAAACTTATAAGCACCATGCGAAGTTCCAATCGCAATGGCCAATGCATCCACACCGGTTTTGCGCACGAAATCGGCGGCTTCTTCAGGGTCGGTAAGCAATTGATCATGGGATAAAACACCCTCTGCACCGTGTCCATCTTCCGCTTCACCCATGCCGGATTCCAGTGAGCCTAGGCAACCCAGCTCGCCTTCCACGGAAACACCGACTGAATGCGCAATATTAACAACATCCGCCGTGACGTTGACATTGTATTCATAAGTGGACGGTGTTTTGGCATCGGCTTGTAAAGAGCCATCCATCATTACACTCGAGAACCCACTGCGGATCGCGTTGACACAAACCGATGGAGACGCGCCGTGATCCTGGTGCATTACAATAGGAATATGTGGATAAGCTTCTACTGCAGCAGCAATTAAGTGGCGCAAGAATGCTTCGCCGGCATATTTTCTTGCACCGGCGGAACCCTGCATGATCACCGGACTATTGCATTCATCCGCTGCTTGCATGATTGCCTGGATTTGCTCCAGATTATTGACATTAAACGCAGGCAAGCCATAGCTGTTTTCTGCCGCATGATCGAGTAATTGTCTTAATGATACAAGTGCCATTTAGATCTCCTTAATTATTAAATCATCTGAATAAATTCTGTAAGTATTAGTATAAGCGATTATTTTGTATGAATACGTTTGATTCTTTTTACTGTAACTGTGCGTATATTTATCTATGCTGTCCCGGTGGCAGATATTTTAATTTGTATCAATGCCTTGCCTTGTTTTCCATTCACCAACCCTAATAATTTTCATGGTATTGGTACCCCCCGTCTTACCTACCGGCTCACCTATTGTCATCACCATAATATCACCACTGCGCACCACCCCGCGGTCGAGTAATTCCTGCTCGGCCAGATTCAGAATCTCTTCCGGGTCATTCAATCCTTCACCAAATTCTACGGGGTAAACACCTCTGAACAAGGTAACTCTTCTGCGCGTTTCTTCGTTCGGGCTTAACGCAAAAATAGGCACCTTGGAACTCCTGCGCGACATCAGCAATGCGGTCACGCCGCTTTGCGTCAATGCAGCAATCGCACGAATCTGCAGGCCACCCGCAGTATACATCGTGGCACGCGCAATCGCTTCTTCGATGGTTGCCGGATTAATATTCTGCATTCGCCGATCAATGCTAACCAGATATTCCTTTTCCGCTTCCAAACAAACCCTGGCCATGGCTTCCACTGCTTCCACCGGATATTCACCGGCAGCCGATTCCGCCGATAGCATGACTGCATCAGTACCATCGAGTACCGCATTGGCTACATCCGATACTTCAGCGCGCGTTGGAATCGGATTAGTAATCATCGATTCCATCATTTGCGTTGCAGTCACAACAATTTTATTATTTGCCCGTGCCGAGCGTATCATTCTTTTTTGTAACGCTGGAACAGCAGCATCACCTACTTCAACTGCCAAGTCTCCACGTGCCACCATGATTGCGTCCGAAGCTTCGAGTATATCATCCAACGCAAGAATAGCTTCTGAGCGTTCGATTTTGGCCATAATCATGCCTTTACCCCCTGCTTCTTGCAGCAATGAGCGCGCCTGTCGTATATCGTCACCCGAACGGACAAATGATACCGCCAGATAATCCGCGCCAAACTCAGCAGCCGTTCTGATATCCTCTAAATCCTTGCCAGTCAGAGCCGGAGCGCCTAGTCCACCACCTTTACGGTTAATACCTTTATTATTTGACAGTATTCCGCCTTGCTCGACTACACAGAATACCTGATGACCTTTTACCTGAGATACCCCCAGAACAATGCGTCCATCATCCAGCATCAGTGTGGCTCCGGTTTCCAAATCACCGGGCAGTTCTTTATAATCCAGACCGACTCGTTCCTGATTCCCCAGCTCACATGCTGCATCAAGAATGAACTGATCACCTACTTCAAGCCTAATTTTGCCGTGCTCAAACTTGCCGACGCGGATTTTAGGGCCTTGCAGATCAGCCAGAACCCCTACAGTAAATCCTGCCGCACGTGCTAATGAGCGTGTCATCTCCACCAGTTCAATATGTTGTTCGCGCGTTCCATGTGAGAAATTAATCCGAACAACATCGACACCGCCCCGGATCATACGTTCCAGAGTTTTCGGATTACCGCTGGAAGGACCCAGTGTAGCTACAATTTTTGTTCTTCGAATCATTATTTTCTAGACGATCAGTTAGCGCGCATTTCCAGGATTTCTACTGCGGGCAGCTTTTTGCCTTCTAAAAATTCTAAAAAGGCACCCCCTGCCGTAGAGATATAAGAGACTTTGTTATAAATATCATATTTTTGAATGGCTGCAATGGTATCGCCGCCGCCTGCCAGCGTGAATGCCTTGGTTTCTGCAATTGCTCGTGCAATCTTCTCGGTTCCGCCACCAAACTGATCAAATTCAAATACACCCACGGGACCGTTCCATACTACCGTGCCGGCTTTCATAATGATATCCGCTAATTCCTGTGCACTTCTTGGACCGATGTCGAAAATCATTTCATCATCTGCCACGCTATCGGCATCTTTCAATACAGCCGGTTCATTAGCATCAAATTTCTTACCAACCACAACATCAACTGCAATCGGGATTGATGCATTGCGTTGGGCCATTTTATCCATCAAATTTTTAGCCGTTGAAACCAAATCGTCTTCACACAATGACTTACCGACATTCTTGCCGGTGGCTTTAAGAAAAGTATTAGCGATGCCGCCGCCAACAACCAATTGATCCACTTTTTCGGACAGCGACTCAAGTACGGTAAGTTTGGTAGAAACTTTCGAACCGCCTACTATAGCAACCATGGGACGAGCCGGATTCAACAGCGCTTTAGTTAAAGCTTCCAGCTCTTCAGTCAGTAAAATTCCTGCACAAGCTATCAGGGCATATTTCGCGATGCCATGAGTTGAAGCTTCTGCACGGTGCGCGGTGCCGAAGGCATCCATTACAAACACATCACATAATTTTGCGTATTTCTGCGCAGTTTCCTCGAGATTTTTCTTTTCCCCTTTGTTAATACGGCAATTTTCAAGTACTACCAACTCTCCAGCAGCAACATCAAATCCACCGTCCATCCAGTCTTTGATTAGTCGAACCGGTTTTCCTAGGCGGTTGGCGATATTATCAGCAACGGGCTTTAAGGAATTTTCTTCGGTCCATATTCCTTCATCAGGACGCCCCAGATGAGAAGTTACCATTACCTTGGCACCTTCTTTGAGGCAATGATTAATCGTCGCCATAGAGGCGGTAATGCGGGCGTCCGAGGTTACTTTGCCATCCTTTACAGGCACGTTTAGATCAGCGCGTATGAATACACGCTTACCTTTTAGGTCAAGGTCAACAAGTTTAATAACAGGCACGATAAACTCCAGAATTGTCTTTAAAAAATATAAAGGATAGCAAACGCTACCCTTTATGTCTTGACGAATTGAATAGTAATTCAGATAGTAATCAAAATCTTAATATTCTTAAGTATGCATCAATCAATACAAATTACTTGGCAACGGTACGAACCATCTCCAATACCTTGGTGGAATAACCCCATTCATTGTCGTACCATGCCACTACTTTAACAAAACTTTTATCCAAGGCCATGCCTGCTTCAGCATCAAAAATAGATGTGCAGCTTTCACCACGGAAATCGGTAGAAACCACTTTCTGATCGGTATAACCCAATACACCTTTCATTGGGCCTTCGGAAGCTTCCTTCATTGCATTACAAATCTCATCGTAACTCGCTTCTTTTTCCAGTTCGACCGTTAAGTCAACCACTGAAACATCTGAAGTGGGGACACGAAAAGCCATGCCAGTCAATTTTTTGTTCAGTTCAGGAATTACCACGCCTACTGCCTTGGCAGCACCCGTTGAAGACGGGATAATATTTTCCAGAATGCCACGTCCACCACGCCAATCTTTATTCGATGGACCATCTACAGTTTTCTGAGTTGCTGTTGCCGCATGCACTGTAGTCATCAATCCCCGTTTAATGCCCCATTTGTCGTTCAATACTTTAGCCATCGGCGCCAAGCAGTTGGTAGTACAGGAAGCGTTGGAAATAATGCTTTCACCTTTATAGGATTTGTCATTTACACCATATACAAACATGGGTGTATCATCCTTTGAAGGGGCAGACATAATGACTTTTTTGGCACCAGCTACCAAGTGCTTTTCGCAAGTTTCCTTGGTCAGGAACAGTCCAGTAGATTCAATAACAACTTCAGCTCCCACTTCGCTCCATTTCAATTCAGCAGGATCTTTAATTGCGGTCAAACGAATTCTTTTGCCATTAACTACTAATGTATTTCCATCAATTGATACATCACCTTGGAAACGGCCATGGACTGAATCATGTTTCAACATATAAGCCAGATAATCAGGCTCTAATAAATCATTAATTGCTACAATTTCAATATCAGAAAAATTCTGTACTGCTGAGCGGAAAACCATACGCCCGATACGACCAAATCCATTAATACCAACCTTTATTGTCATGCTAAAACTCCTTGAATGAAAAACTTATTGCATTCGGATAAACGAAGTGCGTTATCCGAACGCTAGATTCTTTAATTGAATTAGAGAACGCTTTTTACTGTTTTGACTACGTTTTCGACAGTAAAGCCGAAATGCTTGAAAAGCACATCTGCAGGCGCTGATTCACCAAAAGTATCAATCCCCACTACTGCGCCATCTAACCCGACATATTTACGCCAGAAATCCGTCACCCCCGCCTCAATGGCCACGCGTTTGACACCTTTTGGCAAGACACTTTCCTTGTAAGATGGTTCCTGGCGGTCAAAAACATTGGTACAGGGCATGGAAACAACGCGTGCATGAATGCCTTCATCCGCCAACGTTTTCTGCGCATTCACGGCTAAACCGACCTCCGAGCCGGTAGCGATGAGAATAACTTGCGGTTTGCTGTTGTTACTTGCTTCAGCTAATACATAGCCACCTTTCTCAATTTGTTTGATGATTGCCGCGTCTCGTTTTTGAAACGGCAGATTCTGGCGGCTGAAAATTAATGTTGAAGGACCGTCTTTACGCTCGATGGCACGAACCCATGAAACGGTTGATTCAACGGTGTCACAAGGTCGCCATACATCCATATTGGGGATATAACGCAATGTAGCTGTTTGTTCTACCGGTTGATGTGTTGGACCATCCTCGCCCAGACCAATTGAATCATGTGTAAAGACAAAGATGTTACGGATTTTCATCAAAGCGGCCATACGCAGTGCATTACGAGCGTATTCTGAAAACATCAAAAAGGTTGCGCCGTAAGGAATCAGGCCGCCGTGCAACGATAATCCGTTCATCATTGCGCTCATCCCAAATTCACGTACACCATAATAGACGTAATTGCCACCGGCATTATTGTCGACACCTTTGGAACCTGACCATAGTGTCAGGTTGGAACCGGCCAAATCGGCAGATCCCCCAATCAATTCCGGCAGAATGGGCGCTAAGCCTTCAATTGCATTTTGCGAAGCCTTGCGGCTCGCGATGGATTCCGCTTTCGCATTGACTTGATTAATAACATTCTCAACATGACTGCTCCAATTCGCAGGCAATTCTCCCGCCATTCGACGATTAAATTCCGCCGCCTCCGCGGGATGCTTTTCTGCATATTCCGCAAACTTCTGATTCCATTCCATTTCTAGCTTCTGACCTTTCGCTCTTGCGTCCCAGACACTATAAACATTTTGCGGAATTTCAAATGGTGGGTGATGCCAACCAATATGCGGGCGAGTAGCGGCGATTTCCGCATCACCCAATGCGGCGCCATGCACAGAATGGGTATTGGCCATATTCGGAGAACCCAATCCGATGACCGTTTTGCAGCAAATCATCGATGGCTTGTTGTTGACTTGCTTCGCAGCTTCAATCGCAGCTTCAATCGCTACAGGATCATGGCCATTGACATTAGGCACCACATGCCAGCCATAAGATTCGAAACGTTTTGGCGTATCATCGGTAAACCAGCCTTCCACATGACCATCTATGGAAATGCCATTATCATCATAAAAACAGATGAGTTTACCCAAACCCAAAGTGCCGGCTAATGAGCAAGCTTCATGCGAGATGCCTTCCATTAAACAACCATCACCGAGAAAAACATACGTGTGATGATCTACAATATTGTAACCAGGGCGATTGAATTCGGCTGCCAATACTTTTTCTGCCAAAGCCATGCCTACCGCATTTGTGATGCCCTGACCCAAGGGGCCGGTAGTGGTTTCTACACCTGGCGTGTAACCATACTCCGGATGGCCGGGTGTTTTTGAATGGAATTGGCGAAATTTTTTAATTTCTTCCATCGGTAAATCGTAACCGGTCAAATGTAACAAAGCATAAATCAACATGGATCCATGTCCGTTAGATAGCACAAACCGATCACGGTCAACCCAACCCGGATTGCCAGGATTATGACGCAGGTGGTGAATCCACAGTACCTCAGCAATTTCAGCCATACCCATTGGCATACCGGGGTGACCAGAATTGGCTTTTTGCACGGCATCCATCGCCAATGCGCGCACCGCACTGGTCAAATCTTTAAATACCGTCGCGTCAAAATCCTTGAATGTCCCCATCGATACTAGCTCCCTAATTTTTCAGAAAAATAAAATAAATAAAAGTGTACATTATCCCCTAAGATAGGGGATACGACAACTAGAGACCTTCATTTTGTGCCTAAAACCAATTCAGTAGAGAGTAGAGAGTAGAGAGAAAAACCCTATTTGCTGATTAAGCCAATTTGCTCGCAACGAAGTTTTCCAATAATTGATATTTCAATGTAACAGCACAAAAAACTCCATTTTTAAAAAAATACAGTGCAGCGTATAAATTTATTTGGCAGAATTGGGTTATTCGCACATAACCTTTCATCTATCGGGGAATTAAAAATGAAATATAAGAGCCTTCAGGAGTTCAGTGAATATGTGACTGAGCGTAATCCTAATCAACCAGAGTACATGCAGGCGGTTACGGAAGTCATTGAGAGCTTGTGGCCTTTTATAATGGAACACCCACGGTATGCTGAGCATGGTTTGCTGGATCGTTTGGTTGAGCCTGAGCGCGTGATTATATTTCGCGTATCCTGGGTTGATGATCATGGCGAAGTTAAAGTAAACCGGGGTTACCGGGTGCAACATAGTTCTTCCATTGGTCCGTATAAAGGCGGTGTTCGGTTTCATCCCTCGGTGAACCTGTCAATTCTTAAATTCTTGGCGTTTGAGCAAACCTTCAAAAATGCCTTAACAACATTGCCGATGGGCGGCGGCAAGGGTGGTTCCGATTTTGATCCGAAAGGTAAAAGCCCAGGGGAAGTTATGCGGTTTTGTCAGGCTTTTATCAGTGAGCTGTTTCGCCATATTGGTTCGGATACCGACGTGCCCGCTGGAGATATCGGCGTTGGTGGGCGTGAAGTTGGATTCATGGCGGGGATGATGAAAAAATTATCCAATCGAGCTGATTGTGTATTTACCGGAAAAGGATTGAGTTTTGGCGGATCGTTAATTCGTCCGGAAGCAACCGGTTATGGAACGGTATATTTTGCTCAAGAAGTATTACGGCATGCAGGGCGCTATATGGAAGGGATGCGTGTTTCGGTTTCCGGCTCGGGTAATGTAGCGCAATTTGCTGTCGAGAAAGCCATGGCGCAAGGTGCCAAGGTGATTACCGTATCCGACTCCAGTGGCACGATTGTGGATGAAAGCGGCTTTACCCCTGAAAAACTGGCAGTATTGGCGGAAGTAAAAAATCATCTGTATGCACGTCTGGACGAATATGCCAAACGTGTGAATGTTACCTTTTTACCGGGTGAAAAACCCTGGCATGTGCCGGTACAGGTGGCATTACCGTGTGCAACGCAAAATGAAATCACCGGTGCCGATGCGCAAACACTCGTTAATAATGGTGTCATTTGTGTTGCTGAGGGCGCAAATATGCCATCGACAGCTGAAGCGGTCGAGTGTTTTATCCATAACAAAGTACTTTATGCACCGGGTAAAGCAAGTAATGCCGGTGGTGTCGCCACTTCAGGCTTGGAAATGAGCCAAAATGCAATGCGTTTATCCTGGACTCATGAGGAGGTTGATGTTCGCCTGCAAGCAATTATGCAGGCTATTCATAAATCCTGTTTGAAATACGGTACCAAGCCCGACGGCAGCGTTAATTATGTGGATGGCGCCAATATCGCCGGTTTTGTCAAAGTGGCGGATGCTATGCTGGGCCAAGGTATTGTTTAATCATTGTTACCGGTTAATTAGCTGCAGAATTTTTGCGGAAACTTGAAGAATGGTATTGGGCTTTTACAGTGAATATGTGAAAGTCCCATTTTTTGCAAAAAATTTGTTCGATTTCTTGATTGTAAATATCTTCCATTAGAGCCTGTACGGGAAGTCGCTATGAGAAATTACCTTTTGGGATTAATTCTTTTGGTTTTTTCCGGAACGCTATCTGCAAATCAGGACCTTGATTTTATCGCTGCGCGTGAAGCCTTTCAGGCTGGCAATGTGAAACGTTTGGATGAATATTCCATAAAGCTGCAACGCCATGTGCTTATGCCCTATGTGGAATATTTTAAATTGCGTATGAGACTGCAAGCTACTGATATTGCCAATATTCGGTATTTTCTCACACGCTATCAGGGTGATCTGGTGGCGGATCGATTGCGCGGAGATTGGCTCAAGATTTTGGGAAAGAATCAACAATGGACACTCTTTGAAATAGAATATCCGTTGTCAGTGAACAGGGATACCGAGCTTCTATGCTATTACTACCAGAGTCGGCTGAATGCTAAAGATAATTCAGTACTGTCGGAAGTTCGGTCATTATGGTTTACGCCGACCAGTCAGCCTGAAAGCTGTACACCGGTTTTTCGTACGTTAATCTACAGTGAGCAGATTACGCTGGAAGATATCTGGACCCGGATTCGACTTGCATTGGAAGAAGGTCAAACCGGCGTGGCGATGCATATTAGCCGTTATTTGCCTAACAGTGAGTTGTTAAGCAGCACCGATTTGAATAATGCAGCCAAAAATCCACTACGTTACCTCGATACTTTAAAAAATAAAATCAAATCGCGGAGTGACCGCGAAATTGCTTTGTTCGCGCTATTGCGTCTGCTGCGTAATGATACCAATCAAGCCTATGTGCAGTGGTTAAAGATCAAAAATCAGCTTACTCCATTTGATCGTTCTTATTTCCTCGGAAGGCTCGGGTATCGTGCAGCAATGCGGCATGATTCGCGTGCTTTGGATTGGTTCAGAGAAGCTCAGAATACACCGCAAGTCTATCCGCCCTCGGATACCGTGCTTGCCTGGCAGGTACGTGCAGCTTTGCGGCTCGCTCACTGGGATGAGGTGCTGAGAACTATCGAAAAAATGTCACCCGCAGAGCAGCAGATAGATACTTGGCGATACTGGAAAGCGCGTGCATTAATCATCAAGAACCGAATGCAGGATGCAAATAATATCTTAATTCCGCTTAGCGATGAGCATAGTTTTTATGGCCAATTGGCACGGGAAGAATTGGGTACCATGCTCAGTATCGCAGAAAAAACTTATCGCGTAAGTCCTGATGAGGTGTCCGCAATGGAGCGTAGACCCGGCATACAGCGGGCGCTGGCTTTTGCACGCATGAATTTACGTACGGAAGCATTTCGTGAATGGAGTTGGACCGTTCGACAATTTTCCGATGCGGAATTATTGGCTGCATCCGAGGTAGCACGCCGTCAGGGTATGTATGACCGCGCGATCAATACCGCGAACAGAACGATAACGCAGCATGATTTCAGTTTGCGGTTTTTATCTCCGCACCGCGAGGCACTTAGAAATATAGTGCGACGACATGAGTTGGATGAAGCCTGGGTATATGGTTTGATTCGACAGGAAAGCCGCTTCATTGCGGATATTAAATCCCATGCGGGAGCAACGGGCTTGATGCAATTGATGCCGGCTACGGCCGAATGGGTTGCTAAGCAATTAGGTATACCCAATTTCCGTCAAAATCTGGTGGCGGATGTGAATACCAATTTGCAATTAGGTGCGTATTATCTTAAGCATGTGTTGAATACATTGGATAATCAACCGTTGCTGGCTTCGGCTGCCTATAATGCCGGGCCGGGCCGGGCCAGACGCTGGCGCGATGACACCCGGTTACTGGAAGGCGCTATTTATGCTGAGACGATTCCTTTTAACGAAACACGGGATTACGTCAAGAAGGTTTTGAAAAATTCGATGTATTACGCCAAAGTGCTTGATCATGGGCACAATTCGCCAACACTTAAGGAGCGCCTGGGAGCTGTGAAGGCGAAATAATCATTGAAAACTTATCTTGTGGGCGGTTCAGTGCGCGATGAATTACTCGGATTACCGGTCAAGGATCATGATTATGTGGTAGTGGGTGCTTCACCGAAGGAAATGGAATTGCTGGGATACCGTCCGGTGGGGAAGGATTTTCCGGTTTTCTTGCATCCGCAAACAAATGAGCAATACGCATTAGCCCGAACTGAACGAAAAATTTCACTCGGCTACAAAGGATTCGAAGTGTTTACTTCTCCTCAGGTAACCTTGCAGGAAGATCTGGCACGTCGAGATCTCACTATCAATTCGATTGCCAAAGACGAAAACGGCAATATTATCGATCCTTTTAACGGTGTCGCAGATCTGGAAGCTGGCATTTTACGCCATGTCAGCCCGGCATTTTCAGAAGATCCCGTGCGTATTCTCAGAGCCGCACGTTTTGCGGCGCGTTTTGGTTTCCGCATTGCGCCGGAAACAATGATGCTGATGAATAATATGGTGCATAACGGTGAAGTTGATGCGCTGGTACCGGAGCGTGTCTGGCAGGAACTCGCGCGCGGATTGATGGAAAAAACTCCATCCAGAATGTTTTATATGCTAAGGGAATGTGGTGCTTTGGCACGGATTATTCCCGAAGTGGACGTGTTGTTCGGTGTTCCGCAACCGGCGCATGCGCATCCTGAAATTGATACCGGGGTGCATATTATGCTGGTAATTGATTATGCCGCTGCGCAAAACTATTCGCTGCCGGTGCGCTTTGCCGCATTGATGCATGATGTGGGCAAAGGCACAACACCGTTCGAAGAGTGGCCGCGTCATATAGGCCATGAGGCGCGTAGCGTAGAATTGACACAAAATTTGTGTGAGCGTATCAGGATTCCTAAAGAATCGCGGGATCTCGCGTTACTGGTGGCCCGCTATCATGGCGATGTACATCGGGCGGAAGAGCTCAAACCGTCTACCTTGGCGAATATGCTGCAAATAGTCGATGCTTACCGTAAACCGGAACGATTTGAAGAATTTTTACAGGCTTGCGCATGCGATTTTCATGGCCGTCCAGGTTATGCAATCAAGCCTTATGCGCAGGCTGATCGATTTCGAAAAGCATATCTTGCGGCAAAAAAAGTGGATGCGGGCGCAATTGCCGCTGAACTCAAGCAGAATTTATCTGAGTCAACTGCATTGCCTAGCGCTATTAATACCAAAGTACGTTTAGCGCGCATAGCCAGAATAAAGGCTGAATTGGCTTATAGCCGATAAATGCACGTTTTTTTAATTGCGACGCTTCATTCTTTGTTATCGGGTATCATGACTTACAGCTTTGCCAGTTTGAGTAGCGGATATTAATGATTGATTCAAGGAGAAAATAATGTCCTTTCATCTATTCCATATCAATGAAGTGTTTTCAAACGCAACGGGCACTGTTCAGTTCATCGAATTTGTCGGAGACGCCAATATCCAGCATTTCTGGGCAGGGCACTCAATTATTTCAACCAATGGCATCACCTCCAATACTTATAATTTTGGCACCGATCTTCCCGGTTCTGCAACCGCTGGCAAGGCAGTATTGGTTGCCACTCAGGGATTTGCGGATTTAGGAATAGTTGCGCCAGACTATATCATTCCAAATGGTTTTTTATTTACTGCCAATGGCGCCATAAATTTTCCCGGAATGATTGGGGGCGCGATTTCTTATGCTGTACTTCCGGCTGACGGGACAACATCATTGAACCGTGATGGCTCGACAGGCGTCAATTCTCCGACCAATTTTGTGGGCAACACAGGTACGATATTCAGTAATGTCATCTCAGGGACCAATGGCGCGGACAATCTTACAGGTACGCCAGGTGCTGATATTATTAATGCCGGGGATGGTTTGGACAGGCTGAACGGTGTGGGTGGAAATGATACTCTGGAGGGCGGCCTGGGTATCGATACAGCAATTTACAGCGGTAATCGTGCCGGCTATACCATTGCAACGATTTCTTCGGGATTTAATATTTCCGGTTCGGAGGGAGACGATATGCTATCCGGTATTGAGCGGCTACAATTTGCAGATACGAAACTTGCAATGGACCTCAATAACGGACAAGCTGCTAACAACACTGCCCGAATCATTGGCGCAGCTTTTGGTGTGCCTGCGATTACAGAACATCCGGATTATGTGACTATAGGGTTAAATTTGTTCGATTCCGGGCAAACCGTACTCGAGGTATCCGAGCTCGCCGTTAATGTGCTGGACTTATCCAATGATGAATTTGTCGATGCAGTCTATCAAAATGTAGTGGGTGTAACACCAACTCAAGCAGTGCATGATTTTTATGTGAGTTTGTTGCAAGGTAGTGGCGGATCATCCACGCAGGCGCAGTTAATGGAAATTGGCGCCAATTCTGTAGAAAATGCATTGAATATCGATCTTGTGGGGCTGGCTCAAAATGGAGTGGTATTTATCTGAGAAAATTATTGAAGAATAAATAAGAACAGCAATTATCAAAAATTTATCCCCATTTGATCGTGAACAAAGAATTCTTTGCGCTTATGATAATTCTTTGGTTTTGACTGTTTCAGTAACCTCACATTGAATACGCTTGGGATCATGCATTGCATCGCTCCAAGCAAGTGAGCGGTAGTCAAAACCATTCTCAATTGTCGGCTTGATAATGTCAAAGTAAGGCGATATATCGAAATCCCTTGGAGTAAAAAGGCTGTGATGGCGGATATGGTAAATATCCGCATAACAATCTGCACGAGTGAGATCATCCGACCATGTACGCTGAATTTCCGGCAGAATTGGATAGCGTACCGATTCGAAGGCTTGTGCGATCAAAGTAGAGCAAATTGCCCGTGTAGGATCGTTACTTCCCAATGCCAGTAAGCGTCTGCGGAATCGTATAGGAACGGGGATCGTTGGGAGTAAATAACGCAAAAGATCGAAGATATGTTTAAGGTCATACCGATGTCCGATACGCGCGATCGCATAGTCGACAATCCGTTTGCGATCATCATTACTCAAGCCAACAGGACGGCAGATCCGGGTGTGCATTTGCGCGTAATGCGCCAGTGTAATGGCGCGTACACCCTCTTTCAGATCAGCCTCAATTAATACTCGGGGGAGTTCCCAGGGAGCGCCATGAGGTAGTACATTACCGATGTAAAGTGCCGCATGCGACCACGTTGATTGCGTCAGGTATTTGATGGCGACACTGACGCGAGTATTTCCCTCCACCAATAGCACATCCCCAGGCCGTAAAGTGGTTGCTAGTTGTTCCTGGCTGATTGTTGCAACCTGAATGCTTTGCCGTATCTGCTTGGTTAAAAACCGCGCCAGTCCACGTCCTATAATTTCAGTTGCTTGTCCCATGAGTTTTTCTTATGAAGCGTAATTCTCGCTATATAAATGTTCAGCACTTAACCTTTTCTCTATTATATGTATCACAATACGTTTTGTGATTAAAAAATCAGTTTGAGACTATGAATGAGCACACCTCTTACTTGTTGGGATTGATGATCTCCGGGGTGGTTGTTACTTTATGCGTGATATTGCATTACGAAGCATTGCGTTTTTTAAGTCGCACGGTGGGTGTGCATGTGCATAAACGCATCGGAGTTCTGATCGTCATGCTCGGTTTGTTGGTAGCGCACGTATTAGAAATTGTGATTTTTGCATTAGGTTATATGTTAATGCAGCATGGTGCCAATATGGGGCACATTGTCGGTTTAGATGAAACCAGTTTATTTGATTTTATTTATTATTCGTCAGTTGTATACACAACCGTGGGATTCGGCGACTTGTTGCCCGTTGGCGCTATTCGTATGTTGAGTGCTGCTGAAGGTTTGGCAGGTCTGGCCATGATAACCTGGTCGGCTTCTTTTACTTTCTTGGCGATGCAGCGACTATGGCCGCATTTGTTATCCTCATCGGGAAAGGATTCGAAAGATTAAATTTTGCTCTGGCCGTTTCTTGTCAATGCAAATAAAGAATTAATCTTGATCGTGGGATATTATCTTTTACGTGCACATATTACGACCTAAAACATAAAAAGGATCCAAGCATTCCTGATCGGAATGATGCTTCAAGGACCTAAAATATTTATCATCATCATCATCATCATCATCATCATCTTCTTCTTCTTCTTCTTCTTCTCATTTATTTCCGAGTCGACTAAACGTATCGAAATAACGGCGCGACTTTTTAGGAAAAGCGCAGGGCTAAAAATGATAATATGATTATAAAATCAACACCTGGAGAAATTATGCGTCATTCAGAACCTGAATCCGGTTTAAATTTCAATTTGATCATGCTCATTGCATTATTAGCGGTGTTACTCATCGTACCTTTTTCCATCAATGCATTGATGCACATGTTATCGGCTAAGAGAGAATTTAATCCGGTGCTTATGAAATTACCGATCGATAGCGCGGCGATTACGATTCCGTCAGCAGTCAAACAATATGAAGGTTTTGAAGTGAGTTTGAATTTAGAAACGAAGCATCTTGCGCGATTTTTGAACGAAATTGCAGCCACAGCTTCCGATGGTACTTCGATACAAGGAATTAGCGGTGTGGTGTCCCCCCGCATGAAAGCCGAGGTTGTCGGAGCAACGTTTGGAATTGATCAACAGGGGCCTCAGGACCCGAATTCGGATTATGGGGGTATGACAAAATGGCGTTGGTGGGTAATGCCGGATTCTTCAGGTGACCGGGTATTAAGGTTCCAGTTGCACTTATTAGCGCAAAATAGCGCACAGACAAATACCATAATACTTGACCTCGCCGAGGCAAAGTTTTCCATTCAGGGAAACCCAATGGAATGGGTTAAACGACATGGAATTTGGATTGTTTTATTGCTGTCTGTCACGGCAGCAATTATATATGGATGGCGACGACGTTACCGATAATAAATATAATTTCTTATTTAAATCAAAGGTAACTGAAAATGGGTATAGTTTTATATGCACTCTCTTGAAAAAAATTAAATAAACCTTATATCGGCATTGAAAGTATATTTTCAGTGATTGTAACAACGCCACGTTTCAAGTGGTTAATTATGTGGAGTTGATGTTAGGCGTTTATATTGAGCTTATATGATGTTTTTTAATTTATAAGGAAAGGAGAAGTTTATTATGGCTATTACACGTTATGAACCTTGGGGTTTGTTGAGTCAGCTGCAGAGAGAGCTGGAGCGGGGTGCTGCTGAAGGCTCCACTGCAACTGCGGAATGGGCGCCCGCTGTGGATATTAAGGAAGAAGCGGGTAAATTTGTCATTCATGCGGATATTCCAGGGGTAAAGCCGGAAGAAATTGACATTAGCATGGAAGATGGTGTGCTTACGATTAAGGGCGAAAAGAAATCTGAAAGTAAAACAGAGAAAGAAGGTTATAAGCGTGTGGAACGGACTTACGGTTCATTCTACAGGCGTTTTAGCTTACCGGATACTGCGAATGCCGATGCGATCTCCGCTTCGTCAAAACACGGCGTGTTGGAAGTGGTTATTCCGAAACGTGAAGCAGTGTTGCCGAAAAAGATTAATGTGTCGGCAATCGAGTAATTTGATTTATTTTGAGTTGTGAATAAAAAATGGAGCCTGTAGGCTCCATTTTTTAAACCATTTTTGCCAAGCCGCTTAAAGCATGACAAAATCCTTCCCCTATTAATTAGTTACCGAATAGCAAAATCCAACATCCCTGTAAAAAGTAACCCGTACCGATGCCGCTCATTACATTGGAAAACGCCTGTTTGGCTTTTGGCCATCATGCTTTGCTCGATCATGCAAATTTGCAACTGGATCCAGGGGAGCGTGTAGGATTAATTGGCAGAAACGGCGGAGGTAAATCAAGCTTGCTGCGTGTATTGGCGGGAGAAATCAAATTGGATGACGGTAAACTTTGGTATGCACCCAATTTAAAGCTGGCTTACGTTTCACAAGAACCGTTGTTGAATCCTGTTAATACGGTGTATTCGGAAGTTTCAATTGGTTTAGGCAACATTAGTCAGATCCTGCTGGATTATCATGCTGTTTCGCATGCGTTGAGTGAAACGACAGATGATACTGAAGCATTGCTGATTCAGTTGCAGGATCTGCAAAGTGCCTTGGAAGTGGAAGACGGGTGGAATCTACAAGCAAAAATAGAAGCGGTAATCGATAAGCTGAATCTGCCTGCAGATACTTTGATTGAACATCTTTCCGGTGGTTTGAAAAAGCGTGTGGCGTTAGCGCGTGCACTGGTGATATCACCGGATGTGCTATTGCTGGATGAACCCACCAATCATTTGGATTTTTCTTCAATTGAATGGCTGGAAGGATTATTGCAGAATTTTGCTGGCAGTGTTTTATTTATTACACATGATCGTCGTTTTTTGGATAATGTGGCAACCAGAATTACCGAATTGGATCGTGGAAACCTGGAAAATTTTTCCGGAAAATTCAAGGATTATCAGCATAAGAAAGTGGAAATGCTCGAAGTTGAAGCGGTACATCAACAAAAATTCGATAAGATACTGGCACAGGAGGAAATCTGGATACGAAAAGGCATAGAAGCACGACGTACACGCAATGAAGGGAGAGTACGAAGATTGGAAGCATTACGGCTAGAGCGTGCAGCAAGAAGAGAAAAAGTCGGTAAAGCCAATATTAATGTCGATGTTGGCGAGCGTTCGGGAAAGCTGATTGCTGAATTGAAGCTGGTGAATAAAAGTTATGGCGATAAAGTAATTATCAAAGATTTTTCTTGCCGAATCATGCGCGGTGACCGAGTGGGATTATTGGGCCCCAATGGCGCTGGAAAATCGACCTTGTTAAAATTAATTTTGGGTGAATTACTGCCGGATTCCGGAGAAATTCAACAAGGAACCAAGCTGTCAGCTGCTTATTTCGATCAAATGCGTGAGCAGCTTGATGAAGAAATGGTTCTGACCGACACCATCAGTCAAGGGGCGGATTTTATCGAGATTAACGGTAAACGTAAGCACGTCATCAGTTATTTGGAGGATTTTTTATTTCCTCCGGAGCGTGCCCGTTCACCGGTCAAATCACTATCCGGCGGAGAACGTAACCGACTTTTATTGGCTCGATTATTTACACGCCCGGCCAATGTATTGGTGTTAGATGAACCCACCAATGATCTGGATATCGAAACGCTGGAGTTACTGGAAGCCTTGCTGCAGGAATATACGGGTACGTTGTTTCTGGTCAGTCATGATCGCGAATTTCTTGATAATGTGGTCACACAAGTAATTGCATTCGAAGGGAATGGAAAATTATGTGAATATGTCGGCGGTTATGAAGATTGGGTGCGTACAAAACAGTTCGAAGACAATGTCAATCAGCCGAAAATATTATCCAACCGGTTAGATACTTCACCAATTAAAATTTCAAAGTCATCCAACTCCGTTCGAGCTAAAAAATTAAGCTATCAGGAAACCCGGGAGCTTGAAGCATTACCTGCTAGAATAGAGGCCTTGGAGCAAGAACAAGCGAATATAGTTTTACGCTTGAATGAACCAACAACCTATCGTGATTATCCGGATGAAGCGAAAGCATTACAATTACGCCTTGCTGCGATTGAAAAAGAGCTGGCGGACTGCTTCGCAAGATGGGAAGAATTGGAATCAAAATCTGCTGCAAATTTTTGTACCTGAGATCACCATTTCCCTATAAACAACATGGACATACTTATACTTTTCATTGACCAAACCGAGCGTATCGTTTAAAGTTCAACTTTTGAGAGAAGGAGGATTAGATGAAACACAAATTGATTATGAATTTATTACTTGCCATGAGTATGCTCTTGGCATTTACAGGCGTATCTCAAGCAGAAGGGGATGCAGCGGCGGCAAAGGACAAGCTTTCAATGTGTGAGGGTTGCCACGGAATTCCAGGGTATAGAACAGCTTTTCCAAGTGCTTACAGCGTTCCAAAACTGGGCGGACAACATGCGGAATATATCGTTAAGGCATTGGAAGGATACAAAAATGGTACACGCAGCCACCCGACTATGACCGGTTTGGCTAAAACGCTATCGGAACAGGATTTCAAAGATTTCGCTGCTTATTATTCTAAAAATTAATTAAGTCATTTACGCAAGGAACGAATTATGAAGAATTATGTAATCGCTGCAGTAAGTGCAGCGGCCTTGATGATATCAAGTCAAGTAATGGCGGCTGATATAGAAGCAGGTAAAAGCAAAGCAGCTGAGGTGTGTGCATCATGTCATGGTGTGGATGGTAATAGTCCTGCGCCAAATTTTCCCAAAATTGGTGGGCAGTATAGAACCTATTTAGTAAAAGCGTTGAACGATTATAAATCCGGTGCGCGGAATGATCCTATCATGGCTGGGATGACTGCAAATTTAAGCGCAGCAGATATTGAGAATTTGGCCTTTTACTACTCAAGCCTGCCGGGCACTTTGAATTCAAAAAAATAAAAGCAGATTATTAAATTTGTACTTAAAATAAGAGCGGGATAAATGCTGTAGTTCAGTTTTATCTCGCTTTTAATTGAAACATTCAACTCAGTCGTTTATCCAGACAATCGAAATAAATGGTTGCATCCGGCGCAGATTGATACCGCTGGGCTTGCCAAATCATTTCTGCGAGACATTCCATTACCTGATGTGCGGCATCGTGTTCGCTCCCGCCTTTTTCCAGCAGTCGAGCAAATCGTTCGCAAATTCCAATAGGTTGATTAATTGAAAGTTGTTCTTTGATCGCCACATGCATGCTCATGTGCAAGAATGGATTCGTATCACCCATTTCGGGCAGAAAATCCTTATCCAAATACTGATCGGGATTATCAAGTAATCCTTGATATTCCTGGTGTTGCAGTATTACTTCCAATGCAATTGCTTCAATCCCGGACAGGGCTTCTAGCTGATGGTATTTGTGCCAAGTATCAAAAAACAATTGACGCGCTTGTTCTCTAGAGGGTTTGAACATAGATTTAAATATTTTTATCCTTGAACTCACACAGATGATTTATTTTGCATGCTGAGCATATTGGTTTTCTTGCTTTACAAACGTATCTGCCATGAAGAATCAACCAATGGTGCGCATCCTGACGAAATTCTTTTGGCACTGTCTTAAGCAGTTTCAATTCCACTTCTAAAACATTTTTTCCAGTCGCAAGGCCTGTGCGATTGGCAACCCTGAAAATATGAGTATCTACAGCGATTGTTGGTTCACCAAAAGCGGTATTCAAAATGACATTGGCGGTCTTTCGCCCGACACCGGGTAATTGCTCGAGCAGTTCCCGCGTACGTGGCACTTCACTCCGATGTTGTTGTATTAACAATTGGCAGGTGGCCAAGATATTTTTTGCTTTGGTTTTATATAACCCAATTCTTTGGATAAATCCTGTTAAACCCGCTTCTCCTAAAGCAAGAATTTCCTCTGGTGTATGGGCTTTGGGAAATAATTTTTGTGTTGCGAGATTAACGCTTTTGTCTGTAGCTTGAGCAGAAAGTATCACTGCAATAAGTAACTCGAAAGGTGTGCGATATTCCAGTTCAGTGGTCGGATTAGGGTTGGTTGTTTTTAAGCAAGCAAAAATCTCATGGCGTTTGGCGGCATTCATTTATTTTTTATGGAATCTGGTTTGTTTTCCGTTTGGGGCCGTATTGCCGCTGCACGCTTGAGAGCGGCTGTAATAATCGCTTGTTTGCGCACCTCAGGACTCATCTGAGTTTGTGGCGGTTGGATAAATTCTTTGGTGTGTGTTTTGAGATCAGTCCGCTTCTCATGAGCAATTCGTTGCTGGCGAAATTGGTAGCGCGAGCGCGCTTTGTTTGCAGTTTGTTTTTTCACGGCATCTATAGATGAGCATGCCCAATCCGTTACTTTCTGATTAACCGGAATCATGCTGATGCAATCCATCGGACACGGTGTAACACACAAATCGCAACCTGTGCACTCGTCTGCGATCACTGTATGCATTTGCTTGGCCGCACCGACAATTGCATCGACAGGGCAAGACTGAATGCAGAATGTGCAGCCAATACACAAATTTTCATCTATCCAGGCAACAACTTGATAGGATCTTGGATAACCATGCATCGTATTGAGCGGTTTAGCCGGAATATCCAGTAACTCAGCAATTTTTTGAATGCCTTGTTGTCCCCCGGGAGGACATTGATTGATGTCTGCACCGCCTTCTACGATAGCTTCTGCATAGGGCCTGCAGCCAGCAAAACCACATTTTTTGCATTGGGTTTGCGGCAAGATTGCGTCTATCTTTTCTATCAGCAATTGACTCATTGTTGCGAATGGTTATTTTTTGAATCCACACAAATCTGTTTGGCGATTTCTTTGATCAAGCCGGGGCCATGATATATTAAACCGGTATATAACTGAATCAGGATGGCTCCGGAATTTAATTTGTCTTGTGCATCATCTGGCGATAAAATGCCGCCGACCCCGATGATTGGAATAGCGCCTTGCAAAAAATGATGCAATTGCTGAATTACTGCTGTAGCGTTCTGAGTCAACGGAGCACCACTGAGCCCTCCACTTTCTTGTGCGAGTTTCAGATGTTCAATGCCCCTTCGTGAAATTGTCGTATTGGTGGCAATCACCCCATCTATGCGATGTTTCAGCAGTAGCGCAGCAATCGATTCGATTTGTTTTCCATCAAGATCGGGCGCTATTTTTACCACCATTGGTACATATTTTCCATGAATTTGCGCTAATTTCGCTTGCTCGGACTTTAAGCCGCCCAACAACTGATCTAGAGCATCGGCAGCTTGCAATTGCCGTAAATCTTTTGTATTGGGTGATGAAATATTGATTGTCACGTAACTGGCGTGACAATAAACTTTCTGTAAGCCGGTCAAATAATCATCGATCGCTTTTTCAAGCGGTGTGGAAAAATTCTTGCCAAGATTGATGCCCAGTATGCCATGGTAATTCGAGCGTTGGATGTTTTCAACCAGCTGCTCGACACCCTGATTATTAAAACCCATGCGATTGATGATCGCGTTTGCTTCGGGCACCCGGAAAATGCGGGGTATTGGGTTGCCGGGCTGGGGTCTTGGCGTGACCGTGCCAATTTCAATAAAACCAAATCCCATCGCAGCAAGGGCATCCAGATGCTCGCCGTTCTTATCCAAGCCGGCGGCCAATCCGACAGGATTAGGAAACGTAAGTCCCATTACGTTTATCGGTCGACAGGGAATGGAAACGCGCTTTAATAAGCCTAGCCGATTGATCCGCCCAATTACCCTGAATGTAATTCTGTGAGCGGATTCCGGATCCAATTTAAAAAGCAGCGGACGAAGCAGAGTATAGAACATGCAGAATTTTATCCCGAAGCAATGACCGATTTAAATGAATTTCAAGAAATATTGCCGCTGACCAGCAATTGCCAGTGACCATTAATCAAAACTTCGAGGGGTTGGAAATTGGCTTTATAGCGCATTTTCTGATTTTCTTTGATCCAATAGCCGAGATAAAGATAATCCAAACCCAATTGTCGACATTGCTCAATCTGCCACAGGATATTGTAAGTACCAAAACTTGCAGGCGCGATATCAGCATCAAAAAAGGTATATACCGATGAAATACCATCAGGGATGATGTCAATAATACTGATCATGCGTAACTGATTCGCCTCGTGGAACTCTACCAATTTGGAATTCACGTAGCTTTGCAGTAAGAAATTGTGATATTGCTCGCGACAGTCATTATCCATGCCGCCACCCAAGTGGCGCTTGGATTGATAGCGCTGATAAAGTGCATAGTGTTCCGGTTTGTAATGCAATGGATGCTGCGTGGCTACTAAATGCTGATGCAGTTTCCAGGCGCGTCGTTGAGCACGCTTGGAAGTAAAAGTTTTGACATTAATGCGCACTGATTGACAAGCCTGGCAATGTTCACAACAGGGGCGATAGATGTAATGTCCGCTGCGACGAAAGCCTGCCTGAACTAGCTTTCCATAGGCTTTTGTATCAATCAGATGTTCTGGTGTTGCGATTTCTGAGCATGCCAATCTATCAGGCAAATAACTGCAGGAATAGGGGTTGGTGGTGTGAAATTTAGGCACGGGTAAACTCTATTCAATCAAACTGCGTTCAAAGTTCCATTTACTGCCGGATTCAAATCCCGCTGTAATTAGACAATTCAATTTTTGACTAAATTCTGCCCTGGAAATTTCTTGCGCACCCAAGGATGCCAGATGATGGGTTTTAACCTGGCAATCTATCAGACCAAACTGCCAGAATTGTAACTGTTTTACCAGATGAACCAGGGCAATTTTTGACGCATCCTGAACCCTCGAAAACATCGACTCGCCAAAGAATACCTTACCCAAGGCGACCCCATACAGTCCCCCAGCAAGTTCACCATCAATCCAGGTTTCCACACAATGCGCTAATCCCATTTCATGGAGCGCAGTATAAGCAGCGATCATTTGTGGGTGTATCCAGGTACCTGACTGACCTTCGCGCGGTGCTGCACACGCTAGCATAACCTGAGTGAAGTTGCAGTCAGTGCAGATTTTATAGTGGGTTTTCTTAACAGCCTTACGCAGTGAACGAGAGATTTTCAAGTGATGCGGAAACAGCACCATGCGAGGATCCGGACTCCACCAAAGAATCGGCTGATCTTCATTGAACCAGGGAAAAATGCCCTTGCTGTAAGCCTCAAGCAAGCGATGCGAAGTAAGATCCCCGCCAATAGCCAGCAACCCATTGGGCTCGCTCAACGCATTTTCCACCGGTGGAAAAGATGCAAAAGTTCTCATACTGGAATTCATTAAATTCTCAAAGCGAAGTACTGATTACTACTATCTTGATGCAGATCAAAGTTGTTGCAAGCTTTTTTTATTATGCTGTCCCGATTAATTATTCGCCGCATCCAAGAACTAAACTTATAAAGGAGAATTATATGAAGTATTTTTTACAAAAGGGAAGGTTAACTGCTAATTTTGTAACAAGTGTTTCGTTATTCATTATTTTTGCGGTTACTACGACACAGGCATCTGCGCAGGATACGGCAGCTCAACGCATCAAACAGCTGGAAAACACCCTGTTAGAAATTCAGAATGAATTGAATAGAATGAAAACTGAGTCCGCGCGAACGCAAGAAATGCAAAACGAATTAAATCGAGTGAAAGCAGAATCGGCTCGAACTACGCAGAAAGTTGAACAAATCCAGGAAACCAGGGCCTCGAATGAAAAGATTGATTTTGGGGGCATGAGTCAAAAAAGAATCATGCTGTTTTTCCGTGGCGGCTATGCGAGAAGCGATGGGCATCGTAATGGGGTGTCGATCGAAAGTCGTGTCGCACCGGTGGGTGCGCAAGAGCAGGCAGATCGACACGCGTGGTATACGGGTGCCGGCTTCGATTTTCAATTGACCAAGGATACTTGGGGATTCATACCTAAAACGGAAGTCGATGCAGAACTGATGTTTGAATATAAGCAATATGGTCACGGCATTCTGGGCAATGCGCTGGCGAACGAGCCTACGCAGCTGGCGGGGGGTGCATACAATCCTCGAGGAGTGACCGTTAATCAATTTACTTTAACCGCATCGCCCAAAATTAAATTTAATCATTTTGCGGAATATAAAATCAGACCCTGGATTATTCCCGCCGGTCTAGCGATACACGTCGTCAGCCCTCCCACTGAATCGATTACCGTACTGGAACCCGGTATTATGTTTGCAGGCGGTATTGAATATAACATATGGAAAGATTTCTTCATTGGCACTGATGCGCGTTACCAATTAGTCGCTGGTTCACTGGATGGCACGAAAATTGGTGGCTTGACTGTGGGTGGCTATGTGGGTATCGGTTTTTAAAATCAGGAAATATACTTTTATCAACGCATTAGCAATCAACGACCATAACAGTATGATTCACTGATTCACAACCGTGTTTTGTTCGTTCGTTACTAAAAGAGTATCAATGAGTAACGAAGCCTTTGCACCTCACTATTGGCTTGGTGAGGTGCTTTTTTATGATGGGAAGAACCGGGCGGATTTCGACTGTTTTCCGGCGATATCTGGTTAGCCGAATTTATTTTCCATTATGAGATATCCCGTTGTTTCAGGTAGTTGCGCCATCCGCCAAATTGACTGATGTCTACTGTATTCTTGACGGCATAGCGTTCGCAGACGAAACCCAACAGCGTTTCACCGTTCGCCAAAGTAATGGTGCCGATTCCGAGGGGTGCGGGAATGCCGGCTACAAAACTTCCTAATTCGAGCATCGGTAACTCCCAAACTTCCACCTCAATCGGAACCCCCTGCTCATTTTTGTTGACCCGAATTAACCCAGGACGTTGCGGAGGATTGCCGGGTAATGCGTAGAGCCTGTAGTCAGGGGAAGTGGTGGTACTTGTCACCAATCGGCCTCGACGGCTGGTTAATTGTCCATTCAATGGCAAGCCGGATAAATGGGCGCCACAAACAGCTATCTGTACCTGTCCCGATCCGGGGACGGCAGGAAAATAAGTATCCTGACGCAATGCAATACCCGTAGCGCCTAGAGAGAGTGATTGGGCCTGCTGTAAACGATGGGCAAGATGCAGTAATGGATGATCGTGGTGAGCGGGCGCTGCCAGCGTTATGCCAAACGGTAGTCCGTTACTCTGAAAGCCAGCAGGAACGGCTATCGCCGCATAGTCAAGCAGATTCATGAAATTGGTATAATAACCCAGATTGGTATTGAGGCGGATAGGATCCCGCTGCATGGCCTGAATGGAGTAGATCGTTCCTGCGGTGGGTGTTAATAAACAATCAACGTGCGTCCAAATCTGATCTGCCTGTTGTTTGATGCGGCGTAATTGATAAAAACCATTGAACACATCGGCCGCTGAGCGATGTTTCGCAGTGGCAATGATTTCATGCACCGGTGCAATGATTTGATCGCCATGCAGCTCGAAAAATGATTGAATTGCTGCATAACGTTCAGCTACCCAAGGGCCTTCGTAAAGAAGGCGGGCGGCTTCAAGAAAGGGTTCAAAGTCAACCTCGACAGCTTCTCCGCCCAGCGCTTGTAGGCGTGCTATGGTTTCATTAAATAACCGTTCGCTATCATGATTATCAAAAAATTTAAGATGTTGCTTGCGTGGAATGCCAAAACGAAAATGGAGAGCGGTGCCAAAATTGAAACCGTGTTCTTTTCTTTTCCTGGAATAGATATCTGCTGCGTCGTAGTCGACACAAGTCTCTAGGATATGTGCCGCATCGATCGGAGTAAAAGCGAAAATGGATACCGTATCAAGAGAACGGCAGGCGGGTACCATGCCCTGTGTCGAGAGCCAGCCTTTTGTGGGTTTATATCCGATCAAGTTATTAAAAGCGGCGGGAACTCTGCCGGAACCCGCAGTATCGGTGCCGAGGCTAAAACATACCTGTCCTTTGGCCACGGCGACAGCCGAACCTGAACTTGAGCCTCCGGAGATATAAGCAGGATCAAATGTGTTCCGACAAGCACCATAAGGAGATCGTGTACCGTTTAGTCCGGTGGCGAATTGGTCAAGATTGGTTTTGCCGATAGGAATTGCGCCTGCATTAATCAATTTCTTTACGACAGTTGCGCTACATGAAGGTATATATGCAAAGGCCGGGCAAGCTGCCGTGGTTGGTAATTCCGCTAAATCTATATTGTCTTTTATGGCGAAAGGTATGCCATACAATGGGAGCGATGCCATATCTGCGGCTTCCACTTTACGGGCATAATCTTTCAATGATTCCAGCGGAAGTGTAGAGATCCAGACATGATCGGGATCATTCTGAATTTCGCCGTGAATTGCTTCAACCAATTGAGTCGGTGAGAATTCGCCACTCGCATAACATTGCTGCAAAGATGCGATGTCACCCAGCGGGAAAAGCTTCCTTCGTGTCATTTTTCTTCCTGAATGACGAAAAGCGCCTGGCCGGCAGATACGTATCCTCCCTGTTTGCAGAATAACTGTCGTATTGTGCCCGTAACCGGTGAATCTACTGCGAATTCCATTTTCATCGACTCTATTACGATAACGGGCTTACCCGCTTCAATACGCTCACCTTCTTTGGCCAACACCTTCCAGACGGTACCAGTCACTTGAGCGCTGATCGCCTGCGCACCTTCCGGCAAGTCCAGCTCGCTTTGCGCATCAGCTTCATCCAACATATCTTCATTGACATATTGGGATAGATTGCTGGCTTCCCAGTGCCTTCGCTCGGCTTCAAATGCCGCTTGTTGCGTGGTTTTGAAAGCGTTAATACTGGCAGCTTGCTGTTGCAGGAAGATATTGTATTGGCTGAGGTTTAAAACAGTTTCTTCGATACGCAGTTTAAAATGTCCGCTAATAAAATCCTTGCGCAACTTGAGCAATTCATCTTCACTCACCGGATAGAACCGGATCTGATCAAAGAAACGCAGTAACCAGGGTTTTCCATCGATAAAATCTGCTGTCTGGCGATAGCGGTTCCACATTGGTATGGTACGTCCGACGAACTGATAACCGCCCGGCCCTTCCATACCGTACACGCATAAATAAGCGCCGCCAATACCGACCGCATTTTCAGGTGTCCAGGTGCGGGCTGGATTATACTTGGTAGTCACTAAACGATGGCGGGGATCCAGTGGAGTAGCTACAGGTGCACCCAAATAGACATCCCCGAGTCCCATAACCAAATAACTGGCGGCAAAAACGATGTTCTGAACATCTTCAATGCGTTCCAGTCCGTTAATACGACGGATAAATTCAATGTTGCTCGGACACCAGGGTGCATCATTGCGCACTGACTGCATGTATTTTTCGATAGCCCGTTGTGTCGCGATATCATTCCAGGATAAAGGAAGATGAACGATGCGGGACGGCACCTCCATATCATCAATCGCAGGTAATTGTTTTTCGCCCGCGATCAGAAGCTCCAGCAATGCATCGCGCGACAGTTGCAAGGATTCAAAGTGGACTTGCAAGGAGCGGATTCCGGGTGTCAGATCCAGGATGCCACAAAGCCCGTCATCGATACGTTGCTGCAACCAATTCATTAAGGCATGAGCACGGAAGCGCAAATTGAGATCAAGTATCGGCGGCCCGTACTCGATCAGCAGGTATTTATCACCGGACTGACGATAAGTCACCTGCATCTGCCCGGTACTCTGAGGAATACGATGTAAAACAGGTTCTCCCAATTCTCCGGAAATGGAATGAGCCCGTTCAGGGTTATGCCTATGAAGATTCTTGATTAATTCATTCTGCTGTTGTTCCAACGCAGATGCTTGCCCTATCGATACCGGACGGAAGCGGATGCTGTCGCCAGGCTTGAGTTGTCCGATTTTCCAAAGCTCAGCCTGAATAATAGTGGCCGGACAAACAAAACCGCCCAGGCTGGGGCCATCCGGGCCCAGGATAATTGGCATGTCTCCGGTAAAATCCACGGCGCCTATGGCATAAGCATTGTCGTGAATATTGGAAGGATGCAGGCCGGCTTCCCCGCCATCACTACGCGCCCATTGTGGTTTGGGGCCAATCAGTCGCACACCGGTGCGGCTGGAATTGTGGTGTACTTTCCATTCGGCGGCAAAAAAATGTTCGATATCCGTGGAAGTGAAGAAGTCGGGTGCGCCATGAGGGCCATACAGGACTGCAATTTCCCAGCGGTTGGTATATTGCGGAATCAATACGTGCGGCAAATACCGTGAAACAGGAGGGTGAGGGGACGGAAGCGGAGGAATATGAAGTACATCACCGGTACGCAATACACGCCCGGCGTGCCCGCCAAATTGTCCGAGCGTAAAAGTGGATTTACTGCCAAGGTAATCCGGTACTTGGAAGCCGCCGTATACGGCCAAATAAGTCCGGCTGCCACTTTGCTTGATTTTGCCAAATTGCAAACGCGAGCCTGCTTTAATGAAATGGGATTGCCATTGCGGCAGCGGCTCGCCATCCAGCAATACATCCATCGGTGCACCGCAAATGGCTATGATACTGTCACAATTAAAATCCAGTGTCGGGCCCGCGAGGGTGATTTCCAGTCCGGCACTATCATCCGGATTATTGATTAATTGGTTAGCCAGGCGAAAGGCCAGATTGTCCATCGGTCCGGAAGGCGGGACGCCGACATTCCAGTAACCAATACGTCCAGGATAATCCTGGATCATGGTCTGCACACCGGCATTCAGAACGTTGATGCTATGCGGGTGATAATGGAATCCGTTGAGAAATTGCGTGTTTGATTGTCCGTTACGGAATACCGCGTTGTGCAGTATTTGCTCCAGATACGCGAGATTGGTTTCAATCCCATATAGCGATGTGTTCTCCAGCGCAGCCAGCAGCTTGGTGATGGCTTCCCCGCGCTCCGGTGCGTGGACGATAATTTTGGCCAGCATCGGATCATAATACGCGGAAACTTCAATACCGCGCTCAATCCAGGTCTCGACACGTGCGGCAGTAGAAAACTCCACTGCGGTCAGGGTGCCACTGGAAGGCTGAAATTCTTTTGCAGGATTCTCAGCATACACTCTGGCTTGAATGGAAACTCCGCGAGGCTGAATGGTAATGGAATCAAGCGACGACATATCACCTGCAGCTTGCCGCACCATCCATTCCACCAGATCAAAACCGGTTGCTTCTTCGGTTATGCCGTGTTCAACCTGTAGGCGCGTGTTAACCTCGAGAAAATAAAATTCACCCGTGGCGGCATCAAAAATATATTCAACGGTGCCAGCGGATTGATAATTGACGGCCTTGCCAAGGCGTACCGCGGTATCCAGCAATGCCTGCCGCAGATGTGGCGCAAGGTTGGGAGCGGGTGTTTCCTCGATGACTTTCTGATTGCGCCGTTGCATGGAGCAATCGCGCTCGCCCAAGGCGACGACTTGGCCTTTGCCGTCACCGAAAATCTGTACCTCGATATGACGCGCTTGGTCGACATATTTTTCCAAAAATAAACCGGCATCCTTAAAATTGTTTTGTGCCAGTGTCTTGACGGATTCGTAAGCGCCCATCAATTCGTCTTGATTCCAACACAGGCGCATGCCGATACCGCCGCCGCCGGCGGTACTTTTCAGCATAACGGGATAACCGATATGTTTAGCCTGATGACAGGCAGCATCCAGGTTTTCCAGCAAGCCGGTTCCGGGTAACAACGGTATCTGATTCTCCATCGCCAGGGCCCGTGCAGTATGCTTCAGACCAAAGGCGCGCATTTGTTGCGGCGTGGGGCCGATAAAGCAAATTTGCTGCGCAGCGCACTGCGCAGCAAATTCCGCATTCTCGCTTAAGAATCCATAACCGGGATGGATGGCTTGAGCGCCGGATTGTTCTGCAACCTGAAGGATCTTATCCGGGCGCAAATAGCTTTCCGCTGCAACGCCCTCTCCAATGCAGTAAACTTCATCCGCTTCGGTAACATGACGGGATAACGCATCGGCTTCAGTATAAACTGCCACGCTCGGTATTTGCATGCGGCGCAGTGTACGGATGATCCGGCAAGCGATTGCACCGCGGTTGGCGATAAGTACTTTGCTGAACATGGCATTAATCCCAAATCAACAGCCGGATCGGCGTCGGATTAAACGCATTGCACGGATTGTTGAGCTGAGGACAGTTGGAAATCAATACGATGACATCCATTTCCGCATGCATCTCGACATATTTTCCTGGCGCAGAAACGCCATCGGCAAACTCCAGACCGCCGGCCTCCGTAACCGGAACATTCATGAAAAAATTGATGTTGCTGGGCAAATCGCGCTTGCTTATGCCTAATTCCCGGCAAAGCGGATCATGCGCCAACGCATGCAGAAAGTTGTCGCGGCAACTGTGCATTGGAAATTTTTCCGGCGCATAGCGCACGGTGTTGCTTTCGGCAGAGCAAGCACCGCCTAGCGTATCATGCTGTCCGCAAGTATCCGCAGTGATGCTGAGCATAATATTGCCAAGATTGGAATAAAGTTTGCTGCCGGTCGACAGGTACAACTTGTTTTGTCGGTTAATGGTGTCAGTAGCACTATAACGTTCTTCAGGGTTATGAGCGTTGTAGAACAAAGTATCGACTGCCTGGTTGCCTTCCAGATCGACAATGCGAAAAGTTTGCCCCTGTTTGACTTGTTTGACCCACGGTTCTCCGGCCGCGCAAACTTCATTAATTACGGCATGTTCGGGATTGAGCAGGCTGGTATGCAAATAAGAAGTATTCATTTCACACCTTCACAATAAAAGTTTTGCGCATTATGTAATGCACGGATATTTTCACTGATATGCAGGCATTCCTTGATGGCCTCTGGGGGGGTATTAAGCAGTTCCAAGTCGACCATGCCAGGCTGATAGGTATTTTTTGGATCTAACGGATGGGGTGCCGTGGATAGCACAACAAGCGTATTCATTATAAAGCTTAAATCGACGTAATCACCGGGCTTGCTATGGTCAGTCTGATATGCCAACTCACCCCGGGCATCTGTCGTGACTTTACTGAAAAAATTGATGTTAGCTACGATATCGCGTATGCCCAATCCCCACTTACCCAGCTCGATCAGAAGGCCATCCAAGCCGCTACGAAACATTTGATTGCGATGCTCCTGGAAACGCGCGGTACCGTATTTCTTCTGAATCATATCAGTATCGCTCAAGCCGCATACCGTATCATTCCATCCAGAAGTATCCGCCGTGATGCAACAGAAAATCCGCCCCATGTCCGAATGGCAGGCATGCCCCTTGGTTAAACGAAAGGTATGTTGTGATTTTAGGGTATCTGCCATGTTGTAGCGTTCAAGCTTTTCTTCCTGGTTAAAAAACAATACCGCTGCATTTGCACCTCCCTCAACATCCCTTAAGCGCAGCGTCGTCCCGCGGCGGATAATTCCCGACCAGTGGCATCCGCCGGGCACGGTTTGTTTCCAGATGATTTGTGGTTGATGATTCATGACCGGCTCCTCAATAACTTACCGAAAAACAGATAGATTGTAGTAACACTCAAAATGCTACCCAATACCAGGGGCGTGGCCCATAATTGCCACCATGGGGCGTCGGCTGCAATGGCATAAGGGCGCGGCCAGGCGATATTGATTAGCTCGAATAATGCCCAGGTAAATGCCAGGCTGTTAATGACCAATCCCCATTTTCCTAACTTTAGTTGCCCCAAATCCGGATTCCAGCGGCCAGTCAATCTGGCAAACAATGCGATTCCGGTGGTGAATGCAAACATGGCATAAAGACCGCCCGTACCAAATGCGATGATGGTAGCTACGGCATCGTCGTTAAGTCCGAATATTAACCCGCAACTTGCCATCAAGATAGTGAAGAGAATGGCATTGCGCGGTGTGCCGGCTGGCGTGACCCGATTGAGCATGCCGGGTAAATTACCCTCACGCGCCATTGAAAAAACAATGCGTGAAGTGTATTTGACTACTGATGCACCGCAGGCCAAAAACGCTACCATGACGATTGCCAGAAATGGTTTCTCAATCCAGGCCCCAAAATGGCTGGCGATTAACGGTGTAATCGGATCGGCGGTCACGCTGCTATTTGTTAAAACATCATGATCAAACGCCAATACCAATGAAGCTGAATTGAAAATCACCACGGTTCCGACTGTACAGAGCGAAAAAAATATCGCTCGTGGCACTGCATGTTCCGGCTGATGCGTTTCTTCCGCGGTAGTCGAACAGGCATCAAAACCGATGAATGCCCAACCGGCAATCGCAAGCGCAGCCAGAAAAGCAGCGATGCTACTGGGCGCAGTGCCGGTACCTAAATGCTGAAACAATTCCACAAAAGAGTGTTGGCGGAAGAACAAGAATAACAGCATCGCAATACCCAGTGATCCGACTACCTCAGCATAAACTCCGAGCTTGATAACAAGCTTGAAAATATTGACATGTACCAGATTTAACAGAGTGCACAGAGCCAGAAAAATTATTGCCCATAAAACTTTCTCGCTACCGCTTTCACCTTCCGATCCAAAAAAACCGGCAAACCAAATGCCCCCTGCATAGGCTGTGGTGGTTAGCATGGCAATCGTGGAACTGACGTAAATGACCCCGGCATAATGACCGGCTGTGATGCCATAGAGTTGTCTCGCCCATTTGTACGCGCCCCCGGCAATCGGAAATTGCGACGACAATTCCGCGTACACGGTCGCCACCAGTAATTGCATTAACAAACAAATCACTAGTGCAGCAAACCAGCCCCCACCCGTCACAGTAGTCTGCACACCTATGATCGCATACAGACCAACGATGGGCGATACCACTGCAAAGCCCAGCGTAAAGCTATTCCAGATATTCATGCTGGGGCGCATTGAATGCGTCACCGGCTGGGTTGATTCATCGGTTGATTTTGAAGTTTTGAACATAACAAGCCTCCTTGATCGAGAAATAATACCGAAAGATCCGTGTATCAACGATACACGACTAATTCTCCCGGGCTTTTATCCCTCCGTGGAGCCTCATTATCATGAGACCGGAAACTCTTGGACCAGTCACCTTGCTTACATTGGCCGGAACCCTAGTTTCTCATTTAGGTAGTGTGCATTTTAGCGGCTATATCAGCAATTGCGAATATTTGATGGGCATAAAAAAGCACATACCAGACGTCATTCTAAGTTTGAATTCAGAAAAAAGCAATGATGTGGTATCAGTCTCTTTTTTGTTTATTGGGATTAGCGCATTGAAAAAAGCGCATTCATTCACTTCATCATACTAATTAATAAAATGCTGGCAGAGACATGCCCATCCAGAGCAGTGTAAGGATTATCATGGTAATACCCACGCCTATCGTACCGACGATCATGCCGATGAGTATGGTTATGCCATCTTTGCTGAGTAATCCCAATGACATAATGAGTATTCCCCAGCCGGGCGGAAAATTAGTCAGAGGAATAGGGAGGGCTATGGATAAAGCAAAAACGAATGTAAAAACGCCAATAATTCTTTCCCAGGTATGTACGCTGATATAAGTCAGCCGCGGTTGCAGGCGTTGTTCAATTTTTTTGAGCCAGGGATTGGCCTTAGCAATCAGTTTTTCCATGCTGGAGCGTTTGATTTCTTTATTTTCTATCCAGGCGGGCAGCCAGGGTGCCTGCATGCCCACCATCATTTGTACCGAAAATATGAACAATGGAATGGAAAAAAAAGTTGTGTATCCCGGTGGCACCGGTACGGGAAGACAAAGCGGCAATGCAGCAATCGCTAGTAAAACGCCAAAACCGCGTTCGTGCAAAGTGTTCTTGATCTCACCGACTGTCAGGGTATCACTGCGATATACAACGACGACATTTTCCAGCAATTCAGAGGTGGATCGTCCGTTAACGTTATTGCTGTTAGAGTTATGATCGTTCATGGATGGTTTCCTTCAGTTCCATATCTTGTCACATCATTGTGTCGGTCATATTAACGATAAGCGGCGCACAAAGCACTTTTCTAAAATTTTCCGTGGATCAGTGATCTGAATTCAATAAATATGCTGATCTACAGAAAGCCAATCGATTATTGAAGATAGATACGAATCATCATTGGATAGGGGTTAGTTTTTTTGCGCTATTGTACACATCTCCGGCTTTCGAGCCAGCCTTAATGTCATGCTACTGAATGGTTTGAGATGTAATTCACGAATAGGTTATGCAATATCGAGAGGATTTCGCTCTATGGCTCTAAGTTGAATCTGCGATATATAAGATAATTCAATTTAATCTTATCGTAGACCAAGCGGTATTTTGAGATTAAATTCTGGGAATGGCAGGGAAGTGATATGATTTGTCTTACTGTTTATATATAAAATTGTATTAAAAATCAATAAAATACAGAAATAGGTAGTAGCATTACTCAATATCCGGGTCAATGTTCGATTATGCTTAATTGAACGCTTGACTTTCCAGCGATGGGAAGGTTCAGCATGAATACTCCTTTAAATACACAGGAGTTGACCATGAAAGACCATTTACATCACAATCATCATCATATTAAAGAACAGTCATTGAATAGGGTTGCATGGATGGCTACCATACATTGCTTATCGGGCTGCGCGATTGGCGAGATTGCCGGGATGGCGATTGGAACGGTGCTGGGATGGAGCAATGCAGTCACCATTGCACTGGCGATAACACTCGCATTCTTATCCGGTTATCTGCTGACCATGTTGCCCATTCTGCGCGCAGGTTACGACTATAAAGCGGCCATGAGCATCGCTTTTACCGCTGATACGGCTTCCATCACAATCATGGAAATCGTTGATAATCTGGTGATGCTGATAATTCCGGGCGCGATGGATGCAGCGCTCGATTCACTGTTATTTTGGAGTAGTCTTGCAGTTGCATTGATGATTGCAGGAATTGCCGCTTTTCCCGTCAACCGCTGGCTTATTGCGCGAGGCCGTGGTCATGCACTGGCCCACGCGCATCATTGAGGTGCTGAGATGAACATTGGACAGGCGGCGCGCGCTTCTGGCGTATCCGCAAAAATGATTCGTTATTATGAGGCAACGGGACTTATCCCCAAGGCGGCGCGCGCATATTCAGGCTATCGCCATTTTCTTGAACGCGATATACACATCTTGCGTTTCATTCATCGAGCCCGTGCAGCAGGTTTTAGCTTGGTGCAGATTAAAAAACTGCTCTCGTTATGGCAAGACCGGCAGCGACCCGCCCGTGAAGTAAAGCAGCTGGCAACCGGGCATTTAGCCGAACTGAAAGAAAGCGCGTATATTCGAATTGGAATTGATTGCTAAGGCGTTATCGCAGCTGGTTGCACAATGTCATGGCGATGAACGCCAGAATTGCCCGATTCTGGATACTTTGGCTGGAAAGAAGGATGACGCTGAGGAATTTTTCGAGCTGCAAGATGCAAAGCACTCGCGCATTCGATCAAAACTGCCATAGACAGAATAATATTGACCTAGCAATATTGAAATATCACAAAATTTTGAGGTGTTACATGAAAACATTCATAACGATGATCGCCATCACAGCCTTTTTGTTTGCCGATCCGCTACAGGCGGATCGGAATCACCATCATTCGGGCACTTTCGATCAGAAAAATCTGGGCAAGGTAAGCTTCCCGGTTTCCTGTACAGCGATGGCGCAAACGCAATTTAATCAGGCCGTGGCAATGTTGCATTCGTTTTGGTATGACGAGGCGGAAAAGGCATTTCGTCAAGTGACGGTGACCGATCCGGATTGTGTCATGGGTTATTGGGGTGTTGCGATGAGTCTTTATCATCAATTATGGGCGACGCCTCCGGTTGCAGCGGAGTTGCAGAAAGGACGCGAAGCATTACGACTGGTAAACAAGCAGGCCATCAAAACAAAAAGAGAGGCAGCCTATCTTGAGGCTGCTGAATCCTTGTATCACGATGATGAAAAAGTGAATTACGGCGCCCGGAAGCTGGCATACCAAAGCGCAATGGAGCGGATTATGACGCAAAATCCCGATGATCGCGAAGCGATGGTGTTTTATGCGCTGGCATTGATTTCCACAGCTTCTCCCAGTGACAAAACCTTTGTCAATCAGAAGGAAGCATTGCGTTTGCTGCAAAAGGTGCTGGAACATCAACCGGATCATCCGGGGGTAACGCATTACATCATCCATAGTAGCGATTATCCCGAGCTGGCCGAGCTTGGATTGAATGCCGCGCGGACATACGCGCGTATTGCACCGGCAGTGCCGCATGCGCTTCACATGCCATCGCATATTTTCATTCGGTTGGGGTATTGGCAGGATGCGGTGCAATCCAATCTCACGGCCAGTAATGCAGCAAAGGCGCATGCACACGAAAACGCATTGACTGAAACTTGGGATCAGCAGCTCCATTTCATGGATTACACGATGTACGCTTATCTGCAAATGGGTGAAACCGAGAAAGCCCGGAAAATTCTGCAACAGCTGCAATCGATTAAAAAAGTGCGGCCGGAAAATACTACGACCGCATATGCTTATGCGGCAATTCCCGCGCGTTATGCGGTTGAACGTGCCCAATGGAATGAGGCTGCCGGACTTGACGTCAATCCAGGAGATTTCCCATGGCAACAATTTGGCTGGTGCGAAGCCATCACGCACTTTGCCCGTGGTTTGGGGGCGGCGAGAGTTGGAAAAATGACGGCTGCCCAAAACAGTCTACAACGCCTGGAAACGTTACGTGATAGCGACAGAACCGCCAATAAAGACTATACCGCGGATCAAATCGAAATCCAGCGTTTGGCGGTTGCAGCTTGGGTAGCGCACGGGAAAGGTCAAACGGAGGATGCTGTTCAGCTTATGCGAGCTGCGGCTGAATTGGAAGACTCAACGGAAAAAGACAATGTCACGCCGGGGGCCATCATTCCAGCCCGGGAGTTGCTGGGGGAATTGCTGCTTGAACTGAAACGCCCTGATGAAGCGTTACAGGAATTCGAAGCTTCATTGGTACGCACTCCCAATCGCCGCAATGGCACTTATCATGCCGCACAGGCAGCCAGACTAGCTGGGGATCGGTTGAAGGCCGAGCGGTATGAGCAGCAGTATCAGCAATTGATGGCGTCCAGTCAGCCGGGTTGATGAATCGAAGATCGTGCGGATTTTATTTGTCAAATCCAGAAATTGTTTATAATAAAAAGTATGAAACCATATAACTGCACATGGCTACTGGTTTTTTTTATGCTGTGGCTGCCCCTGCAAGGCGCCGCAGCGGCTGTTTTGTCTGTGTGCGCGCAAGAGAAAAATTTTCACAGTCCTGTTGGCCAACCGACAATTACCATCGACAAGCATCATCATGACGGCTGTCATAAACAAGCGACTGATGACACGGCTGACCATGTATTGGCCGGTTTGTCCTGCGATGATACGTCATGCAATGCTTATAGCAGTACGCCGATTTTGTCCGGCTACATAGCGCCACAGCTTCTCAAAATCACTTCTGCTGTTATTTCATCGAATTCCGGATTCACGTCGTTTGTTCCGGAGCAGCCGCAACATCCCCCTCTCTCTGCCTCCCTGTAATTTTGCCGGTGGCTTAGGCAAAACAGCGATTCTTCGCAAAAAATTCCGCGCGGCGGCTTGTTTAGCGCAGGAAGTGCAAGATCGCAGAATCCTTGGTATCTGCTCATTCTCATTAGAGCGGACGAGATCACCTGTCGGGAGGTTAACATGCTCATTTTATTCATTATTAGAACGTATCGGAAACAACAAAACTTCATCGGGAGGCTACGGTGAATCGCGCTGGCATAGTTGTCATTGCATGGGTTGCAACTACGATCACAGTTCATGCGCAGGCACAGGGGGAAGCCAGCAAAGTCGGATCCCCCGTGTTCACGCACTCGGCTACTACACCAGAGCTCTCAACCGTATCGCAATTGGGCAATACCCCATTATTACCCGGATTGATCAGGGAAGCGCTGGAAAACAATCCGGAAATTCAGGCGGCACAACAGGAGCGCATTGCAGCACAACAAAGAATTGCACCGGCCGAGGCGTTGGATGATCCTATGCTCGAAGCGGGTGTGATTAATGCGCCGTTGGCGTCATCCCCTTTTAACCGTGAAGATATGACGATGAAAATGATCGGTCTGTCTCAGCGCTTGCCTTTTCCTGGCAAACGCGGTTTACGCAAGGAAGTTGCCAGCAAGGATGCGCAAGCGATTGAATATGGTTATCAGGAAACAGTTAACCGGGTGATCCACAATCTGAAGACAGCTTATTTTGATCTAGGCCTTACGCGTGAGATATTTCAGTTGGTTGAGAAAAACCGGCAGACACTGGAAAATTTCCTGCGCATTGCTGAAGAACGTTATCAAGTAGGGCAAGGCAGTCAGGCGGATGTGCTGAAAGCGCAGACACAGGTTTCAAGAATGCTGGATAGATTGCTGGAGCTGGAACGCGAGCAGCCTGTGTTTGAGGCGGAACTGATGCGCGCATTGGGACGCAGCACTCAAACCGAGGCTTTGGTTCTGGCGTTACTGCACCTTCAGGAAACTCCCTTGAGTATGGAGATGCTACAACAGGAGGCCATGCTACAGCGCCCGCAACTGTTGGCATTGCAAAGCTTGATTGCGCGTAGCGAGAAATCCATTGATTTGGCACGCCGCGCATCCTATCCGGATTTCGATGTGCGTTTATCGTATGGTCAGCGTGACCATATGCTGGACGGTACTCGGCGCGATGACATGGTCAGTATGACCGTGGCGGTCAATCTGCCGGTGTGGCGCGGCAGTAAGATCGAGCCGCGTATCTTGGAATCGCAAGCGCTACGCGACCAGGCAGCCAGTCTGTATCAGGCCCAACGTAACGAGGTGACAGCAAGGCTGCGGCAGCAAATTGCCATGGCCGAACAAAGCCTGAAATCAATCAAACTTTATCAAACCACCATTCTGCCGCAAGCGCGATTGACGGTGGAATCCGCATTAGCCGCATATCAGGTGGGCCGGGTTGATTTTCTGACGCTGCTGGATAATCAAATGACAGTATTTGATCTTGAGACCAATCGCATCACCGCGATCGCCAATTACAACAAGGCGCTGGCGGAGATTGATTGGCTGGTGGGCAAACATGTGCACTGATAATCATCCGGGAGCTTCCATGTCATCCATGATTAAGCCGGCTTTGGCCGGAATCGCGTTGATAGTCACGCTGGCTGCAGGCTACTGGTGGGGCTATATGCAATCGCAAACAGCCGTAGCAACGACAGCAACAGCAATAACCCACGGAGAACGCAAGATCCTGTATTACCGCAATCCAATGGGATTGCCAGACACTTCTCCGGTGCCTAAAAAAGATCCGATGGGAATGGATTATCTACCGGTTTACGATGGTGATGAAGCGCCATCGGATCAGCGCATTGTGGCCATCAGCACCGAAAAAGTGCAAAAACTCGGCGTGCGTACCGAAACGGCGGAATTACGTGAACTGATACGTACCGTGCGTGCCGTGGCAACAGTGCAAATGGATGAACGCAAGCAATATACTGTAGTGACCAAGTTTGAAGGGTGGATACAACGGTTGTATGTAAATACCACGGGACAGGCGGTCAGAAAAGGCGATGCGCTGATGGAGGTCTATAGCCCTGATCTGATTGCCGCGCAACAGGAATATCTGATCGCCGTGCGCGGCTTGCAATCCGTTGCTGACGGCGACCCGGATGTGCGCGCCGCGATGCAACGGCTGGTTGCCAGCGCATTACAAAAACTGCGCAACTGGGATGTCGCGGAAAGTGAAGTGCGGCATTTGCAGCAAACCGGTGAAGTTCGCCAGTACCTGACGCTGCGTTCTAAAGCTGATGGCGTGGTGCTGGAAAAGAAAGTCATTGAAGGGCAACGTTTCATGCCGGGAGAAACGCTGTATCAAATCGCCGATTTGTCGAGCGTGTGGATGCTGGCCGATGTATTCGAACAGGATCTGGGCATGATTCATTCCGGTCAACCGGTGACCCTGCGCGTGGATGCGTACCCGGATAAAATTTTCAACGGTGAAGTGGCTTTTATTAATCCGGTGGTGACGCCGGAGACGCGCACCGCCATCGTGCGCATCGTGCTGGCCAATCCCGATGGCCTATTGAAGCCTGCCATGTATGCACGTGCCGAATTTGCATCGTTTCACCGCAAGGATAAAGTGTTGACCGTACCGGATTCAGCCGTGCTGGATACCGGAACTCGCCGCGTGGTCCTGGTGGCTCTGGGTACTGGGCGCTATGAGCCGCGCACGGTCAAGCTGGGCATGCATGCCGATGGCTATGCCGAGGTGTTGGGCGGACTCAGGGCTGGCGAGGCCGTGGTGGTCAAGGCCAATTTCCTGATCGATGCGGAAAGCAACTTTAAAAGCGCGCTCAGCAGTTTTGGCCACACGACGTATTATCCGGTATCAGGCGAGCAGGAAATCGCACCCAGCTCGGCGGTATTATCTGCTTCCCCAGTACAATATCGCGGTGAAGGTAGCATTGAGGCGATTGATTTCGCCCATGCGACCGTCACGCTTGCACATGGCCCGATAGCCAGCCTGAAGTGGCCTGCCATGGTGATGGATTTTCGCGTTCAAGAACCGCAGTTACTGCAAGCATTCAAACCGGGTCAAAAAGTCATTTTTGAAATCGCTGAAGAATCGGCGGGTGAATTTGTCATCGTGCGCATTCAGCCAGCCGATACGTTTCACGATCACTAGGAGAGATTGACATGCTCAAACATGCGATTGAATGGTCGATCCGCAATGTTTTCCTGGTATTGCTGAGTACCGTATTTATCATCGGCTGGGGTATTTACGCGCTATGGAAAATGCCGGTTGATGCGATTCCCGATCTGTCCGATGTGCAAGTCATCATTTATACCGAATATCCCGGCCAGGCGCCGCAAGTAGTCGAGGATCAGGTCACCTACCCGCTCACCACCGCCATGTTGGCGGTGCCGCGGGCAAAAGTGGTGCGCGGTCAATCGGCATTCGGGGTTTCGTTCATTTATGTCATTTTTGAAGATGGCACCGATATTTACTGGGCGCGATCGCGCGTACTGGAGTATTTGAGTTTTGCGGCCAATCAACTGCCGCAGGATGTGCGGCCTGCGCTGGGCCCGGATGCTACCGGCGTCGGCTGGATTTATCAGTATGTCGTAACCGCCAAAGACCGCACACTGGATGAATTGCGCACCATTCAGGATTGGTTTCTGCGCTATCAATTGACCACCACGCACGGCATATCCGAAATTGCCAGTATAGGCGGTTTTGTCAAAACCTATCAGATCACCGTTGATCCCCGCCGCTTGCAAGCGTATGACATTCCATTGAAACGCATCACCGAAGTGATCGCCGCCAGTAATCGCGATGTCGGCGGGCGTGTGATTGAACTGGCAGAAACCGAGTACATGGTGCGTGGCCGGGGTTATCTGAAGAGCATCAGCGATCTGGAGAACCTGGTGGTGCGGGCGCATATCGGCATGCCCGTGTTGCTGCGGGATATTGCCCGCGTGGAACTAGTGCCCGGCGAACGCCGCGGCATCACTGAGCTGAACGGCGAAGGGGAGGCGGTTTCCGGCATCGCAGTGGCGCGTTATGGCGAGAATGCACTGGATGTCATTCACGATCTCGAAGCAAAAATTGACCAGATCAAATCCGGGCTGCCACCGGATGTTTCGGTCCAGTCGGTATATAACCGTTCCGAGCTGATTCACCGCGCCATTGCAACGCTGAGAGAAGTGTTCATCGAGCAGATCATCATTGTGGCATTGGTTTGCGCGGTATTTCTGATGCACGTACGTAGCGCGCTGGTGGCAATTATCATGCTGCCCATCGGCGTGCTGATTGCCTTCATCGCCATGGCGCAGCTCGGCATCAATTCCAACATCATGAGCCTGGCCGGTATTGCGTTGGCGATTGCGGAAATGACTGATGCCGCCATTGTGATGGTGGAAAACGCGCATAAGCATCTGGCCCGGCAGAAGCCGGGGGAATCGCGCACGAATGCGGTAATCGCCGCATGCCAGGAAGTCGGGCCATCGTTGTTTTTCAGTCTGCTGATCATCACGGTATCGTTTCTGCCGGTATTCGCGCTGGAAGCGCAGGAAGGGCGCATGTTTCAGCCGCTCGCGTATACCAAAACCTTTGCCATGGCCGGCGCAGCCATCCTGTCGATTACGCTGGTTCCGGTGTTGATTCTTTTGTTGATCCGCGGCCGTATCCCACGTGAGCAAGACAACCTGCTGGGCCGTCTGTTGATTCGTGGCTATCAGCCGATTGTCGCTAGGGTGATGCAGTGGAAGAAATCCATAATAGTAGTTGCATTGGGCGTGCTGGCGGTGACGCTTTATCCCGCCATGCGGCTGGGTACCGAATTCATGCCGACCTTAAACGAAGGTACACTGCTGTATATGCCCGTCACGTTGCCGGGGATTTCGGTGACCAAAGTGGCGGAAACAATGCAGACGCAGAACAAAATTATCATGAGCTTTCCAGAAGTGGCCTCGGTATTCGGCAAAGCGGGACGCGCCGATACCGCGACCGATCCGGCACCGCTGGAAATGACTGAGACCATCATCAATCTGAAGCCCGAGCATGAATGGCGCCCCGGCATGACCATCGATACTTTGATTGCCGAGCTCGATCAGGCGTTGCAAATCCCCGGTGTCGCGAACGCCTGGACCATGCCGATCAAAAATCGTATCGACATGCTTGCCACCGGTATCCGCACGCCGGTCGGCATCAAGGTGTTCGGCAATAATTTGACTGAAATCGAAACCATCGCGAAACAAATCGAGGCGGTGGTAAAAACCGTTCCCGGCACGACCAGTGCGTATGCCGAGCGCATCACCGGTGGATATTATCTGGACATTGAACCGGATCGGCTGGCGTTGGCGCGCTATGGCTTGGCGGTGGGTGATCTGCTCGAAGTCATTTCGGTGGCGTTGGGTGGGGAAGTGATCACCACCACGGTGGAAGGCCGCGAGCGCTTCGATGTGGCGATCCGCTACCCGCGCGAACTGCGCAGCGACCCGCAGGCCATCGCCACGCAAGTGCTGGTGCCCGCGTTGGGCGGCACCATGATTCCACTCGGTCAACTGGCGCAGGTCAAGCTGATGAAGGGAGCGCCGAGTATCCGCACCGAAAACGCGCTGCTGTCAGCCTATATCTTCATTGACATCCGCGACCGCGACATCGGTGGTTACATAGCCGATGCGCAACAAGCGGTGCAAGCGCAAGTGCAATTCCCGCCCGGATACTATGCCACCTGGAGCGGGCAATTCGAGTACATGCAGCGCGCCACCGAAAAACTGAAAATCGTGATTCCATTGACTGTTTTGATGGTGTTCCTGCTGGTGTACCTGAATTTCGGCCGCATGATCGAAACGCTGATTGTCATGCTGTCGATACCGTTTTCGTTGGTCGGCGGCATCTGGCTGATGTACTGGCTTGATTACAACCTGAGCATCGCCGCAGTGGTCGGCTTCATCGGCCTGATCGGCATCGCCGCGGAATCCGGCATGGTGATGTTGACCTTCATCGATCAATCGTTTACTACCATCGTGCGGCAACGCAAAGCGATGGCCGAGCAGGTCAGCTTAACCGATTTGTACGACGCCGTGGTGCAAGGTGCGGTTTACCGTATCCGTCCGGTCATGATGACCATCGCCGGCAGCGTCATCGGCTTGCTGCCGGTCATGCTCAGCACCGGCACCGGCTCCGAAATCATGCGTCGCGTTGCCGCGCCGATGGTCGGTGGCATGGTTTCCGCGACGATTCTGACGCTGATTATTTTTCCCGCGGCGTATGCGCTGGTGAAGGAGATACCATTGCGGCGTGAGAGTGCGTAGAAGCAAATAATTCGCAGTCAAATCGCTATTTCAACTGATGACTTGTCAGTCCACTCAGTCAGATCCTATCCCAAATCAAATAAAACAACTTTTTTGCAACAGTACTCACATTTTTGTTTAAATGTTATTCGCTATAACTTGATAAATAACACTATTTGATTAACTATGTGAGAAAAGTCACAGTTCAGCCATAAGAAAACGTGTTTTCATATTTACTATAAATCAATGGGAATAATTTTCGAGGATTCTCTATGCGTTTTCAGCTTTTAGCTCTCATCAATAATTATACAAAGTCTCACGAAGCACTGCTGATACGTTCTATAGAGACGCAGCATTAATGATGTCAATATCAAATCATTTTATTTAACTAAGGTGGTTTTCACATTTTAATCCAAAAAGCAGATAGTTCATAAATACATGAAGTTATGAAATTTACAGTTGTGATGGGTTAATTGATTTATAACAAACTGATTGTTAAGGATAAGCTTATTTTATGGTCAATGCCTTTATTTACTTCACTAAACAAAAATTAGCAGCAGTGGAATATATCTAGCTTAATTTTATTAACTACGAAAAGGGAGAAACGATCAAGACATCAAATACTTGTCGGTGGTAAAAAGCTTTTATATCTTCTGTTAATTTTTTGTAGGTCATTCAAGTTGAATGACTTATTTGCACTAATGCTATTCTTCGAGGGGGAGTTTATGAATCTGGCAAAAATGCTTACTTTTATCACATTGGCGGGTAGCATCCCTACTTGGGCTTATGCTCAAAGTATATCGCTGCCATCGCAAAACAAGGTGCCTAATTTCACGGCGCAGACCATCAATCAGTCATCAGGTGCTCCTGCAAAAAGCAATATCGAATTTGCTGAGCACAGAATTCTTGTTAAATTCAAGAGCCAGACGACTATCAATGCCAACAATTCCCAAGTATCGGCCGATGATGCTGGAAATTTGAGTCAAGGTGAATTGTCGGCGCTCAATAGTGTTCAAGGCAAAGTTATAAAAAGCTTTGCCAATATGGGTGTACATGTTGTTCAAACACCGTTGGCGGTTGGTAAAGCAATTGAAATGCTATATCGCAATAATAATGTGCAATATGCCGAACCAGATTACAAGGTCCATGCAATTGTGACGCCCAATGACCCCAACTTCTCTGATTTGTGGGGATTAAACAATACTGGTCAGGCATTCGGTATACCCGATGCAGATATTGATGCGGTGGAAGCCTGGAATACCAGGACAGATGCCAGTAAAGTCATTATAGGCGTAGTTGATACCGGGATAGATTATACGCATGCGGATTTAATTCCCAATATGTGGATAAACCCAAAGGAAATTCCTGGAAACGGTATTGACGATGACGGAAATGGCTGGGTCGATGATGTCCACGGGATAGATACCTGCAATGGTGATGCTGATCCTATGGATGATCATTTTCACGGTACCCACGTCAGTGGAACCATCGGTGCTAGGGGCAATAATGGAATCGGCGTGACGGGAGTGGCCTGGAAAACCAATATTATGGCTCTCAAGTTTTTATGTTCGGATGGTTTTGGTTTCGTATCGGGTGCAATTGAAGTTATTAACTATGCATTGGTTACTAAAATAAATAATAACTATCCCCGCATGATTCTGAGCAATAGTTGGGGCGGCGGTGAGTATTCACAGGCTCTTTTCGATACCATTACACTGGCTAAAGGTTTAGGGGTGCTATTTATTGCCGCTGCCGGCAATGACGGAATGAATACCGATAATGTCACTGTCTACCCTGCAGGTTATAAGGTGGATAATGTTATTTCGGTGGGAGCTTCCAATTCGAACGATGATCCGGCTTTTTTCTCAAATTACGGTTGTAGTAGTGTGGATGTGTTTGCACCGGGTGAAGACATTCTGAGCACGATGCCTGATAACAATTATAATTACCTTTCGGGAACGTCAATGGCAACGCCGCATATTAGCGGTATGGCAGCTGTGATTTGGTCCCAAAATCCCACTAAAAATTGGAGATCCGTTAAAAGTGCGCTTATGAATAGCGTCGATCATCCAGCTTCCGTGAGCAGACGCAGCGTAAGCCAGGGTCGAGCCAACTTGTCTAAAGCCCTAAAGCCAGAGGCCATTAATGAGCCCACAATCTGGGGTACTTCGCCACCCTCAGCTGCGCCGGGTGATACGATAACCATAACAGGTCATAATTTCGGCGCGACTCCAGGCAGCGTTAATTTTAATGGCACACCTCTGACTGTATTGAATTGGTCGAATACAACCATCAGCGCTAAGTTAGGTCTAAACAGCCTGGGTACTGGGGCGTTGAAAGTAATCAGGGCGGATAACAACATTAGCAATAGTGGTGCCTGCTTTGGTGTATCGTTCAAACCGAGCCTGGTTGGACAAACAATAATACCGCGTGCTTGGACAAGTGGTGCCCGCGTGGGTGGTAAGTACTGGATTATGGGTGGAGAGGCGCCTTGGGGCATTACCGGTATTGTCGAATCGGTCAATCTGTCCACGTTTACTTCAGCGATAAATTCTCAATGGTCTATGCCAATACCTCTGAGCAATACAGGTTCTGCAGCCATTGCTTCCAAGGTTTATGTTGTCGGAGGGTATAATCCGTCTTTGGGGATTATTTCCAATAGTCTGCAAATATTCGATACCGTCAGTAAAACTTGGCAAGCGGGTGCTTCACTGCCTCAACCGCTGATGCAATCTGCAGTTGCAGCCATAAATGGTAAGCTTTACGTTTTTGGCGGTCTTGATGTTTTTTTTGGAACGACAAATACAACTTATATCTATGATCCTGCAAGTAATCAATGGTCATCTGGCGCTGCAAAAGGAACGCCCACTGCTTATGCCGCTGCAACCTCGGCACCCGGTAGTAGTACAGTGATGGTTGCTGGCGGCTTTGCCTGTTCATTTTTTGGTTGTGAACAGAACATTGCCGAGATTTACGATACAGTATCCGATACTTGGCAGTTCGTATCTAGTCTGAACCGTTCCCGGGCAGGCTCCGCTCATGCCTTTTTCAAAGGTAAAGATCACGTTTTATTTGGTTCAGACCAGAACACAACGGGTGAATACTTTAACGGTAGTGTCTGGAAAGAAGCTATTTCCGGACCTATGTTGTATACGGCGACAGGAACCGTCTGTAATGCATGCCAAGCGATGGTAATTATGGGTGGTTTTGATCAATCATTCTTTTTTGGCTCCTTTAGCCAGAATATCTGGCTTTTAAAGGAATAGTCCAGGAAGCCATGGCTTTGACAGTCCGGTAGCAAGAATATGTGCTGCCGGGCTGTATATTTAACTGATAGAAAGCTTTTCGGTAATCGGGCCTTGTCCCGGTGTCAAATTGCCGTTGATGCGGCGTCGATGCCACAGGCACCAGTTTCACGACTGGATTTTTCCCTTTGGCAATTACCCCTTCTGCGCCCGCAATGTGGCTGCCATACGGGTTGCGGTTCAGTTTGAAATTTCCTGAACTATTATTTGATTTTTAACATTCACAGAAGTATATATATTTTCGTGTAAAATAAATCTTCTTTTATATCTGGAGAAGATGATGAATAAATTTGCATTATCAATTGCCTGTGCGCTATCCTTGGTTGTTTCTGGAATACAGTCGGCATTCGCTGAAAATGTTGCTACCGTAGGCGATACGGTCTTTATTCTTGACAATCCAGCGTCAGGTTCTCCTCAATTAATCGCCAGCATTCTTAATGCTGATAGCACCACCAGTCCTAATCTCTGTTTCAGTGGTCAGTCTTCTCTTGATCTGGGGCTCGGAGAAGGTATTTTAGCCACCGATATAACCGTCAACAACGGCACCGCGATTATTACTACGACCAGCACAGACGTTCCCGGTGGTGTTATTTTCAGGGATGTTTCAAGTTGTATCGCAGCTAATTCGATATGTATGGCTACCGTCAATGGTAGTCTGTTGACTATACCTTGCGTTCAATATAACAATCAGGTGCTTACTGTCGTGCTTGAACAACGCGGCAATTCAATGAATTGGGAATTAACTTCCTCACCCATTTTAAATGATACGTTTGCAGGATCTAAAACAAACAAGGGAAATTAGAATTATTGTTAGCAGTGGTTCAGAAAATTTCACACTGAACCACTCGCGTAATACTCAGTTGCCATCTCTCATGAGCTGGTTCACTTCGGTGAACCAGCTACAATCGCGATAAGGTTGACTCTGTAGCAGCATTTTGTAACGTTCGGGCAAATTGCGCGCAATGGTCTGGAATTCCTGTGTATCCTGTTGCGTGAGAAGGGTTGGGCCGATAAACGGGGTTGGGTTGCGGCGCAGGTCCAAGTTAAAGACGGGCTGATGCGGCAAATCAAAAAATCGGATCATATCTTTTAACACCGCTTCCCGCTTCAGATCCACGTCGACATCGATAAAATACACCCGGTCTTGCCAGTGATGGTCTTGAATCAATTGCATGGCGCGGCACTCAATTTCCAGCCATTGCAGCAGATAAAACTGAAAGCGGCTGAGCGATGACGGAGAGTGTCGGAACACCTCCTCCTGCCCGGTCAATGCCCAGCGGAACAAGCGCTTGCCGCTATCGTCCGCATAATCGGCAAACGGAACATGCAGCTGACGTATCATCCGCTCGCGCACATATTCGCTTTTCGCCACCCGCAGCGGATGGCGCACCAGATGGATAAACCCCGGATTGTTCAGCAGTGTTCCGGCATGGCGATTAAACGCCTTCAGGAAAGCATGATTGGACTCAAAATAAAAAGGCTGCTTACGGCTGGCGATAAAACGGTATTTGCGCTGCAGCACCGGCAGTAACGCTTGGTCGTTATGTTGCGTGTTCCATGCGATGGGCTTGCCGAACAACGTGGGATTACCAAACGTGAAATAAGGCTCGTGCGTGCTGTAGCAGTGTGTGATGTTCTTGGTGAAGAAATCGGCCAGATAACTCGTGCCGGATCGACCGCTGGCGAGGGTGAATAGGGCAAGTTGAGTGCTGCGCATACCTTCTTTCAGGAAGCTATCGCCTGCTCAACCACCCCATCCGCCAGTTTTTTCTGCAATTGGCTGGCTTGGGCGATCGCGGATTTGAGTTGGTCGCAGAGAGTCATGAGTTCGTCGATTTTGGCTACGATGCGGTGTTGTTCGGCGAATGTGGGGAGAGGGATAGGAATCGATGACCACTTTTGTTTGTTGATTATTGGCGTTGCCGAACCACCCGATTGTCCGATCACTGCTCCTTGGAAGGATATGGTGCTCATTGCCCAATAAACATATTTTACTGAAACAGGGAGATATGGTGTCAACGTATTTATCTGCTGATTACATGTGACATCTCTATCGTTGACAGCGTGCTTACCTATGCTTCCACCTATGCAAACCATTAACACCGAGTCCTTCCCGATTAAGCGCCCTTTTGAAAGACCAATTTCAGATAGACCTTCTCCTGAGTAATCGATTTCTCCATTCTTAATATCACCAGGGCCAATGAAAGGAATATGGCACCCGAAGTTTTCACGATCTTTACTTGGTGGAGTGGTTCCTGTCTGGGTTACGCCTAATTCATCCAATCTCACCCACTCCCACCCCTGCGGCAATTCAAACGGTTTTTCCTCATTCGTTATCGGTGGCATTGGTCTATCTTTTTTGATCTTCCCCTCAGCCACCAACCTGGCTTTTTCCGCCTGTATGCGCTTGAGCAATTCACTGGCCGGTTCATCGTTCGGGTCTTGCGGCACGAGTTTGCCCATCACCGTCAGTTGCAGCAGGGTTTGTTTGAGTGCGTCGATGCTGGCTTCGGTGGTGAACAACGTGTGGAAATGCGCAGCGATACGTTGCCAGTTGGCGTTGAAATCACCCGCACTTTGCGATTGGGTCAGTATGCCTAGCAGGTGGTTTACCAGTTTTTCGTGAGCTTCGGTGGCGTTGATGTGCTGCGTTTCCAATTGATCACACAGCGCCATCAGCTCATCGACTTTGGCGACGATGCGGTGTTGCTCGGCGACAGGAGGAAGTGGAAAAGGATTCGATTCCACAAATTCTTTTGGCAATCTCTTTTGTCCAGCAGTGCCAGTCATTTTTGTCTCACCCATTAGTAAAAACTTTGGAGACTTTAAATAAGCTAAGACATAACGTGGGGCAAGAGTCTTATTGATTACCCTGACAATATGCAACTCAGTTGTACCTGCACCAATTCCGTTCAACAAACCAGAAAATATACATGCCTTACTATTTTCAAAGCATGGAGTTATTTTGGCAACTCCAATGTCGCCTTCTGCAAAATGCGTAAATCCTTGCTTTATTTCTTTCCAAAAACGAGTCTCTTGTTCGTGGGAGGAATTAAACTTCGCGCCAATCATTGCCATTGATACAAATGAAGTAGAGGAATTATCTTCCGCATTATTTCTCGGATTAATTAAAGATATCGATGCTAATGTTGTCCACTCCCACTCCTGTGGCAATTCAAACAGCTTTTCCTCATCCGAAATCGGCGGCAACGGTTTGTCTTTCTTGATTTTCCCCTCAGCCACCAACTTGGCTTTTTCCGCCTGTATGCGCTTCAACAATTCGCCAGCCGGTTCATCATTCGGATCTTGCGGCACCAATTTGCCGCGCACCGCCAGTTCCAGAATTAGTTCGCGTAGTTTTTGGATGCCGTATACGTTCACCCCATTGCCACCTGTGCGACCTCGGCCTGATTTCTTTTCCGTTTCGGCGCTGGTCCAGATGTCGAGGTGATCGGTCAACAATGATGGTATGGCGTTCATGCTTTGCCGCCCTTGGCCGGTAATTGCGGCATGGCGCGTTTCATGAAGGTATCGAACAAAGGGACGGTAAATGCGGTGTCGCCGTGTGCCGGGCTGTAAATCATGCCTTTTTTCATCAAGCTGTCGCGCAGGGGGGCTACGGTTTGTACCTTGACGCCCAAGACGGCGGCGACATCGCCGGAGCGTTGCGGTTCTGCGCCCAGCTCAGCCAAAGCGCGCAGATAGTCTTTTTCACGCGGGGTCAGCCGATCAAAGCGCACACGGAAAAAATTGGCGTCGAGACGCTCGATGATCCGGGGTGTGGCGCGTTCTACATCAGCTAATTGTACCGGCCGATTGCGGCGCATAATTCCAAGACTGGTAGCCCCATTCTTGCAGAAAATAGGGGTAGCCTTGAGTCAGACGGATGATTTCATCCAGCGCTGCGTCGGTGAAATCGGCCCCCTCTTTCTGCGCTGGTTCTCGTAAGGCTTGGCGTGCATCCTCCGGCGCTAAGGGGCCCACTTCGGGAAAATCAAATAGTCGCTCGGCGTAGGATTTGGAGTCCCCCGCCAGTCCGGCCAATACCGGCAAGCCGGCACCGATCAGCACCAGTGGCAAGCGTTTTTGCGCCATTTTGTGCATGGCCATGATCAGGGCACTCAGTTCCTTGGCGGACAAATACTGAATTTCGTCGAGCAAGATGGCGACCGGGATTTTTCTGTCCTGCGCAGCCTCTGCCACAGCGATGAATAACTCGGGCAGATCGGCTTCCAAATCCCCGCTATCGGCAGTTCCTGCTTCCGCTTCTATATCCAGACCGATTTCGAGATCACCCAGCGTTATTTTTACGCCGTTGACAAAGCCTTTCAGCACGCGCAAACCGCGCCGCACCTTGTTACTGACATTTTCCATGCGATCCAGGGACAATAACAGCTTGCGTAACGACGGTGCCAGTAAGGCTGTGAGTGACTTGCTTTCATGCGCTTCCACCAAAATAGTTTTGTAGCCGACCTGCTCCGCCAGGTTTTCCAGCTCATTAAGCAGCACGGTTTTACCTACGCCGCGCAAGCCCACCAGCAAGGCGCTTTTTTCCGGACGACCCTCGCGGACGCGCGCCAGCAGTAGTTTGATTCTGTCAATTAAGGCGCTACGACCTGCGAGTTCGGGTGGCGGAGTGCCTGCGCCCGGCGAAAAAGGATTGCGTATTTCATCCATTGCTCAAATTTCTTTTGTTTTTTAAGGCTATCTGTATTTATAGAAAAGTATATCAGATAATTTGTAACTAATAGTAAACCATAGTAACCTTAGATAATCTTTCTATAAATAACGATCAACGGGATCTGCCAAGCGCTTCTTCAAGTATATCTTTCAACTGCCCGCGCAGTGCAGCGATGTCCTTTTGTATGTCGTTGTATTGTGTCAGCAGCACTTCGGGATCGAGGATTTCCTGTTCGCCGATATGCGGGTTTTTGCAGTCGAGGTTGTAGTTGCGCGCCTGGATGTCCGTCAGATCGATTCTCCAGGCGTATTCATTTTCCACGCGATGTTTGAAACCGTCTTCTTCCTTGCCCCACCAGGCCGCTTCGGCATCGAATTCTTCGATTTTCATCGGTTTGGTTTTGTTGTAACTTTTTACGCCAGGCGGGTACGGGTGCTCGTAAAACCAGATATGCCGGGTGGGTGTGCCTTTGGTGAAAAACAGCAGGTTGGTTTTGATGCCGGTGTATGGGCTGAACACGCCGTTGGGCAGGCGCACGATGGTGTGCAGGTTGCAATCCTGCAGCAGCTTTTCCTTGATGCGCGTTTTGATGCCTTCGCCGAACAGGAAACCATCGGGCAGAACCAGTGCGGCGCGGCCACCGGGTTTGAGCAGTTGCATGATCAGCACTAAAAACAGATCGGCGGTTTCACGGGTGCGGAATGCTGTCGGGAAATTGGTTTCGATGCCGTCTTCCTCCATGCCGCCAAATGGCGGATTGGTGACGACCACATCGACGCGTTCTTTCGGTGTCCAACTGATGAGCGGGCGACTCAGCGAGTTATCGTGGCGGATGGTGATCGGTCATCGATGCCGTGCAGGATCATATTGGTGGTGCACAGCAAATGCGGCAACGGCTTTTTTTCGATGCCGAAGATGCTGGCCTGGAGTTGCGTTTCATCATCCACCGTTTTCACATCGTGCTTGCGCATGTGCTCGATGGCACAGGCCAGAAAACCGCCCGTGCCGCAGGCCGGATCCATGATTTTCTCGCCGAGGCGCGGATTGATCCTGCGCACCATGAATTCTGTCACGGCACGCGGGGTATAAAACTCACCGGCATTACCGGCGGCCTGTAAATCGCGCAGCAATTGTTCGTACATGTCGCCGAACAAATGACGTTCCTGCGCTTTGTTGAAATCGACGCCTTCCTGAATCTTGTTGATCACCTGCCGGATCAACTGGCCGGATTTCATGTAGTTGTAGGCATCTTCAAACACCGAGCGGATCACATAGGCGCGCGGGTCGCTGCCTTTGGCTTGCAGTTGCTGCAAGGCGGGAAACAAATCGTTATCGAGAAATTGCTTGAGCGCATCGCCGGTCATACCTTCGGCATTGGTCGCCCAGTTACGCCAGCGGTATGGTTGCGGCAATGGCGATTGGTAGTTGTCTTGCAGTAATTCCCATTCATTTTCGCGGTCGTCAAAAATTTTCAGGAACAGCATCCAAACCAACTGGCTCAGGCGCTGCGCGTCCCCATCCACGCCGACATCCTTGCGCATGATGTCCTGAATGGATTTTATGGTGGAGGAAATGCTCATCGGTTTAATTTATTTCAGGTCGGGTTAATCAGGCGTAGAGATTGTCTTCCAGCTCGTGCAATGCTTTCAAGTAGGCGGTTTTGCCGCCAAAGACCGACACCAGTTCGCTGGCTGTGCCCATGTCTTTGAACGGATCGAGTGTCAGCACTTTGATGTCCTCGATGTTTTCAATGCCGGTATCGGCGTATTTTTCCAGTAGATTTTCCAGCACCAGGCGTGCTTTTTCGCTGTACTTGGTAAAGTAGTTTCGTTTTTTCACATTCTCGGCGCGTTCGCGCCGGGTCAGCGGCGGCTGATCAAAAGCGACATGGCAGATCAGATCGAATGCGTCAAAATCCTTGCCAACCTCATCGGCCAGCGGTTCGAGCAATATACCGTGTTGTTGCAGTTCCTGCAGAATGGTCGCCTTGCGTTCGGCCTGACTCCAGCGCTGCAGAAATTCGTCCAGCGAAGCAAAATCACGCCGCACCGTCTGACGCGTGTAATCCTTCAGCGATTCGGTGATCAGTTTGCCTTCCGGGCCGTAATACTGCACACGTTCGGCGATGACATGCACGGTGACGTCGCCCATGACATATTTTATCCGCTTGGGGGTGGATTCTTCAGATCCCGCCTCGGTTCCCTCTTTTTCTAAGGGGAGAAGTGGATTGCCGTTTTCATCGAGATTAATTCCGAGTTCTTCATCCGGTGGTACGGGCGATTCATTGCTTTTTGGTTCGTAGATCATCACGGGGTCGCCATCGAAATCCTTGTCTGCAAATAGCTCCGTTGCTTTCTTGAAGTCCATGATGGTGAACCAGAACTTGCCGTAATCTTCGTTGATGCGGGTGCCGCGCCCGATGATTTGCTTGAATTCGGTCATCGATCTGATGTGCTGATCCAGCACCACCAATTTGCAGGTTTGCGCATCGACGCCGGTGGTCATCAGTTTGGAAGTCGTGGCGATCACCGGATAACGCTCTTCTGGGTTGATAAAATTGTCCAATTCGGCCTTGCCTTCGATATCATCGCCGGTAATGCGCATTACGTATTTGCGGTTTTCCTTGATTCGCTCAGGATTTAAATTTACCAACGTTTGCCGCATGCGCTCGGCGTGGTCGATGTCGTCACAGAATACGATGGTCTTGGCGTAAGGATCGGTGGCCGTCAGAAATTCGGTAATTTTACGTGCCACCAGTTCGGTGCGCTGTTCCAGCACCAGTGTGCGATCCATGTCGTTCAAGTTGTAGATGCGGTCTTCAATCATTTCGCCATATTTGTCGGTCTGACCTTTGCTTGGCCGCCAGCCTTGCAGATCTTTGTCGATATCGATGCGCACCACTTTGTAGGGTGCCAGGAAACCATCTTCAATACCTTGCTTTAAGGTGTAGCTGTATACCGGATCGCCAAAGTAATGAATGCTGGAAACATCGCGTGTTTCTTTAGGTGTGGCGGTTAAACCGATATGTGTGGCGGAGGAAAAGTAGTCTAAAATCTCGCGCCAGGCGGAATCTTCCGCGGCGCTGCCGCGATGGCACTCGTCAATCACAATCAGGTCGAAAAAATCCGGCGAGAATTGCTTGTAGATGTTTTGTTCTTCTTCGTTGCCGGTCACAGCTTGATAAAGCGACAGGTAAATTTCATAGCTTTTATCGATCTGGCGTTTGCTGATCTTGGTCATCGCCGCGCCGAATGGTTTGAAATCGTTATTCTTGGTTTGATCGACCAGAATATTGCGGTCAGCGAGAAACAGGATGCGTTTCTTCGTGCCGGATTTCCATAGCCGCCAGATGATCTGAAACGCGGTATAGGTCTTGCCCGTACCGGTGGCCATGACCAACAAGATGCGTTGCCTGCCTTTCGCTACTGCCTCCACAGTGTTGTTGATGGCATTGGCCTGATAATATCGCGGAACACGGCCGGTGCCGTCATCAAAGTACGACATCTCAACGGTATGACGCGCGTGGATTGTTTCCAATCCTTTCCACTGGCAATACTGCTGCCATAGTTGCGCAGGCGAGGGAAATTCATCCAGTGTCAGCGCTTGCTCGATCCGCTTGGTCATTCCGGTACGGTCATGCATCAAAAAGCCATCACCATTGGAGCTGAACACGAAAGGTACGCCCAGCGTGTCGGCATAATTTAGCGCTTGCTGCATACCGGCCCCCAGGCTGCTACGGTTTTCCTTGGCCTCAATCACGGCCAGTGGGATATTGGATTTGTAGTACAGAATATAGTCGGCGCGCTTCTGTTCTCCGCGCGTATGCAACTTGCCGCGCACAATGATGCGCCCTTGGGTAAAACTGACTTCCTCCCGGATCTGGCTGTGCAAATCCCATCCGGCTCTGATAATGGCGGGGGTAATGTATTTGGTACAAATATCACGCTCTGAAAGGCTTTTTTTCTCGCTCATACTTTTGGAATGGCTTTTTTATATTGTTCATTGATGCTTGTATGGATACGCTGCAAGACCCAAGAATTTGAAACGGTGAGTTGAGGATTGGAGCATATCAGTTTCGAATTGACTGTTACTATGGATTTTCAATCAAATATTGTTAGAGACCTTTGCACGGTTACTACGCGGTACGATAATTGCGTTAAAAATTTGCGAAAAATGCTCATTTACCCCGTGTAAACTCCGCTTTTTCGCAAATTTTTGCCTTATTCTCGTACCGCTCATGACACCGTGCAAAGGTCTCTGTTAGTATGGGGCAGGGTATGCTGAGAGGTGGCAACTGCTGTCCTTTATTCAATTTTTAGGATAAAAAATCAAAATGGAAAATTTATTACCATGAAGAAACGCTCCAGTTATATCCCAGCTTTGCATTACCACTGGCTGACGCGCTGGTACGATCCCATGATGCGGTGGCTTTTTCCAGAATCTGAGATCAATGCGGGCTTGATTGCGCGGGCACATATTCAGTCTGGCCAAACCGTGCTGGATGTCGGGTGCGGTACAGGAACGCTTGCGTTACTGATCAAGCAGGCCCATCCGGATGTTGCCGTTCATGGATTGGATATCGATGCTGAAATCTTGCGCATTGCGCAACGAAAAGCCGCTCAGGCCGGGCAAAACATTCTGTGGCAGCAGGGCACAGCCACCTGTTTGCCTTATCCGGATCAAAGCGTTGATCATGTGGTGGCCAGTCTGCTGTTGCATCATTTGGTGCGGCAGGACAAGCAACATATGCTGCGGGAGGCTTTCCGCGTGCTGAAACCCGGCGGCGCATTGCATGTGGCGGATTTCGGTAGGCCACACGATTTCAGTATGGGGTTGATATCCGGGTTCATGCGCTGGTTTGAAGAGATACACGATAACGTGCTGGGTTTATTGCCGGTTTTTATGACGGATGCCGGATTTCACCCGGTCGAAACGATTGTTCATTATCGTACCGTTGCTGGCACTATTGCGTTATACCGTGGCGTTAAGCCCCTTATCTGAAATGAATATTCCATGCCCCGGAGTAAAGGGTTTGATCAAACCGGCGGCTTAATATTCCACCGGCAGTGGATCCAAACTGCGCCACAAATACCATGTCGCGACCGAGCGCCAGGGTTGCCAGGGTCGGGAAAGTTCGAGCATGATTTTTTTGTCGACGGTTTGTTTGTCGAAGTAGTGCAGGCTGATTGCACGTTGCAGGCCGATGTCATCGAGCGGCAGTACATCCGGACGTTGCAAGTGAAAGATTAAAAACATTTCGGCAGTCCAACGCCCAATGCCTTTTATTTTGCTCAATTGCGCGATGATGGTTTCATCATCCATGCCAGCCCAGCCGGATTCATTCAATTTTCCTTCCATAAAGTGCCGCGACAAATCCTGCAGGTAGGTTATTTTTCTTGCGGAGAGTCCACAGGCGCGTAATGAATCCGGTTCTTGCGCGGTGATCGTGTGCGGCGTGATGTCAGGAATGGCGCCGATGATTTTTTGCCAGACGCTTTCGGCGGCTTTGACGGAAATCTGTTGGCCGACGATGGAGCGCGCCAGTGTGGTGAAAGCGCAGCCGCGCGAAGTGAGCGTGGCATTTTCAAATTGCTGTATCAGTTGCTGCATGACTTGATCGCAGCCGGCCAATTCCTGCGTGGCTTGTGTCCAGTATTCGGGAGTCATGGGTGTGATGAAATAGGAAAATTAATCGGAATAGATGCGTCATTTTGCGTGTACTGCATGCCATTGGAGTTCATTATCGCAGCAAAAATTAAAATACACCGCAGGTTTTTTCTATCTATCTTATTTATTTGAATAATTTATGGGCTGATCCGCTGTAACCGGCATCACATTTAAGTCTTTGTCGCATAACTATAAAAACCCAATTTCTTGCTTGACTATCGAGAATTTATTGATTAAAGTGGGAAGCAGTGGGAAAATGTGGGTAAATTTGGTGTGTCTCGATGAATTTTCCCGTTATATGAGGAGACAACATGTTTCGTGGCGTCACGCAGCTCAGTCTGGATGCAAAAGGTAGGCTTGCAATACCCGCAAGATACCGCAACGAGCTGATGTCTACCTGCTCAGGACATTTGATTGTAACTGTTGATCCTTCAAAGTGTTTGTTGATTTATCCCCAGCCAGCCTGGGAACCGATAGAACAAAAACTCAATAATCTTTCCAGCTTTGATACGGTAACTCGCAACCTGCAGCGATTGCTGGTGGGTAATGCCTGCGATGTCGACATGGATGCTGCGGGTCGTATTTTGGTATCGCCCCCCCTGCGTCAGTTTGCCGGTCTGTCCAAGGATGTGGTTTTGGTTGGCCAGGGTACGAAACTCGAGCTGTGGGATGAAACGCAGTGGAATTTACAAATTGAAATTGCAATGTCATTCAAGGATGGCGGTATGCCTCCTGAATTGGAAGGATTTTCGCTGTAATTGATGGGATAAAACACATGCATATCCCGGTGTTGTTGCACGCAGCCGTTGATGCATTGGCGCTGAAACCGGATGGAATTTATGTTGATGCAACTTTCGGGCGCGGTGGGCATAGTCGATTGATTTTGTCGGGATTGGGTGAATGCGGCCGGTTAATCGCGCTGGATAGAGATCCGGCGGCGGTATTGTCGGGCGAGGCGATTACGGACAAGCGATTTTGTATTCGCCATGGCAGTTTTTCCAGAGTACGGGAGATTCTTCAAGCCATGGAGATTACGCGGATTGACGGTGTGCTGCTCGATTTAGGTGTGTCGTCACCCCAATTGGAAGATATTGCGCGCGGATTCAGCTTCCGGTCGGCGGGTCCACTGGATATGCGCATGGACACCAGTGGCGGGCAGACCGCGTCAGAATGGCTGTCGACGGTGTCGGAAAATGAGTTGGAATGGGTGATAAAAGAATATGGAGAGGAACGATTTGCCAGGCAGATTGCACGGGCGATTCTTGCGGCAAGAACGCAACAGCCTATTGTCACTACCTTGCAACTTGCCGGGATTGTCGCTGCGGTGGTTCGCGCGCGGCAGCGGGACAGTAAACGGCATCCGGCAACACGTACTTTCCAGGCGATACGGATATATCTCAATCGGGAGCTTGAAGAATTGGCGCTGGTTTTGCCGCAATGCGTGGATTTATTAAGACCGGGCGGACGATTAGTGGTGATTAGTTTTCATTCTTTGGAGGATCGGATGGTGAAGCAGTTTATCCGGGCGGCCGCCAGAACTGACAATTTACCGCGCGGGGTGCCAGTACGGGAAGAGGAATTGCAGCGGTTCAGCAAACAAACTTTACGGCCGGTAGGCCGGGCGATTCGCTCAGATGAACTTGAAGTGACGGAGAATGTTCGATCAAGGAGTGCAGTGATGCGTGTGGGTGAAAGAATCTAGTCCCAATTAAAGCGGAGAAAAGAGTGTTCAAATTGAATATCTTTCTTATTCTGGTGTTAATTGCATGTGCATTAGGTGTAGTGACCGCGCAGCATTCGGTACGGAATCTTTTCATGACGCTGGAGAAAGAAAAAGAAATAGAACAGAAATTGGAAGTGGAATGGGGAAGACTGCAATTGGAACAAAGCACTTTGATTATGCATGGGCGTATAGAACAGATCGCGATAGAGCATTTGAACATGATGGTACCGGCCGCTTCGAGTATACAAATTGTATCGATCAATGCGGCAGAAAATGAAATAGATGCGGAAAGGGTCAAACCATGATTAAACCGGCGTTGCCGCTTATCAAATTGTCAGCCTGGCGTTCCAGGCTGTTGTTTGGTATGTTGGTGCTGGGTTTGATCAGTTTGGCGGCGCGTGCTGCCTATCTTCAGGGAATGAATAATGAGTTCTTGCAAAAGAAAGGGGAGTCACGTTATAGCCGTGTAGTGGAAATGAACGCCGATCGCGGCATGATCACGGACCGGAATGGCCATATCATGGCGATCAGCTCACCGGTCGCTTCAATATTCGCTGATCCGAAAGTGGTGGTGATTAAACCTGAAAAATTGCAGCAATTGGCTCATTTTCTGGAGATGAGCAGCGCTGACCTTAATGCACTTCTTACCAGGGAAAATAGGCGTTTTGTTTATTTGAAGCGGCAGATAGTACCGGATACCGCTGAAAAGATCATGCAACTGAAGATCAAGGGTATCTATTTAACCAGTGAGTCCAAGCGGTATTATCCGGAAGGCGAGTTTGCCGCGCATGTGCTGGGTTTCACCGATATCAATGACGAAGGTCAGGAAGGCGTCGAGCGTGGCTGGGAGCAAACACTTGCCGGAGAACTGGGTCGCCGCCGGGTGATCAAGGATAACAAAGGGCAAATCATTGATGAAGATGTCGAAAGCATTCGTTCCCCCAAACCAGGGAAGGATCTGGTTTTGTCCATCGATAGAAGAATTCAGTATCGTGCGCATGCGGAACTGAAACAAGCCGTTCTGGCTAACCGGGCAAAAGCCGGCAGCATCGTGGTTCTGGATGCGCAGACAGGGGAAATATTGGCGCTTACCAATTGGCCTGCCTATAACCCAAACAGAAGATCAACCATCAATAATGAAAGGCTCCGCAATCGAGCGTTGATTGATACTTTCGAGCCCGGTTCGACATTAAAACCGTTTACGGTGGCGATTGCTTTGGAAGTCGGAAAGGTCAATTCCAATACGATTTTGCAGACCGCGCCCGGAGCATGGCAAGTCGGTAGAAAAACCATACGGGATGTCAGCAACAAAGGGGAATTAACCGTTGCCGAGATCATTCAGCAATCGAGTAATGTAGGTACGGCAAAAATCGCGCTATCGATGGAACCGCAGACAATGTGGGAAATGTTCAATCGTTCAGGATTCGGCACGCTGACCAATTCAGGCTTTCCCGGTGAAGCCAGCGGAATATTGCGACCCTATAATCGGTGGCGTCCCATTGAGCAGGCTACGATGTCCTATGGGCACGGCATATCCACCAGCCTGATACAGTTGGCGCGCGCTTATACGATCTTTACCAGCGGTGGTGAATTAAAACCCGTTTCATTGCTGAAGCAGAATATCCCCGTCATGGGGCAGCGCGTAATTTCGCGCGATACCGCATGGGCAATGAGCCGCATGCTGGAGATGGCGACCCAACCCGGAGGAACGGCGCCATTGGCGCAAATAAGCGGGTATCGCGTTGCCGGTAAAACGGGTACGGCGCATAAACTGATCGACGGGCGATATGCCAGCAAAAGCTATATTTCCACATTTGTCGGATATGCACCCACATCGAATCCACGTTTGATCATCGCCGTGATGATTGATGAGCCATCAGCAGGAAAATATTTCGGTGGTGCTGTGGCTGCCCCTATCTTCAGCAAAGTCATGTCCGGCGCTTTGCATATTCTGAATGTTCCTCCCGATGCGCCTGCCAATAATGTCATTACCTTTACCGCAACACCGGAAATGGAGGATGAAGGGTGAGTTTAATGACGGTAAAAAAGAAAGGATCGAAAGGATTTGATTTTCATCGACTTGAAGAGTTGGGCGTGGAGATTAAGAATCTGGTGGCGGATAGTCGTCAGATAAAACCGGGAGATACCTTTCTGGCTTACCCAGGGGATACGACGGACGGGAATAAATTTATTCCCCAAGCCATTGCAGCGGGCGCCAATGCGGTGCTCTATGATCCGCGAAATTTCGTATGGAAATCTGAATGGCGTATCCCTGCATTAGCGGTAGATGATCTCAAGATGAAAGCGGGCCTGATTGCCAGTTATGTTTATGATCATCCGTCACAAAAGTTATGGGTGGTGGGAATTACCGGGACTAATGGCAAGACATCATGCAGCCATTGGTATGCACAAGCCATGGTGAATTTGGGGTATAAGACGGCTGTGCTGGGAACGCTGGGAAGCGGATATATAGAGAATTTACAAGACACAGAAAATACAACGCCAGATGCCACTGTCTTGCAACGTTCGTTTAAGAAATTCGTCGATGAAGGCGCTAAAAACGTTGTAATGGAAGTGTCTTCGCATGGCTTGGCGCAAGGCCGAACCATGGGTACGGCATTTTCCGTTGCTGTACTTACCAACTTATCCCGGGATCATTTGGATTATCACCAGGATATGGATGCGTATGCGGCGGCCAAATCAAGCTTGTTTTTTTGGCCGGGATTAAAGTACGCCGTGGTCAATATGGATGACGTGTTAGGCGTTGAATTGTCCCGACAACTTGTCAATAAACCCACTAAAATGATGGGTTACGGATTCCGCTACCCCGAGAACCGTGATTCCAAGCAATTTAAAATGGTACATGGCTCAAATCTGAAATTTGATATTCATGGCATGGAATTTGATATTGAATTTGAGGATAGCCATGAACATTTAAGAATAGGTTTGCTGGGTAAATTCAATGCGTCTAATTTGCTGGCTGTGGTCGCGGCTTTGTTGGCAAGCGGCATTCGATTGCCGGATGCGGTTGGTTCACTTCAAAGCGTGCAATCCATTCCGGGAAGAATGGAAAAATATTACGGGATTAATCAATCGACTATTATCGTTGACTACGCGCACACTCCGGATGCACTGGAAAAAGTCTTGTGCACGTTACGTGAGCTTTTGCGTATCGAGGGTCGAAATGCGCGCTTGTCCTGCGTTGTAGGGTGCGGCGGCGACCGGGACAGGGGAAAGCGCGCCATGGTGGGGGAAGTTGCGACACGTTTGGCGGATGAAGTTATTTTTACCAGTGATAATCCACGTTCGGAAGATCCTTTGCGCATTATTGAAGATATTGCTACCGGAGCAGTCGAAGGGAATTATCAGGTAGAAGTGGATCGCGCGCTGGCAATTTATCAGGCCATCGCCAATGCGCGTAGCAATGATATTGTGTTGATCGCGGGTAAGGGGCATGAAAAATTTCAAGAAATAAAGGGACAAAAAATTTCTTTTAGCGATGCCGAAGTGGTACAACAGGTGCTGAAGGAATTGTCTGTGAAAGTGAGAGTGCAGCAATGATGATGGTGGATGAAGCTGCACAAGTACTACATGCCGATTGGAGTGGGTCGAATGTGCGTTTTACCGGGGTTAGCACTGATAGCCGAACGCTAAAGCAGGGTGAGCTATTCGTGGCTTTAATCGGTGAAAGATTTGATGGCGGTAAATTTGTTTCCAATGCCAAGGAAAAAGGCGCGGTAGCAGCCATGCTCCAGAAAGATGCTGAGCCTGCTGGTTTGTCGGGGGATTTTCCCGTGATTCGAGTCCAGGATTCGCGCCTGGGTTTGGGAGAGCTGGCGGCGTACTGGCGCAATCGTTTTTCGCTACCTGTGATTGGTGTGACGGGTAGTAATGGTAAAACAACAACAAAAGAAATGATTGCGGCAATATTACGCGTAGCGGTAAGTGATAATGCAATCATCAATGATCCGGTAGAGCGCGTGCTGGCTACCGCGGGCAATCTGAATAATGATATCGGTGTGCCGCAAATGTTATTACGCTTACGCCGGCAGCATCAGTATGCAGTGATTGAAATGGGCATGAATCATCTCGGCGAAATTGCCTATCTGACGCGATTGGCCCGGCCGAATATTGCAGTCATTACGAATGCAGGCGCTGCGCATATTGAAGGATTAGGTTCTGTCGAAGCCGTCGCGCGTGCCAAAGCAGAAATTTGGGTCGGTTTGGATCAGTCCGGAACGGCGATTTTTAATGCGGATGATCGGTATGCCTCGTTATGGCGCGAATGTGCCGGCGCAAGAGAGATTATTGATTTTGGTTTAACGGAGAATGCACGGGTAAGTGCTGTGTACCGGCTGGGTCGATTAGTCAATACGTTGCAGCTGAGATTGCCTGACGCAACCGTTGAGGTGAAGTTACAGGCACCAGGAGTGCACAATATCTATAATGCTCTGGCGGCGGCGGCTGTCGCATGGACTCTAGGTATCAAAAAAGAATGGATTGTTGCGGGCCTTGAGCGCTTCCAAAGTGTGCACGGACGATTGCAAAAAAAATGTGGTCTACATCATGCGTTGCTGATTGATGATACTTACAACGCAAACCCGGAATCGGTACGGGCTGCTTTGGCTGTGTTGGCTGCGGCTGAGGGCAAAAAAATACTGGTGTTGGGGGATATGGGTGAATTAGGTCAATTAGCCATTGATTTACATCGCGCGATCGGTAGGGATGCGCGGAAAGCGGGATTGGATCAATTGTTGACTTTGGGTAAATTAAGCGCCTACGCTGCGGCAGAATTTGGCAAAGGCGCGCGCCATTTTAATTCCATCGACGAACTACTGAAAGTTGCGAAGAGTCTGCTTGCCGATGATGTTACTTTGCTGGTGAAAGGGTCGCGCTTTATGCAAATGGAGCGTGTAGTGAGACAGTTGGAACAGACCGAGGAACTGTCATGTTGTTAGCGCTCTCCCAATGGCTGGCACAGGATATACGGGCTTTCAATGTATTCAGCTACATCACTTTGCGCACTGTGCTGGCTACGCTGACGGCATTAGTGATTTCTTTTATTATTGGCCCCCTGATGATACGAAAGTTGACTGCCTATAAGATAGGGCAATCCATTCGTGATGATGGTCCGCAAACTCATCTGGTGAAAATGGGTACGCCGACAATGGGCGGCGCCTTAATTCTGATGTCAATCCTGCTGACTACTTTACTGTGGTCTGATCTGGGTAACCGTTATATCTGGGTGGTGCTGTTGACAACGCTGGGGTTCGGGGTAATTGGCTGGATTGATGATTATCGCAAAGTAGTTCATCGCAATCCTAAAGGGCTTTCAGCAAAAGCTAAATTTTTTTGGCAATCGGTCACTGCAATTGTTGTCGCACTCTATTTGGCATCAACTGCGGAAATTTCAGCACAAACGGACATGATTGTGCCATTTTTTAAGGAAGTGGCGATCCCGTTGGGATTCGCAGGGTTTGTTGTTTTAACCTATTTTGTTATTGTCGGCACCAGTAATGCAGTGAACCTAACCGACGGTCTGGATGGTTTGGCCATCATGCCTACTGTGATGATCAGTAGCGCGCTCGCAATTTTTGCTTACGCTGCCGGGCATATTGTTTTTGCAAAATATCTTGGAATTCCCTATATCCCTCATGCAGGAGAATTGGCTGTTTTTTGTGGCGCCATGTCGGGTGCGGGCTTGGCTTTTCTGTGGTTTAACGCATATCCTGCTGAAGTATTCATGGGCGATGTAGGCGCGCTGGCATTGGGCGCTGCTTTAGGGGTTGTTACTGTGATTGTGCGTCAGGAAATTGTGCTGATCATTATGGGCGGGGTTTTTGTGATGGAGGCTTTGTCCGTCATGTTGCAAGTAGCCTCCTTCAAATTGCTGGGTAAACGAGTTTTTCGTATGGCACCTTTGCATCATCACTATGAGTTAAAGGGCTGGAAAGAAAATCAAGTAGTGGTCAGATTCTGGATTATTACCTTTATCCTGGTTTTAATCGGATTATCAACATTAAAGTTAAGATGAATTTGCAAGGTAAAGCAGTGCTGGTGTTGGGAATGGGTGAGACAGGCTTGTCAATGGTGAAATGGCTGCTCCGGCAAGGTGCAAAAGTTCGTGCTGCTGATAGTCGGCAGGAGCCGCCCGCTTGGAAAGAGATCGTGGAAAAATTTTCTGAAGTACAAGTTTGCAGGGGTAAGTTTGAAACCAAAATTCTGGATGGCATAGAGATGATTGCGATAAGTCCGGGCGTTGCAGTTGCGGATCCTTGTGTGCAGCAGGCTATCCAACGGGGTATACCTGTTATTGGAGATCTGGTGCTTTTTTCCTGGGCGCTGGAGCAAAATAAGCTGCAAAAGCCCAAGGTTCTGGCAATTACGGGATCTAACGGGAAGACAACCGTGACATCAATGGTCGGGGCTATGTTGCGAAAATCCGGTTGGGATGTGGCGGTGGCGGGAAATATCGGTCCAGCGATTCTGAATGTATTGATGGAGCAAGTGGACGCTGGAAACTGGCCGCAGGCATGGGTTTTGGAAACTTCCAGCTTTCAGCTGGAAACGACCCATAATTTGAATGCCGATGTAGCAACAGTGCTTAATGTAAGTGAAGATCATCTGGATCGCTATACCTGCATGCAAGATTATATCGCTGCGAAATTAAAAATCTTTTTGCGGGAGAACGGCAGTGTATGTACCCAAATTTTGAATCGAAACGATTCCAGAATCAGCGAAATGGCTTTGGCTGATGGAAAGCAAATTACATTTGGGGGGGACATACCGCCAACTGATGCCGATTTTGGCATCCTGCGGGATGGTGATGATCTGTGGTTAATGGAAGGACATCATCGCTTAATGAAAACGTCTGAACTTGTGGTGAATGGATTGCACAATGCTGTCAATGCGCTTGCAGCGCTAGCTATGTGCCGTGCATTGGATATCCCCATGAATCCCCTTGTATCGGCTTTACGGGAATTTCGCGGTTTGCCGCATCGGATGGAAAAGGTCGCGGCATTTAACGGTGTCACCTTTTTTGATGATTCCAAAAGTACCAATGTGGGCGCGACTATCGCAGCATTAAATGGTATGAAACAGAATGTCATTTTGATTGCAGGAGGCGATGGTAAGGGGCAGGATTTCTCGCATTTACGGCAGGCGGTGGCCGAAAATACCCGTGCGGTGGTGTTGATCGGGCGCGATGCAGGAATTATTGCAGATGAATTGAAAGACTGTGGTATTCCCGTACATTTTGCAACCACCATGGAAGAAGCCATGCAGAAAAGTTTTTTGTTAGCGCAAGCGGGTGACGTGGTATTGCTTTCACCGGCCTGCGCCAGTTTTGACATGTTTAGAAATTATATCCATCGTGCCGAGGTGTTCGTGGCTGCGGTTAAAGATATTGAAAACAAGTTTTTTAATTTTGGGCAGAAAAAACATTAAATAATGATGATTTATCAAGCAATCAATCAAAAACCGAGGGTCATGGCTGATTTCGATCAGGCTTTAGTGTGGTCTGCGCTGCTGTTGCTGAGTATTGGCTTGGTCATGGTTTATTCTGCTTCGATTGCCATTGCAGAGGCTCAGTTCGGGCCTGATCGTGCCGGCTACTATTTGTGGCGGCACAGTGCTTATCTGGCGCTGGGATTGATCATGGGATTGATTGCTTTTCAAGTGCCGATGCAGGTATGGCAGAAGTACATCGCATATCTCTTCATGATCGGCGTTTTATTGCTGATACTGGTTCTGATGCCGGGTATTGGGCATGAAGTCAATGGTAGTCAGCGTTGGATATCGCTGTATGTGGTAAATATTCAGCCATCCGAATATATGAAGCTATTCATGGTGTTATATGCCGCTGATTATGTAAATCGCAAAGCGGCTGATCTGAATTCCTTGCACAAAGGATTTCTTCCGATAACCGTCATATTATGCATAGTCGGGTCTTTATTGTTGTTGGAGCCGGATTTTGGGGCCTTTTTTGTAGTGTCTGCTTTAGCCATGTCAATTCTTTTCCTAGGCGGGGCTAGTTTGAAAATTTTTATCGGGCTAATCGGTATTCTGGCGCTTGGTCTATATGAATTAATTATAAGGTCAGACTATCGATTAAGCCGGGTAATTGCATTTATGGATCCTTGGGCTGATCCGTATGGTAAAGGTTACCAGTTAAGCCACGCTTTGATTGCGTTTGGCCGCGGTGAGTGGCTCGGTGTAGGTTTAGGCGGTAGTGTGGAAAAGCTGTTTTATCTGCCTGAGGCGCATACCGATTTCTTGCTTTCCGTGCTGGCAGAGGAACTTGGGTTTGTTGGCGTTGCCGTGGTAATCATTTTATTCATGTGGCTTATCGCGCGCGCATTTGTCATTGGTCGGTTGGCAGCAAAACTGGAGAATACATTCTCAGCATTGGTGGCACAGGGAATCGGTATCTGGATTGGTGTGCAAGTACTGATCAATATGGGCGTCAATATGGGTGTTTTGCCTACAAAAGGGCTAACGCTGCCTTTGCTAAGCTATGGCGGTAGTAGTATTACCGCGAGTTGCCTTGCTTTGGCAGTCTTGTTACGAATTGATTGGGAAAACCGCCGGCGTTTACGAGGACTTCCCACATGATTAAACATACTATTTTGATCATGGCGGGCGGCACGGGAGGTCATGTTTTTCCGGGATTGGCGGTGGCAGATTATCTGCGACAAATAGGCTGGCGCGTGGTATGGCTTGGAACCGAAGGAGGCATGGAATTAAAGCTGGTGCCGCAGCGTGGCTATGACACTGAGGTGATCAGCTTTTCTGGGCTGCGCGGCAAGCGCCTGGCTACTTGGTTGATGCTTCCGCTGCGTTTAATCAGGGCCTTTCTGCAAAGTTTCAGAATCATTAGGAACGTTAAGCCTGATGTGGTTCTGGGAATGGGAGGGTACCCCGCTTTTCCGGGTGGTATGATGGCGTCGCTATTGAATAAACCGTTAATCATACATGAGCAGAATTCGGTACCCGGTTTAACCAATAAAATTCTGGCAAAGCTGGCGGATAGGGTTTTTCTGGGCTTTCCGGATGCAATCTTGGATAACAAAAAGAAATCCATTTATTCAGGCAACCCCGTGCGTACTGAGATTATGTTGATAGAAGCACCTGAGAAACGATTTCCGGGCAGGCAGGGAAAATTGAATTTGTTGATTGTAGGCGGTAGCCTGGGTGCTCAAATATTAAACACCATTGTGCCTGAAGCACTGACATTAATACCTGAAAATCTCCGTCCGCGAGTTGTGCATCAGGCTGGCATAACGCAATTTGATTTGGTTAAGCAAGCATATGCCGATCTGCAGATGGATGCTGAAGTCGTTGCGTTTATTGATGACATGGCCAACTGTTATGCGGCGTGTGATTTAGTATTGTGCCGTGCAGGCGCATTGACGGTCGCAGAATTAAGTATAGCCGGGGTGGCCAGTATTTTAGTGCCATATCCACACGCGGTCGATGATCATCAAACCCGGAATGCGCGATTCCTTTCCGACCACGGAGCTGCTGTATTAATTCATCAGAGCGATTTGACCGCGAAGAAATTGGCGGACTTGTTAGCGGATTTGTCGCGGGAGAAATTACTCGAGATGGCGATAACAGCTCGTAGCCGATCAAAACCGGAAGCAACCCGGGTTGTGGCTGAAGCATGCATTGAATTAAGCGGAGCGCTGAATGAGGCATAAAGTCAAACACATTCATTTTGTCGGTATTGGCGGTGCAGGCATGAGCGGGATTGCCGAAGTATTCGTTAATATGAAATATCAAGTCAGTGGCTCCGATTTGATGGATAACCCGGTGACCCAGCGTTTGGCCAATCTCGGCATAAAGATTTATGTGGGTCATGCGAGTGAGCAAGTTAAAGGCGCAAACGTTGTAGTTACCTCAACTGCAGTCAAATCCGATAATCCTGAAGTGATTGAGGCCAAAAACAGAAATATCCCCGTGGTTCCACGGGCCTTGATGCTGGCAGAATTGCTGAGATTGCGCACAGGTATAGCGATAGCCGGTGCGCACGGGAAAACCACCACGACCAGTTTAATTGCAAGTATTCTGGCAGCGGCTGATATGGATCCCACATTTGTTATCGGGGGAAAACTCGAGGCAGCAGGTTGTCATGCCAAATTGGGTAGCGGTGAGTTTATTGTTGTGGAAGCGGATGAATCCGATGCTTCGTTTTTGTATCTACAGCCGGTACTTGCAGTCGTGACCAATATCGATGCAGATCATATGGAAACATATGGTTATGATTTTAATAAATTGAAGCAAACGTTTGTGGAGTTTCTGCAGCACTTACCTTTTTATGGGATGGCAGTGATTTGTATCGATGATGCCAATATACGCGAGGTAATGCCTGCAATTACAAAGTCAATTACGACCTACGGCCTGTCTGAAGATGCGCAAGTTCGCGCTACCAATATCCAGCATAGCAATCATCAAATGAAATTTACTGCAGTAATCGGGGTAAATGGCTCAGCCCGCAGACTGGATATCACGCTGAATTTGCCCGGATTGCATAATATACAGAACGCTTTAGCAGCGATTGCGGTCGCCAATGAAATTTGTGTACCTGATGCTGCCATAATCAGGGCATTAGCGGAATTCAAGGGTGTGGAAAGACGCTTTCAACAGTTTGGGGAAATCAGAGTATCAATGCAGAAGAGTTTTACATTGATTGATGATTACGGCCATCACCCGGCGGAAATGGAAGCAACCATGAAAGCAGCGCGAGGTGCCTTTCCGGGGAGGCGTTTAGTCGTTGCGTTTCAACCGCATCGCTACACCAGGACGCGGGATGTGTTTGAGGATTTTACTAGAGTTTTATCACAAGCTGATGTGCTGCTGTTAACAGAAGTGTATCCCGCAGGCGAAGATCCCATTGTTGCAGCTGATAGTAAATCCTTGGCCCGTTCAATCCGGGTGCTGGGAAAAGTGGAACCCATTTATATTGAGGATATTGATGATTTGTCAATCGCCATACTCGATGTTGTGCAGGATAACGATATCGTTCTGGTGATGGGAGCAGGCTCAGTAGCCAAGGTGGCTCCACATATTGCGCAAATGGAAAGCAAGTTAATAGTAGTCAATGGTAATGATTATTGAGGACCAATGAGTAATGATCGGCTTGTCAGAAAACGCAAGAATAAATATACCAGCAACAGATCGGGCGTATGTTGAAATGAGTAGACCATTGATATACCGCGGGGAAATGCGTGTTGATGAGCCTATGAGCCGGCATATTTCATGGCGCACCGGCGGTAATGCTCAACGTTACTATCTGCCTGCAGATTTGGGTGATTTTGCGGATTGCGTGCGGGAATTTTCGCAGGAACCTATTTATGTGATTGGATTGGGCAGCAACTTGCTGGTTAGAGATGGTGGAATTCAAGGTACTGTTATAGTACTGCATGCCCAATTAAATGATTTGCAATTGATTGAGCACAATCAATCCGATGGGCTCATCTACGCAGGTGCCGGTGTGGCGTGTGCAAAGGTGGCGCGATTCGCTGCCAGGCATGATTTAGCCGGTGCCGAGTTTCTGGCGGGCATACCCGGTACAATCGGCGGGGCGTTGGCTATGAATGCGGGCTGTTATGGCTCAGAGACTTGGGAATTCATCGAGCGGGTACAAGTTGTCAATCAGGAAGGGCGAATTTTTATGCGCACCCCGGCTGAGTATGCAATTGGTTATCGCAGTGTAAAGCTGCATCAGTCGCCAAATGATAATAACTTGGAATGGTTTGCGGGTGGGTATATCAGATTAGCGCAAGGACAACAGGCAGAATCACGCCAGCGTATCCAACAATTGCTGGCGCAACGCATTGCAAGTCAGCCGCTCAACCAGCCAAACGCCGGATCGGTGTTTCGCAATCCGCCGGGAGATCATGCAGCGCGTCTGATCGAAGCCAGTGGTTTGAAAGGGTGTTGTATGGGTGGTGCAATGGTATCACCGCAACATGCTAATTTCATTGTTAACTTGGGCCATGCAACGGCGGCGGATATCGAAGCCTTGATCTTGATGGTGCGCAATAGAGTTAGAAAAGCAACGGGCATCGAGTTGATCCAGGAAGTTCGAATTATTGGTGATGCCAGGAGATTGACATAGTGATAAGTCATAATTTTGGCAAAGTGGCAGTTTTGCTTGGCGGTCGATCCGCAGAGCGTGAAGTTTCTTTGCAAAGTGGCCAAGCTGTCTTGGATGCGCTAATTCGAAGCGAGGTGGATGCTTATTCATTTGATCCGGCAGAGCAGGCACTTGAAGATCTGCTGCGACAAGGTTTTGATCGTGCGTTTATCGCACTGCACGGACGTTTTGGCGAAGACGGTACCATTCAAGGTGTGCTGGAATGGATGAGGCTGCCTTATACTGGCAGCGGGGTGATGAGTAGCGCCCTGGCTATGGACAAATGGCGTACTAAATTATTATGGCAAGCAGTCGGCATTCCATCTCCACGGTATGTACTATTACACGCCGACAGTAATTTTGAAGAAGTTTCCGAATTGCTGGGATTGCCATTGATTGTTAAGCCGGCGCGAGAAGGTTCCACAATTGGCTTAAGTAAGGTGACTCATAAAAATGATTTGTTGCCTGCTTATGAATTGGCGGCCCAGTATGATGCTTTGGTACTGGCCGAAGAATTTATCGTGGGCAAGGAGCTAACGGTCGCCATTCTGGGAGAAACACCTCTGCCCATAGTGAGAATAGAAATTACGGGTGAACTTTATGATTATCAGGCCAAATACGTATCGAATGATACCAGATACTTTTGCCCCAGCGGTTTATCGGATGAGCTGGAATTAGAGATTCAAGCCCAAGCCTTGCAAGCTTATAAAGTACTGGGTTGCCACGGCTGGGGGAGGGTTGATTTGATCCTGACGCAAACCGGGCAGTTTTATTTTCTTGAGGTGAATACATCTCCAGGCATGACCGGCCATAGCCTGGTTCCTATGGCAGCCAAGACTGCGGGAATTTCATTTGAAGATCTGGTGATGAGAATATTGGATTTATCCCATGTGGAATAATCATCATGCGCTGAATTTGTTAGCCAAATCGTTATTTGTTTTGGTGGTAATGGCGGTGCTGTACGGGATCGGTATGCAGTTAATCAGGCCGCCGCTGTTTCCCATAAAAGAAATTAATCTGCAGGTTGTTCAGGGTGTGGGGAAGAATAATTCACAATTACAGAATGTTCACTATACTCAAATAGAAAATTTGGTGCGCAAAGAGATTGAAGGAAATTTTATTTCAGTTAATTTAACCGCAGTGCGCGAAGCTTTTGTAAAATTACCATGGGTACGGGATGCCCGTGTGAATCGGGAGTGGCCTCACGGATTAAATGTTACGTTAGAAGAGCATCAAGCATTGGCATATTGGGGAAGCCAGGCCTTGGTGAATACTCATGGTGAGGTATTTCGAGTTACCGCTGATATGGATTTGCCAGTTTTTATTGGCCCAAATGAAGCCAGCGCTCTTGAGGTAACGCAGCAATATAGACGTTTTAATCAAATATTAGCGCCTCTACAGCAGCAAATTGAACAAGTCATGTTGACGCAGCGTTATGCATGGCGCATTCATTTGAATACGGGGACGGTATTGGAACTGGGACGAAATGAGATTGAGGAGAGATTGATTCGCTATGTTTCAGTATATGACCACAGCATCGCCCGGTTAAATCAGCAAGAGTCATTGGTATATGTTGATTTGCGTTACCCCAATGGTTTTGCTATCCGCATGCCCGAAACGATGCAACGAGAGCCTCATAAATCCGCTGTTAAGAGAGAAACGTGAGATAGAATTTAGATGAATAAAACTAGAGACAATAGAAATCTGATCGTTGGACTTGATATTGGTACATCAAAGATTGTAGCCATTGTTGCGGAAGTCCTTCCGGAAGGGGGAATCGAGATTATTGGATTGGGCAGCCATCCTTCCCGCGGATTAAAAAAAGGCGTTGTGGCCAATATTGAAACTACCGTCAATGCGATTCAGCGTGCACTGGAAGAAGCGGAATTAATGGCGGACTGTAAAATTCATGAAGTATATACCGGGATAGCCGGCAGCCACATCAAAGGTTTTAATTCAAATGGCATGGTTCCTATCAAGGACAAGGAAGTCACTGAGAAAGACGTGGAACGTGTTATGGAAGCGGCAAAGGCTGTCAATATACCCGCCGACCAGCAAATTCTACATGTCCTGAATCAGGAATTCATTATTGATGGCCAGGAGGATGTGCGTGAACCGGTAGGTATGAGCGGCATACGCTTGGAGGTGAAAGTACATATTGTGACAGGCGCAGTTTCGGCTGCACAGAATATTGTGAAATGCGTGCATCGATGCGGTTTGGAAGTGCGTGATTTGATATTGCAGCCATTGGCATCAGCAATGGCCGTATTATCTGAAGATGAAAAAGATCTGGGGGTGTGCCTGGTCGATATTGGTGGTGGAACGACAGATATTGCGGTATTTACACATGGGGCGATTAGACATACTGCGGTGATACCCATTGCTGGTGATCAAATAACCAATGATATTGCGATGGCATTGCGCACGCCGACCAAAAGCGCGGAGGATATCAAATGCCGCTATGGTTGCGCATTGAGGAGCCTTGCAGATACTAAAGAAATGGTTGAAGTTCCGGATGTGGGTAATCGTGGTTCGCGCCAGCTTTCCAAACAAACCTTGGCGGAAGTGATAGAACCCCGTGCAGAAGAGCTTTATTGTCTGGTTCAGGCTGAGCTACGTCGGAGTGGATTTGAAGAGCTGCTCTCATCGGGTATCGTAATAACCGGAGGGTCTGCTTCGCTACGCGGGATGGTGGAATTGGGTGAAGAAATATTCCATATGCCTGTGCGGCAGGGCTTGCCCAATTATCATGGCAATTTAAGGGAAGTCATCCATACGCCTCGATACTCGACAGGGATTGGTTTAATTCTGGCGGGTATGCAGCAGATGCAGCATCAACATGGTTCAAGATTACAAGGGGGTTCTGCCAAGCAGATTTTCTCCAGGATGAAGGGATGGTTCCAAAGAAACTTTTAATTAGAAATCTCAAGGGTTGTATTAACAGTCAGGCAGCTTTAATTTCAATGTACTAAAGGAGAAACAATATGTTCGAAATCATGAATAACGATACTCAAGAGGCGGTCATCAAAGTTGTTGGTGTTGGTGGCTGCGGAAGCAATGCTGTGGATCATATGATCCAGAATGGAATGCAAGGCGTTGAGTTTATCAGTATGAATACTGATGCGCAGGCATTGAAAACTAATAAAGCTCCAACGATCCTGCAATTGGGCACAGGAATTACCAAAGGATTGGGTGCAGGCGCTAACCCCGAAATCGGACGTGAGGCTGCACTTGAGGATCGTGATCGTATCGCTGAATTGATACAGGGTGCAGATATGCTGTTTATTACCGCCGGCATGGGGGGGGGTACAGGTACAGGCGCAGCACCGGTTGTGGCGCAAGTTGCGAAAGAAATGGGTATTTTGACCGTAGCGGTTGTCAGTAAGCCTTTTTCATTTGAAGGGAAACGTCTGGTTGCAGCTAAGGCGGGGATGGAGGAGCTATCGCAACACGTTGATTCATTGATTGTAATTCCTAACGATAAGCTAATGATGGTGTTGGGTAATGACATCTCTATGCTGGATGCGTTCAAGGCAGCTAACGATGTGCTTCACGGTGCAGTAGCCGGAATCGCGGAGGTTATTAATTGTCCAGGCCTGGTAAACGTTGATTTTGCCGACGTCAGAACGGTCATGTCTGAAATGGGTATGGCAATGATGGGCTCGGCGATAGCTATGGGTGTTGATCGCGCACGAGTGGCTGCCGAGCGCGCCGTTTCGAGTCCATTACTGGAAGATATTTCCTTGTCAGGCGCGCGTGGTATTTTGGTGAACATTACAGCCAGTCAAACACTGAAAATGCGTGAAGTGCATGAAGTAATGAATACAATCAAAGACTTGACTGCTGAAGATGCCACAATTATTGTAGGTACAGTTATCGATGAAAATATGACTGATAATTTGCGTGTGACGATGGTAGCTACCGGGCTAGGTAGTCTTGTTGGCCAGAGTCAGAATCAAAATTCTCCTTTAACCGTTGTGCATACTCGCACTGGAACGGATGACAGGGACTCCATTTTTTCAGCCGAGGAGCCAGCTGTTATGCGCACAGGCAGAAGAAGCAATGCTACAGTGGCAGCTATGCGCCAATCGGGTGTAGATCCTATGGATATTCCAGCTTTTTTAAGAAGACAAGCGGATTAACAAATCTTATTTTTCTGATCTTGAGAACGCATTACTGATTCGAAAGTGGTACATTGAAAAGAATAATTGATACCCCGCTTCCTGTAGCGGGGATCTTTTTTATGAGCTTTTTGAAAACACGCTATGGCAAAGAATGATCGAATCATTCATGTATGAATGTTTTCCTGACAGTGTTTTGGACGGAATAGGGATATAGTATTGCGCTGCGCATTTTTATTTTTTAGCACCTTAAGGTTTATTCCAGCTTTCCCTGTCACTGTTAACAACCTTTTTTTCTTGATAATTTTTTACTACTGAAATAACCCTATTTTTCCGTGAGGTTGATTTACTAGTAGTAATTTGTCGAATTGTGGCGGTATTGCTCATAGCTTGACCGACTTTGAAAATTGAAATTGCTCCGGTCAAATCCTTGGCTTGATTTTCCAGAGATTCCGCGGATGCTGCAGCTTCTTCCACCAACGCAGCATTCTGCTGTGTAACTTCATCCATTTGCGCAACTGCTTGATTGACCTGCTCGATGCCTGAGCTCTGTTCTTGAGAGGCGGCTGTAATTTCCGACATAATTTCAGCAACATGTTTAATCGAAGTAACGATTTCCTCCATAGTTTTGCCTGCTTCATTTACCAGCCTGGTGCCATTTTCAACTTTTTCCACCGAGTTATCGATAAGATTCTTTATTTCCTTAGCAGCCGCTGCGCTTCGTTGAGCCAGATTTCGAACTTCTGTAGCAACAACAGCAAACCCCCGGCCTTGTTCGCCAGCACGAGCAGCCTCTACAGCGGCATTCAAAGCAAGAATATTGGTCTGAAAAGCAATTCCGTCAATTACATTTATAATGCTTGCAATCTTATTGGAGCTCTCACTAATCAAAGACATTGTATTAACCACGTCATTCATTAACTGACCTCCCCGAAGCGCAATATCACTTGCATCGGTCGAGAGATGATCAGCCTGTCTGGCATTATCAGCATTTTGTTTTACTGTTGAAGTAAGTTCTTCCATACTGGATGCAGTTTCTTCAAGTGATGAAGCTTGCTCTTCTGTACGCTGAGATAAATCCAGATTACCACTGGCTATTTCACTGGATGCTTGGCGCACTGATTCAGCGCTGTTGCGAACATCTGAAACGGTTGCTCTGAGATTAATACCCATTTGTGTAAGGGATTTAATCAAAACACCAAACTCATCCGAAAACTTATTGGTGATTTTGGATTGCAGATCACCAGCAGCGAGGGTATTCGCTATTTCTATAGCTTTATTCAACGGTTCTAGCGTATTTTGCCTTATCAAGAATCCAGCTAAACACATTAATAAAGTACCGCTGGTGGCGGTAGTTAAAATAAAATCATTTAACCATGAAGTTGTTGCTGCTTGCGTTAACCCCCACCAACCAGCACTTACCGCGCTTAATAACAAGAGTGTTGGTATAGACATATACAGTGCGATACGCTTACCCAAAGTCATTTTAAGAAATGAGTTAACCTTGCCAACAAAATCGGTACGAACAATGCCGCCATTTTCAATTTTCAGATTTCTAGCCGTTCCATTAATAAATTGACGATATATTGGCGCGATTGTTTCGATTACTTGACGAGAGGGCTTTGTGCGCACAGACAAATAGCCAACAATAGATCCATTTTCTATCAGGGGTGTGGCGTTACCAAGAACCCAATAAAAATCTCCATTTTTACGGCGATTCTTAACCAGTCCAGTCCATGGTTTGCCAGCTTGGAGTGTTCTCCATAAATCTTCAAATGCCTGTGGTGGCATATCAGGGTGCCGCACAATGTTATGCGCTTTACCTATCAGTTCTTCTGTCGAGAATCCGCTAACCTCAATAAAAGTCTGATTTACATAGGTAATGCGTCCTTTTGTGTCAGTGGTGGATAAAATTAGGGTATCATCGTCAATAGGATATTCTGTATTAGAAACTGGCAGATTTACTCTCATCGCTGTCATCCTTCCTGTATTTATGAAATTTTGTAAGCAATGCAGCGACCTATATTTTAAAAAATGAATTACTAATAGCGAGAGTATTGATCTAGATCAAATATGGTGCAAATAAAGTTTTGTAACAATATTGGATCCTAATGATTGATGTCTCTGTTTTGTTTACTCTGATCTGAGATCAGTTTAAATAAATGTGCTAATCCCTCAAAGAATCAAAGCCGGTACTGCCCAAGAGAATCTGACTCTCAGTTTGAGTTGATCAGATCATTTTTCCACGATTTTGATTTATGGGTAGTGATATCGAATTGTGACAGTATTATTTTTGACCGACGGGTCATTAAAAATAAAAACTACTCCAGTCAAGTGTCAACAGAAATGAATTGTGGTATCAAAATGCAGTAATAGCCTGCTTCGAATAATCCGTCTGATGAAATGGCAATTACTTAATTATACTGATGAAATTTTTATTTTTTTGAAGTGTGAGGCGCAGTCCTAGTTGTACCAATCTATCCCAAGCGTCCCCTTGGGCCGCCCCTTTAATCATCCGATCTATCATTGCAGCATCGGATAAGCCCTGCATTAGTACTTGCAGGTTGATGCGTTTGGCGGCAGCTTGTACTGATTTTTGCCGATCACCCCAGATTCTGGCGGTTTGCAGTAACTGAACGGGTGACTGACCCGTGTCGAGGCCCTTGCGGATTATAATGAGTTGTCGTATTTGTTCAGTTAAGGTGGCGAGAATTAGTAACGGAGCAACACCTTCAGCTTGCAAACCGGTCAGGATACGGATAAAGCGTGCGGAATCCCCATGGATCATGGCATCTGATAATTGAAATGCATCATAGCGCGCTACATTCAGCACCGCATCCTTGATTTGCTCGAAAGTTAAATTGCCGCTGGGGTAGAGCAATGCAAGTTTCTGAATTTCCTGATGAGCGGCGAGTAAATTGCCTTCAACCTGGTCCGCAAGAAATTGCAGCGTGGCAGAATCAGTTTTTTGTTGCTGTTTGTCAAGACGTTGTCCGATCCAGATGGGCAGCTGATTACGTTCTATTGGGTACGCTTGAATTAGAACGCCGGAGGTTTCGAGTGCTTTGAACCACCGTGTTGCTTGTCCTTGTTTATCGATCCGAGGTAACGTGAGGAGTGTCAGCGTGTCTTGAGGAAGGGTATCGCAATAGGCCTCGATGGCTTTACCGCCTTCCTTGCCGGGTTTGCCGGAAGGGATGCGAATATCCATAATTTTACGCTCACCAAACAAGGACAGATTATTGCCGGCATGCAGCAGATCAGACCAATCGAAGTGCTGATCGACAGTGAAAACTTTGCGTTCGGTATACCCATGTTGGTGCGCGTGAGCGCGGATCAGGTCCGCAGCTTCCAGAATCAGCAGCGGTTCATTGCCCAATAAAGTGTATAGAGATGCAGTTTGCTTTTGCAGCGATTGCGCTAATTGCTCAAGCTTTATGCGCATGGTAAAAATACACTATGCGAAACGATCACAGGATTACTGCGTGCTTTCCGCGGGAAACTTAATCGTCGATAAACGCCACAGGATTTGTTGAATTGCGTCGGATTGCATATCTTTTAACAATAACCTCTCTTCCGCTTCCTTAGCCAGGATTTGCGCATCCAGAAACGGTAGAACCCGGGTTAAGGATACTTCAGTATTGGGCATGATTTCGATACCTCTGTTATCCAATACGCGATAATTCACCCGATAAATCAAATTAAAATCCCGTACGCGACCACCACCGGACAAAGACAAAATGGCTCTTTCATTTATCGCACTGATAATGTCCAGGGTTGCTTCCGCTTCTGCAGCGCTTTGAGATAAACGGGTTGTCGGTGTGGCTTTGATCATGCGCTCCATCTCTATGCCGATCGTGTGTCCCTCCGGCGCCGTAACATACATTGTCTTGAACGGTAGTGCGGCAGCTTGCCCACGCAGCTTAAAACCACAAGCTGTCAATAATAAAATCACAACGATCAGGAGAAGAAACTGCTGTTTAAGTATTTTTACCATGGACCAAGAGTGGGAATTATTTATACAACGATATTAACCAGTTTCTTAGGTACGATAATGATTTTTTTAATAGCTTGCCCATCAGTAAATTTTTGTACCTGTTCATTAGCCAGAGCGGCTTTCTCCACAGCTTCCTTCCCTGCATCCTGGGCAACACAAATTTGCCCGCGCAGTTTGCCATTGACTTGCACGATCAATTTAATTTCGTCTTGCACCATTGCGGTATTGTCTGGTTGGGGCCAAGGTTGCGCAAAAAGCTCAGTTCCCGGTCTTAGCTCATGCCAAAGTTCATGACAGATATGCGGCACAATCGGAGACAGCAGCAATACAATGTTTTCCAAAGCTTCCTGCATCAGATTGCGGCTGACGGGATTGTTATCCTGACATTTTACCAAGCCATTCATGAGCTCCATTACAGCAGCAATGGCGGTATTGAACGTGTGGCGACGCTCCAGATCATCCGTTACTTTGGCAATAGTTAGGTGCAATTGGCAACGCAGATCCTTGAGTTCTGGGGATAATGCCTGATGCAAAGCGGGATCGATCCTGACTACGCCAGACTGATGATGGATATATGCTTGTCGCCATAAGCGCTTGAGAAAACGGTAAGCGCCATCGACACCCGCATCGGCCCATTCCAATGTTTGTGTCGGTGGACTGGCGAACATCATGAACAGGCGAGCTGTGTCGGCGCCATACTCTTGCACTAGGTTTTGCGGATCAACGCCATTATTCTTGGACTTTGACATGGTACCGATCCCGCCCGATTCGATCGGCTGATTATCCGCCAATAAAATTGCGCCGCAACGTTTACCTTGCTCATCATGCTGAATCTGAACCTCGGAGGGATTGTAATAGACAATTCTTCCGCTGCCCGTTTTACGATAGAAAATTTCATTCAGCACCATACCTTGTGTCAATAGATTGGCAAACGGCTCATCCAGAGCCAATAAGCCCAGATCGCGCATGACTTTGCTCCAGAAACGCGAATACAGCAAATGCAAAATGGCGTGCTCGATACCCCCGATGTACTGATCGGCCGGAAGCCAGTAATTAACGCGCTCGTCGGTCATTGTCTGGTGCTGATCCGGGCAAGCATAGCGTGCGTAATACCAGGACGAATCAACAAAGGTATCCATCGTGTCGGTTTCCCGACGCGCGGATTTACCGCATTTGGGGCAAGCGCATTCGTAAAAAGACGGTGTTTTTGCCAACGGATTGCCCGAACCATCGGGTACCAGATCCTGTGGTAATACGACTGGCAGCTGATCGTCCGGTACTGGCACTACACCGCAATCGACACAATGAATCAGCGGAATCGGACAACCCCAGTAACGTTGGCGCGAAATGCCCCAATCGCGCAATCGATATTGCACGCGTTTGTTGCCGAGACCTTTAGCTTCAAGGTCTGCAGCAATAGCATCTACTGCAGCGCTATGATCGAGATTATTGTATTTGCCTGAATTGATACAAACGCCGATTTCTTTGCTTGCATACCATTCTTGCCAGTGAGTGGTAGAAAAAGATGTGTCAGTTTCGTTGTTATCATCACTAAAACCCCCTTCCCGGCCCTTTGTAATCACTTGTGAGATAGCAAGGCCATATTTTTTTGCAAATTCAAAATCGCGTTCATCATGCGCTGGAACCGCCATCACTGCACCTTCGCCGTATCCCATCAAGACATAATTGGCAATCCACACGGGTAACTTCTGTTCATTGAGAGGGTGGATCACGAATAAGCCGGTATCCATGCCTTTCTTTTCTTGAGTGGCCAGATCCGCTTCCTTGGCGGAACCGAGTTTGCATTCCTGGATAAAAGCGTGCAGGGATGGATTGTTCTGAGCGGCATGCAGCGCAATCGGGTGTTCGGCGGCGACGGCCACATAGGTTGCACCCATCAGCGTATCCGCGCGGGTGGTGAACACCTTCAAGTCTTGCGGCGTACCGGATGTGGTATCGGCGGGGAAAGTAATGTCGACGCCGTAGCTTTTACCGATCCAATTAGCTTGCATGGTTTTGACTCGCTCCGGCCAGCCGGTCAGCGTATCCAGAGCATTAAGCAGTTCGTCCGCATACTGCGTAATTTTTAGATAATACATCGGGATTTCACGTTTTTCCACTGGCGCTCCGGTACGCCAGCCGCAGCCATCAATCACTTGCTCATTGGCCAGTACGGTTTGATCAATCGGGTCCCAATTGACCGTACCGGTGGTCTGATACGCCAGTCCCTGTTCCAGCATGCGCAAGAATAGCCACTGATTCCAGTGATAATAACTTGGGTCACAAGTAGTAATCTCACGTTCCCAGTCGATGCTTAATCCCAGGCTTTTTAGTTGCTTGCGCATGTAGGCAATGTTGTCGTAGGTCCATTTGGCGGGAGAAACAGTATTCTGCATCGCGGCATTTTCTGCAGGAAGGCCGAATGCGTCCCAGCCCATCGGTTGCAGTACGTTGAAGCCCTGCATACGGTGGTATCGTGACAATACATCACCGATGGTGTAATTTCGCACATGTCCCATGTGCAATTTGCCTGAAGGATAGGGAAACATCGATAAACAGTAATACTTTGGTTTTCCGGGAATTTCCATTGCTTTGAATGCGGATATGCGTTCCCAATATTGCTGCGCGTTTTTTTCGATTTCCTGGGGATGGTATTTTTCTTGCATGAACGTGAAGTCTAGATTTTACTTGAGATAGCTAATTATACCGTGATGTATCCACATGAATTGTGTCTATTATTAGCTCTTGTTGACAGAAGCAATATTTGTTTGCTCTTATCAGAGATTTACTTAGCGGAATAAATCTCATCAGAGTTTCGATTTAAATGCACTATCAATATCCTAAGATTACTTGTAATATTTTTTCTAGAGCCGACAGGATAATCCTGCTAATACATTAATCCAGTCGAAAGCCGATTTTAAGTTTTACTTGATAGTGTGCGACCTTGCCATCAACGATATGGCCGCGTGTTTCCACAACTTCAAACCAATCCAGGTTACGCAGGCTTGTGCTGGCTTTTGTAACTGCTTGTTGGATGGCATGATCACTGCTTTGGGTTGACGAGCCAACAATTTCTATGACTTTATAAACATGATCGCTCATTTTGGATACCCTTTCTATTGTCGAGAGTTGAGTTATACCATATTCTTGCTATCAGCTGCATGAGTCGTTTTGTTCATTATCAATCCAATGAATTTACATATCTTTACGATCGAAAGTTGTATCATCATAAAGTCGAATGAAAAATCTCACTGATCCAACGTATGGAGGAGAACATTTATCATGAAGTTTAGATTATTACTGATTTTATTCATTATTCTTTCACTTGCAGCTTGTGCGACCACGCCGACGGGGAGAAGCCAACTTGCTTTTATGCCTGACAGTGAGCTTGATGCTATGGGATTACAGGCATTCACGACGATGAAGAATGAAAAATCAATTAGTCAAAATACGAGGGAAAATCAGTTTGTTCGTTGTGTTGCAAATACTATTACACGCGAGATTGGAGGAGATTGGGAAGTGGTGGTGTTTGAAGACAGCACGTTGAATGCCTTTGCTTTGCCGGGAAACAAAATTGGTGTTCATACCGGATTGGTTGATCTTGTTGATAATCAAGATCAGTTAGCTGCCGTGATCGGTCATGAGATTGGTCATGTGCTGGCGAAACATAGCAATGAACGGATGTCGCAGAAATTAGGTGCGCAAATGGGGATGTCAATCATCGCGGCGGTCGCTGCACCGACTACTCCCATGGGACAAACCGCATTAGGCTTGCTTGGGGTTGGGACACAATATGGTTTAATTATGCCGTTTAGTCGCCTGCATGAAAGTGAAGCCGATGCAATGGGCATTGAATTAATGGCGAAGGCCGGATTTAATCCTGAAGAAAGCATTACATTATGGCAAAAAATGGCACAGGCTAGTCAAGGCGAACAGCCGGCTGAATTCCTATCGACTCATCCGTCTCATGAAACCCGCATTGAAGATTTGCGAGCACTTTTACCTAAGGCGAACAAGATGTTGCAGCAAGCACGTGCAGCCGGTAAAAAACCAAATTGCAAGAAATAAGAACTTATTGCTTAGGCTCTGATTCATGTGCCGGAAAATCCAATTCAACTTTTGCACCATCTGGATCATGACAAAATAATTGCCAGATTTCCAATCCCTTGAGTCGCTGCAATTCATAATCGATATTGTATTGTCTTAAGGTATCAACCATGGCTTGCAGATTGGATGCGGTAAAAGCCATGTGATCTATGACTCCCGCTGCATTGATTGGCATAGATCTGCCTGCCATGATATGCAGTATTGCTCGATCTCCAACATACAGCCATGCCCCTGGAAATGCGAAGGGTGGACGGTAACCTTCTTTAAGTCCCAGGATATTGATATAAAAAGCCTTACTTTTTTCTAAATCACTGCTTAATACAGTGAAATGATTCATGTCCGCTATAGTCAATTTAATCTCCTCCTTTATAAATACATCGCTTATGCAAACTGATGCATAATTATGAATCGCTTCGGGTTTTTCCGAAGACTTTTTAGTTTGAGTCAAGTCACATTAGCCGGCTCATTCAGTTGACAATAATATGTCATTTCAAATTCTGCCGACGGAATATTTCCGATTGGCTCCAGTAACCGGCGATTGTTAAACCAATCTGTCCTTGGTCTGTGATTGTCATAAGAATCTCCGACTCGGCCACAACAAGAGCTTCAATATTGGTCTTAATCAGGTTCTTCATATAGCGAATCGACAGATATTGGCGTCCTCTATCGCTATGATGAATTAATCCCTTGATTTCCCGCCGCGCCCACAGTGCCTGTTCCAATGCATCGAGTACCAGATCGGTATGCAATGACCGGCTGACCTGCCAACCAGCCATATGCCGGACAAGAATATCAATAATAAAAGCTACATAAAAAAACCCTGTTCATGGGCTGACCATATTCACTTGGATCTAATCCTGGTACAACCCCACTCGCTAAACCGCAATCCCCTTTAAAGATCGAGACTTTCTCGATCCCTATGAAAAAGCTGTCTGTCAAAATGTGACAACCCCAATTTCAACTCCAGACTGTAAGCCTCAGAAATAATTAGAGATGTGGATGTGATCATAAAGCTATATTTCTATTGTCAAGGTCTCTTATTTTAAACCGATAGTAATGAATTGAAATTATCAAGGATTCACTTGCTTTCTGATAATTCAATTTTTATCTGAAAAGGGCAAACCTCGCGAAAGTGGGGGACGCAAAGTCTATATCTACAGGGTAAACGCCTCAGGATAGCATGACTGCCAGATAAAACATCGTCAATAGCTCATATGGCTGAAGTGCAATCGCACGAAGGCTTCACGGTGATTTTATAAGCAGTCTTTTCCCCGGGTTCTCCCTGATGTTTAAAGGAATCAACCCATGGAAAGAGATCAACAATCCTTGCAGGCTGCAGTTTTATTATCAACTTTTGCTTTTCAATTAAGTATCCGGAAATTAAATGAAATAAGTTTGAAACAATCGGGTTTCATAAGGCTTTTTAAACAGGGGTTAATATATGCTGTAGCGTTACTCACGATAGTTTTTGGCGCAGCATTGCCGGTTCATGCTTATGAAAATTTATCAGATCCTGCGCTACCTGGAATAACACGTTTTAAAAAGAATTATGATTCGGAAAACTGGGCGAGAGGAAGAATTCTGCTAATGCCACGTGCGGGCTTGCCAGCCAAAACCCTCGCTGATATTGTAAGAACCCATAATGGCAAGGCTAGAAAAATTGGTCAAAGTGACATATATATTGTCAATCTGCCCCAGTACTCAGAGGAAGGAGCGGTAGTACATCTGAAAAACCATCCTCATATCAAGTTTGCAGAGCTAGATCATGCTGTTGTGCCTGCCTTAATTCCAAATGATCCAGTATATGTCAATGAATGGCATTTATCTAAGATTGGCGCATCGACCGCATGGGATATTGCCCAAGGTGCTTCGATAACTATAGCAATCCTGGATTCGGGAATTGATAGTTCACACCCTGATTTGTCAGCAAATATACTAACCGGCTGGAATTTCTATAATAATAACGCTGATACAACAGACGTAACCAGTCATGGTACGAGCGTTGCTGGTGTAGCAGCGGCCATGACTAATAACAATATTGGTGTAGCAGGTGTAGCGGGGCAATCCAAAATTATGCCACTTCGTATTGCTGACAGTAATGGCTATGGCTATTACAGTATGATAGCAGAAGGCTTAATCTATGCCGCTGATCGCGGTGTTCGGGTTGCTAACGTCAGTTATTTGAATGTGCAAAGCAGTTCTTCGGTACAGAATGCAGCACAATATATGAAAAATAAAGGTGGATTAGTAGTAGTAAGCGCTGGAAATACATACAATTATGAAAATTTCGCTACAACAAACACCATGATTCCCGTGTCGGCAACAGATAAAAATGATGTTAAAACAAACTTCTCAAGCTATGGAAATTTTGTTGCTCTATCAGCGCCCGGAGATGGAATTTATACTACTCACTGGGGAGGTAATTATTGGTCAGTCAGTGGTACTTCCTTTTCTAGCCCTATTGTTGCGGGTGCAATCGCTCAAATGATGTCTGCCAACTCTAGATTGAGTAGCACTGAAATTGAAAATTTATTATTTTCCACGGCAATTGACTTAGGCGCAGTCGGTCGTGATTCTTATTATGGCTATGGTCGAGTTAATGCCGCAGCTGCCGTGCAAGCAGCTCAATCGGCCATGCCGGTTCAAGATAGCGAAGCTCCCTCTGTAGCGATTATTGATCCTTTAGGGGGTGCCACTGTCAGCGGATTGGTGCCAGTAGATATTGATGTATCCGATAATGTAAGCGTAACGCGAGCCGAATTGTGGGTTAACAATACCAGTGTTGCGGTAGATACTTCTCTGCCATTTGCATTTACCTGGGATTCGAGCGGTGTACAAAATGGTGCAACTGCTCTTGTTGTTCGCGCGTATGATGCAAGCGGAAATACAGCATCTTCCAGTATCGAAGTGAATGTGGATAATTCTGTTCAGCCTCCAATGGTTGATACCCAAGCGCCTGCAATTCAAATCATTAACCCAGTCGCCGGTAACGTTTCCGGTAATATTACTATCAGTGTCAATGCGTCTGATAATAATGGTGCATCGGGCATTTCATTAGGGATTTATGTTGATGGCGTGCTCAAAACATCCGGTACCGGCGGCACATTAAGTACAAGCTGGAATACTCGCACCAAAGGTGTCAAGGCTGGGGCACATACTATTCAAGCATTAGCACGAGACGCCGCTGGCAACACATCGATTGCGTCTGTCACGGTAAAGGTGGTTAAGTAAGTGGGTGAACGACAGATAATGCAGCTAACACAATCCTTTTATGTTTTTGCAAAGGAGGATTGTGTTATCAATTTAGTGAGTTTTTTTGGACCAAGGAAAACGGAAGCCACCACTCGTATTACTTTCCACTGCGTTATTTTCTTCGTTGGCAGGTGTTGTATTTGAAGATGCGTGACTTACTTGGTCGGCTATTTTTTCTTGACTGGGTGGTGTTGATGTAGTGGCTTTATTCAATAGCTGGTTTAACTGCTGGGCCAGCTGATTCGCTGCTTCAACACTGATAGCCATGCGGCATGACATTCTTGCCCCCACTGTTTCCGGAATTTTTTCACCCGATCGTGCAAGACGATTTACCGCATGAATAGTTTGTGGATCAAGAAAACCGAAGTCCACGATAACAACGCCTTGTCCAATTTGAACAGATGTAAAATTAGAATAGATAGGTTGTCCTGTATGCTCGCCTTGTTGCATACTAACCTTGACTTGCATTGCGTGCTGTTGTGAAGTGCTGCCTTCACTTTCAATCGGTGTAACGTTTCCTTCTACCATGCTTTTCCCTCTTTTATCTTTGCCATTTAATTTCATGAACAATCAAGATAACCGCTTACTCTAATTTCATTATTTAATGCAAACATTCAATCAGGATTACTAGGTTTTTTTATGAAACAGTTGGTTTAATTGCTGCGCTAGACTATTCGCTGCTTCAACACTGATAGCCATCCGGCATGACATTCTTGCTCCCACTGCTTCCGGAACTTTTTCACCTGATCGCGCAAGACGATTTACCGCATGAATAGTTTGTGGATCGAGAAAACCGAAATCCACTATGACCACGCCTTGACCTCCTTGCACTGACGTGAAATTGGAATAAAGTAGCTGGCCGGTATGTTCGCCTTGCTGCATTCTGATATTTATTTGCGTAGCTTGAGACTTGTTAGTTTCTGCATCTGCTTCATTATTATCTGTCATTCATTTCTCCGAATATTTAATTAAATTTCTAAAATTTTTTCCCAAGTTTAATTCCTCGCCCTTGGTGTGCTGAGGTGGTACAAGCCAGCAACTTGCTGTGCGACGCACTGCGAAATGAATTTAGCCTCAAATCGCATTAAAGAAGATAGTTCTTATAATCCTTTTCTGCGATCTTAAGGCTAAAAATAACAGCAGAGAATATTCTCTAACTACTTTTGTAAACGGCATTACTCTCTTATTACTTCCCTTCCCTGTATAGACTGGGAAGGGAAGTATAACGGCAAGATTTATGCAGCTAAATTAATTGCTTTACAGCAAAGTAGTATAGCTGTTGATTAAAACATCAGCAGGAGGATTGTAACCCACTACATCTACAGCGGTGAAATCTACTTCAGCCCATTTTCCGGCAGCGCCCCCCATCTGAGTTGATTTGAAGGCTTCTCCCGCATCTACTTTATTATTGTTGTTTCGATCCCAATACACATCGTATGCTGCCTGCTTGCCTGTCGCCATAAATTGTGAGAAGTACCAGCCATCAGCGTCAGTATATGCATCCCCTACCACACTTCCTTTTGATTTGATAATAAGATGTTGTCCCGCCAACGCTATTTCATCAAGATCAGAAGTGCTGGAATCATCCGCCTGAAATAAACCGCCAAGCCCTTTGATATTCTTGAAGATATTATCATTGAAGATTGAGTCTGCACTGCCTGTCACTTGCGAGCCATTGATTAATGCCGAGAAATTAAATTCCGTTTTTTCAAGGATATTTGGCTGTGTACCTGCAAGATTTGGATTGTCAAGCGCATCCTCTCCATCAGCGATATTACCGCCTTCACCTTTAATCCAACCCGTTTGTTTTTCCAAACCGAAATCCAGGTGCATGTTAAGGTACAGGAAGCCTGTATCCGTGAATGTCGCATCAAACGTGTATTCATTAATGCCGTCCCCATCTTTGTCGGTGATAGCTACTTCACTTAATTTATAGTTATCAACTTCTCTGATGGGTTCAATACACACCTGGCCGTCATGCGTAACCAAATCCGTTTGATCATAAATGTGTATCGGTACGGCACCTTGCGCCACAAATTGCTCTGGTATTTCAAAGGAGTAGGATCTTGTTTCTCCCGCAGTACCGTGGTCGAACATATTGTAGTAATACTGACCTGGATTGGAATCTGATAACTTGAAGTTGCCAGCACCATTTTTAAAGTCCGGTGTGAAAATGAGATTAAAGTTTTCACCAAAATCGCACAATGAAGAATTAGTTACCATCGCCGGCATGGTACCGAAGTAGTGGGCCAAATCAGAATCGCTAACTGGGGTTCCGCTATATTCTCCATTCGCGGTTGCCTCATTGACATGCTGGCCGGGAGCCCAGCTTGCACCGGTATAAATGAATTCATACGTATCTGTTCCACCTTCAAGACCATCTCCTACTGCTAGTGAACCAACATTGATGGTCTTATCTGTGGTATCGATATTGAATTTATCATCCGTCAGGGTTACGTTAGACAGTGCGACATTTCCAGTATTGACCACAACGAACTTGAATTGCGGGTTAATACCACTGGTGCTGACTAAGGTCGGACCTGTTGGCGAATCGGCATCATGCCAAGTCACGCCATTATCCACCGATACATATTTCTCGACATCAATACTCGGGTTGGCGCCGAAGTAATTGGCGTCATCGGTATCATTAACGGACTGGCCGGCGTAAGTAGTTGCCGCGGTACCGGTGTTGGTTTGTTGCCCTGCTGCCCAAGTGCCTGGTATGTTGTCGTAGACAATACTTGCACCGGCAGCAAGTGTTGCATTAGTTGCATTGATGTCGCCTAGCTTGTCGTCGGTGACATTAATATCGGTCAGTGCGACATTACCGGTATTAGTCACTTCATATCTGAATTTGACTTCACTACCGCTGACGAGGAATGGCCCGGTTGGAGAATCGGCATCTTCCCAGCTATCGCCATCCCAGACATATTTTTCGATGTCAATACTCGGGTTGGCGCCGAAGTAATTGGCGTCATCGGTATCATTAACGGACTGGCCGGCGTAAGTAGTTGCCGCGGTACCGGTGTTGGTTTGTTGCCCTGCTGCCCAAGTGCCTGGTATGTCGTCGTAGACAATACTTGCACCGGCAGCAAGTGTTGCATTAGTTGCATTGATGTCGCCTAGCTTGTCGTCGGTGACATTAATATCGGTCAGTGCGACATTACCGGTATTAGTCACTTCATATCTGAATTTGACTTCACTACCGCTGACGAGGAATGGCCCGGTTGGAGAATCGGCATCTTCCCAGCTATCGCCATCCCAGACATATTTTTCGATGTCAATACTCGGGTTGGCGCCGAAGTAATTGGCGTCATCGGTATCATTAACGGACTGGCCGGCGTAAGTAGTTGCCGCGGTACCGGTGTTGGTTTGTTGCCCTGCTGCCCAAGTGCCTGGTATGTCGTCGTAGACAATACTTGCACCGGCAGCAAGTGTTGCATTAGTTGCATTGATGTCGCCTAGCTTGTCGTCGGTGACATTAATATCGGTCAGTGCGACATTACCGGTATTAGTCACTTCATATCTGAATTTGACTTCACTACCGCTGACGAGGAATGGCCCGGTTGGAGAATCGGCATCTTCCCAGCTATCGCCATCCCAGACATATTTTTCGATGTCAATACTCGGGTTGGCGCCGAAGTAATTGGCGTCATCGGTATCATTAACGGACTGGCCGGCGTAAGTAGTTGCCGCGGTACCGGTGTTGGTTTGTTGCCCTGCTGCCCAAGTGCCTGGTATGTTGTCGTAGACAATACTTGCACCGGCAGCAAGTGTTGCATTAGTTGCATTGATGTCGCCTAGCTTGTCGTCGGTGACATTAATATCGGTCAGTGCGACATTACCGGTATTAGTCACTTCATATCTGAATTTGACTTCACTACCGCTGACGAGGAATGGCCCGGTTGGAGAATCGGCATCTTCCCAGCTATCGCCATCCCAGACATATTTTTCGATGTCAATACTCGGGTTGGCGCCGAAGTAATTGGCGTCATCGGTATCATTAACGGACTGGCCGGCGTAAGTAGTTGCCGCGGTACCGGTGTTGGTTTGTTGCCCTGCTGCCCAAGTGCCTGGTATGTCGTCGTAGACAATACTTGCACCGGCAGCAAGTGTTGCATTAGTTGCATTGATGTCGCCTAGCTTGTCGTCGGTGACATTAATATCGGTCAGTGCGACATTACCGGTATTAGTCACTTCATATCTGAATTTGACTTCACTACCGCTGACGAGGAATGGCCCGGTTGGAGAATCGGCATCTTCCCAGCTATCGCCATCCCAGACATATTTTTCGATGTCAATACTCGGGTTGGCGCCGAAGTAATTGGCGTCATCGGTATCATTAACGGACTGGCCGGCGTAAGTAGTTGCCGCGGTACCGGTGTTGGTTTGTTGCCCTGCTGCCCAAGTGCCTGGTATGTCGTCGTAGACAATACTTGCACCGGCAGCAAGTGTTGCATTAGTTGCATTGATGTCGCCTAGCTTGTCGTCGGTGACATTAATATCGGTCAGTGCGACATTACCGGTATTAGTCACTTCATATCTGAATTTGACTTCACTACCGCTGACGAGGAATGGCCCGGTTGGAGAATCGGCATCTTCCCAGCTATCGCCATCCCAGACATATTTTTCGATGTCGATGCTAGGGCTAGCGCCGAAGTAATTGGCGTCATCGGTATCTTCGACAGATTGCCCATTGGCGAGATAGGTTATCTTGCCCGTATTTGTATGCTGCCCCATTTGCCAGGTTGTGCCATTGAGGGAAAACGTATAACTTTGGCCTGCTGCGATTGATGGTATGGTGATACCATCTTTTGCCAGGGTTGCATCATTCAAATCAAAATCGGAATCGCTTAGCTCAACGTTTGTTGCTGTCGCTGCGCCAGAGTTTGATACTACGAATTTGAATTCGACACCATTGCCGTCATTGAGAAGGAGTGGTCCGGTTGGATTATCAGCATCCCGCCAGCCAGTGCCAGCACCTTCGTCTCCGGTGAAATTCGGGTCAAAAACGTATTTCTCAATGTTTAGATCTCCAGCGGCAGGGCCTCCCAGCTTATTGCCGAATGCTGGCAGATTGTAAGTAACACCTGCCGTGTTAAGCTGTACATTAATGGTGAAATCGGAAACTGTCGCGTTTTCACCTGTTACGCCTGTGGCGTATGTTCCATCTATCGGACCGGTTTGTACATAAGTGGTTGGGACAACTTCGCGTACATGGAAGGTTGAATTTGCTCCAAGGCCTGCCGCCAGATCAGTGAAAACATAATTGCCATTGGCGTCGGTAAATACCCAGCGCTCTCCTTCACCTGGATCCCACTGGTTATTAGTATTGCTATCGGTCCAATCAAGTGTCTTATCTTGGTTTTGATCAAGATAAATCTGAACGGGCGTTGTGAAACCATTGGATATACTCCATGCTTGATCAATACCCGCATCGAAATCGCCGTCGCCGTTGGCATCAAAGAATTTGGAACCGGTCAAATCGCTTGCAGCGATCGGACCACTTACGCCAACCGACCATTCTTCGAAGCCGTCGCTTGATCCCCATATTTTGTTACCGGCTACATCGGTTGGCTCAAAGCCAAATGCGGAATATACATAAACATATTGTTGAGAATTAAAGGCAGAGTCCGGAATAAACACGGATATATCGCCGACACCACTACCTGGTTGCAGATTATAGTTCATTTGCACTAAGTTTCCGGCATCGCCCGCATCCATATTGTAGCGAAGACTGCCTTGTCCGGTGATATTTCCTACATCAGTAAAGGTGCCAGTGGTAGTTGGACTACCCGTAAAGTTAGCAAGTTGATTGCTATTTGATTGATAGATCTGCAAGGCATCAAGTGATAGGTACTGGTTTCCTTGCTGGCTTACCTCATTAATATCAAGCCGAAGCTCGCGATAGGCATCGAATGATAGCGTTGCAGGATTGTAAATATAAACAATTGGAATATCTGTAAGAGGTAATGCTTTATTAAATTGACTATTATAATCACCAGTCTCGTTAAATTGAGGATTGCTTGCGTTGGGTAACCATGCAGCGCTCGAATTGTATCCTTGTTCATTCCCATTGTTTTGTATCCGCACAAATGGATCGATTACACCAGTTCCCGCTCCAAATTCCACATTATTAAAAAAGGTGCCACCAATTTGGCCGGCACCATCTAAATTAGTTAAATCTACGATCTGTTTGGCCATTTTTAATTATCCTCAAGAAATTTATAAGGTTACAAAAACTATTCGTGTGTATACCAATAGTTGATTACTTGCAAAATTGAAGTCAAAATTTATCAAATATCGTTATGCCCAGGATTTCATTCGAGTTAAATAAAATAAATCAACTGAATATTTTGCTTAATAAATGTATACTGCTATTTGTAATCTATCATTCAATACATCACTTAATGTAAGAAGAATCTCTCATTCTCATAATTTTTATGCCTAAAAAGGCAGGATACTTCTCCTAGTAGGTTTGTGGGTTTATCCTGACTTGAGCGCCTTGAATCTTACGTTTCTGTGGGATTAATTAAGATGCTGCTTAGTCGAGAACATGTGGAACAGGGTGGGTGAAGGCTTTCTTGGATTATGTCAATTGAGAGGATAGTGAAAATCTGCCGGAGGTTAATAAACTTAGTATGCAGTAATTATTATTCCTGCTTTACTTGTGCCTGTTTACAAAATTCCAAAGTTGTAGTTTATTAGCGACTTCAAGTTTTTCGTAGATCGACGTAAGGTGGTTGCGAAGTGTGCTCTCGCGTATGTTGAGTTTATTGGCAATAACTTTAGCAGGTAACGTAGCATTTTCAATCATAGTCATTGTAAAAAATATTGTTTTCTCTTTTGGAGTAAGCTTTTCGAGCTTATTTTCGTTCCTGATGTCATTTTTTTCAAAATTTTTATAAGACATTTTGCTGATAAGTTTTTTTAAATAAGCCTGATCTAGCCATAACTGGCCTTCATGCACTTTTTTAATTGCTTTCAAGATTGTATTTAACGTTACATCCTTTTCGAGAATCCCATTGGCGCCAGCTAAGATGGCTTTATCATAGATTGTAGAATCCTCTATCCATTTTAAAATAAGAATCTTTGCATTCCTCATTGCAATGAGTTGCAATGCAGCTTGTGATTCTTTTTCTGAGTAAAGATCGATATCAAGCAGGATGATATCGGGTGACAAATTTTCAAGGGTCGGGATTGCGTTTAAGCAACAATTAAAGCTTCCAATGACTTTCATCAACGGTTGCTGCTTGTTGATGAGTATTTCCAAGCCATAATTTGCAATACTGATTTGTTCTATCAACAGCACCTTGATTGGTAGCTCATTATTATTCATTTATTTCACTATACTATTTTCAGTTTAATTTTTGTATGACTCAAGCAAGCATTGAGGAGCCGGGATAGTATTGCCGACCGCAGTCAATGAAGCCAGCATGCTTTTACCGGTTTTCAACTTCTACCAGCGCAGGCGTTTTTCGCTAGGTAACCCAGCCACGCTTTCCCCCATATGGCGCCCTCCAATCAGCGCATCAAAATAACAACCATCGCATGCCCATAACATAGACCACGGAAATCTTCCGGTCAACGTTGCTGAATCAATGCTGGTGCGCACGCTTCTTCTGTTCCTTATCGTTTTTGCCAATTTGGCACATTCGTTTCCTTCTTTTTCATCTCGACTCCCTTATCCTGTTGATCTTTTTTAGTGGAGCAAAGTAACCTGAAACTGATTCGGGCATAAATCGAAATGATCCAAAAATTTATTTGGTTATATCTATAAATCAGTAATCCTCTTATAGCTTTATTCTTGCAGATATAAAGCGATTTTGTTCATCTATTTCACGTTTGATTGACTGCTGATTCAAATAGAATCAGCAAACTCATTTAAGAAAGAATTTCTTTTTCCGTAAATCATAACCTGCGAACTAGCAGAAGGTTCGTGTTTTTCATATATAAAATGGAGTGAGATTTATGTTGCAAGAGCGACCTACAGGTTCAACGGTTAGCCACTTTATTAACGAATTTTTGACCTTCCGTTTAGGAAATGAAGAATATGGAATAGAAATCCTCAAGGTGCAAGAGATTCGCGGCTATGATGCGATTACTAAAATTGCCAATGCGCCTGAGTTCATCAAAGGTGTAGTCAATTTGCGCGGAATCGTTGTACCGATTATCGATATGCGGATTAAATTCGAATTGAGCGATGTAACGTATGATCAATTTACCGTGGTAATTATATTAAACGTATCCGGACGTGTCGTAGGGGTCGTAGTGGACGGTGTATCAGATGTGATTACGCTAGATGACGAGCAGATGCGACCTACGCCGGGGCTGGGCTCGGTAATTGATACTGAGTACATTATGGGACTCGGTGCTGTCGGTGAACGCATGCTGATATTGCTAGATATTGAGAAATTGATGAATAGTGACGGTATGGGATTATTAGATTCAAGCATCAATTAATAAATGTGGAAGTTTGTGAAATAAGACTGAGATAGAGGAGATTTTATGCTTAATAACATGACGATTAAATCAAGATTGGTGTTTGTCATTGGTATGCTGTCGGTTTTGCTGATAGGTGTTGGCAGCTTGGGGATATATGGTTTAAATCAAACTAATGATTCTTTTAAAGGTGTTTATGAAGATCGCGCAGTTCCGCTCGGAGATTTAGCTTTAGTCTTAGATCGCATGCAACGCACAAGGCTGAATGCAGCTATGTCTGCTTATGGAAGGAGTCCCGAAATTGTAAAAGAACGACAAGTTATGACGAATCAGCGAGATGCTGAGATAGCCGATATTTGGAAAAAATATATGGCTACCAATCTAACACCTGAAGAAGCAATGCTTGCAGAAAATTTTAATCAGCAGTGGAAAATATATACAGAATCACGTAATTATACAATGGCCCTAGCTAGCGCAGGAGATTATGACGCTGCAATTAACAATTTGACAACTGATGCAGGTGCTAAATTTGATGTGACCCATGGGACCATGTTGAATTTACTGGAATTACAGCGTAATGTAGCAGCTAAGGAGTATGCGGAAGCACAAAGCAGCTATAACAGTATTTTTATGACTGCTTCTATAGTAATTACCTTGGGTGTAATATTGGCTGTCATTATCGGCTTCTTACTCATAAGAGCGATTTTAGGTCCATTGAATGAAGCCATTGCGGTTGCTGATGCAGTGGCATCAGGCGATTTGACAAGCCGCATTGAGGTTAACTCAACGAATGAAACCGGCCACTTGCTTCAAGCGCTTAAAACTATGAATGAGAACCTGATTGATCTGGTGAGTAGAGTGCGTGCAGGAACCGATCAGATTGCAACGGCTTCTGGTGAGATTGCCTCGGGCAACTCTGACTTGAGTCAACGTACTGAAGAGCAGGCATCCAGTCTGGAGGAAACAGCATCCTCGATGGAAGAATTGACATCCACTGTGAAGCAAAATGCCGATAATGCGCGCCAAGCGAATCAACTGGCGGCAGGGGCATCAGAAGTTGCGGTAAAAGGCGGAGCTGTAGTTGGCCAGGTAGTGCAAACCATGAGCGCTATTAATGAAAGCTCCAAGAAAATTGTTGACATTATCAGTGTTATTGATGGTATTGCATTCCAGACCAACATTCTGGCGTTGAATGCTGCGGTAGAAGCGGCACGCGCGGGTGAACAGGGGCGGGGTTTTGCGGTAGTCGCGACGGAAGTACGTACCTTGGCGCAACGCTCAGCCGCGGCGGCAAAAGAAATCAAGGAATTGATCAGTGATTCAGTAGCCAAAGTGGAAGATGGCACACGATTGGTGGATGAAGCGGGTGCGACGATGGATGAGATTGTAACTTCGGTTAAGAGAGTAACCGATATCATGAGTGAGATTTCTGCAGCTTCAAATGAACAAAGTTCAGGGATTGAGCAAGTCAATCAGGCAGTAACGCAGATGGATGAAGTTACCCAGCAAAATGCGGCACTGGTTGAAGAAGCTGCAGCAGCGGCGGAATCAATGAATGATCAGGCACAAGCTCTGACCCAGGCAGTCAGTGTTTTCAAAGTATCTGGCGGGGCTGGCCATGTGCAGGGTGTGCCAATTAAGAGAAGTAATCGTACTGCATCAATCGCCAAGCTGCCGAATCGAGGCCCTGCGAAGAAGGCAGTGGTGAAATCCCGCGAGGATTCCGTATCAACTCAGCCACGCAAAGTGGCGTCCGGTGGTGGGGATGATTGGGAAGAGTTTTAGTGTAAAGCTAATCGGACTAATATAAATCCAGTCAGTACGACTGAGTAGTCCTACTAAAGGAATCTGGCTATGGCACCACTCAATTACTGAGTGGTGTTTTTTTGTTCAATCTGAGAATACAAAATTGTGTTCTCTCTTAAATCAAAATCTTGCTTGGCAATATACCAATCAATGTATTTTGAATTTGTGAGCGGGATTTAACCATATCACTACTGAAGTGTGGCAAAAATCACAGTCATAGTTTGGATATAAGGGTAAATTTCCTCTCTGTTTTCATCTTCAAAATACTCAGTAGGTATTACACTTAAAATCAGTTATCGCAATGTTGAAATCGGAATGTAAAAATGTATCAATACCTATACTGAGGAAGATGTTTTACATTTGAACGTTAATTGCGATGGATGATTTTATGACGAGGCCCTTTAATCCCTATTGCTTGCAATAGGGATTTTTTTTACCCGATTTAGTCATTTACCAAGACAGGCGTTATCGCAAGCTGTTGACCAATCGTATTGGCTGCTAGCCTGGCAATGGTTGAATCTGGATAAGGACCCACATGTATTTTGTATAACCCCTTATTCTTGGTGATACTCACTGTATCTTTAAGTGCCGGAAGTCTCTTATGTATTTGGGAAAGAAAATTCTGTGCATTATCTGATGAACCGAATGCAGCCAGCTGCAAATAGACCATGTTCATTTCTGCATTACTGTCGGCGACAGGCAGCGAGAGAGATGATGGGGAAGCTGTCAGCACATTCTGTGCATCGTTCGGTATGATGCTCTCAACCTCAACCTGCCCGCTACCGCCCGCTAATATTCCCAGTTTATATGCAGCAGTATAAGAAAGATCGATAATACGGTCAGAAAGAAATGGGCCGCGATCATTCAAACGTACAATCACTGACTTGCCATTCTCCAGATTGGTAACGCGAGCATAGCTAGGCAACGGCAAAGTGGGGTGAGCTGCCGTCATTGCATACATGTCATAAACTTCCCCCACGGCTGTATTATTACCATGATAGCGACGTCCATACCATGAAGCAATTCCGCGTTTCCTATAAGGTTCCAGATTAGTCATGGGTTTAAAATGTTTCCCTAATGCGACATAAGGTTGCATATTGGCTGCACGTAATGGTTCAGCTTTAGGTACAGCATCCGGAACGAGATGCAGATTGGGAGGTGGATTATCTTCCGGACCATCGTCCAAATAGTATCCACCTCCCCGTTTGGTAATTCCAGCCGCACTAATACCAGATAACGTGGTTGCTGTTGTTTTTTTCTGTCCGTGCGCATTGCTACTGCTATATTGTGGTGTGTTGCTGCACGCAGTCAATAATCCAAAAATTAATACAAATGCCCATCCAAAAATTGATCGGGATAGTACAGAAAAATATTTATACACCTTAAGAAGTGGAGAATCAAAGTTTGTCATGTTTTTACTAGTTTAGGATGTGTCTGAATACTCATCAAGATACCAAAGCCAAGCAGCATCGTAACCATGGATGTACCTCCATAACTCATCAGTGGAAGTGGCACCCCTACAATCGGAAGAATACCGCTTACCATTCCCATATTAACAAATATATACGTGCAAAAAGTTAATGTAATCGATCCTGAGATCAAACGTGTAAACTGGGTTGACGCATTTGCCGTAATTGCTATACACCGCCCGATTACTAGCAGATACAGTAATAATAATACAGTATTTCCTATTAGCCCAAATTCTTCTGAAAAAACAGCAAAAATAAAGTCGGTACTTTGTTCTGGTAGAAAATCCAATTGAGTTTGCGTACCATTTTGCCATCCTTTGCCCACGACTCCACCGGAACCGATTGCAATGGAAGATTGAATGGTATGATAGCCGGCGCCCAAAGGATCTTGTGTTGGGTCAAGCAATGTCATGATGCGTTGTCGTTGATAATCGTGCATTACCGACCAAAGTACCGGCAAGCTTGCGGCCGCAGCTGTCCCTAATCCGATAATAATGCGCCAAGACAATCCGGCTAGAAACAGAACATAAAAGCCGCTGGCAGCAATTAACAAGGCGGTTCCCAGATCAGGTTGCCGCAAGATTAGTAGAACAGGCAATAATAATAATATTGTTGCGCCTAAATAATCTCTCAAACGTAAAGTAATTTCATGCTTATCAAAATACCAGGCCATCATCAACGGTAGTGCGATTTTCATCAGTTCAGATGGTTGGATTCGAGTAACACCGAGGCTAAGCCAACGCCTGGCGCCATTGTTTATTTCCCCGAAAAATGCAACGCCGATAAGTAAAATCAACCCCAACATATACATCGGTAATGCCAGACGCATTATTTGTTGCAAGGGAATATTTGCGACCAGCCACATAATTACCAGCGCTATCAATATATTGATCACTTGATTGCTGACTCTGGTTATATTTCCCCCGGTAGCGCTATACAACACAATCAAACCTATCACCATCAGTATGAGGATTCCGGTCAACAGAAAGTTATCTATATAGCGTGTCAGGTAGTACCAAATTTTTCTGATTTCAATCATGCATTAGGTATACTGGCCGATAATCAATAGTATATTAATTGATACTTCTTACAGATGATCATGCACATGATTTTTGATTGGATCAGTCAGATGTGCAAGATCTGTTTCAGGTAATTTACCTAATAAAAAATAATCAAATACTTGTCTTGCAATAGGTGCTGCTGTTGAGCCGCCGGTGCCCGTATTTTCGACTAAAATTGCCAAAGCGATCATGGGGTTTTCTGCTGGCGCATAGGCGATAAACATTGCATGGTCACGGTGACGTTCATTGATTAGCTTTTCATTGTAGCGTTCCCCCTGTTTAATACCGACAACTTGTGATGTGCCGGTCTTGCCGGCAAAAGTATAGTCCGCATTAGCGCCTGCTTTTGCAGCTGTTCCTCCAGGGCGGGTCACATCGACAAGCGCACTTTTAACAACTTCAAGATTTTGAGGCTTAAGATTTAAACTATAAAGCAGTTTTGCAGGGATATCCTCAATTTCGCCAGTTTGACTGTTCTGAATTTGTTTAACCAAGTGGGGTAAATAGGCCTTGCCATTATTTGCGATGATCATCGTAGCGAAGGCGAGCTGAAGGGGCGTGGTCAAATTGTATCCTTGCCCAATGGAAACTGAAATAGTATCTCCAGCATACCATTTTTGTTTATGTTGTCTCATTTTCCAAGCAGAAGAAGGCAATAACCCAGACACTTCTCCTTCAATGTCAATACCTGTTTTCCTGCCTAATCCAAATTGACTGATAAAATTGTGAATATTGTCTATTCCGAGATCGTTGGCTAGACTGTAATAATAGGTATCGCAAGAAACCACTAAAGATTTGTGCAAATCGACTCTGCCATGTCCACCTGGTTTCCAGTCCCGGTAGCGTCGACTAACGCCAGGCAAGGAAAAATATCCGGGGTCACTCATACTATATTCGGCCGTGCGTTTTCCCAGTTCAAGTGCGGCAAGTGCCATAAAGGGCTTAAAGGTTGATCCTGGAGGATATACACCTCGCAGTGCTCGATTATTGAGAGGGCGATCAATTGAGTTGTTAAGTAAATTCCAGTTTTCCTGATCTATGCCGCCGATAAATAGATTATTGTCATAACCCGGTTTGCTGACGAAAGCAAGCACTTCTCCATTATTAGGATCCAAAGCCACCAGTGCACCACGGCGATCACCAAATGCCATTTCAGCAACTTCCTGCAGGCCAAGATCTAACGTAAGGATTAAATTATTGCCGGGCGTGGGGGGTGTTCGTGACAAAACTCGAATAGAGCGACCCGCTGCGTCTGTTTCTACTTCTTCAAATCCTGTGATGCCATGCAGTTGTTTCTCGTAACTCTGCTCAATACCAATTTTGCCAATGTGATGAGAGCCGCGATAATTATGAAGCTCGCCATTACTTTCCAGTTGCTCGAGATCATGGTCATTGATACGACTGATATAACCAACAACATGTGAAACCATCTCCTTTTCGGGATATTGACGGTATACTTGGGCCCTGATTTCGATACCAGGGAAACGGTAGCGATTGGCTGCAAAAGTTGCAATCTCAACCTCTGTTAAACGATGCCTGATAGGTAGGCTTTTGAATCGCTTGCTTTCTTTTAACAATTTTTTGAACCGCTGACGATCAGTCGATGTGATTTCAATGATTGCTGCCAATTCATTCAGTGTGGTTTCAAGATCCTGAATTTTACTGGGTACAACTTCCAACGTATATGCTGAATAATTTTGTGCCAATATCCTTCCATTTCGATCAGAAATCAACCCACGATAGGGCACCAGTGGTGCAATGGAGATACGATTCGCTTCTGCCAGCGTATGGTAGTGTTCCTGCTGAACAACCTGTAAAAAATAGAAGCGTGCATAAAGCAACAGGAAAAGAACAAGAACAAAACCTGCACTAATAGTAAGGCGCATACGAAATTTGTGCAGCTCAACGGAATGATTTCTTAGTTCTACGTGTTGTTTCATAACGCATTTGAGTCTGGTTTTGGTTTTAATAGCAGGGTCATCAGGAAGGAGGCTGGTGCCCAGAGCAAGGTACCTGTGACAGTAGCAAGAAAATATCCCCAGCCAGGTAGTGCTGATCCGTTCGATAATGCTATCAGAATGATGACTATTTGCATTATGAGCAAGAAAAAGCCAATTTGAGGTGCTTGCTTTAGCAAGCTGAATAATCGTAAACGCCGGCCGAAAATTAGCGTCAGATAAAAAATGACGCAATAGGCCAAAGCATGTTGCCCCAATATCCCGGCATTGCCAACATCTACCATTAATCCCATACCAAATGCCATACTCATGCCCAATTTATAGGGATGATTGACATTCCAGTAGGTTATTGCAAGTGCTACGAAATCAGGTCGCGAGATTAAAAGATCACCTTGCAATGGCAGAAAATTGAGTATGAGCCCGATTATCAGGCTTGTGGCAATAAACCAATTACCGGCAGGCACATACATATCCTGCTTCAAGTAGTTTTCTTTTATTGAATTATTTTCTTTAATTCGTTCCGGATCCAATTGTTGACATCTCATGGGAATCATTAGATTCTGTCTGCGCTAAAGACAAAACTAAAACTTGCCGGTTCCGATCCACGCCAGCGATCGGAGTACTGGTAACAAGCGCAAAATCACCCATCGGGTCCTGTTCAATCTTGAGCACAGTTGCAACAGGAATTCCTGGAGGATACACTCCTCCAATTCCTGAGGTAACTAATAAATCATCCTGTTGAATATCTGCATTTACCGACAAATAACGCAATTCCAGTTCATTATTTTTGCCCGTTCCGGATATGACTGATCGCAGACCATTGCGAACAACTTGAATTGGAACAGCGTGATCTTTATCTGTCAAGAGTGTTACTTCGGACGACAACGGATATAACCGGGTAATTTGTCCGATGATACCTTTATCATCAATCACTGCCTGGCCCAACTCAATATCATGATAACTACCTTTATTCAAGGTGATTTTATGATTAAACGGATCACGCGGAGTATATTGAATTTCTGCTAATACTACTTTCGTTTTGGTAGTGGTTTCGATTTCCTGTACTGCGCCTAACAATCGGCGTAAGTGTATATTCTCAGCTTCCAGTGCGTCCAGTCTTAGCAACTGTTCACGGCGTTCCAGATAAAGCTGTCTCAATTTGATATTCTCTTCGAGTAAATTGAAACTGGTAATAAATTTTTCAACTTGATCATAGATATCCGCAGGCGTATAAGCGATTCTTTGTAACGGAAATATAATCACGCCAATGGCCTGACGCAGCTGAGGAAAATATTTGAAATGCGTATCTTCTGCGATCAGCAAGCAGGATAGCATCGCAAATATTAACAATCGTGCAAGCGGACCCGGACCATGCCTGAAAAACTGTGGCGCTGTTTGCATTACGTTCCGTCTTCAAGAGAAAGACTTAATTTTGTACTAGAAAGAAAATAAAAGTAAGTAATAACTAGAAGACACGAATTAGTCGCGAGCAAAAATGCCTATGGATCGATCCATATTTTCCAACGCGATTCCGGCTCCCCGTACTACGCAGGTCAGCGGATCATCGGCAACAATGACCGATAAACCGGTTTCTTCCATTAATAATCGATCAACATCACGCAGCAGAGCTCCGCCACCGGTCATAACCATGCCTTTATCGGCAATATCCGCACCCAACTCCGGTGGGGTATGTTCCAAGGCCGATTTAACTGCACTGACAATGCTATTAATTGGCTCAGTCAGCGCCTCCAGAATTTCATTACTGGAAATGGTGAAGCTACGCGGTATTCCTTCCGCAAGATTGCGGCCCTTTACTTCAATTTCCCGTACTTCGGAGCCGGGAAACGCTGAACCGATTTCTTTTTTAATGATTTCCGCAGTAACTTCACCGATCAGCATGCCATAATTGCGGCGAATATAATTGATAATGGCTTCATCAAATTTATCTCCTCCAACGCGTACAGAATTGGAATAAACGATACCGCCCAGAGAAATAACGCCTACTTCTGTAGTGCCGCCGCCGATGTCAACCACCATCGAACCCGTCGGAGATTCCACTGGAAGATCAGCCCCCAATGCTGCCGCCATCGGTTCCTCGATCAACTCAACCTTGCGTGCACCAGCACCATAAGCTGCTTCACGAATGGCCCGGCGCTCCACCTGCGTGGAACCATAGGGTACACAAATTACAATGCGTGGGTTAGCAGAAAATAGGCGCGGCGGATTCACTTTGCGGATAAACATTTTGAGCATTTGCTCCGTCACGGTAAAATCTGCAATCACACCATCTTTCATAGGACGGATTGCGGTGATGTTGCCCGGTGTACGCCCTAGCATTTGCTTGGCAGCGAGACCTACCTGCTGGATCATCTTTTTGCCGTTTGCTCCACTTTCTTCGCGAATAGCCACTACTGAGGGTTCATCCAGCACAATACCTTGGCCATGGACATATATCAGCGTATTGGCTGTGCCCAAATCAATCGCCATGTCTGTTGAGAAATAGCTTCCAAGAATACTGTTGTTCAAGAAATTAAACATAGTGGCAATATCCAATATTAGTAATTATCATGAGAGCGAATAATAAATAAAACCATCAAAAAAATAATACGCCAGTCAAACTGCGGCATGATACCCTAATACTTCTTTGAATATAAGGTTACCTATTTAAAATGACTTTATCTGCTAGTGATGTAAAACGGATAGCTGATCTTGCCTATATTGAGATTAACGATAACGAGGCTAAAGAGGCGTTGGGTCAGCTATCGGGTATTTTTGGTCTGATAGAGACCATGCAAACAGTGGATACTTCAACAGTTGAACCCATGTCTCATGCGCAAAGTGTCTTGCAACGTCTCCGTGATGATGAAGTCACTGAAACTGATCAGCACGAATTATATCAATCGATCGCACCACAAGTCGAAGCTGATCTCTATCTGGTTCCACAAGTCATTGAATAGGCACGTAGCGGGATGAATTCAGAGAATTTTATAGAACTATAAGAAACCTCATTGATACGCAACAATTTATTTTTCCTTAATTAGTAAATCCATGTTTAATGCCAGTCTTAAACAGCTCTCAACCCAGCTTGCCGAGAAAAAATTTTCCAGCGCTGAACTAACCACCCAATTCTTGCAGCGCATTAAACAACTCAATCCTGAATACAACGCTTTTATTACGGTGAACGAAGAAATAAGCCTTGCGCAGGCAAAGGCGGCAGACAAAATGATTGCCACGGGGCAGGCCGGTCCTTTAACCGGAATTCCAATTGCGCAGAAAGATATTTTTTGCGCCAAAGGCTGGCTGACTACATGCGGTTCAAGAATGCTGTCAAATTTTGTTTCACCGTATGATGCCGGTGTTATTGAACGTTTCAATCAGGCTGGCGCGATTAATATCGGTAAAACCAACATGGATGAGTTCGCCATGGGATCAAGCAACGAAACGTCTTATTACGGCATGGTAAAGAATCCCTGGGATATTGCGGCAGTGCCTGGCGGCAGCTCAGGCGGTGCGGCCTGTGCCGTTGCAGCCCGATTAGCACCCGCGGCGACCGGTACCGATACGGGTGGCTCGATCCGCCAACCTGCCGCATTATGCGGTATTTCGGGAATTAAACCGACCTATGGATTGGTATCGCGCTATGGCATGATTGCCTTTGCTTCCAGTTTGGATCAAGGTGGGCCGATGGCTAAGTCAGCCGAAGATCTGGCGTTATTGCTGAATGTCATGACCGGGTTCGATCCGCGTGATTCCACCAGTCTGCAGCGAGATGCAGAGGACTACACACAGGATTTGCAGAAACCTTTAGCCGGCTTGCGCATTGGTCTGCCAAAGGAGCATTTCGCCAAGGGCATGAGCCAGGATGTTGCGAACGCGATCGAAAAGGCATTAATCGAGTATCGTAAGCTGGGAGCGCAGACTGTTGAAGTTTCGCTACCCAATGCTCCATTGTCGATTCCGGTTTATTATGTATTGGCACCTGCAGAAGCATCGAGCAATTTATCTCGTTTCGATGGAGTGCGCTATGGTTACCGTGCCTCATCCTACAGCGATCTGGCGGACATGTATCGCAAAACGCGTGCACAAGGTTTTGGCGCGGAAGTGAAACGACGAATTCTAATCGGTACCTATGTGTTGTCGCATGGTTATTACGATGCCTACTATATCAAAGCACAGAAACTGCGCCGCCTGATCGCACAGGATTTTACTGAAGCCTATAAACAATGCGATATCATTATGGGGCCTACCACTCCTACCGTCGCATTTAATCTGGGGGAAAAAAGCGGCGATCCGATTCAAATGTATTTATCGGATATCTACACCAGTGCGGCAAACCTGGCTGGAATGCCGGCGATGTCGATCCCGATCGGTTTTGGTGACAAAAACCGGCCCATCGGTTTACACATCATGGGTAATTATTTTAAGGAAGCGCAAATGCTGAATATTGCACATCAATATCAATTGGTGACAGACTGGCATTTGAAGTCGCCAGTTTAAAGCTATTGTTCATTCATGAAATCAGTCATCTAGCCGGAAATCATCATGCATTGGGAAATTGTCATCGGTCTGGAAGTACATGCTCAACTTTCAACGCAATCTAAAATCTTCTCGGGCGCATCCACCGCCTATGGCGCCCCGCCGAATACGCAGGCGTGTGTTATTGACTTGGCATTGCCCGGCGTTTTGCCGGTACTCAACAAGGGCGCGGTTGAGCGGGCAATCAAATTTGGCTTGTCGGTGGGTGCCAAAATTAATTCACCATCTATTTTCGCGCGCAAAAATTATTTTTATCCTGATTTGCCGAAAGGCTATCAAATCAGTCAATATGAATTACCGGTGGTGCAAGGTGGCAGCATTCGGATTCAGACCGATGGCGTAGACAAAAACATTCGCCTGACTCGCGCACATCTGGAGGAGGACGCCGGAAAGTCGCTGCACGAGGATTTTCATGGTATGAGCGGGATTGATCTGAATCGGGCTGGCACGCCCTTGCTGGAAATTGTTTCTGAGCCGGATATGCGCAGCAGTGCGGAAGCCGTGACTTATGCGAAAACACTTCATGCCCTGGTGCGGTGGATCGGTATTTGCGATGGCAATATGCAGGAAGGCTCTTTTCGCTGCGATGCCAATGTTTCGGTACGTCCACGAGGTACAGAAAAACTTGGTACACGCTGCGAAATCAAGAATCTGAATTCATTTCGTTTTCTTGAGAAAGCAATTGATTATGAAGCCAGAAGACAAATTGAAATCTTGGAAGACGGTGGCGTCATTCGACAGGAAACTCGTTTGTACGATGCTAACAAAGATGAAACGCGAACCATGCGTACCAAGGAAGATGCCAACGATTACCGATATTTTCCCGATCCGGACTTATTGCCGCTCGAAATTTCTGTAAGCTGGATAGATCAGGTGCGATCAGCCTTACCGGAATTGCCTCAAGTGCGGCGAGATCGTTATATGTCCGAGTTTGCGCTATCTGCTTATGATGCCTCCGTCTTAACCAGTTCGCGCGAAACAGCAGATTATTTTGAGTCAACTATCAGGCAATTGCCTGCGCAAGAAAAATTGTGTGCCAACTGGATAATGGGTGAAATCAGCGGGCAATTGAACAAAGAAGGACTTGAAATCAGCGCATGCCAAATCACCCCTTCCCAACTCGCTATGCTGCTGGAGCGCATCAGTGATGGCACCATTTCCGGTAAGGCAGCCAAAACGGTATTTGAAAGCATGTGGAATGGTGAGCTGGAAAAGAATGTCGATGCCATTATTGCCGTAAAAGGACTAAAACAAATTTCCGACGATAGCGCTATTGAGAAACTGGTCGATCAAGTACTGGCTGCTAATGCGCAGCAAGTTGCAGACTATCGGAATGGCAAAGAAAAAGCCTTCAACTCACTGGTCGGTCAGATCATGAAAGCAACGCATGGAAAAGCCAACCCAGCGCAGGTGAATATTATTCTGAAAAAGAAACTGGAGGGATAAACGGCTATATAAAAATATCAATTTAAGCCTGGTTATCGGGCTCTGATCCAGTAAAGGACTATAAGCTACCAATGTTTTTTTACTTTATTCCAGCGATAAAGTGCAGCGGCAAATAAATTGTAGCCAAAACTGCATAGCTGCTTGACAATCGGGATTCCAAGCACGCTTGCCTTCCACCGTTCATGGGCGGACGCCCGCCAGATAGTCAGGAAAGCATCGAAGCCGATATGAAGATTGCCTGATTCATCAATAACATGCAGGCGTTTACGAACAAATTCAATATCCGAACTGACTTCGGAAACAAGAGCGCGATGCGTGTGAATATCATTCCACCGAATTTCACAGTGGCTTTCTTTACCCATCTGAGCTTCAATTCCAGCTTTGCATACCGGACAGGCTGAGTTGTAATACACTTTTATTTTGGGTTGACTTGTCATAGCGATAAAAATAGGAATCTTCCGTGAAGCAAAGAAGCAGCTGAGCAAACTTCTTCATACGAAGTTTCCGTTCATGCATCACTAAATCCTGAAAAATGCTTCCTTTATTCTCCGCTGATTTTACAATAGCATAACCAATCTTAAAATGCTTGTTGCAGTAGTGAGTAGGTAGAGCCCGGGATATTCGGAATGGGTTGTTTTATATACCGCCTATATTACGGGAGACCTTTGCACGGTGTCATGAGCGGTACGAGAATAAGGCAAAAATTTGCGAAAAAGCGGAGTTTACCCGGGGTAAATGAGCATTTTTCGCGAATTTTTAACGCAATTATCGTGCCGCGTAGTAACCGTGCAAAGGTCTCTACGGACGACAAGTGGAATTATTTTTTTGTTGGAGGTTGATACGACTTGCGCAATATTTACTGCATGTCATTGTATCTGGGATTCTGATGTTAATCCCCAATCTTCAGAAAAATTGGGGTGTTTAACATTTGTTATAGTTGCTACCAATCCTCAGCAATTCAGCTACCAGCCCGGTGCTGATAGCTGAATTGCTATTAGTCTCCGATTGGATTCTGCTGCGCAGTTGTCAAACCTTCTTTCCAGTACGCAGGAAGGTTTTGCACCCAGCCATTATAAACATTCGGTACGGCTAAAACCCCTTGCCCGCCAAATCCTGGTAAACCGCTGACCATATCATCTTTGGCGGTGCCTGCGTTATCCACCAATGAAACATAGCCAGCAATTTCCGCTTTGCTAATATCACCATCGCCATTCGGATCGATATCAACTACTGTGAGTCGGTTACCAAACTTGGTCGTGACATAGGCATAATATCCTCCTCCCTGTTTTGCGCCAAAATTGGCACCGTGACAACCCGGATCGCAAGGTAATGATTTGACAATTTTGTCGGTGGCTGTATCGACGATGACAATCTGTCCACCCGTTGAAGCTATCACTACTGCTTTACCATCCGGCGATACCGGCGATTGAATCGGCAGTATGCCATAAGCCTCCGGATCGTTATTTTCATCACCATCTGTAAACGCTCCAGTGATTGGGTTATAGTCAGCAATCAAATTGATGGTTTTAATCAAAGCACCTGTCTCACCATTCAACACCGTCAATGTATGATGCAACAAATTAGCTGCATAAATTTTGCTGGAATCCGGCATCATACCAATGGCAATCGGATGAGCACCCGGTGCATTATTTCCGGTTGGTGTACGGGCGTGTATGCCACCACTGGCGCCATAGATGCCGATATCATGAGTGTTGATATTCGGCGTTACAATTTTAGAGCCATCGGCACTGATCCAATGACCGTGCGGATTTGCAGAAATGTGCCCATGGTCCTGTGTTGGCATCATTTTGGTTACTTGGGTTGTTCCGGCAGGAATTACTGAAATACCGTTTTCGCCATTGATTGCAATCGTAATATCATCGGTAGTGGGTATTGTCACCACATGAGAAGGTGAATAGCCTACTGTGATATTTTTAATGAGCTTACCGGTTTCGCGTTCAATCATCGAAAATTTGTTATCAAACCACTGGGTTTGATAAATTACCGACTGATCCCGGTTGGACCACATGTTGTGCGGATTATTGTTGTTGATTTGAGGTAGCGCAACTTTGCGTTTGACTGTCCAAGTTGTTGCATCAACCACAGTGGAAGTGCCAGGCTTATACTTGCCAGCCGTTTTCTCGAATTGCGTATTGATCCATACTTCACCAACGCCAAACTTTTGTGGTGCCGGCCCTACTGAAAGCGCTTGTCCGTTTATGTTGAGCAGAGCTGATAAATTCACAACACCGCCTGAAGTGATCAGCGGTAAGTTTGGAAATGTTACATTCCACTGACCGGAGGAATAATCCTGCCAATTGTCAGGTGCGGTTGCGATGAAGAATGTTTTCAGTAACCGTACCGCCAGATCGCTACTGGTAGGCAGGTTTTTAATGCCTGTGACTAAATCAATCGTGTAATTGCTTTGTGGATTACCCAAGTCCAGTCCCTCAGTATCCGGATCGTCCACTATCACTGCACCAAACATGTATGGATGCACTTTGCAAGTAAATACATACAGTCCTGGAGTGTGCAAGGTAACGAATCCGCCGCCACGATAGGCGCTCGTTTGATCGAAAGGCATATGCTGTGCACCAGTTGGCCATAACAGCGAGCTGATGGTATGCGCACCATTGGTATCGGACATGATAAAGTTGACACTGCTGCCTGGGGATATTACTTCCAAGGATCTGGTTTTAATATCTGCGCCCTGTAGCGGAGAGCCTGCAGCGCTTGGTTTACTCAGTTCGACAATGGCATCGCCGCGTGCGCTTCTGAACCAGCTGGCTGGCTCATCGCTGACCTCGAAAGTCACTACGCCGGGCTCATTCGGTTTTGTACCAAGTAAGATATTGCCGTATGGTGACGCACCGACAAGGCTGGCACCATCTCCTCCAGCAGGATCCACGATGAAGCTGCCATGCATGCCTGCTTCCATATGCGCAATCAGATGGCAATGATATTGCCAATGGCCTGGGCCGACACCCGCTCCTGCTTTGATGGTAAAGGAGTGAGTATCAATTCCTTCTTCGAGCAATTTGGTATCAATCACCTCGCTGGTGCCTGTTTTTAGCCACCGATGCGCATGTAAGTGAAAGGTATGTCCGGGTCCGATCGATAAGATGTGGAAACGTACGATGTCATTCTCAACGGCACCAGGATTGGGATTTGCCCAGAGTGGTTTTTGATGCGCAACATCCGGAATAATTTCGGTTCCCCAGAAGGTTGACCCTACCATAAATAGCACAAAATGTTTATCGATATCATTTGCTTTGACAGGAATTATGCTACCGTCCCCGTTGACATAACTATCGATCGGCCCGTGTGCTTTATCAACAATGATGGCACCAAACAATCCCAACAATTCTTTGCCATTGCTGTTGCCGTGGTAAACGAAGCTGCCTGTTTTGTTAGCTTTTATCTTGTAACTTTTCGTTTTTCCAGGGTTAATTTGTCCCGAACCTGACTGTGCAAGGTCGGGCACTTTAAATCCGACCGTGTTGCTGGTGTTATTTGTCAAAGATACATGAACTGTATCCCCTTCCTTTACGAACAGGGTTGGCCCAGGTATGACGGCTTCGTTGCCTGCCATTGCGTATGCGATTTGTCCGTTAGGCAATGTTTCAGCTGTCAATGTAATGTTATGCGTTGTTGCAGCTAGAGCAAACGGTGAAATTAAGAGCGTGATTACAGCAAAAACAATTATAGTTACTGATTCTCTCAGGCTAAGCATATCTTTAATCCTCATTTTCTATCCTTATATTTAGTTGCCTAACATGTCCTTACTGAACTAGAAATTTTCCTTCCATACCCAAAAGTTTGTTGGAGAAATTATTGTCTTTATAGCGCGTGCTATTTTTTGCAGTAACACTGAAAACATGCTTTTCCAGCGGACCGATCGCAACTTGATTGATACGATTAGTGGTCCCGGGATCGATCCATTGATAACCTTTTAACTCAAAGGTATGAATATCAGTACCTAAAGCGATTAGGTGAAATCTGACATTGGAATTTCTTGCTGCAACCAGAGTTGGATTGACACCATGATTGGATTGAATTTTGCTAACGCCATTAATTTCCATGCCCCAAAAAGCATCATCGCCTAAATAAAGCACATATTCTTTGTCATAACTGGGAACGCCGGCCGGGTTGACGATGATTGCTCCAAAGAGCCCCTTATGTTCCGCACCGTTATGGGTTTCAAAATTATGGTCATGGTAGGCCCAGGTACCCGCGGTTCCAGGTGCAACATTCCATTGATATTCATAGATGACATAGGTTTCTTCAAGCCCGGCACCTGCACCCTCATCAAAGTTCTTATTAATTACCTTAAGGGTTCCATCGCTCAGAATATCGTAATGAACGCCATGGACATGAATGCTGACTTGCTTGCTGATCCCCGGGACAGGAATATTGTTGCCAGGAATGGCATTCTCAATGGAGATCTTAACCTTGTCTCCTTCGGTTAACTCAATAGTGGGGCCGGGGATGGTAGCCTCTGAACTATAACGCGATGTAATATCCAATCCATCGACTCTATGGCTTAACATTTTGTAAGCCAGCAACTTGTTACCAAAGCCATCATCCTGGATTTCTTCCGCAGTCAATTGAATAATATGCTCGGCGGCAAAACTCTCAGAGGTCGGAAAAGCTGATAATGACAAAGTAAGCACGAGTGCCACGGCAGCTCGTTTTATCAATGATTGTTGCGACATGCCCGGGGTGGCATTTGAGTTTTCTATGAGCCTCATATCGCACTTAGCTCGAGCGGATTGAAATAACATTTTAATGATCTCCTAAGGTAAAAATCGTATATCAAGTGAAGTGAATGCAGAATGTGTTCCGGCAGATAAATACAGGTTCTTATTTGGAGTTCATGGTTCACTTGGAATTTAAGATTTAGCAGGCTGATTGCAAATAAAGAAGTGCAATCTTAGCGGGGGAGGATTCTATCAAATCCGTTTTTATTTAAATAGAAGGCATTTGTCCTTGGAATTAGCCTAAATTTAGCTATTTTTTGGGCTAAATGTCCCGATCAGGTGAGATTCTTTAAAATAATTATATAAAGGAGCTTTCAGGCATAGTTCAATTTGTTTTTTGACGCCTATTTTTCTATAGATCACAGATAATTGGTTCCGAACGGTCTTTTCTGTCACAAAGAGTTGTGCGCCTATTTCTTTAGCAGACAAACCTTTACATGCCAGATGAGCAATGTGACGTTCGCTGTCGCTTAATCTAGGCTGCTGAGAGGTTGAATTATCAGTGTGTGGTTTGATTTCTGCAGCTGGATCAGAATCGAACTGTGCCTGCCATAGCAGTTTGGTGATATTGCGGTCAAACCAGATATGACCCGTATGAATTGCAACGATTGCTTTTAATAACAGATCAGTTGAGTTGTTTTTGCTGATCACACCTACTGCACCGGAACGGAATGTTTGTAGGTGTGTTTGTTCGTTATTGTGATGAGAAAAAGCCAATATTTTACTTTGGGGGCAAGTGTGCAGCAATTGGATAATGTGTTCCACATAATTATTGCCGCTCAGCAGTAAATCCATCAGGATTATGTCCGGCTTATGTTGTTCGGCCAAGCTAAATAAATCGTCGAGTTGACTGGTTTCTGCAACCAAGCGAATGCTGGTGTGATTCTCAAACAAGGAACGCAATCCCAAACGTACAAGCTCAAAACTTTCAGCTACCAGAATGCGTATATTTGAATGAGACTGCTCAATCATGCTTTTTATTGTTTGTAAATTGCAAAAGGCTCAGTCGAATGGATAGTACTTTCAACCTGAATTATTTTTGAGCATAGAATCAGCGATTACATAGTGCGTACTCAATACATAATGGCTATCTTTATTATCATAAAATTGTAACAGATATGCTTATGGGTAAATAGATGGCATTTGTCCCAAAAGGCACGGTAAGATTTTGCGATCTGCCGATAGAATAGGTTGATTTTTGGGATTCTTGAAGTGCTTATAAGATACGGACTTTTAGCCATGAATCAATGCGTCTCTTCTCATGGACACAGACCAGATGAGCGCAACTGATCAACGATAAGTACAATCAAAGATGTTAACGATGTTGGCTATTGCAGTTCCTTCATTTCAATAATGACAGCGGGTAAACGCGATTCATATTAAAATCGCTGTTTTTCCTTTCGTTAAATTCTGAATCAAAACCATGCATCCAATGTTGACCATTGCAGTGAAAGCTGCGCGTCGTGCCGGTAATATTATTAATAAGGCTTCCCAGAATCTGGATTTGCTCACGGTATCAAAGAAATCACACAGCGATTATGTCAGTGAAGTGGATGGCGCAGCTGAAGAGGCCATTATCAAGATCCTGCTCGCAGCCTATCCCGATCATGCGATTCTGGCGGAAGAGAGCGGACGCCAGGGCGATCATAAGCATTCAGATTATCAGTGGATTATCGATCCGCTGGACGGCACGACCAATTTCCTGCATGGTTTTCCAAAATATTCGGTTTCCATCGGATTGAGGCATAAAGGTGTTCTGACGCATGCGGTGGTTTACGATCCGAACAATAATGAATTGTTTACCGCGAGTCGAGGGGGTGGGGCTTTTTTAAATGATCGCCGGATTCGTGTCAGTAAACGCACCAAACTTGAAGAGTGTTTGATCGGTACCGGCTTGCCATTCAGAGACTTGACGCACATCGATGCTTACTTTGCCATACTGAGGGATATCGTGCCACGTATCACGGGGATACGGCGGCCGGGTTCCGCCGCGCTGGATCTGGCTTATGTAGCGGCAGGGCGTTACGATGGTTTTTGGGAAATCGGACTGGCGCCATGGGATATGGCCGCCGGCTGCTTGCTTATTACTGAAGCGGGTGGATTGGTGGGTGATCTGGAAGGCAACGGGACGCACTTGGAGAGCGGGCAAATTATTGCCGGAAATCCCAAGGTTTTCGCGCAATTGCTTCAGGTGATTGCGCCTCATCTCACCCCCGAGTTGATCGAAGCGCAACGCTCGGCCAAGGCAATTTAGCATAAAGCCTATAACGGACCTGATTCGGCTCCCGTCTGATTGACGGATACTCGATTATTCTTTATGTCAGGCGCTCTTGATCGCTTAGATGCATATTTGCCAGCTAATCAGGCGCAGTTCACTAACGACCTGTGCTTATTTCTGCGATAGCTTATGAATATGACTGCAAAAATAATTACTGGGATGATTGCCGGCTTACTGTTGGGTAGTTTGCTTAATACCTTTGCCGATGATATTGCGTTCGTTCAGGACTATTTGATACATGGCCTGTTTCATATAGCGGGTGCAATTTTCATTAATTTATTGAAAATGCTGGTTGTTCCATTAGTAACCTTTTCATTGATTTGTGGTGTTTGCGGTATTGGCGATGTCAAAAAACTGGGCCGGGTGGGTATCAAAGCTTTTTGCCTTTTTCTGTTGACTACCGCACTTGCCATTCTGTTAGCTCTTCTTGTTTCCGTCACTATAAACCCCGGGAAAAATTTTAATCTGATTCCGGGTACTCAGATGGAGTTTGTGGCGCCTGAGCCACCCGCCATAACACAAGTCTTTATTGATTTTGTTCCCAGTAATCCGGTGACAGCCTTTGCAGAAGGCAACATGCTGCAAATCATTTTTTTTACTATTTTGTTTGCAATTTGCCTGCTGATGCTCGGAGAGCGCGGGCGCACTTTAATTGATAGTGCTGAAAAAATGAATGACATCATGATGCAGATGGTGAATGTTGTCATGTCCATTGCACCCTATGGAGTATTTGCATTAATGGCGAAGAATTTTGCGCTACAAGGGATTGATTTGATTCTGCCGATGATCGGCTATTTTGGGATCGTTATTTTGGTGCTGATGTGTCATGCAACCGGTACGCTTATGGTGTTATTGAAATTTCTTGGAAGAGTCGATCCCATACCGTTTCTTAAGAAAATGCGTACGGCCCAGGCTTTTGCATTTAGTACATCAAGCTCCGGCGCGACCATTCCCGTCACGCTCAGTACGGTTGAAAAGCGTTTGGGCGTGGATAACTCGACGGCCTCGTTTGTTATACCTTTCGGTGCAACCATCAATATGGATGGCACAGCTATCATGCAGGGTGTTGCAACGGTGTTCATTGCCACTATTTATGGTATTGAGCTGAGTCTGATGGATTATCTGACAGTCATCGGCATGTCGGTACTGGCGTCTATCGGCACTGCGGGCGTGCCTGGTGCCGGGCTCATTATGCTGGCCATGGTTCTCAATCAGGTGGGATTGCCGGTTGAAGGCATTGCATTGATCATGGGCGTGGATCGTTTGCTGGATATGATGCGCACTGCGGTCAATATCACGGGAGATGCAGTCGTTGCTATGATTGTTGCACGCAGTGAAGACACTGTATCTATGGAGATTTTTAATGATCCCAATGCCGGAGCAGTGAATCCCGTAGAACTGCTTCATGCGAGGCAGTAAAACCGACGAGTCAGAGTCATCGCTAAGACGCTATAATTTCATGATTAAAGGCCATCTAGCAGCAGCGATTGACTCTTCCCTTACTTCCATAACGGGCTTCCTGACGCTCGCGAAAAAATTCCGCATGTGACATGATGGATCGATCAGGATGCGTGCCTTTCATGTGCTCAACATATGTGCTGTAGTCGGGCACACCCACCATCAACCGCAGGCTTTGTGAAATCTGTTGTATGGTTTGAGTAATTTTTCTATACATAACTTTATTCTCCAATCATTATTTTTCTGCTACCGCGTGTGCGGGTAAGAGCTCGAAGGGTGCTTCTTGGGTGGTGGGATGGTGAGTAATGCGCGCCTGCAATACAGTTCTAATCCCGAATATCAGCATGCTGATGAGCACTGTCATAAACAATCCGGCCAGTGTTGCATTCACATAATCGTTAAAAATTACCTGTTGCATCTGTTCCAACGATTTGGCAGGTGCCAGCACGACGCCTTCCACAATCGCATCTTGATATTTGCTGGCATGCGCCAGGAAGCCGATGCGCGGATTGGTGTCAAAAATCTTCTGCCAGGCGGCAGTTAATGTACAAATACTGACCCATGTCAGTGGAACAATCGTAATCCACGCAAAGCGATCTTGTTTCATTTTGAACAAGACACTGGTGCATAAAATTAATGCAATACCCGCCAGCATTTGATTGGCGATACCAAATAATGGCCATAAGGTATTGATTCCCCCTAACGGATCGATAACACCCTGGTAGAGAAAATATCCCCATCCTGCTACGCAAAGACCCGTTGCAGTCAGACTGGCAACCAGTGAATCGGTGCGTTTCATGACGGGAACAAACGATCCCAGCAAATCTTGCAGCATAAAGCGCCCCGCACGGGTTCCAGCGTCAACTGCAGTCAAAATGAAAAGCGCTTCAAACAAGATCGCGAAGTGATACCAAAAAGCTATCATGGCAGTACCTCCGACAACCTCAGACAAAATCTGCGCCATGCCGACCGCCAACGTAGGTGCGCCGCCGGTGCGCGAGATTATGCCGTGTTCGCCGACATTCTGTGCGGTTTGGGTGATCATTTCCGGGGTAACATAAAATCCCCATTGGGCGATGGTTTGGGCAGCGGATTCTGCGGTGGTGCCAATAATCGCTGCGGGACTGTTCATGGCAAAATACACCCCGGGTTCCAAGGTGGCAGCGGCGACCAACGCCATAATGGCGACAAAGGATTCCATCAGCATGGCGCCATAGCCAATAAAACGCGTATCCGTTTCCGATTGAATCATCTTGGGCGTGGTACCGGACGCTATCAACGAATGAAAGCCGGAAATCGCACCGCATGCGATGGTAATAAATAAAAAGGGAAAAAGATTGCCCGACCAAACAGGTCCGGAGCCATCGACAAACTGCGTCAATGCCGGCATTTTCAGTTCCGGTGAAATAAAGATAACGCCGATGGCTAATCCCACAATGGTACCGATCTTAAGGAAAGTCGATAGATAATCGCGTGGCGCCAATAACAGCCACACGGGTAAAACTGCGGCAATAAAGCCATACGCAATCAATGACCAGGTCAACTGCTCGCCTGTTAACGTAAAAAAATCCGCTAATACAGGATCTTCCTGGACATATTGGCCTACCACGATGGATAGCATCAGCAGAACAAAACCGATGAGTGAAACTTCGCCAATCGCGCAAGGGCGAAGGTAACGGGTATAAATTCCCATAAACAGCGCTATAGGAATGGTGGCAGCGACAGTAAAGGTTCCCCACGGGGATTCAGCTAGGGCTTTAACCACGATCAGCGACAATACGGCCAACAGGATCAGCATAATAAAGAAGGTGCCGAACATTGCGATCATGCCGGGCAGTTGCCCGAGCTCCGCCTTGATTAAATCACCCAGTGACCGGCCATTGCGTCGCGTTGATATGAACAACACAATAAAATCCTGGACTGCGCCGGCAAACACGACACCGGCCAGCAACCATAACATGCCTGGTAAATAACCCATTTGCATTGCCAGAATGGGACCAACCAATGGCCCTGCCCCCGCAATGGCTGCAAAATGGTGCCCGAACAACACATATTTGTTGGTTGGTACATGATCCAGACCATCATTGTGTTTATAGGCCGGTGTCATACGCCTGCCATCCAATTTCAATACGCGATTGGCAATGAACAGGCTGTAAAAACGAAAGGCGATGATATAAACGCAAACCGCCGCAATGACAATCCAAATCGCGCCGATCGATTCACCGCGGTTGAGTGCAATGACACCGAATGCAAAAGCTCCGGTAAGGGAAAGTATTGACCAGCCAAGTTTCGATATTAAATTATTCATTTATCTTATGGAGTTGATTAAGTGAGAGGGGGTGTCAAATTTTACCTGAGTGAACTAATCGGATGCTTCAGGAGCTTCAAAAGGCAAATCCTGGTTTTTTTCACTGGAGTCAATCAAGGATTGCATTTCTTCCAATGGTGGAAGTTCTTTCAAAGAGCGAAGATTCAGGTCGTCCAGGAAGTGCTGCGTGGTAGCCAACAGCGCGGGTTTTCCGGGTACGTTACGATGTCCGACAGCCTCTATCCAACCGCGCGTCATAAGTGCCTTAAGCACCGAGCTGGAAACGCTAACACCGCGAATTTCTTCGATGTCACCACGGGTAACCGGCTGGCGGTAAGCAATGATGGCAAGCGTTTCCAGAACTGCACGTGAATAGCGTGGCGCTTTAGGTGGTGTCAATCGCTCCAGATACGGCTGTATATCCGCCCGGGTCTGGAAACGCCAGCCGCTGGCGACCGAGACTAATTCCACGCTGCTATCAAGCCATTTTTCGCGAATCTCTTCCAATAATTTCGATAACACGGCAGCGCTTAATTCCAGATTGAATAATTTACGCAATTCACTGATGGGTAGAGGTTCCGCAGTCGTCAGCAACGCGGCCTCCAGAATTCGCTTGGCTTTTTCCGGGCTCAACGAATCCGGTGTATCAAGCTGATTGAGCGGCATCAATGGAGCGGATATAAATGATCCCGCCATCAAGCGATTGAGAAATTTCCAGCAACAATTCCTTGGCCAATTCCAGAACGGCCAGAAAAGTGACAATGACTTCTGCAAGGGTGGCCGCAGGGCTGAATAAATCGTGAAATTCCACTTGGTCGTGTCCACGCAAGTCACGCAGTATTTGGCTCATATAGGCCCGGACGGAAAGCGTTTCGCGTTTGATTTGATGGGGATGGTGGATTTTGGCCCGCGTTAGAATGGCCATCCAGGCATTCCGCAGATCATCCGTGTTGATACCGGGCAACTGAACCGCAACCGGATGGTCAATTCCTATCCGGATCACGTTGAAGTCACGTCCAGCTTGCGGCAATTCATTGATTCGAGTTGCGGCATGCTTCATTTGCTCGTATTCAAGCAAGCGCCGTACGAGCTCAGCGCGCGGATCATGTTCTTGTTCCGTTTCTATTTTGGGATTGGGTAACAGCATGCGCGATTTGATTTCAATCAGCAGGGCGGTCATCAGTAAATATTCGGCTGCCAGCTCCAGTTGATCTACGCGCATCATTTCAACATAAGTCATATATTGCTGCGTCAACTCCGCCATCGGAATATCCAGAATATTCAGATTATGCTTGCGAATCAGATACAGAAGTAAATCCAGCGGACCCTGGAAGGTATCCAGAAAGATTTCCAATGCATCAGGCGGGATATACAAATCCTGCGGAATTTCCAGCAGGGGCTCGCCGCAGATTCTGGCAATCGGCTGCAATTCAATGGATTCGATTACTGAATTGTCGTTCATTGATCAATAAGATCGGTCTTGCTTGTGCGTCTTAACCTTATGAATAACTGAGTCCCATTGCTGCGCGCACGTCGCGCATGGTGTCTTCCGCCAGCTTGTTGGCTTTTTCACAGCCATCCGCAATGATGTTGCGTACCAAAGTCGGATCTTCTTCGTATTTTTTGATGCGCTCCAACATGGGTTCCTGTTCAGCCAGAATTTTGTCGATCACGGGCGTTTTGCAATCCAGGCAGCCAATTTCCGCATTCTTGCAGCCATGCTGCACCCATTCTCGTGTGGTCTCATCGGAATAGACAAGATGGAATTGCCACACCGGGCAGCGGGCGGGGTCGCCCGGATCGCTGCGCCGTACACGTGCCGGATCGGTTGGCATGGTGCGAATTTTTTTGCGAATGCTCTCCGGATCTTCGCGCAAGCTGATAGTGTTGTTATACGATTTCGACATTTTCTGGCCATCCAGTCCCGGCATTCTGGAAGCTTCCGTCAGTAATGTTGCCGGTTCCGATAGGATCATTTTGCCGCCGCCTTCGAGATAGCCGAATAGCCGTTCACGATCGCCCAGACTCAGATTCTGCTGCTCGTTCAGTAATGATCGGGCTTCTTCCAGCGCATGCTCATCACCCTGTTCTTGATACAGCGTGCGCAATTCGGTATACAGTTTGGATTTTTTCGAGCCGAGCTTTTTGATGGCTTGTTCCGCTTTTTCTTCAAAGCCGGGTTCTTTGCCATAGATGTGATTAAAGCGGCGGGAAATTTCGCGCGTAAATTCCAGGTGCGGTGCTTGATCTTCTCCGACGGGAACCAGATTGGCGCGATAAATCAGGATATCAGCGCTTTGCAACAATGGATAGCCTAGAAAACCATAGGTGCTGAGATCTTTCTCGGATAGTTTTTCCTGTTGATCCTTATAAGTGGGTACGCGTTCCAGCCAGCCAAGCGGTGTCATCATCGACAGTAATAAATACAGTTCGGCGTGAGCGGGCACTTTGGATTGAATGAATAAGATCGCCTGCGATGGATCAACGCCTGCTGCCAGCCAATCCACCACCATATTCCAGACATTCTGTTCGATAATTTCAGGTGAATCGTAATGGGTCGTCAAGGCATGCCAGTCGGCGACGAAGAACAGGCATTCGTATTGCTGCTGCAATTTCACCCAATTCTTCAAAACGCCATGATAATGTCCCAAATGCAGGCTGCCGGTGGGGCGCATGCCTGATAAAACGCGATCAGCAAACATGTTGATTTTCCAAATGTAAAACGTTATTAAATATAGAGTCCAAAAATTGATACGATCATGACTTTAGCCCATGTGATCATGGGTCCGATCACGGCACCCAGCACGCCGCTGAATAACAATACCAGCAGTATCATAAAGCCATAAGGCTCAATCCGCGAAAACTGGTAAGCCAATCGATGCGGCAGCAGGCTTACCGCCATACGGCCGCCATCCAAAGGCGGCAACGGCAACAGATTGAGTACCATCAGGATAACATTGATTTCAATTCCTGCAATTCCCATCAATGCCAGGGGTTTGGCGAAACTGCTGTCAGGCGAGGCAATGGCGAGTTTGATCATCAAGGCCCAGAAGAATGCCATCAGCAAATTGGCACCGGGCCCGGCGGCGGCTACCCAGAGCATATCGCGCTTGGGCTGGCGCAGGTTGGAAAAATTAACCGGTACAGGTTTGGCCCAGCCAAATAAGAAACCTGCGCCGATCGTTAATTTACTCAGAATAAACAATGACAGCGGAACCAGAATGGTACCTACAGGATCGATATGCCGTATTGGGTTGAGGCTGATGCGCCCTTCGTTGTAGGCAGTAAAGTCACCGAAATGCCGAGCGATATAGCCATGCGCGGCTTCATGCAGGGTAATGGCAAAAATAACGGGAAGCGCATAAATGGCGATACCCTGGATAATTTCATCCATGTTCGATTCCAAATGGATCTAGACTGCCTTTTCCCTGACGCACCAGCGCGGGCACATCCGTGGTCAAATCAATCACCGTGGTCATGTCTATGCCGCATGAACCGGCATCCATGACCAATTCGACCTGATGTTCCAACCGCTCGCGGATTTCTTCCGCATCGTTCAGCGGATAGTCGTCTTCAGGCAGAATCAGCGTTGAGCTTAGCAAGGGTTCGCCGAGTTCTTCCAATAGCGCTAATACCACCGGATGATCGGGAATGCGCAGGCCGATGGTATTGCGTTTCGGATGCTGCATCCGCCGCGGCACTTCCCGCGTGGCCTGCAAAATAAACGTGTAACTCCCCGGCGTCGTGGCTTTAAGCAGCCGGTACTGGCTGTTATCCACCTTGGCGTAGGTGGAAATTTCCGTCAGATTGCGGCAGACCAAAGTGAAATGATGGCGTTCGTCCACTTGTCGAATGGTGCGGATGCGCGTCATCGCGTCTTTGTCTCCCAGATGGCAGCCTAACGCATAACAGGAGTCCGTCGGGTATACGATAATTCCGCCTTTTTGGACGATAGCAACGGCTTGCTTGATCAGGCGTGCATGTGGGGTGTCTGCGTGAATTGAGAAGAATTGAGCCACAGTAAAACGGTATCAGGGTTAGGTTAAGTAATCAATGGGTTAATACGCTCGGTGGAAATATTATTTTTCCAATGGTGCCAGATTGGGGTGCAGCCGTGCGGAAATTCCGGTAACTGCCCCAGATCAAAATAGCTCTCACCGGGACCATGAAAATCCGAGCCGCACGAAGCCAGCAGATTCCTACTTTTTGCATGGTGCGCAAAATGTTGCATTTGCTCAGGCGTATGACTCGACGTGACCACTTCAAGCGCCGATCCACCCAGTGCGCAGAATTCATCGAGCAGATCGCTCAAGACATTCTTACCCAAATCATAGCGTGCAGGATGTGCAATCACCGCCTGACCGCCACTGCCGCAAATCCAGCTCACGGCATCGCTAAGCGAGGCCCATTCGTGCGCAGCATAGCCCGGCTTGCCTTTTACCAGATATTTCTTAAACACGGATTTTACGTCTTTGGCATAGCCTTGCTCAACCAGAAAGCGAGCAAAATGCGTGCGTCCGATCAAGCGCCGTTCGCCGACATGCGCATACGCGCCGGAGAGGCTATCGGGAATGCCGACTTTTTCCAGTTCCCGCGCGATATTTTCGGCACGCTGCGCGCGCCCCGCGCGAATAGCCGCCAACCCTTCGACTAGCGGTGCATAAGCCGGATCAATATCCAGTCCGATAATATGCAAAGTACGGCCGCGCCAGCTCACGGAGATTTCCACACCATTTATAAATGTGATACTTTTGGCTTCGGCCATCTGCCGCGCTTCAGCTAACCCGGTAATATCATCGTGATCGGTTAGCGCCAGTATTTCGACGCCGCGCATTGCGGCACGCTCAACCAGTTGAGCCGGTGGTAAAACGCCATCAGAAATGTTGGAATGACAATGCAGATCAATGTTAGGCATGAGGCAATTCGTAGCAACGCAGGACATGCATGATAGCAAATAACCGCATTGAAGAGAAATCATTGCGTTGGATAATGAAAGAGATAGTTAGTATCCTGAAAGAAGAATCGTTTTACAAGGAACCCTAATGAATAGACTACTGGAAATCCGTGACCATCTTTCCGCTGCTCCGCATCGCAGCTTGTTTTTGGCGGGCGCCTTACAGGGCGTACTGACGGTGCTGTGGTGGGTGTTTGACTTGGCCGGGCGTTATGGCGTTGCCGGATCGATGGCTCACTGGAGCATTGCCCCCACCTGGGCGCATGCGTTTCTGATGGTGTATGGTTTTTTCCCGTTCTTTATTTTAGGTTTTTTGTTTACCACATATCCCAACTGGATGAACGGCGCTAAAGTGAAACCCCGCCAATATGTCGCCACCTGCGCATTGATGGCGGCAGGTGTGGTACTGCTTTATGTCGGTTTGTTGACGCACAAAGCGATCATCATTCTCGGCATCGAACTGATGTTGATCGGGTGGGGTGTCGCGGTCTATGTGTTATACCGCATCCTGTTGAGCACACCGGATCAGGACAAACGCCATGCCAGGGTCATCAGCATTGCGCTGCTAATGGGCTGGCTGGGCGTGGCGGCGTATTTGCTTTGGCTGGTGACGGAAGATCCGACCATGCTGAACTTTGCGCGTCATGCCGGGGTTTGGTTCTTTTTGCTGCCGATCGTGCTGACCGTTTCGCATCGCATGATCCCGTTTTTCTCCAGCCGTGTGCTGGACAATTATGAAATGGTGCGGCCCTACTGGATGCTATGGCTGATGCTCGCCTGCATTGCGGCGCACGGCAGCCTGCAATGGCTGGAACTGCCCGCTTATCTGTGGATTGTCGATTTCCCGCTGGCAGGTTGCGCGCTTTATCTGTCGTACCGCTGGGGATTCTTGCGCAGTTTTAGCGTGAGCTTGCTGGCAGTATTGCACTTCTCTTTTGCCTGGCTGGGTGTCGCCATGTTGCTGTATGGTTTGCAAAGCCTGGTGTATTTCGCCTCCGGCAACCTGATTCTGGGTCTCGCCCCCTTGCATGCACTGGGCATCGGTTTCTTTGCCAGCATGATCCTGGCGATGGCTTCACGTGTCACCATCGGCCATTCGGGTCGTCCGTTGGAGCTGGATCGGTTAACCTGGGTACTGTTTCTGGGATTCCAGGCAACCGCCGTGCTGCGGATTCTGGCCGATCTCGTACCTGCGATAGCGCCGTTGCTCTATGTCGTGGCCGGACTCGTTTGGCTGGCTTGCTTTGGATTATGGGCGATTAAGTATGCACCGATTTACTGGCGCGCGAGGGTGGATGGGAAGGCGGGGTAGTCATTGAAGATAGCTTCTCAATTTAACAAAACGTGGTGTGATAAAGTGAAAGTTACGTATCAACTTTAAGAAGCCAGGATAGATCATGAACTTAGCAATGATGAATGTTATATTTGACGTAATGTATATTGCGTCATTCTGGAAAGCCAATCATAGTTAGGCAAGAACACCAAGTGACTAAGCAAACCCTTAAAGGCAAATATTTATACTTCACTGAAGAGGCTAATGCTATTGATTATTTGGAGAGGGCAGGCGAGTTTATCAGTCAGGTGATGACCGATGAAAATGCTTGGAAATGGGTTATGTTGTCATTGCACGGAGCTCTGTATGGTTTTGCTATCGCCGCTTGTAAGGGTTCTGACTATCAATCGGTTGTGAAAATTAGTAGAAAGGGCCATGAGCGGCTAATTACGCTTGATGAAGCCTTGGAGATGTGCAAGGATGCTAGCTGGATGGGGACACTTCACGGTGGATTGCCGCTGAATCTCTCCGACAGTCAAAAAGATTCCATCAAGCAATTAAAAGAAACGTTGAGAAACAGTTTTGAGCACTATATTCCAGGTGGTTGGTCGATTGAGTTGCACGGATTGCCACGAATATCTATAGATATTATTGATGTAATTTACTTTCTTGCGATAGAGACGTTCCGATATCAACATCTAAACCAGAAGCAGCGGGAAAAGATAAAATTCATACTTTTTCAAAGCAAAGGATTGTTGCAAAAATCGCCTTTGCACTTAGAGCTTTTGGCAGCAGAGCGAGCCAATGGAGCTGAATTATAGCTAGGCGCCAAAACGTACAATGTCTAGTAAGCTTAAACAAATGACATGGAGAGTAAAGATGAAGAAGATTATTTTTATTGCAGCATTGATGCTGTCTGGATCTACAGTAGTTCATGCTCAAGCGTGGCGGGATTGTGTTCCCGGTTCAATCGGACCCGGTGGGTGTGATTCAATAGGTCCTGGCGGAGGACGCTCCATCGGCCCTGGTGGTGGTCAATCTATTGGTCCGGGTGGAGGGTTATCTATAGGCCCGGAAGGCGGTCAATCCATTGGACCAAGAGGTGGTCAGTCAATTGGCCCGGATGGCGGAAAATCTTTGCTAAGAGATAGAAGTAGAGGGCTAAATACTGACACAATGCGTCCATACCAAGATCCTTATGGCAATTATTAAGCGGTACTGAAGGACATTGTCGCGTCGTCTTGCATTTTACGACTAAGTAAAATAAGTGTTATTCAAAAATTTATTAGTATGGCTACAGCCTGTTATCCCGTTTGATACACATCATCATGGCTCCCGACATTGATCAAAATAATTTCTTTCCCAGTGATCAGAATTTCCAGCGTGATGCGGTAACTGAGATTGATCGATACCGAATGCAGTGCCGACAATTTGCCTTTGAGCGGGTGAATTCTCAAGAAAGGGTGATAAGGGTTGTGAGCCAGTAATTCTAAAGTTTTGCGATACGGCTCTTTTAATTCCGGGTGTTTTTGTGCAAAGCGTCTGGCGCGTTTCTTATAACTGTCGGTAAAGACGAGCGTGTAGCTCATTTAGAAAATACGTCATCGACATGCTGATCGACAGTATCCTTGCTGAATTGACCGGATGCCATATCCTGCCGTGCCTGATAAAGCGCGGCTTCCAGTTCCATCTCACGCAGATAGTGATATTGCTCGATTTTCATTACGACAAAACATTCCTTGCCGCGCAGGGTAATGATGTCTTCTGTTTTATCCGTAAGGCTTTCTTCCAGACAGGCAATCCCTTTGGTTTTTAGATCGTTGGCTGTAATCATGATGAGTTGGAATCGTATGGTTAATCGTTTCTCTGACTATACGATTCAGAGCGTGGTGTGTCAATTGTATTTAGGGTGTCCAGCTTAAAAGCGAAATGGTATCTGACTGACAGCGAAAGATTCTTGTTCTTGTAGGAACACTTATCGTCGCCGGATGGATCGATCAAGCCTAAATACAATGGAAGAAACAAAGAAGCGAATGGCGAGGTTGGATGTTAATTATGCCGCAGTCTCTAATTTAACCTGATCGATTTCAGTATTGCATCGATTCTCGAGCATGCTGGGTCACTTTTTCCATGCTGAATCCAGCTTTTCTCAATCAGATGGTATGTAATGGATGAGAGTATCAGGGTGCATGCCAAGGTTGCGATAAGAAAGACCATGCCGGCGTTAATATTCAGATTCTTTAAACTCAGAATGATGGGTAGGTGCCATAGATATATCCCATAACTAATTTTACCCAGATAGTCGATAATTTCGGAAAACCATCCGAGTGTCGTATTTGGCAATGCAATTAGAAAGACTATCAGAGCTGCTGCGCTTAAGCCGGTCAGGATCCTGAAAAAGCCCACATAATACACAGAGCCCCAGTAATTAGGCGTCATCCATAAAAGCTTGATCATGATGAAGCCTGCGCTGATAGCAACCAGCGCTTTGATTCCTAAACTAACCCTATCATTACGATTGCCATTAGCCAGAATCCACTTGCATGCGGCAATACCAAACCCGAACACATCCAGAGAACCGGGCAATTGAGCTGTTGCAAACCAAAGCTTGTGCGCACCTGTGGAATGGAGGGTGTAAAACGCCGCAATCTTCCATAGGCAGGCGATTGCACTAAACACTAATAAAATTTTTAGTGGTGAAGCCCGTTTAATCCAATTCCAGAAAATAAGAATGAGAAGATAAAACTGCATTTCCACACCAATGGACCAATTTACGCCATTGATAGCACCTTGCGTGCTGGGAAAAAAATTGTGAAAGAATAAAAGGTGTGAAATGAATTGAAAGAAAATATTAGATAGGGGTGTAAATAAAATTTGTGGCTGAATTAGGAAAACAAAAATGATGCAGGTGAAGAAATATAGCGGTGCTATTCTAAAAAAACGATGGGAAGCATAGGTTGATTTCCATGCGGTTCCATAAGATTTTTCGAGTGAAAATGCACTAAAATAAATGACAAATCCACTGATCACAAAAAATAAGTCCACACCCAGCCATCCGGTTCGCCACCATAAATTGGGCCCTGTCACTGGGAAAGACGACCAGCTGGTATGTTCAATGACGTGGTAAACAACGACACTGATTGCTGCAAATGCGCGCAACTTATCCAGATTTGAGAAACGGATATTAGAATCCCAACGCAAGTCACTCATAAAATTGTCTTCTTATTCACTTGAGAATTTTCGGTTTTTGTTACCGGTTGGTTAACATACCGAAAACAAATCATTTGGAACTAGAAGCAATGATCAATTTCTTCCACTTTATATAAGCGCTGGGATAGCGAAGCGTTTGAATCCGGGGCATATGCAGTCGGTGGATAATCACTGAGCAGGTTTTGATTGCTGCGGATTTCTATTTCGGATTGGGTGTGCTGCTGATTGCTGGCATCTTGGATGATCATGATCCAGTTGCCATTGCCATGGGTGATCGTTTCGTTGATTTTCCCGGGATACTTCGGATCGTGAATCTCGGTGATGTAATACGTTTTTGCCGCTTCATCATGCAGTTGTGGATATCCGTGGACTTGCAACGATTCATGATAGATAAAGTATGTGGTGATATCACGCCAGGTATGACGATGCCATTTCGGCAGGTGAAATCCGGTATCGCTTTCCAGACATTTCACAATTTCCAGATAGTTCTTATCGCTACTGCGATTATAAATCACTTTCTGACTGAGCAATTCTTCTCGCGCAGGTGCTGTCATGCAAGCGGGTAACAAGAGTGCATATAAGAAAAACATCAACCGTTTTTTGGGAGAAAAATGCATAGAAGTTTTAACCGATCCTAGAGTTTCCGATTTGTTGAGAAGGATAATTGGATGAGCAAATTGAATGGTATCAGATACTATTTTGTATTGTACACATGAACAAAGAGCGGGATCATTCAATCCACAACCGGCTGTTTTTCCGAGTTGGTATTTCTGGTTTTTTTGTTTTACTCACGGAAGGGCCGCGGGTACGGTTTTCTGCATACCGTGTTTAAGGAAGGCCGAAAGGAGTTGTATGCATTCTGCGGATAATGGCTCTATCTTTCATATCGTTATGAAAAATTCTTAGCTTATCCATAAGGATAATTTATTGAGCCTACCTTGGTTTATAGTAAACTCTCGTTTCGCTTGTTAAAATTAATATTTTACAAAAATAAATCAGACTCTATTATTTACTTAGGATTGTTCATGAATACCGAAGATTTTCGTCCCGAAAAAGAAGTTAAAGTTTTTTATCCACCGCAGCGGGTTTTGATGGGGCCCGGACCCTCGGATACGCACCCGCGCGTGTTGAATGCCATGGCGCGCCCGACTCTGGGGCACCTGGATCCCGTTTTTACCGAGATGATGGAAGAAATCAAGGGCCTGATGCGTTATGCCTTCCAAACCAAAAATCGCATGACTTTCCCGGTTTCGGGGCCCGGATCGGTGGGCATGGAGATGTGTTTTGTCAATATGATCGAGCCGGGTGACAAAGTGATCGTTTGCAGCAACGGGGTATTTGGTGGACGTATGGTCGAGAATGTCGAGCGTCATGGCGGCGTTGCCGTGACGGTCAATGACAAATGGGGAGAGCCGGTCGATCCACAGAAAGTTGAAGATGCGCTGAAAAAAAATCCCGATACCAAGATTATCGCGTTTGTGCATGCTGAAACCTCAACCGGCGCTTCATCCGATGCCAAAACGCTGTGCGAGATCGCACGAAAGCACGATTGCATGACCATTGTCGATACGGTCACATCGCTGGGTGGAACGCCGATCAAGGTTGACGAATGGGGAATTGATGCGATCTATTCCGGTAGTCAGAAGTGTTTATCCTGCCCTCCCGGTTTGTCGCCAGTGAGTTTTTCCGAACGTGTGACCGATTTGGTTAAGAATCGCAAGACCAAAGTACACAGTTGGTTCATGGATATCAGCCTGTTGCTGAATTACTGGGGATCGGCTGCGCGTACGTATCATCATACCGCGCCGACCAATGCATTGTATGCATTACATGAATCTCTGCTGATGCTGGCGGAAGAAGGCCTGGAGCATTCCTGGGCGCGTCATCGTTATAATTATGAAGCGTTAAAAGACGGTTTTGCGACATTGGGCATGGATTATGTGGTTGCAGAACCTTATCGTCTGCCGCAATTGAATTCCGTTTTTGTACCGGCCGGTGTGGATGAAAAAGAGGTGCGTCGCCGCCTGCTGGCTGAATATAGCCTTGAAATTGGCGCCGGATTGGGTGATTTCGCCGGAAAAGTATGGCGTTTTGGATTGATGGGTACATCTTGCCGGGTGGATAACGTGATTTTCTGTCTGAATGCGCTGGAAACTGTTTTATCCGATATGGGATTGAAAGTAGAACGCGGTGCGGCTGCTGCGGCAGCGCATAAGCGCTATGCTGCACATCCGATGTTCTAAGATCTTATTCAGTTAGTTGCAATAGGTTAATTTGAAACCACTTTCTTGTCGGGTACGATGGGGAAGTGGTTCATTTTTTGTAATCCGGCATGGATGATCCGGTCACTATGGTTTTGGATTTTCCTTTATCGATAGCTGTGGTAGTGCCGCTATTATCGTTTTTTTTATCATTCTTCTCCATTTCAGGGTTGATTAAGATAAGAGCGGATTGGGTTCTGGATCAGCCCAATGAACGTTCACTTCATTTGGTACCTGTTTCACGCATTGGCGGCTTGGGTCTGCTTGCCGGGGTGATCGTATCCTGGTTGTGTTTCTCGGTTGCGATACCTGATTCGGTATTGATGGGTATAGGGTTGTTGATGGTAATATCATTGGCCGATGATGTGTGGCGAGTTCCGGTGTGGTGTCGATTGATGGTTCACACAGCGGTTGCCACTAGTTTCTCCATTGCATTTTTATCGGATACGTATGGCTGGGGGCTTGTGCTTTTCACAGCTGCAGCGGTTATCTGGATGTCGAATCTCTATAATTTCATGGATGGCTCTGATGGTCTGGCGGGTGGAATGACGGTAATTGGATTCGGAACCTACGGTTGGCTTGCCTATGCGGCAGGCAATAATGATTTTGCTGCGGTAAATTTTTCCCTGGCTGCGGCGGCATTGGCTTTTTTAATACACAATTTTTATCCGGCGCGTATTTTTATGGGAGATGTGGGATCGATTCCTCTTGGATATCTGGCGGCGGTGATAGGCATGTTGGGATGGCTTGATCATCTGTGGTCACTGTGGGTGCCGGTACTCATTTTCTCGCCTTTTATCGCGGATGCGACCGTAACACTGATGAAGCGAGTATTTCAAGGAAAAAGAATCTGGCAGGCGCATCGTGAGCACTATTATCAGCGCATGGTGCAAAGCGGTTTGGGTCATCGGAATACTGCGCTCGTAGCTTACGGGTTGATGCTGGCAACAGGCGCAAGTGCGGTATGGGCTAATGCGCAAGATGTCGCGTTACAGATCCGGATTGTGGCCGTTTGGGGATGTGTATATCTGATATTAATGGTTATTTCTGATCGGAGTCAAAAGACTCCTCCCGATCGAGGATAAGAGATATGTTTGCCAACCGATACGGGATCCGTACTTTTATCGCTTTTACGCATGATTTTATTGCTGTCGCCGTAGCTTGGTGGCTGGCTTATTTATGCCGTTTCAATTTTGACATCCCGGCGGTGTCCGTCATATTTTTATTACAGACGCTGCCCTGGATTGTGTTGATCCAAGGCGGAGCTTTTTTGTGGTTCGGGCTTTATCGCGGGTTGTGGCGTTATGCCAGTTTGCCGGATTTAAAAAGAATCGTTGTTGCGGTGGCTGTGGGTTCGGTAGCGGTAACCTTGATGTTGTGGTTATTCGGCCTGTTGCGAAATGTGCCCGGTGCGGTCATCATGCTGGCGCCTTTGTTATTGCTGTTGATCATGGGTGGCAGCCGTTTGATATATCGCGCATGGAAAGAACGCCGCCTGTACAGTCTGGAAAGTTATGAAGCGAAGCTGGTATTGATTCTAGGTGCTGGAAGCACGGCTGTGAATCTGGTGAAAGCTTTAACCGGAAGCCGTGAGTGGCATGTGGTAGGTATGCTGGATGATGATCCCAGAAAACTAGGCACACGGTTGCAAGGTGTGCGTGTGCGCGGGACGATCAAAGAACTGCCGCAATGGGTGCAGAAACTGAATGTCGGGCATGTGATTATTGCCATACCATCCGTTTCTCGGCGCATACACCGTCAGGCTTTGGAAATGTGTTCGGAAATCGGTGTGAAAGCAATGACAGTGCCGTCCTATGCGGACTTGATCAGCGGTAAGACGACGGTGTCACAAATTCGTGAAATCCAGTTGGATGATTTGCTGGGCAGGGCGCCTGTGGTTCTGGATGACGACGGTTTGCACGATTTGCTGACAGGGAAGGTGATCCTGGTGACAGGAGCAGGCGGTTCGATTGGTTCGGAGTTATGCCGCCAGCTCGTCTCGTTTGAACCAAAGCGTATTATTTTCGTTGAGTTAAGCGAATTCTCGCTCTACACCATTCAGGAAGAATTTTTGGCGCGTTATCCAGCGATGAATATGTCGTTTGTAATTGGTGATATCAAGGATCACGCCCGAATGACACAATTATTTACGCAATTTCATCCTACCGTGGTTTTTCATGCGGCTGCGTACAAGCATGTGCCGCTGATGGAGCAGGAAAATGCATGCCAGGCTATTTTGAATAATGTGTTGGGCACTTATGTGCTGGCTCAAGTGGCGATTAATTTTGCGGTAGATAAATTTGTTTTGATTTCCACTGACAAGGCGGTTAATCCTGTGAGTGTCATGGGTGCCAGCAAGCGGCTGGCAGAAATGGTTTGCCAGGCTTTGCAACAATCAATTTCAAAGCATGTGAATGCTGACCGGAACTATCCATCGCGCCAAACCTGTTTTGTGATGGTGCGGTTTGGCAATGTGTTGGGCAGTACCGGCAGTGTCATTCCGAAATTCCGTGAACAGATTGCCAAAGGAGGACCGATTACCATCACCCATCCGGACATGACACGTTATTTCATGTCCATTCCGGAAGCTGCGCAACTGGTTTTACAGGCCGGACTGATGGGGGGTACGCAAGGTGGCGGTGAAATTTTTGTGCTGGATATGGGGGATCCTGTCAAGATCGTTGATCTGGCCAATGATTTGATCCATTTGTCCGGTTTGGCGGAAGGAGATATTCGTATTGAATTTACGGGATTGCGCCCGGGTGAAAAAATACACGAGGAATTACTGGCGACGAGTGAAAGTACGCTTCCGACACCTCATCAGAAATTACGTATTGCGCAGGCATGTCAGGTTGATGAGCAGTGGTTGTCGGAGCTGGTGGCTTGGTTGGATAAAGTGACCGTACTAAGTGATCAGGAAGTCCGTGATGAACTGATTAAGTGGGTGCCAGAATACACTCATAGGGAAGTGAGGCATTGAGTTTATTAAATATTTCTGAAGAATGGATGCTAATGATTGATAATCCGATTTTCTTGCCTTAACTGAGAATAGTCTATGGTTTTCAAGTTTTCTGTGATGCATCCATTTTCCAAAACTACAATTCGATCAATCTTTTTTAAGTGTGGAATCTGTTGATTGAAAATCAACGTGGTGCGATTTTGTATCAATTTTTCTAAAGCGAAGAGCAGTTCTGCGGAATCAGGTTCTGGTGCTGCAAGTACTTCATCTAAAATTAATAGAGGGGAATTTTTTAAAAATGCCCGTGCGATGGCGAGCTGAATCAATTGTTTTTTGCTGATTTCATTGCCATTCTGGTTAATTTGAGTTTGTAAGCCTTCAGGCATTCGACGAATAAATTCCATCGCATGGGAGGCATGTGCGGCAGCAGTTATTTTTGCTTCATTGGCGCAACGCATTGCGCCGTAGGCGATGTTGCCGGCAATTCTTTCGTCGAGCAGGAAGGGATCGGCGGATACTAGGGAAATATTTCTATGTATTTGATTTATAGCTATTTTATCGAGAGGGTATTCATCCAGCAATATTCTTCCGTAAGAAGGTTGCCGCAAGCGGAGTATCAAATCAATAAGTACACTTTTCTCAGTTTCCGTATAACCCTTAAAAACAATAACTTCTGATGGCTTAATTGTTAAGTTTATATGGCTCAGAATGGGTTTTGTTTGGAGTGAGTCATGGATGCGTATTTGTTCAAATACCAGTTTGCCGCGGATCTGCTGAACACTGAGAGTGCCTACATCCTGTTCGGGAGCGAGATCTAGAAACGAAAAAGTAGCTTCTATCATTTCCCGGTCGTGTTCAAGTTCTCTGGGAATGCTTGCGATTCGTCGAAGCGGGAGAATAAGGAGTAATGCAATGGCTATCAAAGCGCCTGCTTCGGATATACTTAGCGCATCATTCGTAGCCTGCAATGCCATCATGTAAGTAACAGCGATAAGCATCAATGCAGTGATAAGCTGACGTGAAGAGATAACCATGGCCACGATTTTTGCGGATTGCATTTCAGTGTGAAACAGCGTATCTGAAATTCTTCCAAGCCGTTGGCTTTCGTCGGTTTGTCCGCCATCCAGCCTGATTTTCCGGGAATGCTTGATTGACTGTTTAATGTGCCCGATCAAATTTCTCAAAGTTAATGAGTTATGCTGATCGGTTTTGTTGAAATAACTGTTAATCATTTCGTGCACTAATATGATGAATGGTGTCACCAGCAGTAATAGCAATGAGAATTCCTGATTAAGATATAGCGCGCAGATCAATAATCCCATGATAGTAAGACTATCTTGCACCAACTGGGCAATGTGACGGACTGTGGTCTGAGTGATTCTACTGATGTGAGAGACCAATGTGTCGATTTGATTATTGTGATTAAGATAAGCGTAATAATTTACCGGCAGCGACATAAGTTTATGAAAAAAATCCATGCGCAAATCAGTTCCCAGTTTGCCGCTGATCGTGCTGATATAATAAATACTGATGTAACCAAAAATCCAGCGTACGACAAATAATGCAATGATTGTCAATAACGCTTGCTGTATCAATGATAAATCCTTCAGAACAAATATGCTGGTTAGTAATTGTTCAATCAGTATGGGCAGATAAGCCATACTTACCGCCAAGATCAGCATGGCAAATAATATGCACAAAAGTGGTTTCCCATAGGGTGCAAGTTTTCTAAGTAAACGAAAATAGAGTTGCGGAAGGATCATAAGTGTAATTCTACATCAACATACCGTGGTTATTGCATCGTGTAATTTTCTGGAATATGAACTGGATATAGTACAATCGCTGTTCTTTCTAGTGAATGGGTCAGGATGGAAATGAGCTTTGACAAGTTTGTGAACATCACGAGGTTATGAATGCCAATATTATATACTTCTGATAAAACAAGGGACTTTCCAGGAGCAGTTGTTCCCCGGCGCAAGGGTATCGTGCTTGCGGGCGGTTCCGGGACGCGGCTTTATCCCGTCACACAAGTGGTATCCAAGCAATTGTTGCCTGTGTTCGATAAGCCCATGATTTATTATCCGCTTAGTACGTTGATGTTGGCAGGCATTCGAGAGATTCTGATAATTTCGACACCGCGTGATGTTGTCAATTATCAACAATTATTGCGCGATGGAAATCAATGGGGGTTGAGTATCAGCTACGCTGAGCAACCTTCACCCGATGGTCTGGCGCAAGCCTTCCTGATTGGCGAGTCATTTATAGGTAACGATTGTTCAGCGTTGGTATTGGGCGATAATATTTTTTATGGACATGATTTTCATGACTTGCTGTTGAGCGCGATGCTGCGTACTAGCGGGGCCAGCGTTTTCGCCTATCACGTGCACGATCCGGATCGATATGGCGTAGTCGAGTTTGATTCTGACGGCAAGGTGTTGAATTTGGAGGAAAAGCCTCAACATCCCAAATCCAATTATGCGGTAACAGGACTCTATTTTTATGATCAGCATGTGGTTGATTACGCTAAAAGCCTGAAACCTTCCAGCCGCAACGAGCTGGAAATCACTGATTTAAATCGTGTTTATCTTGAACATTCGGCACTTAACGTGGAAATCATGCGACGCGGTTACGCTTGGTTGGATACCGGTACGCATGAATCGTTGCTTGACGCAAGTCAGTTTGTTGCGACCATCGAACGACGGCAGGGATTGAAAATTGCCTGCCCGGAAGAAATCGCATTTTTGCGCGGTTGGATTAGTGCGGTACAACTGGAGACACTGGCAACCCCACTGGCAAAGAATGGATATGGTCAGTACTTGTTGCATGTATTGAAACGTGAATTTTGACTTAGGTATATATCGGATGAAATCGACCCCACTTGCAATTCCGGATGTTCTGCTGATCGAACCCAAGGTTTTCGGCGATGAGCGCGGATTTTTCTATGAGAGTTTTAATCAACGTAGTTTTGAATCAGTTATTGGAAGATCAGTGCAATTTGTGCAAAGCAATCATTCGCGCTCTGCGCGCAATGTTTTGCGCGGCTTGCATTATCAGATCAAACAAGCGCAAGGGAAACTTGCACGCGTGGTAGCAGGGGAAGTGTTTGATATAGCTGTGGATATTCGTCGCTCTTCACCGACTTTTGGAAAATGGGTGGGTGGAATACTGAACGCCGAGAACAAAAATCAATTATGGATTCCACCAGGCTTCGCGCATGGTTTCGTTGTGCTGTCCGATTACGCCGAGTTTCTGTATAACACTACTGATTACTGGGCGCCCGAGCATGAGCGTTGTATTGTTTGGAATGATCCTATGTTGGCCATTGACTGGCCGATTATCGGATCACCTGTACTATCCGACAAAGATGCATGCGGAACAACATTCGAGAAGGCTGAGGTCTATGATTAGCTTGCAATTTTTAGTAGTGGAATTGCAAATATGATCAGAATTTTTCTGAATTAATGGCCAAACAAAAAATCGTATTTTCTTGTGTTGAGTGTGGTGGGCAAACCTTGAAATGGCAAGGTCAATGTCCGCATTGCCAGGCATGGAATACTTTGATAGAAACACTGGCAGAGAAAGCTGTGTCGCGCTTCAGTCCAGTATCGGAAATCGGTCAGGTACAAAACTTAAGCACTATCGAGGCGCGAGAAGAAGCGCGCTATCCAACCGGTATTGAAGAGCTTGATCGTGTGCTGGGTGGTGGATTGGTGCATGGGGGTGTGGTGTTGCTGGGCGGAGATCCGGGGATCGGTAAATCAACCTTGCTGTTGCAAGCGTTGTCTTTTATGTCGGCGCAGTGTTCAGTATTGTACATAAGCGGTGAGGAATCCGCGCAGCAAGTGGCGCTACGTGCTAAGCGACTGGCGTTGAACGTGCAATCTGTCGAGTTATATGCAGAAATTCAATTAGAGAAAATCCAGGCAGTTCTGGCGGAACGTAAACCGTCGGTGGCGGTGATCGATTCGATTCAAACTATCTATTCCGAAGTGTTGCAATCAGCGCCGGGATCGGTTGCACAAGTGCGTGAATGTGCAGCGCAATTAACGCGCGTGGCTAAATCGAGCGGTACCTGCATTATTTTAGTCGGCCATGTTACCAAAGAAGGTGCGCTGGCCGGTCCGCGCGTGCTGGAGCATATGGTCGATACCGTGTTATATTTTGAAGGTGATATGCATTCCAGTTTTCGCATGGTTCGCGCATTCAAGAATCGTTTTGGTGCGGTTAATGAATTAGGTGTTTTTGCGATGAGCGAGAGAGGATTGCGCGAGGTGAAGAATCCATCGGCATTGTTTCTTTCGCATCATGACAAGCAAGTGCCGGGATCATGCATTATGGTTACACAGGAAGGCACGCGTCCGCTATTGGTGGAAATTCAGGCTTTAGTCGACGAAGCACGCTCGTCCAATCCGCGACGACTTTGTGTGGGATTAGAACAAAACAGACTGGCAATGCTATTGGCGGTATTGCATCGTCATGCAGGCATTCCTTGCTATGATCAGGATGTTTTTGTTAATGCCGTAGGGGGCGTAAAAATTACTGAGCCAGGTGCCGATCTTGCAGTTATGTTGGCGGTGGTTTCGTCTCTAAGAAATAAACCAATAGCGGAAAAAATGATTGTGATCGGCGAGATTGGTTTGGCTGGAGAAATACGGCCGGTGCAACGAGGGCAGGAGCGACTTAAAGAGGCCGCAAAACTTGGTTTTAAACAGGCCATTATTCCCTTGGCCAATAAACCCAAGCAGACCATTGCAGGTATCAAAATCATTGCCGTTGGCCGAATCGGAGAAGCTGTTGGGCAGATGTATTGAAATGCTTTATAGGTCAACTGTCAAGGAATTCAGAATGATTGGAGTTGCCCCCTTTGAACGGACACATTATGTTCTGTTTAAAGGAGAAGAAATATGACACAAAACTACAAACCTGCCTACCCGGCGGAGTTTCGCCAACAGATGGTGGAATTGGTAGCATTGGGCAAATGCCCTAAGCAATTATCCAAGGAATTTGGTTGCCACTACACTTCGATAAAAACTTGGTGTCGAGCAGCAGGTGTACCAATTAGATCAAGCCAGACAATTGCTTCGGCTGCAATATCGAGTGGTCTCCCCTTGAATGTCAACGAGCGACAGGAGCTGATGGAATTGCGCAAGAAGCTCAAGCGTGTGGAGATGGAGCGTGACATATTGGCAAAGGCTACGGCCTGGTTTGCAAACAACAAGGATTGATTGGGAAGGTGTACCAACTAATCAAGGCAAATCAGGCGCAATTTCCGACTCGTATTCTATGTGAAACATTGGGTGTATCGCACAGTGGTTACTATGACTGGACTAAACGCACGCCTAGTCAGCGGGTCATTACCAACTGTCGATTGATTGAGCAGATCATGACTATATACCGAAAAAGCGATTGTACGTATGGCCGCCCCCGCATTACTGTTGAATTAGTCGATCTTGGAATCAGGGTCAATCACAAGCGCGTAGGTAGGTTGATGCGTGAAGCAGGAATTAAGGGAGTGAGCCGCAGGCGCGGCTTTATAATCACGACTCATCGGAATAAGCGTGATCGTCCTGCAGAGGATTTAGTGCAACGTCATTTCAAGGCAACTAGCATCAACCAGCTATGGGTTGCGGACATGACTTACATTCCTACCTGGGCGGGGTTCTTGTATCTGACCGTGGTCATCGATGTATTCAGCCGTAAGGTAGTGGGCTGGGCTTTCGGTGAAACCATGACAGCCAACCTGGTGATCAATGCTTTGAACATGGCGTTAATCACCCGTAAACCAGGCAAAGTGATTCACCACAGCGATAGAGGCAGTCAATACACCAGCGTTGATTTCGGCAAACGATGCAAGGAAATGGGCGTGCGTCCATCCATGGGCAGTGTAGGTGATGCCTATGATAACGCAATGGCTGAGAGTTTTTTTGCTTCCCTGGAATGTGAAATGATCGACAGGCGTTCCTGGAAAAACAAAACTGAAGCAAGACTGGCCATATTCACCTGGATCGAATCTTGGTACAACCCCACTCGCAGGCATTCCGGGCTGGGATACTTATCACCAAACAATTTTGAGAGAAAACTGAATGAGAAAAATCAAATCGCGATAAACTGCAATCCGCTTTCACAAGTTGAGACTCTCTCGACTCCATGAAAAAATATCCGTCAAATTGGGGTAATTCCAGATGCCGGGTCTGATTCGGTGAATTTGCAGCGACAGCTTTGGATAATGGGCGGGCTATCAGTGATAGTCATCATTGCGGCTATGTTGCTGCCGCCTATTCCGCAGTCCGTCGGATATCATCTTTTCGCTGACCGACGTGATTTCCTTGGCATTCCTAATTTCAGCGATGTAGTATCCAATTTAGGCTTTTTGTTCAGCGGAGGCGCTGGTTTAATGCTTCTGTGGCGAGTTCAGAGAATGCCAACGCAAACTACATTTCATCACGGTAAAGAAAGCTTGCCATACTGGGTGTTGTTTTCCAGTATAGTCATGGTCGCATTCGGTTCCATCTATTATCACTGGGCGCCGGATATCCATCGTTTATTGTGGGATAGAATACCTATTGTCATAGCTATAGCAGCATTGCTGTCTGCAACGTTGATCGAGCGTGGGAGTGTAAATATAGGGCTAAGACTATTACCGTTATTGGTAATTTTGGCGGTGTTAAGCGTGCTGTATTGGTATTCGACCGAACAGCAAGGCAGGGGTAACCTGAACTTTTATATCGTGATGCAGTTTTATCTGATTCTGCTGATTGTCTGGATCAGCCTGCGTTTTTCATCACGCTACAGCCATGGTGGCGATATCTATCAGGTCATTGCGTTATACGCGTTTGCGAAGGTGGCCGAGTTATTGGATCGATCAATTTTTGCTTGGACAGATGGCTGGGTTAGCGGGCATACATTAAAACACCTGATTGCTGCGTATGCTGCTTATCGAATTGTACAGATATTGCAAAAAAGGGTGTTGTTAGGATGATGTGCCGGACTGACAGCTTATATTATCAGCTGCAGATGTGAGTTAAATTAATGAATATTACAAATTTTGATAATTAATTCTGAAAAAACATCTGGATTTAATTTTATGTGCAGCTTTGTGATACATCAGAATCCATCGATATAGAAAAACTTAACCCAAATAAAATAAGAAGAGAGTAAGAAATAAAAAATATTGCTCAAAAAGAGGAGAGACAAAATGTGATTTAATCAAAGCTCTCGCAGTGTCATTTAAACGGATGTTGTTTTGATGCAACACCAATCTAATATTGCCTTGACAGGAAAAAGCACCTTATATAAGCTGCTTAGTGGTCAAATATGACACACTTATATTTGTTAAGCAATGTCAGCGGTAAGCGTTTGAATGAAAATTTTCCAGCCAGAAAAAATGCATTATTTAAAATTTAATAATAAAAATTGGCACGCTCAACCAGAATTTCTTGCAAAAATGAGCAAGATGACAAGTACAATTACTTCGAGGGGAAGATCTTGAGTTCGACAATAATCAAGTTGAACGCTCCGCTAACGCAAGCGTTTGATTTTCAGCCTTCAAGCGAATTGCATCTAACACCGACACCGACACTCAATACGCTAATTCAGCAGTTAGCTGGCTTTGATACGCTAACAAGTGCTTTAGAATATGCAGCGAAGGGAGTAACGGGGTATAATTTTTATGACGCAAAGGGAAATGTTCGTTCAGTTCTGCCATACAAAACACTTAGGCAGAATGCTCGTATTTTGGCTAGGCGTTTGTTCGGTTTTGATTTGCCCCGCGGTAGCCGGGTAGCAATCATTGCTGATACCTCTCCGGAATTTGTTGAGTTGTTTTTTGCATGCCGCTATGCTGGGCTAGTTCCATTTGCAATGCCGATTCCGGTTAATCTCGGAAGCCATGCAATATATGTTCAGCAATTGAGGGGTATGCTTGAAAGTAGTCAAGCGAGTATTGCACTAGCTAATATTGATTACATTAATTTTCTTGAAGAAGCAGTAATAGGTGCAACCAGCATTCGCTGGACGGGAACACCAGGAAAATTAAATGAGCTTCCTATACATGATGTAGAATTGCAGCCTAATCATCCCGATGAAACTGCGTATTTGCAATTTACATCAGGTAGTACGCGCACCCCACGTGGTGTAGTTATAACTGAACGAGCCTTGATGTGTAATTTACAAGGTATTGTGCGTAATGGTTTGGAAATAAGACCTGATGATCGTTCTGCATCGTGGTTGCCTTTTTATCATGATATGGGGTTGGTTGGGCTCGTTCTGGCTCCGATGGTTACACAGATTTCAGTAGATTATTTAGCAACTCGGGATTTTGCAATTCGTCCATTGCAGTGGCTGCGACTAATTAGCAAGAATCGTTGCACGGTTGCATTCAGCCAACCATTTGGCCTTAAGCTATGTACGCTTCGTGTGCGAGAATCTGATCTAAAAGAATTGGATTTGAGTTGTTGGCGAGCAGCTGGTATCGGCGCAGAAATGATTCGTCCCGAAACTTTAAGAAACTTTGCTGAGAAATTTTCATCAGCCGGTTTTGATGAGAATGCCTTTTTGCCATGTTATGGACTTGCAGAGTCAACACTTGCTGTTACATTTTCGAAAATCAATACAGGATGTAATAGTCTGCAAGTAGATAGTAAGACCCTGATTGATAAAAAAATGGCAGTGAGATTGCAAGCTGATGGTCGAAAACAAAATGAATTTGTAAATTGCGGGCGTCCATTGCCCGGGCATATCGTTAAAATAATTGGCGAAGATGGTCATCAATTATCTGAGATGATGGTTGGAAGCGTGCTGGTGCAGGGTGATAGTGTAATGACTGGTTATTACAATAACCCAGAAGAGACGAACAAGGCACTTAAGCCTGGGAATTGGCTCGATACTGGCGATATTGGTTTTCTGTTTGAAGGTGATTTGTTTATAACCGGACGTCGTACCGATGTTATTATAGTTAATGGCCGAAATATTCGAGCGCAAGACATCGAAGAATTGGCCGAACAACAACCGGAAGTCAGGTCGCGTGAGGCATCTGCTTTTGGAGTTAATGATGAAGACGGTACAACGACTATTGTACTGGTGATTGAATGTAGACTCACCTCTCCAACAGAACGTCAATCACTGACCACCAGATTGCAGCAGCTTGTTTATATGGCATTTGGAGTCAATTGTGTTGTTGAACTTGTACCGCCGCATACATTGCCAAGAACCTCATCTGGTAAGCTTTCGCGTTTTGCGGCTAGACAGGGATATATTCAAAGAACTCAATTAGTTGATCAATTATCTTTTGTAGAGTCAGGCGACAGATAAAAGGTATGCGAAAATTAGTAGCTGTAACAGGTGCTACTGGTTTTATTGGCAGCGTACTAATTCAAAGACTCATTCAAGATGGATGGATAGTTCGTGCACTTACTCGGACTATCCGTTTTTCAGATACTGAATTAATTCAGTGGATCCAAGGTGACTTAGAAGATTTAAATGTATTGCATCGTCTAGTTGATGGTGTGGCGTGTGTAATTCATTGTGCTGCAACAGTAAAAGGAAGCTCTTTTCAAGAATTTGAACGTACCAATATTACAGGAACAGAGAATATTCTGCGTGTCCTGGTAAAACAAAAGCTTTTCCCTCGCTTCTTACTTATTTCTTCCTTGGCAGCACGCCAACCAGAATTGTCCTGGTATGCTCAAAGCAAATATTTATCAGAGCGGAAACTTATTGAACTTTCAAGCCAGCTGCAATGGACAATCTTTCGTCCTACAGCTGTTTATGGTCCTGGTGATAAAGAAATGAAGCCACTTTTTCAATCGATACACCGCGGATTGTTTCCGGTTGTTGGGAAAATGCAAAACAGATTTGGATTAATACATGTATGTGATTTGGTTTCAGCTATTCAAGCCTGGTTAAATTCCGAGAATCCAATCAATGGGATCTTTGAACTCGATGATGGTACGCCTGATGGGTATAGTTATCAAAGCCTTAAAGTCATAGCACAGCAAGTATGGAAACGTCCAGTATATTGTATTGTAATCCCAAATCTGCTTATTCGGTGTATTGCATTGATTAATCTCTGGTTTGCCCGCTTCTTTCAATACTCACCTATGTTGACCCCGGGAAAGGTTAATGAATTACAGCATGAAGACTGGGTATGCAATAATACTCCTTTGACTAATGTGTTGCCTGAATGGCATCCGAGAATTCGTTTACAAGATGCATTATCTGAAGTAATCTAATTTCAAAATTAACTGTACTGAAATAACCTATGACTGAAAGTAATTATGATGAGATCATGAAATTGCTGTGTGACCGTCTAAGCGATTTAACCAATGCGGACGTATTGATTACCCCGGAAACAAACCTGATCAGCCAATTATCGATTGATTCCATCAAACTGCTCAATCTGATTATGGAAATTGAAGATGCTTTTGATATTTCAATTCCTATAAATGCGCTGACAGATGTTCAGACAGTTCGTGAATTAGTTGATTTGGTACATAAAATTAAAACGACATCATCGTAATGAATTTACTTGAAAAGCTAGATGCTGCTGCTGCAGCAAGAAAGGCACTTTTGCCTGATGGAGTAGGTGCTTTTGGTATTCCAATCGAAGAGGTTTTTTCGGCCACAGAAGCTCGAATTGGGGATCGTCGCGTACTTCTGATGGGTACCAATAATTACTTGGGTTTAACTTTTGCTCCGGAATGTATTCGTGCGGCGCATGATGCGATTGATAAAGAAGGAACCGGTACTACGGGTTCACGAATGGCAAATGGCAGTTATTTTGGTCATCGCGCATTAGAGAAAGAATTTGCTGATTTTTATCAATGTAGTTCGGGTATCGTTTTTACAACGGGCTATCAAGCAAACTTAGGCGTCATTTCTGGTCTGGTTGGTCCCGGTGATACGGTGTTGATTGATGGCGATTCTCACGCGAGTATTTACGATGGTTGTATTCTGAGCGGTGCGAATATTATTCGTTTCAAACATAATGATATGATCGACATGGAGAAACGATTGCGTCGTCTGGGCAATAGTGTTGAAACTACGCTCATTATTGCTGAGGGTATATATAGTATGCTTGGAGATCAGGCGCCTTTGGCCGATATCGTGCAATTGAAAAATAAATATGGTGGCATATTACTACTTGATGAGGCTCACTCGCTCGGTGTTTTAGGTAAGACAGGCCAAGGTCTTGTTGAAGAAACAGGATTGTTAAATGAAGTTGATTTCATTACAGGAACCTTCAGCAAGAGCTTATGCAGTATTGGCGGATTTTGCGTGAGTAATCATCTGCAGCTTGAACAATTACGGTATGTTAGTCATCCTTATATTTTTACTGCATCGCCATCACCGGCAACAATTGCTTCAACACGAGCGGCCCTCGAACTACTTAGAAAAGGAAGTCATTTGCGTGACAAATTATGGAGCAATTGCCGACAGCTCTATTCGCAGCTTAAAGAAACAGGCTATAAATTAGGGCCGGATCCTGGGCCGGTCATCGCTGCCGTTGTTGAAACGCCACGACAAGCACTTCTACTCTGGCAACAATTACTCGAACATAATATTTATGTAAATCTAATTTTGCCACCAGCAGCGCCCGAAGGTAAATCACTGGTGCGTTGCAGCGTAAATGCTGCACATACAATGGAGCAAATCAAATATGTAGGTGATACTTTTGCTAAGTTATATAGCCTGTTAAACGCTCAAAAATAAACTTCCCTCTATTGATTTATTGATGTATCTGCCTCTCAGGCAATAAAGAAAAAGTTACAAACGGAGCTTTGTCACCGGATTATGCGGTGGGTCGGACATACTTAACGTTTATACGAGGTACTACGATGAAAATGATGCAGGGATTAGTAATAACATTACTTTCTGTTTTTTTGCAAGGTCATGCTCTGGCGATAAGTATTGTGTACGATGGATTTACCTGTCTGAATGCGGTTGACTCCAATGATCCTACCCCTAGTATTACGCCGACTCAAAGTAAGTTTGAGGTCATAGAAAATGTTGGGGAAGGGATATATCGTTTAAGTTTGACTGGCGGTGTCCCTCGTTTTGTTAGTAACAACCAGAACGTGTGTATTGATAGCGCAACGTCGATTGGATATGCAGGAATTCCTTCGATTGATGGTTTGCCCCGTCCATTGACATCTATCGATGCTACGGCCTATTTCAACGGTCAAGAATTAATGATTGTGATTAGCTCGATGTATACCGACTTAAGCGCGAGAGGGACACCATTTTTGCCTTTTACTACAAGCTCAGTATTTACATTTACAAACACGCTCATCATGGAATTTAATCCTGATTTTTCTTCATTCAGTTTGAAGAAGGTGTTGCGCAATCGTGGATTTACGCAGACCAGTGAATCAAGAAATTTAATAGCACCGTTTCAAGAGACAGTCCTGCCATCATTTAATGAGACGGCGCGAGACAACCCCAGGATACTTACTCCGGTATCCAATATAGATTTTTTGTTGCAGTAAACAGTCGTACAATTATTGGGTTATAAGGTTACTGTATTCAAGGTGCAGACAATTCAGATTGGTGGGTATACAGTCATCCTATAGATGCCGTTCAGGCATTATGCTTTTACACATGGTGGCGAGGAGTAACAATTTCCAGCTTTATAGCAGCTGATTAGCCAGATTTGCAAGGTTTGAGCGCTCGCCTTTTTCCAGTCGCACATGCGCATAAATATCGTGATGCCTGATTTTATCGATCAGATAAGATAATCCATTACTCTGGGAATCGAGATAAGGGGTATCTATTTGATAAATATCACCGGTGAACACGATTTTAGTGTTTTCGCCTGCGCGCGTGATGATCGTTTTTACTTCATGGGGCGTGAGATTCTGGGCCTCATCCACAATAAAAAAAACATTCGAAATACTGCGTCCACGGATATAAGCAAGAGGAGTAATTTTCAGTTTTTCCTGATCAACGGCATCCGTAATCTGCTTATATTCTTTATCTTTCTCAGTAAACAAACTTTTAATGAATTTAAGGTTATCCCACAGCGGTTCCATATAGGGATTAAGCTTAGAGACAATATCGCCCGGCAAGAAACCAATGTCTTTATTGCTTAAAGGCACAATTGGGCGTGCCAAGTATATCTGCTTGAAATATCTTTTCTGGTCAAGCGCACCAGCTAGTGCAAGTAAGGTTTTTCCTGTTCCGGCAACACCCTGCAAGGTGACAAGTTTGACATTCGGATTGGTAATCGCATGCAAAGCGAATACTTGCTCGCCATTTCTGGGTGTAATCCGGAAAGCGGATTCTTTTTCAATACGTTCAATTCTTTGTGATAAAGGATTATAAAATACCAAAACAGAAGTTCGGCTGCTCTTCAGAATAAAATAATGATTAGGGATGGGATTTTGTATACCGATATCGGAGGGCATACAAAAATTCTGGGTATAAATGTTGTCGATAATCGCTTTTGTTAATCCCTCGATTATTGTTTTACCGGTATACAAAGATTCAATATTTTTGATTTTTCCCGTTTCAAAATCTTCCGCTGAAATATTCAGGGATTTTGCCTTAAGCCGTAGATTGATATCCTTGGATACCAAGACTATTTTTCTTCTCGAATATTCTTCGTTCAGTGAAATTACTGTATTTAGAATACGATGATCGGCTGTGTTTTCTCCAAATACTTCGGTTGCATCCAGTCCCATAGTCTTTCCTTGCATGCACACTTTAAAATGACCGTGATTAGGCTGATCAATGGGAATCCAATTTTGCAACGAATGATTTGCCGACAATTTATCCATAATTCGTATGAATTCTCTGGCTTCAAAATTCTTGATGTCATTGCCTTTCTTAAAATGATCAAGTTCTTCCACTACGGTAATCGGAATGGCTACATCATTTTCTTCAAAACTGTAAATTGCACTGTGGTTATATAAGATAACCGACGTATCCAGGACAAATATTTTCTTTTTTTCCTTTGTTGACATAAGAGAATTGAAGCATTAAAAAGTAAAGTACTCTGGCTACTTCGGAGAGTCGGTAGTTTGGGGAAGCAGTCCAGTCTGACACTCTTTGTTGACTATAATACGCTTTTTCCAACTCTGCTGGTGGGATGTTGCCAATTGGTGAGGTAAGCTGGAAAAGATGGAGTCCAACGTTTCTGTAAAATGCTTGAAATGGAGGACTGAGATGGAACGGCTACCAAGAGGGATTTATACGCAGGAATTTCGCGCGCAGGCGGTGCGTCTGCACGAGGTTAAGGAACTGACGATACCCGAAGTGGCGAAGCGGTTGTCATTGTCGGGAGGAATGCTGAAGAACTGGGTTTATGCGGCTCGCCGGGACGAATTAGGTGAGGTGGGTAAGAACCAGAAACCGCTGACCGATCTGAAAATGGAACTGGCTCGGGTCAAGCGCGAGTTGGTCGAAGTCAAGAAGGAGCGTGACTTGCTAAAAAAGGCGGTTGTAGATTCAATGGGTGAAAGCAACATCTAAATTATATAGTTTACTTTTTGGATTAAGCCCATGAATTATCAACCATCAAAACGAAATTCTACCTATACTCAACAGGAAACGATGTGGCATCTTTGGTCACAAGGAAAATCGTTAAGTGAAATGGGTCGTCAACTGAATAAGCATGCTGGTTCGGTTTTTTGTTATTTACAAAAATCAGGCGGGATAAAGCCATCAACGCCCAAACGTTCTACCAGGAATTTGTCTTTAAAGGAGCGTGAAGAAATATCACGCGGCATCGCTGCCAACTTATCGCTTAGAGCCATCGCCAGAGATCTCAATTACGTGAAATCAATCGTAATAGCGGCCTGTCGAAATACCGTGCGGTTTCAGCGGATAGACAAGCCTGGAATAGAGCTAAACGACCGAAATCTTGTAAGCTTGCTGACAAGATACATTTACGAAATATCGTTTCAGATAAGCTTGCGAGCAAGTGGTCGCCTGAACAAATTTCGGGTTGGCTGAAACAGAGGTACCCTAAATCAGCTGCTATGCATATTTCGCATGAAACCATCTATAAAACGCTGTTTATATAAGCTCGCGGCGCTTTAAAAAAGAGCTGCTTCGACAGCTCAGAACTCAACGGGTGATGCGCCAATCTAAATATTTAAATACCAAAGGTAATTCACGAGGCGGTATTATTGATGCCGTATCCATTCATGATCGCCCGCCAGAGATGAACGATCGAATGATCCCAGGGCACTGGGAAGGTGACCTAATATGTGGGACACAAAAATTATACTTGGCCACTTTAGTTGAACGGAGTTCCCGCTTACGTTACTGGTTAAGTTAAGCGGAAATGACACCCATACGGTGGTCGGCGCTATTTCCCAGAAAGTCATCGAGCTTCCTCGTCAACTGAAAAAATCATTAACCTGGGATCGAGGGATGGAATTAGCGCAACACAATCAGGCAATATCTGCCGAAAAAACCAATCTATCGGTTTATACTCAGAAGCAACTTGATCTGATCGCAAAAGAGTTAAATGAACGTCCCAGAAAAACATTGAACTTTTTATCACCTATGGAGAAGATTTTAGCGGTGTTGTAATGATCGGTTGAATCTACAGCCGCCTACTTCGCGAGGGAGTCGCGGTGAGGTACGGCCGCATGGAAGAATGGCGACAGCAGTACCCGGTAGCGATGATGTGTCGAGTTTTTGATGTATCCGAAAGTGGCTACCACGCTTGACGGGATTGCCCCCTGTCCAGACGGGCAAAAGAGAATACCCGCCTAGAAGTCGAGATTCGAGCGGCACACCAGCGTACCCGCGAAACCTGTGGTCCGGAGCGACTGCAAAGTGATCTGGCCGACCACGGCATTCGAGTGGGTGTAGATCGCATCAAGCACATCCGCAAGAAACTGGGGCTACGCTGCAAGCAGAAACGGAAATTCAAGGTGACCACCGATTCCAAACATAACTTGCCAATTGCACCGAACCTGCTGGAACGGAACTTCACCGTGGAAGCACCAAACCGGGCGTGGGTGAGCGACATCACCTATATTTCGACTGACGAAGGCTGGCTGTGCTTGGCTGAGCTGAAGGATTTGTTCAATGGTGAATTGGTCGGCTATGCCATGAGCGAGAGGATGACGAAAAACCTGGTCATGCAGGCGCTGTTCCGGAGTGTTTCCGCCAAGCATCCGGCCAAGGGGCTAATTCTCCATTCGGATCGCGGCAGCCAGTACTGCGCACCTGATTACCAGAAACTGCTGGTGCAATTTGGCATGACGGCATCCATGAGCCGCAAAGGTGATTGCTGGGATAACGCCCCGATGGAAAGTTTTTGGGGAACGCTCATGAGCTGATTCACCATCGGCGCTACCGCACCTGAGCGCAAGCAATTCAGGAGATTACCGAGTACATCGAGATCTTTGTATAACCGGCAGCGAAAACAGGCACGTCTTGGCTACCTGTCACCCGCTGCCTTCACACGGCGATATTATGAAAATCTCCTCGTCACTTAACCCGTTGGACTCCACGATTGCCAACCGACCTCAGTTTATCGCACTCTGAAAGATCAGATCGAAAAAGAGTTGGCTGTTTATGAAAACGATCAGGACGCAGAGCGAACCTTTGAGCCGTTTGTCCTTGAGGATTACGTTGATAGTCCCGTGGCATTAGCGCGTATCAAGGCAGGCATTACCCAAGAACAGCTTGCGCAACGACTCGGTGTCAGCCAAGCATATGTGAGTTCAGATTGAACGACGTACCCATGTGACTAATAAAGTGTTAGAGAGACTGCAGGTGGCTATTCATCAGTAAAACAAAGTTAAGAAATGAGATGCTAATCTCATACTGCCGATTCAAATATGAAGTGCAACGCCTGATGTGAAGAATAGCTGATTAGGTGTTCTGTATCCAAGCCGTTTTCTAGGTCGATTGTTCAATCTTTCCATTGCTGTATTTATCTCCTGTCGTGTAATCGTGGTGAAGTCGCTGTTTTTGGGGAAGTACTGCCGAATTAGTCCATTGGTATTCTCGTTCGTTTCTCGTTCCCATGAAGCGTAAGGGTGGGCGAAATAGAAGTCCGCGTCCAGTTGTTTGCTGATCTCCTCGTGTCCGGCGAATTCCCGCCCGTTGTCGGAAGTAATCGTATGCACCCGTTTTTGGTGTGGCTTGAGCAGGCGAGTGGTTGCTTTTATCACTGCCTCGGCGGTCTTCCGCTCCACCTTGCGAATCAGCGTGTATCCCGTCTTTCGCTCGACCAGACTGACGATGGCCTGCCGGTGGTTCTTGCCGATGATGGTATCTGCCTCCCAGTCGCCGATACGACTTCTAGCATCGACGATAGCCGGACGTTGCTCAATGGATTGGCGGTTGGGGATGATGCCGCGCCGGTCTGTCTTGCCATAACGCTTTCGGCGCTGCTTCTGACAGCGCAGATTCTTCCAAAGAATGCCACCGTTTCGTTTGTCGGCATAAACCCTCTGGTACACTGTCTCAATGCTGATGTCTGCATAGTTGCTGATCGGGTCTGGGCTCCATTGCAGCATGAGTTTCTCTTGCGCAAATTACCAGGCTGCATCGTCTATCGCCCGCGCATTGATGGCTTTCCGCTCGACTGCTTTGTTATGCGCCTGGTTGGGGTGATAGCCACGCGCCCCGCGGTTACGGGCTAACTCTCGGCTAATAGTTGATACGCTTCGGTCAATGACGGTGGCGATCTCGCTTTGTGTGTGTTCCGCTTTCTTCAAGGCGTATATCTGGTATCGCTCTTCTCGGGTTAGGTGTGTGTAGTTCATCTTTGCAATTTCGACTGGCTGGTCAAAAAGGCTCAGATGCTACCGCATCCAACCCCCCTGACCTGCGTTATTCAAAATTGCACTTCAAACTTGAATCCGCCAATAATATTGGTCTAATGTGAGTTTAAGAAGGCTCAGCCTAAAGCTCTGCGTGATGAATATCTCTTATCTTTAAAAGTACTGCCAATTGCGGCAACTACAAGATAACCTGCAAAAAATAATATCCCTGCGTGCATTCCTTCAAATAAAATCAAACCGATTGAAGCTAGAACGCTTACTAAAACAAAACTAAATAGAATTGTTGAACTACTAACATGTTTTTTGCTCATTTTATGCTCCAGAAAAAATGTTTAATAAGAATCTGAAATAATTTGATTTCAAACTTAACGAAAAGTTTACATTAAATTCACAAATACTTCACATTTATTTTACAAAATATTCACACAATGACTTTTAAGTGACGCTTTTATGCAACAAAGAGAGAGAAGTAATTAAGTTTTCTTAAATACGCAGACTATTGGCTGTCAATTGAGTTTGTTCAATCGTTATTACCAATAGTTTGTTATGTTTCTATGGTCTGTTAACACTATCTAAGTGCTTCAACGATAAGAGAGAAATGGATGAAAGAGAGGAAGATGACATCCAATTTGTCGAATCTGGAGAATATTCGACGAAATCCTTTGAGCCTGCGGAATAATCTTTCGATCTCATTGCGTTTTTTGTACATGGCTCGGTCATATTCCCAAGGTTCCAATCGATTAGTTTTGGGAGGGACAACTGGGATATAACCGAGATCCAATGCAAGTTGCCTGGTTTTGTCGCCTTCATAAGCGCGATCCATCAATAGATGAGTAGGTGAAGTAACTGGGCCAAAGTTGCCGCCCTTCCGGTGCATCATGCGCATGCCCCGGAGATAAGGCAAAGGTTATGACTGTTCTGGAATCTGCGGCAACCAGATGAATTTTGGTGGTCCAGCCGCCTCTGGATTTACCGATGGATTGTGGGCCGTTTTTTTTAATGAACGGTCTTTTACATTGACCGACACCAAGAACCATCAACCTTTGACGCTACCGTTGACAGACTTTATTTATGAATTGTTGGAAAACAGAATGGCTGTAGCAAACTCAGGCTATGTTTTTTCCGGTGATGGCAAGTCAGGTTATTTGATAGAACCTCGCCGCCAAGTGCAGAAAGTCATTCAATCATCCGATGTATCGTTCACATTGCACGATCTGCGCCGCACCTTCATCACCATTGCTGAAAGCCTCGATATATCTGCTTATGCGCTCAAACGATTGGTCAATCACAAGATGTCGAATGATGTGACGGCTGGCTATATCGTCAGTGATGTCGAGCGTTTGCGAAAACCCATGCAGCAAATATCTTCTCAATTACTTCGATATTTCAAAATCGAAGATGATAAGAAAGTATTGCCACTCCAGAAGCACTAAAACGCTTGAATATAACATTTTATAACTTATAATATGTGCAAGCCTTATAATTTATTGATCCGATCCCAAGCTAAAAAGAAATTGCAAAGCTTGCCGAGAACGGATCGATTCAGGATTGCCGAGAAACTGGAGCAGCTAGGCCGGAATCCTGATGACAGTACACTGGATATCAAGAAACTGGAAGGTGAACCCTATTTCCGGCTGAGAGTTGGTAATTGGCGCGTTATTTTTGAACGGCACGATGCCGTTAGAATCATTGCCATCGAAAAAATCAAACCACGTGAGGATGCTTACAAATGACACTGCAGAAAATAAAATCCATCCAAGGTAAAGACGAATATGTCTTGTTACCTATAGCGGTTTATCGCACCCTGAAAAACAAGATCGAAAAAGAGTTAGCTGCTTATGAAGCTGATCAAGATGCAGAACAAACCTTTGAGCCGTTTGTTCTTGAAGATTACGTTGATAATCCCGTGGCGTTAGCACGTATCAAGGCAGGCATTACGCAAGAACAACTGGCTCAGCGCCTGAGTGTTAGTCAAGCCTATGTCAGCCAAATTGAGCGCCGTAACACCGTAACCAATAAAATGCTTGAACGGGTGCATGCAGCGATCCATGAAACTGCATAAAATTTACAGGTATATCCGATTTATAAAGACAGCGCATGAAATTAAAGAAACCACTAACGGATAAAGAACTGGAGGATTTGGAAAACAGTCGGGATTTAGGGGCTGAATTACTGGAATCTGTTCGTCAAATGAAAGCAGGAAAAGGGTGTGTTGTCATGTCGCCTCTCATTTCGACACGTAAGAAATCGGGACTTTCTCAAGTAGAATTCGCCAAACTGTTTGGCGTATCAGTCCGCACCCTGTAAGATTGGGAACAACGCCGCCGCAATCCCAGTGGCGCAGCAAAAACTTTGATTGCTATTCTTGAGCGTCATCCTAATGTGTTGAGGGAAATCGCCTTTTGACCGCAACTTCAGATTTGCTCTGTCCTTCTTGATTATTCTCAAGAAGTCCGCAATTCTTCCCGGATCACTTTCCGAATCGTTTCTTCAATAGTCTTTTTCTGCATGGCTTCTCGCAAGGTTGCATTAATAAGCGTTTGATACCCTCGCCCCCCTGCTTGTTGTTTGAACCAAGCCACCACGTCGGGATCAAGCGTGATATTGATTTTCTGTTTCTTCTGTGGCGATGGTTTCAATCCGACTCGATGCACTGCTAGTTTAAAGTCATCATCTGTCCAGACGGGTGCCTCATCCAAGTCATCAGAGGCTGGCAAAGTAATTTTTTTGTTCATGGCGTTCGGCTTTTCGCATGGAAATAATATGAATCTCATCAGCAGTCTCAGTATGTGCAATAACCACCACTTCAACCCCTAGCAAACCTACTGTGGAAAAGCGGTTTTCTGTATAAGCAAAGCGCGTATCCGGTCTGGTTAGCGTGTAACCAGCAAAAACCGTTTCAGCATCGGTAAAGTCCAAGCTGTGCTTTTTCAGATTGGCTTTGCGTTTCGCTTCATTCCACCTAAAGTTCATGATTTGAATAGTATAGATTATTATCTATATTATCAAGATACAATCTTCTCAAGTGTCCAACCTATTAGTCGTCAATTGTAACTATTCAATGATCACTGTTTACGAGTTGATATGTATCTTGACGATAACCCCAATTACAAAACAGTCTGGCAACTTGCTCATCATTGGGCCGGTCTAGATCCAGACAAAACTGATACCAGCGCAATCCCGTCTCCACTCAGAGAACACATCATTCGATTAGTAATCGCGATAAGAAACCGAGTGATAACGGCGCGAACCCGTAGCGGTGTAGTCTTTGCAGACAACTCTCTTATCACTATTTTTGAGGATATTCCACACTATATAAAGACAAGGATTTGTTTGACGTGGGGTATTTTCAAAAAACCTTATCTGGATTCTTTGTATGTTAAACGTGAGGAGGTGATTGATTTATGCATTAAATCATATTGTGATTTTCCGCCTTGCTGGACACCCAAGCGATTGCCTTACGAGTCAAGCGTCCCCAAGGAAACTAAAAACTACCGGCCAGCCGATGAAAACGAAGATCGTATTCGTTGCCAAGCCATAGCCAGTACGTTATGGGAACTTGACCCCGCTATACATCCCGTCCATATGGTTCAATCAACAATACTGCAGCGATTTGGCAATGGTAGGAATTATGGTGAAGAAACGATCAAAGATTGGATTAAAAGCGTTGATCCGCAAAAAAAGCGCAAAAAAGGTGCTCCTCCGAAAATTCAATATAAAATTCCACTGATAAAAGATCCTCAGCTTGGAAATTAGCAGCGTAATTAATTGCTATTCAATTTTAATCCGGGAATGCTCGCCCCGCATCATTGCTTGCTTTAAAAATCTGTAAGCTTCGAGAGAAACTTTTAATTACCCCTCAGTTACCTGCTCCTTTTTTATTTCTCGGCAAGTTGCGGCAGTATTAACTCCATTTCAACCACAAATGGAGTTAACCATGCATGATCCTTTACTCTCTACTAAACAAGCCGCACAAATCTTAGGCGTCAGCATCGCATTCCTGGAACGAGACCGCTGGGCAGGTGCGCGGGTGCCTTTTGTCAAAATAGGCTCCAGAGCAGTTCGCTATCGTCATAGCGATCTGCTCGCTTATATTGAATCTTGTACTCATTATTCAACCAGTCAGTACTGAGGTGTGTATGCACACGTCAGTACATCAATCCCATGAACTGCTCAGTCCCGGTGAGCGCATTGCCGAGGGCATATTAAGTTTACTCGATGAACCGGATGGCAATGATAAACGCTGGCGCGCGCCAATATTCCGGCAACTGCCCAAGCGATTTGCCAAAATTGTTGCCCATGATTACAAAGAGTCTTATATCTTTGACGGCAGGCAAAGCGCCAATCATGGTTTGCTTAATGCCTACGGATCGATCACTAAAAATAGCATTGCGCTCAATGCCAGCGATGACGACCTGAAAGATTTGGCGAAAAACATCGTCAAGGAAATGCAGCAAATCAGCCGCATTTATCTAAAGCTGGAACATGCCGTTTCCCGGATGCTGCACCGAACACAAAAGTATGAAATCGACCGATCTTCGCTTGAAGATCGAGACATCACGATCACCGGAATCTATACTCGCCTTACCGATGAAACCTGGTGGCTGCAGCGATTGCACAAGATTCATGCGCAAAAACTGGAACAGGATGCTATCCGCTTAGGATTGGTGCATCAACGTGCCAGCCGCTATGTTAGCGATGAAACACTGACAAGACGCAGGGAACAGAAGAAGCGCATCCGCCGCGTACTCGATGGATTGTTGGCAGCCAATGAACTCGGCCAGTGCTTTACGTTAAGTGAGCTGTCAGAACTTGGCCTCGCCAATCCATACATCCGGCGCAGCGAATTGATGGTGCGCATTTTCGGATTTGATTACATCGCCAATGAACTGGGGCATGTGGGTGAATTCTATACCATCACTTGCCCATCCCGGATGCATGCCCGGCATTCCGGCAGCGGTGAACGTAATACCAAGTATGACGGCACTACGCCTAAGCAAGCGCAAAAGTACCTCAACAAAGTTTGGTCGAGAATACGCGCAAAACTCAAACGCGACAACTTTCCGGTATACGGTTTCCGTATTGCTGAACCGCAACACGACGGCACACCGCATTGGCACTTGCTGCTATTCATGCCGTCGGAACAAACTGAAAGAGTCAGGGAAATCATGCGGCATTATGCACTGCAAACCGATGGCGACGAACCCGGTGCACAGCAACACCGCTTCAAAGCAACTCCCATCGATAAAGGTAAAGGCTCAGCAGTAGGATACATTGCCAAATACATTTCAAAGAACATCGACGGTCACGGCCTGGAACAAGACATCGACGGCAGCCCGATATTGGAAGCTGCGGAACGGGTAGAAGCCTGGGCGTCAACCTGGGGCATCCGGCAATTCCAGCAAATAGGCGGTGCACCCGTTTCAATTTGGCGCGAACTACGCAGAATAAGCAGCGCACCGGAAGGTATTCTTGAACAAGCCCAACAAGCAGCCGATCAAGGCAAATGGTGGCAGTTTATACAACTGATGGGAGGTGCTACCGCTAAACGCGAAGACAATCCCATCAAATTGATGAAAATCGACTCAAAAGATCGGGGCAAGTATGGTGACCCAATCGGTAAGAAAATCTGCGGTATTGAAACCAATACTATTCAACTACCGACACGACTACATCACTGGCAGATTCAAAAAATTGCAGTCGATACAGAAACGACTGAATGGCTAAGCGCAAAGCGCCTGAGCGGGAGCGACAACGGCAGCGACCGCGAAGCCGCATTTGCGGCGCAGCCGCCTTGGAGTTCTGTTAATAACTGTACGCAACTGAATTGCAATAAACCTGGAATATAAATATACCGTTCCATTTTCATACTCTATTTAATCTTATTATTAAAATCCAATGGGCTTTTAGTTTGTTTAATCGTGACGCTTTTACGGTATGCGTGCAGATCATTGTTGTTTTCAAATCGCTGTGCCACAGTAATTTCTAGATAGATAGTAACTTAGCCATTTCTGATAGTAAGGATGCTCATTAAGCGGAACATTCGTTTGTGCTAACAAAATTTGAATTTTTTTGATTGAATCTCCCATGTTTAAACGTGCATGTCATGATCTGCAGGGCTATATATCGTTTCATTTTAGGATAATATATAATTAATTAGTAAATTGCGTTATTATCAAAATCTTATTGCTCCTTATTCTGGAATATGGTAATTAAACTTAAACTAATATTTATTGGTGGAAGCAAGAGTGGGTGCGAGGAACACATAAGGCATGATTGAATCCATTACCATTTCCAACGTTGCAACCTACACCACAACGCCCGAGCAGCTCAACGGACTTTCTCAATTCAATTTCTTTTTCGGCTCAAACGGCACAGGAAAAACCACGGTCAGCAGAGTGATTGCGGATGAAACGAAGTTCCAAACCTGCAACGTCACATGGAAAGCTGGAACGAAACTCCAGCCGTTAGTATACAACCATGACTTCGTGGAACGGAACTTCAACTAATCGACTGAGCTGAAAGGGGTGTTTACGCTGGGCGAGAAGCAACTCGATACATTAGAGAAGATTGCGGTGGCAAAAAGCGAACGCGACGCACTAACAACCAAGATCGAAAAAATCACTCAGTGTCTTCAAGGCACGGATGGTATTGGTGGCAAGAAAGGAGAGTTGGCGACGATTGAGACCGCCCTGAAGGATAAGTGTTGGGCGCAAAAGCAGAAGCACGATGCGAAACTACAAGGCGGCTTCGAGGGGTATCGGAACAGCTCGGAAAAGTTCAAAAGCAAAGTGCTTCAGGAGCATATGTCCAATACTGCGGAGCTCCTCACATTGGCAGAGTTGGAGAAGAAAGCGGAAAGCATCTTCGGACCAACACCCACGACGGAGGCATTAATTCCCGTTACCGATACCACCAAACTTCTCTCACATGAAGCGAACCCAATTCTGAAGAAGCGGGTTATCGGCAAGGAGGATGTTGATATTGCCGCAATGATTAAGAAGCTGGGGAACAGCGACTGGGTTCGAGAAGGTCGGGGATTCTACGAGGTAAATGATGCAGTGTGTTCGTTCTGTCAACAAGAAACGACAAACGCATTTGCGCAAAGTTTAAATGAGTATTTTGATGAGACCTTTGTGATGGACAGCAAGGCAATTGACGACCTCACCACGGACTACGCCACCGATGCAGCCCGGGTTCAGCAACAACTTGCCGGAATCATTGCATCACCGTCAAGATTTCTTGATATCGAGAAGCTAAAAGTAGAGAAGGAGCTACTTGACGCAAAAATCTTACTGAACAACCAGCGCCTTGCCGGAAAGAAGAAGGAGGCAAGTCAGGTGGTCGAATTGGAATCTCTGAGCAATGTCTGCACTGCGATTAAGGATCTGATTGACACGGCCAACACCCAAGTGGTTGCAAACAACAAGATGGTTGCGAACCTTGCGACCGAGCGTGCTACGCTGACCTCACAGGTATGGAAGTTCGTTCTTGAAGAACTGAAAATCGACCTCGCTGCGTACAAGACTGAGAAAAATAGCTTGGACAAGGCCATCGCAGCAATGACGACACAGATTACAACGGAGACAACGAATAAGGCGAAAAAGACATCCGAGATTCGCGAATTGGAAAAACAAACGACAAGCATCCAGCCGACGATTGACGGAATAAACAGTCTACTGTTGTCATTTGGCTTCCAAGGCTTCAAGCTTGCGAAAGCAGCAAGTGGGGCATCCTACAAACTGGTGCGCTCGGATGGTTCCGATGCCAAGGCGACTTTGAGCGAGGGTGAGAAGACCTTCGTTACCTTCCTCTATTTCTACCATTTGCTTAAAGGCAGCGACTCAGACAGCGGGATGACAACTGACCGAATCGTGGTCTTCGATGACCCAGTTTCCAGCCTCGACAGTGGAGTTGTCCCAATTTGACGGACATTTTTTTCATGGAGTCGAGAGAGTCTCGACCTGTGAAAGCGAATTGTAGTCTATCGCGATTTGATTTTTCTCATTCAGTTTTCTCTCAAAATTGTTTGGTGATAAGTATCCCAGTCCAGAATGCCTGCGAGTGGGGTTGTACCATGACTCGATCCAGGTGAATATGGCCAGCCTTGCTTCAGTTTTATTTTTCCAGGAGCGCCTATCGATCAATTCACATTCCAGGGAAGCAAAAAAACTCTCAGCCATTGCGTTATCATAGGCATCACCTACACTGCCCATGGATGGACGCACGCCCATTTCCTTGCATCGTTTGCCGAAATCAACGCTGGTGTATTGACTGCCTCTATCGCTGTGGTGAATCACTTTGCCCGGTTTACGAGTGATTAACGCCATGTTCAACGCACTGATCACCAGACTTGCTGTCATGGTTTCGCCGAAAGACCAGCCCACTACCTTACGGCTGAATACATCGATGACCACGGCTAGGTACAAAAACCCTGCCCAGGTAGGAATGTAAGTCATGTCCGCAACCCATAGTTGATTGATGCTAGCTGCCTTGAAATGACGTTGCACTAAATCCGGTGCAGGGTGGTCACGCTTATTCCGATGAGTCGTGATCACAAAGCCTCGCCTGCGACTCACTCCTTTAATTCCAGCTTCACGCATCAACCTGCCTACGCGCTTATGATTGACCCTGACTCCACGATCGGCTAACTCAACGGTAATGCGGGGGCGGCCATACGTACCATCGCTTGTACGGTATATAGCCATGATCTGCTCGATCAATCGACAGTTGGTAATGGCCCGTCGGCTGGGTGTGCGTTTTGCCCAGTCATAGTAACCGCTGTGCGATACACCAAGTGTTTCACATAGAACACGAGCCGGAAATTGAGCCCGGTTTGCCTTGATTAATTGGTACACCTTCCCCATCAATCCGTGTTGTTTGCAAACCAGGCCGTAGCCTTTGCCAATATGTCACGCTCCATCTCCACACGCTTGAGCTTCTTACGCAATTCCAGCAGCTCCTGCCGTTCGTTGGCACTCAAGGAAACAACACTCGATGTTGCAGCGAAAGCAATTGTCTGGCTTGATCTAATTGGTACACCTGCTGCTCGACACCAGGTTTGTATCGAAGTGTAGTGGCAACCAAATTCCTTGGATAATTGCTTGGGGCATTTGCCTAATGCTACCAATTCCACCATCTGCTGACGAAACTCCGGTGGGTAAGCAGGTTTGTAGTTTTGTGTCATATTTCTTCTCCTTTAAACAGAACATAATGTGTCCGTTCAAAGGGGGCAACTCCAACTCCACCCCACAATGGCCACAAAGTTTGCTGAACTCAAAAACGATGATACTTCCGTATCTAAATAATTCACGTTCTCGCTTCCGCCTGGGGGAAAGTGACGGCTAACACCTCAGACAACTCGGACGCGCTAAAGCGCCCCGGTTATTTCAACCGTTAGGCTGATCAAGTTCCTTGCTGGGATAAAGAGAGGCGTACGTTGGAATTTATTGAAAAAATCGTTATCTTTTTCAGTTCACACCTCGTCTATGCGAGAATGATGAAGATGGTTAGAAAAGGCTCTCAGAATGGCAAGACACTGATATATAAAGTATAAATTTAAAATTTCTTATACGCTGTTGCATAACAATTTTTCAACTTGTTGTGTTATCAGCTTATCTAAAGAATTTCTTTATTCTCTTTTTGTATCTGATTTGCTGTCTACACAGTGTTTACATGTATCTTAAATATTTAACCTGTTTCATGCAATCTATTGATTTTCTTGGTGCTTTTGATAGGAGCCTAACCTCAGACCTACTGATTACGAATTTAACTAGCTCAACAATTAATTTTTCAATAGTAATTTTTATCTGCAGCTCATTTCGAGTTTCTGTCTACATTACGTCTACATGAAGAATTATTCAATACTATATTAAACGCAACTTATTGATTTTATGGTGCCGACACCAAGAATCGAACTCGGGACCTTCTGATTACAAATCCATTCATATCAATAAGTTACAACACATAACAACAATCTAAAGCAATCCTATCAAAGGGTTAATCAATTCCTTTTATTGCCGCTTGTTGTGCTTTTTGCTGGTTTTTTATCTGTGAGTGCCCCACTTGTGCCCCACAGAATCCAGTCATGTGACAGTTAGGTTAATTGTCTTCTAACAAGTAAGTGCCTTCGAATTATCAATCGGCCTCAATAACAGGGTATGCTTATAAATTAGCCAATTTATCCATTAAGGAAAAAAACCATGAAACAAGAACAATCCATTATAACTTTAGGTTTACTTTTCTTCAGTATTGCAATCATGCTGTATGGCAATGCCTTTGCTGCTGACAAAACCCCGCACAGGGTTACACAACCTGAGTTTGATGCGGCCATCTCTACTATAAATTCAAAAATTAGCGATATCAAACCATCTGTTCGCACAATAGGCGAAGTTTTGCCCGATAACAGTATCGTGTTCTGGGTCGATGAAACGGGTCAGCACGGTCTGGCAGCGCAGCCATTTGATGAAGACGGCCAATTTAACTGGTATGTAGCTAAAGAAATGGCTGATAGCCGTGGCCCGGGTTGGCGTTTGCCTTCAAAACATGAATTGAACCTATTGTATTTACAAAAAGAAATAGTGGGCAGTTTTGATGATAACAGCTATTGGAGCTCTAACGAATATGATGCAACAAACATGTGGTATCAGAGTTTTTTTGATGGTAGCAAAGGTGGTTTTGATAGAAGCAGCTATTCATTAAGTGTGCGGGCTGTTCGAGCATTTTAATATTCTTCCTTAGGGTACTAAATTAAATCTAGAACGGGGGCTTAAGCTCCCGTAATTGTTTATTAGATCCAACAGTTTTGGAATGTTAATCTCTGCGGGTTTAATTCCCCCCCTTGGGGCGAAAGCTGGTTGAAAAACAGCAGATTGTAGAGCGCAGTTAATACCCCGCTGCTTGCGGCGAGGTGCTTTATTTTTCGCATTTGAATTAAGGGCGCACTTTAGCAGGTCTTGCTTGAATGACTTGGTAGACTGACTATTTGCTACATGGAAATGCAAAACGGAGCGCAGTCAAAGCAGCAAGAGACCCGCGCAGCTCCCGCAGATTTGGATTTTTGTCTACAGTTGCAACAAAAGCCTTTGCTAAATCATCGTTTTTAAACCACGATGGCTCGCAAAATGCAACCTCTGATCCAGATTTCTTTAGAAAGAAATTGCCTCCTCGGACACCTTCCATTAACCCAAAACAGAAACCTATATTCATTGCGACTATTGAATCTGGAGTTTCTGGTCCCGAAAAAGAAATTGCCGCTCGGCAAAACTCAACATGTTGGGCGGCCTCTCCGTCGGCAGCATTCGCAATACTTCCAAAGAAGAGCACAGTTAAAACTAATGGGGCAAGCAGACTTATTTTTATGTTCTTCAGAAACGATCCTTCTGATTTAAGAAGCCCTAAGAAGTTAATTGGACTGACTGTCAAAAGTTGCATTTACCGCCCGTTCGTTGAATCTAGTAGAAGAAAAATCAATATCTGCTCGGCTAAAAATTTGGATATCGGTTAAGAAAATAACTTGTTAAAAAGGTTCTGATTAAGAAATCACCGATGCTTTTCATAGCATTCAGATCCATTGGCGCGCATGCAGCAAATATAGCTATAATTTCCATTGTCTCTCAAACTCTTGGATGATGCAAAGCTGTGAGCCAAGTTACCACACTGCGAAACACCTCTAGTTTGGCCTAAATACTTCGCTACGCCGCTCGGATAATAAAAATATACGTTGTAGAGAGCCACCTCAATCTCTTTGCATGAAAACTTGGAGTATTCTTGGCATTTGTCACCACAACCCGATAATGTGGCTATTATTAAGAGACTTAAAGTCATCCGTATTCGCATACTTCTGATCTCACTAAACAATTAATTCTATAATGCTAGTTTAGCCTAGTCTCTAGTAAATGATGGTTTGCATGCACCTCGGTCAATTCTTGATCCGAAACAAAAGCGAATCCGCCCCTTGCATCGCGCCGAATTTTACCCGAAATAGTGCCATCAGGCTCAACGATAATTTTTAGAATCCTAATCTCTTGAGATTCAATTTTTGCTAAAGCTTCTAGCTTGCGTAATCGTTCTTGAAGCTTCACTGTTTAATTGCCTTTAGTATTCCAGCGTCATCAGTTTATTAATACGTACTCGCAAAGAATCATTGTTTTCTAGCCAATCATGTAATTCAGTTTTACACATTGCTGAGATTCTGGCATTTAGCTCATCATCACTTAAACGCTGTAATCCACTTGGTTTCAATTTTTCCAATTTCTCAATTCTTATTTTAAAGTTAGCCATTGTTAAGGTTTTCCAATACTTCAATTCGTTTTTCAATATCCGATAGCTCAATCAATTTGCTTACTTGCGATAACATATATACTAATCGTGAACCATCTTGAGAATCAATACGGCCTGACCTTGCATCCCTATATACGCTTGCCATTTCCCGCCTGCAATCCTCAATGTTAGCAAGCTTAATCTTGGGGGTAGGTATTACCTCAATACCTTTCATATCAATGGTTACAGGCATATTTATTTCCCTATTTTTCATAAAATAATTAATAGACCTCTGGAATTTCAATTAGTAGTGGGTTGTAAAATTGTTGTAAGCTTTTACAACAATTCAAAAGTAATATAGGTAAAGCTTTCCGCTGATTTGTTGTAATGTTGTAAGAATTCCTAAATATATATGTAGAAGCAGATCAAAAGTCAAAAATGAGAAAATAGAAAAATTATTACAACATTACAACAAATATAATTATTATCAAGTAACTATTTATTTTTATTAACTTATTGTGTGTTGTAAGTTTGTTGTAAAGCTTACAACATCGGAAACAGGTTTATGATTTAAAGCAATGAGTAATAACTAGTTTTATGACAATAACTTTTAGTCAGTATATTTTGGCTTAACATCTCATTAAGCGTTTGTCTAATTAATTCTGATTTATTACCTGAATACTGTTTAAAGGGCGATACTCTTGATCTTGATTGAATAATAGCTCTCTCAGTTTTGGGTTTATTATTATCTTCAAATAGCAATATTATCGATGCAAACTCTGCTCGAGTACCTATAATTCCTTTTGTCTGACACAGCTTAAGAAGAGCTTCTAATAATGTATTGCAAATATTTATGGCTGAATCTATATACTTGTCATCAATTTCATAGCTTTCCCAAAACTCTTCCTTATTTTTGTCGATTAGGCAAAGATTAGCGGCAATTTTCATTATCTGCATATTCACCTTAGACGCTGCACCTCGTAATGAAGCATGAGAATATTTACCACCATCGTCTAAGTCTTTTTCTATCGTATTAAGAAATTCATTTATTTTAAGAAAGCCGCTATCTGGAATAGTGATTAATCTCAGTTCATCGAACTCCACAGCGTGCTCAATAACATCCTTCATTTCTCTGCATTTCCAAGCATATTCATCTGTAATAATGTGGTTACGCTCGATCCTTTTCAGATGATCACGCTTGCCCAAACTATGGGGTTCTACAAGCATAAGAAAACGTTCTGATAGTCCAGTGCCATTGGATGAATTTAACAGCGTCTCAATGCTGTTTGATTGAGCAAAACAGACGATACTACCAACAACACGCCCGCAATATCCCTTCCTGGTTACTCTGGCGCTATTAATCCATCCAGCATCAAACCCATTAAGAACTACATCATTATTATTAACTTTAGAATCTGTTCTATAAGAATTGCCAAATAAGACATTGAATAATCCCTGTTCGCTGGATATACAGCTAAAGAATCCATTGGACACTGTCAATTGTTTTTCTAATCCCTCAGCAGTGGTATTAGTAGTAAAGATTGGCTGGAATGCATTAAGCCTTGCCATTAACTGACTCAGTTCATCATCTTCATCCTTTGACGAAACACCTTTATCTTTTTTGCTATTAAGTGTTGCCATTCCCATTGTAATTTCATCATATATTTCTTTTGACATATCATAGAATGGCTTCTGGAATATCTTTAAGCACCTAGATTTACCTGAACCGGATGGCTGTTCTATAACAACATATAGACCAATAGGTAGAGGAGTGCCGTCTTCATATAACACAGTGTATTTGCGAGCCGCTACTGAGCTAAAAGTCCCTAAGCCAGCAAGAAATACGGAACTTGATGGCAATGAAGTTTCTTTTGCAACTTGAATACTTAGCTTCTTAAGAATGTGATCATCATCAATATATTGAAGCAAATCGACCTGCGTATATCGAATATTACTATCTAGTACCGAATCAATTGACGGCTTTTCACTGAACAATTCATTAATCCTATCCAAGATATTTTCTTTCTCAGGTATAGGCTTATTCATCATGTTGCTGTCCTTCAATCCATGCTAAAAAGCCGCCGTGATTGATTAGTACTTTGGAACCTACACGGCGAATATATGGTGCAAGACCGTTTCCATTGATAATGCCTTTACTCGATTTTCTATCATTTGCATTGAATACGTGATTACGAATAGATGATTCAGTAAAAGCTGGTTCTGCTTGCGCGAGTAATTTGACAGTCAACCATGAATCGTTGAGGGATTTTGTAGGTGTGTTTGTTTGGTTTTCCATTGCGTTAGTAAACTCCTTATTAACTTAGCTAATTGCCAAGTTATATCCTAACGCAATGAATTATATAAATATATTCCCGTTATCCGATGACGGGTATTAATTTTTTTTGGGCCTTCCTGTTTTTTCTGATGAAGGTCTTATATCGACTTGGCTAATCCAATTTCTTAGAGTTTCACGACCGGAATATTTCTCTTTGTATGGATTTAATTCTGGTGTACGTTCTATAGCTGCAATTGTCATATTAGGATTCTTTTCCCATAATTTTTTTGCAATCGTTTGGCAGTCAATTTTATCTTGCCATTCCGGCCGATTTTTATATCCTACAACCGACTTAACACCTATATCTATAAATCGAAGGGATGATTCATGTATTATCCGATTTGTTTCGTTTTGTATCAGTTCAAGCTCGCGCTGATAGCGCTGAATCTCCAAATAAGCTTTTATCGTTGATTCCACACGACTCTCAGCAGCTTCCGATAATACTAATATGGCAGAAACACATTGATAGCCCATTTTGTAGTCCATAGCTAATAAAGGTGGATAACCTTCATAGCGTAATTTTCGCAATAAATCCGCGTAATTATTTACATCAATACTGCTGCAAGCATAAGGTGGGCATTCATCAATAGACCGTCCTTTATAGTATAAATCCTCTGGGAAATTACCGAACTCAACCTTCCAGCTATTAAAAATAGCTTCTAATTCTTTCCGAGAATTTCTAATTACTTCTTCATTAGTAGCAAACTGTCCAAGAATAATTTGTGAATCAATAACAGGCTGTAGTAAGGCCAAATTAAAAACTCGGTCCGAAAACCATGATTTCTTTAGATAAGTTTCTTCGATATGCCCAAACATCAATTAGATGCCAAATATTTTGCTGTTCATAGAAGCCACTACACGGGCTGTATGACCTTCTGACATATGAGCATATCGCTTCACCATCTGCAATGTTTTATGTCCCAATACTTCGGCAATTTCGGCTAGGCTTGCACCATTCATGGCCAAGTAACTTGCTGCACTATGCCGCAAATCATGGAAATGAAAATCTTTGAGTTCAGCTTTTTTAACGGCGGTTTCCCAAGGTGTGCGTAAATCCATGGCTTTTTGTGGTTTTTGTGGTGTGATTTGCTTAGGTGGAAATAATAAATCTGAGTCTATAATCCGATTTTTATAAAGCTCTTTCAATAATTCCAAAGCATGGCCGGTAATCGCTACGGCGCGGCGTTCACCGTTTTTTGTTTCGTGTAATATTGCCCGACCTTGATCTAAATCGACTACATTCCAAGACAAGCCCATGATTTCACCTTGCCTCATTCCGGTAGACAATGCCAGTACAACAACAGTATAAAGATATGGATTGCTGGATTCCTTGCAGGTTTTAAGTAGGCGCATTCGCTCATCGTCGGATAGGAAGCGAACCCGTCCGCGTGATTCCTTGGGTTTGGTTACTTTACGCATCGGACTATCTTCTAACCAGCCCCATTCTTTTACTGCAATAGTCAGAGCATGAGAAAGCGCGGCCATATACCGCACAACACTGGCAGGCGAACGCAGCTTATTTCGAACCGTTATTTCACGGCCTAGCTTATCTCTACATTCCCCAATAAGCGAAGGCGTTACATCAGCAAGTGAATAGCTTCCGATTTCAGATTTCCACCATGACAATTGCTGCGCTTGGTCTTTTGCACTCTTTTTGGCTGGCAATACATCCCGGCAATAGCGATCTATCATTTTCGCCAAAGTGTGGCATTTGGCTTCTGTGGTTTTAAAATGGCGGCCTTCTCGAATCGCTGATTCGGTTTGTTGTGCCCATTTTTTAGCATCGGTTAAACGTTCAAATGTCGCAGATTGGGAAGGGAATCCTTTTAAACGTATTTTTACCCGGTAACTTATTTTTCCTTCATTAGAAATACGTTTTTCGATGTTTGCCATGATTGCCTATGCAAGTAACTAATCATTGTAAATAGCTTACAATAAAGGGCAATAAATAACAACATCTGATTAGCATTCATACGTAATTACGATTATTTCTAATAAATATTAGTTGCTTATTCGTATATAACATTTCAAAGGGACACTAATGGGGTAATTGAAAATAATAATTGAGGCTTTGTGGTTATTTTGGTGTGATTCTGAAGGAATGAAAAAGAAAACTAGCTAGAAAGTTTATTGCAGTTGGTTATTTTTTAGTGCCCCATAATTGCCCCATTAAGAATGGTTGCAAGACACCACTCTATTTAACTTATTGATTTTATTGGTGCTGTTGAGAGGAGTCGAACCTCCGACCTACTGATTACGAATCAGTTGCTCTACCAACTGAGCTACAACAGCCCGGCTTAAATCAAGCGAAGTATTATAGATGGTTGAGTAATTGCGGGCAAATGAAACAGGTTGAATAATAGTTTGTGTTTTGTTGTGTTTTTATTGTCGCAAAATGAACTTTTTCTTAATAACTCAATTCAATATTTTTCTGACAATTTTCGCTTAAGTTCGGCGAATTTCGTCAAAAATCTGTACATTTTTGATACAACGGTACATAATTCGCAAATGGATTCAGAAAAGACGAAAGCTGATAATATCTTGATTATTCATGGCCCCAACTTGAATTTGCTGGGTGTTCGTGAGCCTGAGTTATACGGCGTTACAACATTGGAAGATATTAACAGAAATTTAAGTAAGTTAACTGAAAATACTGCGTTTAAATTGGATTTTTTTCAAAGCAATGCTGAATCGGCATTGATTGAAAGAATTCAGCGCACGCTGAATGATGGAACAAATTTCATTATTATCAATCCGGCGGCCTATACGCATACTAGTATTGCCATGCGGGATGCGATTGCCGCGGTCAAGCTGCCATTTATCGAGGTGCATTTATCAAATATTTATTCGCGTGAATCCTTTCGTCAGCGTTCTTATTTTTCGGATTTGGCGATTGGTGTGATTAGTGGTTTGGGTGCTAAGGGTTATGAATTGGCGCTGAAATATGCGATGACGTCTTAAGAATCTGTTGTTGACAATAGTTATAAAACTTCCTTACGGCGAGACGATGTCTCGGGAGATTGGATATGGATTTAAGAAAGCTGAAGAAACTTATTGAGTTGGTGGAAGAGTCGAGTATTGCTGAACTGGAGATTACAGAAGGCGAGGAGAAAGTGCGTATCAGTAAATCCGGTGCAGGTGTGCAGAACTATGCCTTCATGCCGCCCGCTATGGCGGCAGTGATGCCTCCGGCTTCGCAACCAGCGCCGGCAATTTCTGAAGTCAATGCATCGGCTGAAACAGCAGATGCCAATAATAAATCCATCCCCGATGGACATATAGTCAAGTCTCCGATGGTGGGTACGTTTTATCGAGCGGCATCGCCAGGTGCCAGCCCCTTTGTTGAAGTTGGGCAGAGCGTTAAAGTCGGGGACACACTTTGCATCATTGAGGCAATGAAATTACTCAATGAAATAGAAGCGGATAAAAATGGGGTGATCAAAGCGATCTTGTCAGAGAATGGGCAGCCCGTTGAGTACGGTGAGCCTTTATTCGTGATTCAATAATGCTCTGAATAGAGATCGGATAGCTATGTTTGAGAAGATTCTTATTGCAAATCGTGGTGAAATTGCGTTGCGGATTCAACGCGCATGCCGAGCGATGGGCATCAAAACCGTGGCCGTGCATTCGGAGGCTGATGCAGAAGCCAAATACGTGATGCTGGCCGATGAGTCGGTTTGTATCGGTCCTGCACCTGTCGCACAGAGTTACCTGAATATACCGGCCATTATCAGTGCCGCCGAGGTTACCGATGCCGAGGCAATTCATCCGGGTTATGGATTTTTGTCAGAAAATGCGGATTTTGCCGAACGGGTTGAAAAAAGCGGATTTGTATTTATTGGCCCAAGATCAGAAACCATTCGGTTGATGGGAGATAAAGTCAGCGCAAAGAATGCTATGAAAAGTGCCGGTGTTCCGTGCGTCCCGGGATCGGAAGGTGCGTTACCGGAAGACCTTGATGAGATAAGGAAGATTGTCAAAGAGATCGGCTATCCCGTAATTCTTAAAGCCGCAGGAGGGGGTGGCGGGCGCGGTATGCGGGTGGTGCATACCGAAGCTGCGCTCTCCAATGCGGTGGTCATGACGCGCAATGAAGCCCAGACGGCATTTGGCAACCCCACCGTTTATGCAGAGAAATTTCTGGAAAATCCGCGCCATATTGAGTTTCAGTTATTGATTGATGAGCATGGCCATGCTGTTCATTTGGGCGAAAGGGATTGCTCCCTGCAACGCCGCCACCAGAAAATTCTCGAGGAAGCGCCTGCACCCGGAATATCCGAGAAATTACGTAATAAAATCGGTGAACGTTGTGCGGATGCGTGTCGCCGAATCAAATACCGGGGTGTAGGAACGTTTGAATTTCTGTTTGAGAATAATGAGTTTTACTTCATCGAGATGAATACCCGCTTACAGGTGGAGCATCCGGTAACAGAGGCGATCACGGGTATCGATCTGGTTCAGGCGCAAATCAATGTTGCGGCGGGTAATATATTACCGATCCATCAAAAAGATATCGTGTTCAAGGGGCATGCCATTGAGTGCCGCATCAATGCGGAAGATGCTTATAAACTGACGCCTTCTGCCGGGCGAATTACGCAATATCATGCACCAGGCGGTCCAGGGGTGCGGGTTGACTCGCACGTTTACCATAATTATATGGTGCCGCCGTATTATGATTCGATGATCGGAAAAATCATTACTTATGGCGATACGCGTGAGCAAGCGATTGCACGCATGCGGATTGCGTTGTCTGAAATGGTGGTGGCCGGAATCAAGACCAATATCCCACTGCATCGTGATTTGCTGAATGACGCGTCTTTCTTGCGCGGAGGGGTTTCAATCCATTATCTGGAACAGAAGCTTGCATTGCACAATAAAACCAAGACTGATTAAGCGCCGGATTTGGCCATAAGCCCTTCACAGTAAGCATGTCCTGGGTTACGTTAATTATCAAAGCTGATGCAACGAATGCCGAGTTGTTGAGTGATGCATTGATGGAGCAGGGTGCGTTATCGGTGGACATTCATGATGCTGCTGCCGACACGCAAGACGAACAAATGCTGTTTGGAGAACCCGGAGAGCCCTGCGATGAAATCTGGCGCAATGCTGAAGTTTCGGCACTATTCAATCAGGATGTCGATATGGATGAAATTCTCCACAATGTGATGAATAGCGTGCAGACAGAAAGACAACTGGATTTTCGTTTGGAGCGCGTTGAGGAGCAGGATTGGGTGCGTCTGACGCAATCACAATTTGATCCCATTCGGATTTCGCGGCGATTATGGATTGTTCCCACTTGGCATCAGGCACCTGATCCTGATGCAATTAATCTGATACTGGATCCGGGCCTGGCTTTTGGAACCGGCAGCCACCCCACGACGCAATTGTGTCTCAGTTGGTTGGATCAAAATTTGCAACCCGGGGATAAAGTCGTTGATTATGGCTGTGGTTCCGGAATATTGGCGGTAGCGGCTTTAAAACTGGGTGCCAGTCACGTTGCCGGTATTGATATCGATCCCCAGGCAATTAAAGCCAGTCAGGAAAATGCAGTCAGGAATCATTGCCCTGCGTTTCAATTCTTTTTTACAGCCGATCACCAGGCAGTTACCCGCGATATGCAACCGCAGGGACAGGCGGATATCGTGGTTGCCAATATTCTGGCGAATCCTTTAATCATGCTGGCTCCGGTTCTGGCGCAATTGGTTCGGCAGCAAGGCTACATCGCATTGTCCGGTATCTTGCAGCAGCAAGCTGCAGAAGTTAAGCGCGCCTATCAGCAGTGGTTTGATATGTACAGTGGCGAAGAGCAGCAAGGGTGGGTGTTGTTAACCGGATGTAAAAGGTGAAATAATTACCGCTTTATCGAATCTTCGGACTTGGCAAATCACAAATCACTGATCAATTTAACGTGATGATCCAACTCCGGCAATAACCTATGGCGCTTGTAACACTTTGTCCCGGTTGCAGTACCGCCTTCCGTGTGAATGCCGCGCAATTACAGGCGCATGGGGGAGATGTGCGTTGCGGGTGCTGTCAACGGATTTTCAATGGATTTGCCACTCTGATTACGGTCAACGAATCAGCCATCGAATATACCTCGCAGATTCCATTGCAACCCTTCAGCACGCCTGAAGTTGCGATGGAAAACCAGATTGCTGCCGGGGATTCAGATAGTCCGGTCGAACCGCAAGTTGTTTCAGACCTGAATCAGGAAGTAACTGAAACTACAGAAATAACAGAAACTACTGCAGATCAGTTATTTGCAGATGAAAAACCGGATAAGCGGTCGTATCTGAAGTGGGGGTTGGTGAATGTTCTTCTGGGGTTGTTCCTGATGGGCCAGATGGCCTATAGCTATCGCACCGAGCTGACCATGCTTGCACCAGAAATCAGACCCCGGTTGGAACGACTGTGCGAACTCTTGATGTGTACAGTGCCTTATGCGCAGGATATCGACCGGATCGGCATCGAATCATCCGAACTACAGAAAAATCCTGCGCAACAGCCTGAAGTGACTACGATGTACGCGACCATTCATAATTACGCATCTTTTCCACAAGCCTGGCCTGCGTTGCAATTGTCGCTGCTGGATGCACAAGAAAAATTAATTGCCAGTCGCATTTTTACGGCACAGGATTATTTGCAGGAAATGGATAAGTCATTGCAATTTATTCGACCTCATCAAGAAATAGAGATTCGATTGGATTTTAACAGCGGCCAACTGGATGCACTCGGTTATCGCCTGCTCTTGCTCTATCCCTAAAGCCATGTATGAATTAGAAACCACATGATACTGGCTAAGCTGCTGTGACCGAGTTTCTTAATTTGCTCTGAACAGAGCGCTTACTTCTCCAATTTTTTATTTTTTACCCCCTTAATAAGGTATTCGGCTTTATTAAACGGAATAAATCTCGGAAGCTTGTTCTCGAATCAAGTCGATAATAAAAGTTCGGTAGTGTCAATAATTCCTTATCGTTTCATCTATAAATTCTTGGTATGCTTGCTTTACAGGTATATTCGATCCTTTATTTTAATTACGCAATTTCTTGTCAAAATTAGATTCTACATGCCTACCCAAGACACAATTAAACTGACACTACCCAAAGATCCGTTTGAATGGAGGTGAATCAGACTGGCGTAAACTCAGTTGCTTGCGGCAAAGTAGTCAGTCTCTGAAAGAATTTTTTCGCCCACTAGCCTGATTAGTTATTTGGATAAATCTTATCGACATTACTCTACACATGTTCGGTTATTGGTTATCTCCGGATAATTCCAATAACTTCTGTACGCCGATCAGTTCTTCTTTAAGCAAAGGCACGACGGCATAGCGTTGTGCATGAATGGCTGATACCGCTTCGATATCCTTAAGTTCGTTACTAGCGCGTTGACATAAAAGCGGTGACTGGACGGTCGTGGCGGCAATGCTGTTATTGATGATCCACGCCCACGGTTCAATACCAGCGCGACGCAATTCGGCTTGGAGGCTGGCGGCTTCCAGCACAGGTGTGGTTTCCGCCAAAGTCACTAGCAGCATCTTGGTTTGCTTGGGTTTTTGCAGTTGTATCATCGGTGTGGTGTAGTGCGCTATGGAATGGTTATCCATTTGTTTGGAAATTTCGCGATGATAAGCGCCAGTGGCATCCAGTAACAATAGCGTATGCCCGGTTGGTGCGGTATCCATCACCACGAATGTCTTTCCCGCTTCACGAATAATGCGCGAGAATGCCTGAAACACCGCAATTTCTTCGGTGCAAGGCGAGCGTAAATCTTCTTCCAGTAATGCTTTGCCTTTTGCATCCAGATGCGCCCCTTTGGTTTGCAGAATCCGCTGGCGATAGCGTTCGGTTTCCACATGCGGATCGATCCGATCAACCTGGAGATTATCCATCGTGCCGCTGATCGTTTCGTTTAAATGCGCGGCTGGATCGGAAGTGGTGAGATGCACAGGTAAGCCGCGATGCGCGAGATTGACCGCGATTGCAGCTGCCAGGGTGGTTTTACCGACACCGCCTTTGCCCATCAGCATGATCAAGCCACTGCCGTCCTTGGCAATATCGTCGATCAAGCGGGATAAACCGGGGAATGGCATGGTTTGATGCAACGCATTATTACCGCTGACAGCAGGTAATTCATCCATCAGTAGCTGCCGTAGCGCGGGCAATCCGACCAGGTTGAAAGGTTTTAGCGCGATGTAATCGCGCGGTAAAGGTTTGAGAATTTCAGGGATGGTCGCCAAGGTTTTTTGCTCGCGTTCGAAAATAGCAGCTGCTAAATCATCTTGCGTTGCTTCCGACTGTGGCAATAAGCCATTGATGACGAGGAATTGATTGGTCAAACCGATGGCCGTGAGTTCTTCCTGTGTCCGCGCCACTTCACGTAAAGTGGTTTCCTGTGCGCGGGCTACCAGTACGAGCCGGGTGCGCTGCGGATCGGCGAGCGCATTCACGGCCGCTTTGTATTGCGTGCGTTGTTTTTCCAGGCCCGCCAATGGGCCGAGACAGGATGCATCGCCTTTGCCTTCTTGAAGAAAATCACTCCATGCGCCGGGCAGTTGCAACAGTCGGATGGTATGGCCGGTTGGCGCGGTGTCGAAAATAATATGATCGTAATCTGCAGTCAGTGTCGAATCGATCAGTAAAGCGGTAAATTCATCGAAAGCGGCGATCTCAGTGGTGCAAGCGCCGGATAATTGCTCCTCGATACCTTTGACCACCGTGTCCGGCAATACCCCGCGTACCGGATTGACAATGCGATCACGGTAAACTTGCGCCGCTGCCTGAGGGTCGATTTCCAGGGCGGCCAAACCGGGCACCGCGTTGATCGCGGTGATTTGGTTGCCGATCGTCATGCCGAACACTTGGCCGACGTTGGAAGCCGGATCGGTACTAACCAGTAAAATCTGTCGGCCGGTATCGGCCAATGTGATGGCCGTGGCGCAAGCTAGCGAGGTTTTGCCGACGCCGCCTTTGCCTGTAAAAAACAGAAAGTGCGGCGGTTGATCGAGGAATTTACGGTGCGCCATGAAATTGGCCCGGTTATGAGTTAACAACAACCGCCGCAACAACTGGATTCTTCAACTTCCTTTTCCAGAGAAATTCCCGTCCAGCGCGCCAGCTCGCTGCGCTGCGGGTAGCGACCTGCCAATGCCACTTCTCCATCCACCAGAATGAGTGGCAGCGCTTCCGCGCCGGAGCGTTCCAGGAATCCTTTCACCGTAGCATTATCCGCAAAAGCCATGGGTTGTTGTGCCAGATTGAAACGCTCGATGGCGATATCGTGCTGTTTGAGCCAATCGACATCGGCGGAAAAAGCGGTCAATGCCTGATCTACGTCGGCACCGCAAACGCCTGAGCTACAGCATGCAGCGGGGTCAAATACTTGGATAGTTGCCATTTTGATTCTCCTATAAAGTTAAACTGACAAAGTTGCAATGCGATTGAATTCTACTTTCAGGCATTCACGGCAATGCTGCGATTCTTGCAATGATAACCTCATTGAATTCTCAGCCACATAGCGAGGGCAGCCAGCGTGACAAACAATACCGGCACAGTCAACACAATACCTATCTGAAAATAATACCCCCAAGTGATAACCGTATTTTTCCGCGCCAGTACATGCAACCATAACAAAGTTGCCAGGCTGCCAATCGGCGTAATTTTCGGGCCCGGACCGCACCCTATTACATTAGCGTAAATCATGGCGTCTTTTACCACGCCGGTCGCGTTGGTTGCGTCGATCGACAACGCGCCGATCAGTACCGTAGGCATATTGTTCATGATGGACGATAACAAGGCCGCCAGAAAACCGGTGCCGAGCGTTGCACCCCACACGCCATAACTGGCAAAGATATCAAGCAGACTGGTCAGGTATCCGGTCAAACCTTCATTGCGTAAACCGTACACCACTAAATACATGCCCAGTGAAAAAATAACGATTTGCCACGGTGCTTCGTGAATGACCTTGCGCGTGTTAATAATATGACCACGCGCTGCCACTGCGAACAGTATTAGCGAGCCGGATGCTGCCACAAGGCTGATGGGCACACCGAAAGATTCCAGACCAAAAAAACCGATTAGCAGTAATGTCAGCACCACCCAGCCAGCACGGAACGCTGCCAAGTCATGTATTGCTTCACTGGGTGCCTTGAGTTGGCTGACATCATATTTCGCTGGGATACTGCGGTGAAAATAAAGAAAAAGTACAGCCAGACTTCCTGCGACTGAAACAATATTGACGGGGATCATCACTGTCGCGTACTGGGTAAATCCGATCTTGAAATAATCAGCTGAAACAATGTTAACCAAATTGGATACCACAAGCGGTAAGCTCGCCGTATCGGCAATAAAACCCGCAGCCATGACGAAGGCAAGTGTCGCGGCTGGGGTAAATCCAAGTGCCAGCAACATTGCCATCACGATCGGGGTTAGAATTAAAGCTGCCCCGTCGTTAGCGAATAAGGCCGAAACAGTTGCACCGAGCAAAACAATATATACGAATAGTAAACGCCCATCGCCGCGCCCCCAGCGTGCCACATGTAATGCAGCCCATTCAAAGAATCCTGCTTCATCCAGTAGCAGGCTGATAACAATGATGGCGATAAAAGCTGCAGTTGCATTCCAAACAATATCCCACACCACAGGAATGTCACTGAGCTGCACCACACCCAGCAGCATTGCCGTTATTGCACCGATCAAGGCACTCCAGCCGATACCCAGGCCTCGTGGCTGCCAGATGATCAGCACGAGCGTGACGATGAAAATGAGTGAGGCAATCAGCATGTCAATATGTGCCCGCTATTATCTTGTGATCATCACTTTGTGTGCGGTTGTTTAAACTTCAGGATTCCGATGTAGTCCAGTTTGGTTTTAAAAGCGGAAGGGTTTTTGCGTAGGTCGTCTAATGGCAGAGCTAAGAAAGTTTGGATACCTTCACGTAAGGCAAGATAAGCCTGCGCAAATGCCGAATTGATTTCTTCCTCGGTTCCGGTAGCTTGGGCCGGATCATCGATACCCCAGTGCGCGCGTAACGCAGGCCGGAGATAAATGGGACAAGTTTCACCGGCCGCATTGCCGCACACGGTAATCACAATATCCGGCGTTGCCGGCAAGTTATCCCACGATTTACTGTAAAGTCCTTCGGTTGCGATACCTTCGTGTTCAAGTAGAGCGACTGAACGCGGATGAACTTTTCCAGTCGGTTTGCTGCCTGCACTCATCGCTTTTCAGCCTTCGGGCGCAAGATGATTAAAAGTGGCTTCCGCAAGTATGGAGCGGCAGGAATTTCCGGTGCAAAGAAATAGTACATTCATGATCAGGCTGCGCAACAGGATTCGGATTTGATGGGAATGGATGTATCCTGGCCAAATACCGGAATCGTTGCCAGCGAATGAAACGTTTCCCACGCGATGCCTTGCGGATCGACTGTCCAGTATTTATTCGATGTGGCATAACAGCACTGTGCGTTTTTTTGTTCTGCAGCGGGCAAATCGGCCTGAGCAAGGCGCTGATTCATTTCGTTTAACGCTTCTTCGGAGTCAACCTGGATTCCGACATGATCCAAGCCAGCTTTCCCACCCTGAGCGGATAGGGCGAAATTGATAAACGGATCGTTCAGCATCCATTTGGCATAATCCGGCCTGTTTACAGTAGGCTCGATACCGAATAGCGCGGAGTAAAAGCGGATATTTCCCGGCAAGTCTTCTACAGCGATGTGGATATGAAAGCGTTTCATGGTGTTGCCTCCTTTACGAGTTAGATAAAACAGGTATTTTTAGCTATTTTTGTCATCACAGTAAGCTTCGATTGAATGGCATGGAGTACCGGCGCAGCAATTTTCCGTGAGATAACCGATCAGCGCGTTCATGTTTGTGAAATTAGCCGAATAATAAATAAAGCGGCTTTCCTGTCGGGCGATAATCAACTCCGCATGAACCAATTCCTTAAGATGAAAAGACAGGGTTGCATTCGCAATACCCAATTTCTTGGCAAGCTCGCCCGCTGAAACTCCCGACTCACCTGTTTGAACCAGTGTTCGGAATATCGTTAAACGGGTTTCCTGGGCAAGTGCAGTCAGCACTTGAATGGCATTAATCATTTCCATATTTCCATTATTATGGAAACATTTGATATCGTCAAGATTTAGAGTTAAATTTTTTATCCAAAGGTTGGATTCTGTCTATTTAAAAGTATAAGGAGAATTGTTTTATTCAGCTTGTCACAACATTCGGCATTTAAGTACTTATCAGGCGTTGTATAAGTTCTCAACATGTAATTTATTTGTCATTAACACTTAATTTGGCTGTTATAGGGCTGTCACTTCCGAGGATTAAAGTGAAAGGTATTTTTGATACCTCTAAAAAGACAGGGAGAACAAGATATGAGCAGCAAACTTCATCCAGATGGAAGACTTAATCCTAGCGATGTTACCCGTAATGACAGTGATAACAGCACGCTGCAAGAGATCGTTGAACAACAAAAACTTACGCGCCGTGATTTTCTTGTGGTTTCTGCGGGTACTACAGCGGCCGTGACCACTTTATCCGTACTCAGTACTGCGGCGATTGGGGAAATTTTAAATGGTGCCGAAGTGTCACATAGCCTCAATCCTCTTGGAACAATCGGTTTTACACCGGTCAGTGCCAATACGATACCTATGACGGATGGTGTGACGGTGCCGGCAGGTTATTCAGCCAGCGTCTTGGTTTCATGGGGGGATTCGTTGACGTCTGAATCGCACTGGGACACGGTGAGTGCGCTGGATGAAACAACCCAGTTACATTGCTATGGTGCACACACGGACGGTATGCACTATTTTCCTTTTCCCGGGCCATTTGGTAATAAACGTGGATTATTGGTTACCAATAGTGAATATTGTGATCCGCCTCTAGTGAATAATATTGTTCCCGCAGCCAATTACGCCACAACTGCAATTACGCTCGATATGGTTCGCGCTCAACAAGCTGCCCATGGCATCAATATTGTTACGATTGACAAGGAACATCATCAGTGGCGAGTCAATCGGCATTCACGTTTAAATCGCCGTATCACGGGAAATACCTTATGCAAGATCAGTGGTCCTGCCGCCGGACACGCATTAATGAAAACGGCGGCCGATCCTCATGGTACCCGGGTTATCGGTACACTCAACAATTGTGCTCATGGATATACGCCTTGGGGTACCTATCTGACTTGCGAAGAAAACTGGAATGGTTATTTTTCCAATGAAACCGGCGAGGTGGAAGGAGAATCGGATCCAGAGCGCACGCTTAAAATTATTCAGAATCAACTTCGGTACGGCGTGGTTAAAGGTGGCTTCGGTTATCGTTGGCACGAAGTTGACGAACGTTTCCGTGCAGATTTGCATCCCAACGAACCGAATCGTTTCGGATGGGTAGTGGAGATCGATCCGTGGGATCCGAAGTGCACACCGATCAAGCGCACTGCCATGGGTAGAATGAAACATGAGAGTGCGCAGGTTGTAATCGATCATAAGGACCGGGTTGCTTTCTACATGGGAGATGATGAAAGAAATGAATATATTTATAAGTTCGTTTGCGATAAAAAAATTAATCGAGGAGGTCATGCTGAGAATCGGAATATGCTCGATCATGGCACATTGTATGTAGCAAAATTTAATGCCGATGGCAGTGGTCAGTGGCTGCCTCTGATATGGGGCAAGAACGGATTGACGCGCAAGAATGGTTTTGCCGATCAGGCGGAAGTACTCATTAAGACACGCCAGGCAGCCGATCGTTTGGGCGCCACCATGATGGATCGTCCAGAATGGGGCGCTGTGCATCCTCTGACCGGAGATATCTATATGACGCTTACCAACAACAGTCGTCGTGGCAATACACCTGTCTCAGGCAATAATAGGGATGGAACCGGTAGCGCAGGTAGTGCGAATCCGCCGGTGGATGCTGCGAATCCGCGTCCTGATAATGATTTCGGTCAGATTATCCGTTGGCGGGAGGATAAAAGGCGCGTGACTGCCACTACTTTTAAATGGGATATCTTTGTACAGTGCGGTGATAAAGTTAACGCCAAAAGTTTGGGTAGCAGTTACGATTCTACCGGTCATGATGGTTACGTGGGCAATATCAATGGAGATGATTATGGCGCACCTGATGGTCTGTGGTTCGATAAGGAGGGGCGCTTGTGGATTCAGACGGATCAGGCAGGTGATGCCAGTGGAGATTGGGTGAACATCGGCGGTAATATGATGATGTGCGCAGATTCATCCACTGGTGAAACCAAGCGTTTTCTTACCAGTCCACTCAATAGTGAGGTAACCGGCTTGGTTACCACACCGGATGGTAAAGCGATGTTTGTAGGTATTCAGCATCCAGGTGAAGATTGGCAGATCGGTTTTACCGACAATTCTGCGTGGCCGGATAATGGTTACAATGGGCCGACAACCTATACAGGATCATCAGTTTCAAAACCTCGTTCTTCGGTAATCGTGATTACTAAGGATGATGACGGAGTGATCGGAAGTTAAGAGTAGATAAAAATTCTGAATCAGTAAGTTCACTTCTCGCCTCCCAAGGTGGGGAGTGGTGATACTGAACCGAATCGGGAATTTTATTTGAGAGCATATATGGACGCCCTTGATTCAGTTTGAGAAGCAGTTGGTACTGAGAAACGGTGGAATCAATACCCTTATGGGCTTTGGGCTGGCGCTAAACTCGATTGTTTTTTCAGCTTCAATATCGCGATTGCGGAAATAATCGCCATCAACTTGTAATGGATAGGATTTCTCATGCAGCGTACAGGAAATATTCTTTCCCGAGAAATACCGCATGGGTAGTTTGGCGGGTTTACGCTGCAGAATTTTCATTGCTTTAACCAACTCGTGTTGGTGTCGTGCTCCGGGTAGAAAACCGAGAATTAGCTCGCTTCTGGAAGGATTGGCGGCGGGGACAAGTTGTAAGTTTTTGGCGTAAGCTGAGTTGTTGGCGACGATCACGTATCCGGATTCGTGATCAATGACGGACTGACCGTCAACACTCGCTGAGACAGTGGGATGATGTAAGGAGCACAAGGCTTTGAGTCCATGCCAGATATAAATTGAGTCATTCAGAGGGCCTTTGCGCTTGCCGATATTTTTGACGGTTAGTGAATCCAATCCCATCGAAGCCATATGGAAAAAAGGCTTGCCGCCCTTAATTCCTTTACCACTGATCAGGCCGTAAAATTGTTGTAAGCATGTTCCTGAGCTGATTGCTTGAATCAAATCATCGGTCTTGGTAGTCATTTCGTAAGAGCGTGCGAATAACGATTCATTGCCCCCCGGGATAGCGTAAATGGGCGTATTCGTTTTATTAATCAAATCCAGCAGCTTTCTGATGGTTCCATCGCCGCCTACGATCACGATCAGATCATTGGCGGCAATTTTTTCCGTGATGCTGGTATAGCCCTTGGTTTTTTTTTCGGATGTCAATACTTCAACGATTTTTCCATGAAGCGCTAATTCCTTGTCTAGTTTGTTTGCGAGTGCTTCCGTGTTGCCGGCACTGGATATCGGGTTGTAAATAATCAGAATCTTTTCCGGCGAAGGTATTTTTATAATCAGTGGGTTAGGTTCAAACAGAAGATTGGCGTTCATAAGTGTTGTGAATTCAAGTCGATTAGAATTTATGATATTTCAACGGGAATGACCTTGACCTCGGACCAGATCCGATTGCACCATGATTGATCTATCAATGGCATGCCGTCCTTGATCCATTGCACCAAATGTTTGGCTGTATTGGGAAAAGTTACACGGATGGCGCGGGTTTCATGTAGCCATTGATCAATGATTGCTGCATCCATGGTGGGCATCATTCGCCCGTAACCTAATGTTTGCAAAGCCAGGGCATTTGACGCTTGTTCCATTTGCGCATGCAGAGGTTTGACCAGGATTTTCTTGCCGAGCTGCAGCGATTCGCTGGCTAACTCAAAACCTGCATTGCAAATAATACCCGCACAGTCCGATAAATTTATCTGGAAGCCTTGCAACGACAGGGGATTGCAATAAATATGCGGATGCATGGAAGAAACAGCTTCCGGGGAATAAAGAAAAAAATCAAATGACTTGAAAGGCGCTAATATTGACATGACTTGCTGCTGATCTTCAAAAGGCAAGTAGACGATGATTTTGTTCTTTTGAATTTGTTGCGGCACATAAGGTGTTTCGATCACCGGTGGTAACAAGGGCTGATGGAAATGATGCCAATGCAGGCCGATGCGGGTATCGACCGGGGCGAAATTTTGCATGATGGTTTCAGAGATCGGATCATTTCCGGCACGGGGTATGTTGTAATGAAACGCGTATTGGTGGCTGATTCCAATAGTTTTTTTGTTTTGCCGCCGTGCCGCCCATGCGGTGACCGGCTCATAATCACAGATGACCAAATCATAACTGCTCAAATCCAGTTCCCTGATGTCATTAAAAAAGCGTAAGGGCTTTGAATGCCATACGGTTTTTAAAGAATTAATTTTTCCTTTTTCTGTAATGAAAGTTAATCCTTGGCGCCATTGATGGCCATTGAAAACTTCCATATCAAAAAATTTGTCCCGTGGTCTGCCACTGAATTGATAAGTAACCTCTAGATTGGCAGCGTGTAATTCCCTGGCCATAATCCTCCCGCGTGTAATATGGCCGTTTCCTGTTCCTTGGATTCCGTAAAATATTTTCATGGTCGCTTGTGATATGGATTGGTCTTTTATAGTGAATTCAATATCATGAGTTGTTCACTGGAATGCTGTGCAGTCTAGCGGTTGACTATGACAGTACAATGACCGTTTGTTGGTTGTTTTGTGACAGTTAAAGCTGGTATGAAATGTGCGGGTCTGGCGTTGGCCGATTCTGCGGTTATCAATAACCTAATTATTGACAGCTATTGATTTTTCAGCCATTGATCAATTTGCTCCCGGTGCAGGGCATACCAGCGCTTTCCGATGTCCAAAGCTTTTTTCTGGATAATTTTATTGGTAGCTGAATCCATCTGATCAGGCATGTCATAATCTTTCAGGTAATGATTGATGTACAGCACTTGGTTACCTAGAATTTCCGTAGTCGTTCTGACATTGGATAACATTTTTTCCCTGAGGATGATCGAAGCGATGCCTTGCGCTGACCATTGCAAGCCACCATATTTGCAGGCCTTCGTGCCGTTGACTATGAAGCTGCGCCAGCCGGATCCAATGGATAGCATTTTGATCGGGTTTTGATTCCAGCATTTCTGGGCGTAAAGATACGCGCTTAGGCCGGGGTTATTCATGCCGATACCGCCATCGATGCGCCAACCGCCATCTTGCAATAGCACCGGCGGATAATACGAAGGGGCGGCGGTGCAAGCATCGGCGATTTCGCTTAGTAGAAAATCCGGTTGACTGTCATTGGTAAAAATTTCCAGTTGATCCTGGTTGAGATTGAAACAGGGAATGAAGAGTTGCTTGTCGAGCGATGATAGCCTTAGGTTGCCCAATTCTTTCTGCAGCGTCAGTTTTTTGGGAATACCTTGATACTTGGGGCGGATTTGCAGTTTACTCATCAAACGGCTGAAGCGGTGCTTAGCCATTATTTTTTCCAGTAATTTTTCATGCAAAATTTTTTCAATGAGGCGATGTGCGCTCCAGCGATGCCCCAGGATCAAACAAGTCATCAATCCCCCTGACGACGATCCGGCAATCAGATCGAATAAGTCGTAGGTTGATGTGCTGGTATCATTTTCCAGACAAGCCAGGACACTGAGTTGAATGAGCAGATGACTGCCGCCGCCATCCAGGCTTAAAACAGTTTTTGAGCGCGGTAAGTCTTTCAAATGGATTTAAGCTGCATTCTTGCCAGCCAGTAATTCTTCTTCCAGGTGATTTTTGTATTGCTCGAATCGCTCGGACCAAAAGACCAATTCCAATGATCCATCGAGATGTTCCAGCAGGGTGGAACAGCTTTCTACCCAATCACCATCGTTACAGTACAGCACCGAATTAATCTCCCGTAATTCGGCATGATGAATGTGACCGCACACTACTCCATCAACTCCGCGATCCTTGGCCAGATGCGCCAGAGCATCTTCAAAGCTGCTGATATAGCTGACTGCATTTTTTACCTTTAGCTTCAGATAGGCTGCAAGAGACCAATAAGAGTAGCCGAGGAATTTACGCAAGCCATTGATGTGGTGGTTGAGATCGAGCAGGGTGTCGTAGGCGATATTGCCCAGCTTGGCGAGCCAGCGGCTATTTCTTACAATCATGTCAAACTCGTCACCGTGCATGACGAGTAGCTTCTTGCCATCGGTTGTGGTGTGCACATAATCTTGGTGAATTTCCACATTACCGAATACATGCCCGGTGCAATCGCGCAAAGCTTCATCGTGGTTACCCGGTATATAAATTACTTTGGTGCCATGCTTGGCTTTGCCCAGAATGGAGCGGATCACGTTGGTATGATGCTGAGGCCAGAACGGATTTTTCCTGATACTCCAGAAATCGACGATATCTCCAACCAAATAAAGATAGTCGGTTTCAACCGAATGCAGAAAATGCAGCAGGGCTTCCGCCTGACAACCGCGAAATCCGAGATGTACATCGGAGATCCAAACGCTTCTCACCTTGATAGGGGTCTGATGCTTGATCATAAATACCTTTTAAGTGAATGAGTGATGGCGCACAGCATAAAGCGGCATTGTTAAGTTTCCTTGACGCATTTATGAAATATTGATGAATTCTTTGTGAAAAAGAAAGACACAGTGATTCTTGTATCGATTCTTTGCAGCAAAGGAAAAGATTCAAGTAAGATTTATCTTTTGTCGTGTCAAGATTCTGCTGGCACTCAATCCATAGAAGATGCGCACTCCATCCATGATTAAACAATCATTTCCCGAGCTGGAACAAGTAGAAGCCATTTTGCAAGAGGATAATGCGATGTATTTGCACAGCCAAATACTTTGCCGGGTGTCGCATGACAATGACGAGCTGCCGGTGTATGCACTGACACTCGGTAATCGCGAAGCGGATGTGCCGTGTGTAACATTTGTTGCCGGTGTTCACGGTTTGGAGCGCATCGGCACACAAGTGGTTATTGCTTTTCTTGAGGGACTGCTGGAACGCCTGAAGTGGGATAGGATGCTGGCTGAGATTCTGCAGCGGGTGCGCATTCATTTTCTGCCCATTGTTAATCCGATTGGAATGCTGAATAAAACTCGCGCGAATGGCCAAGGAGTGGATTTAATGCGCAATGCGCCGGTGGATAGTCAGGAAAAAACCATTTTACTCGCTGGAGGGCATCGGATTTCTTCTGTTCTACCGTGGTATCGTGGAAAAGCGAATGATTCGATGCAACCCGAGGCGCAGGCGTTGTGTGATTTTATCGCTAAAGAAGTTTTGCCGGCACCATTCAGCGTGGTGCTCGACTGTCATTCCGGCTTTGGTTTTCGTAACCAGATTTGGTTTCCTTATGCCCGAAGCAAGCTGGAGCCGATCAAGCATTTAAAGGAGGTGTGCTATCTGCGCAAACTGTTTATGCAGACCTATCCCCATCAGGATTACTTGTTTGAGCCGCAATCGCAACATTATCTGGTACATGGCGATTTATGGGATTTTTTATATATAAAGTCACTCGAGAATGGTAATGTGTTTCTGCCATTGACGCTGGAAATGGGCTCATGGCGCTGGATTCGCAAGAATCCGCTACAGCTGCGTCAATTACTGGGCCTGTATCATCCGATCAAGCCGCATCGACTGAGCCGGGTGCTAAGAAGTCATTTGATTCTGATGGAATTCTTATTGCATGCCACACTCTCGTATCAAAGCTGGATTAATAGCAGTGATGCGAAGGAACTGGAACAGCAAGCGTTGACGCATTGGTATGCATGAAAAATCGTGAGCATTTTGTACTGATACGCGGGTTATTGCGGGAAGCCAGGCATTGGGGGAGGTTTATTACCGATCTGCAACAACACTTTCCCGATGCCATCATCAGTACGCCCGATATTCCGGGCAATGGCCTGCGTCATCAGGAAACCAGTCCGAGAACCATCGCCGGGATAACTGAGGCATTGCGTCAACAAACAGGCCGTAGTCAACCAGTGAGGTTGATTTCACTTTCAATGGGCGGAATGATTGCGATTGATTGGATGACACGCTACCCTGATGAAGTTGAAGCTGCAGTGCTGATCAGCACCAGTGCAAGACCATTGTCACCATTTTATTATCGCCTGCGCTGGACGGCCTATCCGCATATCCTGCGCATGATGTTCCACTCTGCGGCGCAAAAGGAAGCGGATATTCTGAAGTTGATTTCAAACCGCCATCATCATGACAACACACTGCTGAAACTGTGGCAGCAGTGGCAACAGCAATATCCGATGTCGAAGGCAAGTGGCAGAAACCAGTTTCTTGCTGCCGTAAAGTTTTCCATTTCCACTAAACCGCAGCAACCGCTACTCGTTGTAACCAGTCGGGGTGATCGTCTGGTGGATTATCGTTGCAGTCTGAAACTGGCGCAAGCTTGGGGTGCAGATTACGCGCAACATGAAGCGGCAGGACATGATCTGCCGCTGGATGATTCGGTATGGTTGATAAATGTGATCAAACAATGGAATGTTTCTAATTTTGTTAAAATCTGAATTAATGTCCATAACCAGGTGGCAGAGTGTCAGTGTTTTAAAGGCCGGGTATCGAAGAACTGATAAGTAAAGTAAAATCCGGTACATCCCGCTTCGGAAAAGAATTCATCGCTTCTTATTTATTAATGCAATTTATTGTGATTGGAAGAATCCTGCAAAGCAAAAAATTAATGAAAACAAATTCATACTTATTCACTCGAAAACCAAGAAATTTTTCCCCTCCAGAGAAGGGTGGATGTCAAATTCATGCCTTCATCCCCTCGTCATTTTTTCAGATGCCCATCAACAATTAAGTCCATTGCAATCTTGGTAAGTATTGGATAATTAGGGAAAATGTAATATGCATTATCAGAATCTGCTGTGCATTGGGGATAGCCAAACCTTTGGTGCGCGGACTTATGGGTGCTATCCGTTATATCTGGCTCAAATGCTTACGCAACAAACGCCTTATCAATGGCGTGCGATTAATCGAAGCGTTAATGGCTATACAGCGCGGGATTTATGGTTTCTGCTCAGTAATGAAATTGAATTCATCAGCGATACTTATCAAGTATGCGTGCTCATAGGTACCAACGATGTGGGAAATGAAACACCTTTGGAGCTTTTTGAAGAATATTACCGGCAGATTGCCCGGGCGTTCTTAATCAAGAAATACAAGGCTATATTTTGCGGTGAAATTCCCCCCATTTTTCCCGATGGTCATATTTTCTTCCGCAAAGAAACGGTAGAGCGGCGCAATCAATATAATGATGCAATCAGAAAAATCTCGGCCGAAAATAAAAGAATTCATTACACACCGATTAACGGATTAAATCGCGACTGCTACGTGGATTCCGTTCATTTCAATGAGCAGGGAAATCAAGTTGTCGCCGAAGCATTTGCCCAAGCCATTCTAGAGCGATGAAAATCGGGATTGTCATTGGCACTCGTCCCGAGGTCATGAAAAATTATGCCATTGTCAAGGCGCTGCGCGCAGCGAATCTGGAATTTGCCGTTCTGCATACCAATCAGCATCAGGATCCATTGCTCCGGGAGGTGGTGTTTGCCAAAATGGGTTATATGCCGGATTTTATCTATCCCTACCCCTACAGTATTGGGGCGGCAATTGATTGGGTAAGCAAAATTATTCGCACGCAGCAAATTGATCTGATCTTGGTTAACGGGGACACTGCGGCATCAATTGTGGGTGCCGTTGCCGCTGTTTATTCTGATGTTGGATTGGCGCATGTCGAGGCGGGTCTGCGGGCTTATGATAATCGTATGATTGAAGAGCGCAATCGCATCATGGTCGATAGTGCGGCGCATTATTTGTTCACCTATACGCAACATCATGCTGAATATTTGAAAAAAATTCCGGATTTGCGTGGTCGGATTTTCAATGTTGGCAATACCACGATAGATTTAATTCATGATTTTTCTGCCGAATTGGTTAAGCCGCGTGCCGATGCGTATGCGTACATTACCCTGCACCGCAAGGAGTTTACCGACAGTCGTACAAGAATGGTTGATGTTTTTACAACACTTAACGCATTGGCGGATGAGTTCGATGCAATGATCTTTCCCATGCATCCGCGGACACGGGCGGCTATGAAAAATTATGGTCTCAGCTTTGATCTTTTGTCGCGAATAACGGTGATTGATCCGGTTGAGCCCTTTACATCGCTTTCTTACGAGAAATTTGCCTCACTTATCATTACGGACAGTGGCTGCATACAGGAAGAAGCCTATATTTTTGGCGTTCCGTGCGTGACGGTGCGAAATAACACCGAACGGCCCGAAACGATTAAAGCGGGTGCCAACGTGTTGGCTGGTTTCTCCCCTGTAGTAATCCGGGATAAGGTATGTGCGCAAAAAAGCCTGGGTCAGCAGCAGTTTCCACCTGTCTATGGCGATTGCGGAGTAGGTAATCGCGTAGTTCAAACTTTGCGCCAGCATTTTATAAATTGGCGCGATTATTGAGGAAGCACGCGAATAATTGGGTATGCAAGATGAGATACAAGACGGGTGGCATGTTGACAATTATTCAGTGTTATATTAGTGCGTGTGCCAATTTATTTGATATGACACATAGCCTTATCGCAATGCCCGTAACTATTTATTGAGTTTTCTGACTTGAAGTTAGGATTCTGAGCATTTGTTTCGTAGCTTATCGATTAAGTTGTCATCAATAGGAGGGGTTTGATTTCCTTGCATCGGGGTAATGATCGTCAGGAATTCATGGGGCAAGCAAGTGCGGATTTCTGTTTTTAGGGTATTAAGAGGTTCTTTTGTACCATATTTCCTGGAAATCCAGCCCAATGGCAATTGCTCGTTCCCGCGATACAAACAGGATTTTCCGCCTTTTACGCTAACGAACCATGAGCTGTTCATGCAGTCTATGATGATCCCATCATCCGTCATTTCGACGGGTGTATCAACATGCCAGTGCAGTGCCAGAGCGTGTTCGCCCATACCATCGATACGATCCCATATCATCCACCTTCCGGATTGGCCATCATAGATCAGTGCCCGCCAGTGTATAACTCCGCTAGCGGAATAGCCGTCATGATTAGCCAGAAGTACCGTGTTACCGTCCAGATTTTCACTGTGCCATATTAATTTTGCAGTGTATGCGCTTGACCAGCCAAATGCGGTTTTCTCGTTTTGCAATGCTTGATCCGTATCATCTACCGCAATTGTGTTGTGGGCGGAAGTGCCGCGAAAGTAGCGTCTGAAACGCGCATTTGCGTGATATAGATAGGTGCCTGGGTCGACTAATATCGGTTTGCCGTCAAGATCCCAGCAAACAGACAAAGCGTCGGCATGCCCATGTCCGAATGTACTGGCCCGGCCCAGCTTGCCATGACTGAATCGCATCGTGCCATGATTTGCTGCGCCTGGAATTTTCGAGTATCCGGAGGCTGCAAAAATCTGCAGCGGAGCGGCTGGTAATTCGGATGCATGAAAACTATCTTTCCACGATAACCGCAGGTGTGGCGACAATGCATAACCATCGTCACTGTCACCTATTGCGGGTAAATTATCAGGTGATAAGGCAAATGCTTGTAAATAATCTTTACCACGCATCCAGGCCCGCTCGATACCGTCAGGTGGGAATTTGCCATAATGTCTTAACAGGCAGGTGACAAGCCCGCATAGATCAACAATCAACGCCAGATACCGGAAGGATTGCTCGCGATTTCCTCCATCCGGAAGAATTTGGATATTCGCTTCCTGCTCCATGATGGTTAAGCCAACGACCAGCCATTCTTCTGCGTCAGGTAGTTCGGGAAAGAGAATGGCGGCGTAAACGAGTCCCGCGCACTCTCCGAGAGTATGATTCCCGGCATAAGAATAGAGACATAGTCTCCGTCGGATGAAATAGGCGTGACTATGCACAAGGTACACCAGTCCCTGCCAGGCTTGCGGATTTATTTTTTCATTTCTTATCTGATCAAATGCATGGCAGGCACTGATTAATCTGAGCGCGCATTCCATAGTGGAAATATAATTTACTCCCTTCAGCCATGGATTTGCATCGATCCATGACAACATTATTTTTTCCATGTATTGGGCGGCTTGGCATTTGATGCGAAGATCATTCGTTAGATTGCTGATCAGACCAAGAACGATCAAATTTTGTAACCGGGAACGTGCCCAAACAAGTTGAATGTCCCCCATCGGATTGCTTGATGTAAAAGGGATTCTCGCAAAGAGTTTAAGGGGCCAGGAGCGTCCGGTATCAGGCGCTGTGTGCCAGCAAAGATCGTCGGTGGAAACTGATAGATTTGCTTGATTCGAAATAATGCACGCTTGTTGGTCATTCTCTATAATAAAATCAGATAGCGTCAGATCTTCATAAAACCAGGGAAGTTGCGGAAGACAGGGTAATTTACTGCGGCAAAACGCATGGTTCTGCGGATTGCCCCTTTTGTTAAAAGGTAAGCCATAACCCGTACATTGCTTAATCCACATGACAATAAGCGATGCCTGTCTCCGAATACGGTATAGAAATTCACCGAGGTTCAATGCTGACTCAGCTTATCTTTTTAGGCAATTCGCCCGGTTTGCGGATTTTTGCCGCATTCATAATCCATGCCGGATTACACACTTTTTCCCCGGATATGGGGGTTACGTCCCCTTCGCCATAGATATCGTGATAATGCCGATAAAGATAATCGCATACCTTCTCATACGCGCACTTCTTGCAGCTTCTGGTTTTAATTCTATCCTTGAATACATAGAATCGGCTGATTGCGGCTGTACACACGGCCTTGAAACCGTATTGGGCAACAAAAGTAAGGTACGGTATTTTTAGAATGCCGGGTATCAGGCAAAGCCAAGTGACCAAAATACCTTTTCTGATCCGGAAGCTTGTGAAATTATCCCATTCGTCCGGATCAAAGGTCATTTGATCCATGTTAGTCACATATTGCTCATAGCCGGGAAGAAAGCAAAAGGGCATGTACCTTACATTAAAATGCGGGAGCTCGGCTTCGCACGATTGGATCGCTTTAATGATCTCTCTGCCGGCATCCGCGTAATTGACATACACTTCCTTCACAATATCGATATTCTTTGCCTGCAGGACCGGATTGAACATCACAAAATTGATGTTATCGACTTTCTTTCTAATCAGCAGCTGCATGATTTCAGTCAGATGCATAAAATTCGTTTTGCACACCACTGTGTTAGTACGCACCCTCAAACCCAACGCATTGGCGTGATCGATCGCTTCCAGAATGTGGTCAAAACTGCGCGGGACTTTGGTTAGATCATCATGAGTCGACGCATCATGACCATGAACACTAAACAAAATGTCATCGATGCCTGCAGTGGCGAGACTGGCAATGTAATCCCGCTTAGCTAATCGAATGCCGTTAGTAATCAGGCAGACGATGGAAAAGCCGAGTTCTTTCTTGGCATATGTGATCAATTCGGGTAGATCCTTGCGCAGCGTCACTTCTCCGCCGGTAAACTCTATCTCTTGTATTCCAAGCATTTTTGCTTGTTTGAGCTGTTTTTTCGCTTGCTCTGTAGTCAGCGTGTTTTCATTGGATTTCGTGATGACGGAATCGTAGTAATAGCAGAAGGGGCATTTAGCATTGCATGCATAGCCTAAATTAATCTCGACTTTTTTCGTGTGGTAAAGCACGGCTAGTGATTCCTCTGTTTTAAAATTAAAAGTAATGGATCGAATTGAGCTGAACAGCAACGCAATCCACATCTCAGAGGCTCTTTTAAGTTACTGATGCATCAGATTTCAGGTTTTTTCCCTGAACCGGATATTATTTTTATGGCTGAGATTATATTCAATTCTCAGCCATAAAAATTATCCAAATTGAGAATTCATGTTAATCAATAAGATAACATAACATTTTATCTGAATGATAGTGCGATAGAATGCTCAGCAACGAAGGGAAGAAAACCGGATCGTCCCCGTCTTTTAAATAAAGGAGCTTTTTTATGGTTGCATTGGTCCGGTGGGGTATATTAAGCGCGGGACGAATGGCTGGTCGTTTTGCTGTTGATCTCAGGAAGACTCCGGGTACGGAAATTGTTGCTGTGGCTGCACGATCAGTCCAGCGAGCGGAAGCATTTGCGTTGAAGCATCGAATTCCCCGCGCGCATGGTTCATATGAAGCGTTGGCAAAAGATCCAGACATTGACGTTATCTACGTCGCTACAACTCATAATTTCCACAAGAGCCATACGCTTCTATGTCTGGAAAATGGAAAACATGTGCTATGTGAGAAACCATTTGCACTGAACGCGATAGAAGCGCGCCAAATGATTGCTTGTGCAGGCGAGAAACGGCTTTTTCTTATGGAAGCCATGTGGTCGAGATTTAATCCTACTTATAAACGGGCGATGCAGTGGATCAAGGAGGGATTGATCGGGGAAGTCCGGATGCTCAGCGCCGACCTTGGATTTCGGGCAACCTGGGAACCTGAGCATAGATTGTTTAATCCTGAGCTTGCTGGCGGGTCAATACTGGATGTCGGGGTTTATCCGATTGCTTTGGCATCGCATCTTTTCGGTTCCAGACCTGCGGAAATTCAAGCGGCAGCATCTCTCGGTGCAACCGGTGTCGACGAGCAGGCCGGTATCATGCTGCAATACCCACAAGGGCAGCTTGCTTTGCTATCCAGCGCCATTCAAACACGCACACCGCATAATGCTTTTATTATGGGTACCCGAGGAATGATTTGGATGCCAATGTTCTGGCGTGCCCGCTTGGCTGTTCTCTGGCGTTCAAGAAAATTCCCTCGCATCGTTTGGGGTAGAGTGGGATATCAATACGAAGCTGCTGAAGTCAATCAATGCATTCGGGAAGGTAAGGTGGAAAGCCCAACAGTGACTCTTGCCGAATCGCTGGCTTTGATGGAAACGATGGATCAGATCAGGGAGAAAATTGGTTTGCAATACCCTGGCGAATGATTGCAGGTAAATACAATTCGACGACCTCCTCTATCGGACTGGGTGCATGATGCAATGCACCCTGATTATTAACTGATTGTCATCGTCGCGTCACATTAACTGGTTATCCTATAAAGTATCCAATTTATGAAATGGGGCCGGGATTATGCTGGATGTGGATGCAATACTGAAAGACTATTTTCAGCATGTGAATGAGATCAATGATAAACCACTGATGAAAGCCGCTTCTTCAATACTGAAGAGACTGTTGCATCAGGAAGAGATCAATCGTTTTATTGCTACACACCGGCATTTGGAAGGATTGGAGTTTAACGATGCGGTGCTGGAGCATTTTAATTTTTCGTTTCAGGTATCCAGCAAGGATCGTGCGCGTATTCCGGATCAACGCCGGGTGTTGATCGTTGCCAATCATCCGCTGGGTTCTTTAGATGGACTGGCGCTGTTGAAGTTGGTATCGGAGATTCGTACCGATGTAAAAATCATTGCAACGACCTTGCTAAATTGCATTGATCCGCTGCAAAGCTTGTTTCTGTCCGTGGATAATTTGTCTCAATCCACCACTCATCGCGATAGCATGGGTCAGATCATCGAGGCTTTGGAATCTGAGCAGGCGGTGATCTTGTTTCCAACCGGAGAAGTGTCGCGCATTTCTCCGCTGGGGGTTCGTGATGGCAGATGGAACACCGTATTTTTGTCTTTAGCCAGGAAAACCAAGGCACCCATTGTGCCAGTGCATATCGGTGGGAAGAATTCCACTCTTTTTTACGGCCTATCCAGCATTTACAAACCCCTCGGGACGATGATGCTGGTCAATGAGATGTTCAATAAAAAAGGTGGTGAGATTTTGTTCCGTATCGGCAAGCCGATTCCTTGGGAATCGATTGCGGCGATGAATTTGTCCAAGAAAGCGGCGGCAAAGCTGATGCGCAAACAAGTCTATTGGCTCGGGAAAAAGAAGAAAAAGGAATTATTCAAGCCGGTCGAAAATATCATCCATCCTGTCCGCACCAAATTGATCCGGAAGGAGTTGAAAGCATCGCAACTGATTGGCAAAACTCAGGATGGTAAACATATTTATTTGTTTGATTACATGCCTAACTCCAGCGTGATGCGGGAAATCGGGCGATTGCGTGAGTTATCGTTCCGCCAGGTACAGGAAGGTACCGGCAATGCGTTGGATATCGATAGTTATGACCGTTATTACCGCCACTTGATCCTGTGGGATGAAGACGAACTAGAAATCATTGGCTCTTATCGCATCGGTGAAGCGGCGCAGATTCTTAAAGCGCAGGGCGAAACCGGGTTGTATACGCATAGCCTGTTTGAATTTAACCCGATTTTAATGCCTTATCTCGAACAGGCGATCGAGTTAGGGCGCAGTTTCATCCAACCCAGATATCAGGGAAAACGCAGTCTGGATTATCTCTGGTACGGCGTTGGCGCTTATCTGTATCAGCATCCGGAGATTCGCTATCTGGTTGGACCGGTTTCGATGAGTATCGCTCTACCGCAGCCTGCGCAAAAAATGATTGCCAGTTTCTATACAGAGCTTTTTGGCAATGATAAGCAGCTTGCACTGCCCAGGCTGTCATTTGAATTTGATACGGTAGTTGATTTTGCGCCATTCAGACAGGTTGCAAACGAAGTGGAATATAAGCAGGCATATGTAAGGTTCAAAGAGAAAATGGACGCACTCGGGGTGAAAATTCCGGTTTTGTATAAACAGTATGTGGAGCTGTGCGAGCCGGGCGGTTGCGAGTTTCTGGGGTTTAATATCGACCCGAAATTTTCAAATTGTGTGGATGCCCTAATTCTGATGCATATTGATGCCATTAAGCAAAAGAAACATCAGCGCTATATCGAAAGCCATGCCGGAGTTGTGCAAAATCTTCATTCTGCCTGATCCTGCACAAGCCTCTTATTGAATAAAGCTTCTTGAGCATAGACCGGATCATGGATTCATTAAGTTCCGGAATATGAATGTAGCCATTACAGTTGATGTTTTTAGCAAGATAAGCACCGGCATTATTGTTGATTAAAGATCGTAGCTACTGCAAATAGATTTGATCAAATGTACCGCCATCGGAGAAATGAGTTTTGTGTGTCGACTTCCAGTCGCCAAAGGCATTATTAATATTGAACAATTCTATTTTGGGAAACTGTGCTGCATATTTTTCAGCGACTCTGGCATCGGTGGGCCTGAAAAAATGCTTGGCAGCGATTTCTTGCCCTGCATCTGAATAGAGGTATTGGAGATAGGCTTCGGCAGCATCCCGTGTACCTTTTTTATCGACAATTTTGTCAATTAATGCCACAGTGGGTTCAGCGAGAATACTCAGAGAGGGGATGACAATTTCAAATTTTTCCGCGCCGTATTCTTTCAGTACTTGAAAAGCTTCATTTTCCCAGGAGATCAAAACGTCTCCGGTTTCACGTTCTACAAACGAAGCGGTGGAACCCCGTGTGCTGGAATCCAATACTGCAACATTCCGATAAATAGTGCTGACGAAATCTTTCGCTTTATCTTCGCCATAGTGTCTTTTGCCATATTCCCAAGCTGCCAGATAGTTCCATTGCGCTCCCCCGGATGTTTTTGGGTTTGGTGTAATAATCGATACATCAGGATGTGCCAGGTCTGCCCAATCCTTAATTCCCTTCGGATTACCTTTGCGTACCAGAAAAATGATGGTCGACGTAAAGGGTGTACTGTTATAACTTAGGCGTTTTTGCCAATCTTCCGGTAATAACTGGGTTTTTTCTGCGATTGCGTTGATATCATTGGCTAAAGCCAAAGATACGATATCCGCTTCCAATCCTTCAATAACGGAGCGGGCTTGTTTGCCGGAACCGCCGTGAGATTGCTTGATCGTGATGGTTTCATTGGTTTTTGCTTGCCAGTGCCGAGCAAATGCCTGATTAAATTCTTGATATAACTCCCGAGTCGGATCGTAAGAAACATTGAGTAAGATTTTTTCTGCCAATGCGATATTACTGATCAGAAAGCCCGCTGCCAAGAAACTTATGGTTAGCCGTGTTTTGATGTTCATGATTGTTCCTCACACACAAATTGCAAAAATTTATAACAGATTGACTCAGGGTATTTGCCGGTATTGCTGTTAGATATCGGTTAAAAAGTGACCAGCTGTGCTGGTAGAAAAAGACCGGACTAAATAAGTGCGTAGCATACTATGCAGCTGTGGGTAAGTCGATCAGACTGGTATGGATTTTCTTTCCATCCTGTTGTAGGTATATCGGTATCGGATTAAGCACAAAAAATAATCGAGTTTTTTATAAACGGAAGTATTTAAAGAATTTCGTGATTATAGGGCCTGGTGTAAATTCCAGGCCCTATACATCAGCAAATAAAACTTAACAGTTTGTTATGTCGTTAAATTCATTTTGCTGTTGTATCAATCGCAAAAACATTCCCTGTAATGACAATTTACTGAGAATCCCCTTGCTTACTGCCATCATAGAGGCTTGGTGGATATTGGCCTGGCTTCGGATCACCGCATCCGGCTAAAAAGAATGCAAAAATAGTAGCAGCAATTAATAGAGAGTATTTCATGTTAATTATCTCCTATAAAATTAAAGACCTATGATATATGAGTTAAGTGAAACAGCTCCTCGGCCATTCAAAAATAAAACGAGAAAGACCGCTTTCTTAATACCAGAATCGAATAGCCTTGTCCAGAAAAATTTATAAGAATGAAAGCATCAGCCTGGCAAAAATCTGCTTCTCATTCATCTGCACGGAGCAGGACGTGAAAAATGCTGGGTTATTTTATTCTTAATGAGTGCATTAACTCAGCAGATGGGGCTGTAATATCTTGGTTACAGGGATAGCTGGTCACGCTGCAACAAAAATACAAACTCGTCTCCTGCACTGGTTTCCAACCAAGTAAACGGCAATTCTGGGAAAGCCTGTTCCAATGCTTCCCGGTTATGCCCGATCTCAACTACCAGGATTCCGTCGTCAGTCAAATACCGGACAGCATGTTGCAGAATCTGGCGCGTTGCATCCAGGCCGTCTGTACCACTGGCAAGCGCATTTTCCGGCTCATACCGATATTCCTGAGGTAATTGCGCCATTGATGCAGCGTTGACGTAGGGCGGATTGCTGATAATCAGGTCGTAGCGCTTTTCCTGCAACGCTGAGAACAGATTGGATTCAATTAGAGTGATTCGCTCTTGCAATCCGTAATCCTGTACATTTTTGTGCGCTACGGCCAGTGCCTGAGCGGAAATGTCGGCAGCATCAAGCGCGGCATTGGGGAAACTATGCGCCATTAAAATCGCGAGACAGCCAGAGCCGGTGCAGAGGTCAAGTGCGGTGGCAACAGCATCGGGATCCATGATCCATGGAGATAGTTGTGTTGGTAATAATTCAGCAATGAAAGAACGAGGAATGATGACGCGCTCATCGACATAAAAACTGTATTCCCCAAGCCAGGCTTCATGCATCAAATAAGCTGCTGGAATTCTGTCTTTGACACGGGAGTCGATTATTTTCAGGACGTGTTTGCATTCATCTGCCGTGACACGTGCATCCAAAAACGGTTCCAGCTGATCCAGTGGCAAATATAGGCTTTTCAGAATAAGATACGCCGCTTCATCATACGCATTCGCCGATCCATGGCCAAAATGCAGACCGCTTTTGTTGAATTGACTGACTGCGAAGCGTAATAAATCGCGGATGGTTTGCAGTTGCGATTGAGCTTGGGTAATCATGAGTAGTAAGAGTTAAGTAGTCATGTTGAAACAACGAGAATGGTGAATACTATGGATTGAGGGCTGCAATGTAGCATAAAAAAGGTGATGTGAAGGAACCACACTGGTTAATTATTTTGAATGCACTCGATTGAAGAATACCGATACAGATAATTATTTCATGCAAGCCGCTCTGGAGCTGGCGCTGCAAGCACAAGAATGCGGTGAAGTGCCGGTGGGCGCGGTAGTTGTGCAGCACGGCGTCATAGTCGGGCGTGGTTATAATCGCCCGATCTCTACCGCCGATCCCAGTGCGCATGCTGAAATCATGGCAATGCGCGATGCCGGTGGCCATATGGCCAATTACCGTTTGTTGGATTGTGTGCTGTATGTCACACTGGAGCCGTGTGTCATGTGCATCGGCGCAATTTTTCACGCGCGGATCCAGCGTCTGGTCTACGCTGCCGCAGACCCCAAAACCGGTGCTTGCGGCAGTGTTTTGGATTTACCTGCGGAAACACGATTGAATCATCATTTATTGGTCGATGCCGGAATCATGGCACCTGAAGCCGGTACATTGCTAAGGCAGTTTTTTGCACAAAGACGTCATGCAGCGCAACGGAATGTACATGAAAATTAATATTTATATTGCTCGGCAACAAATGGATTTAAGGGATGAGCAGGGACAAATTACCCACCAATACCTGATCTCCTCGGCCAAGAACGGCACAGGTCAAGAAAATGGCAGTTTCTGCACACCGCTGGGGAGACATATTATTCGCGCCAAGATTGGTGCTAACCAGCCTGTTAATACGGTTTTTATTAGGCGGCGTCCAACCGGTGAAGTTTATTCACCGAAACTCGCAGCGCAATTTCCTAAACGCGATTGGATTTTGACGCGTATTTTGTGGTTATCCGGCTGTGAGCCGGGTTTTAACCGCTTCGGTTCGGTGGATACCATGCGCCGTTATATCTACATACATGGCACACCGGATAGCGTGGAGATGGGCAAGCCCGGATCCATCGGATGTATCCGCATGCGCAATAGTGATTTGGTGGGATTGTTTGATCAAGTCAGCGCGGGAACCCAGGTTGAGATAATTGCATAGAGAATAAATTGATTTTCCCTTAACATTCGGGATAAGCTATTGGCAATTGGGAGGAAAAATGGAATCTCGATTGATCCTGAAAAGATTCGGATTTGCTCGCTGCATTTTTTTATTAATCAGTTTGCTTGTGTTTTCCACTCGGGTTGTTGCGGATGAATGGATCTACACCGTGAAGACGGGAGACAATCTCTGGAATATTTCCGAGCAGCACTTGATTAGTACGCGGTATGTAGCTCGTTTGCAGCAACTCAATAAAATATCCGATGCCTATACCATTCCTCCCGGCACAAAAATCAAGATACCCGTTGCGTGGTCAAAAGTACAAACGAGTGGGGTGAACGCTCAAGTGATTTATGTGCGCGGCCGCATACTGATAAAACGTGCAAACGCTGCGGAGATTCCCGCTGAAACAGGAATGCAGCTAAACGAAGGTGATGAAGTTCGTAGCGAGAACGACTCTTTTGCCATCCTCAAATTCTTGGATAATTCACGGCTTCAGTTGCAAGAAAACAGCCAGATTCGTATCCGCAAAATGAATGTACTCGGCGGTTATGGGGCAGCAGATACGCTTATTCAATTGCAACAAGGTCGAACCGAGAATGCCGTGCGCCAAGAAAAACCAGGAATCGGTACCCGCTTTAGAATTAAAACACCTTCTGCCATCAGCTCCGTGAGAGGCACTGATTTTCGTGTCGGAATAACACCCGATGATGAGCGTACGAGCAGTGAGGTGTTATCCGGTCTGGTGCAAGTTGAGGGTGAAAAAAACAAAATTGCGGTATCAGCGGGTTTGGGAGTGATCACAGCACTCGGAGGGCTGCCGACGGCACCCGTAAAACTTTTGCCTGCACCTGATTTGAGTAATACCGCTGTACTTTATGAACGTTTACCCCTGGTGATTGCATTGGATCCGCTTGCAGGTGCCGTCACTTATCGCGCTCAAATCGCCAGTGATCAAAATTTCCACAATCTGTGGATTGAGTTTACTACAAACAAACTGCCTTTCCGTGACGGCGATATCCCGGACGGTGATTACTGGCTGCGGGTTCGAGGCATTGATGCTGCCGGTATTGAGGGGCATGATGCCACGATAGCCTTCACGTTGAATGCTCGCCCGGAGCCGCCTTTTATCATTGCGCCATTACCCGAGGGTGTGATCGATCCGTTTTCGCGCGAGTTCCAATGGTCGATTCAGCCGGAAGCAGCACACTACCATATTATGATTAGTCAAGACTCCGGTTTTGCTACATTTATTGTTGATAACAAAGCGATTACGGGCAATACTTTCCGACTGGCTGATTCTTTGGCGCCAGGGTATTATTTCTGGCGTATTGCATCAGTCTCGGCAGCTGAAGGCATCGGACCGTTTACAGATGTCATGTCATTCCGTATGCCCTTTCCAGGGCCCACGATGGAGGCTACAAAATTCGATAAAACTCGAATGACGTTTGTATGGCAAGCTGGTGGCAAGGATCAAAGTTTTCATTTTCAACTCGCGCACGATGAAACGTTTAATCAAATTTTATACGATGAAAAAACTCCGGCAACTCAATTGACAGTGGCACGACCTGATGGGGGGCGGTATTTTTTGCGTACCAAAACGATCGAAGCCGATGGGTTTGAAGGACCATGGGGGCCACCACAAATAATCGACATTCCTTACGCTAATCCCTATTGGTTGTTGTTACCATTTGCACCGCTGATTGATCTTCTTTTATGATGCAGTGGGTAGACCACGCGTTTCGCAACACATTTTTTTTGCGTGCGATCCTGTTGATAACAGGCGTAGGGTTATTGTCCTTTTTTGCGGTTTTGGAACGTATTGATGCAGTTATATACGATCAACTTTCTACCATACAGCATTATCCCCCCGATGATGATATCGTCATTGTTGCCATTGATGAGGAAAGCATAAAGGCGCTAGGGCGTTGGCCTTGGTCAAGAAGTGTGCATGCCAAATTAATCAAGCGATTAGAAAGTATTGATAACCCTGCGGTCGCATTTGATCTGATATTCTCGGAACCACAAACTAACAATCCTGATGCGGATCATTCCCTGGCGTCGGCTATCGCGTCCCATGGTAAAGTCATTCTCCCCATTGTCCCGGTAGATGATAAGAATAGAGATTACGTTTACCTGGTCGAACCCCTTCCTATGTATCGCCAACATGCTAAGCTGGGTCATGTTGATATCGAGCTGGATAGCGATGGTATAGCGCGGCGGATTTTCTTAAAAGCTGGAATCGAGGAACCCGAATGGCCTGCATTTGCGCTTGTACTGGCTGCTTCGATTAACCAAAATACAATATCGATCAATAGCTTTTCTGATGACGATATCAAATTCTGGGGCCGCTGGGTGCGTTCCCAGGAGGTGCTGATTCCTTATATTGGAAAATCCGGAAGCTTTCAGCACGTTTCTTACGCCCAGGTATTATCGGATGACCAAATTTTAGCCGGCCTCAGGAACAAATTTATTCTGGTTGGAATGACGGCAGCCGGTATCGGAACGCGATTTGCAACGCCTGTTTCTCCGATTGACCGGCAGCCGATGAGTGGTGTTGAGTGGCACGCCAATGTTCTCTCCATGCTGCTTCATGGTCGCGCAATACTTCCGATTCCTAATTATTCAATTAGCTTGATTTCTATGGCGTGGGTATTTGCTATTGTATTTATGCTCGGTATTTTTCAGCGAAACATCACCATACCCTTACTGCTTGCATTGATAAGTTGCGGTTTGTGTGCGATATGGATTGTATTGCGGTTTTTGCATATCTGGCTTCCACCCGGCGCAGCGTTGACTGGAACTATAGCGATTTATCCTTTGCTGAATTGGCAACGCATCAATGAATTCATGCAATTGCTTTTTGTGGCTAAAGCAGGCTCAAATGCCGCCCTGGAGTCTGTAGGGGATGGTGTTATAACCACTGATACGCATAATCATATTATTTATATGAATAAAGGTGCCGAGAGAATCCTTGGAGTAACTCTCAATCAAGCTCAAGGGGTCTCGTTACTCAAGCTTATGCATCTTAGCAAGATGCAGGATAGTACTGCCTTTACGGAGTTTATAGATTTAGAAATTCCCATACCCGCACCCTGCATGGGCACAATCCAGTGCTATTTAAAGACTCCTGGCGGAGAGAAGCGTGCCGTGCGGATTACCCGCCATATGCTGCGTGATGAGCATGAAGCATTGATGGGGTTCTTATTTGCATTGGCTGATATCACCGATACCGTTGAATTGACAAAGCAAGTGGCCTATCAAGCCAGTTACGATACATTGACCAACTTGCCAAACCGTGTATTACTGCTAACGCGATTTAAAGAAATGGCATCATTGCCGCAGAAATACGGAAAAATTATTACTGTATTTTTTGTGAGTCTGGATAATTTTAAAAAAATTAATGATGCATTGGGCCATCGCGCCGGTGACGAGTTGCTAAAAATGGCATCACAGCGACTTAGCTCCATAATTTCGAATAATAGTTTCCTGGCCCGTTGGGGAGGAGATGAGTTTGTTCTTTTATTTAGTGATTTACAAGATAAAGAGGCAGCTGCGCAAAGAGCTCAAGAAGCTTTGGGCTTGATCGAACATCAATTTCTTCTGTACGGTCAGGAGGTTTTTGTGACCGTGAGCATTGGTATCAGTTTCTTTTCTGGAGAGGGAGAAGGCAATGAGACCGTTCTGGAGCGAGCCGGCACTGCCATGCGCCGCGTTAAAAGTGAGGGCGGCAACAGTTTCGGGTTTTACTCAGCGGAATCTTCTATCGCCTGGACGCGAGATAGACTTAAATTTGAGAAAGAGTTGCGACTTGCCTTAAATGAGGGTCATTTACAAGTGCTATACCAGCCTATTGTTGATGTCCGTCAGCAAGACATCGTGCGTATGGAGGCGCTGGTTCGTTGGCCTCATCCGACGCGAGGATACTTGTCACCTGGTGACTTTATTCCATTAGCTGAAAGTGTGGGGTTAATGGAGCAGTTAGGAAAAGAAGTGTTAAAGACCGCGTGTATCGCGGCGCATAAGCTTATGCAGATCGACAAACCCATTCATGTATCGGTCAATGTGCATCCGCGTCAATTGCTGCACGGAAATTTTCTGCCTGCGCTTTCCCGGGTTTTGACTGAGACTAGGTTACCCGCTACTTCACTGATTCTCGAGATTACTGAGAGTGCTGTCGTAAGCGATATGGCACAAGCTTCGGTGATATTGCAGAAAATTAAAGCGCTGGGCGCTCTCATTGCACTGGATGATTTTGGTACCGGTTATTCTTCGCTTACGTTATTGCGTGAATTACCAATCGATATTCTGAAAATCGATAAATCCTTTATTCGCGCACTTGATCAAAATATCAACGATTTAACTATTACGCAGGCGATCATAGGTCTGGGAGTTAACCTAGGACTTATGATAGTCGCTGAAGGCGTTGAGTCCGATCGGCAGGCTCGGATTTTGCTGGAGAATCACTGTCATTTACAGCAGGGGTACTTTTTTAGCCGCCCGGTGCCTTACGAATCAATTCTACAATTGATCAATGAAGCGGATTTGTCGAGCTTAGCCTCGATAAAGCGATTATGCGCTGTTGTGAATTTGAAATAATCTTATTCATAGCATTGAAAGAATTTTTTAGAGCTGTTCCATATAGTGCCAGAAATAGTAGCTTTGTTTTTAATAATGGATCGCTGAGCAACAAAATTTATGTTCTCCGTGATCGTGATAAAATCCCTTTCCCGGTTCCGGATTAAAATAACGCCCGAATTTACCCACTTCCCGTCATGAAAAACAATTACCTTGAAAGAATACTGACCGCGCAGGTTTATGATGTGGCCATCGAGAGCCCGCTGGAGCTTGTCGCCAATTTATCCGCGCGCCTTCATAATCAGGTGTTGTTGAAACGGGAAGACTTGCAGCAGGTTTTCTCTTTTAAGTTGCGCGGCGCGTATAACAAGATGATCAAACTATCGCCTGCAGTGCGCAATCGTGGCGTGATTGCCGCTTCCGCCGGTAATCATGCGCAAGGGGTGGCATTGGCTGCCAGGAAACTCAATTGTTCTGCAACCATCGTAATGCCGGTGACGACGCCGCAAATCAAAGTGCATGCGGTCATGGCTTTAGGCGCTGCGGTGGCATTGCATGGTGATTCTTATCATGATGCGTATGACCATGCGATGCAACTGGCCAAAGAAGAGCAAGCCACATTTGTTCACCCCTATGATGACCCGGATGTTATAGCCGGACAGGGAACGATCGGTATGGAAATTCTGCGCCAGCATACGGGCGCGATTCATGCCATTTTTGTGCCGATTGGCGGAGGCGGTTTGATCGCTGGAATTGCCGCGTATGTGAAACGTTTGTATCCAAAAATCAGGATCATCGGCGTTGAGCCGGTAGATGCTGATGCCATGTACCGTTCATTGCAGAGCGGCCGTCGTGTCAAATTGGCACAGGTAGGACTGTTTGCGGATGGCGTGGCAGTGCGGCATGTGGGTAAGGAAACTTTTCGTCTATGCCGCGAACTGGTTGACGAGATAATATTGGTTGATACCGATGCCATCTGTGCGGCGATCAAGGATGTATTCGAAGATACCCGTACGATTATGGAGCCATCCGGCGCGCTGTCGATTGCCGGTATCAAGGCCTATGCCGCACGGGAAAAAATTACGCATAAAACTATGGTGGCGATCGCATCCGGCGCCAATATGAATTTTGACCGTCTGCGACATATTTCCGAACGTGCGGAAATTGGTGAGCAGCGTGAAGCGGTTATGTCCGTGACAATTCCGGAGCAGCCCGGTAGTTTCAAGAAGTTCTGTAATTTGCTCGGAGCCAAAAGTATTACCGAATTTAATTACCGCTATGCCGATCCGAAAGTGGCGCATATTTTTGTCGGCGTATCGGTACGTAATCAAGAAGAAACTCGGAAGCTGATCGGTGAATTGAAGCAAAGCGGTTTGGCGACCGAAGATCTGAGCGCCAATGAAATGGCCAAACTGCATATCCGGCACTTGGTCGGAGGGCGTGCGCGCGAAGTGAAGAACGAGATTCTATACCGTTTCGAATTTCCCGATCGTCCCGGCGCACTGATGAATTTCCTGAACAGCATGAGCCATAATTGGAACATCAGCTTGTTCCATTACCGTAATCATGGTGCCGACTATGGCCGCGTGCTGATCGGCATTCAGGTACCTCCCGAAGAAAAAACCGACTTCAAGACTTTTCTGGATCAATTGGGCTATCGTTATTGGGACGAAACCAGAAATCCGGCGTATAAACTATTTCTCGCCTAGTGCTGCACGATGCGGCCCGGACATTCGCCGAATACTACTGTTTGTGGAATTTCGTAGCGTTAGGCGGTGCCTGAAAATTCGCTAATTACTAGAATGGATCCCATTGGTCTTTACTCCCTCCGTTTTGCTCTCGCGTTCGTCAAATAATTCAGTTTTCCTAAAAGACACCATTTTTCAGCCCTTATTCTGTTTTTGATCACCTGCTCCCGCGGTTAAGCTAGCAGCTGATAGTGGCAATACCGAATGTAATTTGCCGCCAATGTACCTGAATATTCGGGCAAGTCGAACTTAAGGCCGGAGAAAACAATGGAAAACAATTTTTCTAAACTTGGATTAACAACCAGTCTCGTTGCAATAGGGAAAAAGCTGCCGGTTATATCGCTGCCGGCGAAGAAAAATATTCCGAAAAAAATTTCCTTGCTTAACCATAGCTGGATACTCGGTGGCATCGTAATGTTTTTCACTATACTGCTGTTGATTACATTGATAGTCAGTGTGCAGCAGGCCAGAAATAATAGGTTGCAACCCGAATTTGTTTCACAGTTGCAATTGCAGCATTTACGCTCATCAAATGCGGCCCAGCAAATAATCATCGGCAATATTTCAGCTTTTGCACCATTGCACGATAGCCGGAATCAACTGAATCAATATATCAGGCTGTTATCGCAAGGGGGTTCGTATCAGGGCACGACTATTTCGGCTGTTGATGATGCATTATCGCCAAGCCTGGATGCGTATCTTAGAAACTGGCAAATTGAGGAAGGAAATATCCATCTGATTTTGAATCAGCAAGAATCGCTGTTGCAGCTCATTAGCAGTATCCGGGCGATCCACATTGCACATAGTCAGCTTAACCGACGTAGCGAGGAATTAATCAGCCGCATGGCGCAAATTGGTAATCTATCCCACGAAATTCGCACGGTCGAGGTCATAAGAATGCATGCGCGCAACGTTGCAAGAAATATTAGAACGCTATTGCCAATGGAACTGCCGCTTGCGGAAGTTAGCGCGCAATTGACGCAGGATCATGCCCATATTTCGGCGACCACGCATGCGTTAAGTCAAGGCGATAACGGCTTGGGCATAGCTTCCAGCCGGGATGAAATGATTCAGGATCTACTTTCGCACATTTATGCGCTGGTAAGAAAATTCGACGATCACCTGCACGTGATTCAGAAAGAGATTTCTGCTGCCGCAACGGTGCAGTCGGCTATAGATGAGATGCTCGGTAAGAGCGATGATATGTTGGATAGTGCGCGTGAGCTGGGCGATGTGATTCGAGCGCAAACCATGCATACGATTTCGTGGTTAAATACGCTGATGGTAATACTCGGTGCCTGTGCATCGCTTGCTTTGATCTTTTTTATCCGGGTAGTGCGTCAGAATGCGCGCTATCAAGATTTGGCCACCCGCAACGAAGTGGTCAGAACACAAAAAGCCATTGTGACTTTACTGGATGATATGAAAAGAATTGCCGACGGCGACTTGACGGTTCGCACCGATATCACTCATCACACAACCGGCGCCATTGCCGATGCCATCAATTGCACCATTGAGGAACTGCATACCCTGGTAGAGCAGGTTAATCAGGCCAGTGCGCTAGTGGTGAGAGCATCCAATCAGGCGCAACAGGTTTCATCTGGATTATTGACCGCGGCGCAACATCAAACGGAAAAAATCGAACAAACAACGATTGCAGTTTTAAGTATGACGGACTCGATCAGCGAAATATCGGATATGGCGACGGAGTCTGCCCGAGTGGCGAAACAATCGCTGGCTACGGCGGAGAAGGGCGCTTCGGCGGTGCGTGAATCGATTGCCGGGATGAATGAAATCCGCACCTATATCCAGGATACCTCGAAGCGAATCAAACGCCTGGGTGAGAGTTCGCAGGAAATTGGCGAGATTGTCGCGTTAATCACAGATATCACGGACCAAACCAATGTTCTGGCTTTGAATGCAGCATTGCAAGCGACCGCAGCCGGCGAAGCGGGGCATGGATTTACTGTGATAGCCCAGGAAGTGCAGCGTCTTGCCGAGCGTTCGGCGGAAGCCAGCAAACAAATCGGTGAATTGATTGTCACCATTCAGGGTGATACTCAGGATGCCATTGCTGCGATGGAGCGAAGTACGCTAGGGGTGGCAAAAGGCACAACGCGCTCGGATGCAGCCGGACGGGCCCTGGAGGAAATCGAACAAGTATCCGGGCGGCTTGCTCAATTAGTGGCGAATATTTTTGATGTGACGAATACGCAAACTCGCGCAGCGCACAAGGTGGTTGCCAATATGGAAGAAATTCTTCATATTACCCGTCAGAATACCCAAGGAACCCTGAAAACCACCGGATCGATTAAACAGATTACTGGTTTTGCATCCGAGCTGAAAGCGTCGGTGTCTAATTTCAAGGTGTGATGGTATTGTCGATCTCACTATGAACTGATAGTAAGGATAAATGAGCGCTCAACCCAAACTTAACATTTCGGCCATTATCGGCATCAAGGACGGTATTTATCAGATATTTGCATTGATCGACCAGAATCTGGAGGTGTATAGCCAGCATCCCGGCAATGACAAGCTGATCAAAGACTGCCGGGATTATATTCATCAACTGGACGGCTTGCTGGAAATGCTCAATTTGACGAGTATCACTCTAGTCACCGAAAAGATGGAGCAAGTGATTGATGCGCTGATTTATAAAAAGATTGAAATGAGTTCGCCGGTTATCGATGCACTGAAACAATCCACCAAAGCTTTATTGTTTTATTTAAACGAACTCATCGATGGCGCCGAAGAAAACGCGTTGCGATTGTTTCCGGCTTATCGTTCATTGATGCAAGTGTATGGTTTTGAGAATGCGCCCGAAAGCGATTTGTTTTTCCCGCAATTAACGGAGGCTCCGGCGCTGAAAGCCCAAGCTGCGCATATTGATGCAATATCCGTCAGATCCCTGGCTAAACAGCTGGGTACGGAATATCAGGCGGGTTTACTGAAATGGCTGCGCGATCCTTCGGATCAGCAGGGTTTGCAGCAAATGGCAGTGGCCGCGAATCAGATTGAGACATTCCCTGGAACTACCGAGCAATGTGTTTTCTGGTGGGTGGCGGCTGGTTTCCTGGAAGATTTGCTGCATTTGGATAGCATTCACATTGACCTTACGATCCGACGGTTGTGCGGGAAAATTGAGCAAACGATCCGTCATCTTGCTGCCGGAACACCGGGTAACACGGCAGTGTTAATGCGTGAGTTACTGTATCACCTGGCGCATAGCGCATCGACCGGACAACGTATTGACGAAATCAAGCGCAGTTTCGCCTGGCCAAGCCTATCAGCCACCGGTGCACTGACATTTGAACAATCGGAATCTCTGAATCCCGTTCTGGAAAGATTGCGCGGTACGTTGATGCAAACCAATGATATCTGGCGTGAATTTTGTGCTGGCGATCAGGAAAGTCTGGTTTCTTTATCAGAGTATATCGACTGGCTCTTGCACCAAGCGCAGCAAACGGAATGTGCGCCGCTGATAAAGTTGATCGAAGCGATGAGCAATACCGCCGCGTATCTGCATGCTCAGCCGCAAGACATGAACGAGGAATTGGCCATGGAAATGGCTACTGCTTTATTGATGATTGAGAGCATTCTCGATGATTTCTACAAACTGCCGCCGGAGTTGTCACACCAGGTCGATGTGCTGGTTTCCCGTTTACAGAGTGTTACTGCCGGGGATGTCAACATTAGCGAATTACCTGCTCTTCCTTTTTTTAATGCATTAGAAAGTAATACACAGGATAAAGATTTGCTGGCGCAGGTTGCACAAGAAATACTAACGAACCTGGCGCAAATCGAGAGTATTCTGGATAAATTCTTTTTTGAACCAGGCGAGCGATCCGGACTGCCTCTGCTTACAGGTTTATTTAAACAAATTTCGGGCGCCCTGGTGATGTTGCAATTGGAACGTGCTCAAACTTTATTGAAACTTTGTCAGAATTTGGTTGAGAGACTGCTGGAACCAAACTATGAAATCATTGAATCGGAACAAATTCTGCTTGTGGATGGATTAAGCAGCCTTGGTTTCTTTATTGAAGCGCTTAGGAGCGGACAACCCGATTGTATTCAGATTATCGAGGAGGCGCTTGCATTGTTTCAAATGACAGAGGCTCAGAAAGAGGCTTTGTCAACGAATTCGCATAATATAACCTTACGTGCTATCGACGCTGAACCAGAAGCAGAAGCAGTGCGTACTGAAAAAACAAACACCGATATGGATTCGGAGTTGCTCGAGATTTTTCTGGAAGAAGCGGATCAAGTGCTGGCAGAAATGACTTGTGATTTACAGCGATTTTGCGACGATCCCGCCGATCGCGATGCACTTTCGAGCTTGCGGCGCGCGTTTCATACACTGAAAGGCAGCGGCCGCATGGTCAAGCTGGAGGAAATGAGCGATGTCGCATGGAATCTGGAGCAAGTGCTGAATCATTGGCTGGATGAGCAAAGACCGGTTACCGGGCAATTAATGGACTTGATTACCCGTGTGCACCAAGCTTATGCCGGATGGTGCAGAGGCTTGCGCGAACAGGGTACTGTTCATGTTGACGCTAAGGGACTGTTGCTGGCGGCAAAAGAATTGCTGGCTCAACGGGCAGAATCCGGAACTATGAGCGCTGCTGTCGATGCCGATGAGCCCGCAGTGAAATCCGGAAAATTAACAGTATTACCGGAATCATCGCCTCGGCCTGCATTAGCGGGATCTGCTCCGCTTTCCGATGCTGCCGGGCAAATCGATCCGGAAGTGTTCCAGGCATTTCTTGAAGAAACGTATGACATTATTCCGCAAATTGGCAGCAAGTTGCGAGCCTGGCGCATGTTGCCGGAAGATGACGATATTCACCGCGCGATGCTGCGGCTGCTGCATACCCTGAAGGGCAGCGCCCGCATGGCGGGAGCGGTATTGCTGGGCGACTTGATTCATTCCATGGAAAGTCATGTCGAGGCGGCTTTCCATGAGCGTAGCATATCGGATGCTGCATTGAATCAGCTCGAAAGTGAATTTGATATCATCAGCAGCCAGATTGAACAACTGCAAAGTATGAGCGCTCCTGCGGTTTCGGAACCAATCGATATCCCTAACGTAGCGGATTCATCAGAGCAGAATCAGGCTTCACCCGAGAAAACAGATCTGCTTCAATCCAAGGCCATTTTACGCATCAATTCCGAGCTTATTGACCGGCTGATGAATGATTCCGGCGAAGCCAGCATTCTGCGATCCGGAGTTGAAGCGCAACTGAACAGTTTCAAGCAGTCTTTGCAGGATCTTGCCGAAAGCACCCACCGCCTGCATGATCAGTTGCGCGAAGTGGAAATTCAGGCGGAAACGCAAATGCAATCCCACCTTGCGCAACAGCATGAAAATCAACATGCATTCGATCCTCTCGAATTCGATCGTTTTTCCCGCTTGCAGGAATTGACGCGACTGATGGCGGAAAGTGTCGATGACATAATTACCGTGCAAAAGAGTTTACGCACGACACATCATGCCGCTGAAGAATCCGTTGCGCAGCAATCCGTCATCAACCGCCGGTTGCAGCAATCCTTGCTGCAAATCCGTACCCTACCGTTTAGCAATTATGCCGAGCGTTACTACCGCATTGTCAGGCAAGTGGCTGAGGATATGGGAAAAAGAGTTCATTTGGAAATTCTAGGCGCGGAAGTTGAGATAGATCGCAATGTATTGGAAAAAATTAACCCCCCACTCGAACATCTGCTACGCAATGCCATTGCGCATGGCATCGAGGAGCCGACACAAAGACAACAGATGGCTAAGCCCGAGACCGGGAAAATAACCCTGCAATTGCGCCAGGAAGGCAATGAAGTGATTATCACGCTCAGCGATGATGGCCGTGGCTTGAACCTGTCGCGTATCCGGGAGGAAGGACAACGGCTTGGATTGATTCGGGAAAATGAGGCTCTGGATGACGATGCGATTGCGTCGTTGATTTTTGCGCAAGGTTTGTCAACTACCGATTCCGTCACCGGAATTGCCGGTCGTGGCATTGGACTGGATGTTGTGCGGAATGAAATCTTGATGTTGAGTGGTCGCATCAGCGTCCATTCCGTTCTGCATCAAGGTACAAGCTTCACGATGTCTCTGCCACTCACGCTATCCGTGGCGCAGACGTTCATGATCAGAACAGGAAAACAAACCTATGCGATACCGGCTTTCATTGTGGAACATCATCGGGAATTTGATCCGGAGGAGTTAAAGAAAATCTATCAGGATCATTGCGTTGAATTTAATGGGAAAAAATATCCATTTTCCCATCTGGCGCATTTATTGGGTGAATCCGATCATAACCCGGAGATTGTCCGGCACAATCCCGTTTTATTTCTGCATAGCGGCACCCAATATCTGGCAATTCACGCAGATGAATTTCTAGGCGATACCGAAGTGGTGATCAAAAATACCGGTTCGCAACTCGCTCATGCACCCGGTATCGAGGGTGCCACCATCACCGGCGACGGCGAAATCATTCTGATCCTGAATCCGGTCAAATTGATGCAACGCAGCGATGTACAAAAAACGCTTAGTACACAGGCGCCTGAATTAACTGCCGTCACCCAAAAAAAATCCGTCAAAACGCCCACCATCATGGTCGTGGACGATTCATTGACTGTGCGTAAAGTAACCTGCCGTCTATTGGAGCGTGAAGGTTGCGACGTGGTGATTGCGAAAAACGGCATCGAAGCGATCGAAAGCCTTCAGGAAATTATTCCCGATGTCATGCTGATTGACTTGGAAATGCCTAAAATGAACGGCTTTGAATTGATCGAAAAGATACGTGCAAACCCGGAAACGGCTCATATTCCGATGATCATCATTTCTTCGCGAACCGCAGAGAAGCATCGCAAGATTGCCAAGGATTTAGGCGTTGATATATTTCTAGGCAAACCCTATAAAGAAGAAGAATTGTTAAATCACTTGTCCGGGTTGGTGAGAAATAAAGCGTAGTTGGCGGATATAAGGGAAATTCCACGTACGCAGTTATTTTGTGCATTTGCCTCCGTCGGTTATGGAACCGGCCTAAGGAAATCTCATTGGATCTTCATTTAACAGGGGCAAATCCTAAAATCGCAGAAAATTAATCTGTACACTTAGTGTCCGTTCCAACCGTTTTTTCGTCATTATTTTGGGTTGCTTATTGCGTTGGCGTGGGAAAACACGACAGTTTTTTTACTCTTGAGTTACGGTTCAACGCTTGAAACTGCTTGTCGTAATTTCTTCTTTTCCACATAATTTGGCGGCTTCATTGACGCAGCCGATGGCGGCAGTCATTTCAAATTCTGCTGTTTTGGCTTCAGCTATTGCTCTTTCTATTGCGTCTGTTTCCGTATCAATGGTTTTTGTCGGATCATCGGCCAAACTGCGTATTTGTTCAGAAAGATTGTGAAGTACAGCAAAGCGTTTTTCCGCTGCATTCTTGGCTTGTTTCATAAAGGCGTGATATTCACCCAGCAATTCATATTTCATTGCTTCTCCTTCAAATTTGGATGCGAAGATGTCTGCTTGAAGTCAAGCAAACGGATAACAATAGGATCTGCATCAGGCGTTTGCAAGTACAGGGTTTTTAATCAGGAAAATGGAAATGTATAAGCTCTTGGTTAAAACCCTGATTAGCTCTTAACTACGCTTATGTGCGAACGGATATCAGATACAGCGTTAGACGTCCGTTCGATACGCACCCCCAGCTTTTTGACCCCTCGTATTATACCAAGCTTGGCAACGCTGACCTTGATCCACGGGGATTGAAATTCCATCAGAATGGTTTGAGCGATATGCTCGGCCAATGCTTCCAGCAGTGAAAAATGATGGGTTGCCAGAATTTCATTAATTTTGTCAATGATCAAAGCATAATCCAATGCGTCTGCAATGTTATCGGATTGGCAGGCGCGGCTGGTGGGCAGTGCGATTTCCAGGTCGATCTGGATGGTTTGCGGAACGATGCGTTCCCAAGGGTAAATGCCAATCAGGGTCTTGGCCTTAAAGTCATGCAGAAAAATAATATCCATCGGTGATTAAGCGCTAAAATAGGGAGGTTATTCTAGAAGTATCGAAAGCTTCATGAATGCGAACAAGTACGCGATTCTATTCTATTTTGTCCGGGTGGTGCTAATTACATGACGTTATGGGTATTTGCCGTGTTGGCGTATTTGCTGGGATCGGTTTCTTTTGCCGTGATATCCAGTTGGATTTTTAAATTACCGGATCCGCGTACGTATGGCTCAAAAAATCCCGGGGCGACCAATGTTCTGCGTAGCGGCAAGAAAACGGCGGCGGTTTTTACCCTGCTGGGTGATGCCGGGAAAGGTTGGCTGGCAGTGATTCTGGCGCAAACTTACGCCCCATTCTGGGGGTTGGGAAACGAAGCGGTCGCGGTGGTTGCCCTGGCGGTGTTTTTAGGACATGTGTTCCCGGTATTTTTACGTTTCCAGGGTGGAAAAGGGGTGGCCACTGCAGTGGGTGTATTGCTGGGATTGGATTTCTTGTTGGGTCTGCTGGCTATCGGAACCTGGATTCTGGCCGCATTGATCTGGCGTATTTCTTCGCTGTCGGCTTTGATTGCAGCCGCGCTGGCACCGGTATATGCCGCAACGCTGCTGGGCTTTGAAAGTAATACATTGGCTGTGTTGCTGATGTCATTGATACTGATTTGGCGGCATCAATCGAATATTGTTAATTTACTGGCGGGCAAGGAAGGCCGCATTGGCGAAAAAAAATCTTCCGGTATCTAAAAACGCTGATTAATTGGCGGCACGAGCGAGTCCTTTCATTGTAAGATACTTGCGCCTTCGCCTATCTTGTTGGTATATCTCAGTTGCTGCGTTTCGGGCGCCTCGTGATTCTGTTCGTTAGCCGGATTAATCCGTGCTTCCCTAATCGGCTTCCGGTTTCTCAAGCATTTCCAGATCCCAGCGCGCCTTGACGGTAAAGCTGCTGGCCGGCAGCCGGTTCTTTTCCGGCATCGCCTGGAGCCGCATTGCGCCGGCAAATGCAATCATGGCGCCATTATCGGTACAGAATTCAAGCTCGGGATAAAAAACCGCCGCGCCTTTGAGGGCCGCTTTATGATTGAGACTTTCACGTAATTGCTCGTTAGCGCCGACGCCACCGGCTACCACCAGTTGCGTTAACCCTGATTGTGATAAGGCGGCCAGTGATTTTTGCGTCAATACCTCCACAACCGCGTCTTGAAATGCCAAAGCAATATCTGCACGGATTTGTTCTGTAAGCGCCTGTTTGCTGACTAAAGTCAGGACAGCAGTCTTCAGCCCGCTGAAACTGAAATTGAGATCCCCGCTATTCAACATTGGTCGTGGCAATTTAAATTGTCCGGGGCGGCCTCGCCGGGCGAGTTTCGATAACGCCGCGCCACCCGGATAACCCAACTCCAGTAATTTGGCCGTTTTATCAAATGCCTCGCCGGCAGCATCGTCTACGGTTTCACCCAGCAATCGATAGTGACCGACCGCGTCTACTTGCATCAATTGCGTGTGCCCTCCCGATACCAGTAAAGCAATGAATGGGAAATCCGGTGCCGGGGTGGATAATAACGGAGACAGCAAATGCCCTTCCAGATGATGAATGCCCAACGCGGGAATTTTTAATGCAAAACTCATTGCCGCGCCAATGCTGGCACCGACCAAAAGCGCGCCGGCCAGGCCGGGGCCTTGGGTATATGCTATTGCATTGATTTGATGCAAGTCACGTTTTGCAGCGGCCAATGTTTGTTTAATCAAAGGCAACACGCGCCGGATATGATCGCGTGATGCCAGTTCAGGCACTACGCCACCATATTCACTATGCATTTCTACTTGTGAATACAATGCGTGACTCAACAGGCCACGCTCCGTGTCAAAAAGCGCAATTCCGGTTTCGTCGCAGGAAGTTTCAATACCTAAAACAAGCATGAAGAAAAATCACGATAGTTGTATTTTTGGGATCGGTTATCGCTGGGAATGGGGTTATTTTAGCATTGCGATTCTTAATTAAAATTATAACTTTTGCCTCATCCTCATCAATCATTCCGGCGCGCATAATGCCTGATTCCGGATCTCAGGGCTCGGGTTCATTTCATATTGGGAAAGCCTGTCAGTAGATAAATTCCCACGGAGAAGATATAATTCTCTGAATAATTAGCCTTTACAACAAGAAACCAAAAACTATTTTTTCTAACCATTCATCTCATCAAGATTACCTGCGTTGCTAATCCAAGAATCACAGAAGGCCTTACGGGCACCTCTAAAAATTCAGAGTTTTAAACAAGATGAGGCGAGAACAAAAAAATGTTGACGCAGCATATAACGAATATGTAAAGAAACATTTTTATGAACAACGACGTATTGTGACGAAATGTGGATTGTTGGAGATGCCTTTAATTCTCTACCTGCGCATGAGAGCGGATCCGGTGAAATGGCACGCGATAAACTATAACTTATCCGGTATGTTCGTTAATTAGTCCGATTGATTACTTAAAAAATTTATTAATTCTGGAGGAAAAATGAGTCACACGCTTTATGAAACCACCGTACAGCGGGTACAACGCTGTGAATTGGCCGTTCCGGGTTCCAACCCGGGTATGTTTGAAAAGGCATTGAACAGTGGTGTCGACTTTGTTTTTCTTGATCTGGAGGATGCTGTTGCTCCCGATGACAAAGTTCAGGCACGTAAGAATGTTATTCAAGCGCTGAACGATCTGGATTGGAAAGGTCATGGCATCACGGTTTCAGTGCGCATCAATGGCTTGGATACCCAATACATGGTGCGTGATGTGGTGGATCTAGTGGAGCAGGCGGGAAGCAAGATCGATACGCTGCTGATCCCGAAAGCAGGTGTGTATGCCGATGTTTACATGGTCGAAGCCATGGTGACGCAGCTTGAGAAGCAGCAAGGCCTGAGCAACCGCATCGGTCTGGAAGCGTTGGTCGAAACCGCGCTGGGCATGGCCAATGTGGAAGATATCGCGCGTCATGGCGCAACCGGGCGATTGGAGGCGTTGCACTTCGGTGTAGCCGATTATGCTGCCAGCAACCGCGCCAGAACCACCAATATCGGCGGGTTGAACCCGGATTATCCCGGCGATCAGTGGCATTTCGCCATTAGCCGTATGATCGTGGCCTGTCGTGCTTATGGTCTGCGTCCCATCGATGGGCCATTTGGAGATATTAAAGATCCGGATGGTTACGCGCTGGCGGCGAAACGCGCTGCTGCGCTGGGATGCGAGGGTAAATGGGCCATTCATCCCACGCAGATTGAACTGGCCAACGATGTATTTACACCACCGGAAAGAGAAATTGAAAAAGCTAAGCGCATCCTGGCCGCGCTCAAGGAAGCTGCTGCCCAGGGTAAAGGCGCTGCGGCATTGGATGGTCGTTTAATTGACGCCGCTTCGGAAAGAATGGCCAATAATGTGGTGAAAATCGCCGATGCGATTGCCGCCAAAAATGGTCGACGATGAATGACTAAAAGAGCCGCTGATCGCGGCTTTTGTTTTTTATGATGTACTAACTGAATTTATTGAATTAACGCAGTTTTGCGATTGTTGGGGAAATTGAATTGAACATTCACGAATATCAAGCAAAAGAAATTCTGGCGGAATACGGCGTCAAGATTGCTGAAGGCGGTTTGGCCTACAGCGTTGTCGAAGCGGTGCAACGTGCCAGAGAAATAGAGGGAGATGTGTGGGTCGTCAAGGCACAAATTCATTCCGGCGCACGCGGCAAGGCAGGTGGCATCAAGGTGTGCAGAACGCATACGGAAGTCGAGCAGGCGGTAGAGGAATTAATCGGCAAGAAACTGGTGACCCACCAAACCGGTCCGGCTGGAAAAGTTTGCTCCCGCCTCTATGTAGAAGCCGGAACCAATATCAGCAAGGAGATGTATCTGTCCTTCATGATCGACCGCGCCAGCGAGCGCGTCATCATGATCGGCGCTGCCGAGGGCGGTATGGAAATCGAGAAGCTGGCAGAGACCAACCCGGAAGCGATCATCAAGATTTATATCGAACCCGCTGTCGGATTGCAGGATTTTCAAGCGCGAAAAATGGCATTTGGTCTGGGTATCGATCCGGCACAGCTGAACCATGCGGTGAAAACCATTAAAGGGTGTTACCGGGCGCTGCGCGATCTCGACGCTAATATCCTGGAAATCAATCCGCTGGTGATTACCGCCAATAACGAAATCGTGGCGCTCGACGCAAAAATGGTATTTGACGAGAACGCATTGTTCCGCCGTCATAAAATTGCTGAGTTGCGCGACAATACGCAAGTCGATCCGCGCGAAGTCGCTGCGGCTGAAGCCGGGTTGAGCTATGTCGGCCTGGATGGCGATATTGGTTGCATGATCAATGGCGCAGGCTTGGCGATGGCGACGATGGACATGATCAAGCTGGCGGGCGGCGAACCTGCAAACTTCCTTGATGTCGGCGGCGGCGCATCCGCCGAGCGCACCGAAAAAGCATTCCGTCTGGTGCTTGCCGATGCCAACGTTAAAGCAATGCTGGTAAATATTTTCGCGGGTATCAACCGTTGCGACTGGATTGCGGAAGGCGTGGTGCAAGCGGTCAAGAACATCGATATGAAAATCCCGCTGGTGGTTCGGTTATCGGGAACAAACGTCGAAGAAGGCCGCAGCATCATCAAGAACAGCGGCTTACCCATCATCACCGCCGATACGTTAGCGGAAGCCGCGGAAAAAGTCGTCCGCGCGCGTAACGAAGTCGTCGCTCAAAAAGCCTAGGAGTTCAAAGTGGCCATATTAATCAACGAAAAAACAAAAATTATTGTACAAGGCTTTACCGGAAGAATCGGTACCTTTCATGCCCAGGAAATGATTGACTACGGCTCTAACGTGGTTGGTGGCGTTACTCCCGGCAAAGGCGGCCAAACGCATCTGGGATTGCCGGTCTTCAACACCGTCAAGGAAGCGGTCGAGCAAGTCGGCGCGGAAGCCAGCATCGTGTTCGTGCCACCGGCCTTCGCTGCGGATTCGATCATGGAAGCTGCCGATGCCGGAATCAAATACTGCGTTTCGATCACCGACGGCATCCCGACGCAAGACATGATGACGGTGAAAAACTTCCTGCGCCGTTTTCCGAAAACCGAACGCATGTTGCTGACCGGCCCGAATTGCGCCGGCACCATCAGCCCCGGCCGTGCCATGCTTGGTATCATGCCAGGTCATATCTATATTCGCGGTAATGTCGGTGTGGTCGGCCGCTCCGGCACCTTGGGCTACGAAGCCGCCGATCAGATGCGCTTACTGGGCATCGGTATCTCAACGTCGGTCGGCATCGGCGGCGACCCGATTCCCGGCAGCTCGCACCGCGATATTCTGGAACGGCTGGAACAAGACCCGGAAACCAAAGTCGCGCTAATGATCGGCGAAATCGGCGGCCCGCAGGAAGTCGAAGCCGGAAAATTCGCCAAGGAAAACATGAGTAAACCGCTGGTGGCCTATATTGCAGGGCTTACCGCACCGGAAGGCCGCCGCATGGGCCACGCCGGCGCGATCATCTCTTCCGCCGGAGAAAGCGCTGCCGAGAAAGTGGCGATGCTGAAAGAGCTCGGCGTCACCATCTGTCCAACCCCGTCGCTGATGGGGCAAACGGTGGCTGAAGTGCTGGCGAAGTTGTAGTTGTAATTACGGTTAAAATAAAAACCCGGAAAACTGGTGTTGCCGGGTTTTTTGTTGCCAAGAATGAAGGCTCCGATAAATTTGGTAAGATGATAGCAACTCGTTATGAATAAGGTGATATCGTGACTATTTTGTCGCTTCTAACACCAATATTAAAGCTATATGCCTAATAGGCGTCGATTAGTACAGGAAGCTCACGAACGGTTTACTGTGGGGAAGTTTCTCGAGCATCTAAATCACTGCTACCATTCAAATTTTGTAGTGACTGATGAACCCAATCCGCCAGAAGCTATTATTCAGTCGAGACATACAACTAGATGGGTCGAGGTTACGACGGTTTTCTGGAATAAAGCATTTGCCAAAGATGTATACTCATATGCCACTGAGAGTGAAGTGCATACACCCATAGGTGATCGCGTTTACGTTGAACCTGATGCCGAATTTGCAGCCAGCTTTGTATCCACTGTGAAGCAGAAACTCGAAAAGACTAACTACACAAAGTTTAGAGACTTCTACGGCCCGGGTTATTTGGTTGTCTCAGCTCAGTATCCATTGTTTAATGAACATACCATACGCAGCATAAGCCAGGCTTGGTCGTTGCTAACCGTGAATGATCAAGGTTGCTTTCGTTCCATTTATATTACGTACCGGATATTCAATGGTTACCGGGTATTTCTGTGGCGGCCAAAATCCATAGCCAGGTAGGATGTGTCGACCGCAACCCCAAATCCCAGGCAAGAATCGGTTTTGAAGAGACTGAATTTTGTTTTAACCGTCGCTATGATAATCTTGCGCACTTTTGAATGAACAATGAATGATATGGAAAATAATTTACCAGGGCGGCCGATAAAACGAACTCATCCGATAGCACAATTTCTCTTTCTCACCCGATGGCTACAGTTACCCTTATATCTGGGGCTGGTACTCGCGCAATGCATCTATGTGTTTCATTTCTGGGTCGAGCTGGTGGATCTCATCGGTGCCGTGATGGGCAATCAAAGCGCGTTACAACATATTCTCGATACCGTTACGATTAAAGGTGCCGATAGGCCGGAGAAATTGACTGAAACGGCCATTATGCTTGTCGTATTGGGATTGATTGATGTCGTCATGATCTCGAATCTGCTGATCATGGTGATTATCGGTGGTTATGAAACCTTTGTGTCACGCATGAACCTGGAGGGGCATCCCGATCAGCCGGAATGGCTGTCGCATGTCAATGCTTCGGTGCTGAAGGTTAAACTGGCAACCGCCATCATCGGTATTTCGTCGATACATCTTCTGAAAACGTTCATCAACGCCAGTGCTTATGACGAAAAGACGCTGATTGCGCAAACCGGAATACATATGGCGTTCTTGCTTTCGGCGATGGCTATTGCTTACTGTGACCGTCTGATTTCTCAAACCGGCCAACAATCCGGCGGGCACTGATATTGCATGCTTCCACATAAAACAGTCGCGGCTGCCCGATATCTACTTTAACGTTTCGCGATGGTCTTTAAAGTAATGTAGTTCTTGCTATGTCAGACGAACTTTGATCGTCCCAGTAATAAATCACTTCTACGTGCTTTGAAGTTCATTCAGCAAATTCCATAAGGTAAATTTTACAGTAGAAACAAGGGTGTATTTATTTTAGAACACCCTTGCGAAAATTGTATTCTTAAATGAATTCAGTGCTATGATCTCGCCTTGTTCCATCACAAACGGAACAAGCAGGCACAGCAGTTTTGACCGGAATTCAGTCAAAGAAATGCTGCAGCCAAAAACTAATAAAAGGCGATTTCAACGATAGCGCCTGATAAATTTTATAAGGATAATAAAAATGACCACCATTCGAGTTGATGATGTTTTTGTCGATGAAAGCAATGCAACCGCAAATTTTACTGTGTGGCTGGATGTTGCAAATGCTGCTCCGGTAACCGTTAATTACCGGACAGATTTGAATACTGCCACTTACGCCGGTAACCAGGATTTTGTGTTTACTTCGGGGACCTTAACTTTTAATCCCGGTGAAGTATCTAAAACAGTCAGTGTTTCTATCACCAATAATGCAATCGCTGAAGCGATCGAGAACTTTGAACTCAATCTATCTTCACCCAGCGCCAATGCAACCATTGCGGATGCTTCCGCGCTGGGAACAATTTTCGATAACGATGCGCCGTCGGGCACACCGGTGGTCTCGATCAATGACTTTACCGTAGACGAGGCGACGAAGGAAGCCACGTTTGTCATCGCGCTTGACCGGCCCTCGACCAGCGTGGTTTCGATGAACTATGCCACGCAGAATGGCACCGCTGTGGCGGGATCGGATTTTATCGCCACCAGCGGCTCGTTGAGTTTTTCCCCGGGACAAACCGCCAAAACAGTGAAAGTCACGTTAGTTAACAACGCAGCATTTGAGGCCTCCGAAGCGTTCAATCTGGTGTTATCCGCGCTGACCAACGCCACCACGCTGGATGCTGTTGGCACTGCGATCATTTTTGAGAATGATGCAGCCGCGGTGAGCAATTCAAGGATTTCGGTCGACGATATTTTTGTCGATGAATCACAAGCCTATGCGGACTTTCTGGTACGCCTGGATGCGCCGAATATCAATCCTGTGACCGTTAATTACCGTACTGACCTGAATACGGCCACGTATGGCGGTAACCAGGATTTTGTGTTTACCTCGGGAACGCTGAATTTCGCACCGGGAGAGATGGTTAAGACGGTACGGGTCACGATGTCGAATGGTTCGATCGCCGAAGCGATCGAGAACTTTGAACTCAATCTATCTTCACCCAGTGTCAATGCAACCATTGTTGACGCGTCCGCGCTAGGCACCATCATCGATAACGATGCGCCATCGGGCACGCCGGTGGTCTCGATCAATGACTTTACCGTAGACGAAGCGACGAAGGAAGCCACGTTTGTCATCGCGCTTGACCGGCCCTCGACCAGCGTGGTTTCGATGAACTATGCCACGCAGAATGGCACCGCTGTGGCGGGATCAGACTTTGTCGCCACGAACGGTTCACTTAAATTTGCGCCGGGCGAGACTGCGAAAACTGTCAAAGTTACTTTAACCAATGATGCCGCCTTTGAAGCATCGGAAGCGTTCAATCTGGTGTTATCCGCGCTGACCAACGCCACCACGCTGGATGCTGTTGGCACTGCGATCATTTTTGAGAATGATGCAGCCGCGGTGAGCAATTCAAGGATTTCGGTCGACGATATTTTTGTCGATGAATCACAAGCCTATGCGGACTTTCTGGTACGCCTGGATGCGCCGAATATCAATCCTGTGACCGTTAATTACCGTACTGACCTGAATACGGCCACGTATGGCGGTAACCAGGATTTTGTGTTTACCTCGGGAACGCTGAATTTCGCACCGGGAGAGATGGTTAAGACGGTACGGGTCACGATGTCGAATGGTTCGATCGCCGAAGCGATCGAGAACTTTGAACTCAATCTATCTTCACCCAGTGCCAATGCAACCATTGTTGACGCGTCCGCGCTAGGCACCATCATCGATAACGATGCGCCATCGGGCACGCCGGTGGTCTCGATCAATGACTTTACCGTAGACGAAGCGACGAAGGAAGCCACGTTTGTCATCGCGCTTGACCGGCCCTCGACCAGCGTGGTTTCGATGAACTATGCCACGCAGAATGGCACCGCTGTGGCGGGATCGGATTTTATCGCCACCAGCGGCTCGTTGAGTTTTTCCCCGGGACAAACCGCCAAAACAGTGAAAGTCACGTTAGTTAACAACGCAGCATTTGAGGCCTCCGAAGCGTTCAATCTGGTGTTATCCGCGCTGACCAACGCCACCACGCTGGATGCTGTTGGCACTGCGATCATTTTTGAGAATGATGCAGCCGCGGTGAGCAATTCAAGGATTTCGGTCGACGATATTTTTGTCGATGAATCACAAGCCTATGCGGACTTTCTGGTACGCCTGGATGCGCCGAATATCAATCCTGTGACCGTTAATTACCGTACCGACCTGAATACGGCCACGTATGGCGGTAACCAGGATTTTGTGTTTACCTCGGGAACGCTGAATTTCGCACCGGGAGAGATGGTTAAGACGGTACGGGTCACGATGTCGAATGGTTCGATCGCCGAAGCGATCGAGAACTTTGAACTCAATCTATCTTCACCCAGTGCCAATGCAACCATTGTTGACGCGTCCGCGCTAGGCACCATCATCGATAACGATGCGCCATCGGGCACGCCGGTGGTCTCGATCAATGACTTTACCGTAGACGAAGCGACGAAGGAAGCCACGTTTGTCATCGCGCTTGACCGGCCCTCGACCAGCGTGGTTTCGATGAACTATGCCACGCAGAATGGCACCGCTGTGGCGGGATCGGATTTTATCGCCACCAGCGGCTCGTTGAGTTTTTCCCCGGGACAAACCGCCAAAACAGTGAAAGTCACGTTAGTTAACAACGCAGCATTTGAGGCCTCCGAAGCGTTCAATCTGGTGTTATCCGCGCTGACCAACGCCACCACGCTGGATGCTGTTGGCACTGCGATCATTTTTGAGAATGATGCAGCCGCGGTGAGCAATTCAAGGATTTCGGTCGACGATATTTTTGTCGATGAATCACAAGCCTATGCGGACTTTCTGGTACGCCTGGATGCGCCGAATATCAATCCTGTGACCGTTAATTACCGTACCGACCTGAATACGGCCACGTATGGCGGTAACCAGGATTTTGTGTTTACCTCGGGAACGCTGAATTTCGCACCGGGAGAGATGGTTAAGACGGTACGGGTCACGATGTCGAATGGTTCGATCGCCGAAGCGATCGAGAACTTTGAACTCAATCTATCTTCACCCAGCGCCAATGCAACCATATCTGATCCTACTGCTCTTGGGACCATCATCGATAATGATGCAACCTCCGGTGTGCCGGTAGCAAGAATTACTGACGCTGTTGTGGACGAAACCGACCAAACGGCAACCGTCACCGTCATTCTTGACAAACCAAGTGTTAATGGCACAAAAGTTAATGTGGCAGGTCAGGATGTGACGGCTAATAATGGTGGCGATTTTCGCAATCTGCACATTGGCACGGTTGCGTTTGCGCCAGGCGAAACAGCTAAAACGGTTACATTTGGCCTGTTGAACGATAATGCGGTTGAAGATGCGGAGCTATTTGATGTGACGTTAAGCAGCCCGGTCGGATTGACCGTGGGGGATGGGCGCGGACATGTTATTATCGCTGGCAGTGACAGAGCTGCACTGGCTTCACCTGTGATCAATGTCGCCAATGTCGCTGCCTCCGAAGATAAAGGATTTATCGACTTCCAGGTTACGCTGGCAGCGCCCAGTGCTGGCGGTGCTCGTGTAAATTACAGTACTGCTGCAGGGACAGCCAGTTCCGGTACGGATTATGTGCATGCCTCCGGGACCTTGGCTTTTGCACCCGGTGAAGTCTCCAAAATCGTTCGCGTTGCTTTGATTAACGATCTCACTGTGGAAGCGCTCGAGAGCTTTACATTCAATTTAAGTGCTGCAGTCAATGCAACGATCGGTAATGCCTCGGCCAGTGCGACGATCATCGATAACGAGAGCGCCGCTCCTGCCGCACCGATTGCAATCGCGGGTACTTCAGGAAATGATATTTTGCAGGGTACGCAATTTAGGGATGCTTTTACAGGGGGTGCCGGCAATGATACTTTCAACGGCGGTGATGGCAATGACAGTATGGTGGGAGGAGGGGGTAACGATACCTTTCTCGTGGAGAATGCAGGCGATACGTATTCCGAAGCGGGCGGCGGCGGTACCGATCTGGTGATCAGTTATCTGCCAAATCATACGTTGGGCGCTAATGTTGAGAACCTGCTTTTGGCCGGTACCGCAATCACGGGAATCGGCAATACACTCGCCAACACGATTACCGGCAATGGCGGAAACAACACGATCAACGGCAGTTCCGGGAATGACATCCTGAACGGCGCTGCAGGCTCCGACAATATTTCCGGGGGTACGGGCTCTGATTTCGTCGTGTTCAATACCGCGCTGAATGCCGCTACCAATGTCGATACGCTCGCGGATTTTAACGTAATTGATGATACCATCCGCCTGGAGAATGCCATTTTTACCCAGTTTACTGCGACAGGCGCTATTCCTGCGAATACGCTGGTATCCGGCCCGGGTGCAGTGGCCTTGGATAGTAATGATTTCCTGATTTATAACACCACCAATGGAAATCTTTTTTACGATGCGGATGGCAATGGCGCCGGTGCGCAAGTGGCTTTTGCAACATTGACCGGAACGCCCGCGCTGACAGCCGCTGATTTTGTAATCATTTAGAATCTTGTTTCCGGCATTGCCGATAGTTTCCTCGGTAATGCCTGGCGATGATACTCAGGGTATCTGCGGGTACCCTGAGTATTTTTATCGCTAAGCATCATGCCATAACAATGGTATTATCCAATAAATGCAATACGCCTTGTAGGGCAGTCGTCACCGCTGAATGCCTGATGCTTTCACGGTTACCCTTGAAGTGACGGGTTTCTTGTTGCACCAGACCCTCCTTGCTCGCCCACGCAAAACACACCATGCCCACCGGTTTTTCGGCTGTTCCGCCATCGGGTCCGGCAATGCCGGTAATGGATAAGCCTATTTGCGCATGGCTCCGGGTAAGCGCTCCGGCGACCATCGCCTGTGCGGTTTGCGGCGATACGGCGCCAAATTGATCCAGGAGTGCGGGTTGTACTCCCAGCATTTCGCATTTGGATCGGTTGCTATACATGATAAAACCCCGGTCATACCAGATTGAACTGCCTGCCACCGCGGTAACCGCTTGTCCCACCCAACCACCGGTGCAGGATTCGGCCGTTACCAGTATCCATCCGCGCTGCGTAAGGCTTTCCCCGACACGTGCCGCCAGATCGAGAAGGGCTTGATCGTCATCAAAGTCAAGTGCACGGGTCATGGGTCAGTTGCCTTTTATTTATCGCAAAATCAAATTAATTAGTGGGAGACGCCAGATGTTCATCCATAAATGTTCCCAGAGCTTTTTGCCATGCAGGTTGCATAAATATAAATCCGTTATTGTGGCCACCTTGCAGGGTTAAGAATTGTTTTGGCCGGGAGACGGTTTGAAACAATCGTTGGCCATGCTGAAACGGGACGATTTCATCTTGCGGGCTATGTGCGATAAAAACCGGGCAAGTCACCGATTGCAATGATTCCAGTGTGTTGTATTCAAAGCGGTTGATCCAGCGCACCGGCAGAAACGGATAGATTTGCGTGGCCAGATCGGAAACCGCAGTAAATGTCGAAGCCAGCACCAGCAAACCGGGCTTTTCACGCGCAGCCAGCCAGGCTGCGATCGGGCCGCCGAGTGATTCGCCAAACAATACTATCTGCTCAGGTACGATCTTTTGCGTCACGATCAAATGCTGCCAGGCGGCCTGGGCATCCAGATAGGTGCCGGATTCCGACGGTGTTCCGCTGCTCTCGCCATAACCCCGATAATCAAACAACAAGGTGTTATACCCCAACTGCTTGAACATGGTCAGATAATTGATGCGATGGGAAATATTCCCCGCGTTGCCGTGAAAAAACAATACCGTGCCTGTAGCATCCGGCACAGGCACCCACCATCCATGCAATGTCTCGCCATCAGCGGTGGCGATGCTTACGGATGAATAATCCACGCCGAACATGGCTGGTGTATTGCTGAGTTGCTTGTCGGGAAAATATACCAAACGGGATTGAATCAGATAAACCAATAAAACCATCGCAAGGTATGCAACAAACAGCAAAATGAGCAGATTCAGCAGCATGCGCATGGCACGATGAATCAGGGCTGCTTCAGATTGATCACGATATCCGCACCCTGGCCGGTTGCAGTAAATGCGGAATCGCTGAATTTAGGAAAGCCCACGTGTTGTTCGGGATTGTTCGATAAACCGAATGGCTCACCCGGTAACAGATTCCACTGCCTTTTTAATTTACGGTTTTCGTCCAGATCATGATAAGCCGCCACGGCGTAGGTTCCCGGCTGCTCGAGGTTGATGCAGACTTGCTGCGATCCCTCTTCCGCAGGCGCGCGAACCTTGCGCTTGCGCCCCTTCTTAAAAAGAAAATGCTCCGGGTCATCATATAGCTCAACGTTCAGTATGCCGCGCGGTTCTATGCCATGAACGGTTACCCTGACTTGTGCGAGGTCTGCATTGCAGGTGTCGGGGATTTCCTGTGGTCTAATACTCAATGATTCAGCAGAATAGGCCTGGGTGCAGATTAAAAATCCCAGCATCAGAGCCCATGCCGATTTTTGGGGAAAAGTAAATAATGGATGAAGCGTTTTGGATTTCATGGTTTTCATCGGTATGATTTTTGGGTTTGCAGCGAATGAATAGTTTACTATAACTGATTCGCTAAGAATAAAGCCATACGACCGAAGAAAAACGCCATCCGTTCCAGGAACTCATGAACAAAGCGCAACTGAAAAAACTCGAAGCCGATCTGTGGAGCGCCGCCGACAAACTGCGCGCAAATTCCGATCTGAAATCGAGCGAATATGCGACACCGGTGCTGGGACTGATCTTCCTCAAATTTGCCGATAACAACTACCGCCGTCACGAGCAGGCCATTCTCGCGGAATATCGGCAATTGCAGGGCACGCGGCGCGAAAAGCCGGTTTCCGAGATCGCCATCGAGCAATGCGGTTTTTATCTGCCCGACCATACCCGCTACGATTATCTGCTGAATCTACCGGAAGAAAAGGACATCGCCAAAGCGCTCAAGGAAGCGATGAAGGCCATCGAAGAATACAAGCCGGAACTTGAAGGCGTGCTGCCGAAGGACGAATACGCGGCGCTGACGCGCACCGACAAAACCATTCCGCAACAATTGCTGAGAACGTTCGCGGATATTCCCGCCAATGCGACCGGTGACCTGTTCGGGCAGATTTACGAATACTTTCTATCCGAATTCGCGCGCAGCGAAGGCCAGAAAGGCGGCGAATTTTTCACGCCGCGCTCGGTGGTGCGCCTGATGGTCGAGATCATCGAACCGCATGGCGGCAAGGTGTTCGATCCCGCCTGCGGCTCCGGCGGCATGTTCGTGCAATCCGCGCAGTTCATCGAAGCGCATCGCGAGGAATTGAAAGGTGCGGACAGCGGCGTGTATGTCTGTGGCCAGGAAAAAACCCAGGATACCGTCAAGCTCGCCAAGATGAACCTCGCCGTCAACGGCCTGCGCGGCGAAATCAAGCAGGCCAACACCTATTACGAAGACCCGCACGACAGCTTTGGCGCGTTCGATTACGTGCTTGCCAATCCGCCGTTCAATGTCGACGACGTGAGCCTCTCCAGCGTGGAAAAGGATAGGCGGTTCAACACTTATGGCATTCCGCGCAACAAATCGAAAGTGAAAAAAGCCGACGAAGGCAAGGAAACCGTGCCGAACGGCAACTACCTGTGGATCAGCCTGTTCGCCACCTCGCTCAAACTGCAAGGCCGCGCCGCATTGGTCATGGCGAATTCCGCCTCCGATGCGCGCCACTCCGAAGCCGACATCCGCAAGACGTTGATCGAGCACAACCTGATCTACGCCATGCTGACACTGCCGTCGAACATGTTCTACACCGTCACGCTGCCCGCGACGCTGTGGTTTTTCGACAAAGCCAAGCGCGACGACAGGATTCTGTTCATCGACGCGCGCAACATTTTCACCCAGATCGACCGCGCCCACCGCGAATTCAGCGAAGAACACATCCAGAACATCGCCCTCATCAGCCACCTGCATAAAGGCCAGCGCGAAAAATTTATCCGGCTCATCGACCGCTATTTCGCTGCCGGTATGGAGCGGCTGATCGAAAACAACGCAAAGATCGAACCCGTCTGCGCGCAACTGCTCGATGTGCTGGACGATGCGGGCGGCAAACAAGCGGTGACTGAACTGCTACAGCATTGGGCGGAATTGGACAAACTCAAGACATACTACCAGCGCTATTTACAACAAAACGGCTCTGTCATTCCGAGCGGCAGCGAGGAATCTTGCGCGCACGGCAAGATTTCTCCCGGTGGTCGAAATGACAATCAAGGGAGTCGAAATGACAATCGGAGGGATCGAAATGACAGCAGAGTCACGGACAATGGTGTCATTCCGAACGATAGTGAGGAATCTTGCGCTGACACGAAATCTTCCACAGCAGCCGTCAACGCCAGAAATCAGGCACAACACCAGTTGCGCAATGCATTCGATCCTTTTTTCACCGCACTGCACGAAGGCTTGAAGCGTCTGGACAAGACCGTGCGTCAGCACGAAAAACAGCAAACCGAGCAGGCGCAGAAGGAAGGCAAGCGCACCGCAACTGACCGCAGAACCAAAACGCTTAAAACCGCGCTGGAAGAACTGCACCAGGATGTGAAAAATGCGGAAATTTACTTTCTGCATATCCACTGGCTGCAAGAGCGTTTTCCCAACGCGCAATACGAAGACGTCACTGGCCTGTGCAAATTGGCCACGCCTGAGGAAATCAAAGAACAGGATTATTCACTGAATCCGGGGCGCTATGTCGGCGTGGTGATTGAGGAGGATGGCAAAACAGAAGAGGAATTTATTGCAGAGATTTTAGATATGAGTGATGAGCTTGAGAAATTGAACACCGAAGCGAGGATATTGGAAGCAGTTGTTTCAGAAAACATAAAAGCGATATCTGAGTGAACAATGAATTCCAAGATAAAACATAAGGTGGATATGACAGGCGATGAGTTCGTAGAGTTTTGCGGCGAACTAAAGAAGAAAAAAAAGTTTCAGAAATCGTTACCCATGTTTCCGACTCCGGTCCCGAAACTTCCGAAGGATTGGGTATGGTCGTGCTTATCTAAAATCTCGGAAAGAGTGTCTGTAGGTCACGTAGGCCCCACGAGCGAGTTCTTTTCAAATGAATCTGACGGTGTACCGTTCATAAGGTCTCAGGATGTGCGTCCTGGTCGGTTGATGCTTGATGGAGCCCTATACATTGTTCCGTCATTTCATGAAAGACTTAAAAAGTCTCAACTAAAAGCAGGTGATGTGCTGATTGTCCGTGTCGGGGCAAATAGGGGAGATACTTGTGATGTACCGCAGGGAATTGGAAAGCTGAATTGCGCGAATGTCGTTTTCGCAAGACTGATTGAGCCAAATAGATTTGTGACGTATTTTTTCCGTAGTTCTTTTGGCCGTGAGATGTTGTTATCAGTTACAACTGGCTCTGCCCAGGGCGTAATAAATACACAAACTGTGGCTCGCTTACCATTACCGGTTCCACCACTTGTAACCCAACAAAAAATCGGGGCCATTCTATCTGCCTACGATGAGCTGATCGAAAACAACCAGCGGCGCATCGCGCTACTGGAAAAGATGGCCGAGGAAATCTACCGCGAATGGTTTGTACGTTTGCGCTTTCCCGGTTACGAGAAAGTGAAGAAAGTCAAAGGTGTGCCAGAAGGTTGGGATGTTAAGAAGTTGGGCTCAGTTCTGGAACTTTGCTACGGTAAGGCACTGAAAGATGACGATCGAGTCTCTGGCGAGTTTCATGTTTATGGTTCTAGCGGTGTGGTTGGTACACATAACGAGGCACTGGTAAAAACACCCGGACTTATTGTTGGAAGAAAGGGAAATGTTGGCAGTGTATATTGGTCTGACCGTGGATTCTTTCCCATTGATACGGTGTATTACGTAAAATCGGTATTGCCAAACAGTTTTTTATATTTTCTTCTGCGTTCGATGAACTTCATCAACAATGATGCAGCAGTTCCAGGACTAAATCGAAACCAAGCCTACTCGAATTTGTTCTTTCTGCCACCAGCTCAACTCATCAAAAGGTATGTAGAAATAGCAGATTCACTGTTTAAAATGAAACGAGTCTTTACTCGGAAAAATGAATACCTCACCTCAATGAGAGATAAGCTCCTCCCCCGCCTGATCTCCGGAAAGCTTTCCGTCGAGCATCTCGACATCCGGTTCCCGCCCGGCATGGAGGATCGCTCATGAAATTTGAAACATTTAAAGCCGGTGCTTGGCGGCAGCGTTATCAGTACAAAAGTTTCGAACCGGTGCCGGTGAACCATGAGTGGATCTGGGAAGATGCCACCATCAATACCTTACTGGAAGCGGCCAACCGGGCGCTCGGGGAATTGAACGCTTTTTCTTTGATCGTGCCGGATATCGATCTATTTATTGAAATGCACGTGGTGAAGGAGGCGCAGACTTCCAGCCGGATTGAGGGCACGCAGACCGGTATCGACGAGGCGCTGATGTCGGAAGATCAGATTCAACCGGAAAAGCGCAATGACTGGCGTGAGGTGCGCAATTACATCGATGCGGTGAATAGCGCGGTTGTTGAATTAAAACATCTGCCGCTATCAAACCGGCTGCTGAAACAAACGCATGAAATCCTGATGCGTGGGGTGCGCGGCGAGCATAAGCTGCCGGGCGAGTTTCGCACCAGCCAGAACTGGATTGGCGGCTCCAGTCTGGCGGATGCCGCGTTTATTCCTTCCCATCCGGATGGCGTGCCGGATTTGATGAGCGATCTGGAAGCCTTCTGGCACAATGAGGAAATTGTGGTGCCGCACTTGATCCGCGTGGCGATCAGTCATTATCAGTTCGAAACCATCCATCCGTTTTTGGATGGCAATGGCCGTATTGGCCGCTTGCTGATCCCTTTGTATCTGGTTAGCCATGGCTTGCTGGAGAAGCCTTCATTGTATTTGTCGGATTTTTTCGAGCGCAACCGGGCGAGTTATTATGATGCGCTGATGGGTGTACGGGTATCGAACGACCTGATTCACTGGGTGCGTTTTTTTCTGCAAGGCATAGCGGAAACCGCCACCAAGGGGCGCGACGTATTCCGGCAGGTACTGGCGCTACGCACCGAGGTGGAACTTGCTGTGCTGACATTGGGCAAACGCGCTGCCAATGCGCGGCAGTTGTTGAATTTATTGTATCGTAAGCCCATTGTGACAGCGGCTGACATTGAACGAAGTCTGTCCGTGAGTTCGCCAACAGCGAATGCTTTGATCCGGGATTTCGAACAATTAGGGTTGTTGCAGGAAATTACCGGACAGCAGCGAGGACGCGCTTACGTGTTTGATCGTTACTTAAGCTTGTTCACTAGTTAAGGGAAAGCGATTTCCCTTAACTTAGACGACGATTAAGTTAAAGCAAAATAATTAAGTTAAAGCAAAATAAATCCGGATAAAAAAACTAAATGCCTAACTTCATTTCCGAAGATCAGATCGAGCGAGCACTGGTGCAAAAGCTCCAGCATCTGCACGGCTTCGACGCGCTCGATTGCCATACGGAAAACGCGGAAGATTTGAACGACGGTTCAAACCGCGCCAGCAAACGCGATGTGATTTTGATTGACCGGTTGCGCGAAGCTGCGCTTCGTTTGAACCCGGAAATTCCGCAAGTGACCATCGAAAGTGCCTTGGAAAAACTGTGCGAGCGGCGGCAAGCAATGACACTGATTGCGGCAAACCAGGAGATCTACGGCCTGATGCGCGACGGCACTCCGGTGACGTTCGACAATGCACAGGGACAATCTCAGCAGGAGCGCGTGCGCTTGCTGGATTTTAACGTGCCGGACAATAACCGCTTTCTGGTCGTGACGCAGTTGTGGATTAAGGGCGAGCGCGGTTTCCGCCGCCCGGATGTGTTGTTGTACGTGAATGGTATTCCGCTGGTGTTCATCGAACTGAAAAATTCGAATGTGAAGCTGCGCAACGCTTATGACGACAATCTGACGAATTACAAGGCGGAAATTCCGCAGCTTTTCCTGACCAATGCGTTTTGCGTGCTGTCGAACGCCGTCGAAACCAGAGTCGGCAGCATCACGGCGCAGTGGGAACATTATTTCAACTGGCTGCGCGCCGATGACGAGAAACAGAAAATTGACCGTGCTGCAATCCGCGCGCAAGGCACCAGCTTGGAAGGTGTCATCGAGGGTTTGCTGCCGCAGCAAAAGTTGCTGGATTACGTAGAGAATTTCGTTCTCTATTACAAAGACACGCAGAAAATCATCGCGCAGAACCACCAGTTTATCGGCGTGAATCGCGCTTATGACGTTTTCCTCCAACGTGAGGAATTGGCAGGTAAGCTCGGAGTGTTTTGGCATACGCAGGGATCAGGCAAGAGTTTTTCGATGATTTTTTATGCGCGCAAAATTTTCCGCAAACAGACCGGCAATTTTACTTTCGTCGTAGTGACCGACCGCGACGATCTGGATGGACAGATTTATCGTAATTTCCTGCATACCCGCACGGTAAGCGAGGCCGAGGCGGCGCAACCGAAGAACAGCGAGGAGATGCGAAAATTCCTCGGGCAGAACAAACGCATCGTATTCACGCTGATCCAGAAATTCCGTTGGGACAAAGGCCGCGAATATCCCGAGCTGTCAGCGCGAAACGACATCATCGTGATCGTCGACGAGGCGCATCGCACGCAATACAAGTCGCTGGCGGAGAACATGCGCAAGGGCTTGCCTAAGGCGAATTATCTGGCGTTTACCGGCACACCCCTGCTGGGGCGCGAGCGCAAGACCAATGCGTGGTTTGGCGGTTATGTGTCGGAATACAACTTTCAGCAATCGATGGATGATGGCGCGACGGTGCCGCTGTTTTACCAGAAACGCGTGCCGGAGGTGTTGATCCAGAACGAGGGATTGAGCGAGGAGTTTTACCAGATTTTGGAAGATGAGAATCTGGACGAGGCGCAGCAGGCCAAGCTGGAGAAGCGTTTCTCCACGGAAATAGAAGTCATCAAACGCGACGACCGGCTGGAAAAAATCGCGCGGGATATCGTTTATCACTTTCCCCGGCGCGGTTATCTGGGCAAGGGCCTGGTGGTGTCAGTGGATAAATTCACCGCCGTGAAGATGTACGATAAGGTGCAGCGGCTGTGGAAGGAAGAGATAAGAACCCTGAAAGGGATTATCAGCAAGACTGCTAACGCAATAGAGAAGCGGCGTCTGGAGCAGCTCGTTGAATTCATGCGTTCTGTTGAAATGGCCGTGGTGATTAGCGGGGACGCAGGCGAGGAAGAAAAATTTGCCGCGCAGGGTTTGACCATCAAGCCGCATCGTGAACGCATGGATAGGCTGGATGAACATGGGCACGATATTGAATACAACTACAAAGACCCGGAGCATCCGCTGCAATTGGTGTTTGTCTGCGCCATGTGGCTGACCGGGTTTGATGCGCCGACACTTTCAACGTTGTATCTCGACAAGCCGATGCAAGGCCATACGCTGATGCAAACCATCGCTCGCGCCAATCGTGTGACCTCGTGGAAGATCAACGAGGTGGAGAAGCGCAATGGCGAAATCGTGGATTACTACAATGTGTTTCGCAACATGAAGCTGGCGTTGCGTGATTACGCACAGGGGCAGAATGAGGACGATGAACCGCCGGTCAAGGAGAAAGCCGAATTGTTCCGGCTGCTGGACGATGCGATTACACAGGGCCTTGTGTTTTGCCACGAAAAGAAAGTGGCTCTGGAAGAAGTGCTGGATGGCGACGATGTGTTCAAGAATATCGCGAAATTCAATCAATTTGCCGATGCATTGCTGGCCAATGATGAATGGCGCAAGGCGCTGAATGTATACGAGAATGCCATTTCATCGTTGTACGAAGCATGCAAACCGGAAATCATGGGGCACTATAACCGCGACAGAGTCCGGTCGGTCGCGGCATTTCAATACTTGCGCGGGGTGATCGACAGCCTCATCGAGCAAAAGGATATCGATGCGATCAGCCGGAAGATTGCCGATTTGCTGGATGAGAGCGTGGTGGTGGATAGCACGGATACACTTAAGACACGGCAGAATAAGTCGGAATATCAGATCGTTCAAAAAGGCAGGACCTGGGATCTGAGCAGAATCAATTTCGACAAATTGCGCGAGGAATTCAAACAAGCGACTTACAAGCATATCGAAATTGCCGATTTGCGCGCTTTCCTGCAACATAAACTGGAATTGATGCTGCAACAGAATGCAACCCGCACCGATTTTGCACAGCGCTTGCAGCAGATTATCGATACTTACAACACCGGTGGTTCAGCGACCGAAAATTATTACGAAGATCTGATGCAATTCACCGAAGATCTGCGCGCGGAAGATGAGCGTCATATCCGTGAAGGACTGACCCAGGATGAGCTGGAGTTGTTCGATTTGTTGAAAAAAGACCGGATGACGCAGGACGAAACACAGAAAGTTAAGCTGGCGGCAAAATCCCTGTTGCATCGTTTGTTGCAAGAATATCCCAAGGTGCTGGTGCAGGATTGGTACAAGAATGCACAAACCCAACGGGTTGTCCGCTCCGCAGTTGAGCAAGTGCTGGATAACAATTTGCCGGAAAGTTACGATCGCGTATTATTTCGTGAGAAATGCGATGATGTGTTTTATCGGATAGTGGATTATGCCAGTCAAGGTAGGAAGTGGGCAGCTTAACTTAACCGATGCGCTGAAAACTTACGGGGAGGAAGCACGGAATCCATAAATGCTGTCAATTCATCTGGTATCCCTTAAATTCCGTTTCTCGCAAGAAATCATTCCAGACAAAGACGGGGTCAACCAGCGGGTTGGTCGGAATCATAAAGGTCACAATGTCTACTACGCCGCATCCAGTGCGATTAATGGTGTACCAGGCACCTTGTAGTACCCCTAAGGTTACGGCAGTCAATCCTGAAACCGGGGTATCTTTTTGACCGGTTAAGTTGATATTTTTGGGCAATTCTATCCATCCGGTAGCCACGTTGACCAAACCGGAGAAAAACTTCAGGCCTGCTTTGCTAAGGTACGAATTTCCACTAGCTTCTTCATTGGCGATGGCTTGAGACGAAAAAAGAAAAGACATGGAAACCACTAAAGCTAATTTGGAAATTGATCTCATCAAAACTCCCTTTTAATTGTAAGACCCTTAGTATTGTCGACGATGGTCAACTGATTGTCATCAATGAATGCGTTTCACTGCTTTATTGATCGGCAGATTGCCGGGTTGACACTATTCAGTACGACGCTTAAACGTGATTCATCTTAAATGTTATTATAGAACAGCAATTTATATATTTTTAAAATTCCTATCTCTAGCAATGATGGTTGTAAGCCAGTGTTAAAGTATAAAACACATCTGAAATGCGAAGTACATGGAGATAACATAATTTTTTTCCAGATGGATGAGCTCATCTCGATTTTTCTATGCCGACTGTTACTTAAAACTAATTGTTCTTCCAATTTATGGATTCTCCATAGTTAGGCAATTCCGGGAAAGATCGTACATTGGTTATTCCCAACAAGTCATGTAGAAAATATGAGCGCTTCAAAGGCAATTAACTATAAGAGACCTTTGCACGGTTACTACGCGGCACGATAATTGCGTTAAAAATTTGCGAAAAATGCTCATTTACCCTGTGTAAACTCCCCTTTTTCGCAAATTTTTGCCTTATTCTCGTATCGCTCATGACACCGTGCAAAGGTCTCTAATTTATTTGTACGGTTTGGGTGGGTAGCTCCGCAGTTTTTAGCGCTGCGATCTACGTTATAATATCGCATCCCTACCTTTTATTCATTTTCAAATCCATGACTAGAGATTCCCGTACCGCTTTATTGAAAAGCTTATTCGCACAACGCATTCTGATTCTGGATGGTGCGATGGGTACGATGATCCAGACATTCAAACTTTCAGAGGCGGATTTTCGCGGGCAGCGTTTTGCTGATTTTCCGCATGATCTGAGAGGGAATAATGACTTGCTGACCTTGACTCAACCGGACATTATCCGGTCGATTCATAGCGGTTATCTGGAAGCGGGTGCGGATATCATCGAAACCAATACATTCAATTCCACTGCCGCTTCGATGGCCGATTATCACATGCAGGATCTGGTGTATGAATTGAATTTTGCTGCGGCAAAGCTGGCGCGTGAGGCGGCGCAGGTTTTTGAAGAAAAAAATCCGCAAAAACCGCGTTTTGTGGCCGGTGTGATCGGTCCTACTACCAAAACTGCGTCCATTTCTCCGGATGTCAATGATCCGGGCTTTCGCGGCATTACCTTTGATCAATTAGTGACTGATTATACGGAGTCGATTTGCGGGTTGGTCGATGGCGGCGCGGATATTCTGCTGGTCGAGACCATTTTTGACTCGCTCAACGCCAAAGCGGCATTGTTCGCCATTGATCAATACTTCGAGGATCATGATACACGTCTGCCGATCATGATTTCGGTTACCATTACCGATGCTTCCGGTCGCACATTATCGGGACAGACGCCGGAAGCTTTCTGGAACTCGGTCAGCCACACCCGGCCGTTATCGGTCGGTATTAACTGCGCGCTGGGTGCAGAATTGATGCGCCCTTATGTTGAAGAGCTGGCCGGTGTCGCGGATGTTTATACCAGTGTGCATCCCAATGCCGGTTTGCCGAATCCTTTATCGGAAACCGGTTATGATGAATCGCCTGAATATACTGCGAGCCAGATCAAAGGCTTTGCGCAATCGGGCTTTGTCAATATCGTCGGCGGTTGTTGCGGTACGACGCCCGCGCATATCAAAGCGATTGCGGAAGCGGTCAGTGATATCGCGCCGCGCGTAATTCCGGAAATCCCAAAAAAATTGCGGCTATCTGGTCTGGAACCATTGAACATCGGTGATGATTCTTTGTTCGTCAATGTTGGTGAACGTACCAATGTTACCGGTTCCCGGGCTTTTGCCCGCCTGATTCTGAGCGATGATTATGCGGAAGCGCTGAATGTGGCGCGCAGCCAGGTGGAGAACGGCGCGCAGATCATCGATATCAATATGGATGAGGCTATGTTGGATTCACAGAAAGCCATGGTGACTTTCCTGAACCTGCTGGCGGCCGAGCCGGACATCTGCAAAGTGCCGATCATGCTCGATTCCAGTAAATGGACGGTAATTGAAGCCGGTTTGAAATGCGTGCAAGGCAAGCCCATCATCAATTCCATCAGCATGAAAGAAGGTGAAGCCGAATTTATCCACCATGCCAAGTTGGCCCGCCGCTATGGCGCAGCGGTGATTGTTATGGCTTTCGATGAACAGGGTCAGGCCGACACGTTGCAGCGCAAAGTGGAGATTTGCACGCGCAGTTATCGTTTGCTGGTCGACAAGATTGGTTTTCCGCCCGAGGATATTATTTTCGATCCGAATATTTTCGCGATTGCGACAGGAATCGAAGAACATAATAACTATGGCGTCGATTTTATCGAGGCTACGCGTGCTATCAAGCAGACCCTGCCGTACGCCAAAATCAGTGGTGGCGTATCCAATGTGTCGTTCTCCTTCCGTGGCAACGAGCCGATCCGCGAAGCGATTCACACTGCTTTCCTATACCACGCGATTAAAGAAGGCATGACGATGGGTATTGTCAATGCCGGGCAACTGGGTGTTTATTCAGATATTCCTGCGGAACTGTTGGAGAAGGTTGAGGATGTCATATTGAACAGACGTTCGGATGCTACCGAGATTCTGGTTGAATATGCAGAAAATTTTAAAGGCCAGAAAAAAGAACAAGTTGAGGATCTGGCGTGGCGTGATGAACCGCTGCAACAGCGCCTGACGCATGCGCTGGTCAAGGGCATTTCTACATTTATTGTGGAAGATACCGAAGCGGCGCGGGTGGAGATTGAAAAACAGGGCGGGCGTCCGATTCAGGTGATCGAAGGGCCGTTGATGGAAGGCATGGGTGTTGTCGGTGATTTGTTCGGTGCGGGCAAAATGTTCTTGCCGCAGGTGGTCAAATCGGCGCGCGTCATGAAGCAGGCGGTGGCGCATTTGCTGCCGTTTATCGAAGCTGAGAAGAAATTATCGGGAGACAACAAACCGAAGGGCAAAATTGTCGTCGCCACTGTCAAAGGCGATGTGCACGATATCGGCAAAAATATCGTCACCGTGGTTTTGCAATGCAATAACTACGAAGTGATCAACATGGGCGTGATGGTGCCAAGCGCGCAGATTCTCGATATGGCGCGGCGCGAGAACGCGGATATCATTGGGTTGTCCGGACTGATCACGCCTTCGCTGGAAGAAATGGCGCACGTTGCTAAGGAAATGCAGCGTGAGGGATTTACCATTCCGTTGCTGATTGGTGGCGCTACGACGTCGCGAGTTCATACCGCAGTCAAAATTGCGCCACACTATGAAGGTCCGACCGTGTGGGTGCCGGATGCCAGCCGTGCGGTGGGTGTGTGTAGCAATCTGCTGTCACAGGATTTGCAAGTAAATTATGTCCAAGAAATAAAGGACGAATACGAGAAAGTACGCACTCAGCACAAAAACAAGAAAGGGCCGACGAAATTGTTGACGCTTGCTGAAGCACGTGCCAATGCGTTCAAGACTGACTGGATAAATTACCATCCCTATCAACCGGAATTGATAGGGATCCGTACGTTGAATAATTACCCGCTGGAGAAAATTGTACCGTACATCGATTGGACACCTTTCTTCCAAGCCTGGGAGCTTGCTGGGCGTTATCCGGATATCCTGCAAGATGAGGTCGTTGGGGAAACAGCAAGCCAGCTATTTCGCGATGCGCAAACGATGTTGAAGAAAATAATCGAACAAAAATGGTTGAGCGCTAATGCAGTGATTGGCTTGTTTCCAGCTAATTCCGTCGGCGATGACATCGAAATTTACACTGACCCTTCACGTAACAAGCTTGCCATGACTTATCATTGTCTGCGGCAACAAGATCAAAAACCGTCAGGTAAGCCGAATCGGTGCTTGTCCGATTTTATTGCACCCAGGGAAACGGGCATTCAAGATACGATTGGTTTGTTTGCCGTAGGCGCGGGGTTTGGCATCGATGAACGCGTCAAAGCATTTGAAGAAACCAACGACGATTACAGCGCGATAGTACTCAAGGCGCTCGCGGATCGTCTGGCAGAGGGCTTTGCTGAACACATGCATGCGAGGGTGCGTCGTGAATTCTGGGGCTATGCCAAAGATGAAACTTTAACCAACACGCAACTGATCAATGAAGAATATCGTGGCATCCGTCCTGCGCCCGGATATCCTGCTTGTCCGGATCATACCGAGAAGGGTGCGCTGTTTTCGACTTTGAGTGCTACCGAGAATGCCGGAATCATCATTACCGAATCATTTGCCATGGTTCCTACTGCTGCGGTATCCGGTTTCTATTTCGCACACCCTGATTCAACATTTTTTGCTGTCGGAAAGATCGGCAAAGACCAAGTGGAGGATTACGCTAAACGGAAAAGTTGGACAGTAGAAGAAGCAGAACGATGGCTGGCACCGGTACTGGCGTATGAGCGATAAATGTCATGATCTTGCAATTATTCATAGGTGTAGTGGTGCGTAAAAATGCGGGCGGTAGTGTTGTGGGGCCCGTGTGTTTCCCAACTGACTTTTTCTTGTATCTCACGTATTTTATAAGATATAGTTAAGATTGAATTGGGCGTAGGCCTGCTTAATTTTTAATTTGATGGTAATTTATATCTTATCTTGATAGATTTTTTGGAGGTTGAGATGAAATCAAAATTGATGCGCTTCTTGATAATTTTACTCGTTATTCCACTGATGTCGGGATGCTGGCTTCTTGCTGCAGGGGGGGCTGGCGCATACGGGGGCTACAAGGCTAAGGAAGAAGGCTATGGGCTACAGAATCCTATTACAAAGGAAAAGAAGAGTAACACCGAGGAACAGAAAAAGTAGCAACAAAGTTTTTAGTATGCCCTACCTTTCCTACGGATTTCAGTGCGGAGAGGTGGGGATTAGGTTTGATATATTTGATTCGTTTAGTTCTTCTGAACTCTGCTGCAGTAGTTAAAGATTACAGAAGGTTATTTCAAATACCACATCATCTTCATAGATTTTGTTTTTTTGCCCTGTCTGCGTCGGAAGAAAACGAATGTTTAATGCATATTTATTAGCGCTGATTTCGGGTACGCAGGGAAGCTGATCGCTTAGATTCAGTCTTAGCATATGTGCTGAATATTCTGAGCCGGTCTGCTGAAAAACCCCCTGATTCGCAACAACTCTTAGAGTTCTTCCGCTCTTACGTAACAACAGCAACACAATTCTGAATGCATTACGGATGGGCTGGAATGGAGATAGCCACTCATTGAAGTCTGCATGTCGATAAATAGGATCCGAATTGAGCCAATAATGATAGGATGGTAAATCGAATACACAGCAACCACCTGGTATCCCAATTCTTTGTTTAATCGCCATCAACCATTCATTCTCACGCAAGTGTTCACCTACTTTACCTGGAAAATCCAGCATTTCCCTGAATGTGATTTTTATGTCATTGAGTACACTATCAAGAGCTGCTTCAGAAACGTCCGGATTCTTTCGTAACATCTCGAGTAGCAGTTTTTGCCGTTCCAGTTCTTGTAATAAATCGGACTTGATATCTGCACGATTGGTGATTTCAAGAATCTCAAATAAAGCGATAAGTGAAGCATGATGTTCAGACGCACTCTCTTTGGTTGAAAAGAAATCAATTTTATTGAATAAGTCTTCAAGTCGGAGAAGGGTGCGTATCCGCTCATTAAGCGGGTGTTCATAACAAATCACAATAACGATGCATCCACAACAAAGATTAGAAATATTGAATCTTGCTTCGGAGATATTATTTCACAAAAGAAGTGAATTTCCCAGTTAAATTGTGACGTGTTATGGGGTAACGTAATGTTTATTATGATAAAGAAATATATTTTCTGTGTAGCTGAGCTACTTGCGCCTTCAAATATGCAATATCCAGATTGTTGACGATAATATCGTCGGCTTTTTGCAAGCGGTGTGTTCGTGAAATCTGTGTGGCGATGATTGCTTTTACTTGATCTTCAGACAATTTGCTCCGTTCCATTGTTCGTAATATTTGTTGTTTTTCTTCACAATCAATAACTAAAGTGCGTTGAATTATTTTATCGTAGTCATTTGTCTCAAATAGAAGCGGAATGGCGATTATTATGTAGGGCGATAGAGCTTTTCTGATTTGTTGGAGAGTTTCGGTAAGAATGAGGGGATGAAGAATATTTTCCAATGCAAGCTTATAATTATTATCTGAGAAGATTAAATTGCGCATCTTTTCTCTATTTAGAGAACCATCTGCAGCTATCATGGCTTGTCCAAAAGAATTTTTAATTGAGTTTATAGCTAAGCCACCGGGCTCAGTTAGCATCCGGGCAATTACATCAGTATCAATAACATCAATACCCAGATCTACGAAATATTGACCTACAGTTGATTTGCCACTGCCAATTCCTCCAGTTAGTCCTACAATCAAAGTCATTGGTTAGAACAGTCCAAAATAAGCATGATTTAATTTTTCTCCCCAGAACAATGCGATAAGCGCCCCACCAGCAAGGTAAGGGCCAAAAGGGATGGGTATGTTATTATTGAGTTTTGCTGCGACGATCATTCCAATTCCTACGATAGCACCCACCAGCGAGGAAAATAGTATGACCAGTGGAAGCATGCTCCATCCTAGCCAAGCCCCAATTGCGGATAGCAATTTAAAGTCACCAAACCCCATACCTTCTTTTCCGGTTATCAATTTAAAACACCAATAAATTGACCATAAGGAAAGGTAGCCTACTGCGGCACCAATTACGGCTGATTGAATATCGGTAAAACTATTATTAATATTTACCAATAATCCCAACCATAATAACGGCAAAGTTATATCATCCGGCAATAGTTGTGTATTAAGATCAATCACTGTCAAAGTGATTAGTGCCCAAACAAAAATCAATGCCGCGATGGTTATCAAACTGTATCCATAATACCAAGCAACGATGCCACTCATTAAAGCTGTTAGCACTTCTATAGCTGGATAACGGAAAGAAATGCGCGCGTTACATTGGGAGCAACGGCCGCGTAACAGTAAATAGCTGATCACTGGAATATTTTCCCATATACTCAGTTTGTGGCCGCAATGGACACAAGCTGAGCGCGGACTAGTGAGATTAAATGCTGGTGATGTTTTGCTTGTTTGGTGACCTTGCAACTCTGCACATTGTTGCAGCCAACTTCTTTTCAGCATTTCAGGCAGTCGATAAATCACAACATTCAGAAAACTACCTACCATTAAACCCAGTAGTGCTATCAAGGAAATAAAAAGAACAGGAGAATTTTGCAATATGCTGAGTAAGGTCATGGCTATTTTGTATAGATGAGAAAAAATAAAATTTAACTAACGACCATGCCCATTTTGAAAATAGGTAAATACATTGCGATTACCATACCGCCAATGAGTGTTCCCAGAACAACCATGATCATGGGTTCCATTAAGCTAGAAAGTGCGGCAACAGCATCGTCGACTTCTGCTTCGTAAAAATCAGCTATTTTACCAAGCATGGAATCAAGCGATCCCGCTTCTTCGCCGATAGCTACCATTTGAATAACCATATTGGGAAATACGGTACTGTTGGCCATTGATGACGTTAAACTGTTACCTATGCTCACTTCAAGCTGTATATTCTTTGTGGCTTCATAGTAGATATGATTTCCAGCAGCACCTGCGACGGAGTCTAATGATTCTACCAAAGGAACGCCTGCTGCAAACATCGTAGAGAGTGTGCGCGCCCAACGTGCAATAGTAGCTTTACGAATTACTTCTCCAAAGACAGGAATCTTAAGCGCGATACGATCGATAATCCGCTGCATGGGGATAGATCTTTTCCAAGTATAAAAGAAAGCATAAATCCCGCCACCTACAATACCGAAGATTGCCCACCAATAAGCGACGAAGAAATCCGAGATAGCCATTACGAAGAGTGTTGGAGCAGGTAAATCGGCACCGAATCCCTCAAATAAATCCTTAAAGGCCGGGATCACAAAAATCATTATTATTGCCGTGATGACAAATGCAACTACAATAATTGAAATAGGATAAAAAAGAGCAGACTTAATTTTTCCTTTGATAGCTTGAATTTTTTCTTTATAGGTAGCTAGACGGTCTAAAATAGTATCAAGGATGCCCGCAGCTTCTCCTGCGCCAACAAGATTGCAATATAGCGCATCGAAATAAAGCGGGTATTTGCGGAATGCATCCGTGAGATTACTGCCTGTTTCAACATCGGCTTTAATATCCATCAACAACTTACTCAATGCCCGGTTACTATGGCCTTTTCCTATAATATCAAATGCCTGTAGCAGTGGTACACCGGATTTCATCATGGTTGCCAACTGACGTGTAAATAGCGTTATATCTTTCTCAATAATCCTACCATTGGATTGCATTTTTTCTATTTTTGTAACTTTGATGCCTTGACGGCGCAGTGTGGAAGTTACAATTACAGTTCCTGCGGCTCGCATTTCACCTTTTAGTTGCTTTCCATACTTATCCTTTCCTTCCCACGAATAATTAATTTCTTTTATTTTTTTCTCGGTGCTTGCGGTTACAGTTGCCATAATAAGCTCCTTCAAAACTCAATATACTATTGATAGTTAAGAATTTCTAACAGATGCATCACAAAAATTCTAATTTATCTTTTTGATAATAGAATCAAAAGATTGTTTTAAAATTGTGCGAATTTAACGGCATCGATTGACTATTACTTAGCGCGAGCTAAAAAATTGAGGAATTAATATCAGACTGAGTGCTTGATTTACTGATTATTAATCAATGCAGCTTTAACGCCGTCATGAGCTGTGGGATATAGCAAACTAATATGTAATTCTTTTTTTATTCTGACGTTTCTAAGCCGTCTGGACTCTTTCATAAAAGATAGCATAGTGGGCGTTATTTGTTCTTGAGCTTGATTTCGGGTGATACGACGAGGATGCGGCAAGCCAAAATAATCAGCAACTAAGTCAAAATATTCCCCCATTTTTAGATGAGAATCATCACAGGCGTGATAAATTCTATTGGTTTTGGCAAACCGGATGGCAGCAAAAATAATCTGCGCAAGATCGTCAGCATGTATATGATTTGTATAGTTATCCTCAGCGTCCAATAAGGTGGGATGGCCATCTCGCAAACGTTGCAAAGGTAATCTATTGGCTGCATAGATTCCGGGTACCCGCACTATGCAGGTCGAAATGTGATTACGTTTTCCCCAGTTACGTATCTGTTTCTCAGCAAAGACACGTCGTATTGCTCGATCATTCTCAGGCTGAACAGGATGAGTCTCATCAATTAAATCACCCTGGCGGTCACCATAAACCCCGCTGGTACTGATATAGATGAGTCGTTGTGGTAAAATTATTGAATTGTTTTTCGTTTTTTTTGTTAGAGCAGACAATAAATGCAGTGTTCTTGTGTCCCGTTTTCCATAATTGGGCGGAGGGGCCAAGTGTAATACCAAATGTGCTATTCCCCCGAGCTTCTTAAGACTTTTGGGACAATCTAAATTACCGTAAATTGGAGTAATGTCATTTGCGCGTAACAGGTCGGCACGGTCTGCGTTACGATATAAACCGAGGATACGGTAGTGTGTTTTTAGCAGTGGTACTGTCCGTAAGGCGATATCACCGCAACCGATAATTAACAGTATTTTTTTCATACAATTTATTTTATTTCCATATAGTACTCATTCTTATCTGCTACTCAATGTCGCATCAAATCTTTATCCAACCTAGCGGGCATATATTAACAGTAAAGCCAGGAGAAACCATTCTTGATGCAGCGTTGCGCGAAGGTTTTTCGCTTCCCTATGGTTGTCGTAACGGTTCCTGTGGGGTTTGTAAAGGAAAAATCATACGGGGGTCGGTGAATTATGGGGGATATAGTGAAGAAACCTTGACTAAAGAAGAAAGAGAAGCTGGTAACGCTCTATTTTGCTGCGCTTCTCCATTGACTGACTTGATCATTGAATGTCAGGAAATCACCGCGATTAAAGATATCGAAATAAAGACTCTGCCTTGCCGTGTGCATAAGCTCGATCTTGTTGCTCCCGATGTTATGGTTATCTCATTAAAGCTTCCTGCCAAGCAGCGATTACAATTTTTACCAGGTCAATATATTGATATCTTGCTTAAAGACGGGAAGCGCCGGAGTTTTTCTTTAGCAAATGCTCCTCATAATGATGAGTTTCTGCAATTACATGTGCGCAATTATCCCGGTGGCGTATTTACGGAATATGTTTTTAACCAAATGAGGGTTAAAGATATTGTTCGCTTTATCGGGCCGCTCGGATCATTCTTTTTGCGAGATGCACCTGAAGATGCTGCAATAATTTTTCTAGCCAGTGGAACAGGATTTGCACCAATAAAAAGCATACTTGAACATGTTTTATATCAAGAAAATGACCGAAGCAGCAAAAGAAAAATGATTCTTTACTGGGGTGCACGCGCAAAAGCTGATTTATATTTAGCCGAGTTAGCTGATAGTTGGCAGCAACAGCATAAGAATTTCACATTTGTGCCTGTATTATCCGAGCCTTTACCCATTGATGGCTGGGAAGGAAGAACAGGATTGGTTCATGAAGCTGTTATGCAGGATTTCAAGAGTCTGGAAAAATATCAGATCTACGCCTGTGGTGTTCCTGCAATGATAAAAGCAGCGTATCACGACTTTACTCTTTATTGCAATCTGCCTAAAAATGCTTTTTTCTCAGATGTGTTCACGCCATCGACTAGCAATCCTTCAAACTCAAGCATTTAGTACATTTAAGGAAAAGGCCTCTGAAATATAAAGTTAACCGCAGGTACTTATGTTATTTTAGTTATATTTTTTTCTGTTTTCTTGCGGCCTTTTCGTCAGCTTTCCTGAAGGTGTGTTTCTTAGCGATCTATTAAATAAGCTGTTTTAGACATAATTCAAGCCCTTTATTATAATGGCTCATAGCCAATTCATGTTTACCCAGCTTCTCGTTTAGTTGTGCCAGTGCGAAATGTGCTTTATAACTTGGTTCAACCGATAAGCTAGCTTCTAGATAATTTTGCGCTTTGCCCCAAAGCTCACAATGTGTGCAGAGTTTACCAAGCGTCAGTAGCAGTTGTGCATTATTGGGCTGTGATTTTAGCCATACTTCAGCGCATTCAATTTGCCTGTTGACATGATAATCCAGGCACTCCGCGTAGAGTTCAATCAGGTCGTTATCCCATGTGATCGGAACATTCTGTTCAATAATCCGATTTGCAGTTGCGCAATTTCCTAGAGAAATGTAAGAACGCACTGCAGCTGCACAAAGCTTACTATCCATTTTTTCCATTGGCGATATGTGCAACCAATACTGATTCAAGGATTGTGAATCGATGGTTTTGCTTCTAATATTTTCTATTTGTGCATCGTGTTTTAATTTTTTTATGTATGTTTTATTAGCCGATTGCCGTTTTTCCAGCACTTCCGTTAATTCCAACACCGCATCCCAATTTCTACCGCGTTGCTGAGCTTCCAATTCCAGCAGCAATACAGCAGTTGGCTGCAATCCTCCTTCTGAATATAATGACTGCAAGGTTTTAAGCGCATCCTGATAATTTCCGTCATCCAATTGGAATTCAGCTTTTGTGGCAAGACATAAGGACTTCTCGCCGGGTATTTGAATGAGTGCATTATTTAGATATTGATCCCGTGCGTTAACTTGATTGAGTTTGTGGGCTGAACGAGCTGCGATAACGGCACTGATGGCTTTTACAGTTGCTGAATTTGCTAATTTTAGTGCCACGGCGGCGTTCTTTTGTGCTTTAACAAAATCACCTTCAAAGTAAGCTTTCAGTCCGGACAGCAGCATCTCATCCGTTTTTTTATGACGATGCCTTCTGCTGAATCCGAATATCCCCAGGGTGAGTCGTACTAAAAAATAGAAAACTAGAAAAGCTACGATCACTACAATAATAAACTGATCGAGCGGTAGTTCTAATTGATAAGGCGGCATCACCAATGAAGCATGCCCGGTGATGTGTTTAGCAGTAAGTGTAACAGCTACAGCAGCAGCGAATAGTGCTATTAGCCAGACTATCAGTTTCATATATTCTCCTCATTGCAATAGAGTCGATCATTATTAATTCATATCACGGATTATAAATACACACCCACTGCTGCGGTGAGTACAATTGATGCGCGATTATTTATACTTTATTTAAAGGCCCTTTTTTGTATTTCATTCAAAATAACACTATTTTTCCATTGACTGAAAGTATATATACAAACCTTTCAGTAAACCTTCATCACCGGCGTATGGTACTTTCACGATTTTTTTCAATCCTAATTCTCTGGCTGCTTGGGCAATGCGATCATGCGCTGTAAAAACCGGGGTTGTTTTCAGCAATTGTTGGCCAAGCGTGCCTATTATGTCAAATAAATTATGCAATCCCTCGCTACTTGTAATGATTACTGCGTGTATTTTCCCTTGCGACCAGGCAGCAAGCAAGGGTGCGCTATCAATCTCTGGTTTTCTGCGCAGGTAACATTCTGCATATTCGATATGTGCACCGCGTTGTGCGAGCGTGTCACCCAATAACGCTCGCCCGCCATTCCCACGAAAAATCACCACATGTTTTTCGGTCATATTTTGTAATTCTTCCGACTTAAGCAATGCCTCACTATCAAAATGCTCGATTGGAATAAGAACCTGGTTGACTCCATACCGTCTTAAGGTATCCGCAGTGCCTTTTCCTACAGCAGCAATTTTTAAGTCAGGAGGTAGCGCGCGTTGCTTGGTAATTAAATCCATACTTTTGGTAACAGCATTAGGGCTGACAAATACCGCCCAATCAAATTCATCCAAACGATTAATTAGATCAAGCAGGGGGGTAATATCCGTGACATCAGTAATTTCCAGTACTGGAAGTAAAATCGGCTTACCACCGCTAGCGTGAATGTTTTCTGCAAGAAAAGTGGATTGATGTAGTGGACGGGTAACCAGTATGTTAATCCCAGTCAGTTGTTTGCGGGTGAGCAATGTTATTTCCAACCTTCGGCAGACACTAAAGCAGCTAGAATTTCATCTGCGCCTTGTTTAATTAGCTTTTGCGCCAGTTGTTGCCCCATTGCAATACCGGTTTCAGGTTTGCCCTCTAAAGCTCCGCTTACTATGCGTTTGCCATCGGGCTGGGCAACGAATCCACGGAGTCGAAGTTTGTCGTTGTCAATTTCAGCAAATGCTCCAAGTGGCACCTGGCAACTGCCTCCCAGTACGCGACTCATCGAACGCTCGGCTTCAACGCAATAAGCAGTTGCCTGGTGGTGTAGTGGTTGCATAAGCTGAATCAGATCCATGCGATCAGCTCTGCATTCGATTCCCAAGGCGCCTTGTCCAACTGCAGGCAAGCTTTGTTCAGGATTAAGTAGGGCGGTAATGCGATTGGAGAGTTCAAGCCGTTTTAAACCGGCGGCTGCCAGAATAATTGCAGCATATTGATCTTCATCGAGTTTGCGTAATCGGGTCTGAACATTCCCTCGCAGTGGCTGTACTTGCAGTAGCGGGAAATGTGCACGCAATTGGCTTTCGCGTCGCAAACTAGACGTGCCGACAATACTGTCGGTAGGCAGCGCGTCCAAGCTGGCATGGTGATTAGAAACAAACGCGTCGCGTGGATCTTCCCGCTCAGTTATGGCGGCTAGTTTGAATCCTTCAGGAACATTCATGGGCATGTCTTTCATGGAATGTACCGCAATATCAGCACGGCCATCTTCCAGAGCTTGCTCAAGCTCTTTAATAAATAGGCCTTTTCCGCCAATTTTGGATAATGATTGATCCAGTATTTGATCGCCGCGCGTTGTCATACCAAGTATGCTGATTTCAGTTTGCGGGTATAATTCGCTTAGGCATTTCTGAATGAACTTGGCTTGCCACATAGCAAGGAGGCTTTCTCGTGAAGCAATAACGATTTTCTTGGGAAATAAAAATGAGTTGGGCATTAATAATATAAAATGAAAAAATTACAAAAAATTCCTACTGATGATCATTTTAACATGGTCGATGCTGACTTGGCGTGCCGGGAATGGATACTGGTTTCATTTTTTATAATGGATGTAGAACGTAATGAATGATGTTGATTCAGATAATTATGATAATAATACTAATAAGCTAGCTAATGATAAAGACTTGCCATTGCGCGAGGATATTCGTTTCCTTGGACGTATGCTGGGTGATACGGTGCGTGAGCAAGAGGGAGATAAGGCCTTTGAGCTGGTAGAAAATATACGTAAGATAGCTATTCGCTTTCATCGAGAGCAAGATCCCGCTGCACGGTATGAACTGGAAGCGATACTCAAGCAATTAAGCGATAAGGATTCATTGCCGGTCGTTCGGGCTTTTAGTTATTTCTCACTGCTTTCCAATATTGCAGAAGATGTGCATCATAACCGCCGGCGGCGGGCTCACCTGCGTGCCGGCTCAACGCCGCAGGCAGGAAGTGTGACCTTAGCCCTTGAGCGTGTATTGGAAAGCAGTAGTAATGCACGCACAATCCTTACTGATTTTTTCAAGCATGCGATCGTTTCTCCAGTTCTGACAGCACATCCAACCGAGGTGCAGCGTAGAAGCATACTGGATTGTCAACTGGCCATTGAGCGTTTGTTGAAAGAACGAGCCTGGGTTGAACTGACTCCGAATGAAATGCGCCATAATGAAGAAAATCAACGCGCTACAATTCAAATTTTGTGGCAAACGCGCATGTTACGTCCGACCCGCTTGTCTGTTTATGATGAGATTGAAAATGGTTTGGCGTACTACAGTTATACCTTTCTAAGTGAAATTCCATACATATACGCAAAGATCGAAGATCTGCTCGAGCGTCGACTGGCTGGCGATATACCATTGGTGACTTCATTTCTGCGAATTGGAAGCTGGATTGGCGGTGATCGCGATGGCAATCCTTTTGTTACACATGAAGTCATGTTGCGAGCTATGGAACGTCAATCAGCCGTGGCACTGGAATATTATATCGATGCTGTACAAAAAATTGGTCGCTCCATGAGTCTGACCGAACGTTTGGTAGAGGTCAGTGACGAAGTCAAAAAATTGCTTGCTACCGCGCCGGATATTCCTAATCGATCTGATGAGCCTTATCGGCGAATATTCCTGAGCATCGGTGCACGTTTGGTTGCCACTGCAAAAAAATTCGGACATCAAGTTTTGCAGCTTAGTACGGAAGAAACCAGAGAACCCTACGCTGACAGTGCTGAATTTGTACACGATCTTGAAGCAATCATTCAATCCCTGAAGCAGCATAAATCTTCTTGGGTGGCGCGTGGTGCATTACGCAACTTGCGGCGAGCTGCCGATGTGTTTGGTTTTCATCTTGCGCCTCTGGATATGCGCCAACATAGCAAAATCCATGAACAAGTTGTAAGCGAGCTATTTGAATATTACACGGGTCACAAGGATTACCTGCAGCTGAGTGAGGAAGAGCGTATCGATTGGTTGCTATCAGAAATTAATCGATTACATCCATTATTGACTATTCCTTCGGAGTTCTCGGAAACGACGCAATCCGAATTGCGCATTTTGCAGTGCGCAGCTGAAATTCATCGGCGTTTCGGACGTGCAGCAATGCCGAATTACATTATTTCCATGACAACCGGGGTAATCAATATACTGGAAGTAGCATACTTATTGCGGCAGGTGGATTTGCTGCAAACCGGAGAAAATCCCCAGTTGCATCTTAATATCATCCCGTTGTTTGAAACAATCTCTGATTTGCAAAGTTGCGGCAAAATTATGGATCAATTATTTTCATTGCCGTACTATCGCAAACTTTTAAGTTCAATGGGTAGTGTGCAGGAGGTGATGCTGGGATATTCCGATAGCAATAAGGATGGTGGATTTATCGCCTCAAATTGGGAGATTTACAAGGCGGAAATTGCACTGACCAAGGTTTTTGCTAAGCATCAGATTGGATTGCGTCTATTTCACGGTCGTGGTGGCACAGTTGGACGTGGCGGTGGTCCCAGCTATCAGAGTATCCTGGCACAGCCCCCTGGTAGTGTAAATGGTCAGATACGAGTAACCGAACAAGGCGAAGTTATTAGTAGTAAATACGCCGAACCTGAGATTGGACGTCGTAACCTTGAAACTTTAGTGGCTGCAACGATGGAGGCAACCTTGCTCGGGCACGATTCGATCGGTAGCAATGCAGATCAATATTACCCTGCGATGAATAAACTTGCAGCGATTTCTTTTGCAGCTTATCAGGATTTGGTTTTCGGAACTACGGGATTCAAGCAATTCTTTCTGGAATCGACACCTATCCGGGAAATGGCAGGTTTACACATAGGTAGTCGGCCGCCCTCTCGCACAAGTTCTGATGATATTGAAGATTTGCGTGCAATTCCATGGGTATTCAGCTGGAGTCAGAGTCGGATGATGTTGCCTGGCTGGTATGGCTTTGGGCATGCAGTGGAAACATTTGTAACTCGGAAAGATCAAAACGGACAAGGGTTGGCGTTACTGCAGGAAATGTACCAGAAATGGCCCTTTATGCAAACGCTGTTGTCGAATATGGATATGGTGCTAGCTAAGACAGATATGGGTATTGCCTCACGCTATGCTGAATTGGTTAATGATATTGCGCTGCGTGAGCAGATTTTTGCACGCATCCGAGAGGAGCGCGCGAGAAGCGAGAAATGGCTATTTGCGATCACCGGGAATGTCGAGTTACTGCAAGATAATCCCACATTGGCGCGCAGTATCCGCAATAGAATCCCTTATATCGACCCGCTCAATCATTTGCAGGTGGAATTGCTTCGCCGCTACCGATCTGGCGAAGATAGCGAAGAGGTTAAACGTTCTATTCATCTCACCATCAATGGTGTAACAGCAGGATTGCGCAATAGCGGTTAGCGGCAAAATTTTATGACATGCTTGCTCTTATGAGTGCACGGTAGGAGGCTCTGGTATCAATGAAGCAATTCTTTTTTTTAATACTCATGCTGTTTGTCTTTTATTCCCAGTGGGCATTAGCTTCGCTGCCTATCCAATTCTGGCAGGCTTCTTCCGGTGCGCGGGTATATTTTGTGGAAAATCATGATCTCCCGATACTGGATGTGAGTGTCGAATTTGCGGCCGGTAGCAGCATGGATATTCCCCGTCAATCAGGTTGTGCCAGTCTGGTGCAGCAGCTGCTCAGCCTGGGTGCAGGGGGATTTTCTGAGGATCAAATTGCCACTGCATTAGCCGATGTGGGAGCGCAAACTAGAAGTCATTTTGATCGGGATCGCGCTGGCATCGTTTTACGTACTCTAAGTAGTGAACGGGAGCGCAAGCAAGCGCTGGATGTATTTGCACGAATTATTCAATTTCCGGAATTCCCGCACGCTATCTTATCGAGGGAAAAAGCGCGCACTATTTCAAGTATAAAAGAATCCAGCACTAAACCGGATTATATTGCCGAACGTGAATTAATGAAAATGCTATATGGTAATCATCCCTATGGATTCAATGAACAAGGAGAGGTTGAGACACTTAGTAAATTACAGCGGGAAGATCTGCTGAGTTTTTATCGCACGCATTATGTAGCAGAGGGCGCTGTGATAGCGATCATCGGTGATGTAACCCGACTGGAGGCGGCGGCAATTGCAGAAAAATTGACTGAAAGTTTACCTTCAACCGGGCAATCAAGGGATGTTCCTCCTGTCGCAATTCCTGTGGTGGAAACAAAAAGATTGTCTCATCCTGCCGCACAAAGTCACATCCAATTGGCTTACCCTGGATTACGCCGAAGTGACCCTGACTATTTTCCCCTGTTAGTTGGAAATCATATCCTGGGAGGTGGAGGGTTTGTTTCACGCCTGATGGAAGAGGTGCGTCAACAACGTGGCTTGGCTTATAGTGTTTACAGTTTCTTTGCGCCATATAAAGAACAAGGACCGTTTCAAATTGGCTTGCAAACAAAAAAAGAGCAGTCAGAAGAAGCGCTTGCTTTAACCCAGAAAGTACTTAAAGATTTTGTATTGAATGGCCCGATGGAAAAAGAGCTGGTAGCAGCCAAGCAAAACATTATTGGTGGTTTTCCGTTGCGGATTGACAGTAACAGCAAAATATTAGGCTTCCTATCCGTAATTGGTTTTTATCAATTGCCACTTACTTATCTGACAGATTATCTGGTAGCCGTTGAGGCGGTAACTGCCGAGCAAATTCGGCAAGCATTTCAACGGCGAATTCAACCCGATGGTATGGTCACCGTAATTGCCGGAGCGATCGAGTAAAGAATTTTCAGTATGACGTTAATTCAGGGAAAAATCCGCATCATCGGTGGTCAGTGGCGCAGCCGTTTGTTGACATTTCCGGAGCATCCTGATTTAAGACCTACCGCCAATAGAGTGCGTGAAACCGTCTTTAACTGGTTGGAGCAGGATTTAAGCGGTTTGCGTTGCCTCGACTTGTTTGCAGGCAGCGGTGCATTAGGCTTCGAGGCTGCATCACGTGGTGCAGCACACGTGGTTATGGTTGATAATGATGTGCAAGTATATAAGGCACTGAGAGAAAATAAAGAGAAGTTGCAAGCGATGCAGGTTGAACTGCTCCTGATGAATGCGCTAGATTTTATGCAATCTGATGTACGTAAATTTGATGTCATTTTTCTTGATCCACCTTATCGGCTTGATTTGCTTCCTCAATTAATGTCACTGCTGTCGTCACATCTTGAAGAGGATGGACTGGTTTATTCTGAAGCCAGAGATACATGGACTCCGGATAAGCAATGGAGGGTACATCGCAGCGCAAAGGCGGGAACTGTTCGTTATCAACTATTGGAGTTTGTGCACTATGGATAAAGCGATCTATCCCGGTACGTTTGATCCAATAACCCGCGGGCATGAAGATTTAGTTAGACGCGCCTCACGTTTGTTCGATCAGATTGTTGTTGCAATCGCTGTAAGCAGCAGCAAGAAACCTTTTTTTACCCTGGAGGAAAGGGTGGAGATGGCACGGGAGGTTCTCTCAGACTGCTCCAATGTCAAGGTTATGGCGTTTTCTGGCTTATTGATGAATTTTTTGCAGCAACAAAGGTCACGGATAATTGTGCGCGGCTTGCGTGCAGCTTCGGATTTTGAATATGAATTCCAAATGGCCGGAATGAATCGTGGGTTATATCCTGATGTGGAGACTTTATTCATGACGCCATCAGAACAGTATATGTTTGTTTCTGCAACTATCGTGCGTGAAATCGCATCGCTCGGCGGGAATGCTGATACGTTTGTACATCCACTGGTCGCAAAAAAATTAAGCGAGAAATTAACCTAATAATTGTGAGAATATAGATGGCACTAATGATTACTGATGAATGTATCAATTGCGATGTTTGCGAACCCGAATGTCCCAATGGTGCGATTTCGCAAGGTGAAGAAATTTACCAGATTGATCCTAGTCTATGTACAGAATGTGTCGGGCACTACAATGAACCTCAATGTATAGAGGTTTGCCCGGTAGATTGCATTACACTCAACCCTACCATCGTAGAAAGTAAGGAACAGCTCCAGGCAAAGTATTTAGCTCTCGTTACTGGAAAATCAATATCTTAAAGTTTTTGTCTGAATTAAATTATACTTCTCAGAGAAATCAGACAATTTTCTCCGTTTAATCATTAGTGCAAAATGAGTGATCTTCGTTTAATCTTTACTTTGCATACTGGCACCTCAATTTGAAGATTCCAGGTGGCAACGAGCGTGATTGTGCAGAGCCAGCACCCTAAATATTCACAACAAAGTTAGAATGAGCGCTAGTTTAAATTTTTCTGAGACTTAAATGGATCCATGTACAATAATTACTAACGTTCGATCTATTTTTTCCTTACCGGATGTTGTGTTTCGCATTAATGATTTAATTAATTCAGAAGAAGCAACGAATACGGAGTTAGAACGTATTATCTCAAGTGATCCTGCATTAACGGCAAAACTATTGAAGTTCGCAAACAGTACTTATTTTGGTTTCTCTGGCAAGATTGAAACCGTTATGAAAGCCATTTCCATTGTCGGGCATAAAGAATTGCGTAATCTGGTGATTGCATCATCAGTAACGACAACTTTTAAAGGAATTCCATCTGATCTGGTCAATATGGATACATTCTGGAATCACAGCGTTACGAGTGGTGTAACTGCGCGTCTGCTGGCGTCAAGTGTGGATAATCGAGAGCGCTTTTTCATTGCAGGGTTGTTGCATGGCGTTGGGAGATTAATTCTTTTTAGTCAGTTTCCGAAAGAATCTGCGAAGATATTGAATTGCATGAATCAAGGTGAAGATGCCGCAATGCAAGAAGAGCGGAAGATTTTTGGTTTTACGCATGCGCAATTAGGCGCCGAACTTTTAAAACAATGGAAACTACCCCCCAATATATGGAAAATGGTCGAATATCAATCTGACCCCATGGGAAGTGGAGAGTATCAATCTGATGCCAATACACTTTGTGCAGCCATAAGTATCGCTAACTATATCCAGCCTTGTACCAATCAACCGCTAAACCTCGAAACAGCGATATCAGATTGTGCTCTTAAAACTTGGAATTATCTTGGTTTGACAGCAGAAATTGTAGAATCAGTTATTACGGTAGCTAAATTACAAGTCATTGAAGTATTTAATGCTATCCATTAGCTGTCAATCTGAAATCATATATTCTTCAAGCAATCCATTTTCTCATGCCTTGTATGATTACTTCTTTTATTACATAACCTCGTGATGTTTTACAAAAACTCAATTCGTTCTAATTCCGAACGATAAACAAATGCATACAGAGTAACGTAAAGTTATAGAAGGAATATTGAATGGAAGTTTATCTTGGTAGATTGCCAATTCTGGATAGTAAACAAAATTTAGTAGCATTTGAGCTTTTATTTCGTTCCAATCAAAATAACGGTGTAGAAGTTACCGATGATTCCGCTGCTTCAGCCAATGTCATCATTGATACCTACGGACAGCTAGGCATAGAAAATGTGATAGGCAAACGGCGCGGGTTCATTAAGGTTGATGCTAAGCTATTGATGAATGATGTAATTTGTATGCTTCCAAAGAAACATGTAGTACTTGAAATATTGAGAAGTGTAGAAATCAATGATGAAATCATACAACGCTGTTTATTCTTAAAGCAAAAAGGCTATCAATTGGCACTTTCTAATGTCATTCAACTGGATCAACGGTTTGAACGCATAATGCCGCTTATCAATATAGTTAAAATTAATATTACTGCATTAAATCAGAGCAACCTTCACAATCTTATAAATAAGCTAAAACGCTGGCCTGTTTTATTGTTGGCAGAGAAAGTTGAAAGTAAGGAAATCGCCAGAAATTGTATCGCATTGAATTTTCAGATGCTGCAAGGCTTTTATTTTGCAAAACCAGAAATTATTTCGGGAAAACGCATTGACCCTTCGAAGCTATCTCTATTAAAGCTATTACTGTTAGTTGTTAAAGACGGCGAAGTTACTGAAATTGAGAACGAGCTTAAGTTTCAACCCGGCTTAAGCTATAACCTGCTGCGTATGGTAAATTCCGCTGCAAGCGGTTTGCCAAGCACGATTAATTCTATCAAACGGGCCATTATGATTATTGGCCGGAAACAGCTTCAGCGTTGGATACAGATATTGCTCTATGCCGCCAAGCAAAGAGATGGTGGTGCGTCGGACGCATTAATGCAGACAGCCACCGTACGTGGCAGATTATTGGAATCAATCGCCATTGCGGATCGTCCGCATGATAAAAATCATCAGGATCGTGCCTTTATGGTAGGGGTATTATCATTACTTGATACGTTGCTTGGGATGGAGATGTCCGAGCTTGTGAGCACGCTCAGTATCCAAAAGGATATGGGTGAAGCTCTTTTGACCCGACGGGGCTATTTGGGTCATCAGCTGGAATTAATTGAAGCCCATGAAAGAGGTGAATATGAAGCAGTTTCATGTATGCTGTCAGAGTTGGGATTTATCGGCATGGATGAGTTCATTAAGATGGAATTGGAAGCTACCGTGTGGGCCAATCGAATCAAGGATGCAGTCAATCAGTCCGCCTAGAATCATATTCGATAGTGCAGTGTGTGAACAAGCATCATATATAAACAATTCAAGTATCTTTCAGTACCACATAGCCCTAAGAATTTTTGATTTGCCAGAGTAAAGCGCCGGGGCTATCATCCTGATGCAATACGATTATTAATTTGTCCCAGTGATTGCTCAACTTGATCTACGAGAATAAGGCATAAATCGCCATCCTGCAAATTGGATAACGCCGCATCAATTGCAATAGCTTCGCCGATGATTTCTCTTATTTTTTGTGTACGTCTAGCGTTTTCCAAGCCTTCCCGTAATAGAGACAAAACTTCACCATCTGCCCGTCCTCTCTGGCATTTGTCCTGATATAAAACGACTTCATCGAATGCGTCACCGAGAATCCGTGTCTGCTGGCGAATATCTTCGTCACGTCGATCACCGGCTGCACTAATAACCACCGATCGCTTCCTGGATGGAATATTTTCGATTGCGCTTACCAACGCCTGTATGGCATCTGGGTTATGCCCGTAATCCGCAATTAAGGTAGCATTGCGGTAATTGAAAAGATTAAAGCGACCCGGTGCAGTTTGTGTATTGTTTACAAAATTAGTTACACCGGCACAAATATCGGACCATCCTATTCCCAACGCCCAACCAGCACCAACAGCAGCGAGTACATTTTCGATTTGAAATCGGATTGTGCCATTTTTTGTCAATGGAATTTCGTTCAACGGAATGCGGTATTCACTGCAATCACTTACAGCAACAATATAGTCATTTTCGACATAGACCACACGTTTATGTTGAGCGTGATGTCTCGCCAATACCGGATGATGACTATTGTGTGCAAAGAAAATGACGGAGCCGGGACAATATTCAGCCATGCTGGCGACAAGTGGATCCGCCGCATTAAGCACAGCAAAACCAGTCTCAGATTTCACATTCTGAACAACAACACGTTTGACTAAAGACAGTTCCTCTACAGTATTGACGTAAGCCATGCCTAAATGATCACCCATGCCAATATTCGTTACAACAGCTACATCACAGTGATCGAATCCCAGGCCTTCGCGCAGTAATCCACCTCGTGCAGTTTCTAGCACTGCAGCATCAACATCTGGATGAGAAAGAATATTTCTGGCACTTTTGGGACCACTGCAATCTCCAGTATCGATACATTGTCCGGCAATAAAAACACCATTTGTACAAGCAACCCCTGTTCGTTTGTTGCTTTTCTCCAGAATGCTGGCTATCAGCTGGGTAGTGGTGGTTTTGCCATTGGTGCCCGTCACAGCGATAACCGGAATGCGCGCATCCTCGCCTGGTGTAAACATGTAATCAATGATAGCTTTGCCTACAGCACGTCCTTTACCGAAAGACGGTTGGAGATGCATGCGTAACCCTGGTGATGCATTAATTTCTATTATGCCGCCCCCTTGATCTTCCAAAGATTTCATCACGGTGTTACAAACTACATCAACGCCGCAAATATCCAGGCCCACCACCTGCGCTGCAGCAATTGCATGTGCTGCTAAATCGGGATGAACATCATCCGTCACATCAGTAGCCGTACCGCCTGTGGATAAATTGGCATTATTTCGCAATACAACATGCATTCCTTTCAGCGGAACTGACGCCGCTGTCAATCCCTGTATGGCAAGATGAGCAAGAGAAATTTCATCCAGTTGAATCTTAGTTAATGAAGCGATATGTCCTTCCCCCCTCATTGGATCACGATTAATTTGTTCTACCAATTCTTGAATGGTAAGAATGCCATCTCCAATCACCTGCGGTGGATCGCGTCGTGCTGCTGCGATTAATCTGTTGCCTACGATCAGCATACGATAGTCATATCCGGGAATATAGCGTTCCACGATCACATTATTGCTAATTTCAGATGCAATCATATAAGCCGCTTTCACATCGTCTTCGTTAATCCGGTTAACAGTTACACCTTTTCCTTGATTGCTGTCTCGTGGTTTTATGACTACCGGCATACCTACTTCGCGAGCGGCTGCCCAAGCATCTTCCGCGTTACTCACGCTCCGTCCCAGTGGGACAGGTATTCCAGCTGCATGCAACAAAGTTTTGGTTAATTCCTTATCCTGCACTATTGATTCGGCAACTGCGCTAGTCTTGTCGCTCCCGGAAGCCTGAATGCGGCGTTGCTTACTACCCCAGCCTAATTGCACCAAACTGCCTTCAGTTAATCGGCGGAATGGAATTCCACGTGCAACAGCAGCCTGAACAATTGCGCCCGTACTGGGGCCCAGACGAATATCCTCATAGAGTTTGCGTAATCGATGCAATGCATCGGCTAAATCAAAATCGGTATCGGTGATAGCTGATATACATAGGGTCTGCGCCAACTTAAATGCAAGCTGCCCTACTTTTTCTTCGCTGTAACCTACTATGACATGAAATGTATCAACTTCGGATGTTTGAACCGTGCGACTGAAATTTATCGAACAACCCGCTTGTAGTTGCAAATCCCGTGCGGCAGATTCGACCACATGCGCTATTGTGATGGTTTCATGCTGATCGGAAAGTCGTAGCAAAGAAATTTCAGGAAAGCGGCTACACAATCGTGCCTTAAAACCTTGGATGTTTTCTATGTTCTTTTCAGAGCCAACACAATGAATAATAGCTTCAATAGAAGTGTGCTGACTCCATAAATTAGGTCCACGCAATGTACGAATACGCAGTATTTTCATAAATCCTTTTCCTGAGTCTGTAAATCGATTCCAACAGACTGATTCTCTGTTACATATTTTTCTTGGAGGAAACCAAAAGCGTTAATTCCCGCGCGTATAAGATCGGGTTCAATATTCAGTGCCCACGCAGCACCGACAGCTGCAAGAATATTTTCCAGAGCTTGGACATTATATGCACCGGTTATAGTACCAATGCTTATCAGGGGCAACTCATTTGCACCTGATGCAAGTATAATCACGTCATTGCGCATTATGACGGCACGTTTGCCACGACGCGGTCCGGTTCCATGCGTGCGATGTTGCACAATCACTGGTAATTCGGGTTCAATACTGAAAAAAATCACTTCGCCGTGGCAGAGTGTAGATATCTCGATCAACATCCCGTTCCGTGCATTGAGTACCGCGGCTCCAATAGGTAACTTTACCGTCTTATCGACATCATCAATAGCCGCGGCCGTGGGTGTTATCACATCAACTTGTGTGCGGAATACCGTGAAAATTTGTTTGTGGGTTTCGATTCCATGGGGGCCCAGGTGATTGGCCGGATGAATATTGGTAATTACACCGACATGACAGCTATCGTATGCCAAACCTTCATTCAACAGAGTATCAAAACCATTCTCAAAAACTGCGGCCTCAACCGTTGGATTGATTAGTGTGCGGTTTGCTGCTGCCCAATTGGCGCAATTGTGTTGATCAATTTGCCGATAATTAAGATAAAGTCCATCGCTACATGCCAAACCGGTTTGTTTCCCAGAAAGAATAAGCAGTCTTGCAATCAATAGGGCTACTGATGTTTTACCATAACTGCCAGAAACCCCGATGATAGGAATCCGGCCATTTTCTTGATCCGGAAATAAGTGATCAACGATAGCTTTTCCCACTGGCCGAGGCATACCCACCGCTGGCTTGATATGCATCAACAGGCTAGGGCCCGCATTGACTTCAACAATAGCCCCTTCTTGTTCATTCAGTGGGCGCGAAATGTCTCCGGCTACCAGATCTATCCCAGCGATGTCCAGTCCAATGACACGAGCGGCTAATGATGCTGCAGCTGCGGTCCCGGGATGAACCTGATCGGTCACATCAAATGCATGATTGCCATTTCTTTGAATCAAAACTCTGACCCCAGCAGGCACAATGGAATCACTCTGATATCCTTGATGTGCAATTTCCATTTGGGCAGCACTATCCAACCAGATTGGATTTAGCGGGTGGTCTTCTGTTGATCCGCGGCGCGGATCGGAGTTGATTTGTGATTCGACTAATTCAGTAATAGTGGCCACACCATCTCCGGTTACTGAAACTGAATCACCCCTGGTCGCAGCTATCAGTTTTCCTCCAATAATTAATAGACGATGTTCCGTACCTGCAATATAACGTTCAACCAGAACACCCGAGCCTTCATTTAAAGCAATCTGATAAGCGGATTCAATTTCGCTCTGCTGACATAATTCAATGAAGACTCCGCGTCCATGATTTCCATCACATGGCTTGATGACAACGGGCAATCCGATATCTTTAGCTGCCTCCCATGCGGCCTTAGCACTTTCCACGATGCGTCCTGCAGGAACAGGGACGCCACAGGATTGCAGAAGTGTCTTAGTTAAGTCTTTATCACGCGAAATACCTTCTGCAATGGCTGGGGTAAAGTCTGTCTCGGCGGTCCAGATATGACGGCAACGAACTCCATATCCCAGTTGTACTAGATTTCCTTTTGCGGTAAGGCGGGTTGCAGGAATATTGCGTGCTACCGCTGCATCAACGATACACGCTGTAGAGGGACCGAGCCAGAGGGAATCAACCAAATCCCGTAAATGTTCAATAGTGCGCTCAACATCAAAAGCTGGATTATGCAACTGTTGAAAGTTCATGGCCGCCAAGACTAATTCACGCGCTGCATACATCGCAGATTTTGTCACTTCTGCATGCCAGGCGCTTACAATTACTTTATAGACACCACGCACCGCAGTTTCGCGCGCTCTGCCGAAACCGCCGCGCATACCGGCCAGATTCTGCAATTCCAGTGTTACGTGCTCAAGAATATGGCACGGCCAAGTACCTTCCTTTACTCGACGCAAGAAACCTCCGCGTTCTTCATAACTGCAGCGGTGTTCAATTAAGGTTGGGAGCCATTGTAATAGGCGGTCATAAAAACCTGGAATCTTATCGGAAGGAAAGTCTTCCAGTTCACCAATGTCAACTATTGTTTCAAGCACAGGATAATAAGTCCAAATATTCGGGCCGTTCAGGTGCTTAATTTCCAGAAACTTGATATCTTTTATACCGTTATCATTGGAATTAAAGCTGTCAGACATAAGATTTGGAATTAGGAAGAAAACTTCATCCTAACGCTTTATAAATCAATTGGCTTACAAGTGCGGAACAAATTCTCGGAACTAAACTATTATGAATTGCGCTGCTATTCAAATTTTGATCGTTGATGTATATGAGTTTATAAGATGAATACGATGAATTATTATTTTTTTTATTGACAAACGTCCGTTTAAATTCAGAATAACAAAAGTTTGTTAAAAATTACTATCAATTCATTATTTCAAGTAGAGGTGCTTCTTGGATGATATGCCATTGCACATCATGTTGATTACATTGGTGATCTTATTGATTGTGTCAGGTTTTTTCTCGTTATCCGAAACCAGTATGATGGCGATTAACCGCTATCGATTAAGACATCTTGCCAAGCAAGGTCACCGTGGCGCTAGATTAACGGTAAAATTGCTTGAAAAAACGGATCGGCTATTGGGCGTCATATTACTCGGAAATAACTTACTGAATACCGCTTCTGCAACGCTGGTGGCGGTTATTATTGCTACACTTTTTGTGCAGGATGAGTTTGCGCTGTTTATGGGAACAATAGCAGTAACCTTTGCCATCCTCGTATTTAGCGAAATTACCCCCAAAGTCATTGCCGCTGCTTATCCCGAGCGTATCGCTCTAGCAGCAAGTTATGTGTTGACGCCTCTACTGATTATTTTTTACCCCATTGTGTGGTTTGTAAATTTGTTTGTTAGTGGATTATTAATCCTGTTTCGGTTGAAGCCACAAAGTACGGAGCTGGAGCAAAAAATAAGCACGGAAGAACTTAGGATGCTGGTGCTGGAGGGAGGGCATTTTATACAGAGTAAACACCAAAACATGTTGTTGAATCTGTTTGATCTTGAACAAATTACAGTTGATGATGTCATCGTTCCACGCAACCAAATTGAGGCGATTGATCTAAATGCTGATGATGAGCTTATTCATGCGCAATTGTTAACTTGTCATCACACGCGCTTGCCAATTTTCCGTGAACGCATGGATAATATTGTGGGTCTTGTGCATGTGCGTAAGGTGTTGAATCAAATGCAAGGAGGCAAAATCACAGCTTCCACTTTGGAAAAAGTGATGCGCAAACCTTATTTCATTCCTTCGGGTACTTCATTATTTTCACAGCTACAGCTATTTCAGGAAAACCAGAAAAGAGTGGGATTAGTCGTTGATGAATATGGGGAATGGATAGGGTTGATCACATTGGAAGATATCATTGAAGAAATTATTGGCGAATTTACCACGCAAGCGCCCACCCAAACCAATACTTTTCTGAAGCAGGAAGATGGCAGTATTATTGTCGAAGGAAGAACATTGTTGCGCGAATTGAATCGCAAGCTTGATTTTCAGTTTCCGCTAGATGGACCGAAAACTCTCAATGGATTAATTTTAGAATTTTTTGAAGATATTCCCGAAGCAGGCACGGGTCTTAATATAGCTGGTTATCCAATGGAAGTTATTCAAACTAAAAATCGGATTGTAAAAACTGTTAAAATTTTTCCAGCTTCTGCTGAAGTAGAAACAAAACATTCTGAGTGAGCGGATGGGAAAAACATTAATTTTGGTGCTTCTGCTACATAGGATTGTTATACCCTGCACAATCCCGGTTGGACGGGAGTAATAAAAGCGGTTATTCTGTCGCTCGGCAAATATTTAACCCGTTTTTTTATCAGAGCGCCCATAGCTCAGTTGGATAGAGTACCGCCCTCCGAAGGCGGGGGTCGCACGTTCGAATCGTGTTGGGCGCGCCAAATCTCGTCAAAAGCCACTAATCTGGTGTTTGCTTCGCAAACACGGTGTGCGTCAGTTATTTTTCTATCCCTGTGAGAGTTCTCGATCGATTTATTGATGATTTCCTATTTGCGCGTTGGGTATGGTAAGGTGTAAAGGATGCTCCTTGGCAATTTCTGTGCCGCACAGAATGCTATTTTTTATCCACAAGAAGCATAGCTATTTTCAGTAGTCTCAAAAAGCTGTATTGCCTGAAGCATTTTCATTATGGGTTGTTTCGCTCCAAAGTGAGCCTCAGGATTTAGCTATGAAATTAAACCAAGAAAGTGGTGGGTAGCCATGACCTCTATCAGATCAGAAACAATAATATTATTCGGGGAAGTTCTGGCAGACATATTCGATGACCGAAGAGTGTTTGGCGGTGCTCCGTTTAATGTTGCGCGTCACTTGAAAGCATTGGGTCTGCATCCGGTATTAATATCGCGTATCGGAAATGACGAACTCGGCCACGAACTGCTTGCTCAGATCAAAGATGCGGGGATGGATGATTGCGGTATACAGCGTGATGATTTACACCCGACTGGCCAAGTCATGGTTCATTTGGAAGATCGTGGGCATCGTTTTGAAATTTTACCCGGACAGGCTTATGACTTTATCCATGCAGGTATGTCGCATAGCATTTCTCTGGCCACGTGTCCGCAATTAATTTACTTTGGTACCTTGGCGCAGCGCAACGCAATATCCGCTCATGCCCTGGTAACATTGTTTCTCAGTAATCAAGGCAAGGTACCCTGTTTACTGGATATCAATTTACGTAAGCCTTGGTATGACTTGCACACCCTAGAGTATTCTTTGATACATGCAAACCTGATTAAAATAAATCAGGAAGAATTGGATGTATTGGCACTACTTTTTGGGCTAACCGGTATAAACCGAGAACAAAAAGCCGCGGCGTTGCTTAAGCAGTTTGACTTGGATAGCATACTGATTACCTGTGGCGAAGAAGGTGCTTGGCAACTCGATAAAGATGGCAAAGTAAGCAATATAAATGGATTGATATCTTCACGCCCTGTGATGGATACAGTCGGTGCCGGGGATGGTTTTGCTGCTGTGTATATCCTTGGGCTTTTGCGCAAATGGCCTATTAAGCTTACCTTATCGCGCGCTAATGCCTTTGCTGCAGCTTTGTGCGAAATACGAGGAGCTATTCCTGATGCTTCTGATTTTTATGAACCGTTTATTGCGGATTGGAACAGATAACGATGGATTGGAACAATAATGAGAATGCCTTGTATATTCTGATGATTAGTCCGCATGGATTGATCAGGGGAAAAAATATGGAGCTAGGGCGTGATGCCGACACCGGGGGGCAAACCACGTATGTAGTGGAGTTGATGCGTGCATTGGCCCGCCATCGCGAGATCGGACAAGTAGATTTGTTGACTCGGCTGATCATAGACCCTGCGCTATCGTCAGATTATTCGCAGCCCGTTGAAGATATCGGTAATGGTGCGCGTATTTTGCGTCTGCCTTTCGGTCCGTCGCACTATGTGCGAAAGGAACTGTTATGGCTTCACCTCGATCAGCTGGTGGATCGCAGTTTGCATTTTTTGCGCCAGCAAGGCCGATTGCCGGACCTGATACACACCCATTACGCGGATGCCGGGTATGTGGGGCAGCAATTATCGCAGCTTCTGGGCATACCGCAAATACATACAGGCCATTCATTGGGACGTCCCAAGCAATCCCGTTTGTTGGCAAGCGGGCGAAAAAAAACCGCTATTGAACGACAATTCAATTTTGAGCGCCGTATCACGGCAGAAGAGGATTTGCTGGTTAACGTTGCCATGGTGATTACGAGCACCAGACAGGAAGTTACCGAGCAGTATGGGATGTATCACAATCACGCAAGTGCCCGTTTTGTCGTAATTCCTCCGGGCACCGATATTGCTCGTTTCTCACCACCGGGGCGCAGAAAAATTAATTCCAATGTCACGCATATGGTGGATAAATTTCTGTCTGATCCTGCCAAGCCGATGATACTTGCAATCTGCCGTCCTGCGATTCATAAGAATCTTAAAGGGCTGATCGATGCTTACGGGAGCAGTTCAGTATTACAAGAAAAGGCCAATCTGGTTATTGTTGCAGGCAATCGCGACGATATACGCGAACTCGATGAAGCATCACAAAAAATTCTGAGGGAGCTGCTGCTGGATATTGATCGCTATGATTTATGGGGTAGGGTTGCAATACCCAAGCATCACAACGCTGAAGATGTTCCGGAGTTATATCGTCTTGCTGCGCGTCGTCGCGGCGTATTTGTCAATCCTGCATTAACCGAGCCTTTCGGTTTAACCCTGATTGAAGCCGCTGCTAGCGGCTTGCCTTTTGTGGCTACGGAAGATGGGGGGCCACGAGATATTGTGGCCAATTGTTGCAACGGCCTGCTGGTAAACCCATTAGATTCAACCGCCATTGCTTTTGCGCTTGACAGCGCGCTATCGGATAAACAGCAGTGGCGATTGTGGGCAAAAAATGGTGTGGCAGGTGCGCGTCGTCATTATAGCTGGGATGCTCACGTAAACAAATACGTAAAAGAGGTGCGCAAGTTGTTGCGCCGCGATCGTAAACGCATGCGTCGTCAGATTGCGTTTACCATGCAAGATGGCAAATCGCCCATGCCGTTGGCGCGCAAAGCACTGATCAGCGATATAGACAACACCCTGATAGGCAATAAGAGCGGATTGCAGCAACTGATTACCTGGTTGAAGAATCATGCGGGGTCAATTGTCTTCGGTATTGCGACAGGGCGTTCTTTGGAAAGCGCGGTCAATGTGCTCAAAAATGCACGGGTTCCCATTCCCAATGTATTAATTACTTCGGTTGGTAGCGAAATTAATTATAGCTATAAGCTTCAACCGGATATAGGCTGGGCGAATCGGATCGCGCATTTGTGGCGGCGGGAAGCTCTGGAGCAGGTATTGTCCGACATTCCGGGGTTGACGCTTCAATCGGCTGGAAATCAACGTAAATTCAAACTGAGTTATAACGTGGCATCAGAGAAGATGCCTTCGCTGCAAGAGCTTTACCGGTTACTGCGGGAACATCGTTTACATGCACGGCTTATTTATTCGCATGACAAGTTCCTGGATGTGTTGCCGGTACGTGCTTCCAAGGGGCATGCCATCCGTTATTTGGCCTATAAGTGGGAACTGCCTCTGGAGAATTTTCTGGTCGTCGGCGACTCCGGTAATGATAAGGAGATGCTGCTGGGTGATACGCTGGGTATAGTAGTTGGCAATCACGGTATGGAACTTGAGCAATTGCGGGGCATGGAACGAATATACTTTGCTTGCGGCCATCAGGCGGATGGTATTCTGGAAGGGCTGGCGCACTATGGTTGGCGGACTACGGATCAATGATAATTTCAGGTATATAAAATCATGTATGAACAGATTTCGCATTCATTGCTAAATGATATTTTGGTTGAATTGAGGCAAAAATCAAAGCCGCAAAATCTGCAACTCTTTTATACGCGCCTGGGTGCGAATTTCTACGCAATTTATTCTCTATTTCATACACTTTACGGGAATCGTCCGGATTTCAAAGAGCATCTGCGCAATCTGGTGGAAACGCTTATGCGTCAATACGTCAATCGGCCAAGCCATCTAAGAAAAATGGATCTGGAACGGGAGAAGGATCACAACTGGTTTTTAAGCCAAAAATGGGTAGGTATGGCACTGTACTGCGATGGATACGCCGACAATCTGAAGGGTATGCTCTCAAGATTAAATTACCTGCAGGAATTGGGGGTCAACTTGGTTCATATCATGCCTATTTGTGATTGCCCTCAAGGCAAGAGCGATGGTGGCTATGCCGTAAGAGATTATCGCAAGATCGATTGCCGCTTCGGGACCTTTAAGGATTTTGATAAATTGGTAGCCAGCATGAAAAAGCGCGATATGTTGCTAGTGCTGGATGTGGTGGTGAATCATACCTCCGATCAGCACGAATGGGCCGAGCGAGCGCGCGAGGGCGATAAGACCTATCAGGATTACTATTTTATTTTTGACGACCGGTCGATTCCGGACATCTATGAAGAGTCAATGCCGGAAGTTTTTCCGGAAACCGCGCCGGGTAACTTCACCTGGGATGAAAAAATGGGTAAGTGGGCAATGACTGTATTTAACCACTATCAGTGGGATTTGAATTATCAGAATCCGGCAGTGCTGATAGAAATGCTCGACATTATTTTGTTTTGGGCCAATCATGGCGCTGATATTCTCCGGATGGATGCAGTAGCATTTCTGTGGAAAAAAATAGGCAGTTCCTGCCAGAATGAGCGGGAAGCGCATCTGATCCTGCAGCTCATGAAAGATTGTTGTCAAGTTACTGCTCCGGGTGTGTTGTTTATTGCGGAAGCCATAGTCTCACCTACCGAGATTATTAAGTATTTCGGTGAGGATGCTATCAATGCGAAAGAGTGTGAGATTGCCTACAATGCAACTTATATGGCGTTGTTGTGGGATGCTGTTGCGACAAAAAAAGCCATACTCCTCAATATCGGTATACAGAATATTCCTCAGAAACTGGAGCGAGCCACTTGGCTCAATTACGCACGTAGCCATGATGATATTGGTTTGGGATTCAGTGATGCGGATATTGTCTCTGCCGGGTATGAGCCGTTGTCGCACAGACGTTTCCTAATTGATTATTTTACTGGAAATTTTGAAGGGTCACTGGCAGCAGGACTCGCTTTTGGAAGAAACTTGGAGACGGGCGATGCACGTATTTCAGGATCGCTGGCTTCGCTCGCGGGGCTTAAGCACGCACTGGTGAATAATGACGCTAATGCGACGAGTACGGCTATTAAAATTATTCTCCTGTTACACGGAATGATCCTTTCTTTTGGCGGTATTCCGATGCTTTATTATGGAGATGCCATCGGTACGCTCAATGATGATTCCTATCTTGATGATGAATCAAAGAGTACAGATAACCGTTGGGCGCATCGTCCCAAAATGGACTGGAATAGAGCAATGTTAAGGACACAACCGGGAACGGTCGAATACAGCATTTTTTGCGCGGTGAAGAAAATGATTGCTGTGCGCAAAGAGATACCAGCTTTTGCAGATAGAAACAATCGCGAATTATTGAATGTGGACAATCCCCATCTTTTTGTATTTTCACGATTTGATCAAATTAATAACAGTCCGCGAGTCCTGGTGGTTGGAAATTTCGATGATGAACCGCAACCCTTAAAGCTTCCTCCACTTCAACACATGGGTTTCTTTCAGTACGAGTTAATCAGAGATTTATTGAGTGGAGAAACCTTGCATGTAGCAGATGAAAGCTTAATCTGCCCTGCGCGGTCTTTTTATTGGCTGCAAGCATAACCAGAATGATAGGGTCAAATTCTTATATCCTGACGAGCCGCGGAAAATGATATTCCGTTAGGCTATTAATTCCCTGTTGTTCTATTTATTGGAGCCCGAGCGTCAGTCGACCAATAATTTGACTTCAGGTAAAAATTTTCCAGAGATAAGTATTTACAATTCCAGCAAGGTATACTTGCAGAAACTCTAGCGGACGGATTATTGAACGAACATTGATTCACAATTCGTACCACCTTTTCTGTCATTCAAACCAAGCACATAGCGAGATGTTTACCGGAATCATACAAGCGGTGGGTGAAATAACTCAAATCCGGCCCATTATTGGCCATGGTAATAATGGCTTATCCCTGTGTATCTCTACAGGAGAGCTGGATCTGAGTGATGTTAAGGTCGGTGATAGCATAGCTGTGAACGGTGTTTGTCTCACGGTTACTTCATTGGTCGTTGGTAAATTTTCCGTGGATGTTTCGCAAGCAACGCTAAGCTGCACTGAAGGGTTTAATCAGACCGGCATACGCGTCAATCTGGAGAAGGCTTTACGCTTGTCAGACCGATTGGGTGGCCACCTGGTTAGCGGTCATGTGGATGCGATTGGTCTCGTAGTTAAATTTGAACCCGCAGGAGAGAGTTGTGAATTGATTATTCGGGCACCGGATTCAATATTGCGGTACCTGACACATAAAGGTTCGATTACAGTGAATGGTGTGAGTCTGACGGTTAATCAGGTTGAAGGAGATGAATTTTCTATCAATCTTATTCCGCATACTTTAGCGATGACCATGTTAAGTGAGCTTGTGCCGGGAATGCATGTAAATCTGGAAACTGATATGTTGGCACGCTATGTAGCAAAGTTGTTAAACATTTAACGTACTTCGGAAAAAGTGAATATGAGTATCAGTGCGATTCAGGAGATCATTGCCGATCTAAAGTTGGGTAAAATGGTTATCCTGATTGACGAGGAAGACCGGGAGAATGAAGGCGACCTGGTTCTCGCAGCGGATTTTGTAACACCGGAAGCCATCAATTTCATGGCTACCTATGGCCGCGGACTGATATGTTTGACCTTAACCGAAGAGAAATGCCATCAACTGGATCTTCCTTTGATGGTATCGTCTAATCGTGCGCCGCTGGGTACGAATTTTACACTTTCTATCGAAGCAGCTAGCGGTGTTACAACGGGCATTTCGGCGGCGGATCGTGCACGAACTATTCAAGTCGCAGTTAAGAAAGATGCAAAGCCAGAAGATATTGTACAACCAGGGCATATTTTTCCGTTGATGGCTCAGAAGGGTGGGGTGTTGATGCGTGCCGGACACACCGAGGCGGGTTGTGATTTGGCCAGGATGGCGGGTTTGGGCGCGGCTTCGGTAATCTGTGAAATTCTGAAAGAAGACGGCGATATGGCGCGATTACCGGATCTTATGGCATTTGCGCATAAGCATCAGCTCAAAATTGGCGCGATCGCGGATTTAATCCAATACCGCAATCAAACAGAAAGCTTGGTCACTCGCGTTGCTGAGCGAGCCATTCAAACTTTGCATGGCGAATTTCAGCTAGCAGCCTACCGTGATGAGATAACGCATATGACACATTTGGCATTGGTCAAAGGTCAAATAAATCTCGCGACTGAAACATTGGTGCGCGTGCATGAACCATTGTCGGTCATCGATTTGTTGGATATTCATGACAGCACGCATTCCTGGAGTATCCATGCGGCGATGAAATTGATTGCTGAAGCAGGGCATGGTGTTATCGTACTGTTGCATCGGAAAGAAAGTTCGGCCAGACTGATCGAGCGTATTCAATTGCAGGAACCTCATTTTTCCACCGCGATTAAAACAGATTTGCGCGATCATGGTATTGGCGCTCAAATACTTAAAGATCTCGGCGTAGGAAAAATGCGCTTAATGGCGGCTCCAAGAAAAATGCCCAGCGTGACAGGATTTGGATTGGAAGTGACGGGTTACGCTGAGACACACAATCAATAAACTTTAAATTTTTATTAATCAATAGTAATCCTTATACTAGATAGACAGGAGCTTGTGATGCCGTATTATGACGATATTCTTGAATTTGAGCCGAATCTGGATGGGTCGGATTTACGTGTTGGTATTGTCATGAGCCGCTTTAATATTGATATTGGTGAAGGGCTTCTGAGTGCTTGTACCGCAGAGCTGAAAAAAAATGGCATGCAGGATTCAAATATTCTCATCGTAACCGTGCCTGGTGCATTGGAAATTCCGCTCACGATCAAAAGAATGGCCATGTCCGATCAGTTTGATGCACTGATCGCACTGGGTGCAGTGATACGGGGCGATACGTATCATTTCGAAGTCGTTGCCAATGAATCCGCACGTGGTTTGCTCATGGTGCAGCTTGAAGCTGAGATTCCTATCGCCAATGGCATATTGACGACCGATAATGAAGATCAGGCAATTGCCCGGATGAGCGCTAAAGGTATGGAGGCTGCTCAGGTTGCACTGGAAGTGGCCAATTTACATATCAAAATTGATGAAGTCGATATATGAGCGGCTCACTTCCTGATACAAACTCTCCCACAGAAAAAAAAGCGGAGAAATATAAAAGCCGTCGCAGGATTGCGCGTGAATTTGTATTGCAGGGCATATATCAATGGCGGACTGCGGGCGGTACAACGAATTTTATCGAACAGCAGTTGCGTGAATCCGAGGAATTCAGACATGTCGACGAAAAGCATTTTACTCATGTGCTGCAAGGTGCGTTGCAACAGGTTGACGAGTTGGAAAAGATTATCCGGCCTTGCTTGGATCGTTCCTTCGATGAACTGAGTCCGGTAGAGTTTGCAATTTTATTATTGAGTACTTTCGAACTCATCCACCATCCGGAAATTCCTTATCGTGCCATTCTTAATGAAGCGATTGAATTAGCCAGAACCTACGGGGGGAGTGACGGGCATAAATACGTCAACGGTGTGTTGGATAAATTGGCTGCTCAATTGCGTAGCATTGAAATTCAAATGCAAAAGGCGACTAAAAATCGCGTGTGATTCTCCAGCATGTGCTCAGAATTCGATATTATCCACCGTTATTTCAGGCGTTCTGTATCAGACGCAGTGCTGGGAATTGGTGACGATGCGGCGCTCATTGCACCAACGACGGGAATCGAGCTTGCCATTTCAACGGATACGTTGGTACGTGGCAAACATTTCTTTCCTGACACCGATCCTTACAAGCTCGGATATAAATCCCTCGCAGTTAATTTGTCCGATATGGCGGCAATGGGCGCTAAGCCACGTTGGGTATTGCTAACCCTGACATTGCCTGAAGATCTGGTGAAGCAGAATATTGCTTGGTTATCCGGATTTAGTGATGGTTTCTTTGCCTTGGCTGATTTGTATCACATTGAGTTGATCGGCGGAGACACTACCGCCGGAGCGCTGAATATCGGGATACAAATTATTGGTGAGGTTGCAGCAGGTAAAGCGCTACGCCGAAGCGACGCTAAGTTGGATGATGATATTTGGGTTTCCGGTAAAATAGGCGATGCGGCTTTGGCACTGCAACATGAATTGGGGCAATTAACTTTGCATCCCGCTGAAATTGAACAATGTCTGCCAGCGCTATTGACGCCGACTGCCAGGGTAGAACTTGGCCAACGCTTGATCGGCCTGGCACATAGTGCCATCGATATTTCTGATGGATTAATGGCGGATTTAGGTCATATTTTGGCGACCTCCGGAAAAGCAGCCTGGATTAATATGACTGATATACCTTGCTCTTCAGTATTGGCAAAGTATCGTCAGCAATCCGTAGTAATGAATTGTCTGCTGGCTGGTGGTGATGATTACGAGTTATGCTTTACGGCACCAAAAATAAATCGCCGGAAAATTGAAATGCTTTCCACCGAGTTGGCTATACCGCTTACCCGCATCGGCGAGATTTATCCAGGAGAAGGTCTAAGTGTGAAAGATGCGCAGGGAAACGCAATGACATTGGAAACCCCAGGCTATGACCATTTCAGATCCTGATATTCACAACTCATCCAGTGCTTCACCCGTATCATCCCGGCCGAATGTGGATTTCCTTTACCGTCACCCCGCTTATATGATTGCATTCTCCGGCGGAGCGGGATTAAGCCCTGTGGCGCCGGGAACAGTGGGAACATTGGTTGCTTTCCCGTTATTTTCTCTACTTAATCATTATCTCAGTCCTATTTATTTTTTGTTGCTGATTGATGTTTTCTTTATCTTAGGTATCTGGGCTTGCGGTATTACCGGTAAGGCACTGGGAGATCCCGATCACGGCGGCATGGTATGGGATGAAACGGTGGCATTTCTTTTGGTGCTGTACTTCACTCCGGATCACTGGGCGTGGCAATTAGCCGCTTTTGCCTTGTTTCGTCTGTTCGATATCGTTAAACCCCAGCCCATCCGCTATTACGATAATCATCTTAAAGGCGGATTTGGCGTTATGTTCGATGATTTACTGGCTGCATTCTTTACCCTATTATGTCTGGCCGGATGGAAGGCGTGGGTATTATCCGAAGGCTATTTCTACTAACTCCAATATTTCCCGTATTATTCATTCAGGCTTCGGGTTCTTTATGCAACTAATAAATAACATACCACTGTAATCACTATAGCGCCGATAAAATTCAATACTATTCCCTCTCTCACCATATAGGCCATAGGAATATGACCACTGCCAAAGACGATGGCGTTTGGTGCGGTGGCAACGGGTAGCATAAAGGCGCAGCTCGCGCTCATCGCAGCGGGAACCATCAACAGGCTTGGCTCAATGCCTGCCGCTAGTGCAGCCGGAGCCAGGATCGGCATCAATAATATGGTGGTAGCGGTATTACTTGTGGTTTCAGTAAGAAAAGTCACACTCAGTGCGATGACAGCAATAATGACCAGTGGATGCAAGCTGGCAAGAATCGCCAACTGATCGCCAATTGCGCGGGATAGTCCGGATTCGACAAAGGCCTGGGCAATGGAAATACCTGCGGCAAACAAAATCAGAATGCCCCAAGGAACTTTCTCTGCGGTTTGCCAATCGAGCAGCTTGCCACCACGACCGTTGGGTACCAGAAACAAAATTACTACTGCAATTAAAGCGACAATCGCATCATTCGCTCCTTTGAGATCAAACCAGGTGCTCCAGCCGCCGAAGGGTTCAAGGCGCGTAATCCATGCCAAAGCGGTCAAGCCAAAAATGATTAGCACGCGGCGTTCTTCGGGACGCCAATCACCTGCCGGAGGAATTACCAATGCACCGCGATAATCCAGCGTGCGCGTGAGCCATAGTCCGGCAATCGGGATAAAGATCACTACGACGGGTAATCCCCTGCTCATCCATTGTGAAAAGCTTACTGCCGTTCCGGTGAAATTCTCATACTGTTGCATGAAAACCAAGTTTGGCGGTGTGCCAATCGGTGTTCCCAGGCCACCGATATTACTACCGTAAGCAATTGCCAATAGCAAAGGGATGGCTAATTTCTTGTCGGGGCTCTGCGTAATGACCGCCAGTGCAATCGGCAGCATCATCAACGTTGTTGCAGTGTTTGAGATCCACATGCTTAACGCGGCAGAAGCTACCATAAATCCCAGCACAATGCGGCGGCTGCTGACACCGCCAACTAGGCTGACCATTCCGAGCGCAATGCGTCGATGGGCACCAGAACGCTCCATTGCTGCTGACAAGATAAAACCGCCGAGCATCAATAGAATCAGCTCGTTACCATACGCCATGGCTATTCTTTCCTGCGGCAATACCCCGAGGAGTGGGAAAAACGCTAACGGAATAATCGATGTGGCGGGAATCGGGATCGGTTCAAAAATCCACCAAACTACGCACAAAATGGCCACAGCTCCGGTCCAGCAGGCGTATTCCTCCCAACCAAACCGAGACATCGCAAAGAATATAGTGATTGCAAGCAACGGGCCGACAATCAAAGCCCACTCGCGATTGGGAGTAATGGTCATAAAATTCGAATTGTAGCGATGAGAGGTCTGCGAGAGACGCTGTGGCATCAAAGAATTTGCATCATGCCGGAGTGGCGGAGGCGCGTCAATCATGCTGTATGAGATTGAAGCAGTGGAGCGAAGGTGCTACGTTTTTTTATGTGTGTTGCGGGATGCTCAGTTATATCGCGGGATAAGCAGGAATTTTAATATAGTGCCAATTACATATGGATAGGGAAAATTATGAGTTTTTATTATTACGGCTACGGAGATGCTGTTATCGGAATAAAAAAGCCATCGATAAATCGATGGCTTTTTTGACTGGGCTTATTGTAGATCCTAATGGAGTGCTGCGAGATTATCTAATAATTGATGTATTTGGGTTGAGATTAAGTTGAGCCTTGTTGACTGCTGGACTACCTTGCTCCATCGCTATTCTTTTGTGCAGGTCTGCATTATTCAGGCTTTCTGCCAACACTGCTTCATATTCACGAATATTTGCCGCTGTATGCGATTTGAAATCCTGGCCTCGTCTGCCATAGGAATAAGAATGCGCTTCGTATTCTTCAAGTGCCGCTTTATTTTTCTGTAATTTTGCTTCGGTTTCCTTAGCAACATTTTCATAATATTGTGCTAATGTGGCATGATCGTTGTCATCAATACCTTCTACTGCGAATGCTGATGAAACAGTTAAGCTGAATGCCAAAACAGAGATTAATGCAAAGAATTTTTGTGTTTTCACGATCAGTTCCTCCAGTAATAAATTGATGACTGTCATAATAATGAACTTGATGTAGTGAGTATATTGGGGAAACCCTGTTTTTTATCTAATGGTTTCCATTGGGAAAATTAGCTTTTTTACGTGGTGTTTCCGCTTTAATCGGGAAGCTCCAATCGTGCCGGAAGATAAGGGTATCCAACTGGATGCACGATTGAGGTCCTGTGTATGCTCCCGTTTTTACCAAACTACTGCTCGGGCTTGCAAACCGCGATATGCTGAATTAGCCCCGTCGAAGTGAAGTAGATGCGTTCCAGTCCATGCCGTCTCACCGGTTCGCCGGTAGAAATATCCGTTCCAGTCATGACAAATGTGAATTCAGCACCATTTTGTTTGTTGTTGCGATACTCAGTGATTTCCCAGTGTGCATCGGGAAAGCGGGCAAAAAAGCTGGTCATCATGGCATGAATCGCGTCGCTACCCTGATATGTACCGAAATACTCGGAGTGGTAGGTGGCATCATCAGCAAATAAGCATTTTATGCCCGAGAGATCGTGATCGTTGGATAATCTCACGTATTTTTTAGCCCGTTCAATGAATGAGTTGGTGATCATAGTATTTTCCTGCCGGAGGCCTTTGACAGTGTGTGTCGCCAATCACGCTGCTTTCGATTCTGCGCGAGTGAAGATCCACTCATCTTGATTGCTGCCTTTTGCGTCAAATTGATAACCTGCAACATCAAATTTTTTAATAGCTTCGGGATTTGTGAGTCTGTTCCGGATGATATAGCGACTCATCATACCTCTGGCTTTCTTGGCATAAAAGCTAATGATTTTATAAATTCCATTTTTTTCGTCTTTAAAAACAGGTGTAATGATACGCGCTTCCAGTTTCCCCATATGTGTGGATTGGAAATACTCGTGGGATGCCAGGTTGATCAGAATACTATCCTTCTGTTTCTTCAGATCCTGATTCAGTGCCTGACTGATTTTATCTCCCCAGAACTCGTACAAGTTTTTGCCGCGCGAATTCTTAAATTGCGTACCCATTTCCAGCCGATAAGGTTGCATCAAATCCAGCGGATGCAACACGCCATATAACCCCGATAAAATGCGCAAATGATCCTGAGCAAAAGCCAATTCCGCCGTAGTCATAGTTTCAGCATCCAGTCCAGTATAAACATCCCCTTTGAATGCAAGGATCGCTTGTTTTGAATTTTCCAACGTAAACGGACGATTCCAGGCGTAATAGCGGTTTGAATTCAAAATTCCCAGTTTGGGACTGATCGACATCAACTGACTGATTTGCTGCGGTTCCAGTTTTCGGAGCGCGCTGATCAGCTCGGCCGAGTCATCGAGAAAAACGGGTTGCGTATATTCCTGAGTGATGGGCGGGGTTTCAAAATCCAGCGTTTTGGCCGGTGAGATAACAATAATCATGTATTTTCATTCCGGAATAAAAATATGATCCTAGAGATAATTTTGTATCTAAATATATTAATCAAGGTTCTGGCCGGCACATAATAAACTGCCTGGTTCAATGGATCGAAGTACTTGCTTCAATCCTATAATCTATCTTATTTCAATATATTGTAAAATTAATCCAGGAAAGCTTAACTTCTCTTCAGTTTGATTCATCCAGTCAATCTAATAGAAATACGTAGAAGTTCTAAGCAATAGTTGCAGTTCATCTAATTGATTATCCTATAAATAATAATAGTTTGGTCAATATACATCAAGCGTACCTCGCCTTAATATCCTAAACTTGTATTAAACATGAATGTTTACTTCGCTAGGTAAAATTTTCGGTACCGACCGAAGGAACAGCAGTAAATAGTCAATAATACTAAGTACTCATTATAAATACCCAAGTGTAGGGCACTTTTCCGGCTTAATTAATTCCTGATCCGACAATTAAGATCAGACTAGTCCAGAAACGATGACATAATGCTGACCTAAAAATAGGAGTTTAAATAACAATAAGATATCAGTTGCTTAACCGTAGTGGCGGAGAGTTCACTTAGGGGAATAAAGTGAATTTTCTTTGGTTTTTGTTACACACGGCGATTTTAAGTGCAATATCTACTAACTCTATTCAGGTGTCTGCAGATCAGCCGACAACTCAATCAGCCGCTCATGCGGTAACCGCAGAATCAGAAATTGCAAGAAAGAGAACCTATTTTCAGCGTGCTCGTAGTTATTCCACTCATCCCGAGTCTGGAGTTGCCCCCTTTGAACGGACACATTATGTTCTGTTTAAAGGAGAAGAAATATGACACAAAACTACAAACCTGCTTACCCACCGGAGTTTCGTCAGCAGATGGTGGAATTGGTAGCATTAGGCAAATGCCCCAAGCAATTATCCAAGGAATTTGGTTGCCACTACACTTCGATACAAACCTGGTGTCGAGCAGCAGGTGTACCAATTAGATCAAGCCAGACAATTGCTTTCGCTGCAACATCGAGTGTTGTTTCCTTGAGTGCCAACGAACGGCAGGAACTGCTGGAATTGCGTAAGAAGCTCAAGCGTGTGGAGATGGAGCGTGACATATTGGCAAAGGCTACGGCCTGGTTTGCAAACAACACGGATTGATGGGGAAGGTGTACCAATTAATCAAGGCAAACCGGGCTCAATTTCCGGCTCGTGTTCTATGTGAAACACTTGGTGTATCGCACAGCGGTTACTATGACTGGGCAAAACGCACACCCAGCCGACGGGCCATTACCAACTGTCGACTGATCGAGCAGATCATGGCTATATACCGTACAAGCGATGGTACGTATGGCCGCCCCCGCATTACCGTTGAGTTAGCCGATCGTGGAGTCAGGGTCAATCATAAGCGCGTAGGCAGGTTGATGCGTGAAGCTGGAATTAAAGGAGTGAGTCGCAGGCGAGGCTTTGTGATCACGACTCATCGGAATAAGCGTGACCACCCTGCACCGGATTTAGTGCAACGTCATTTCAAGGCAGCTAGCATCAATCAACTATGGGTTGCGGACATGACTTACATTCCTACCTGGGCAGGGTTTTTGTACCTAGCCGTGGTCATCGATGTATTCAGCCGTAAGGTAGTGGGCTGGTCTTTCGGCGAAACCATGACAGCAAGTCTGGTGATCAGTGCGTTGAACATGGCGTTAATCACTCGTAAACCGGGCAAAGTGATTCACCACAGCGATCAGGGTAGTCAATACACCAGTGTTGAGTTCGGCAAGCGATGCAGGGAAATGGGTGTGCGTCCCTCCATGGGCAGTGTGGGGGATGCTTACGACAATGCGATGGCTGAAAGCTTTTTTGCCAGCCTAGAATGTGAATTGATCGATAGGCGCTCCTGGAAAAATAAAACTGAAGCAAGGCTGGCCATATTCACCTGGATCGAGTCATGGTACAACCCCACTCGCAGGCATTCTGGACTGGGATACTTATCACCAAACAATTTTGAGAGAAAACTGAATGAGAAAAATCAAATCGCGATAGACTACAATTCGCTTTCACAGGTCGAGACTCTCTCGACTCCATGAAAAAAATGTCCGTCAAATTGGGACAACTCCAGTAGACCGGCGCTTGCTGGGCAACTATCAATGGCGTAATACCACCAATAATTTTGAAGGCTTTCGTGTCACTTTCGGACAAGAATTAAATGATTGGGAGCTGGATGCATGGGGAATGCAACCAGTCATCCGTAAACATTAATGAATTTGATGAACGCAGCAAAGACCAGTGGTTCTATGGCGCTGTAGGGCATTGGCGTAAATGGTCTGATGTAATGACAGTACAGCCTTATTTCATGGGCCTAAAGTAAGATGACAGGTATGGTCGACAAGCTGAGCGAGACATCTACTCTCCTGCCATACGTGTTTACGGGGTCGTACCAAATACCGGCATTGATTTCGAACTTGGCGCGATTTACCAGTTTGGTCAGGATAATGGTAGGAAGAAATCGGCTTGGTCATATTTATTGGAAGTAGGATATTCCCTTAAACATGATTGGAAGCCAAGATTGAGCGCTTTCTATGGTTTTGTAAGCGGCGATCGTAATCCAAATGACAATACTGACAATCGTTTTGAACGATTCTTTGGGTTTGCTCGTCCATGGTCACCCGATGATTATCTTATTATGGAAAACGTTAAGGCGCCCAAGCTATTGTTTGAATTTTCGCTGCACAAAGATGTATTCATAGATGGCGGTTACAGCTGGTTCTGGCTGGCAAGCACTACCGATCGTTTTAACAATCTGATGAATGTTGCGACCCCTACCGTCTTTAATCGTGACAGTACCGGCCAGAGTGGAGATTTTATCGGACAATCGATTAACGCTCGTATTAACTACAAACTGGCCCCTCTAGTTGATATCACGATAGGGTATTCGCGTTTTATGAATGGAGGATTTGTAAAAAATAGACAACTGACTGCATTTGGAGAAGCTGATGGAGGCTCAAATTTTTTCTATACAGAAATATCTGTCAGAGCGTTCAGATAATTTGCAAAGGAATCGCCCTGGATTTTCCGGAGATTTTTTACTTTTATGCTTCTAAACCATTCTCAGGTTAACCTGAGAATGGTTTAGAAGCATATTTCGTTATATTGATTAACTATCAGCTTAAGCTGTGATACTACGTTTTGTGGATGTGCCGGAAAGAGAAGCTGCGGCTGCGGGGGTTGACTTTGAACTGCGTGGCAATTGATTTCTTGTGGTGGAGGCTATATTGTTGCGGGAATGCTCTGCAGCGGCAATCTCTGCCCGTATTCTTACAGTAGCTGCGGCGGTTGCTTCTTTATCCGCTTGAGAACGGGCAAACAGTGCTTCTTTTGCCATTGTCTCAACAGCTTCTCTGGCTGCGGCAGCTTCCAGTGCGGCTGATTCCAGGGCGATACGTTCTTGCATGGCGGTTAGAGCTGCAGATTCTTTTCTCGCTTTCTCCAATGCGATTCTGGTAGCATTCTTTTCGGCTTCAAGTTGTCCTCTGGCTTTATTGGCAGCCATAATTTTAGCTTGCGCTCTGGTGATTGCCAGTCCTGTGATTTTTTGTTCAATCTCAAGACGTTCGGCTGCTGCCAGTTTTGCATCTGCTATCGCCTTGGCGCGAATTGCTGCATCTTCATGCAGGCGTTGTTCCAAATCAGCCTTGCTATTGGTTTCTTGAGCGATAAAAATGTCCATTTGTGTTTTTGTTTCTATGGCTACTTTTAGTTTTATTTCAGCTTCAGTTTTTCTTTTCGCAGCATCCCGTGCAGATTTTTCAGCTTCGGCGCGTGCTTTGGCCTCTTTGACGGCTTCTTCATCCGCTTTGGCGCGTTTTTGATATTCTTTTGTAGCAGCAACTTCGGCCTTTTGCTTCTCTTTTGCAATTGCTGAAGCTTCTTTTTCTGCATTTAAAGCCATTTGGGCAGCAATTAACGCCTCTGATTCAATTTGCATCCGTTGCTTGGCTTCTTCAAGCAACGTGGATTCCAGAGTCAGCCGGGTTTGGATAGCTGTAGTCGCTGCATTTTCTTGTGCGATAATGGATTCTGCCATTTCTGCCGCAATTTTCTCTGCATCAATTTTATCGCGCGCGGCAACGGTTGCTCGTATATCTGAGTCAGCTCTTTTTCGAGCCTGTTCTGCAGCGACAGCTTCAACCTCAGCTCTTTCCAGTGCTGCATTTGCGGCAATCGTTTCAGCTTTCAGCCTTTCTTCTTCTATTTCTCTTGCCTGCTTCTCTCTTTCCAAGCGACGGGAAACTTGTGCCAAGGCTTGTGCTTCAATGCGTGAGCGCATTTGCAGCTCTTCGAACACTTGCTTCTCAGTTTCTTCCTGTGCTCTTGCCAACGCAATAATTTTTTGCTTTTCCTGGATTCTGGCTTTTGCCAGTGCAGTAGCTGCGGTTTCTGCTTCGATCGCAGTCAGCGCGGCAAGATGCGCGTCATTTGCTACTTGAGTTTGATATTTCGCCGCTTCCGTAACTTCTTTTTCTTTTTGCGCAGCTGCGTGTGCCTTATCCAGCATCATGGCTTCCTGTTCAACACGTTCCTGCATTTTCTGAACAATCGAGGCTTCCGCTTTGATTTTAGCTTCTAATAAGGCATTCAAGGCCTTTTCAGCCTTTGCTTTCTCATCCGCAAGCAGCTTGGTTTTTATTTCAAGTTCCCGGCGAGCATTGGCTTCTCTAAATGCGAGGGCTTCAGACTTTGCTCTAGCGCGGGCTTGATCAGTGGCCATTGCTTCAGCCTGGATGCGTGTTTCGGCTGCAATTCGGGCATTGGCTTCTGCTCTGGCTCTGGCTTCAGTGGCCACTTTGGCGATATTCTCTGCTTCAATTCGCCTGTGTGCTTCTTTGATCGCTTGATCTTCAACACTCAGCCGATCGCGGAATGCGGTATCAAGTAATAGTTTGATCTCCTCCGCGGATGCAAACTGCTGATTTTCATTCGATACATTGCAATACTCTGAATCCTCGGCGGATAAAACCATCATATCATCTAGATGTGATTCCGTCGATGAAGAGAGTTTACGCAGTGAATGGAATAAGCGTGACTTGAATGTCATAAATTTTAATCAAACCGGCAGTTATTTGAACTATCAATGTTAATAAGCAATTTCCGGAAAACGAATAACTACTGTAGCAGTTTTTAGATCATAGATTTGCTTTGAAAAAGAAGGGAAATATTGCCTGTTTATCCGAGAAAAATTTAAATTAATTGATATCAAAATTTGTTTCGGCAATATCTGATTACTTCTATGGCATATTGATATCATCGATATTAAGTATGCCCATCATCAACTTCAAGCCATCGTGCACCAAATATTCCAGAATGGGGGTATAAAAAGGCATGCTGAGCCCTAGAACAAGGAAGCCAATGGCTAGAGTTAATGGAAAACCGACTGCGAAAATATTGAGTTGCGGCGCGACCCGGGTCAGAATGCCGAGAGCGATGTTGGTAATCAGTAATGCTGTCAGGACAGGAAGTGACAACTGCAACCCGGATTTGAAAATTTCTCCCCCCCAGTTTGCGAGCGTGGTAAATGTAACATCGGTTAGTGCCGCTGAGCCTATCGGTAAGGTGCTGAAGCTTTGTGAAATTAGGGCAATCATCAACAAATGACCATCCATGGCAAGAAATGCCAGGCTGGCGATGACTCCCAGAAAGCGTCCAATAATATCTATCTGTCCGGAATTCTGGGGATCAAAGAATATTGCGAACCCCAGTCCCATTTGCAGGCCAATTAACTCGCCCGCCATTTCAACAGCAACAAAAACAACGCGCATGACAAATCCGATGGCTGCACCAATCAATATTTGCTGCAACAGAATCACCAACCCGATCCCGGAAGCGGGGTCAATTTGCGGTAAGGATTTCTCGACGAGGGGCAGAACCAGAATCGTAATCATGATTGCCAGACCCAACTTTACTCGGACCGGAGTGCTGGGGTTTCCTAAAATAGGGGCGCTTGCGATCAGTGCCAGAATTCTGCTGAGCGGCCAAATAAATGCCGCCAGTAATGTATTGAATTCAGCAGTGGTTATATTGATCATGCGATTAGCCCACTACTCTTTTGGCCAAAGAAAATTAAATTGATCATCTAGCCCTAACCGACTGCCAACCAGGGAATACTTGTGAACAGTCGTTGCATATAATCTGTCATGACAGCGATCATCCAGGGTCCGGCTAATACCATAACCAAAAACATGACTAATAATTTGGGTATGAATGATAAGGTCATTTCGTTAATCTGAGTTGCCGCTTGAAAAATGCTGACGAGCAAACCCGTTGCTAAAGCTGCAAGCAGTAATGGCGCAGAGATCATGAATGTAATTTCAAGCGCCTGCCGACCGATGGTCATTGCTCCTTCTGGGGTCATGATAAGGTTCCTTTTAGGTATAAAAGCTTTGAGTCAATGAGCCAATAATTAAATGCCAGCCATCGACCAAAACAAAAAGCATTAATTTAAAGGGTAGTGAAATAATCATGGGAGACAGCATCATCATACCCATCGCCATTAATACGCTGGAGACGACCAAGTCGATAATCAGAAAAGGGATGAAGATAACAAAACCGATCTGGAATGCCGTTTTCAATTCGCTGGTGATATATGCCGGCACAAGTATTTTTAGCGGCACTTGATCGCGGCTTTCAAGCTCTTCACTTTCTGAGATTTGAACAAAAAGCGCCAAATCCGCTTCCCGGGTTTGATGCAGCATAAATGATTTCAATGGCACGCTCGCTTTCTCAGCCGCTTCCATGATGCTTATCTTATCTTCGGAAAAAGGCAGGTAAGCTTCCGAATAAACGCGGTCGATAACCGGCGACATAATGAAAAAAGTTAGAAACAAAGCTAATCCAAGCAACACTTGGTTAGGTGGGGAGGATTGCGTACCCAGCGCCATTCTGAGCAATGACAATACAATGATGATGCGGGTAAAGCTTGACATCATTAATACCAGAGCAGGTAAGAATGTCAGTGACGTTAGCAACAATAATGTTTGTAAGCTCAACGTATAGGTTGCACTTCCATCGGCATTAGCGGTGCTGGTAAATGCTGGAAAGCCGGATTGCTGCGCAAATGCGGGTAGAGCAATAAAACCAGCAAGGAAAAATACTGTTCGCAACAATTGGGACATTCTTGTTCTGCTCAGATATCGTAAGCGGTCCGAAGGCAATCTATGGATAATCTTAGTGAGGTGTGAAGGTAAATGAATAATCGATGCAGGAAGCTTGTTATGCATTTTCTTTTTTTATACTCTGGTTAAGTTGCTCGGCAAAAACCACGGCAGATGATCCCTGCGATATTGGATCGGATGTTTCAACTGCGGGCTTGGTCATTACGTGTAATTTACTTACGCGGCCGGGCGCCACGCCAAGAACCAGCCAGGTGCTATCAACTTCAACTATTACCACTCGCTCTCGTTGCCCCACTCCGGCTGCGGCAATAACTTTAACAATGCCTGCAGAAGTAGCCGGTATCAATGAGAATCGCCTAAGCAGCCAAGTAATGCCTCCTATAAGCGCCAATACCAGCAGCAATCCTCCCATCATTTGTAATGTGCTCTCGGTTGAGATCACGGCGGGAGGAGGGACATAACCGGGTTTCACAGTTTCTGCAATTGCCTGAAACGGAACGGTCATAATAGAAATCAATAAATAACGACTTAACATTTTATGAGCCCTAGCGATTAAGTTTGCGAATCCGTTCACTCGGCGTAATGATATCGGTCAAGCGGATACCGAATTTATCATTCACCACCACAACCTCGCCTTGTGCAATCAAGCAACCATTAACCAGCACATCCATAGGTTCACCCGCCATACCGTCCAGCTCGACTACAGAGCCTTGCGCAAGTTGCAGCAGATTCTTGATGGCAATCTTGGTGCGACCGAGTTCCACCGTCATTTGAACTGGAATGTCCAGAATCAAATCTATGTCATGACGAGTTCCATGCGATTCGCTATCTTTTGAGAATTCCTGAAATACGGATGAATTGGCATTCTGTGAACCCAATACAGAGGTATTCTGTTCTTTGCTGCTCGATGACAGAGAATTTGTGCTACTGTGCTCTGCAGTTGCTTGTTCAGCCATGGCTGCCGCCCAATCATCGGTAGTATTCCCATTGCTGCCATTGGCATCAACTTGTGAGGCTGTCGCTTGTTCAGCCATGGCAGCTGCCCAATCGTCGGTTTCTGTTTGTTCGTTTCCTGTTGATTCTGACATCTTGCTCTCCAATAAATTATTCGAATTCTGATCTGGAAATCATTGAATTAACCCTAAGCGCATAGTGCCCGTTCATAGTGCCGTAGCGACAATCCATTACGGGCACCCCATCAACGCATACCGAAATGGATTTTGGGATTTCCAGTGGAATAATATCCCCGGATTGCATGCTTAGAATTTGTTCAAATGTAACTTTCGCACCCCCGAGGTTGGCAACCAATTCCACTTCAGCACCTTGAACCTGCTGCGACAATAACTTAATCCAGCGTTTGTCGACTTCCAAATGATCCCCTTGCAATGCGCTATACAAGGTATCTCGAATCGGTTCGACCATGGAGTAGGGAATACAGACATGCAACCCTCCGCCTTTATTTCCCATATCGATATCAAATGTTACGCAAACCACCACTTCGTTCGGTGTGGCGATCGTAGCAAACTGAGGATTCATTTCAGACCTGACGTATTCGAACTGAATCGGGTAAACGGATTTCCACGATTTTTCATACTCATCAAAAACCACACCTAATAAACGCTGAATAATTCGCTGCTCTGTCTGAGTAAAATCCCTTCCTTCAACGCGCGTGTGATATCTGCCATCACCACCAAATAGATTGTCCACAATCAGAAAAATCAATTCAGGATCAAAAACAAACAGCGCTGTGCCTCGCAAGGGTTTCATATGAACCATATTGAGATTAGTGGGTACAACCAAGTTACGTACAAATTCGCTGAACTTGATTACCTTAACCGGCCCAACCGCGATATCCACAGTGCGTCGCATAAAATTAAATAAGCCGATACGTAGTAATCTTGCAAACCGTTCATTGATAATCTCATAAGTGGGCATTCGCCCCCGGACAATGCGTTCTTGTGTCGCAAGATTATAATTGCGGATACCCCCTTCCTCTGCTTCTTCTTTTACCTCATCGACTTCACCCGTAGTACTTTTGAGAAGTGCGTCAACTTCGTCCTGTGAAAGAAAATCTTCGGCCATGTTCGATTTACTGAATCACAAATGATGTGAATAATACTTCTCGCACGTCTTCTTGCAGATCTTCGGAATCAATGGATTGTCTGATTTCATCAGAAATCTGTTGGCTTAATTGTTGTTTGCCCGCAATGCTTGAAAGATCAGCCGCTTTCTTACTGGAAAGCAACATAAGAATGCGATTGCGAATGAGTGGCATTTGTTTGGCCATTTCTTGCACGACTTCGGTTTCTCTGGCTTTGACAGTTAATCCCACCTGCAAATATTGATTGTTTTCTTCCGGTTGAAGATTGACGGTAAAAATATCGAGATCTATAAAGGTGGTCGGTTTTGCTTTTGATTTGGGTTTTTCAGTTTCGCTTTCACCGTCTCCCGATATTTGCATGAAGTACCAGGCACCTCCTGCACCGGTGCAGATTGCAATGATCGCAATCAGAATAATTATTACCAGACCCTTTTTGCTTTTTTTGCCTTCTGCAGCAGGGGGTGTTTCATTAGATTTTGACATTTGGTTCAACTCCGCTATTTGACGAAATTTATTATCTTCGACGTAACAATAAATCGATATGCCAAATAACAGTGAAATAGTGTCGCTATTTTCGGATACCCAACCTCATTGAAGAGTCATCAGGTATTTAAAGATTCCGGTTTCTGGAAGGAAGCTGATAGTCACATGGGTAGGGAAACAAAATTTTTATCACACAATACAATTGGATTTTGTTTGCGTGATAGACACAGTGCGATTGTCAGACGAATTCCCTGTCTTGGCTGTTTCCAGGCAATCGAATGTGCAATACATGAGGGTTAAATATCTGGAACTCGAATGGTGTGGGTCTAATGAAATATTATGCATAAGTATTGACCATGCCCAGATGCCTTCCAGGCATAGTAACTGTTTCAATATGTTTACCGGTCTCCGCTTCCTGACCAGGTATGTTAGGTGAATTTTTTGCTGATTGATAACTCTGCTGTTGTTTGTTTTCTTGCTGGAATGAATCGGAACCGACCATGACATTGCCCAGTTGGATGCCGTTCTCAGCCATCATCTCTCTCAACTTTGGCAAGGCGTCTTGAATAGCTTCGCGTACCGCTGAATGTGGAGATACAAATTGTGCGGTTGCCTGATCCTGCGTGATGGTCAACATCACTTCGACCGGACCCAAATGCGCTGGATTCAAGTGAATTTCAGCTACCTGATTTTGTTGGGAAGTCAACCAAACTACTTTTTGGGCGAGCTCACTTCCCCATTTTGGCTGATTTATTGGAAGATCAACATGAATATCCTGCGGTGCAGTGTTTACCGTATCAGTACTGCTTAGGCTAAGTGATGGTGATGCAAATGATTGTGATGTGAAGGATTCGTTATGCGTGGAAAATATCGACTCTTCCGCAGCGTTTTGAGTGATTAAGCTCATTTCTGAAGAAAAGGGCAATAAATTGCCGTCAACGGCAGAATTTTCCGCACTTAATGACTGCCAGATATTATTGGACAGCGAAAAAAAATCATTCGCCATTAAGTTATGTTGTGCCAGTTTTTGCTGCAGCATTGGATTCGCAGTTGGAACCATAACATTCAGAGTCTGCTTACCATCCAGGGGAATTAATGAATTCGAAAACATCGTATCTGATACTTGCGGCATATTCGGCAGTGCAGCCTTTGTAGCGTGATCGAATATTGAATCCACTGGAAGTTGTGAATGATTAACGTTGGCTTGATGGGTCGGATTATTCAGCAGAGTATGAATAAAGCTAACCGTATTACTCGCAGTTACCGGTTCGGGTGTGGTTAAGGTAGTATTGTTATCGTTCTTACTCTCTTCAATGGTTGCTGGACTGTCAGAGCGCTCATTCGTGGTGGATGTATCGTTTCTCTCATGTTTTTTTGCTGCATCAGAGATTTCACGCTGCAAGACTTTTCCAAACTCTTCACCGTCGGATTTATTCTTTTCCGATGGATTCGAATTGCTCGTTACTGCAATATTATTTTCAACTGAAGCGTTAATTTGCGGTGCAACCGATAGGTTTAACATAAGTTTCTAGTCTCATACGATTAATAATGCCACCAATCAAACAGCAATATTCATGCCAGTGTGACAAACACTGGATGCGACTAACCATTTTTGGGTGGATATGAATTGCGATAAAAGGAATTTGATGTGAATTCATCCTGTATTTTCTGTTCATTCTTTGCTTGTATTAAATCTTCCGCATTTCTTTTTCGTTGCGATAACGTATCGTAGGATTTTAATTTTTGTTGGCTGGATAGAAACTCATCACCTCCAGCAATCTTTTTGTTTTGGGCAAATAATACGGCCTGACGCTGCTCTGTTATGGCCGCATCGAGTTTGTTCATGAAGGCGATAAAATTGAGCCACTCAATATGATCGAGTCCGGTTCTTGTTGAATCCTGCATATAAGATTGATAACTATGACGATACTGCAGAAGCAGATTTAATTTTTTTTCTGCCTCTTGCTGTTGGGTATTTAGCTTACCCAGTTTTCTTGCTAAAGCATCTGTTTTCTGTTGCGCTAAATCCAGAAGAATCTTTAGCGATGACTTTGTTGACATAAGAAGGCTTTCCTTGAGCGTCGTATTTTCTATCTTTCAATTTCAAATAATTTTGTGAGTTTCACAAGGCTATCGGCAAAATTCTCGTATTGCGACATGGTCTGATGTAAAAATTTTTCAAATGACGGGTAAAGCCTGATAGCCCGATCAAGTTCTGGGTCCGTGCCAGCGACATATGCGCCGACACTGATCAAATCATGATTGCGCTGATAGCGTGCATACAGGCTTTTAAATTGCCGCGCCATATCGATTTGTTTCGGCGGCACCACGCTGGTCATCACACGACTAATCGATGCCTCAATATCGATTGCTGGATAATGTCCTGCTTCCGCCAATCTTCGTGATAAAACAATATGTCCATCAAGAATGGCGCGGGCACTATCCACGATCGGATCGTTCTGATCGTCGCCTTCTGCCAGCACAGTATAAAAGGCCGTAATTGAACCGCCAGCTTGGTTGCCGTTACCGGCGCGTTCCACTAATTGGGGTAATTTAGCAAATACCGAGGGCGGATAGCCCTTAGTGGCGGGAGGTTCGCCGATAGCCAACGATATTTCTCTTTGTGCCATGGCATAACGGGTCAATGAATCCATAATGAGCAATACATGCTTGCCGCTGTCCCGGAAATATTCGGCAATGGCCGTTGCATAAGCAGCGCCTTGTAAGCGTAATAATGGCGATGTATCCGCCGGTGCGGCAACAACCACTGAGCGTGCGAGCCCTTCCTTACCGAGAATATTTTCAATAAATTCCTTAACCTCGCGTCCCCGTTCCCCGATTAAACCGACGACAATCACATCGGCAGTGGTGTAACGCGCCATCATTCCCAGTAATACGCTTTTTCCCACCCCGCTTCCCGCAAATAAACCCATGCGCTGCCCTCTGCCGACAGTAAGCAGCGTGTTAATGGCTCTTACCCCAACATCGAGCGGTTCACTGACAGGAGTGCGTTCCAATGGATTAAAAGGACGACTGTAGAGCGGGACGCTATGCTCCGCATGGGTTGGTCCAAGTCGATCGAGCGGTTCGCCCACACCATTTAGTACACGCCCCAGCAACTCCGGTCCAACGATTACATGCTTTGCACGATCTGCAGCGCGTCTACGTGGATGTTGAAAATTGCCGATGCGCGGAGGCTCGTTGAGAACTTCGGAGGGAAACACTCTGGCTCCGGGTGACAATCCATAAACATCACTTGATGGCATCAAAAATAAACGTTCTCCCGAGAACCCTACCACTTCAGCCGAGACGTTTTGCCCGTTCGCTAAGAAAACGGTACAACTGCTTCCGACCGCCAACCTGAGCCCGACTGCTTCCATGACCAATCCCGTAACCTTGGTTACTGTTCCGCTGAGTAAGAAAGAATTGGCGGGATTAATTACTTGTGTACAATTTTTTAAAAAACTGCTCCATTGTTCATGTCGTGACATTCTAGTCTTCCATTTCAAGCCATTTGTTATCGTGACCAATGGTCGATAGGGCTCTGTGCCAACGAATTTCCATATTGCCGTCGATTTCGCTGCCATCCGCTTCAATACGGCAACTACCCCGCGATAGTTTTTCATCTTCACGGATGCACCAGTTGTCCTGTTCCACCTGCACTTGCAGATGTGCAACGACAAGTTTGGCATCTTCAGGGTGTAAATAAAGGCGTGGATGTTGCATCGAATGCGGCAAGTTACGAATAGCTTCTTGCACGATGGGCAGGATCAATTCAGGTTTTATCTTTAATGCTGTTGTAACTAGCTTTTTTGCAAGTGCAAGCGATAAATCCAGTAAGCTGTCCGCAACCTGCTGATCCATATAGTGAAGATCTTGAGACAACTGTGTGAGTAGTGATTGTATGTGCGCCACTTCAACCTTTACCTCCATTTCCGCTGCTTTTCTACCTTCCGCATATCCGGCTGCGTGGCCTTGTTGAAGTCCCGCTGTATAGCCTGTTTCTTGAGCATGCTGATAGACGGCAGCAATTTCTTCCTCGTTTGGTAGTGCGATCGTTTCGTGTTCAGCATTATCTTCTTCTAAGTGATGATTTTCAGTTTCCTGTGGTTTTTTCAATAAATCAGCATCTTCCAAAGAATCCATTTCCCAGCGTTGATAAGTGTTGAGCTTCTCTTTGGGAACAAAATGATTGATTATCATCGGTAAGCCTTGAGTTTTTGAACTAAATAGTAAGAAGCTATGGTTATTGATAGAGCTGATTTAATAAAAACATTACCGGCTAGATAAAGCCATCATCACCCTTTCCACCCAAAACAATCTGTCCATCGTCCGCCAATTGACGCACAATCTTAAGAATTTCTTTTTGTTCGGCTTCAACTTCGGAAATACGCACCGGACCCTTGCTTTCAAGATCTTCACGAAGAGCTTCAGCAGCGCGTTGTGACATATTTTTGAAAATTTTCTTGCGCAATTCCTCCTGCGCCCCTTTCAACGCGATTATCAAAGATTCCGATTGAACTTCTCTGAGCAGTAGTTGGATGCCATGATCATCAATGTCAATCAGGTTATCGAATACAAACATTTCATCCATGATTTTTTGTGCCAGTTCTTCATCGTACTGCTTGATGTTTTCAATAACGCTGGCTTCATGAGCCGATGGAGCGAAATTGAGAATTTCAGCAGCTGCGCGGACTCCGCCCATAGCCGCTTTGCGGACATTGGCACTGCCCGATAGCAATTTTGTTAATACATCGTTGAGTTCACGCAATGCATCGGGCTGAATACTGTCGAGTGTGGCTATACGCAGTAACGTATCGTTGCGCAAGCGCTCGGTAAACAGACTTAAAATTTCACAGGCCTGATCGCGCTCCAGATGAACGAGGATAGTCGCAATAATTTGCGGATGCTCGTTCTTGATCATCTCAGCTGCGGATACTGCATCCATCCATTTCAGTCCTTCAATACCGCTGGTATCCCCGCCTTGTAGGATTCGATCGATAAGATTGGCTGCTTTTTCGTCACCCAGTGCGCTGGTTAAAACTTTACGAATATAATCTGATGAATTTTGTCCTAAAGTAGTTCTGCCTTCAGCTTCATCACAAAACTCGGATACGATGTTTTCAATTTCTGACCGCGTAATATTCTGAAGTGTGGACATGGTTTCACCCAGTCTTTGCACTTCTTTCGGACCTAATAATTTAATGACCGACGCCGCTTCCTGTTCACCCAAGGTCATCAGCAGAATGGCGCTTTTCTTGAGTCCTTCATCATCCATTTTTAACTATCCAATCCTTTACAACGTTAGCGACTATGGCTGGCTCATCCATGGCCAATTGTTTAGCACGCTTGAGATTCTCATCAAACATCGATTTCTGAATAGCCTGCTGCATCGCAGTTCCATCCGTCTGCCCCGGCAATTGTTCCAGCGTAGTTCCATCAGAGGCAACTTGAGTAGTATTATCAGTCAAAGCCGGGACCGGTGGCGGTGGTGCCAGACTCTTGAGAAATGGCCGCAGAATTTTTAATAGGAAAAATAAGACAACGCCTATGATTAATAGCTGTTTCGCAAAATCCTTTGCCAGCATGATGACATCAGGATCTTTCCAGAATGGGACCTCCAGGATTGTTTCAGTTTCGCCTGTGAATAAACCATTCGTAACTGTGAGCGAATCTCCCCGTCTCTCGTTATAGCCCATCGCTTCTCGTACGAGATTATTAATTTCTTTAATTTCTTCGGTACTTAATGGTTCATATGTAATTGTCCCGTTTTCATCTACTTTCTTGCGGTAATTGACCACTACCGCGGCAGATAGTCGTTTGATATTTCCGGTCGATTGTTGGGTATGTTGAACGGTTTTATCCACTTCATAGTTAATTGTTGATTCTTTCTTCTTGTCGGTGGGTAGCGGCGGAGTGCTATCGGTTTTCTCTTCATCACCCTCGGCTTTATCTCCGGCAGGTTTTTTCCCGCTTGCTTCAATGGGTGCAATCGCAGGTTCGGGCGGACGGTTTGTCAGCGCTCCAGGGATTCCTCCATCGAATTTTGAACCTATAGACATAGATTCGTGGGTTTGCTGACTGCGAATCGAGGCGCGATCCGCCTCTGTGTTATTGGGACGGTATGTTTCTTCCGCACGCTCGATACGGGAAAAATCGACATCGGCCGTCACCTGCGCGCGAACGTTAGTGGCTCCGGTAATGGGGGTTAAAATAGTTTCAATACGCCGGATATAATTTTCTTCAAGTTCCTGTATATAAGCCAATTGCTTGGCATCAAACCGGGAATCTTCTTTTTTGTCATTCTGGGAACTTAGCAAATTCCCATTTTGATCTACGACAGTTACATTCTTTACTGGCAGATTCGGTACGCTGCTGGCCATCAAATGCACGATCGCGCTGACCTGTTCAATGCTCAGTACGCGGCCAGGATATAAATTAAGCAATACAGAAACACTCGGTTGTTGTTTTTCTCTCGAAAAGACGGAGGGTTTCGCAATCGCTAAATGTACGCGCGCACTTTGCACTGCCGACAATGATTGAACCGAACGCGCCAATTCGCCTTCTAATGCACGCTGATAATTGACTTGCTCAAGAAATTGACTGGAGCCGAATTTCTGATTTTCCATTAATTCAAATCCAACCAACCCTCCTTTAGGTAGCCCCTGACCTGCCAGTTTCAGGCGGACTTCATGAACCTGTTTCTCAGGAATCAGAATCGTGCCTCCACCGTCGGAAAATGTGTAAGGTACGTTCATTTGCTGCAATGCGCTGATAATGGCTGCACCATCATGATCTGAGAGATTATTATAAAGAGCGCGGTATTCCGGGGCCTGACTCCACATCAAAGCACCTACTAATAAGGCAATAACTGCGGCTGCAGAAGTAATCAATCCAAGTTTCTTTTGATTAGACAAAGAACTGAGGTGTTCCAGTCTATTGGTTGGAGCGGGGCTTGCTGCATTGGATTCACTAGGTACTGTTGCCACGTACTATTCTCCTACTTATATTTCCAGTTTACATTCTCAATGTGAGTGATATTTTTCAAGAAAATTATTTATCTTATGTTTGCAAGAAACTGTTGTCATCGGGTGCTTATTTAACAAGCAATATGTTTCAGCATTCATGATTCCGTAAAAATATTGTATTTATATCCAGATTACGTAAGTTCTGAATAGATTCTTATTAGTGTGATGATTATCGATAAATTCGTAAAATCTGATCGCTTAAAAAGAATAGGTTTGTCGGCCCTATTCGTATCATTATCAGGGTTGGTAACAATGTTAAGCTACCGGCAATTTCTACTAATGGCTAATCCAAACCCGTGCAAACAAGAAAATCTGCTGATACGCAATCGGTACCATTGGATCCGAAACAACTACAGCTTGCATTTGCTGCATTTAACGAGGCATCGGAGCAATTGTCCGGTGTCTATCAGGAATTGCAGCATCAGGTCACAGCGTTGACCCAGGAGTTGGCGCTAGCGAATGGTGAGTTGCATAAACAACTCATTGCCAAAGAAAACTTGTCTCAGCAATTAAGCCTTCTGTTAAATGCCTTGCCGGGTGGAGTCATCTCTCTTAGTGCGCAAGAACGCATTGAGCAAGTCAATCCTGCAGCAATCCATATACTCGGCTCCCCCTTGCTGGGTATGACATGGCAGCAGGTGCTGCAGAAGCGGTTGACATCAACCGGGCTTGTTAATGAATGGTACGTTAAGTTGCAAGATACATCCGGGCAGCGGCGTATCCGTATCGAGAGCAGCGCGGCCGATTCAGCCGGAAGAAGAATTCTGTTAATCAATGATATTACTGAAGCTTATGCGGTACAGGAGCAAATCAGACGAAATCAACGGTTAACCGCCATGGGAGAAATGGCGGCGAATCTGGCGCATCAATTGCGTACCCCACTTTCAACCGCATTAATCTATGCCAATCATTTGGGAGGCGATGCCTTAACGCCGAGCGAGCGTAAGAAACTTGCTACAAAGACGATTGAACGCTTGCATCATCTGGAGCACTTAACCAAAGATATGCTGCGTTTTGTAAAAGGTGAGACAAACCAACTTGAGACTGTTGTCATTAGTAGCTTAATAGCAGAGTTGCAACAAGTCATCGAGCCACAAATGAAACAACATAATTTGCTATTCACGGTAAATGATTATAGTGCAGACGAATTTCTGGTAACCGATCGCCAAGCCTTGTGCGGCGCAGTGATTAATCTTCTGGAAAATGCAGTTCAGGCATCCCCGGCGGGCAGTCAGATTTCTTTCACAATCCGCTTGGAAAAATCAAATATCGTTTTCAGTGTCCTGGATAACGGGCCAGGTATTGATTCGATGCTGCAGGAAAGGCTGTTTGAGCCTTTCTTCACCACCCGTTCCGAAGGCACTGGCTTGGGTTTGGCCATTGCTAGAAGCGTTATACAGTCTATGGGCGGCAGTATACAGATCAATTCCTCAATTGAGAGGGGGACTGAATTTGTAATACGCCTGCCCAGATGCAATGGAGATTGAAATAATGAAAACATTACCTATTCTAGTCGTAGAAGACGATCAGGATTTATTGGAAGCAATTTGCACTTCCTTGAAATTAAGCGGTTTTGAGACTTCCGCCGCGTGCAATGGAAACGATGCCATGCAAGTGCTGCAAGAGCGCCAGATAGGAATGGTTGTCAGCGATGTTCAAATGAAACCTGTTGATGGATTCACATTGTTAACAAAAATCAAGGCGTTCGATCCGGAATTGCCTGTATTGCTTATGACTGCTTACGCAGATATCGAAAAGGCGGTTGCCGCTATGCGTATCGGTGCTTGCGATTATCTGCTGAAACCTTTTGATCCGGACAGTCTGCTGGCTCAAATAAAACGCCATGCACTATCCGAATCCGAACAGGACGATAAAGTGGTGGCTAAAGATCCGCATACACGATCATTATTGTCACTGGCCAAACGTGTTGCGCAATCACCGGCGACCGTCATGTTGACAGGCGAAAGTGGTTGCGGAAAGGAAGTGATTGCACGTTTTATTCATCAACATTCAGTACGTTCCGCTAAACCCTTTGTAGCGATCAATTGTGCGGCGATTCCGGAGAATCTTCTGGAAGCTACTTTATTTGGATATGAAAAGGGTTCTTTTACAGGTGCGGCACAGGCTCAACCCGGAAAATTCGAGCAAGCGCAAGGCGGTACCCTGTTATTGGATGAAATTTCTGAAATGCCCTTGGAGTTGCAAGCAAAACTATTGCGCGTATTGCAGGAAAGAGAAGTGGAGCGAGTAGGCGGACATAAAGCAATCAAATTGGATATCCGGGTTTTGGCAACCTCCAACCGTGACATGATGGCAATGGTAAAAAATGGACGATTCCGTGAAGACCTGTATTACCGGCTCAATGTGTTTCCTATTGAAATTCCATCGTTGCGCGAACGACCATTAGATATAGAACCCCTAGCGCAGCGTATACTGGCGACGGCGGCAGTCGGCTCAGAAAAACCCTCTTGCAGAATGACTCAGCCAGCAATTAAAAAATTAACCCGATATTCCTGGCCGGGTAATGTCAGGGAGTTGGAGAATGTCATGCAGCGCGCCATGATTCTGGCAATGGATAATAATATCATTGACGTCGAACATATTCATTTGCCGGAAACAGTTTCAGTGCATGAGAAAAATCAAATGACTACAGAATCATCGATTCAGGATATCAAGGCGCTCGAACGAAAGCACATTCTGGAAACACTTGAAGCCGTTAATGGTTCGCGTAAACTGGCCGTTAAAAAGTTAGGTATTTCAGAGCGCACGTTGCGCTATAAGTTACAACAATATCGTATGACAACGTAACACATATCGCCTATAGACAGCTACGTGCAACTTTATATAATATTTGAGCATTTCTGGATTCTGAGCGATAGTTGGAAAAATTGGTACTGAGGTGAATCATGGACAAAAACGGAATTGATAATATTTTGCAGCAGTTGCAAGCGGCTTCAGCACTTGCTTCCGGCACCAAAAAACAACCTGGCATTGATGAAGTAGCCAGTGTTGATTTTAGCGAGAAGCTTAAATCCGCTATTGATCAAGTCAACAAATCGCAGCTGAGTGCGGATAGGTTGAGCGAACAGTTTGTAAGCGACCAATCCAATGTGGATTTGCATGAGGTAATGATTTCGTTGCAAAAAGCCAACGTTTCCTTTCAATCGATGGTTCAAGTCAGAAACAAGCTGGTAACCGCTTACCAGGAAATTATGAATATGCAGGTTTAACCGGGTTCTGCCGGCAGGCGGTACAAATACCGCTTGCGCTATTCTTCCAGCGCCATTTCCAGTTCCAGCCAATTTTCTTCCAATTCCGCTACTTTCTTCTCAAGCTTGACGAGCGTTTCACTTAGCTGATCAATTTCATTCCTGGAACAGTTCACATACGTAGCTGGATCTGCAAGCTGGCGATTAGCTTCGGCCAGTTCTTTTTGTGCAATCGTCAAAGCAGTTTCAAGCCTTGATTGTTTGGACAGCAGGATCTTTTTGTTTGGTTTGGCCGTTGTTTTGACTTGTGTTTTGGGTGTGGTTGATCGTAACTCTTCAGCTTCTCTGGCGCGACGGGCTTCTATCCAACGTTTATAATCTTCCAAATCGCCATCCAGCAATTGCGCCTGACCATCCGCCACCAGCCACAATTCATCCGCTACCGCACGCACCAGGCTGCGATCATGCGAAACCAACACCACAGCCCCGGTATAGGCTTCCAACGCCAGCGTCAGTGCATCGCGCATATCCAGATCCAAATGATTGGTCGGTTCGTCCAGCAACAGGAAATGCGGTTTTTGCCATGCCAGCATTGCCAGCGCCAATCGGCTCTTTTCTCCGCCGGAAAAGGTCGCTACCGGACGATCTTCGTGATCCCCGCCCAGACCAAATCTGCCGAGAAAATTACGCAAATTCAATTCGGTTTGTGCCGGATCAAGTCGTTTCATATGCTGTAGAGGGGTCGATTCACTATCGAGATTTTCCAATTGATGTTGGGCAAAGTAACCTATGCCGATGTTAGGCGCCTGCTCAATAAAGCCTGAAGTCGGCTTGATTTCCCCGGTCATTAATTTTATCAAGGTGGATTTTCCGGCACCGTTCGGTCCCAGTAATGCAATGCGCGCACCTGCTTGCAGCACAAGATTGACATGCTGGAATAGCTGATGATTATCGTAACCAAAGCTCATGTCTTTTATCCGCAGCAAAACATCAGGGCTGCGTTCAGGCGCTTCAATCTGTAGCCCAAAATGACCGTCTTCAATGTGCACCGGTGCAAGACGCGCCAGCCGATCCAAGGCTTTGATCCGGCTTTGTGCCTGTTTGGCTTTGGTGGCCTTGGCGCGAAAGCGCCGCACAAAATCTTCCATATGCGCGATTTGCTTTTGTTGTTGCTGAAATGCTTGGGCATGCTGCGCGAGATGTTCAGCACGCGCGCGCTCGAAATCGTCATAGCTACCGCTGTAGCTATCAATTCTTCGATTGTTGATATGCGCGATGCGCTGCACGCAAGCATTGAGAAACTCACGATCGTGAGAAACAACGATCACACTTCCCGGATAACGTGCCAAATACTGCTCCAACCAAAGAATGGCTTCAAGATCCAAATGATTGGTAGGTTCATCCAGCAACAGCAAGTCAGCGCGATGCATTAAGGCGCGGGCCAGATTCAAACGCATGCGCCAGCCACCGGAAAAATGATTAACCGGTTTTTCCAGAATAGCATTGGCGAATCCCAATCCATTCAATAACTGCGCCGCACGTGATCGTGCGCTATAACCACCGATCGTTTCGTAACGTTGCTGTGCCTCAAACCAGGCTGCATCGTGTTCAACCTGCGCCAGAATTTTCTCCAGTTGACACAGCTCTACATCGCCATCCAACACGAATGCAATAGCCGATTGATCGGAGTCGATGATTTCCTGTTCGACAAAAGCGACCGTTTTCCCGGATTGGAAGCTCACTTCCCCACTATCCGGTTTAAGCACGCCGCGAATCAATCGGAACAAAGTCGATTTGCCACTGCCATTCTTACCGACCAGTCCCACACGCTGATTGGAAAAAATTTGCAGATTGCAATTCTCCAGTAACGGAATGCCACCCTGTAAGTAGGTTAAAGATTGAATGTCTAACACAATGCCTTGATGATAAATTGATTAACTGTATGATATTGATTTGACTGAGAGCTAATGGTAGCAGAGCCCGATACCGGTAAGTATCTTGTAGTTTGGGTTGTAATACTAACTCATTCAACATTCAGAACTTGATGAATGATACTCTCGTTGTGTATGAAATTTTAGAATTCAGATGCCAACATGAGGATGGAATGTATTGAAAGGCAGTCCGGCTGTCAAACACTGTGATGACCGATCAGCAAATGACTTTAAAAGGGTGAGTACAGGATCAGGTTGGTTCAGAAAGATCGTGGATTAGTGCGAGTGCTCCAGATGGTGCTTGGACCGATAAGCCTGAATGCTCAAGAATCTTACCAATTGACAACTTTCCGGATGGCAGTGATGATTCTCAATTTCCTATCACAATACAGTTGTGCCTTCATTTCAATATCGCACACCCATTTAAATGAAGAGAGGGAAGTTGCGAATTGAGAATATTTTTAGTTACATAATAAGGGTTTATTTGTTAATCTCTGCGGGTTTAATTCCCCGCCCCCTTGGGGCGAAAGCTGGTTGAAAACCAGCAGATTGTAGAGCGCAGTTAATACCCCGCTGCTTGCGGCAGGGTGCTTTATTAAGCTTATTCTGTAAGTGAAGTGGTATTTCAAACTGGACAAGTGTAGCGCCGAGATCGATCAGCATACTCGTTCAGTTACTTATTGAAGAATTCGCGTTCGGTGTGAAAAAAATCACAGTCTAACATGTTTGATTCAGGTTTAATCGTTGCGGTAGTCCTGTTTGTGACTACGTAAAGCAACGGAGAAGGGAGTTACGGTGCGGCTTAATTCAGGTTTTGAACACGGTAGCTCAGTCTATGGATAGTAATCGCATAGTCTAGTGTTGCAATGTACTCGCGATGCATTCACGTTTTCAATCCGGCGTGGCTTCAAACTTCAAAAGCTATGCTTTTTCTTCAATATGATTAAGAAGGAGTATCAAATGACATTTCCTACACCCAATAGCGATGAGAATCTTGTAACCTCTGAACCGGATAACCCTCCCGACTTACCAGAGCAAGATCGGACGAATGTACCGTTTATCGGAAACTTCCACAAGACACTGCCTCATAACGAGTATGGTGAAGTCGATGAGGTTGCTTACCGCAAATTTGAGCGTACTTGCATACAAATCGAAGCGGGCATGCCGATCAATTTCGAGGAGGTGCCCAAAGGGCCTGTCAGCAGCCCGGATCAGAGTCCATTCGAGTCCTGTGTAGCCCCCACTCTCAAGAAGTCGGCTGCGAAGTTCACCAGTCCGATGGCAGGTGCATCAACTGAAACGCACGGTCCCGATCCGAAATCGCTCGAGATGTTGCCCGCACCGGGTTGCCGGTCGATCAGTACTGCAGCTGAAATGGTCGAACTCTACTGGATGGCCTTGCTGCGTGATGCACCGCTGCTTGCATTCCAACAACACTGTGATCCACAAATGGACTGCGGGGTGGATATATCCGCACACGATGGCGTTGGATCGGATAAGCTTGGCTATAACGTCAATGCTCGCGTCAGTGCGGCACGTAGCGCCGTAAATACGATGTTCGACTGCGCCATCCGCCATGATACCGATTCCGGTCGTTTGCGTACTACGTTTGATCTTCAATCCGGCAGTGGCGGTGCGGATATACGGCTACAAACGCTTTTCCGTACCGGATTGTTCGGCGAGGACGTCGGCCCACTAGTTAGTCAGTTCTTCATCCGTCCGATCGGATACGGCGTGCAGACGATCGATCAGAAGCAAGTACCCTATATCGCCAAGCGTGACTTTTTGATTACGCACGGAGATTGGTTACTTGCACAAAACACCGGTAAAGATAAATATGGTCGCGACTATGGAATTTGCAATAACTATGCAGACCAGCGCAATTGCCCTGCCAACATGTATTACCCAACAACTGACGGCACTGCAAACGGGCCGGTGATTAAACGCTACATTTCGACCATGCGCGACCTCGCGCGCTTCGTCAATCGTGATGCACTGCACCAAGCCTACTTCAATGCGGCACTGTTTCTAGATGGAGTTAATGCATCTCTTGATGGCGGCAATCCTTATCGCGGGAATCGTTTTTCACGTGAGGGTGGGTTCGCCACCTTGGGGGGGCCGGATTTGTTGACATTGGTTTCTGAGGTTGCCAGTCGTGCGCTTAAGGTCGTCTGGCGTCAGAAATGGATGGTGCACCGCCGCTGCCGCCCTGAAGTGTATGGTGGACTATTGCAAATGCAGCGCAAGGGATATAAGGGAAAGATGCGCGCATACGGTCTGCCGGAAACAGTTCAAGCCTGCAGCAATTTCGACAATGCACTTAACGATACATTGGATGCTGTGGCATCGCACAATGCCGCGCAGAACGGTGGAACCGAAACCCTGTTTCTACCCATGGCGTTTTCAGCCGGCTCGCCAAATCACCCGGCCTACGGCGCGGGACATGCGACTGTCGCCGGTGCCTGTGTCACGGTACTTAAAGCTTGGTTCGACGAGGACGAGAAATTGGCGGATATTTTCGCTCGTGCCAATAATGGCTTTCCTAAAGATCCACCGACAGCCATGTTGAAACTTCTGCAACCGGGTTATCGTAAGGCTGCTGGTATGCTTGAGGATTTCTGCGAGCCTCAGGAGTACTGTGGGCCCGACGCCGACAAGATGACAGTCGGAGGTGAACTCAATAAAATTGCCAGCAACGTTGCCATGGGCCGTTCCATGGGAGGCGTGCACTGGCGCAGCGATAACACCCGCAGCCTGCGTCTAGGTGAGCAGATTGCCATCGAGATCCTGCGCAAGCGCACTATGGAATATGCGGAGCGCCCGGTTTCGTTTACTTTCCGTGCATTTGATCGGTATATGGTGCATATCACTCAAGGACAAGTTCGGATCAACTGAAGCTTGTTTCGTAGATGCCCACAAGGTGCTTCAGCCAACCTGCGATAGCGGGGTGGCTGAACTTAAACGCAGAGAACGGAAAACGCGATCAGTATAGAATAAAGAATATAGATTAATAAGCAGAAATATATCAGACTCATCAATAATATTTTTAATTCTTGATTTTTCTCTAAAAAGAGCCTTCTTAATCATTATTAAATCGTAAGAATTCCGCCCGAACAAGATTTTGCCTGCTTCAGACGCGCCAGAGTCGGCAGCAGATTGAGGTCGGTTTTTGCTTTCAGTTCGTGCGCTTGTTTCTTGAGTTCATTCAGTGCGATCTCGATTTTCTCTCCGGTTGCGGCTAGTGCTATGACGTTGCCGCTATCGCAGGAAGGGAAAGCCAGGGCGCGTTGGTCGAACGAGGTTTTGATGCGTTCCAGGCTGGATTGGTACCCGCGGCTGCGCCCGAGCAAATTCACTGCAAGAATGCCGTTATGGTTCAACCGTGCGCGGCACATGCGGTAAAACGGCAGCCTGTTCAATTCACCGGGGCGCGCATTGGCATCGAAACCATCCACCAGGATCAGGTCGTAAGTCTTGTTATGACTGGCGATATAGTATGATCCGTCTGCAATCACGATATTAAGGCGGGACGGGTCTTCCGGTAGTTTGAAAAATTGCCTGGCTGCGGCGACTACGCGCGGTTCGATCTCAATCACGGTCAGTTCCGCTAGCGGATAGTGGCGATAAATAAATTTGGTCAGTGAGGCTGCGCCAAGGCCGATCAGCAGCACGGTGCGCGGAAAGCGCGCAGCGTCTCGCAGTAACAGGCTGGCCATCATCTCCCGGGTATAGTCGAGTTCCAGACGCCAGGGGCGCGCGATGCGCATTGCACCCTGGATCCAGTCGGAGCCAAAATGCAATGTGCGCACCCCGGCTTGCTCACGGATATCGATGGGAAAACTCATGTGCGGAAATTTCTTGTCAAATCGGTTAGATCAAAAACAGTAGCGCCAATCCTATTCCGCCAGCAGTTGCCAGCATGCCCGAGATACACTGCTTGGCCAGTAAACGGTGACCGAAGAAAAAAATGAGGCCCAGTTTGAAGCCGATGTTGGAGAGCAATCCCAGTGAAATGGCCATGACGGCTTGCGTGATGTCCAGTTTGCCCAATTCGTATAAGCGCAAGCTTGATAGGGTGATAGCATCGACATCGGTTAAGCCGGAAATCACTGCGACTGCGTATAACCCACCGCTGCCCGCGATATCGGAAAGCCATGCGGAGCAGAACAAGACAATGCCATAAATCAGCCCAAAGGTTGCTGCTGTCCGGATCTCGGTAGGGTTCTTGATTTCCGGCATGAGCGCTTCTTCTTGCAGCTTGCTGAGCTTGTGCCACCAGTAGGCCGTGACGCTGGCTCCCAATAGAAAGCCGCTACCCAGGACAGGTAGCAATTGCGGCACTATGGCGGGAGAAGCCACCGTGCTGATAATGGCCAAACGGATCAGGACGGTCAGATTGGCGATCAGGATAACTACGACGGCCAGTTGAGTGAAACTCTGATTTTCAACGCTGCGGCGCGCGTATACCAGCGTTGTGGCGGTACTGGAGACCAATCCGCCGAATAAGCCCAGAATAGCGCCATGACGTTGTCCCAGGAGTCGGAGTGCGATATACCCCGCCAGGCTGACGCCCGATATCAATACCACCATGAGCCAGATCTGATGAGGATTGGTTGCTTCATAAGGCCCAAAATTCTTATCCGGCAGGATCGGCAGGATGATAAACGACAGCACGGCAAACTGTAATACCGAGATCAAATCGCGCCGGCTCAAATTCTGCGTGATGCCGTGCAATTCCGCTTTGAAATACAGCAATATCGTGGTGATAATCGCCAGCATGACAGCCAGGTTATGGTAACCGTACCACACCGCAGCGCCCAAGCCATAGCAGACCAGAATCGCGGCTACTGTCGTAGTGCCCGGATCGGCGTTTTCGTCTTTGGCGCGAAGATAAGTGGAAATGGTCATCAGACCGACAATCACCAAACCGCTCGGCAGCAGCCAGGGTGTGACTTTTTCCGACAGCATGGCAGCCAGCGTGCCGAATAATGCAACCAACGCAAAAGTTCTCAATCCAGCCCGAGATCCCGGGCTGCGCTCACGTTCCAACCCGATCAGCAAGCCGATCGCCAAGCTGGTAAGAAAATGCGGCAAAGCGGCCAATTCGCCATTGAGCGTAAATTCAGGATGCATTGCTGATTAGGGATAAGTCTGCGTGAAACCAGTGTTCAAGCAGAAATTGCAAAGATGTTTTGCCATTGTATTCATTGACCTGCAGTCGATACACGGCATCGATGATATCAGGCAGCGGATCGCTCTGGAAAAACAGGATGCCGTCAAAAGCATTATCTGATTTTCGTGATTGATCGCGGTCTGTGCAATCCAGTTTTCTGAGTTTCAACTTCAAGTGTTTTTCGCCGACAATGCGTTGACTTTCAACATAAAACCGGGCATTGAACGAAGGTTGAGGAAAACCTTGACCCCACACCTGGCGATCGAGATATGCCGCCAATTCCAGATTGATTTCAGCAAGTTCTAGATCGCCATCGGTTTCGATGACTTGTGTCAAATTGGCAGGTGTCAGCAAGATTTGCGCCACGTGCTCAAAGGCATCGCGGAATTTCTCAAGATCGTCGCTATGGATAGTCAAACCGGCTGCCGCGGCGTGACCCCCGAATTTTCTAATTAACTCGGGGTGTCGTTTAGCGACCAGATCGAGTGCGTCGCGCAAATGGAAACCATTGATTGATCGCCCGGAACCTTTGATTTCGCCGTGACTGCCCGGTGCAAAAATGATGACCGGCCGGTGATATTTATCCTTGATGCGTGATGCGAGTATGCCGATGACGCCTTGGTGCCAATCTTGATCAAACAGGCAGATACTGTAAGCAGTCTGGATTTCTTCATCACGGGTTTTGAGGATGTTTTCCAGCTTGATCAAAGCGCTTTCTTGCATGGTGGATTCAATTTCCCGGCGTTGCCGGTTCAATTCATCCAACTGTTTGGCGATTTCCAATGCATGGGCTTCATCATCGGTAATCAAGCATTCAATGCCGAGTGACATATCATCCAATCTTCCCGCTGCATTGAGCCGTGGTCCCAGCATAAAACCCAATTCATAGGTGGAGATTTGCGCATAGTCGCGTCGGGATATTTGCAATAGCGCATTGATGCCCGCACAAGCGCGTCCCTTCCGAATCCGCTCTAAGCCCTGCTGTACCAGGATGCGGTTATTACTATCCAGTTTGACGACATCGGCGACGGTACCTAGTGCGACCAGATCCAGGAAACCGGCGAGATTCGGTTCCTGACCTGTTGCGAAAGCGCCCCGCTGACGTAATTCCGCGCGTAACGCCAGCATTAGATAAAAAATGACTCCCACACCCGCAATACTTTTGCTGGGAAAGGGGCAGTTTGGTTGATTGGGATTGATAATAGCCATGGCCGCAGGTAATTCATCACCGGGCAAATGATGATCGGTGATGATCACTTGCATGCCTAAGCGGTTGGCGGTTGATACGCCTTCAACGCTGGCGATACCGTTATCGACGGTGATCAGGAAATCGGGCTGCTTGGTTTCGTGCGCCAGATGTACGATTTCCGGAGTCAGACCATAGCCGAATTCAAACCGATTGGGTACCAGATAGTCAATGGTGGCGCCAAACTTGCGTAAAATGCGGATGCCGACCGCACAGGCCGTAGCGCCATCGGAGTCGTAATCAGCGATTATTAGCAGACGTTTCTTCGCGCCAATGGCATCGGCAAGCAGGGCGGCGGTTACCGTGATATTTTTGAGTTGTGCGAATGGGATCAGGCGTATCAGTTCGGTTTCGAGCTCGCTTGAGTTTTCAATACCCCGTGCTGCAAAAATACGGGCAAGTACCGGAGGTAATCCGCAGTCATGCAGTGTTTGGAAAGATTGTAAATTATACGAACGGGTAGTAATTCTGGTCATGTATCGGAGAAGTAATAATACGCAAAATTTTAAGAATGAATTTATTCTGCGGGTATTTCTGCTTCTGCTGCGAGTTTTTCCACTTTAAGCACATGTAATCGACGGCTGTCAACCCGTTGCACGGTGAATTTAAAGTGACTGATCTCGACAGTTTCACCGCGATTCGGCAGGCGGCCAAATTTGTTGAGCACCAATCCGCCGATGGTATCGAAATCTTCGTTGCTGAAGTGTGCGCCAAGGGTTTCATTGAAGCTGTCAATCTCGGTGATTGCCTTGACACGGTATTGTCCATCCGACTCCATGACGATGTTATCTTCTTCGTCGTCAAAGTCGTATTCGTCTTCAATTTCTCCCACAATCTGTTCGAGAACATCTTCAATCGTCACTAGACCGGCCACCCCTCCATATTCGTTTACGACGATGGCCATATGATTGCGATTACTGCGGAATTCCTTAAGCAGAATGTTAAGTCGCTTCGATTCGGGGATGAATACAGCCGGACGCAACATGTCGCGGATATTGAATTCTTCCGGATCGGCGTAATAGCGCAATAAATCCTTCGCCAGCAGAATACCGATAATTTCATCTTCGCTGCCTTCTATCACCGGAAAACGGGAATGCGCAGCTTCAATGACAAAGGGAATGAATTGTTCCGGCTTCTTGCTGATATCGACAACATCCATTTGTGAGCGTGGCACCATGATATCGCGTGCCTGCATTTCTGAAACTTGCATGACGCCTTCAATCATGCTGAGTGCATCGGAATCGAGCAAATTGCGTTCAAAGGCGGAGTGCAGCAGCGTGATCAGTTGTTCGCGATCTTCCGGTTTGCGGATGAGCATTGCCCCTAACCGCTCCAGCCAGCCACTTTTAGGTGGGGGTTCGTCCATGATGTATTTGTAATCCAGTGGGTGTGAGAAAAAAATGAAGCAGGAATTTTTTTTGGCAGCTTTGTGGAAATAGGAGCATTACAGGACTATTACACGAGATTTGCATTGCCATATTCTAGATAAGGGTTTGTAAAACCAAGTTTGGTTAGTATTTTTATTTCCAGTTGTTCCATGACTGCAGCATCTGAATCTTCAATGTGATCATGGCCTTGTAAATGTAGCAGACCATGAATGGTTAGATGGGCGTAATGTGCCATTAGGTTTTTATCCTGTTGTTGTGCCTCATCGCTGATCACAGGTGAACATAGGATGATATCGCCCGTTAAAGGTTCTGCATCGTCATAAACAAAGGTTAGCACATTAGTGGCATAATTTTTATTGCGAAATTGCTGATTAAGTTCTCGTCCTTCCTTTTCATCCACAAGTCGTAAAACAACCTCGGCTTCTTGCATCAATGCAGCTTTGGTCCAACGGCGAAATTGCGGTCGACCGGGTACTGTCGTGCAATCTGTTGCATATTGCACCATCAGCCTGAATGAATTTGTTCTTTTGATAAAACGATCAGGATTGCCGGGTTTGTTTGTCGTGCTTTTCATAGGCGGTGACAATGCGTTGAACGAGCGGATGCCTTACCACATCTTCGGACAGAAAATGGGTAAAGGCGATGCCGCGTATGTCTTTTAGAATGTGTTGGGCCTCGATTAAACCGCTTTTTTGTTGCTTGGGCAGATCAATTTGTGTGACATCGCCGGTGATGACTGCTTTTGAACCAAGCCCCATACGGGTTAGAAACATTTTCATTTGCTCTGGCGTAGTGTTTTGCGCCTCATCCAGAATAATGAAGGACTGATTCAGCGTGCGTCCACGCATAAAGGCGAGTGGCGCGATTTCAATGGTATTGCGCTCAAAGTGCTTGCTTGTCTTATCAAAGCCCATTAAATCATATAGCGCATCATACAGCGGCCGTAAATACGGATCGACCTTTTGAGTCATATCGCCGGGTAAAAAACCTAAACGTTCACCGGCCTCAACAGCCGGTCGAACCAAAATCAAGCGGGATACCAGACCGCGTTCAAGTGCATCGACTGCGCTGGCTACCGCCAGATAAGTTTTTCCGGTACCGGCGGGACCGATGGCGAAAGTGATGTCGTGCTCCTGAATTTGCTGCAAGTATTGAACCTGACGCGGTGTGCGGCCATATAAATTACTGCGACGTGTCAGCAGTCCGGATGTTGCCGGTTGTGTGATGCCGGTGCTATCGGTTGCGACACTGTTGTCCTCCGCCGTGTAATGGGGATTCATCGCTTCGATCAAGCCGAGTTGAATATGCTCCAGACTTAAGTGTTGTTGTGATTGGTTATAAAAATTGCGCAACACTTTTGCCGCAAGCTTTGTTTGACCGGATTTGCCCGATAAGCTGAAGTGTTCGCCACGTCGAGAAATGGTGACATCCAGCGCAGTTTCAACTTGTTTTAAATTTTCATCCAGTGCACCGCACAGATTGGCGAGGCGTTGGTTATCGGTGGGTGTAAAAGAAATTTCTAAGGGAGTCGGTTTCAATGTCGGAGAATGCTGTTTTGATAGGATGATTTTCGCAGCGCACGGGATACTTTGCAAGTAAAACTCATGTCCGGATATATTTGTTTATTCATATACGAGATCTCCGCGCAGAGAATGCGCGCGGGCTTCAGTGATACGTATGTTGACAAACCGCCCGATCAACTCGGGATTGCCGGCTAAATTGACGACACGGTTGTTATCCGTGCGCCCGCTCAGTTCATCGGAGTTCTTTTTAGACGTGCCTTCCAGCAATACGCGCTGAACTGTATCGACCATTTGCAGGCTGATTTTGCGGGATTGCGAGCTTAACTGCGCTTGTAAACGGTGTAACCGTTCCAGTTTCTCTTCCTGTGGCAAATCATCGGGCAAGTCGGCTGCGGGCGTACCGGGGCGAGGGCTGTATACGAAACTGTATGAATCGTCAAAATTTATCTCTTCGACCAGCTTCAGCGTTGCTTGGAAATCCGCTTCGGTTTCTCCGGGGAAGCCAACAATGAAATCTGATGATAATGAAATATCTGGACGTATAGCGCGCAGTTTCCTGATAATGGATTTGTATTCCAATACGCTATATCCTCGCTTCATAGCAGCCAGTATCCGGTCAGAACCGGATTGCACCGGCAGGTGCAAGTGATTGACTAATTTTGGTAACTGGTTGTAAGCCTGAATCAGGCGCGCCGAAAACTCTTTCGGATGAGACGTTGTGTAGCGGATGCGCTCAATCCCCGGGATGTCATGAAGATACTCAAGTAACAATGCGAAATCAGCAATTTCACCATCGTTCATCATCCCCAGGTAAGCATTGACATTCTGTCCCAGCAAGGTGATTTCTTTAATGCCCTGATTGGCAAGTACGGCGATTTCTGTCAGTACATCATCCAGCGGGCGGGACACTTCTTCACCGCGCGTGTAAGGAACCACGCAGAAGCTGCAGTATTTGCTGCAGCCTTCCATGATGGAGACAAACGCAGTGACCCCTTCGGTGCGGGCAGGTGGCAGGTGGTCGAATTTTTCTATCTCGGGAAAAGAAATATCAACTTGCGAGCGCCCGGTTGCTTTGCGTGTTTCAATGAGTTGCGGCAATCGGTGCAAGGTCTGTGGACCAAATACAATATCGACAAATGGCGCGCGGCTGACAATCGCTTTGCCTTCCTGGCTGGCGACACATCCACCCACCCCGATTAGCAAATCAGGATTGCGTTCTTTCAAGTGCCGTACCCGCCCAAGGTCATGAAATACTTTTTCTTGTGCTTTTTCGCGCACAGAGCAGGTATTGAATAAAATCATATCAGCTTCGGCCGGATCATTGGTTGATTCCATACCATAGGCGGCATGCAGTACATCAGCCATTTTCTCCGAGTCGTACTCGTTCATTTGGCATCCAAAGGTTTTGATATAAAGTTTGTTGCTCACGGATCGGCTCTTGAAATGTGAAAGGTTACGGTGTTATCGAAGTATTTGCTGTCCCTGGTTTTCAGCTTCCTTGACTTCGTCCGGGGTCAAAATCCAAACACGATGCAGATTTCCCATAATGTCCAACTGATAGCGGATGAGACCAACATAGTTTGCGGTATTAGGTAAAATGATCAAATTATCTATTCCACGGATTTGTCCGCCTGACCCCATTTGCATTTGCTGATTATTAATGACGAATAATGGAAAAGAAACGGCGGTTAAATTCCCCAGTTGACTATTAACAGGAAATTTTCTGGTTTGCTGACTAAATACTGATTGCGGCATTGTTATCAGTACAGTTATCAGTAATAGGAATATTCCGAAAGTTTTGTTCATGTGAAACCGGGCTGGAGCAAATTAATCGTACGCGTTAAGAAGTCAAGCTGATTATACCTAATTTATTGAAGGCTCATGATACGCTAATTAATGGCGAAGCGACATAATCCATACAATGTGTATTAATAGAGTAGATTAGCATGAGAGTTAAAATCAAGGATCAAGGCGAAGAGCAGGCATATATAATGCCAAATATGCCACTTTATAGCAGAAGACGGCTCGTTGGTATTTGTGCAATTTCATTCTTGAAATTATTGCTCGCTGTCGTTTGCGATGATTTGATTTATTAGGGAGAGAGTAATTATGGCAGCTAGGCATCTGATAAAAATGAGTACACTGAATATCATTGCTATTAAATGTAAATCCGAAAGATAGAGTAGTTTTTTGAAAGAATCGAGAGCAATTTATCTGATTCGGCAGCTATATCTTTGGCCCTAAATGAATTGAGGGCTGGGTTGCTACCTAAATACTCGTTGTATTGATTATGATTGCTCGGTGTGTTTTAACCAAGGAAAGTACATGAGAGATGTAGTGGTCTTAAGTGGGGTACGGACAGCCATAGGTGATTATGGTGGTTCGTTGCAGCAGATTGCTCCGGCTGATCTGGCGGCAAAAGTAGTGCGAGAAGCTGTATTGCGAGCAAAAATTGATCCTAATGATGTGGAGCATCTGGTTTTTGGTAATGTGATTCATGGAGAGTCGCGCGATATGTATCTAGCGCGTGTGGCTTGTATCAATGGCGGTTTGCCGCACCATACTTCGGCGCTGACAGTTAATCGCTTGTGTGGAAGCGGGTTGCAAGCCATTATTTCGGCCAGCCAAAGCATTATGCTCAATGATACTGATGTGGCAGTCGCGGGCGGAGCGGAATCCATGAGTCGTGGGGGCTATTTATTACCGGCATTGCGTTGGGGTCAGTGCATGAACGACGGAGGCACCGTGGACATGATGGTCGGTGCACTTACCGATCCATTTGATCACGTGCATATGGGAATCATGGCCGAGAATATAGCAGAAAAATGGAAAATTAGTAGAACAGAACAGGATGCATTTGCAGCGGAGAGTCATCGTCGTGCCTCGAGTGCTATTAACAATGGCTACTTCAAAGAGCAAATATTGCCTGTTGAAATTGTTGTCGGTAAAAAAACAGTTCTTTTTGATACCGATGAGCATCCACGTAAAGATACGAATTTAGAGAGTTTAGGTAAGCTTCGAACTATTTTTAAAAGAGAGGGTACGGTAACTGCAGGTAATGCCTCCGGTATAAACGATAGTGCAGCCGCAGTGGTTTTGATGGAAAGTGGTGTGGCACGGAAAAGAGGTTTAAAACCGATGGCGAGGTTGGTTGCGTATGGTCATGCCGGTGTAGATCCTAAATTTATGGGCATCGGACCGGTGCCCGCTGTGCAAATAGCATTGCAGCGTGCAAATATCAAACTAGTTGAGGTGGATGTAATTGAGTCCAATGAAGCGTTTGCTGTACAAGCGTGTGCGGTCGCAAAGGAATTGCAATTTGATCCGAAAAAAACTAATCCTAATGGAGGGGCAGTGGCATTAGGTCATCCGATAGGTGCAACGGGTTGTATTTTAACAATCAAAGCGCTGTATGAATTGCAGCGTGTCGGTGGGCGTTATGCGTTGGTCACTATGTGCATTGGGGGCGGTCAAGGGATTGCGGCAATCTTTGAGAAACATGAATAGCGGCATAAGGCTTTTGGCATAGGGCTTTTGTTTGATATCTGGTAAAAGAGAAGCGCAACAGATAGAAGTTAAATGCGAGTTCACGTTGACTGACAGGGACAATTAGGCTATAGTTGCGCCTTTTTTAAGTGCAGATATGCTGTCTGTTCCAAGGGCAAGTAAAAAATGTCTTGGATAAAGAGTAGGTCGCTTAAAATTGTTCTGCTTGTGCAGTTGTTGTTTACGTTTGTGTTAGTAATTATCTTTATGCTGACTCTTGGCAAGCATGGCGCAATTTCAGCAATGCTAGGTGGAGGGGTAAACGTAATTTCCTCAACTGTATTTGCGCTGATTGTATCGCGTCATCAGGGATATACAGCAGGCGGTGCGATTAGAACTGCGCTAAGAGCCGAGGCGGTTAAAATAATATTGATAATTGGTTTGTTATGGATGGTGTTCAAGTTTTACACAAGTGTTAATGCGCTCGTGTTTATTGGAACATTCATTCTGATGGTTTTAGTTTATAGCATGGTGTTATTAGTAGCAGATAATACTAAGAAGATAAGATAAATTCACAAGTGAAGCGGCAGCACATGGCATCCGATACAGAACTTACACCCACGTCATATATTGAGCATCATCTCACCTATTTAACAACTCAAGTCCGGGAAGGATCATTCTGGGTTCTGCATGTAGATACTTTGGTGACATCCATTATTCTGGGTGTTATAAGCTTAGGGTTTATATGGCTGGTGGTACGTAAGGCAACTTCTGGAGTGCCGTCCAAGACTCAGGCTTTCATCGAGCTGGCTGTTGAATTCATTGATAATGAAGTCAAGAATACATTTCACGGCAATCGGCATGTGTTTGTCGCGCCTGCAGCATTAACCATCTTTGTGTGGGTTTTAATGATGAATGCCATGGACATTCTGCCTATAGATATTATGGCGTGGATTATGGAGCATGCATTTGGTTTGCACAATTGGAAGATAGTGCCAACAACGGATGTTAATACAACTTTTGCTTTGGCTTTATCGATATGGCTGCTTATGCTTTTCTTCAATGTAAAGGTTAAAGGGTTGGGTGGTTGGATGCATGAGCTTTTCTGCACGCCATTTGGAAAAAATCCATTGCTATGGCCGTTGAATTTATTATTCAATTTTATTGAATATGTATCAAAACCGTTATCCCACTCTCTGCGGCTTTTTGGAAATATATACGCTGGCGAAATTATTTTTCTATTGTTGGGCATGTGGGCGGCAACTGGCATATCGGGCACAATTTTTGGCGCAGTATTAGGGGCGGGTTGGGCAATATTCCACATCTTGATTGTTACTTTGCAAGCATTTATCTTCATGATGTTGACAGTTGTGTATCTATCGATGGCGCATGAATCGCATTAGTTCTAGGTTTTTTGTTGCATATTTTTAATCTTACAGAAGGGAATTAAAATGGAGAATTTGCAGTATTTAGCAATGATTCAGGCGTATACCGGAATAGGCATTGGTTTGATGATTGGTCTTGGTGCGGCTGGTGCTTGTATCGGGGTTGGGGTTATGTGTAGTCGCTTTCTTGAAGGTGCGGCACGTCAACCCGAAATGATTCCAACTTTGCAGGGTAAAGTATTTCTTTTATTAGGTTTGACAGACGCGTCATTTATTATTGCTGTCGGTTTGGCAATGTTGTTTGCATTTGGTAATCCATTGCTGGCAGTAATTCAGTAATAATGTCATTGCTGTTTAGATCAGATAATACAGGCTTGTCATGAATATTAACTTTACTTTAATTTCGCAGGCGATAGCCTTTTCAGTCTTCATTTGGTTTACTGTCAGGTATGTATGGCCACCATTGTTGCGCGCAATAGAAGAACGGCAAAAAACGATTGCTGACGGTCTGGCTGCTGGTGAGCGTGGACGTCACGAATTAGAATTGGCAAGTCAACGCTCTTCAGATGTGTTGAAAGATGCGAAACAGCGTGCCTCCGAAATAATTATTCAAGCTGAAAAACGTGCCACAGAAATTATTGAAGAGGCAAAAAAGTCTGCAAAAGAAGAAGGTGATCGAATAGTTGCTGGTGCTAAAGCAGATATAGAGCATGAAATTTTCAGTGCAAAAGAAGTGCTAAGGCAACAAGTTTCGGAATTGGCAGTGGCGGGAGCGGCAAAAATTTTACGTCGCGAAGTGGATTCCAAAGCGCATGCTGATCTGCTTGTTGCAATACGGGAAGATTTAAAATAATGGCTGAAGCAATTACTGTTGCAAGACCGTATGCGGAAGCGGCATATAAGTTCGCTGTTGAAAAAAAAGAATTATCTCAATGGTCAAAAATATTACAGCTTGCGGCTTCGATAGCAGAAGATGATCAAATGAAGCTTCTTGTCGGGAATCCACGGATATCAGTTAGTCAGTTAAGTGAATTGATTCTGGATATTGGTGGAAAAAAATTCCCTGCTGAGGCGCGGAATCTAATCATGTTGCTGGTCGAAAATAAACGTGTGCTGCTGTTATCTCAAGTGAGTCAACTGTTTGAGCAGTTAAAAGCGCAGCACGAAGGTGTTTTAGAGGCTAAAATCATCAGTGCATTTAAAATGCAGAGCGATCAAGTTGATAGATTGATTAATAATTTAGAGCGAAAGTTTAATCGTAAGATAGAAGCTCAAGTGAGTGTTGATCCCGAATTGATAGGTGGTGTCAAAGTGGAAATTGGTGATGAAACTTTGGATGCATCAGTTCGCGGGAAACTAGAAGCCATGGCTGTTGCCCTTAAAAGCTAGGAGTTAAATTAAATGCAGTTAAATCCATCCGAAATCAGTGAGCTGATTAAAAAAAGGATTGAGGGACTTGCGGATACGACAGAGATTCGTACGCAAGGAACTATTGTTTCTGTAACAGACGGTATTGTACGTATACATGGATTGTCAGATGTAATGCAAGGAGAAATGTTGGAGTTTCCGGGCAATACTTTTGGTCTGGCATTGAATCTTGAAAGGGACTCAGTGGGCGCAGTTATTATGGGAGCCTATGAGCATATCCGTGAAGGTGATACAGTCAAATGTACTGGGCGTATTCTTGAGGTTCCCGTGGGAGAAGGTTTGTTGGGGCGTGTCGTGAATGCACTAGGCCAGCCGATAGATGGAAAGGGTCCTGTTACAGCTGCTAGGTCGGAGCCTATTGAGAAAATTGCACCGGGTGTTATATGGCGGCAATCTGTTGATCAGCCAGTGCAAACTGGATTGAAGTCTGTGGATTCCATGGTGCCAATTGGTCGAGGGCAGCGGGAATTGATCATCGGTGATCGTCAAACAGGTAAAACTGCTGTTGCAATTGATGCGATCCTGAATCAGAAAGGCCAAGATATGCTCTGTATATATGTTGCGGTCGGACAGAAAGCATCATCGATTGCAAACGTAGTGCGCAAACTTGAAGAGCATGGTGCAATGGAATATACCATTGTGGTGGCGGCGACAGCCTCAGAATCAGCGGCAATGCAATTTATTGCGCCTTATTCAGGTTGTACTATGGGTGAGTATTTCCGAGACAAAGGTCAAGATGCTTTGATTGTTTATGATGATTTAACTAAACAAGCATGGGCCTATAGGCAGATTTCTTTACTTCTGAGACGACCTCCGGGCCGTGAAGCATATCCGGGCGATGTTTTTTATCTTCATTCGCGTTTGTTAGAAAGGGCGGCGCGAGTGAGTGCGGCTTATGTTGAAAAAGCAACAAATGGTGCGGTAAAAGGAAAGACAGGTTCTTTAACGGCGTTGCCGATCATTGAAACGCAAGCGGGTGACGTAACCGCTTTCGTGCCAACTAATGTAATTTCTATCACAGATGGACAAATTTTCCTTGAAACAGATTTGTTTAATGCGGGTATACGTCCGGCGATTAATGCAGGTGTTTCTGTCTCTCGTGTAGGTGGTGCAGCGCAAACCAAAGTGATAAAAAAGCTTGGTGGTGGCATACGTTTGGCTCTAGCACAATATCGCGAACTAGCTGCGTTTGCTCAATTTGCATCTGATTTGGATGAAGCAACGCGGAAACAGCTTGAGCGTGGAAAAATGGCGACTGAGCTTATGAAGCAACCTCAATATGCGACTCTTAGCGTTTCAGAAATGGCGCTTACTTTATTTGCCATTAATAATGGCTATTTCGATGATGTTGAAGTTGCTCGTGCTTTGGCATTCGAGTCGGCACTGAAAAGCTATATTCGTGGCCAACATGGAAATATTCTTGATAATATTGAGAGAAATAAAGAGCTTGATGCTGGAACCGAGAAGGAATTGACAGCAGCAATCGTGGAATTTAAGCAAAGCGGAACATATTAAGCAAATGGCCGGTAGCAGAGAAATACGCAATAAAATAAAGAGTGTAAAAAATACGCAAAAAATAACCCGTGCCATGGAGATGGTTGCGGCATCAAAAATGCGGAAGGCTCAAGATCGTATGAAGAAGGCGCGCCCCTATGGAGAAAAAATACGCAATGTAGCTGCGCATATGAGTCGGGCGAATACTGAGTATAGACACCCATTCTTGATCGAGCGGGATACCGTCAAAAGGATTGGCATTATTGTCGTAACCTCAGACAAAGGGTTATGTGGCGGATTGAATACTAACGTCTTACGCAAGACTCTGAGTCAAATGAAGTTATGGAATAATGAGGGGGAGCAGATTGAGGTTTGTTGTATTGGTAACAAAGGATTAGGTTTTATGAGCCGGATTGGTGCGAATATCACGTCTCAAGTTGTGGGACTTGGTGATACACCAGATATTGTGCGACTTATTGGTGCGGTTAAAGTGGTGTTGGACGGTTATACACATGATAAGTTTGATCGAGTATATATTTTTTATAATCGTTTTATCAATACCATGAAGCAACAACCAGTTATGGAGCAACTGCTGCCTTTAACTGATGAGCTTATAAAAAGTGAAGCTGGGAGTGATGAAAAGCAGAAAGTATCATGGGATTACATCTATGAGCCAGAGGCGAAGTCGGTCATTGATGATATTATGGTTCGATATGTGGAGGCTTTGATATATCAGGCGGTTGCTGAGAATATGGCGTCAGAGCAGTCGGCAAGGATGGTGGCGATGAAAGCTGCTTCGGACAATGCTGGTAATGTTATTGATGAATTGACACTGATTTATAATAAATCAAGACAAGCAGCAATTACGAAGGAATTGTCTGAGATTGTCGGAGGCGCTGCGGCTGTTTAAAAATTTTGTATTAGTTTAGGGAACAACGATGAATCAAGGAAAAATTGTTCAGTGTATTGGTGCAGTGATTGATGTGGAGTTTCCGCGCGAATCTCTTCCAAAAGTTTATGATGCACTAGTAATGGAAGATTCCGAGCTTACTCTCGAAGTACAACAGCAGTTAGGTGATGGTGTAGTTCGCACGATTGCTCTTGGTTCTTCCGATGGTTTGCGTCGTGGAATGATAGTTCAAAACAGTGGAAAGCAAATTAATGTACCCGTTGGAACCAAAACGTTAGGACGCATTATGGATGTTTTGGGTCGTCCAATCGATGAAATGGGGGATATTGGTGCTGAACAGCATATGTCGATACATCGTGAAGCCCCTGCTTTTGATGAACTTTCGGCATCGACAGAATTGCTGGAAACCGGTATTAAAGTTATAGATTTAATATGCCCCTTTGCTAAAGGAGGTAAAGTCGGATTATTCGGTGGTGCGGGTGTTGGAAAAACTGTCAATATGATGGAATTGATTCGTAATATCGCGATTGAACACAGTGGATATTCAGTATTCGCAGGTGTGGGAGAGCGTACTCGTGAGGGAAATGATTTTTATCATGAGATGAAAGAATCTAAGGTGCTTGATAAAGTGGCGCTTGTATATGGGCAAATGAACGAACCACCTGGGAATCGCTTGCGTGTTGCATTAACTGGCTTGACGATGGCGGAATCATTCCGTGATGAAGGTCGTGATGTGTTGTTTTTTGTAGATAACATATATCGCTATACCTTGGCTGGAACAGAAGTTTCTGCTTTGCTCGGACGTATGCCATCAGCGGTTGGATACCAGCCAACACTAGCGGAAGAAATGGGACGATTACAAGAGCGTATTACATCAACTAAAACTGGATCAATTACATCAATTCAAGCTGTGTATGTCCCCGCTGACGATTTGACCGATCCTTCACCTGCAACCACTTTTGGTCATCTGGATGCTACTGTGGTGTTGTCGCGTGATATTGCTTCCTTAGGTATTTACCCAGCTGTGGATCCACTTGATTCAACTTCACGTCAACTTGATCCGCAAGTTGTAGGGGATGAGCATTATAACACTGCGCGTGCGGTTCAGCAGACTTTGCAGCGTTATAAAGAATTAAGGGATATTATTGCTATTTTAGGCATGGATGAGCTGTCTCCTGAAGATAAATTGGCTGTAAGTCGAGCTCGTAAAATTCAGCGATTTTTATCTCAACCATTCAATGTTGCAGAAGTATTTACCGGCTCACCAGGAAAATATGTGTCCTTAAAAGATACTATTAAAGGTTTTAAAGGAATTGTTGGAGGTGAGTACGACGATCTACCTGAGCAAGCCTTTTATATGGTTGGTGGTATCGAAGAGGCAATCGAGAAAGCCAAAACGCTTCAATAATCTCAGAGAAAATAGTGATGGGTACCATTTTTCATCTTGATATAGTTAGTGCTGAAGAGTCAATTTATTCTGGGCCTGTGGAGTTTATGGTTGCGCCGGCTCAGATGGGCGAAGTGGGAATCTATCCACGACATACACCGATGCTAACAAAAATAAAATCTGGGATGGTACGTATAAAGGCTCAATTACAGGAAGAAGAGCTGATATATGTATCTGGAGGGATGCTGGAAGTTCAGCCGGATATTGTTACCATATTAGCCGATACTGCTGTGCGGAGTCACGATCTTGATGAAGCAAAAGCGCTTGAGGCGAAACGAGCCGCTGAAGAGGCTATGAAAAATAAGGAATCTGAATTGGATTATATCAAAGCTCAAGCTGAATTGATTGAAGCGATGGCGCAATTAGCTGCAATTAATAAGTTAAGAAAACGTGGGCATTAGTTAAAATGTAGATCGATTTTCAGTTTTTGTTGAAAAGTGACTGAATAAAAGTGAATCGAAGAATGTAATTGATACTCCACTACTTATGGTATATTCACCAAAATAAAGAACACAAAAAAGGCGACATATGTCGCCTTTTTTGTGTTCTTTATTTACTAAAGTAAAATGATTAATATTTAAAATGAGCGATCAGCTAATTTACAAAGGCTATTTCATTCAATTAGATTACGGTATTTATTTTAAAATCATTCATAATTGTGTTGAAGCTTAATGTAGTAATTCTCGCAGCAGGTGCTGGAAAGCGCATGCATTCTTCTCTTCCAAAAGTATTGCATACTTTGGCAGGTCAGCCCCTGCTTACGCATGTTATCAATACGGCCCGAAAGCTGTCGCCTAATAAAATTTGTGTAGTTATTGGCCATGATGGAGAAAAAATAAAGAAATCAGTCATTGGAGATGACTTGACGTGGGTAATACAGGAACAACAATTGGGTACCGGGCATGCGTTAATGCAAGCATTATCTCAACTTAGTGACGATGGTTTGACACTTATTCTTTATGGGGATGTTCCATTAGTGAGTGCTCAGGAATTGCGTCAATTATTGATCGTGGTAGATGGGAAAAGCTGTGCTATGTTATCCGCAGTTGTAGAAAATCCTTTTGGTTATGGCAGGATTGTGCGTGATGTAAATACCAAGGCAATTACTGCAGTCGTTGAACAAAAAGATGCCAGTACGGAACTGCAAAGTATATATGAAATTAATACGGGGATTATGCTTATACCCAACGTGTATTTACACAAATGGTTACCTAAGCTAAAAAATAAAAATACCCAACATGAATATTATTTAACAGATATTATTGCGATGGCTTTTAAAGATGGTGTGCATGTTGCATCCGTGCAGGTTAAGAACTTCTGGGAAGTAATGGGTGTTAATAACAAATACCAATTGGCAGAACTTGAAAGATTATTTCAAAGGAATTGTGCTAATGAGTTATTGAGTACAGGAGTTAGGGTAACTGATCCCGCACGAATTGATATACGAGGTGAACTTATCTGTGGATCCGATGTTGAGATTGATATTAATTGTATTTTTGAAGGAACTGTAAAGCTAGGTAACTTTGTGCGGGTAGGCGCCCATTGCATACTCAGGAATGTAACAGTAGCGGCGGGGAGTATTATTCATCCGTACAGCATGATAGAGGGTACAGAAATTAGTGAAAATTGCAAGATAGGCCCTTATGCTCGCATCCGACCTGGTACTAGACTAGCAAGTAAAGTACAGATTGGTAATTTTGTTGAAGTTAAAAATAGCCAGATTGGTGTGGGGAGCAAAACGAATCATTTGAGCTATATTGGAGACTCTTGCGTAGGGAAGAATGTCAATATCGGCGCTGGAACAATCACTTGTAATTACGATGGCGCTAACAAACACACTACCATTGTCGAGGATGATGTATTTATTGGATCGGATACGCAACTTATCGCGCCGGTTAAGATATCAAGGGGTTCATACATTGGTTCTGGATCAACGATTACAAAAGAAACACCCGAGAATCAGCTGACTTTATCCAGATCAAGGCAGATCAGCATTAGTGGATGGAAGCGTCCGCCAAAAATTAAAAAATAGAATGGTATTTTCTATTATCTAAGTAGTATTTTTTTGTCAGCCTGAGTAGCAGGAAAATGTGATATGTGTGGAATAGTAGGTGCAGTAGCAAATAATAACATCGTGCCGGTGTTGTTGGATGGATTATTACATTTAGAATACCGAGGGTATGATTCCGCTGGTCTCGTAGTGACTTGTAATGGTCTGCAGAGATTGCGCACTACGGGCCGTGTAGCCGAGTTACAAAAGCTTGCACATGAAAAGAAGATACGAGGTTTTGCGGGTATTGCACATACTCGCTGGGCGACGCATGGGGTTCCTTCTGAGCATAATGCGCATCCTCATTTTTCTGGAACAGCAGAATCTCCTGCTCGAATTGCCATTACGCACAATGGAATAATTGAGAACCATGAAATAATGCGCAAACGCCTGCAAGTCGAAGGGTTTGAATTTATTTCTGATACTGACTCTGAAGTAATTGCGCATTTAATTTCTTTTAACCTTAAGCATACCGGTGATTTGATAGCAGCAGTTTGCGTATCAATTGCTGAACTACAAGGTGCTTATGCGATAGCGGTTATGGAAGAAGCCCGACCGGAAAGGATTGTTGTGGCGCGTAATGGAGCACCGTTATTATTGGGTTTAGGTGAAGGCGGTAATTATGCGGCTTCTGATGCATCAGCTTTGCTAAAAGCGACTAGAAATATGATTTATTTGGAAGAAGGCGATGTGGCTGAACTTACCTGCGACAGATATCGCATTGTCAATTGTCTAAATACGAACTCAGTGAAAGAAGTGGAACGTTCTGTTCACGAAAGTAATCTATCAAGTGATGCAATTGAGCTGGGACCTTATGCACATTTTATGCAGAAAGAAATTTTCGAGCAACCCAGCGCTGTAACTAATACTCTAGAGATGATTTTAAATGCTAAATCAATTTCACCCGAATTATTTGGTAATAAGGCTAAAGAGGTATTTTCCAGAATTAGCAATATTCTGATTCTGGCATGCGGAACAAGTTATCATGCAGGTTTAGTGGCAAGGCACTGGTTGGAAACTGTAGCTGGAATTCCTTGCAATGTAGAAATTGCCAGCGAATATCGTTATCGTAACCCTCTGGCAGATCAGGCTACCTTAGTGGTCGGTATTTCTCAGTCCGGTGAAACTGCAGATACTCTGGCGGCGATAAGTTATGCTAAAAAGCTAGGTCATCAATATAGTCTTGCTGTTTGCAATGTACCGGAGAGTGCTTTGATACGGCAAGCTGATTTATGCTTTCTCACACATGCCGGCCCAGAGATTGGAGTGGCCTCAACGAAAGCATTTACTACACAATTGGCTTCATTATTGTTATTGGCAATGGTACTTGCAAAGTTGCGTCATAAATTATCGACTAATAATGAGCGGCAGATGATTATGGCGCTTCGACATTTGCCGGTGGCCCTACAGCACGCACTGCAAATCGAACCGCAAGTGAAGATTTGGGCAAAAAATTTTGCACAGAAGCGTCATGCATTATTTCTTGGGCGTGGGGTCCATTATCCTATCGCGATGGAAGGAGCGCTTAAGCTTAAAGAAATTTCATACATCCATGCCGAGGCTTATGCAGCGGGAGAGTTGAAGCATGGTCCGTTGGCTTTGGTTGATAGTGAAATGCCTGTAGTAGCAATTGCACCTAATGATCAATTGATAGGCAAACTTAAATCAAATTTGCAAGAAGTTCATGCACGAGGTGGTGAACTCTATGTATTTGCAGATGCAGATTCTCAAATAACGCAAAGCAAGAATCTGCATGTGATTCGCCTATCTGAGCATGCAGGTTTACTGAGCCCTATCTTACATACCATACCTTTACAATTACTGGCTTATCATGTGGCCTTAGTGAAGGGTACTGATGTTGATAAGCCGAGGAATCTTGCAAAAGCAGTGACGGTTGAATAGTATTGGTTGGGATAAATAGAAAGTGGAATTATGTGACTATAGTCAACTTGTTCTTTTTTTATTGCTGCGAAGCCAGGTACTTTATGCGTAGAATAGAGAATGGTAATATCAATTTTCTTTAGTCAAGGGTGTTAATAAATGGCTGGCCATAGCAAGTGGGCGAATATTAAGCATAAGAAAGCAGCGCAGGATGCTAAGCGAGGCAAAATATTTACCCGGCTTATTAAAGAGATTACAGTGGCTGCCCGGATGGGTGGTGGAGATCCGGACAGTAATCCGCGCCTGCGTTTGGCGATGGATAAAGCATACAGTCAGAATATGCCAAAAGATAACATTGAGCGTGCGATTAAACGCGGTTGCGGTGCGCTGGATGGTGTCGATTATGAAGAGATTCGTTATGAAGGATATGGAATAGCAGGGGCTGCGGTGATGGTGGATTGCATGACGGATAATCGTGTTCGAACCGTGGCGGATGTGCGTCATGCATTTACCAAATATGGTGGAAACTTAGGAACGGATGGTTCCGTTAGTTTTCTATTCAAACACTGTGGGCAGTTAATTTTTGCACCAGGAACAAACGAGGATGAGATCATAGAAGCAGCATTGGAGAATGGAGCTGAAGACGTGATTAGTAACGAGGACGGCAGTATCGAAGTAGTTACTGCACCTTATGATTTCATAAATATAAAAGATGCTCTGGAGAAAGCGGGTTTTAAAGCAGAATTAGCCGAGGTGACTATGAAGCCAGGAAATGAAACAGTACTCTCGGGCGATGATGCGATAAGAATGCAGAAATTATTAGATGCGCTGGAAAATTTGGATGATGTGCAAAATGTATATACTACAGTCGTATTTGAAGAGTAACGCGCTAAGCCATCATGAGGTGCAAAAATCCGCATTCTTGGCATAGATCCTGGATTATGTATTACTGGTTTTGGTGTGATAGATAAGAATGGAGGCAATTTAACCTACGTCAGCAGTGGCAGTGTTAAAACCTCAAAAGGTGAATTACCATTCCGTCTTAAGTTGATTTTAGATAACTTATCTGAAATTATTGTTCGATATCGCCCACAATATGTTTCCATAGAGCAGGTTTTTGTCAATATCAATCCTAGATCAACATTATTGCTGGGCCAGGCCCGTGGTGCGGCAATTTGTGCAGCAGTAATGAATAATTTGATGGTGGCTGAGTATACTGCTTTGCAAATTAAGCAAGCAGTTGTTGGAAACGGTCATGCTAAGAAAGATCAAGTACAAGAAATGGTGGTGCGATTACTTAATCTGAGCGGAAGTCCTGGTGCAGATGCAGCTGATGCTTTGGCTTGTGCGATCTGTCATGCAAATGGTGGGCTTGGCTTGGGAAAAATTGCGACAATTGGCTACCGAATGAAGCGCGGGCGGTTAGTTTGATTGGGCGACTAACCGGAAAATTGTTGGAAAAACACCCACCCCAAGTGTTGCTGGAAGTGCAGGGAGTTGGTTACGAAATTGATGTGCCAATGAGTACTTTTTATGATCTCCCCACAATCGGGGTCGAAATTACTTTGTATACCCACCTTGTAATACGTGAAGATATGCACTTACTATTTGGCTTTGCGACAGAACCGGAGCGCCAGACATTTCGGCAGTTAATAAAAATATCTGGTATAGGTGCAAGAACAGCATTAGCACTCTTATCTGGTTTAAGCGTAGCTGATTTGCATCATGCAGTGAGTATTCAAGATAGTGCACGATTAGTCAAAGTGCCTGGTATTGGGAAAAAGACGGCGGAGCGTTTATTACTAGAGTTGCGGGATAAATTGGACTTGGCGTTGCTCAGTTCCGATCGGGTTCTATCGTCAACCAGTGAGAGTGACATTCTTAATGCATTATTATCATTGGGATATAGCGATCGTGAGGCCAGTTGGGCTGTTAAGCAGATTTCTTCGAATGCGATGGTGTCCGACGGTATACGGCAAGCGTTGCAATTATTATCTAAAGAAAGATAATAATAATCACGAGAGTAATAAATGATTGAAACAGATCGGCTTGTAACTGCTATTTCCTCGTCTTCACAAGAAGAAATATTAGAGCGAGCATTACGTCCTACACAGCTTGATGAGTATGTCGGTCAGGAAAAAATTCGTGGACAATTGCAGATATTCATTGAAGCTGCAAGGAATCGACGTGAGGCCCTCGATCATGTTTTATTATTCGGGCCGCCCGGATTAGGTAAGACAACACTTGCGCATATTATTGCTAGAGAAATGGGCGTTAATCTGCGACAAACTTCTGGCCCGGTACTGGAGCGCCCAGGTGATTTGGCGGCTCTATTGACTAATTTGGAACCTAATGATGTCCTGTTTATCGATGAAATTCATCGCCTTTCACCGATAGTAGAAGAAATTCTTTATCCAGCTCTGGAAGACTATCAATTGGATATTATGATAGGAGAAGGGCCAGCGGCTCGGTCTGTAAAGCTCGACTTGCCTTCATTTACCCTGGTAGGTGCAACGACGCGCGCTGGCATGCTTACAAATCCATTGCGTGATCGGTTCGGTATTGTGTCTCGCTTAGAGTTTTATACATCGGAAGAACTTGGCAAAATAGTGACTCGTTCTGCCAGGTTATTAAAAGTAGAGATTTCATCTGATGGCGCACTGGAGATTGCTTGCCGTTCGCGTGGCACACCACGAATTGTTAATCGGTTACTACGCCGCGTACGCGATTATGCACAAGTGAAGGCGGATGGGCATATTACTCGTCTTGTGGCAGATGCCGCTTTGAGCATGTTGGATGTCGACGCGATCGGATTGGATGTTATGGACCGGAAACTGTTGTTAGCAGTATTAGAAAAGTTTAGTGGCGGTCCAGTCGGGGTTGATAATCTCGCTGCTGCGATTAGTGAAGAGCGCGACACAATTGAAGATGTGCTAGAGCCTTACTTAATTCAGCAAGGATTTCTGAAGCGTACAGCTCGAGGACGTGTGGCAACGACAGCGGCTTATCAGCATTTTGGTATTGCACAGCTAAGTGGCGGATTAAGCGGTGAACTTTGGGAAGAAAGAAATTTATAATTAATTCTATAGCTTATCAACACATGCAAATTCAAACATTGCGATTTATTGTAGCCGTATTATTGACACTCGTGGTTATGTTGTATTTTTATACTAATCGCGAGAAGGATTTTTACAGTAAGAGCGCTGAACCTGCCATTGCTCAAATATTAACTGAAATTTCGGGTTGGGAAAAACAAGTACTTCTGCGCCATTTGACTCCCGAAGCCAAGCAAACCATAAACGATGAACAACTTGATAAGCTGATGAAATTGTACCGAAGTTTCGGTCGATTTCAATCTATTGAGGCGCTCAATTTTTCTCGTACTGTTAGTGCATTCTCGTTGGTTGGAGAAAAGCGCATTAATTATTCAGGAATTGCTAATTTTGATGCGGGGCCAATTAGCTTAAATATTACTTTGATAGAACGAGGAGGTTTTTTTGTTGTGTATAATCTTACTTTGGCAAAAGTTTAAAACGGGTAAGATCAAAAAATACGGCATAATTCATGATATTGTGTTTTGAACTATATTATTTATATAGTAGTCTTATCGATCGTTAGAATAGTTTGTTATAAATTTTACAGTGGAGGCTATTTAATAATGAATCAAAATTTATCAACCGTTTCGCAAAGATCAACTTCTGCGATAGCAACAAATAAAGTATTGCGTAATACATATATGCTTTTGTCCTTAACATTATTGTTCAGCGGATTTACTGCTGCTATATCAATGTTGATGAATATGCCGCCTATGACTTATTTAATATCAGTGATTGGCGGGATGGTGATTGCAATGTTTGTATTACCTCGCTTTGCAAATTCGCCAGCTGGGATCGGAATTGTGTTTCTGATTACTGGCTTGTTAGGATTTGGATTAGGCCCGATATTAACCATGTATGCGTCTCTTCCTAATGGTGGAAACATTATTACATTGTCGCTTGCTGGAACAGGAGCCATATTCATGGGACTGTCGGCGTATGTATTGACTACACGAAAGGATTTCAGCTTTCTCGGTGGATTTCTGATGGTGGGATTTTTGTTAGTGTTACTAGCAGCCTTGGCTAATATTTTTCTGCAAATACCGGCTATGTCATTGATGATATCTGCTGTTGTCATCATGATTATGAGCGGTTTTATTTTGTATGACACGAGCCGCATCATTCATGGTGGCGAGACCAACTACGTACTGGCCACTATTGGTTTATATATGACAATTTTTAATATCTTCATTAGCTTGCTGCAGATACTGGGTATTATGGGTAATGACGATTAATTTCCAAATCTTAGAAAGCTTTCAAAACCCCGGTTTAGCCGGGGTTTTGTTTTGAACAAAGGAATTATAAGAGAAGGATGAATCATGGATTGGATGCAAATTATTTCTGCTTTGGCATTGGTCATGTTTATAGTTGTCTTGTTTCCGGCAACTCGGCATATGATGAAGAATAGTCCAAAAGGTACATCTTCCGATTGGATAAGTTTCGTTATTCCGCTTGTTGTGATAGTACTATTTATTCTGTTGCTGGTTAAATTGGTTTGATCGCTGGATAAAATACGTATAAGTATTTGAGGCAGATTGTCAATAATTATTTTTCAATTATTATAATGTCCTCAAAACCAAAAAACACATGAATGCTTCAATATTGATCGAAATGATCATTGAAAATATAATTATATCATCCGATCCATTGCTCCAGGATTGTAACCGCGCAAAGGTCTCGGAAAATACAATCCATGCTGCATCGTTGAAATATGCACAGTAACACTTAAAAAATGTGTGTATAATCGAATCTCTGCGAGATCAATTTCTCTTGGCTTTTGAGATGGAAAATTGATTGAAGTGCGCAGTCGAGCTGTTATTATCGACTGCAAAGGGCTGAAATGGCCAGTTGGTTTTGTGTTGTGGCAAATGGGCGAGCAATATCTCAACATGCCGCGATACGGTGCGCGCAGTTATGCGGCCTGGTTTCGATGCCAACGCTCCGGGTTGCCCGGAAAAAGCGGCATCCATGCTGAGATGGGAGTTGTCGGCATAGCCTCCAAACCCGGAACCAGTATTTCAGAAAAGCAGCATACGTTCTGTCCTTATCTACTCAAAGGATTGGCTATCAGCCAGCCTAAGTCTGAACTGCCGAAATCATGTATGTGCCGATGAAGAAGGTTCAGTTATCTCGTGGCTATCATCGATTGGGAGCTCGTAAAGTGCTAAGCTGGCCTCAATGCAATACCAAGGGCGCGGATTTCTGTGTTCATGTGCTAGATGCGGCAATTCAAATCCGCGGTTGTCCGAAAATCATGAATACCGACCAAGGCGTTCAATTTATCAGTACTGCATTTGTCAAAGTGTTGCAGCGGCATCAAATCCCAATCAGGTTTAGTATCTGAAACAATCTCATCAACAAGCCGTTCAAGCTTAACTTTTCTCTCAGGTTGCTCAGCTCAGGGGAGTTACTTCTCTTGCTCAAGTTTTTTGAGTCATAATGATTATCTAAAATAATTATTTGTTGGGTTTCTTCATTTGATAAGCATCAAGTAATGCGATACAGTATTGATTAATATAATTATTCTAAAATTAGACTGAAAATAATATAGAAAGGATAAACTTGTTAAGGTGTATGTAAGAGAAAGTAGTAAGTTGTGTTATCAGTGAAGATAAAATATTTTGCTCATGCAATGTTTTTAGATGCTCCATTATAGCAATACCATTTTATAAACATGGGAATATTCCTATAAAAATCATGAATTTTCCTTGTTTGAGTAACGGTGGCATGCTAGAATTTCCCCTTGATTAATTAGCATGTAGAAGGTATCTATAACTAAGAAAATCTAAGTTGCGGATAATAAGGAAATTCAGTCAAAAATATGATTATCGTCAATCGTGATGTGGTTTTAACAAAAAAAGATTGTGGCGCATGAAATTCGTAAGTTGGCTGAGCAAGATAATGGTTCAGGTTCGTAGTGTTAATAGTTGTACCTGAAGTCTGTAAAATTAGTAATCATGTGGGGGGAAATATGGGAAGTAAATCAGTAGTAACCTGGGCGGGGGTGTCCGCTTTTACTTTGTACTCAAGCATGGCGGTGGGACAGCAATCTAAGTATAATTTTCCCGAGCCGCAGAGTGTCATAGCACAAGACATCTATGATCAGCACATAATGCTTTTGTGGATTTGCTTGGTTATCTTTATCGCTGTATTTGGTGTTATGTTTTATTCTATACTCAAGCATCGAAAATCTTTGGGCTATAAGGCAGCGAATTTTCATCACAGCACAACGGTTGAAATAGTGTGGACCGTTATACCTTGTATTATATTAATTGCTATGGCATATCCCGCAACAAAAACGGTTATTGCGATGAAGGATACTTCAAGCCCTGATATGACCATTAAAGCGACGGGTTACCAGTGGATGTGGGGGTACGATTATCTGCAGGGTGAAGGTGAGGGTATAAGCTTCTTTAGTAAATTGTCTACACCCAGAGCTCAATACGAGAATAAAGAGCCTAAAGGTGAGCATTATCTACTAGAGGTTGATAATCGCGTGGTGGTACCGGTAGGTAAAAAAGTGCGTGTGATCATAACCGCCAATGATGTCATTCACGCTTGGTGGGTGCCGGCGCTGGGAGTTAAGCAAGATGCTATTCCAGGTTTTATTCGTGATTCATGGTTCACGGCTGATAAGGCAGGAATTTATCGTGGTCAATGTGCTGAGCTGTGCGGAAAAGATCATGGATTTATGCCCATTGTGGTGGAGGTGATGGAAGCAGACGACTACACTCAGTGGGTGGCGGCTCAGCAAAGTGCATCTGCAGTTAAAACATCAATGCATGTAGAAAATAAGTAAAAGGAGATAATTATGGCAGCAGTACATGGTGACGCACACGGACATGATGATCATCATCCCAGTGGGATAATGCGTTGGGTTACAACAACCAACCATAAAGACATTGGTACAATGTATTTATGGTTTAGTTTTACGATGTTCCTGATTGGCGGGTTTTTAGCAATGGGAATTCGCGCTGAGTTATATCAGCCGGGTATCCAGATCCTGGAGCCTGAATTATTTAATCAATTTACAACCTTGCATGGTCTAATAATGGTTTTTGGTGCCATTATGCCGGCTTTTGTGGGTTTTGCTAACTGGCAAGTGCCGATGATGATCGGAGCTCCTGATATGGCGTTTGCGCGGATGAATAACTGGAGTTTTTGGTTGTTGCCAGTAGCGGGAACTTTGCTCGTGGGCTCATTCTTTGTGCCAGGGGGGGCAGCAGCAGGTGGTTGGACATTTTATCCGCCGCTCTCAACGCAAGGTGGGTTAGGTGTTGATCTGATGATCTTTTCAGTTCATATTTTGGGCGCATCATCAATTATGGGTTCAATTAATATCATTACTACCATTCTGAACATGCGTGCGCCTGGCATGACGTTGATGAAAATGCCAATGTTTGTATGGACATGGTTAATTACTGCTTATCTGTTGGTTCTGGTTATGCCGGTATTGGCAGGCGTGGTAACCATGTTGTTGACAGATCGTCATTTTGGAACGAGTTTCTTTAATGCGGCGGGTGGTGGTGATCCAGTAATGTTTCAGCATATTTTCTGGTTCTTTGGTCATCCAGAAGTCTATATTATGATTTTGCCTGCATTTGGTATCGTGTCAGAAATTATTCCAACTTTCTCACGTAAGCCATTGTTTGGTTATTCATCAATGGTTTATGCAACTGCATCAATTGCGATTCTATCTTGTGTAGTATGGGCGCATCACATGTTTACTGCAGGCATGCCGACAGTAGGACAGTTATTTTTCATGTATGCAACGATGTTAATTGCTGTACCAACGGGCGTCAAAGTATTTAACTGGACAGCTACGATGTGGCGCGGTTCGATGACATTTGAAACGCCAATGTTATTTGCAATTGGTTTTATCTTCTTGTTTGTGATTGGTGGGTTCAGTGGTGTAATTTGCGCGATTGTGCCGATTGACATACAGGTTCAAGATACTTATTACGTAATAGCGCATTTTCATTACGTATTAGTATCAGGAGCATTATTCTCATTGTTCGCGGGTGTGTATTACTGGTTGCCAAAATGGACTGGAAATATGTATAGCGAAACGCTAGGTAAATGGCATTTCTGGCTATCAATGTTCTTCTTCAATTTGACATTCTTCGTACAGCATTTCTTAGGTTTGGCAGGTATGCCGCGAAGAATTCCAGATTATAATTTGCAATTTGCTGATTTTAATATGATATCTAGCATAGGTGCATTCGGATTTGGGTTGACACAGTTGCTTTTCCTATACATTGTGATTAGTTGCATTCGTAGTGGAGAAAAATCACCGGAGAAACCTTGGGAGGGTGCCACAACTTTGGAATGGACACATTTACCATGCCCGGCTCCGTACCATAGTTTTGAGAAACCACCGATTGTTAAGTAAAGCAGTAATGGGAAATGTATGTCACAAGAAACGGATAAAAAGCGTAAAAAATTTGTAACAGCAATTATTCTGTTTGCTACGGTTGTGGCAATTTATATAACGGTTATATTAAAAGTATGGTAGAGGCTAATACAAAATCGAATGTCTTAATGTTGAAAAAGTTATTGATTTTCACATTGATAATGTTCGTATTCGGTTATGCTTTGGTGCCATTTTATGAAAAGTTTTGCGAAGTGACCGGAATTAATAATTTGTTGCAACCGGACGTGCTGGCTAAAGATAACTGGGTAGATGAAGGGCGCTGGATAGCAATTGAGTTTGATGCCAATGTAAGAGGATTGCCTTGGCAATTTAAGCCGTTGCAAACCAGTGCTCGCATACATCCTGGTGAACCGGTTAATGTGATGTATGAGATTACAAACAATTCGGATCGCGAAGTGACCGGGCAAGCAATTCCCAGTTATAGTCCTCGCTTTTTGGATAAGCATTTGAAGAAGTTTGAATGTTTTTGTTTTACAAAACAGGTACTAAAGCCAAATGAAACTCTGCAAATGCCTGTTCAGTTTGTGATCGACTCAGGGTTGCCAGCAGATATAAATACTGTGACGATTTCATATACATTTTTTGAGCTGCCTGCGAGCGCAAGTGCCATCAAAAAATAAGGGATCGAAAATTGAACAAAATTACTGAAAAACAAACTGGTGCACGTATTTGGCAAATTGCCAAAGCAGTAATGTTCGCTTTTATGGGAATTCGGAAAGAAAGTGATCTTGAATATGATGCGGCAACATTAAAACCTGCGCAAGTAATCATTGGTGGAATTATCGGAGCAATAATTTTTGTACTTGGCGTTATGCTAGTGGTTAGGTTAGTGGTTAGTTAGATATCGAAAAATCATAAGTAGAAGGAGAGAAGAATGAGTCAAGAATCTGGACATTATTACGTCCCAGCTCCGTCGATGTATCCAATTATCGGATCAACGGCAATATTGTTCATGGGATCAGGCGCTGCACTGACCATGAATAAAATAGAGCTTGGCTATGGGCTATTAGGAATAGGTTTTGCTATTCTGATATATATGTTGTTTGGATGGTTTGGAACGGTTGCCAGAGAAAGTGAAAGCGGGAAATTTAACGATCAAGTTGATCTTTCATTTCGCTGGGGTATGAGTTGGTTTATTTTTACCGAAGTAATGTTTTTTTGTGCATTCTTTGGAGCATTATGGTACATGAGAAATTTGTCCATACCGTGGTTGATGGACGAAAGTACTGTGCTAGGTAATGAATTTTGGACATCTTATGATGGTACATGGCCAACCGCTGGTCCTGGTGTTCATGAGGCATTTACTCCGATGGGTGCTTGGGGACTTCCGGCTTTTAATACATTGTTGTTATTAACTTCCGGTGTTACAGTCACGATAGCGCATTGGAGGCTGAAGGAAAATAGACGTGACGGTCTAAAACTGTGGCTGCTGGCTACGATAGCTTTGGGTGCGTTATTTATTGGTTGCCAAGCTTATGAGTATGTGCACGCTTATAACGATCTAAATTTAAAATTGACAACGGGTGCATACGGTTCAACATTTTTTATGTTGACGGGTTTTCATGGATTCCATGTAACAATCGGCACAATTATGTTGATTGTGATTTACTTCCGTAGTGCAGCAGGACACTTTACGCCAGAGCATCATTTTGGATTCGAGGGCGTAGCTTGGTATTGGCACTTTGTTGACGTGGTATGGTTAGGTCTGTTTGTATTTGTTTATTTGATGTAAATAGCACCTAATACAAGTGAATCAAGATTCTGGCTTCCATAAAACTTAAGTATAGAACTGTTATTATTGCTCAAGTTTTATGAAGCTGGAATTAGTTCAGAGTCTATGTGAACTAATTTATTATTTAGGTTAAGTTGTTGCGATAACATGATCAATAAAGTTAGTTCACTTCCTCAGACTCAAGCAGAAAAATGATCATAATGGGATACCACTTTAAGCCAAGGCTATGGTCAATTGTGCTGACAATTTTGTTTGTGATAATTTTTGTCGCATTAGGTAGATGGCAGTTGTCCCGAGCAGATGAGAGAAATACGCAGCATGACCAACTAGAGAAGTACTCAAAGCAACCTGCGGTTACATTGCCAGGCAGTCTGATTAAATTAGTGAACTATCAGTATCGTGATGTTGAAGTACGAGGCGAGTATCTTGCTGAACATACGATATTTCTAGATAATAAAACCTATCAAGGGCGTGCTGGATATCATGTGATCAGCCCGTTGAAAATTGCGAATAGCCCACTGCATGTGGTGATTAATAGAGGCTGGGTAGCAACTGGAAATGATAGATCTATATTGCCTTTGATTACAACTGCTTCAGGGGAAATCATAATTACTGGTACGGTGATATCCCCAGAAATAAGAACATTTGAAATTTCAGACACTATAGTGCAAGGTCCGGTATGGAACACATTTAGTTTGGATAAGTATCAGCAAATTACAGGTTTGAAAATGCAACCTATCATGATTTTGCAAAAGGATGTAATTGAAGATGGCTTGGTACGAGCATGGGAAAAACCCGAATCCGGTGCATCGAAAAATATTGGCTATGCAATACAGTGGTTTTCACTGGCTGTTACAACATTTTTTATTTTTATAGTTTTGAATGTCAAACGTACAAACTCAGAAATCAAATAGGCGTAAGTTCTTATTATTGCTGGCTTTAATGTGTGCCCCTGTAGTGATATCTTATGCTTTGTATTTCACGGATTATAGGCCGGAAAGCACTCACTATGGTGATTTGATACCTATCATCAAGGTTGCCGGGACAGGCACGAATCAAAGTGATAATACGATACTTCGTATGAAAGATCTGCACGGCAAATGGGTATTGGTAACAGTGGATTCAGGCCACTGTGATGAAGTGTGTAAAGAGAAGCTTTATTTCATGCGCCAAGTACGTCTGGTGCAAGGGAAGCAAAGCCATCGAATTGAACGGCTCTGGTTAATCAATGACGATGTTAAACCTGATGATGAGTTAAAAGAGCAGTATGAAGGCACTTACTTTGTCAGTGCAAAAGATAGCGAAATACTCGGATATATCGAAACCCAGGAAACACAAACCAAGCATATTTATTTGATTGATCCAATCGGAAATATAATGATGCGCTTTCCTGAAAAAATTGATGGCACCAAAATGGGGCACGATTTGAAGCGATTGCTACACGTTTCACAAATAGAACATTAAGTATTTAGCGCCTCATGCGACAGTATGATGCGATGAAACAACAAGAAACATTTGAGAATAAACATAGGAGATTATGACATGGCTACTAGTATAGCTTGGCATGAAACGGCTTCGCGAATTAATCAATTTTATCGATTGACAAAGCCACGCGTAGTATCGTTGATTGTTTTTACGGCGGTAATCGGGATGTTTTTGGCTGTTCCAGGCGCTGTACCTATTGATATCCTGTTATTAGCCACCCTAGGCATAGCATTAGTGGCGGGGGCTGCTGCTGCTTTGAATTGCCTTGTAGAGCAAAAAATGGACGCGGTAATGGCGCGTACTAAAGGCAGGCCATTGCCACAAGGTAGGGTAAGTGTTCCCGAAACTTTGTTTTTTTTGTTACTTGTTGGCGGAACAGGACTTTTTATTCTGTATCACTGGGTTAACGAGCTTACAATGTGGTTAACATTGGGAACATTTGTGGGATATGCCATTATTTATACCGTAATCCTGAAACCATTAACGCCGCAGAATATTGTTATCGGGGGTGCATCAGGAGCTATGCCACCGGTATTAGGATGGACGGCAGTAACCGGAGAAATTGCCAGCGATGCGTTGCTGTTATTTCTAATCATTTTCGCTTGGACACCGCCGCATTTTTGGGCGCTTGCACTCTACAGAAAAAAAGAATATGCATCAATTGGTATGCCTATGTTGCCGGTAACCCATGGTGATCAATTTACGAAATTGCATGTAGTGTTATATACCATTATCTTGTGTTTGGTAACTACCTTGCCTTATATCACGCAGATGAGCGGTCTGATTTACCTAGTTAGTTCTATTCTGTTAAACGGTGTTTTCATGTATTACGCGATAGAAATTTATCGTAACTATAGCGATCAATTGGCACGAGACGCATTCCGTTATTCGATCCTTTATTTAGCGCTACTATTTGTTGCATTATTGGTAGATCACTATTTCTTTTTCTAAGATAGTGTCGTAAGAAGAAGTCTATCCTACGTTTGCAATGCTTCCTGATTTTCCGTCTAATCAGGGTATTGCAAACGTAAAAAATAAAGCACCCCGCCGCAAGCAGCGGGGTATTAACTGCGCTCTACAATCTGCTGGTTTTCAACCAGCTTTCGCCCCAAGGGGGCGGGGAATTAAATCCGCAGAGATTAAAACAGAGTTAAGGTGTGACGGGAAATACTTTTCCCGGATTCAAGATGTTGTTTGGATCGAACACCTGCTTAATATTTCTCATTAGATCAAGCGTTACACGATCAATTTCCTTTGTTACAAAAGCGCGCTTCTCGCTGCCTATGCCGTGTTCGCCTGACAATGTGCCGCGTAATCCGATCACTAAATCAAATATCTCATCCAGACAGCGCTCAGCACGAGCTACTTCTTCCGTATCGTCAGGATTGATTAACAGATTGACGTGAATGTTGCCATTGCCTGCATGGCCAAAATTGACATTATGTAATTGATAGTGATCGCTGAGCTTTTCTAAGCCCGCCAAAAACTGCGGTAAGGTGCTTACCGGTACCACAACATCTTCATTAATTTTCTTCGGTGCAATTTCTTTCAGTAAGGGTGACAAGGCCTTGCGTGCTCGCCATAGGACTGCTGTATCATTAGCTTGCTGAGCGTTAATCAATCCATTGCTACGACATGCTTCGAGGATGGCGGTAATTGAAGTGGAAATATCCTGATTGGAACCGTCGACCTCAATCATCAGCATCGCATGGGTATCCACCGGCAGCATTTTCGGATAGCGTCCGCGAATAAGATTGAGCGATCCAGCATCTAGAAATTCCAATGCGCTTGGCAATTGCGGTAACGCCATAATGTTGACAATGGCTTGGGTACAGCTTGAGAGATCATTAAAGTGCGCTGTAATACCAGCTACAGCGCTGGGTAGTGCGGAAAGTTTTAAAGTAGCTTCGGTAATGACAGCCAGTGTTCCTTCGGAGCCGATTAGAAGTCGAGTCAGATCATAACCGACTACGCCTTTGGTGGTGTAACAACCGGTGGTGATCAAATCTCCCGTGCCGGTCACGGCTTTCAAACCCAAAACATGCTCTCGTGTGGTACCGTATTTAACGGCATGCGGTCCACCTGCGCTAGTGGAAATATTGCCGCCGATACTCGAAAATTGAGCACTTGAAGGATCCGGCGGCCAGAAAAAACCGTAGGGTTTGGCGGCATCCTGCACCGTCTGATTCAGCACACCGGGCTCAGCCACGATGATCCGATTGGCTGGGTCGATGGAAATGATGTTCAGCATGCGCTCCATCGACAAGGCGATACCGCCAAATTCAGGCAAGCTGCCGCCTGCTGTGCCGGTGCCTCGGCCGCGGGGAATCAAGGGGACATGATACTCATTGCACAATGAGACGATCTGACGCACTTCTTTCGTGGTTAAGGGGAACAGTACAGCATCCGGCGGAAAGATCTTGCGGCTGTTGTCATAAGCATAAGAGTAACAATCCACCGGATCAGTATAAAAACGATCGGGTGGAAATGTGCGCTGCAGTTCGGTGAGCAAATTAGCCGACAGCATGGGGAAGAATTAACTTGAAAGAATTAATTGAGATATTCGAATGCTTTAACAACCTTGCGCACGCCTGAAGTGGAACTGGCAATCTGGGCTGCGTTATCGCCCTCCTCTCGGGTGACCATTCCCAGCAGGTAAACGATGCCATTCTCAGTAACGATTTTGACGTGATTGATCTGGAATTTACGTTCGGCCAGGAAGCGCGCTTTCACTTTAGAGGTTAGCAGCGTGTCATTGCTGCGGGATGACAATGCAGTGTTAGCTGCGATGGCGATTTCGTTGTGAATCCGGCGTACATTATCGACACCCATGACCAATCTTTCAATATTTATCTTGACGGCTTCCGTAGGCGCTTCTCCGGTTAATAGCACAATACGGTTATAGCTGGTTACATTGATATGGACGCTGTTACCGAATTGTTGATGGATTCGTCGCGAGGCTTTGAGTTCAATGCCTTCATCCTCGATAAAAATACCGCTGGTTCTGCGATCTTCTGAAATATAAGAATTCGATCCTGAAGCCGTGCTCACTGAATACATGGGACAGCCAGTCAATAAAGGGAAACAAAGTAAAAGAGACAACCAGTGCCAATTGAGATATTTCATTTGATTAACTCCGCAGAATTCAAAATTTCAGGCTTGATAATACAGTAAAATAGCCGGATAACGAATAATCCATTAGCCAAAGTGTGATCTAACAGATGGCATGAGTACAAAAAAACCGCAGCAGACGCTCAATCAAAAGAAAGCGAGCACGGATAATAGGCAAACCTCATCAGCGGTGCTGGGTGTCGCTGTAGGCGAGGATCGCTATTTAGTGCCTATGACCGAGGTTAGCGAAGTCATAACCATTCCAAAGTTAGCCCATGTTCCACTGACACAGCCCTGGTTTCTGGGTTTGATTAACGTGCGCGGTAATTTCTACGGAATTACGGACTTGGGTGTTTATTTAGGAAAAGATTCCAGCCCGTTCAATCAAAAATCACGAATATTATTGGCATCACCCACCGATAAACTATATGGCGGATTCATCGTGAACAGCATGCTGGGAATCAGAAGTTTAGCTGAATTCACTCCGGTTAAGGCAGTCAGGAAGAAACTGCCCCAAGGTGCTATTAAGCCATACAAAGATGCAGAAGGGCGTCTATGGCAGGAATTGAGTTTGTTTGCACTGATCCGCGACGAAAAATTCTTGCAGATTGCTCGTGGATAATTTTTTGTTTGATCCCGCGGATCAGCACGTTTTTATTTAATATTATCAGAATAGAGATTAAGAGAATCATGTCGATTTCCCAGTCAACAGCAAAAAACAAAGCTAAGATTCTGGCTGAAGCCCTGCCGTATATCCAACGCTTTCATGGCAAAACCATCGTGATTAAATACGGTGGTAATGCGATGGTGGAAGAAAATCTCAAACAGGGATTTGCGCGTGACGTCGTGCTGTTGAAACTGGTAGGCATGAATCCGGTGATCGTGCATGGCGGTGGTCCGCAGATTGACAGCATGCTCAAACGCGTTGGCAAGCAAGGCGAATTCATCCAGGGCATGCGCGTCACCGATGCTGAAACCATGGATGTAGTTGAAATGGTGCTGGGCGGGTCGGTCAATAAAAACATCGTTAACCTGATTAATCGTCATGGCGGCAAGGCGGTTGGTCTGACGGGTAAGGACGGCGCTTTTATCCGCGCCCGGAAAATGCTCATGGCCGATCGTGAGACCGCAGGCAAATGGATCAATATCGGTCAGGTTGGTGAAATCGAATCCATTGATCCGGCGCTCATCGCGTTACTTGATACGCAAGATTTTATTCCTGTCATTGCACCGATTGGCGTGGGTGCCGAAGGTGAATCGTATAACATTAACGCTGACCTGGTGGCAGGTAAATTGGCGGAAATCCTAAGAGCGGAAAAACTGATTCTGTTGTCCAATATCCCCGGCGTGTTGGATAAGGATGGCAATCTGCTGACAGGCCTGACAGCACAGCGGGTGGATGAGTTGTTCGCCGATGGCACTATTTCCGGTGGCATGTTGCCTAAAATCGGCTCGGCGCTGGATGCGGTCAAAAAGGGTGTGAAATCCTGCCATATTATTGATGGACGCGTAGAGCATGCATTGTTACTGGAAATTTTGACCGATCAAGGGGTGGGAACATTGATCAAGGAAAACTAAGACAACGCTGAGAAAGTGGTGGTGCTTACCAGCGTTTCCCCAAAGCCGTCAAAATTCCCCGCAGAATCTGCACCTCCTCTTTTTCCAATCGCGCACGGCCAAACAAACGGCGGATGCGTTGCATCAGCAGCTTGGGTTTTTGCGGATCGAGGAAATCACTCGCAATCATCACCCGTTCAAGATGCGCATAGAGTAATTCCAGTTCATTGAAACTGGCGGGAAATTCAGCCAGAGGAACGGGTTCAGTCTCATTTTCTGTCAGCGCCATGCGCAATTCATAGGCCATTACCTGCACGGCGCTCGCCAGGTTCAGCGAAGTAAATTCCGGATTAGCGGGAATATGGATGATCATCTGGCATTTACTCACTTCCGCTGTGGTCAAACCGGAAGTTTCCGCGCCAAACAACAGCGCAACCGGATGTTGCCGCGCATAACGCAATAATTCCCGCGCGCCTTGCCGCGCGTTGAAAACATCATGCGAAAGATCGCGCGGCCGCGCCGTCATCGCAGCGGTCAACACAGTGTTATCTAGCGCCTCATCCAACGCAGTGCAGACCCTTATTTTCTCCAGAATATCACGCGCACTGACAGCACGTACATCCGCTTCTTTATCTGGAAAAGTCTTGGGATTAATCAGATAAAGCGAGCTTAACCCCATCGTTTTCATCGCCCGCGCTGCCGCACCGATATTACCGGGATGGCTGGTGTGGCTGAGGATGATGCGGACATGGTCGAGCGAGGAGAATGTATTCATAAGTGACTTTATTTGAAACGGCGTGACTGACTTCAGAGCATAATCAATGCTGTAATGGGCCTGATTCTAACAGAACAAACCAAGCAACGGCGTAAATGCGGTAAAAGCGATCACGAACAGAAATGTATTAATGAAGAATGTCTGACGCAGTGGATAAATGCGTTTAGTACGGGAATGGAAGCGAAGTCAGATACTGGTTAAGACTTATAGATTACAAAACAAAATACATGCGATTCATCGGCTGTATTCTCAATTCTAGTTCTGTCTCCGTGCTATTTCTGCGCAATTTGCATTAATGTAATGCATGACAGTAAGAGTGGGAAATGGCAGTGCTCTATGACGTAAATTGCTTGTGATTTTTACTATAGAACACTGCTGTTATGATCAAAAATCTTAATAATTTGATTTTTCTTCAGTGGACCTGGCTTTGCCGCCCCCTTCCTGATCACCTGCCGGTACTTGATGGAAAGGCTGTATGGTTTTACCATAAGCTTCAGGATCAGGAGTTTCTGGCGCTGTTGGCCTTCCGCCGCAAGCAACTAAAATCAGAACAGCTAAAACTGCAAAAAAGTGTGTAATTCGCATACGAAACCTTTTAATGGACAATTGATAATCAAGTTCTTTGTTACAACGACTCGCAGAATATCAATTTTGGCTATGTGGAATATTGATCTGGGTCAAACTAAATTGTTTCTGGATACAGAGTATCCATCGTCTTTTAATTGCAACTTAAGTGTTGCATTGGGGCACCTAAGCAAGGCCAGGAATAGAACACGAATCTAGGGTCTGTTGATATCTGATAAGAACACCTGCTATATCAGTAGCTTGCGATTTACCCCAGTAATTATAACCGGCTGTTTCTGAATATCTATTTTTGAAATGTCAACAGCCCTTAGGTTACAAAACAAAAAAATAGAATTATCGATAATATTTTTAATTCTTGATCTGTCTTCGTATTTCGATTCTAGAAAATTTAAGAACCATTATTCTGCTTTCTGCATTTATCAACTCGATGATCAATCATTCAACTACTAATTTACTTTAAGTTGATTTAAATCAAATTGACTCACAGTAACCATGAAAAAATGAATTGTGATACTGAGAAAATAGCTCTATGGCTGAAGTATTATAGCTCATGGTTTATAAAATGATTATTAATCATTTGGTTATTATTTAATTAAGAATGCATGGTAGACCAACACACCTTGCCTCTGATTCAGATGAGACGGTATTCCAAATAATACGAGGATGTATGGTTATGTGTATGGTATTCAGGACTGTGTGAGTTAATCACTAGTTTTTATCGAAATGTAATAAATTTTATGAAGGAGAAATAGTATGTTGAAAAGTATAAATATTCTGATTATTTTTTTATTTGGCTCTTCTTTAAGCTCTTTTACTGTTTTTGCTAATAAGTTAACCCGCATGAAGGCATGGGGTCTTGCTCCAACAAATTACATTGCGTGGTTGTGGATCCCCGGGCTCGCTATGCTACTGCTGGGTTTTCCGGCGTATGCAACCAGTGAGTATTTATTGGTCAGCGATCGCGAGGGTCGAAACATTCTTCGTTATGACGCAGAAACAGGTGCTTTTGTCGATGTTCTGGTAAGTGCCGGTTCTGGAAATATGAATGTTCCCATGGGTATGACCATTGGTCCAGACGGAGAGTTGTATGTTAGCACGAATTACACTGAAATTTTCCCCACAAGGGACCCGCGTGTGTTGAAGTTTGATAGTGAGACAGGGGAATAATTTCTTGGCACATTTGGAACAGCCTCGACAACCTCCCACCTAGGTTTTATGGCCTTCGGATCAGATGGGAACCTCTACGTGGGCGATGCTAGTAACTCCACGGTACTTCGCTTTGATGGAAAGACTGGAGAATCGATGGAAGCCTTTGCCACGGGTCATTCAGGAGAAGGTTACTGGGGATTAGATTGGGGCCCTGACGGCAATCTATACGTGGGATCGTTTCAAGATCACATTGATCGTTTTGATGGTGTGACCGGTGCGTCGTTAGGTACTTTATCGACGCCAGAGGCGTTTTCAGCAGGTTCTGTTACCTTTGGACCTGATGGTATGCTGTATGTCAGCGACTATTTCGGTAGCCAACTACTTGTTTATGATATTGTTACTGGAGAATTAGTTAAATCATTTCATCAGGAGTTATCCGGCCCCAATAATGTGGTATTTACTAAAGATGGTGATATTTTAGTGGCTAGCTATTTTAATAATCAGAGACCTTTGCACGGTTACTACGCGGCATGATAATTGCATTAAAAATTCGCGAAAAATGCTCATTTACCTCGTGTAAACTCTGCTTTTTCGCAAATTTTTGCCTTATTTTCGTACCGATCATGACACCGTGCAAAGGTCTCAATCAGATTGTCAAATTTGAAACTGAATCTAGCACTGGAACAATATTTGCTGCTGGTCATCCCCTTGATGGACCAAGAGGGTTGTTGCTAGTGCCGGTAACGCCGGTACCTGAACCTTCAACCTATGTCATGCTGCTTGCAGGTCTTGGTTTGTTGGGTTTTGTAGTACACCGGAGAAAAGGCATGACTACGTGAATCAAATGTGAATGTTGTAGATAACGGAAGTCGAAGTTCTCATTTTTGCTGAGTGGAAAAAAAACAAAAAATATCAGAATTAGGAATCTTTGTGCTTCCGAAGAAGAACTCTACTCGTTCGTTGGATGGGGATATTCTTATGACGAACAATTTGTTTCTTTTCGAGATCGTAGATTGAGAAAGAAGAATAGCACTAATTTTTGATTGAGATGAACTTGATCCACCAGGGCGGAGCATAGGCATTTTTTAAATTTTACTATCCAGCCCATTCTCGGCCAGTTCCGCAGCACGAAGAATGGCTTTGGCTTTATTCTGTGTTTCTACCCATTCGTTTTCAGGGATTGAATCAGCTACGATGCCCGCGCCTGCTTGCACGTGCAGTTGACCGTCCTTGATCACGCCGGTACGAATCGCAATGGCTAAGTCCATATCGCCGTTAAACCCAAGATAACCAACCGCTCCGGCGTACACGCCGCGTTTGGAGACTTCCAGTTCGTCAATGATTTCCATCGCGCGCACTTTGGGTGCGCCGCTTACTGTGCCGGCCGGGAAAGTGGCGCGCAGTACGTCAATTGCGCTCAGTTCCGGCTTTAGCTTGGCCTCGACATTCGATACGATGTGCATGACATGGGAATAATTTTCGATTTGCATTTTTTCCGTGACTTTGACGGTTCCGGTTTGTGCCACGCGACCGATGTCATTGCGGCCCAGATCCATCAGCATAACGTGTTCGGCGATTTCTTTCGGATCGGCTAACAGGTCGGTTGCCAGTGCGGCATCCTCTTGGGGGGTTTTGCCGCGGGGGCGTGTGCCGGCAATCGGACGTACGGTGACCGTGTCGCCTTCCAGACGCACCAGTATTTCCGGCGACGCGCCGACTACATGAAAATCATCAAAGTGATAGAAGAACATGTAGGGCGAAGGATTGAGGCTGCGCAGCGCGCGATAAAGCGCCAGTGGCGATGCAGTATAGGGTTTGCTGGTGCGTTGCGATAACACCACTTGCATGATATCGCCATCGAAAATATAGCGTTTGGCCCGCTCGACAGCGGCTTTGAACGCGGTTTCAGGAAATTCCGCAACTGCTGTGCCGGGAGCGACAGCTTGTTCGTCTGGAATCGTTACCGGTTGACGTAATTTTTCCAGCAGGGTTTTAAGCCGCTGACGTCCGGTCTGATAAGCGTTTTCCTGAGCCGGATCAACATACACGATCAGATAGAGTTTGCCGGAGAGATTGTCTACCACGGCCAGTTCTTCGGACAATAGCAGCAAAATATCCGGGGTATTCAAGCGATCCGATTTGGCCTGGCCTCTCAGTTTATGCTCGATGTAGCGCACCGTATCGTATGAGAAATAGCCCGCCAAGCCGCCACAGAAACGGGAATTTCCGGCCGGGCAGGGAGCCGCTTTAAATTGTGCCAGATAGGACTCAATGTAGGCCAGGGTGTCATCAACCGTGACTGTTTCCGATCCACCCTGATTGATTAGGGTGATGGTGTCTTCATGCACGACCATGCGCGTTGCTGCCGGTAGTCCGATGATCGAAAATCGGCCAAAGCGTTCGCCGCCCTGCACCGATTCCAATAAATAGGAGTAAGGCTGGTTGGCCAGTTTCAGATAAATCGATAAAGGGGTATCAAGATCCGCGTAAGTTTCCAGAACGATTGGAATGCGATTGTATCCCTGCTGCGCGAGCAGATTGAATTCGGCCTCGGTCATGGGGGATGCTAAGCGATACTTTTAATCAATTTTGTTGCATCCAGCAAGGTATCGACGATGGCATCGCAATCCAGTTCGTACACATCGCGCCCTTCGTTGTAACCATACGGTACGCAGAATACATGGCAACCGGCCGCTCGGGCGGCGATAGCGTCATTTAGTGAATCGCCGATCAGCAGTGCCTCATGCGGTTGCGCATCGAAGTATTTGCAAATATGAGTGAGCGGCATCGGATCGGGCTTTTTCTTAGGTAGACTGTCGCCCGAAAGTACAATCTCGAATTTGTCAAATAGCTCTGTGGCATGCAGCAGTGGCAGGGTAAATGCTTCAGCTTTGTTGGTGATGCAGGCCAATTTGTAGCCCGCTTGTTGCATGACCTGTATGCCCTCAACCACGCCAGCATAGGGACGCGTATTGACGCTTAAATTGTTGGCGTAATGCTGCTCGTAAATCGGCAGTGCTTTGGCGAACAAAGCAGTATCGGGTTCTGCATCCAATTGCCCGGTCAAGGTGCGTTTGACCAGTTTTTGTATGCCTTTACCGATATAGGAGCGAATTGTTGCTGTCGATTGTTCTGGCATGCCCAAATCCTTCAACATCAGGTTTGCGGCTAAGGCGAGGTCTTCAGCGGTGTCGAGCAACGTGCCGTCCAGATCGATCATGATGACCTTGATCGCTATCGGGAATGCTGTTTTGTTAACTGAAGCCGTGTGACTAGAGGAGCTATGATTCATTGGAATAGTGGAAAAGCAATATATTAAAGTTGTGACGGGTTAAACTTTTGCCAGTTCAGCCCGGAATGCGGCGACGATGCTGTCATATCGATGCGGGTCGGCATCCTTGCCAGCCTGATACACCGCAGAGCCCGCGACGAAAGTATCGGCTCCGGCGCGAGCGATTTCAGCTATGTTATCCACTTTCACGCCACCGTCAATTTCCAGCATAATGTCTTTACCACTGGCGTCGATACGTTTTCTGACAGCACGCAACTTGTTCAGCGCTTCGGGAATGAATGTCTGTCCGCCAAACCCTGGATTGACCGACATGATCAAAACCAAATCCAGTTTGTCGAGCACATGATCCAGGTAGTGCAGTGGCGTAGCCGGGTTAAACACCAGTCCTGCTTTGCAGCCTTGCTCTTTAATCAATCCGATGGTGCGATCGATGTGATTCGAGGCTTCCGGATGGAATGAAATGATATTGGCGCCAGCCTTGGCAAAATCGGGAATAATTCGATCCACCGGTTGCACCATCAGATGCACATCGATAATGGCATCGGTAACCGGGCGAATAGCTTCGCAAACGAGGGGGCCAATGGTGAGATTGGGGACATAATGGTTGTCCATTACATCAAAATGTACGATATCCGCGCCTGAGTCAATCACATCGGTGACTTCCTGACCCAATTTGGCGAAATTAGCGGAAAGTATGCTGGGTGCTAAACGGTACATGGAAAAGACCTCTCAATATTCAAATCCGCTATTTTAACCGCAAATGTAAGACTGCGCGTAAAAGAGTGATTGTTAATGGATAAATTTTTTGATAATCCTTTCGGATTGTTTATCTTAGAGACGATCAAGTGAATGCTTAACGATACTATGTTATTTTCTTTCATTTGCTAGAGGCTGGGTGGTGTAATCCAATTAAACGCAAATTTTTCATCGCGCGGTATTGGTGCCGGAATCATCCTAACCCAAGCAGCTATCGAACGTCTTTCCTATGAATATGCAGTAAAAGTTAAACATCTTGTAACTGGAGATGGATTTAAGAATCTCTGGGCATCCGATAAGTTTCGGTTACTATTCTCTTCTCTGAGAATTCCATTGAATATTCCGCCAGAAACTTCCACTCTTGGAGATCTTGCCCGGAGTCAGGGAATGAAATGGATCGATGCCCCCCATGCTTTAACAGAAATAAGGAATTCTCTAATTCACCCGGAACATAAGAAACGTGATCAGCTTGACTCTGCTTACTTCGATGCTTGGAATTTAGGTTTGTGGTATTTGGAAATGGGAATTCTTGCTATTTGTAATTATGAGGGTGCTTATGGAAATAGATTGAAGCTTAATCGAATGGGAGAAGTTGAAAATGTACCGTGGATCTGAATTTTAAATTTGCGACCGATATGTTTTATACTTATTTGCAATAAGCTGAATAGCAATGATTGTCAATATTGAGACTATTTCTTGGTACACTACCGCTAAGAACGTACAACAGTTTGGAACGAAAAGATGATCGAAGAGAAGAAGTATGAAATCGAAGTCAGTGTTCGTACCGTATATCTGCCCGATCAATCGGATGAGGAATCGGAAAGGCATGTGTTTGCATATACCATTACGATTGCAAATAACGGGACGGTTGCGACCCAACTCATCAGCAGGCATTGGATTATCGATAACGGTGATGGCACGATTCAGGAAGTACGCGGATTGGGCGTTGTGGGCGAACAGCCGTTGCTCAAGCCGGGAGATAGTTTTGAATATACTAGTGGGACAGTGATTTCTACGTCGGTTGGATCAATGAAAGGTAGCTATCAGATGGCGGCTGAAGATGGTTTTCATTTTGATGTGGCCATACCGGAGTTTATCTTGAGTGTTCCCAGAACACTGCATTAGTGTGTCTGATTTTAAGATCCTGGTGCATGTGTGATGTTTTAAGCCTTTAACATTTTAATGACCGGTAAGCTCTATCTGGTTCCTGCGCCAATCAGTCATGCCGATATCGCTTGGGCGCTGCCTGCGTCGGTGCAACAATGTGTGGCTGAAATTTCTCATTTTATTGTTGAGCATCCTAAAACGGCGAGGCAATTTCTGAAACAGCTGGATTGCACATGCCCTTTGCAGGAATTGAATATCCAGATTCTGAATGAGCACACGCAAGCAAAAGATTTTTTAGCTTTGCTGGATCCATTATTAGCTGGACATGATGTGGGCTTGTTATCCGAAGCGGGCTGCCCGGCCGTGGCGGATCCCGGAGCCGGTCTGGTCAGGCTGGCGCATAAAAATAATATTTCTGTCGTGCCTTTGGTTGGGCCATCCTCCATTTTGCTGGCGTTGATGGCATCAGGATTAAACGGGCAGCGATTTGCCTTTCATGGCTATTTGCCAATTGAGGGCGCAGCCAGAACAAGTAAAATAGCCGAGCTGGAAAGAATATCGATCCATCTGAAGCAAACGCAGATTTTCATTGAAACCCCCTATCGTAACCAGAAACTGCTCGAGCAACTCGTCAAAGTGTGCAATGACAATACCGATTTGTGCGTTGCAACCGATCTGACCTCTTCCCGTGAGAGGATTGCAACCAAATCGATCAAAGAGTGGCGGCGTGCTTTACCAGATGTCAATAAAATACCGGCGATTTTTTTATTGCAGGGATAACTGATTTTAATAGGAATGTTATCCACTGATCTGAGTGATTATTGATCAGGGTGTTTTTTTTGAATAAATTCTATTTTGTAGCCATCGGGATCTTCAATAAATGCAATGATTGTTGTTCCATGTTTCATTGGCCCCGCTTCACGCGTAACTTTGCCACCCATTTTCCTGGTACTTTCACAGGCTTGATAAGCATCGTCAACTTCAATGGCGATGTGGCCAAAACCTTCTCCTAAATTGTACGAAGAGGTATCCCAATTATGCGTCAGTTCCAATACGGTACCGCTAGCTTCATCCTGGTAACCTACAAAAGCAAGGGTAAATTTGCCATCCGGGTAGTCTTTGCGGCGTAATACCTTCATCCCTAAAACTTGCGTATAAAACGCAAGTGATTTTTCGAGATTTCCAACGCGAAGCATAGTATGCAGAATACGCATTTAAATTTTTACCATTTCAAAATCTTCTTTACGTGCGCCACATTCCGGGCACGTCCAATTGATCGGCACATCTTCCCAGCGCGTGCCGGGTGCAATACCTTCATCCGGAGATCCTAAGGCTTCATCATAGATGTAGCCGCAAATTAAACACATATAACGATTATATTGATGATTCTCTTCGGTAGGCATGATAGATAGCAGTGTCCTTTTAGGTTAAAATAATATTTTACGGTATTAATGCATGTTACAGCCACCCCCAATCGTACTTTCTTTTGCTGCAAATGACCCCAGTGGTGGAGCAGGCCTGCAGGCGGATATACTGACTATCGCCAGTTTGAGCTGTCATCCTTTATCTGTCATGACGGCTATCACTGTCCAGGATACAACAGGTGTAGATGAGGTTATGCCGCTGGATTCCGAATGGATTGCGGATCAAGCGCGCGCCGTTCTGGAAGATATGCCGGTGCATGTGTTTAAGATTGGTTTGCTGGGTAGCGTTGAAATTATTGCTGCTATCGCGGAGGTAATTTCCGATTATCCGCATATCCCTTTAGTGATGGATCCTGTATTGACTTCCGGGCGCGGAGATGAACTTGCGAACGAGGAAATGATTGATGCGATGCGTGAATTGTTGTTGCCGCAGGTGACGATATTAACACCCAATAGCTTGGAAGCAAGGCATCTTGCCCAACTGGATGGGGACAGCAGTGAAAGCAGGCTGGATTTGAGCGTTTGCGCCCATCGATTATTGGATATGGGATGCGAATATGTATTGATAACGGGCACGCACGAAAATACAGCGCAGGTGAAAAATACCTTGTTTAATGCTGAAGGTATCGTGCGATCAGATGAATGGGAGCGGCTTGAGCATACTTATCATGGTTCGGGTTGTACACTGGCATCGGCAATCGCAGCATCATTAGCCAACGGTTTATCAATAAGCGAAAGCGTCTTGGAAGCGCAGGATTATACCTGGCATACATTGCAAGACGGATTCCGCCCCGGCATGGGACAATATATTCCCAACCGGCTGTTCTGGGCCAGGGATATTGAAGAATGCGAAGACGAGAATGGCGATATGACCGTTGAGAAATCATAAAATTAAAGGGTTATATGCGATAACGCCGGATTCGAATAATACCGGTGAACTGCTGGACAAGACGCAGCAAGCACTGGTGGGAGGGGCGCAGTGTATTCAATATCGTAATAAATCCGTAGATAATTTGTTGCGCAAAAAACAAGCCGGTTTGCTGTTGCAGTTGTGCAAAAAGCATGCCATACCTCTAATTATCAACGATGATATTGATCTTGCAATAGAGATTGATGCGGATGGGGTGCATGTGGGGCGGAATGATAGTTCGATATCCGATGCGAGAAAATTTTTGCGGCAAGACAAGATTGTTGGGGCGTCGTGTTATAACAATCTGGACCTGGCGATTGAGGCTGAAAAACAAGGCGCAGATTATGTCGCTTTTGGGGCTTTTTTCCCCTCAGTGACCAAACCGGAAGCAACACCGGTTTCAATCCGTCTGATCAATCAAGCGAGGCAAATATTAACAATACCAATTGTCGGGATTGGCGGAATTCAACTGACTAATGCTGCAATGGTTATTCATAACGGTTGTGATGCCATAGCCGTTTGCAGTAATTTGTTTCAGGCCGGAGATGTTAGGGGAAGAGCGGCAGCGTACGCGCAATTATTTGCAGGAAATTTGTAATGTATTTTAATCCGGGTTATTTTTTATCTTTATCAATTTTTTTATGAGTAATTAAATGACTTCACGTAATCATCTATTGTTCGAACAATCTCAGCAATATATTCCTGGCGGCGTAAATTCCCCGGTCCGTGCGTTTAAATCGGTGGGTGGTGAGCCGGTTTTTTTTCAACGTGGCGAAGGTGCGTATTTTTGGGATGCGGACGGTAAATCATATATCGATTATGTCGGTTCATGGGGGCCTTTGATTTTGGGCCATGCGCATCCCGAGGTCGTGAAGGCGGTTCAGAATGCCGCACAGAATGGATTAACATTTGGTGCACCTACCGAGGCCGAACTGGAAATTGCGCAACTGATTTGTCAATTGATTCCGTCCATCGAGCAGGTGCGGCTGGTGAGTTCCGGCACTGAAGCGGGCATGAGTGTAATTCGCTTGGCGCGGGGCTTTACCGGCAGGAGTAAGATCATTAAATTTGAAGGATGCTACCATGGTCATGATGATTCCTTGTTGGTGAAGGCGGGCTCCGGTGCATTGACCTTCGGTAATCCTAGTTCTGCCGGGGTACCGGCGGAAACTGCCGGTCATACGATCGTTCTGGACTATAACGATATTGCAGGCATCGAAGCTGCATTTAACCAATGGGGAAAAGAAATCGCTGCGGTGATTGTGGAACCGGTTGCCGGCAATATGAACCTGATTGCTCCGCAAGCTGATTTTCTCACCAAGTTGCGGGAATTGTGTACGCAAAACGGTAGTGTGTTGATATTTGACGAGGTGATGACCGGATTTCGTGTCGGTTTGGGATGCGCGCAAGGGCTGTATCAAATCAAGCCTGATCTAACCGCACTGGGTAAAGTCATCGGTGGTGGCATGCCGATGGCGGCATTCGGCGGGCGCCGCGATATCATGCAATGCTTGGCGCCACTGGGTCCGGTTTATCAGGCGGGTACGCTGTCCGGTAATCCGGTGGCTGTTGCAGCGGGGCTGGCTACGTTGAAGTTGATTCAAGCGCCTGGTTTTTACGATAAATTGTCGAATAGAACACAGCAATTAATCGATGGCATTGCTACCAAAGCTAAAAATCATGGGATTGATTTTTGTGCACAATCTATTGGCGGTATGTTTGGTTTGTATTTTAGTAAAAATATTCCCACTAGCTTTGCCGAGGTGATGCAATGCGATAAATTAGCTTTTAATCGATTCTTTCATGCCATGCTGGAGGAAGGTATTTATTTTGCGCCCTCGGCTTTTGAAGCGGGTTTTGTGTCGTCAGTGCATGGAGATAACGAATTGGATAAGACGCTGTCTGCGGCAGAGAAAATATTTGGGAATTGGTAGTTCAGTTTGTTGTTAATAACGAATGCGAAGTGAAAATAAAAAAGGTGGCACTCGCCACCTTTTTTATTTCTTAATAGAGCACAATACTCAGCGCATAGTGGAAATATAAGCCGAAACGGCGCGTTTCTCCAGAGGATTCATGCGGGTAAGCACCTTCTGCATGACATTATTGTCATCACCGCCTCGCTCGGCTTTGTTAAACAGCTCCAGCTGCATCATCGTATATTCTGTATGTTGTCCGGCTATTGCAGGGTAATGAGGTGGGATACCGGCACCCGTGGGGCCATGACAGCTAGCGCAGGCAGGAATCTCATCACCGAGGTTTCCGCCGTGATAAAGAATTTTTCCCGCCTCAACTAATTTCTCATCGGCTGCTATTTGGCTTGGGGTGGTTTTTTGTTTGGCATAATACGCGCCAAGCGCTTTCATATCTTCCTCGGATAGCGTTGCTACCATGGCGGACATAACAGGGCTATTGCGTTTAGGCGGTTCATCGCCGGTTGCTTTAAAATCCATGAGCTGCTTAGTGATATACTCGGCATGCTGACCCGCCAGGATAGGGTTGATCGGAATGACGCTGTTGCCATCCGCATTGTGGCAACCCGCACACACGCCCGATGCAATTTCCTCCACTGTAGCAGGTGCAGCGGGGGTGGTATCAGCAGGTGTCGCATCATCTTCGGGGGCTTCAGCCGAAATCGGTGCAGCTATTGCAAATGCTGCAAGCATTACCATCATCTTAATTATTTTCATATTTCTTATTCCGTTTTTAAAAGGCTTTCAAAAATTGCTAGACATGTTCGAGAAATAACGGCGTATTTTAACAAGGCATAACAACGTTAACAACAAAATTAAGCTGATCTTTGTTAATTATAATATTTTATTTTTCAATGAAAATAATCTTTATTATTTTACTGTTAGTTAATATAGCTTATGTAATGGGCACGCAGCTCTTGTCTGAAGAGAAAAATGAACTCCTGCCGGCTCAACAGAATCCTGAAAAAATAGTATTGGTTTCAGTACATGAAAGTTGTTTGATCTGGGGTAAGTTTTATGAGGAACAAATCCAATATGCTCAGACAGTTTTATCGGAATTATTTCCTGAGCTTCAGTATAGCCTGGAGGAATCGGGTGATACCATTATGTACTGGTTGTATATTCCATCTTTCTCGAATAAAGAAGCTGCCAATCGCGAAATTAATAAATTAAGAAATCTGGGCATCGTCAGTTTTCGCGTCAAAGATGAGACGCAATGGAAGAATGCAATTTCTCTAGGTATGTTTTATGATCAAAATGATGCGCTGAAACAATTGAAGGAGATGGAAAAAAAGGGTATCGCCAATGCCAGAATAGAAGACCGCAGCGTTTTGCTAAAAAATATAGTTATCCATAACCCGACACGAATGATTAAGGAGCAGATGCAGAAATTGGTTGAGCAATTTGATGATACGCATTTGGTTCAAGGCAAGTGTGAGCGTTTATAATATACCCGCATAGAAACGCAGGATTATCAAATTTGTTGCAATTTATTAAAAATTAATGAACTTTCAAAGCTTCTCACTCAATCATCAAATAAACTAATAATGACGGTACTGATAAAAACAGCGCAAGAAATAGAAAAAATGCGCATTGCAGGGCGGCTGGCAGCGGAAGTGCTGGATTACATCGACCCCTATGTCGTGGCAGGCATCACTACTGGAGAGCTGGATTCGTTGTGCCATCACTATATGGTCGATGTGCAGAAAACGATTCCCGCGCCCTTGAATTATGCCCCTGCAGGGCATACCCCTTATCCCAAATCCATTTGTACTTCGGTGAATAATCAGATTTGTCATGGTGTTCCGGGTCAAAAAAAATTAAAAAACGGAGATATTATTAATATCGACATTACCGTGATTTATGAAGGATATCATGGGGATACCAGCCGGATGTTTTACGTGGGGGAGCCTTCTATCCAGGCGAAACGTTTATGTGAGGTTACGTTTGAAGCGATGTGGCGGGGCATCGATGAAATCAAGCCAGGTAAACGTTTAGGGGATATCGGGCACGCCATTCAGAAACTGGCCGAAGGGGTGGGGTATAGTGTGGTCAGGGAATTCTGCGGCCATGGCATCGGCGCAAAATTTCATGAAAACCCCCAAGTATTGCATTATGGCCGGACCGGAACAGGGCTGGAATTGCAACCAGGGATGATCTTTACCGTAGAGCCGATGATTAATGCGGGTAAAGCGGCCATTCGTCATCTGCCGGACGGTTGGACCGTCACCACCAAAGATGGCAGCTTGTCAGCGCAATGGGAACATACCATTCTGGTCACCGCAGACGGTTATGAAGTTCTGACCGTATCAGCAGGCACTGCGGGTAAACCTGCTTATCGTTTTTCCAACTAGGTTCTCATTCTCAAGATAAAATTCAGTCATGATACGAAGTCATCAACGTACTCCGGCGCAAATCCGCCCGGTCAACATTATTCGTCATTACACCAAGCACGCCGATGGTTCGGTGCTGATCGAATGCGGTGATACCAAAGTGATTTGTACCGCCAGTATCAGTGAGCAAGTTCCCCCTTTCCTTAGAGGTCAGGGTCAAGGCTGGCTGACGGCCGAATACGGCATGCTGCCCGGCTCGACGAATACCCGCATGCAGCGTGAAGCGGCAAAAGGCAAGCAATCGGGACGCACGATGGAAATTCAACGCTTGATCGGACGAGCGCTGCGCGCTGCGGTTGATCTTAAAAAGCTCGGCGAACGCACCATTCAACTTGATTGTGACGTCATCCAGGCTGACGGCGGCACGCGCACGGCCAGTATCACCGGTGCGTTTGTTGCGCTGCACGACGCGATCGAGAAATTGATTTATCAGCAACTCATTGAAACCTCGCCGATCACGGATCATGTGGCGGCGATCTCGGTCGGCATTCATCAGGGCGTTCCGATGCTGGATCTGGATTATGTTGAAGATTCTTCATGCGATACGGATATGAATGTGGTAATGACCGGAAATCTGGGCATCATCGAAGTGCAGGGCACGGCGGAAGGTAACGCTTTCAACCGCAAAGAACTGGATAGCATGCTGGATTTGGCGCAACAAGGTATTCAGGAATTGATTGCGATACAGAGAAAAGTTTTGCTGGCGAAATAATCGGGTCACTATGGATACACTGAAACAGCTGGTAATCGCGAGTAACAATCAAGGCAAGTTGCGTGAAATTCGCGCATTGCTGGAACCGCTGGCCATTACCGTGGTGCCGCAATCTGATTTTGATGTGAGTGAATCCGATGAGCCTTACGGCACTTTTGTCGAGAATGCATTGACCAAAGCACGTCACGCCAGCCGTTGCTCCGGGTTGCCTGCGCTGGCGGATGACTCCGGCATCTGCGTGCAAGCGCTGAACGGCGTGCCTGGCGTCAATTCCGCACGCTACGCTGGCGAACCTAAATCGGACGCGCGTAACAATCAAAAACTCATCGAAACCCTGAAACAGCAAACCGATCGCCGCGCTTATTACTATTGCGTCATCGTACTGCTGCGCCATGCCGACGATCCGCAACCGATTATCGTCGACGGATCGTGGCACGGCGAAATCATCGACCCGCCGCGCGGCGAAGGTGGGTTCGGTTACGACCCGTATTTTTATCTACCCGAATTCGGTAAAACTTCCGCTGAATTGACTGCGGAAGAAAAAAATCAAATCAGCCACCGTGGCCGGGCCCTGGCGAAATTGGTGGAAATTTTACGTGCTGGGGAATATTGAGATTGCTTTCTACAAAATTTCCTTGGTTCATTATTTTTTTAGCTTGTTTCTGCGCATGACTTGATAACCAACGAGCCCCAGGCCTAGCAGCATCATAGCCCATGTTTCAGGTTCAGGCACGACCTGAACCACACCAAATGGATGAATGTCAAATACTGAAGGGTTATTTTCCAAGTCATTCCATTGGCCTTGCACGGTAGGCTGATTTAGGTTCGGGGTCCAGATATGCGCATAATCTTCATTGCCCCGCGCGTGGTCAGGTTGTCCAGGTGACCAATTAGTATAGGTGACGGGCTCACCGCTGGCCCATTCAAAGCTGCCAACATGGCCGACATCGGTCAAACCAATCCAAAGAGTTGATCCTGCAACGCTCTGAATTAGAGGCGTAAAAGTATCATAGATCCAACTGTTTTCAGCGGCATTCTTAATTGTTGCCAGATGTCCTCCCATGGATACAGCCTCAGCTTCCGAATTTGTCCAGGAATTTTCGCTCAGTAAATAATATGTATTACCGTTAACTGGATTGATAATAGGACCGCTTAACATCAAAAATGGGGTCAGGTCGCGAATAAAGAATATTATCGATGGATCGACAAGTAGCGATCAGGTATAAACAATCTTCTCCCGATTCGTCGATGACGCGAATCTGTTCATGTTTTTCCGCCTCATCATCGGAGAGCACTTCGTAACAACTTGCGAATTTTTAGCGGTACTTCATATTCTTGGTTGCCGATATGAATGGCAATCTTATGTTTATTCACGATGATGCGTGCTCGGTCGCGTACTTACAGTTGTTCGTAATGTCCGCCAATGGCGAAAATATAAACATACTTATCGTCAAATTTGTAGATCACCCGGTCTTTTTGGCTAAGCCTGCGCGACCAGAAACCTGTTAAGTTATGTCGCAACATTTCCGGTTTACCAGTGCCCATTGATGGATCATCGCGAAGCATTTCTTTCAGAATGTTGCAGAGTGATTTATGCAGCCGCGGGTCACGTGTTTTCAGTGCTTCGTAAATTTCCCACGTATTGCCTTCAAACACCAAGGATCTTTTGGACTTCTTCATCCGGTGGGATATATCCCGATTTTGTGGTGTGGGTCTGTGTCGAAGCCAGAATTTGTTGTATTAGGTTCGTATTTTGAAGCACAAAAAGTGTTTCTTGATCACGCGCCCAATCTTCGGCGCTGATGATCACAAAATCCTCACCGCTTCGACGGGTAATTTTAACCGGTTGATGTTCGCTGATAACCTTCTCAACAATGTTTTTAAGGTTATCGCGAAATTTATTGACGCTGATGTTATCCATTTTGATTGGCGTACGGTATGACCGTACACTTAATAAAGAAATGCAACAGTAGCACAGTCATTACACTGAGATCAAATGGGTTATGCGATCTTGGAAAACCTTAAACTAACCAAGCTGCTCTTGATGATACTTCAAATGCTCGCCGATAAACGTGCTGATGAAATAATAACTGTGATCATATCCACTGTGAAATCGCAGCGTGAGATTCTGATCCGCTTCACGGCACGCTTTCTCCAAAGCTTCCGGGTACAGTTGCTGCGCCAGGAATTGATCGTCCATACCCTGATCGATCAATAAATCGGGCACGTGACGACCATCTCTGATCAACGCGGTGGCGTCGTACTGACGCCAGCTTTGTTGATCTTCACCTAGGTAGTTGCGGAATGCTTTTTGTCCCCACGGGCATTGCATCGGTGCGCAAATCGGCGCGAACGCGGATATCGAACGAAACAGATCGGGATAACGCAGCGTCAGCGTCAACGCGCCGTGGCCGCCCATTGAATGACCAAAAATGCCGATGCGATTCGGATCAGCAGGAAATTGATCGGTGATGATCCGGCGTAGTTCCTGGGTAATGTAGCTTTCCATGCGGTAATGCTTCGACCACGGTAGTTGCGTCGCATCCAAATAAAACCCTGCACCGGCGCCGAAATCCCAATCATCGGTTTCACCGGCAATGCCGGTCTGGCGTGGACTGGTATCCATCGATATCAGCATCAGACCGTACTCCGCTGCGTAACGCTGCGCACCGGCTTTGATCATGAAGGTTTCTTCGGTGCAGGTGAGTCCGGCCAGGAAGAATATCACCGGTACGCGCTGATACTGCGCCTGAGGCGGTTGGTACACGGAAAAGCGCATCGGCAAACCGATGATCTCGGATGGGTGCTGGTAAAAGCCCTGGACGCCGCCAAAACATTGATGCAGGCTGCGGGTTTCGAGTGTCGTCATGATTAGTAAATCACCACGGAGCGAATGGATTCACCGCTTTTCATCAAGTCAAAGCCGTCATTGATTTTATCCAGCGGCAGGGTGTGGGTGATCAGCGAATCGATATCGATTTTGCCTTCCATATACCAATCCACAATTTTGGGTACATCGGTGCGGCCGCGCGCGCCGCCGAATGCGGAGCCTTCCCATTTGCGGCCGGTGACGAGTTGGAAGGGGCGCGTGCTGATTTCGGCACCGGCCTCCGCCACGCCGATGATGATGCTGCGTCCCCAGCCTTTGTGCGTACATTCCAGTGCCTGGCGCATGATTTTGGTGTTGCCGATGCACTCAAAACTGTAATCTGCACCGCCGTCGGTCAGTTGTACCACGGCATCGACGATATTGGGGACATCGTTCGGGTTGATGAAATGCGTCATGCCGAATTTGCGTGCCATCGCTTCGCGTTCCGGATTGATATCGATACCGATGATTTTGTCGGCGCCAACCATGCGCGCGCCTTGAATGACGTTCAAGCCGATGCCGCCTAGGCCGAACACGGCCACGTTCGCTCCGGCTTCGACTTTGGCGGTATAGATCACCGCACCGAGTCCGGTTGTGACACCGCAGCCGATATAGCACACCTTATCGAAAGGGGCGTCTTCGCGGATTTTCGCTAGCGCGATTTCCGGTACCACGGTGTAATTGGAGAACGTCGATGTGCCCATGTAGTGGAACAGCGGTTTTCCATCAATTGAGAAACGCGATGTACTGTCCGGCATCAAGCCGCGACCTTGGGTGCTGCGAATCGCCTGGCATAGATTGGTTTTTTTCGACAGGCAAAATTTACATTCGCGGCATTCCGGGGTGTACAGCGGAATAACATGATCGCCCTTACGTAACGATTTGACGTCGGGGCCGATATCCACCACCACCCCGGCGCCTTCATGACCCAGGATGGTCGGGAACAGACCTTCGGGATCGGCGCCGGATAACGTGTAATAATCGGTATGACAAATGCCGGTGGCTTTGATTTCTACCAATACTTCACCGGATTTCGGGCCTGCCAGATCGACCTGTTCGATCGTTAAGGGCTGACCGGCTTTCCAGGCTATTGCAGCGCTTGTTTTCATTGAAATTTGTCCTTGTTATATTTTGTGATTGCGCAGATGCGCCAGCAGACCGCGGCTGGCTTCCTCGACCATATCCAGTACCTGCTCAAATCCTTGCTGTCCACCGAAGTAAGGATCTGGCACTTCGATATTCATCGGGGCATTTTCGCCATATTGCATAAATAATTGAATCTTGCCGTGATGATGCTGAGGGCTGCGCTGCCGCAATAAAGCGAGGTTCTCGTTGTCCATGGCGAGAATGTAGTCGAATTCCTCAAAATCACTCGATTGCACCGCACGGGCGCGTAATTCGTCCATTTTATACCCGCGCTGTAATGCCGTATGCTGCGCGCGGTGATCCGGCGGGTTGCCAATGTGGTAGGCATGCGTGCCCGCGGAATCCACTTCTATCATGTGATCCATCCCGGCGGTACTGACGATATGCCGGAATACGGCGTCCGCGGTTGGGGACCGGCAAATATTGCCCATGCAGACAAATAATACTTTTATTTTTTTACTTTGGCTCATGATTAGGGTGATTTAAGGCTGGCTGTATTAATAATAATTGATGAATCGCTGTGTTTTATTACCTGTTGGCAAATTGCCAAGTTGTTTTTTTGGTATCTTTCAGGTCTTCTTGAATTAACCCAAAGTTAGTTTACTAATACATCATTAAGCTTGGCAAGCCATCTTTATGGAAACGTTAAAATGATTTTATTCGGGGAATGTCATGACGCCCACTTTTTTATCCGGTTGCATTACACTATCTTATTATTGACCGTTTTATTTTTATTGTGGCGGATTGCTGTTGATTACCTAATAGAACGGGTTATCATGGTTAGCCTTGTAGCTTTAAGATGCTTCTCATAAAAAATCAGATGCCTCATCGAGATTAGTAACAGGAATATATTATCTATCATGACACAAATACACGATCAAACTCTGCCTGAAGGCACGCAAATCGGCGTCTATGAAATTAAAGGCGTTGCAAAGGTGAGTGCATTTGATATCACTTATCGTGCTTGGAATCATCATCTTAAGGAGCGAGTGAAAATACGCGAATATTTTCCTCATGATTTCGCAAAACGCGCAATGGATGGTGTTGGCGTCGAACCCAAATCTCTATATCAAGCTGATAAAGAAAATTATGATTATGGATTAAAGGCATTTTTGGATCAGGCTGAGGTTCTCACCCAGATCGAGCATCCTAATATTGCGGTGACAGAAAACATTCTTTCATTAAATGGCACGGCGTATCTGATTATGGGTGCCCAGGAGGGGATGCCGCTGGCTAAGTTGTTAGAGGCGCAAGTCTCTTTAGCCGAAGCAGAATTAAAATTCATACTGGTATCGGTCTTGAGTGCGTTGCAGCAAATACACGAACATAAAATCGTGCATGGCGGCATTCAACCGGCGGCAATTCTTATCGGTAAGGACGGTGAACCGCTGCTGATTAATTTTGCTGCTGCACGATTGGCGATCGCTGCCCGTACCTCGCGCTTCACTGAGGAATTAGCCGTTGGTTATGCACCTGCGGAGCAATATGAACCCGGCAATGAATCTGGACCTGCAACCGACTTTTATGCGTTGGGCGCAGTTCTTTATGTGGGTATGACGCATCACCCGCCTGTTGCGGCGCAGACCAGGAAAACGGCTTTAAGCCAAGGGGAATCCGATCCAATGAGTGATCTTTCCCGATCTCCGGACATCGTTTATAGTGCTGAATTATTGCAAGCGGTGGAGTGGATGTTGCAGCCGGAATATCAGGACAGACCGCAATCGGCTGGTGAGATTTTGGCGTTGCTGAAATCCGATCATGCCAGTGAAACCAAAACCGCAGCCGCAAAACAAATGACTGCAGAGACACTTACCCGTAGCCGTCCGGTGGCTAATAATATGCTGTTGATGGGTATCATGATCGGAATCGTTGTTCTGGTGACTGTTGGATTATGGTTCGACGAGAATCCTGCGGAGCTATTGGATGACGGGCCAGGTACTGTGGCCACTGAGCCTCTATTTCAACGCAATCCCGGGAAAGTCGCTGATACTTCAGCGATAAAAGAAGAAGATTCATCCGTTGCTTCGGGGACAATCGAATCAAATCAAGAATCGGGACCGGATAAAGTATCCGAAACCGTGCGAGCAATGTCGTATGGAACTGAAAATCAACCCGTTACCAGTACTCCTTCTCCGCAGGAGTTGGCGGTTGTCGAAGCGGAACGTACTGCGGTAGTTGATGCACCTTTGTCCCAATCTGCGGAGCAGGATTCTGCGATAAAACCAATTGATGCCGGGTTAATTAAAAAGCATTTGACTGCAGCTGAGAAAGCCATGAAAGCGGAGCGCTTCACCACACCTGCAAGGGATAATGCGTACAAATATTACCAGATGGTGCTGGCGATGGAACCCAATAATACAGAGGCGCTTGAAGGTCTGCAGAAAATGGTGGATCGCTATATTCAGTTTATTGAAAAATCAAAGGCTGAAGGTAAGCTTGATACAGCTAAGCTTTATTTGCAAAGAGCGGAATCCATTTTGCCGGACGATCCTAAGCTGCAGAAAATTCGAGCTGAGCAGGCAAATGCGCAATGAATCTCCTGGGGAAAGGGACGAACCGGATACTTCAAATAGCAGTTCAGCCAATTTGTATAATTTTAGCCACTGAGGGTGTTCCGTCAAGATTCCAAACGAAAAGCATATAAAAACCCGGAGGGGCTACATTAGCTGAAGCAGGTGTTTTTACTGTTACGATACGGTTACCTTTTTGTGGGGTCGGCAGGTTAAAAAAACGTGTCTCATTATTGAATGCATGTGTAGTAGCACCAATACGCACCAGCGTGATCCTGAAAATATTTTCGCTTGCTTCGATGGAAAATTGTTCGTTCCAACTCATCATGGTTGTTGGCGCGTCCACAATAACCGGCCGAAGAGAAAACTGCCCGCTGCCGTCTTTTTTAAATAAATAAGGCGGATAGTAAATTTCACCATTAAGCTGAGTCAAAGGACCTGGTGTGCCGCCGCCTCCGGTAATAACGCTTCCATCGGGAAGAAGCAATGAAGTTGAGTGATACAGGCGGGGAGTGGCCGCTCTTGCTGTTGCTTTCCATATTTTTGTACTGGGATTCCAAAGCTCGGAATCCAAAGCTGCACCTGCTAAGTCGTTACCGGTTGATGATCCTCCATTGATCCAGACAGAGCCATTGGCGAGTACGGTCGCATTGCTATATTGACGTTTTTTTGCCAGCGTGCCGCCCGAAGTCACGACAGGTTCGCCGCTACCATTGATGTTGACAACAGACGCCTTGCGGTTGTCGCGAATCGATAATATGCGGCCCGGGGCATACATGATGCTCGGTAGACTGTTAAGGCCTGACGGTGTGATTGATTTATACTTTGAGAGCGTACCGGTGTCTGAGGTGTCGAGCTTGTACATTGCTCCGTCGTGACCGAGAATGAACAATTTGCCTTGCGGGTTTACCCAAGCTCTGGGATAAAACCAGGCAACCCCGGTGCCGCCCAGTGCGCCGTAAGCGGCGCTACTGGTCGCTGAGCTAAGTACCCGCCATTGCCCGTCAGTTGTGCGTACTTCCGGCGTAGGAGAATAAGTCGCTACAGTGGCGGGTATGGTGGGTGTTCCGGGAAAATCCCTGCTGTTACGGCCACCCATCACCACATGTTCACCATTGGGCAGTGTTACAGCGGTTGCGTACCAACGCTTAAACGTCATGTTTTTGGGATGGTGCGTTAATGTATCGGTGGAGGAGTCAAAAACATTCACATTAGCGTGAGCATATTGCCTCTTCGTGTTCAAGAAGGCATCGCCACCAAAGAAAAGACCGCGGCCATCCGGGAGATGCGCCTGACCAGCGCAGTAGATGTCGGTAAGAGTTGTGTTGGGTAATGTTTCAAACGCATTGGATCCGGTGCCGAGCGATGGATCCCAGATTACATACAGCAGATTGCCAATCTGCGTACCCACGGTATCGGTTCCATAAGCAATGACTCGTCCATCCGGCATCAGCATCATTGCGATAGGTACAACGGGCCAATCGTGTAGAGGACCGAATCTCCCTTTCAGGTGAGCTTGTGATCCGGCCGCCACCGCATGAAAGTTGCTTCCGTGAAGAAAAAGAAATAAGAACAGGATGGCGGATAAAAGATACTTGAGATGCCAAATTCCTTGCGCAGAAAGAGAGCGTTTAAGCATCCTGTTTCTCCTGATATTGAAAGTATAAAAATCGGGGTAGTGGATGGCTTGCTTATATGAGTGATAATAAAGGGAATTGTATTTTATAACAATGAAATAGTGGAGAATATCAAGGATAGAGACCTTTGCACGGTGTCATGAGCGGTACGAGAATAAGGCAAAAATTTGCGAAAAAGCGGAGTTTACACGGGGTAAATGAGCATTTTTCGCGAATTTTTAACGCAATTATCGTGCCGCGTAGTAACCGTGCAAAGGTCTCGGATAAATAAATTACCCGAGTCTGTTTACAGTCTGTCTGGGATACCCTACTTCGCTCTTATGGGTATTTATATACTTTGCTGTATTTTCTTTTCTTATTGCGGATGGATCGCTGGCATGATTTTTCCTCTCTTTTTCTCAGAAAGATGTCAGCAACCCTCGTGATTGTCTTTTCAATAGCTAGCTTATTGTTTCCTCAAGGTTTATAAAGAAATGTCGTAAGGAATTTCACGCGAATCTTATTCAGGAGTTCAGAATGTCTCAACCAGTCTCAAGAAAACTATCAGATTGGGTCAATTTCCTCACAAGGGCAGAAATTCCTGTTCTCAAACAAACTGCACGGAATCTTGCGGTTCTTACAAAAGATGAACAAAACTTAAATGCGCGCAGTTATGCGAATGTTGTGAAGAATGATCCTTTGATGACAGTCAAGCTTATGCGTTACATGCAAGATCATAAGCATCGCTGCCAAGAACACGATGTGATGGAAGCCGAGCAGATTGTAATGATGCTCGGACTTGAAACCCTGCTTAAGAAAATTCCTCCTAACCCATTGGTTGAAGAAGTTCTCGGACGCAATAATATGAGTGCGCTCATCCATTTATTAAAAACGGCCCATCGTTCCAATATGGCAGCATCTTATGCGTATGACTGGGCGATTCGTTTGCATGATCTGCATTTTGCCGATATCCGTCTGGCTGCCCTGCTGCACGATATTGCAGAAATATTGATGTGGTGCTTTGCACCCGTTGAAATGTTAAAAATCAAGCAACTGCAAAAACAAAATAAAGCATTAAGAAGTGCAGTAGTACAGGAAAAAATTTTGGGATTTACTTTAAATCAATTGCAACATGAGCTCGCTGTCAGATGGAAGTTGCCTGAGCTACTCATTACACTCATGGATGATGAGCACGCAAAATTACGACGAGTTCGCAATGTCATACTTGCAGTGAATCTGGCCAGGCACTCCGCCAATGGATGGGACGATGCTGCATTGCCTGACGATTATGAGGAGATTTCCAAACTCCTGCACTTGCAAGCGTGTGACGTCATGACGATCGTTGGTGCTAACAAGCAGCACGAAAGCGCCCATCTTGCCTGAAATATAAACTATCAATTAAAAAAACAAACGCGCCAGTTCGATGCCCGGATCTTCCGCGCGCATGAAAGCTTCCCCGACAAGAAAAGTGTTAACTTGGTGAGCACGCATGCGCGCAACATCTGCAGGCGTATGAATTCCACTTTCAGTTACGACAATTTTCCCGGATGGGATCGAGGGTAGTAATTCCAAGGTTGTATCAAGTGATGTTGCAAAGGTATGCAGGTTGCGATTATTGATTCCGATTAATGGTGTAGATAACTGCAAGGCCATTTCCAGTTCAGCGGCATCATGGACCTCTACCAGAACAGCCATTCCTAGCGAGTGGGCCAGCTGTTCAAGCTTTAACATGCGTTCCAGAGATTCATTTTTTAGATTTCCGGGTGGATTGCCGCATTCCAGCAAGAAAGCGCTTACGATCAATAAAATGCAATCTGCGTTCATCGCGCGGGTTTCAGCAATCTGATACTCTTCCAGAATGAAATCCTTACGTAACACGGGAAGTGAACAGGCGTTCCTTGCCGCTTGCAAATATTCGGGGCTACCCATAAAAAATTGTTGATCGGTCAATACCGAAAGGCAAGCTGCGCCATGCTGGGCATAGGTCTGAGCTATTTCGGCAGGAACAAACGCAAAGGAATGAACGTTTCCCGAGGAGCCGCCGCGTAAAACACCTTTGCTCGGGCTGGCCTGTTTAATTTCAGCGATGACCGCTGATTTTCCTGCAGCAATTTTATTTTGAATGGCAGCGACAAAATCTCGTGGTGGTGCTGCGGATTGCGTTTCTTGAAGTAATATTGAATAAGGCTTTAATGCCTTGGCGGCTGCTATTTCTTGTTTTTTGACAGTGAGTATTTTGCTTAGAATATCAGACATGTTTTTAATTCGGATTTTTATTGGTAAATTCCACCAGATCATGAAGTTTTTTCAATGCGCCGCCACTTTCGATGGCTCTCTGCGCCGCTCTGATTCCCAATTCCAGTGTGTCTGTGAGCCCGGCAACATATATCGCAGCGCCGGCATTCATTACAACGATATCCCGCGCGGGCCCCGAGTTGTTTCTAAGAACTGAAAGCAACATTGTTTTTGCCTCTTCATTATTACTAACCTGGATGGCGTCGATGCCAGTGGATTTAAGACTGAAATCTTCCGGTTTGATGTTATAAATGGTTACTTGGCCATTTCTTAATTCGCCCATAATCGTTTCACCTGTGATCGTGATTTCATCCAATCCATCCTTGCCGTGCACGATCAGTACATGCTGGCTGCCCAGTCGCTGCAGCACATGAGTCAGGGTTTCTACTAGGTCTTCACTGAAAACTCCTAATACTTGCCTTTTGGCATTGGCGGGGTTTGTTAATGGTCCCAGGATATTGAATAAAGTTTTGATACCTAATTCACGTCGTACCGGGGCGGCATGTCTCATTGCGGCATGGTAATTGGGCGCGAACATAAAGCCGACGCCGATTTCGTTGAGACTCTGGGCAACTTGTTGAGGTGTCTGGTTGAGATTGACACCCAGTGCTTCCAGTACATCCGCACTGCCGGATTTGCTCGAAACTGATCTGCCGCCATGTTTGGCGACCCGTGCGCCTGCGGCGGCGGTTACGAAAGCCGATGCCGTTGATATATTAAAGGTGTGTAAGGAATCCCCGCCCGTGCCGCAAGTATCTACTAGATGGGTGTCATCGGGAATATCGACCTTAGTTGCAAATTCACGCATGACTTGTGCTGCGGCAGCTATTTCGCCAATAGTTTCTCTTTTTACCCGAAGGCCGGTGACGAGTGCAGCGATGAGCATGGGTGAAATTTCACCTTGCATGATTTTTCGCATTAGAGCGATCATATCATCGTGTAATATTTCTTGATGTGCGATGATTCGTTGCAGCGCTTCCTGTGGATTCATGAAATTGCCTCTGTGCAGTCTGATCGCTTAACGATTAAGGAAATTCTCGAGCATTTGATGGCCATGTTCACTCAAAATGGATTCAGGATGAAACTGAATGCCTTCAATGGCAAGGGTTTTATGACGGATACCCATAATTTCATTATCTTCGGTCCATGCTGTAATTTCCAGGCAATCCGGCAGCGTTGAGCGCTCAACGACAAGAGAATGATAGCGTGTGGCGGTGAAAGGATTAGGTAAGCCTCGGAAAACACCGATGTCATGATGATAAATCGGAGATGTTTTGCCATGCATCAATTGTTTCGCATGAATAACTCGCCCGCCGAATGCTTGTCCGATGCTTTGATGACCCAGGCAAACGCCTAGAATAGGAATGTTCTGACTGAACTGATGAATGGCGGACAGTGATACGCCCGCTTCATTCGGTGTGCATGGGCCGGGGGAAATCACAATTCGCTGCGGGCTTAATTGTGAAATTTTATCCAGAGTAATTTCATCGTTCCGGTATACAACAACCTTTTCTCCCAATTCCGAAAAATACTGTACCAGGTTATAAGTAAAAGAATCGTAGTTATCAATCATTAGCAACATGATTATTATGTGCGTTGTGGGTAATAGTTATTTCTGAGGCTTTTGAAAAAATCAAATCCAGTGACAAAATTCTCGAGTCATAGCGGATAAATTTTACCAGTTCGACCGGTATGCGAATAACATTATTGCTGTTATTTGAGCGCCATTTGATATTGCCTTATTAATTCAGTAGAATAGCACGTTTTCCAACCTTGCCTCACCATCGTGATTGGTGGGAGGCTTATAACCCGAAAGGAATTTATGCGACATTACGAAATAGTCTTTATTGTTCATCCTGATCAGAGTGAACAAGTGCCTGCAATGATCGAGCGTTATCGTGGCATTGTAACTTCTAAAAACGGCAAAGTTCATCGAGTGGAAGATTGGGGGCGTCGTCAGCTTGCTTATCTGATTCAGAAAGTTCATAAGGCGCATTATGTATTGATGAATATTGAATGTGATCAGGAGATTCTGGATGATCTGGATCATGCTTTCAAATTCAGTGATGCGATTTTACGCCATTTAACCCTTAAAACTAAGGGGCCTGTCACAGAACCATCACCCATGATGCGCCAAGTGGAGAGAGCCGGTTCCGCGAGCCTGCAGGATTCAGAGGAAACTGCGGATGAAACGGATTCTGATGAGACTCCGGTAGAATCCGGGGCTGCTGCGACTGCATAGTTTTCTAGCCATTGGAATGTAATCAGACCACTATTTGCGGGAAAATTGCCAAATTAGGCATTTTACGCTACACCCCTGCCGGTACTGCTGTGATTGAGTTTACGGTAAGTCACGGATCTCGGCAAAAGGAAGCGGGTGTTATGAGGCAAATAGTCTTTGATGTTCCTGTGGTTGTGATGGGAGAGCAGGCTTTGACCGTGGCCGAATTTGAGATTAACAGCAGCGTCAGGCTCACCGGGTTTCTCAATAGAAAGAACCATATGAATCAGCAATTAGTGCTGCACTCAGATCAAATTGAACTCATTTAATTATAAATAGGAATAGATATGGCACGTTTTACTACCAGACGTAAAGACAGTAAAGAGAAAGAAAAAGATAAAAAAGCCAACCGCCCTTTATTCAAGCGCAAAAAGTTTTGCCGTTTTACCGCGGAAGGCATTAAACAGGTGGATTACAAGGATATTGAAATTTTGAAAGATTTCATTAGTGAAAACGGCAAAGTAATTCCGGCGCGAATTACCGGTACAACTGCTTTTTATCAGCGTCAGTTAGGTACGGCGATAGAAAGGGCTCGTTTTCTGGCGTTATTGCCTTACACGGATCGTCACTAAGGAGCAATGTTATGCAAATCATTTTGATGGAAAAAATTAGCAATTTGGGTCAACTAGGTGACGTAGTGAATGTTAAAAGCGGATTTGCACGTAATTATCTGATTCCGCAAGGTAAAGCAAAGCGTGCAACGGAGCAGGCTATTGCGGAATTCCAATCCAGGCGGGCGGAACTGGAGAAAAAACAGACAGCAGTTCTTGCCGCTGCTCAGGCAGTTGCTGCAAAACTGGATGGTTTGTTGGTGCAGATTTCCCAGAAAGCTGGCAGTGATGGAAAACTATTTGGTTCCGTTACCAATGCGAATATTGCCGAGGCGCTTACCGGCCTGGGTTTCTCAGTTGAACGTACCATGATTCATATGCCGCATGGTCAATTAAAGCAAGTGGGTGATTATCCCCTGACCATTTCACTGCATAGTGATGTAAAAGCAATTATTACCGTTTCGGTACTGGGTGATTCAACGTTCTGATAAAGCCATTTTATGGATTTATTTGAAAAAGGACTATTCGTAGTCCTTTTTCATTTGTGATTCAGCAAGTGGTAGAATCAGACATCTTCAACCGAGTTTTCGATATCTATGGTGCAATCACCGATCAGTCTCCATCAGGATCAGCTAATCGATCCCTATAAAACACCGCCCCATTCGATTGAGAGCGAACAATCGGTACTGGGTGGGCTCATGCTGGACAATAACGCGTGGGAGAAAGTCGCCGATATCATTACCGATGCCGATTTTTACCGACAGGATCATCAACTGATTTATCACCATATCTGTAAGCTGATAGAGCAGAACAGGCCGGCTGACGTCATTACCGTCGCGGAGTCGATGGAAACATCCGCAGAGCTGCAGACTATCGGCGGGCTTGCATATATTGGTGCCATTGTGCAGAACACTCCTTCAGCAGCAAATATCAAGCGCTATGCGGAAATTGTTCGTGAGCGCTCGATTATGCGCAATCTGGCGCAAGTCGGCGTGCACATTACCGACTCTGCTTATAACCCGGTGGGACGCTCTGCCGCAGACTTGTTGGATGAAGCGGAAGCGAAAGTATTTGAGATTGCAGAAGAAGGGGCGCGCGGTAAGGAAGGTTTCATGGGAATTCAGCCCCTGTTGCGGCAAGTGGTCGAGCGGATAGAGTTGTTATATAGCCAGGATAATCCGAGCAATGTAACCGGAATTGCATCGGGTTTTCACGATCTTGATCAGAAGACATCGGGATTCCAACCGGGTGATCTGATTATTGTTGCGGGTCGGCCATCCATGGGTAAAACCGCATTCTCGTTGAATATTGCGGAGTATGTGGCATTGGAGTTAAACAAACCCGTTGCAGTATTCAGTATGGAAATGGGCGGTGCGCAGCTGGCCATGCGGATGCTGGGGTCAGTGGGTAAGCTGGATCAGCATAAGGTGCGCACCGGTCGTTTGGATGATGAAGATTGGCCCAAGCTGACGCACGCTTTGGGTAAGCTGAATGAAGCGCCCATTTTTATAGATGAAACGGCGGCATTGAATGCGCTTGAGCTCAGAGCGCGCTCCCGGCGGCTGTACCGTCAGTACGGTGAACTGGGTTTGATTGTGGTTGATTATTTGCAACTGATGTCTTCTAGTAGTCAGGGAGAGAATCGCGCCACGGAAATTTCGGAAATATCGCGTGCGTTGAAAGGGCTGGCGAAAGAACTGAAAGTGCCGGTGATTGCATTATCGCAACTTAATCGCAGTTTGGAACAGCGTCCCAACAAACGCCCGGTGATGTCGGATTTGCGCGAATCCGGCGCGATTGAGCAAGACGCCGATGTGATTCTGTTTATTTATCGCGATGAAGTCTATAACCCCGATTCACCGGACAAGGGCATTGCCGAAATCATTATCGGCAAGCAGCGCAACGGCCCGATCGGAAAAGTCGATCTGACATTCCTGGGCGAATATACACGCTTTGAAAGCCATGCCAGGCCGGAATACTATTAGTACAATCTTTATTACGATGATTGCTGGTTTTTGGTAAATTATCCGGCGCCTAATTTTCAGCGCGCAGTACAGATGACGGGCTTACGCGGCTTGTATCGGAGAACCCATTTCGGGGTAAAGGATGAGTGGTGAAGTATAAAAGGCTGCAATCAAGTTATCAGGGGTTGATTTTCCAGCATTTGCTGTGCCTGTTCGTTTTAATCGTCCTCACCGGTTGTATATCGCCGCTGGCATTGAATCGCGCTGTGATTGCGTATGATGAAGCGGTTACCGATTCCATATCACAGCAGCTATTGGTGAATATCGTACGCGCGCATTACCGTCAACCGGTGCATTTTACCGGTGTATCCAATATTGCAGCTACTTTTACTTTTGTTGCCAATGCGGGGGCTACGCCAGCGCCGGGAGGACTCGCAGGCGCAACGTTGATGCCGATTTTCGGTGGTAGTCTGGCTGAGAGTCCAACAATCAGCATTGTTCCGATCGAAGGGGAAGAGTTCACGCAGCGCTTGCTGACGCCGTTTCCGCAAAGCAAGCTAACGCTGTTGCTGCGCCAGCATTATGATGTCGACATGCTGTTGCGCATGATGGCGCAGGAAGTTCGCATGGCGCACTCCGAACAGCATAGTGTTCATCGTAACACTCCCACCGATAAAGATGGGTATGAAATGTTCCGTCGCGTGGTACTGCATTTCTCCGCGATCCAGGATCATAATCAACTGTATGCAGAACCGTTGTTGTTGAAACATACCTGGAAGATTCCATCCAGTTCGATTGCGCCGGATAGCTTTCAGTCGCTGCAAAAAGAGTTTATCGTGCACTATGATGCTGAGGATGATGCCTTTGTTTTGCGCAAACATACCCCGGGCCCCATTCTGATTACTAACTATGATCCCGATCTGCTTCCCGAGGAAGAGCGTGAAGCGCTAAATGAACGCGCTAGAGATTGGGATATCAGCGATATTGCATTTGATATCCGTGCCGGTCATTATGGCGGTGACTGGCCAATGAGCGGTATGTTCCGGTTGCGAAGCTTTCATTCGATTCTTGGTTTTCTGGGTAAGGCGCTGGGTAATGAGAAGGGATATCATGTCGAGAAAGATACTCGTACGCCACCGATTCTCAACAACGAGAATCCAGACCAAACCATGGAATTTGCGGTTTCCAATGTGCCTCCTTCCGATGCCGATTTTTCGATCCGCTGGAATGACCGGTACTATGCGGTCAATACGACAGGACCCCATGCGCGTTGGAATCGGAATGCATTTCAGCTACTGTTCCTGCTATTTCAAATGACCGTCACCGATTTACCGCGCATCGGGGTGCCGAGTATTACGATTGCCAAATAATTTGGCAAGCCATTGTGATCCACAGTAATTTTTACTGATCCCCGTCAAGCCTAATGCAGTGTTGTTCAAAGCATGTGGTTGTGAGGTTGGGTATCCGTCGTCGTAGTTGTCAGGAAATAACGTGAAATGCAGCGTTTTACCAAAGCAATCATTTGGTTTTCCTTAATATCAGTCACCTGCTGATAGAGCGCCGGGGCGATCGACACGAAAATACGTAATAACTGCGGATCGAAATGAGTGCCACTATCGTGCTCGAGTTCGGCGATGGCGTCGTGCACCGTCCACGATTCCTTATATGGACGTTTGGAGGTGAGCGCATCGAATACATCGGCAATGGCGAATATCCGCGCATTCAACGGGATTTCCTCGCCTTTGAGTCCCTCCGGATAACCGCTGCCATCATATTTCTCGTGGTGAAAATGAGCCACATCGCACGCTCCGCTGAGCCAGCTGGATTGCTTTAATATATCCACACCCAATGTGACATGCGTTTTCATGATCTCAAATTCCTGCGGGGTCAGCTTTCCCGGTTTCAGCAAAATGGGATCGCGGATTCCAATTTTGCCAACATCGTGCAGGAAGGCACCGGTGATCAGGTTAAGGATATTTTCATGACGCAATCCGATTTTTTCTCCCAACCGGAGCGCATAAAAGGTAACGCGGTAATTATGGCTGTTGGTATCGGAGTCGCGCTCTGCAATCGCGCAACCCATTACATTCATCAACTCCAGATTTCCGGTTAGAAGATCGGTGGAAAGCTTGGTGAGTTCCCGATTGAGCCTTAGCAAAATCGGATACATCAGCAGGGTGGTGAAAGTGATGCTGATGGTAATCAGTAACAGTGTGTGAAACAGTTCATCCTTGATCGAATTCAGAGTTTTCTGATCGACCTGGTAAATGCCTTCGAAATAACCGATCAAGGTATGCTGGGGCCCTTTGATCGGAACCAATATGACCAGTAGCAGTTCATCTTGAATGAAATGAAATTCCTGGAAAAAGTCACCGCGTTTGGGAAATTGGTGGCGATGACTGTTGATCCATTGCTCGGTCATTTTCTGCCCTTGACGGAATGCTTCGATTTTGAGTTGCTTGTTAACATCGTAGAGCTCAACCACGAGGAAATTGCGTTTAACCAATTGCTGGGCCAAAAGGGTCAGGTGTCGATGAGTTGAGTTGTCCAGTTGTTCCAAATCATAAGAGGATTCACCGCTGAGCACTGCGGATTCCTCCAGTGCAAGCGCATGCACGAATTGCTGAAAGCGCGAAATTTCAAGCCATAGAACGACGCCACCGATCGTGACGCAGAGAAACAACCATCCCAGAAACAAGCGTAGCAGGATTTTGCGCTGCACGAATTGGCTGATGGCAAGCGCTTCCTGTGAATCGGCCTTGACATCAATCAGGTTTGAGGTACTGTTTTTTGATTCGGTCATAGCTTGATTTCCTCGTTAGAAATCACATCGACATGTGAAGGCAGAAGAACACTGTATCAAGTCGAATATTAAAAGTACACGGTCAAATATTTTGTGAAGTGTGCGATGAGATTTTGCTTATGAAACTGCTAAAATTGCTTGAAACATGGTTTTCGATCATAGTTGGAGTATTGAAATGCGCGCTGTTTTTCTGGATTTTGGTTCTGTAACCCGCGGCGATATGGATTGTGCGGTGCTGGAGCGGGCGGTATCGCCGTGGCGGTATTATCATGATTCTTCCGAATCGGAAGTGCCGGAAAGAATTCGCGAAGCGGAGGTGATTGTCAGCAACAAGGTGTTTATCGGCCGTGCGGCGATCACTGCGGCGAAGAATTTGAAACTCATATGCGTAGCAGCAACAGGGTATAACAATGTTGATCTCGCAGCAGCCAGCAAGCGCAGTATTCCGGTGTGCAATGTGCGCGGCTACGCTACGCCTTCGGTGGTGCAGCATGTGTTCATGCTGATGCTGAATCTGGCGCGCCATTTTGTCGACTATCAGGCGTTGGTAAAACGTGGCGGTTGGCAGACAAGCCAGTTTTTTTGTCCGCTGGATTTCGGTATCCGGGAATTATCTGGGAAAACACTGGGAATCATCGGTTATGGTGAATTGGGTCATGCGGTGGCCGATGTGGCGCGAGCATTTGGCATGCAAGTACAAATTGCGGAGCACAAAAATAAATTGCCGCGTCCTGGCAGAACTTTATTTGATGCGGTATTACAGCAGGCGGATTTTATTACGCTGCATTGCCCCTTATCGCGGGAAACGCAGCACCTGATCAGCCGCAAGGAATTTGAGCTGATGCAACCTTCTGCGTATCTGATCAATACCGCGCGCGGTGGTCTGGTCAATGAAGCCGATTTATTGGAGAGCCTATCTTTGGGCCGAATTGCCGGTGCTGCGATCGATGTGATTCAGGAAGAGCCGCCGAGCAAGGATAATCCGGTCTTGCGGCAACAACCTGCCAATCTGATTGTCACGCCGCATATCGCCTGGGCCAGCCGGGAATCGAGACAGCGTTTGCTGGAATTATTGGCGGACAATATCAAAAATTTCTTCCAGCATAAATCTTTTAATCAAGTCACTGATACAGATAGCAAGATTGTTTAGAGCTCAGCTGGAAACTCACTATTCGATCTCGTTGCAAAGCAATCATTGAAACGAGTAAATTTGCACGCTTTCGCTCTCGTGGCTGCGTAAACTTACGCTTGCCTCCCGATAGTTTTCCTTCGCAGTCGCTTGGCGGTTTTTGATGCTTACTTGCTTTAGTGAGTTCCTTACGTCTGTCGGCTAATATCAGAATTTTCTGGTTTTTTGGCAAGAGGATTGAAAAACGATCATTTGAACATATTTTAGAAAATGTACAGGGAAATTATTCTGGTGGAATTGAATCGGAATAAAAGATAGGTACAAACTGCATTAGCATCATTAACTGAAAGAGAAAGCTTTTGTCCAAAACGTGTCTTATGCTCTTTCTTTTTAAACGCCATACCCTCGAAGGAGGAAATTATGCGACGCATATACTTTCTAGTTCCGGATATCACAACCACTAAAAAAATTGTCGAGGATTTGCTTCTGCAAAAAATTGAAGAGAAGCATATCCATGTAATTGCGAAACGTGGTACACCGCTTGAAGATTTGCCAGAAGCCAATCTATTGCAAAAAACCGATTTCATTCCTGCCGTGGAGCAAGGGGTCGCATTGGGCGGCGCGACAGGCTTGCTTGCCGGGTTGGTTGCAGTTGCATTGCCGCCAGCATCGACAGTCATTGCCGGGGGTGTTTTATTGGCAACCACTTTGGCGGGGGCAGGTGTAGGTTCATGGTTTGGTGGCATGGTGGGCATGAGTGTTGGCAATCGACAAATTAAAGAATTTGAGAATGCGATTGAGGCCGGTAAGCTATTGATTCTGGTCGATGTGCCGACTGACCGGGTGGCTGAAATTGAAGATCGGGTCAAACAACATTTGCCTCAGGTTGAAGTCGAGCAAACGGAACCCAGGGTGCCGTCATTTCCTTGATCATGTTTGGTTTGGCACCGGCTTTTTACTGAGTAATAAAGAGCCAGTGCCATTTAGGATCGGGTTTGCAAAAATCCAACCGAGCAGAGTGAAGGCCAAATGAGGGTGTGACACCCTAAAGAATAGGGAGACTTTTTCCCTAATTTGTTGATTAATTTGACAGTATGAATTGTTTTGCGTCGCGTGTGAAATATCTGGTTTGGCAATATCAGTAATACTGTGCTATAAGGTCGGCGCAAGATGTTGCCATTTTTACAATCCCTTTATCACGCTATTCGTTCGACGCTGGAGCAGCCATTTCCGATCGAATACACGCCATGTCACCACGAAATTGAGACTTTAGAGTACTTTAATCAATCGGATAAAGTTCTTTTTAGAGATTTATCAATAAAAATAAGCACCCAGAAACAAGTCATACTCTGTTTTACAAATCGTTGCGGTTCCAACTGGCTGGCTGAATTGCTTTATGCCACGGAATTGATGGGATTGGCGGATGAATTTTTCAATACAGAGCGCATTCAGGCAGATTGTGCTGAGTGCGGATTAAGTTCATTGGATGATTTCGTGCGCCATTTGCCCGGTAATCACAGCACGTTAAATAAAATTTTCGCTACCAAGCTTTCTTGGGATCAGTTGTATTTTTTATCCCGTGTAAAAGTGATACCCTGGATCATCCCCAATCCTCAATTCATTTATATCGTGCGGGATGATGTGGCCGCGCAAGCGCTTTCATTCCTGGTAGCTCAGCAGACAGGGCAATGGAAAAGTAATTGGAATAGTGGCTTGAATGGAAAAATAGAATTGGCAGACATAAGCAACGAACAAATCATCATGGCGATTTCCGAGATACTGTTTGCGCAGTCAAGATTTGAACTTTATTTTGAGATGCTTAAGTTGAATCCCTGCCGAATTCATTATGAAGATCTACTAGCAAAGCCTGAGTTCATCATTGCAAGAATACTTCAGTATCTGAAGATACCCGCCCCGAAAAAAATGGAAATTAATTCTGCCAAGCTACAGCTGGAAAAACAACGCGATGAGCAATCAGAAAAGCGGCTTGCCCGATTTCACCGTGAAACGGAAGACCGGTATAACTTTTTGCGCATGGGTTCGGCTGCGGGTTCTACTCATGAATCCGTGTCTTGATACTCAAGACATGTCTTCGTGTTTCTTATCAAAAGCAGCGCATTTTGAATCATTCATGTTGTTTGAGTCATCGCTATTATGGTGTGCGCGATTTCACGATGGGGTCACGGGTATGGATCGACGATGAACATTGTTCCCGAAATTCTGGCATTGCATGCCGACATGCGTCGTTGGCGCAGGCAGTTGCATCAATATCCGGAAGTCGCATTTGAAGAAACCGCAACCGGCCGGTTGATTGCCGAGCAACTGCGGAAAGTCGGCATCGAAGTGCATCTAGGCATGGCCAAAACCGGTGTTATCGGGATTCTGCGTCGTGGTAGCAGTAATAACAGCATTGCGTTGCGCGCCGATATGGATGCGCTATTTATCCAGGAGCAAAACCGGTTTGAGTACGCCTCACGCAATGGTGGGAAAATGCATGCCTGCGGTCATGACGGACATTGCGCCATGTTGCTCGGCGCTGCCCATTATCTCGCCAATCATGGTCGTTTTGAAGGTACGGTGTATTTTATTTTTCAACCGGCGGAAGAATGCCGTGCGGGTGCTCATCAAATGATCAGTGAAGGCCTGTTTGAACAATTTCCGGCGCAACGGGTTTTCGGCATGCATAATTTTCCGGATGTTCCAGTCGGGCATTTCGCGGTCAAAGCCGGCCCCATGATGGCCTCGTTTGACTGCTTCGAAATCAATCTCAGCGGTCAGGCCACGCATGCCGCGATGCCGCATTTGGGTAACGATGTGTTGGTCGTTGCGGCACATTTGGTCACCCAATTGCAAACCATTGTCAGCCGCCAGATTGATCCGGCCGAAGCTGCCGTAGTCAGCGTCACGCAAATTCACGGCGGCAACACCTGGAACGCGCTACCGGATTCGGCGATAGTACGGGGAACCTTTCGCAGTTTTAAAAACTCGGTGCGGGTGCAACTGGAACAAAGTATCAGTCATCTGTCTCAAAGTGTTGCCCAGGGTTTTAGGATTAATGCTGACATCCGTTTCAATCCCGAAAACCCCGGTTATCCGGTCACGATCAACACTCCTGATGAAACCACCAGTGCAATCCGCGCCGCTACTGCGGTTGCAGGCAAGGATTGCGTCAATACCGCGCCGATTCCCAGCATGGGCGCCGAGGACTTCGCCTTTATGCTGCAAGAAAAAGCGGGTTGCTATATCTGGATCGGGAATGGTAACTCGGCAGGCAACTGTCTGCTGCATAATCCCAACTACGATTTTAATGACGAGATTCTGCCGCTGGGTGCGGCGTATTGGGTTAAGCTGGTGGAGAATGAATTGGCGGGTTAGTTTTTTCTTGTGTTTCAAATTGATATTTAGTCAGCGTATGCTTTGTGTAACCAGGTAACGGTTACGCCTGACTCTGATCCGCGTTGTGGAATGTTTTTGGAATTCAAATGCCAAATTGCTGATCCACACATCGATAATAGCGTACACTATTATCGTGTACACAACATTAGAAAGAACATCACAGATGAAGAATATTACCTTGAGCGCAGACGATAAATTAATAGAAGCCGCACGAGCTCGCGCCCGCGCTGAACAGACCACGCTCAATGAGCAATTCCGCCGCTGGCTGGCCGATTATGTACAGCAGGAGCAAACAACCGAATCCGCAATTGCATTGATCGAAGAGCTGCGGGGACAAGTGAGAACCGGCGGCCGTAAATTCACGCGGGATGAAATGAATGAACGGTGAGTTTATCGATACTAATATTTTCATCTACTTGTTCGACGAAACCGATGATCGCAAACGTGCGATCGCGAACCAACTGATTCAGCAAGCATTGGAAACGCGCGGTGCTTGTATCAGTTATCAAGTTATCCAGGAAACACTCAATGTCGTAACGTGCAAACTGCCATCCCCGATGAGCGCCGAGAATGCGCAGCGCTTTCTGGAGCAAGTGCTGATTCCGTTGTGGCAAGTCATGCCCACTCCGACGCTTTATCAACGGAGTCTTGTGCTTCAGCAGCGCTACGGTTTTAGTTTTTACGATGCGTTGATCGTGTCGGCAGCGCTCGAATCTGGCTGCATCCGTTTATACACCGAAGATTTACAGCACAACCAGCAAATCGATGGACTGATGATTGTCAATCCATTTGAGGCTTGATATGGCTGAGTCTATAAAACCCAGTTTCAGGTTTTTCTAAGTTCCTTATTGGTAGCAACCCTCTATTCAATCAAAAATATTTCTTATTTTCTTGGGGTTAGTTCTAAATTCTATAACAGATAAATGATCCGGCAACACGACAAAGGCATCGATATGAAAGGGATGCCGTTGCGTGAGATTGACCGTGAAGAAGTTGGTTCCGCCTTTAACATCAGCGCGTCTGTATCGCATGGTTGTTCATTTCCTCGTTTTTGATACCCCAACATAATCGTTTATATTGGAGTTCTCGGACTCACCCCAGCCTGCCGGCCTCAGGAGCAGTTTGTTATGCGTTACCATTTCCGTGGGTCCGTTCTATAGCCGCTCTCTTTCACACGTCGAAGCTCGTTGAAGGTAGTTGGCAGCCTATTTAGGATCTCGTTTGAAGCCACCTGGAAGAAGGGCAATTCAAAGTTTAGTCTCATTCCTTCTTGCCAGTCATTCCAGGTATTCTTGCGAACCCGTTTGGCTTTCCGAAGAAATATCTGCTCATTGCAGAGGTCCATGTAGTTGTATATTTCATTTAGCGCTACGTTTTTCTCCGCGTCTGTCATTTCTATTCCAACTAGGGCTTTGTAGGGGATTCTCCTAGTAATCTCCCTATACTCCTTAGAGGTAGAGTCTTCGAATGTCGTCACTGCCTGCGTCGCAGTTCTCCACAGCTGAACCATTGCCACAGCAACACCGAATGTAGCTGCATACGGAGCTAAGAAGCTAAATTCCTTCAGAAACTCGATCATTTCTATGTGGCTCAATTTTATTCGCCTAACTAGAATTAGGCGCCCGAAATGACGCAATATAATACGCCATAAATGAAACTTAACATCAAAAACTGCATGCTATCTCCTTCTGTTTTATGAAAATGCACCAGTTTATATTTAAGGGTGGATTCAAGTTTGAAGTGCAATTTTGAATAACGCTTGTCATGTGAATCCGTAATGATCAGATTCGTCGGTAAATCTCGCGCCGATGGCCGATGCGGATAACGAGTACCGTTAATTTCTTGTCATGTATCTCGTACACGACACGATACGAACCAATTCGAATACGACGTAGCCCGGAATATTCACCTTTTAGTACTCCGCCAGCCGTAGGGCTAACCTTGAGTTGATCAATGGCGGCAATGATACGCAATCGATCTTCATGCGCAATGTTTTTTAACGATTTGAGTGCACTCTGCTTAATGCTGACGGAGTAGGTCATGCTTTACAGTTTCCCAATCCAGAATTGGATCCGCTGGATCGCGCAAGACTTCCACAGCGTGGGAAATGTCTTCAAAATCGTCGAGATAATATTCAACAGCTTGTCTGATTACGTCGGCGCGTGTTCGATGCAATTTTGTAGCTGCTTCATCCAGTGCTGCTACTAATTCATCCGGCAGTCTTGCAGAAATTTGACTCATTTCGAATTTTTACCCCGCTGTTATAATGTCGATGAGATGCATTGAATGTCATGATATATGAACTTTTGCTTTTTGTAATATAATTTTGGTGTTATGTAACGTTGCCGTTCGAATAATAGCTTGTAGGTTGGGTGAGCTTGCGAATCCCAACTTTTCACCGCTCACCATAATTGCTTTTATCGTTGCTATCAACGCCACTTCCCAATCATTTATGATGATGCCAGCCTTGATATACCGGCGAACGCTCGAGTAAAGCCATTCACTTGCCCGGTGGATGTATCCATGCTTTACCGGATTGTAATGAATGTAATCGACATGCCGCTCAAAATCATTTTCGTTACGAGTCAAATGCTCCCAATACCGATGCTGCCAAATTCCACGTTCGCCTTTGGAAATCCGGCTGGCGTTGCGGCGTTCGTTCATGGTGATATGACGCGAGAAACCCGATTTGATCAGCACCACCGGGTGGCAAAATCCGCATCGCCCAGCGGTAAAGTCCATATTGCATGCCAATGATCCGGCAACACGACGAAGGTATCGATGTGAAAAGGGTGCCGTTACTTCACCGTTTTGACCGTTTCGCGAAAAATTTCCACAGGATCCAATAACAAGCGCAGGTGACGTTGGGCAAGATTGACCGTGAAGAAATAGGTTCCGCCTTTTACATCAGCACGCCTGTATTGCATGGTTGTTCATTTCCTCATGCACGATGCCAATATTTATTGTTTATGTTGGGGTTCGCGGTCTCATCCCAATCTATCTGGACTTGTTAGAGCTTTCACCGAATAAATCGCCTTGAGATTCCGCAAGTTTCTTCGCGTACCGATATTTTTTCCCTTGGAGAGTTTCCATGACCACATCCCCATCAACCTTCTTGATTACTGTTGTAACCGCATACCCGGTGATTTTTATCTCCCCGACTTCATCAAGCTCTCGGTTTATGACCAGAACGCATTCGATGCTGGTACCGTGCTGAAAGGGGATGTTTTCCAGAAGAACGGAATCACGAAAAGAGGCATCCTGCATTTCAAAGCTAATCGGCTTTTCTTTGTACATTCCTTTCCATTTGTACCGCCCTTCCTTGAGCACGGGTGAGATAATTTCAATCACTGCATTTTCATCTTCTTCGGATCGGAGTTTGTTCGTGCTAAGAACGAACCGCGAAAAATCACTTTGAGACACAACAATCTCACCTGAGACTGGAAGATACCTTTCGTTCAAGGCGATAAAGCCAATCTTTTCGACTTTTCGGTATTTTTCAAGGTCTGCGTAGAAGTTCGATCTTCGCTTAATAATTTTCAGGCTTTTACCTACGGCACTGGCCGCTTTTTGAACCAACTCCTCACTTGGTTCGCTTTCTTTAAGTTCCCTCTTCAGCTTTTCGATTTGCAGCTTTTTCTCCTCGATACTTAGTTTATTTAACTCATTCTCCAAATCAGCGCTCTCTTTATCGAAAAGGGGCGCCGCAGTGACCACGAGTTGGGCGATCAATACAAGTAGTGTTAGGAGTTGAACATTCCGTCCTAGAAATTTCCAGATATCTCGAAATCCACCTTCGAGATAAGCCTCCGTGATCAGATGCGCATCAATATCGAGTAGTGCAGCGGATTCGAGAAATATCGCCAGCATCTCTGCTTCGCATTTGTTACGCACTAACGCATCAATAGCATGGTCTGATTCAGAGAAAAAATAGTAGTGCAGTTCGAGTCGATTTGCTAAATCCACAGCATGGTCTCCCTTGTTCTTCTGCTCTAACGAGAATTAGGCATCCGAAACGACGCAATCTAATGCGTCAAAAATCAAATTCATATTTGAAGTCATCATGCTAACCCCTCCCATCTTATAAAAAAGTATCACCTCGTTTTCCAATATGATACATGTCAACAAATTCATAAGTCGGTGAAAAAGGTTATTCTCAATCATTCACCCCAACTTCTGCATCAACTCCCTAATCCGCATCACCCGCTTATTCACATCTTCGATTTGCACCTGGATTTTCAAACGATCCGGGCCGGAGAGTGAGTATTCGCGGCTGCTTTGGATCAGTTGGATGATTTTTACCGGGTCGATCGGCGGATTGGGGATAAACTGGATTTGAATGCTTTCCGCGCTGGCGTCGATGCGGGTGATGCCGAGCGGTTTGGCGGCGATGCGCAGGCGGTGGCAGTCGAGCAATGCGCGCGCCGGATTGGGCAACAGGCCGAAACGGTCGATCAGTTCGCGTTGCATGTCGTCGAGTTGTTCGTCATCGCTGCAATTGGCCATGCGCTTGTATAGTACCAAGCGTTCGTGGATGTCGTGGCAATAATCGTCCGGCAGCAACGCCGGTACGTGCAGGTTTATTTCGGTGGCAACACCCAATGGGTGCTGCATATCGGGTTCCTTGCCTTGTTTTAAGGATTGGATGGCGGAATCCAGCATCGAGCTGTACAAGCTGAAGCCGATTTCCTGCATTTCGCCGCTTTGCGATTCGCTTAAGACTGCACCGGCACCGCGAATTTCCAGGTCGTGCATGGCGAGATAAAACCCGGAGCCGAGTTCTTCCATCGCCTGTATCGCTTCCAGGCGTTTCTTGGCTTGCGCGCCGAGCGCTTCTTCCGGGGGCGTCAGCAGGTAGGCATAGGCTTGATGGTGCGAGCGTCCGACCCGTCCGCGCAATTGATGCAGTTGTGCCAGGCCGAATTTATGTGCGTTGTTGATGAGGATGGTGTTGGCGCTCGGGATGTCGATGCCGGTTTCGATAATCGTGGTGCACAGCAGGATGTTGAAGCGCTGCTGGTAGAAATCGCGCATGACGTGTTCCAGTTCGCGTTCCGGCATTTGTCCGTGGGCGATGTTGATGCGTGCTTCGGGCAGCAGGCCAGTCAGTTTCTCCAGCATCAATTGAATCGTGCTGACTTCGTTGTGCAGGAAATAAATCTGTCCGCCGCGTTTGAGTTCGCGCAAACAGGCTTCGCGAATGATGCCCATCGAGAATCCGCTGACAAAGGTGCGGATGGCCAAGCGGCGCTGCGGCGCAGTGGCGATGATGGAGAAATCGCGCAACCCTTCCAGCGACATCGCCAACGTGCGCGGGATCGGTGTCGCGGTGAGTGTCAATACGTCGACTTCGGCGCGCAGTTTTTTCAGTTGTTCCTTTTGCCGCACGCCAAAACGGTGTTCCTCATCGATAATGACCAAGCCCAGATTCTTGAAATGTACATCTTTCTGAATCAATTTATGCGTGCCGATGATGATGTCGATTTCGCCCTTGGCCAGACCGGCAATTGCCTGGGTTTGTTCCTTGGCGGAGCGGAAGCGCGACAACTCAGCAATTTTGACCGGCCATTGATCGGCGATCAGACCGAAGCGGTCGGAGAAATTCTGGAAATGCTGTTCCGCAAGTAGCGTGGTGGGAACCAGAACCGCTACTTGTTTGCCATCGGCGACGGCAATGAACGCAGCACGCAACGCTACCTCGGTTTTGCCGAAACCCACATCGCCGCAGATCAGCCGGTCCATCGGCTTTCCCGATGTTAAATCTTCGATCACTGCTTTAATCGCGGCCGCTTGATCCGCTGTTTCCTCAAAACCGAATCCTTCCGCGAAAGCGTCGTAGTCGTGTTGCTTGAGTGTGAAGGTATGACCTTCGCGCGCGGCACGTTGCGCGTATAAGTTCAATAATTCCGCTGCGGTATCGCGCACCTGTTGCATCGCCTTGCGCTTGGCTTTGTCCCATTGGCCGCTGCCCAATTTATGCAGCGGCGCGGATTCGGGGGCAGCACCACTGTAGCGCCCGATCAGATACAGTTGTGAGACCGGTACATAGAGCTTGTCGCCCCCATCGTATTCCAGCGACAAAAATTCACTGAGTTCGCCAGGCTCGCCTTCGCCGACATCCATGCTGATCAAGCCGAGATAACGGCCAATGCCATGCTGCTCATGGACGACCGGATCGCCCGGCTTGATTTCCGATAAATCGCGCAGGATATTGTCGGTGGATGTGGTCTTGCGCGATTCGCGCTCGCGCCGTCCGTGGACATGCGTTGCATACAGTTCGCTTTCGGTGATGAAAGCCAACTGCGCGGATTCGTGTATAAAACCGCTGTGCAGTGATGACACACTGATCATGAAAGGCTGCGAGCTGTCTAGGAACTGGGCATAATCTTCACAATTGTGTGGGTGCAGATCGTACTGGTGTAGATACTCGGCAATGAGCTCGCGCCGTCCCATGCTTTCCGCCAGCAGCAGAACGCGACCGCCGGATTGGGAAAAATGAGCCAAAAATATAGCCAGTTTTTCCAATGGATTCTCGGCGTGCCGATTGACCTGAACCGAAGGCAGCGGGAGAGTGTTCTTGGGGGCGGTCAGTTTCGAGTCTTGCGCAGTGGACAAAATCTCAATGCGCGCATAGGGTTTTAACGTGCCGAAGAAGCTATCTCTGGATAGGAATAATTCCAGCGGCGGCAGCAACGGCCGATCCAAGTCGCCACGCAGTAATTGATAGCGTGATTGCGTATCGCGCCAGAATTCCTCGATTACCGGACGTACATCGTGATGCAGGCAAAGCAGGGTATTTTCTGGCAAATAATCAAATAGCGTAGCCGTCTGATCGAAAAACAAAGGTAAATAATACTCAATGCCTGCGGGTGTCAGGCCTTTGCTGATATCCTTGTAAATCTGTTTTTTTGATGGATCGCCCTCAAATTTATCGCGGAAATTACCCCGGAAGCAGGTGCGTCCCGCTTCGTCCAGGGGAAATTCCCGTGCGGGCAGCAGGCGTATTTCCTTGACCGGATAAATGCTGCGCTGCGTATCCACATCGAATGTGCGGATGGTGTCGATTTCTTTATCCATTAAATCGATACGGTAGGGCAACGGGCTGCCCATCGGGAACAAATCGATTAAACCGCCGCGCACGCTGTATTCTCCGGGCGAGAAAACTTGCGTGACGTGCGAGTAACCCGCCAATGTCAATTGACTGCGTAATCCCGTTACATCCAGCGTTTCGCCTTGCTTGAGGAAGAAAGTATGCGCAGCCAGATATTCGCGTGGCAGCATGCGATAGAGTGCCGTGGTCAGCGGCGCAATCAATACATCGCAGGCGCCGTGCATCACTTGATAAAGTGTTGCCAGCCGTTCTGAGACGAGATCATGATGCGGCGAGAAAACATCGTAAGGCAATGTTTCCCAATCCGGTAGCAAGTGCGTTCTTAATTCGGGAGCAAAGAATGGAATTTCTTCCAATAATCTTTGCGCATCCAGTGCATGAGCGGTAATGATCGTCACAGGCCTGGCCTGTTGCGCCACTTGCGCGAGAAACAGCGCATCGCTGGAACCATCGAGATCAGCATAACGGAATATGGTGCCGGATTTAGGTAAGGAGTGTGGGTGTTGCATTATTGACATGCTTGCCTTGCAGCGTTGGAAAATGAAAACCGGAAAGATGGATCGTGATCAAAATTTGTATATTATCCTAGAAAGAGGAGCAGAACGAAGCGGAATATAAGCTCATTCGATGAAAGGCGGGATAAATCGACAAAAAATGTCATTTCATTGTAATAAGTTGTAATGAAATGAGGAGCCCAGAGACATGCCATTTGTTTCGTGACAAACGTATCGGGTGAGTGAAACGATTAAGTTTGATACAGGCTATCGGAATCCTGGCATGGATTGGTTGTCTTAGTGGCTGGCTATACGATTTCCAGAATGGAAGGGTAACTATACTTCATTTCTGTTATCAGTTTCTGCAGTAGCGGATTGTTTAAAAAGGCGTAAATTTCCTTATTATTTATGATTTGAATTTATTCTAAATAGCGCTATGCTTAATTTTGTGCGTACCCTGAATAACGATATTTTATTTATTTTGTCAGACTGATCAAAGAAACAGCTTATAAAAGGATTTAACATGCGTGTCTTCATAAAATCAAACTTAAGGCAATTGGGAAAAGGATTTATCCTTTTTACATGCGGCATGGTTTCACTGATTTGTTTGACATCATCGGTTCTGGCGTACCGCATTGCGCCCACTGTATTAACTCCGGAAAATCAGCAGAGAATTGAATTGGCGGCGTGGAAGTATGCCATTGATACGCCGCTGTTGCTGGAAACCATAGACTGGTTTCGTGATGTGGCGAGAAATTCCCAGGAATCGGCTGCGCTGGCGGAGCTTGCCCGATTGAAATTTATGCGCGCTCAGCTCGAACTCGATAAACATCATCGAATACAGTTGTTTGAGCGCAGTATTGCAATGGCTGATCAGGCACTGATGTTGAATGTCAATGATGTGCGCGGGCTGTTCTGGAAGGCTGCGGCGATGGGAAAAATCGCTGAAGATAGCGGCATGCTCAATGCACTGAGAATGCTTCAGCCGATGCAGGATTTGCTTTTAAAAGTGGTCGAACTTGATGAAAGATATGAGAATGCCGGCGCTCATCGCGCATTGGGTCGTATTTACCATAAACTGCCAAGGTTTCCGATCAGCTTTGGTAGTAACCAAAAAGCGCTCGCACATCTCAAACGAGCCCACGAACTGTTTCCGCACGACATCATTACGCGCGCTTTTTATGCTGAATTGTTATATGACATCGGACGAAAGAATGAAGCGCGCAAGCATGCTGATTTTGTTCTGACAACCCCGATTGCGGAAGAAGATGCGCTGGAGTTTACCGAGTATGTGGATATCGCGCTGGAGGTGGTTAAGAAAACCGGCGGATCGAATATTAAGGTGGGAAATTATTAGATCATGATTAAAGAATTAAGAATGGGATGATGGAAGATTTCTACTGTTGCGGCTATGTGCGTGTAGAAATGGAATTAATGGAGTTGAAAATCAGAATACCTGTAGTAGGTTTTTGTAGCTAGAAATAATAGTTGATAGCGAAAATACTCTCAGTGTTGTTATCATAGCGATTGAATTCCAATCTCATATCAAGATTTTGTGAGTATGCGTATCTGGTAACGACGTGTGAGGTGAAAAAATGTTTATGTTCACCCAAAAAAAAAGTGCGATAGCTGCCCGAGAACTTGATTCTTAGGTGACTATTAAAATCATAGTAAGCTCCTGCCTCCATGCTTCCGCCGAATCGATAATCCTGTTTTAAGTGATTCGAAAATTCAGTTCTAAGGTCAAGAAATGAAAATAACAACAGAGAAGAAAAAAAGGTGGGACGATAAGACATACCCCTACCGTAGCTACCTGTAATTGCGTTGCAATAATTGCAGTCTCGATCTCTAAGTGTATCAATACTAAAATTTATACGCCAAGAAGGTTTAATGAAAAGTGAATCATATGGGTTGAGCGCGGTAATCGAAAGAAATTTTACTTGATCCAGTCTTACATGCTCAGATTCAAAAAAATACCGAAGTTTGAAATCCATAAAAATAATTTCCGAATCCTTGTCATAACCTTCATCTCTGGCCATTAAATCATGATAGGCGGGTCGGTAAGCAAACTCTATAAATGGTTCTTGGTCATTGTGGCCCATTCCAATACGGAAACGATCAGCACCATGACCAAGATGCGGAGGACTGGTAAGGTATGCTATAGATTTTTCTTCTTCATCGGTTAGTTGCAAGCGGCTTCTTGCCAGTAAAACCGAATGCGGAATTTTGGCGTCATGGTCGCTTTTTTGCCGCATGCCTATATACTGAAGGTAATCCATATACGCATCCAATATAAGCGCTTGGGATTGTGCTGAAAAAAGGGTGAGCGTATCAGAATTTATTGAAATTTTTGCTTCCACTATGTCTTGAAAGATTTTCTTTTCTACAGATGTCATCGAATTTCTTTTTTGGTTCATCAAACTCAAAATCGAGGGGCGGTATACGATATTTTTAACCAGATTATCCTGAGCTAAGACGAGTTTCACAGTATCTGCCGGTATGACACTAAAGAAAAATTGATCCCTTAATCGAAGCTCCGGTCTGGCAATTTCAAGAAGTGAAAGTACATGATATGAACAGTTTTCCTGGAAATAATAATAATCAAAGTATGTACCGCCTAACTCCCATAAATGTAAAAGCATAGTATTCAGTTGGTCTTCGGTAAATTGGAGTTCATATTCCCAAAGATCTCTGCTTTCTAAGTTGTTGTATTCTTGGATTTTTGTGTAATATGGGAAAATTGCAAAACGCCCTTCGAATGAGCCCGTCAATCCTTTCCAGGCATATAGAAATGGATTGTCGGTATCTGGATTGGCGGCATAGTTAGCACCATAATTCGTTAATTTTTTGTCTTTGCGATTTCTACTGTCAATGCGAATCAGCGTATGACCAAACATTGATGCCGGGTTATTCAAATAGTAGGAAGCAAAGACTAATGTTATGCTGACGGGATCCAGCTCATTAATCCAGCGATCAAGTCGGTCGCAGGTTTGTATTTTTAGCCGGGTGGCATCAAACTTCAATTGCTGATTCAGCCATTTGAACCGGGCGGGGAAGTTACATTGTGGATGCTCTTGGTTATTTGTCAGATTATCAAGCGGGAGAAAGAAACTGGCCAAAGTAGCTACTAATTCCGATTCTGGATTGATTTTTCCATCTGCAGAATTAAAAAACTCCATGCCATCCGCCTCACTGATGACACCTCCCAGCAACTGCCGATTGTATTTTAATAAAAGATGCCAGACACTCTGTTCGCCAAGTTTGATTTTTTTTGCTTGCTGTTGAAGTTCAGCGAGATAATTGTCGGAGTCTTTACCTTTGGAATATGTGATTGCAGGTAAAAGGCAAAGCCATAAAGACAGTCCGGCAATAAGGTAAACTCGCACCGCGCAGTACCTATAAAAACAGCGAAATAAACTTTTTAAGCGGATACAGTGGAAACCTGTATCCGTTTGAGCTCGTTAAACTCAGTTCTGTTAGCTGTAACTGCAGGATTTTGAAAGACTAGGATGTTGATCCAATTGGGCTTCAAGATGATTAAGTAACTCGATCGGAGTGGTCTGCTCGCTTGCAATCAGTTGATCGAATTTTTTCTGTACCATGGAACCAAATTCTTGATGAGCTCCGGCTTGGCACTGATATAAGCTAGCTAATGTGTGCAGGTTTTCACCACGACCTTGTGCCATTTCCTTAATCAGGCTGGTATAGTTTTCTGTTGCAAAAACTTCCCGCTCTTTGCTCGATTTTATCAGCCCGCCTTCATCACAATTCGATGTGCCAGAAGTAATTCCAAAAGTTTGAGAGCCGGATGTGCCATTGGTCGTTGCAGCAAAAACCTGTCCAATGCCATCTCCGGATCCCATGACCATAGAGCCCAACCCGCATCCGGCGGAGCCATACCCTGCAGCAAATACTGATAGTGGCAATAAAAGTAACGAAGATGTAAGTGCGATCAAATAATTTTTTATCATTATAAACTCCTTTATAAGAGTAATTAGATTCAAATCTTACTTTATAATGTATCAATAACTCAGATCTGGTTTAAGGTCGACTTAAAACTTAGCTTACCAAATCTCCCTTATCCTTAGATTGTCAAAATGTAAATGCAGGTTATGAATAAATTTAAGATCTGTTATTAATACTGAAGAAATATTACATTTTATTTGGCTACTCGGCTATTAGTATTTTCCTTGTTATGGTTAATTTTTCAGAATTTTACAGTTTATCCAGACCTTTCAGAAATGATATAAATTTTGTGCGATATTTGTATTCATGCCTCGAGAATACATCGGTATGGATCCCATCTGGAATCTTCCAGAGCGTCTTTGGTTCAGCCAGCTTTTCAAAAATCCTATTCCCAAAAATTGGTTCTACGGTTGTATCCTTTTGCCCATGTATAACTAGGGCGGGAACAGGTGATAACGATTCCAAGTTTCTGGGGGCCCAGCGATCGCTCAACAGAACGTAGCCCAATGGTTGTATTAACCAAGTCAACCAATAATGAGATAGCTTAACGCGGGCTATTTCACGAAAAGAATCAAAAGTGCTGTCTGCGACTACTAGCTTTAAATTGGTCGCTGACTTTTTATCAATTGCAGTTCGCAACGCAATTATTCCACCTAGGCTTTGACCATAGATAATAATCGGTTTGCCTTCCGCTTTGTGCTTGTTCACCCAATCAACTGCTGCATGTCCTGATTCGATACAGCTCTGGGGCGTTGGTTTTCCCTCGGAACGTCCAAAGCCGGGGAAATCAAAAATGAAGAAGTTATAGTTTTCTTGACTGATCCAAGCCAAGTGCAGGAAATGTGAAGTTAAGTTTTCGGCATTACCATGAAAAAAAATAACGGTTGCTTTTACCGGATATTTCTGGGCCGGGAACCACCAGCCATGCAGCTTTCTTTGGGATGCATCTGTAAAAAAAACATTTTCTGGCGCATAGCCTGCTGTTTTGGGATCAAAAAAACTATTTTTATTATCCGGGTAATAAAATAAGCTTGAACAGCCATGCAGCAGAGTGATGTAAGGGACTAACAGCAAAAATCGAATGATTACTTTGTTCATTTAACCTAAAGTCTCAATAGTGTGTTACTTAGTTGACTGCTAAAAAACTGCATTTGCAGCCAGTTAAGCGACTATTCTCATTTTTTCTGTTTCCACTTCACATCATTGATTAGGACTTTTGTATCCCAAGTATGACTGCAATCGATGGCTGTTATAAAATATGAAAATATACTACAGCACATCTTGCTGTGCTACATGGCGGGTTTGGTAATGCCACCAGTGAATTCGTTTCTGTTTGAGGCTGCCGAAAAAGCTTTCTAACACAGCATTGTCGAAACAATCGCCGGTGCGACTCAAACTACCCACGAAGCCGTTTATTTCCAGAAGCTTCCGATATTTCCTGCTGATATATTGTGATCTATGATCCGAATGTACTATCAGTCCTGCTTGCAGCTGGCGCTGCCAGATAGCCATTTTTAATGCATCACAAACCAGTCTTGCTTTCATTCTTGAACTCATACTCCAGCCAACCACTTTTCTGGAAAACAAGTCAATGAAGACAACCAGATAAATCCAGCCTTCCCGCATCAGGCGCCGGACTTTCCAGCGACCAACTGGATAACCCAACGCATTGAGCACTTTTCCGATTCTGCGGCTGCCATGGCTATGATTGCTGGATTTCGCTATATCCAAAACCATTCCAAGCATTTCCTCGTGACATGGGTCTGTAGAACAATTATCAGCGAACCGAACATAATGATAATAGGCGCTACGGCTTACACCCATGAGTCGGCACATCAAGCCAACCGGGCAGGTCTTCTTTCTTTGGGTGATGAACGAATATTTCACTTCGTTTCTTTCGCGAAAAAGAGAGAGATTCAATTTCATACCCATCCCTCTGATTGCTGCAAGAGCAAAAAAACATCAGATAAGAAAATCAGAATCTGTTTTGGCAAATTTGTCAGAACAAACCACAATTGAAATTCCTATATCTGTGGGGGTACATTTCAAAATGTGAGTAACTTTTAGTTTAAAAAAATAATATTACTATTAATCATTAAGTTAATTTTCAAATATGAATCCCTCTTTCGCTAAAACAAGCCAGGCAGCTGGTACAAGCTGAACGAGTCAAACTAGTCAGTAATATTGATCCTTCAATTGATCATCAAATCAATAAGCAAAAAGCAAAGGAAGCCACAATCAATTACGTTGAAGCTGTTGCCCTTGAGGGGCACACAAAACAAACTCATACCTGGGTAGCAAGTCATAGCAAGGATGTATTGCGTAGATTTGAAAGCAATGTATTTCCTTATATCGGTTTGTATCCGATTAGTCAGATCGATGCCCCGCAATCACTTAACATGATCCGCATTTTTTACTCCGCCATTGACAGGAGGCGACTTGCTCACGCGGACATTCGCCGTCCTGCCCACCATGCCAGTGGCGCCACGATCAAGAAGACGAGGTACTGTAAGTAGGGGCGTAAACACGATGGCGATGGGGCTTTGCGGATCGGGATGCCAGTAGATCGCATCGAGAAACACGCTGAGCCCCGTCACAGTCACCAGCACAATAACAACGATGCACCATGGCAATAATGCTATGCCTTTGCGCCGCAATACGAACAGCAACGCCGCCATCGCAACATACGGCACGATCAGCCAGACCACCGCAAATCCGAAAGCGCCCACGCTACTCGGCTGAAGCTTGACAATGAAATACAGCGTGAGGCAAACAACAAGTAGCAACAGGATCAGCGTCGGTCGCATGGCGTTCCGCTCTCCCGTCATTGAGGAGTCAGCCGCCATACACCAGCGGCTCGGGGATTTCGAAGTGCTCGTCGCCATTAAAACTTACGCGCCAGCCTCGCTCGTGGCGGATGAAGGTCATGGCCTGCGGTACATCGGTCGCCTTTGGCTCACCCTTGATGAACAGGATGCGCCGCTTGCGGTCGCCCTCCCAGCGCAGCTCCACCGTCCCGGTGCCATCAAAACCGCGCCGCACCACCAGCGCTTCGCACTCGCGAGCCTGCGAATACTTAGGCTCGCAGGGTGTCGTGGTACGGGCATGGTAGGGCGTGCCCGGAAGCACGACGTCAGTCTGACCAGACACCGGTTCGAGCGGTTTGCCTGTAATGCCGATCGACAATGTGTAGTTACTCGCCTCGTTGCGGCGGCCGGCCGCGCGCATCAAAAAGACGCGAATGGTGTAAACACCGTCATCCGGCAGCAAGCCCTCGAAGCGGTTGCCATTCAACATGCCGATTGCCATGGCCGCATCGGCTGAATCCGGCGGCAGCAGGTTGAAGTAATTGGCGCCATTGCTGCCATTGAGGCTCACCATCAGGCGCTGGCCGGCGCTGGCACGCAACTGGTAATCAACAAACTGGCGGCCGACGATGCGATCACGAATGCGGATTTCATTCGTCCCCTTGGAAAACTGCACCGGTTTGATTGTGCGGTCCGGGTCCTGCGCCGTACCTTCCGTGTGCACAGGCGCCCATTCGTAGATGCCGCCATCAGCCATCAGCGAGAAATAGAGCTTGCCATCTTTGAGCAGATAACTATGGACATAGGCCATGTTGCGTGCAATGCGTTCATCCAGGCGTGGCGGCTGGCACAAGGCACGCGTGGCCGCGATGGGGCCAAAGCTGATTGACCCGGAATCCCCGCTTGCTGCCGGGGTGATCTTGAAACTGCCCGTGCCTCGATTGCAGTCCAGCTGCAGGAAGGCTTGACCGTCACGCCCAAAAGTCAGCGTGAAGCGCGCGGGATCATCCACCCGGGTAGTGCCCTGTGCGTCATCCATCGACTGTATTGCGAGCAGCTGCCAGGTGGTGCCGACAAACTTCGCATCAGCCGACCAACTCACCAACGGGAGACTGGCCATCGCTAACCCCCCGATCAATGCATGCAGGCCGCTCATCCGCCGAATACCATCGCTTCGACGATCTCATAGTGCTCATGGCCAGCCCGGATCATGAATACGTCACCTTCCTTTCTCCCCTCGAAAGTCATATCGCTATCGGCCTGGCTCAAGTCGGCGCCGAGTGGTTTTCCATTCTCCAAGAAGATCGTCCAAGTGCGGCCGTTCGGGCGCGTTACCAACACAGTGACGTTGCCACCGCGTTCGCGTGTCACGGTGGCATTGCAGTCCGACATCAGCGTGCGCGGTTTCATCGCGTACTTCACCACAGTATGTGGGTCGTAATGGCCCCGGCTAGCACGTTCGGAGTGTGAAGCGTGACCTGCCGATGCAGCGGTATCCGCCGGTGGTGCAAAGGAGAGGATTTGACACGTGCCGATAGGCTTGTCCTTGGCAGTGTAGGTAATCCGAGGAAGTTGGTCTCCCTGGGACGTGATATCAATATAGACACCAGCGGATTGGGCCGTGATCTGACCTTTTGGACGCTTGATGAGCTTGGTCACCTTGCCATTGACTCGGACCTGTCCCGGCTGGTTAGAATCGGTTGTGATATTCGCACCGTACTTGCCCGCTAAATGAGGGGCGTCGGCACTGGCAGTGCCGGCATAGAGTACTGCTACAACATCGAGTGCGAATCTTTTAATGAGAGTTCTCCTTATTGGGTTGTGAGGGGTGCTGTCAAAAATGGAGGCCATTGACTTAAGCGGCGAGTAGATTTGCATAGTATCGCTGCGTAAATTGTGCTGGCGATAGATAGCCCAATCTTTCTTGCTTGCGCTGTCGGTTATAGAATATTTCGATATATTCGGTAATTTCCTGAATGGCTTGTTGCTGTGTTTTGAATTTACAATGGTGCACCAGTTCGGTTTTAAGTAATCCCCAGAAGCTTTCCATTGGAGCATTATCATAGCAGTCACCCTTACGACTCATGGAAGCGACCATGCCAAATTATTGTAATAGATCTTGGTAATCATGTGCACAGTATTTATTGGCTACCTTGATCTGAATGAGCAATGAGTCCCTTATTTGGATGTTTACTTGCGGTTGCACGAAATAATGCCTGTATAACCAAGCTCTTTGTCATTCTGGAGTTGTCCCCTTTGAACGGACACATTATGTTCTGTTTAAAGGGGAAGAAATATGACACAAAACTATAAACCTGCTTACCCGGCTGAGTTTCGCCACCAGATGGTGGAATTGGTAGCATTAGGCAGATGTCCCAAGCAATTATCCAAAGAATTTGGCTGCCACTACACTTCGATACAAGCATGGTGCCGTGCCACGGGTGTTCGGTATCGGCCACAGGCAACGGCCACTACTTTTGCATCGAGTGGTGCTCCCTTAAATTCTAACGAACGAGAAGAGCTGCTTGATTTGCTATCTTGTTACCATTTCTTCCTCCAGTTACGCTATTTTCTCTTAACTGATCGGCCGGCTACACTAAATCACGTTATAGCTACGTTTTCCAACCGCCTGCTAGAACGTGTTATTATCGCTCTCGAATAAGATGCAAGTTTATCGAATTATTACAAGTGATTATAATGTGCAGCAAGAATTAGAGACAATATGCTCTTACATATTATGATGTAGCTCACTGTTGGAACAAAGTGGTTAATTCAAGATTTTCTTAATATTCATATTTTTTACCCTGCTTTCCATACATACGATATACAAAATAAACCAGCTGAACTACTGCCTTTGATTTTCCCTGCCAAGATTTTTTATGACTGAAACTTTAATTGATTTGATCCGTCACGGTGAACCTATCGGCGGACGCCGCTATCGCGGACACGGCGTGGATGATGTTCTGAGCGAGAAAGGATGGGCGCAAATGTGGCACGCGGTAGGAGAGTACAATCAGTGGCAACATATTATTACGTCTCCGTTGCAACGCTGCCAGGCATTTGCCTGTGCTTTAGGGGAACGTTATGGTATTGATGTCTCCGTTGAGTCATGCTTTAAGGAGGTGGGATTTGGTGAATGGGAAGGATTGAGTCATGATGAAGTTAAAATTGGGCGGGCATCCGAATATCAGGCCTTCCTGAACAATCCTGTGAATGCGCGGCCGAAAGGTGCCGAACCCCTCGACGATTTTGTTCAACGGGTAAATTCAGCCTATGAAGCAGCTATCGAACGCCATGCCGGTCATCATATTCTGATCGTAGCGCATGCAGGCGTGATGCGCGCCTTGATTGCAAAAACAATCCAGGCGCCTACAATCGGTTTATATCGCATCAAAATCAGCAATGGTGGAGTTACGCGTATTCGTCACACAGGATCAGGAGCAGTGCTGGAGTTGTTGAACGGGAAATTGTCTGCTTAGCAGCAGGAAATAGAATTTATGTGTAGTAATTCCGATTTGATCTCTGGCGGATTTAATTCCTCGCCGTTTGCGGCGGTGCGTTATTAAAAATAAATTGTTACGGGCATTCCATTGATTAACCGGTTGTTAACCTGCTCAATAAATTCTAATTGAGCCAATATTGCGGTACGAACCGGTTCAAGGGGATTTACTTCTTCGGTCAGTGTTTTTTGCGTAACACCCGGAACGGAAATTATCTTTGCCTTCGTTTTTTCTCCATTGGGAAATTTCACAGTCACAATTTGTCCTTCTACCGCATAATTCTGGTATTTAGGTGGGATGAAGGCATCGATGTGTACTTTCTCAGGAAAAATAATTTCAAGTAGCGCTTGTCCGCGGCTCAGATATTCTCCAGGCTGCACAAACACTTCGGTAACTATCCCATTTCCTGCTGGCGCAACAAGGCTTAGCTGCTGCAGCTGATCCCGAACCTTTTCAAACTCCAGTTGCATTTGCCTCATCTGGTTTGAAATCCTGCGCATTTCAGAGGATTGATCCTGTTCCTGGTGTTCGGCTTTCTCAAGTGCCACGATATTTTCAAGCGCTCTCTGATACTGATTTTTGGCTGAAGTCATTTCCGCCTGAGTGGCAGCCCCTTGTTTAAACAATGCTTCATAATGCTGCAGGCGATTGTATGCAAACCTTTTGTGTTCTTGAGCATATCCCGATAGTTGTGCCGAACGTGATGAGGATCGCTTGACTTGTGTCAACAGCTTCTGTTGTTCTTTTTTTAGAGCATTCAGTTCAATATGTAACCGGTCATGACTGTCGAGTAATGGAGTGTTGGTCAGCTCAGCCAATGGCTTACCTTCAAAAACTGTTTGCATGGGCTCGACAAATATCTGCTGAACATACCCGTCAACAGCGGTGCGAACTGAAAAATTATTGACTCTAATGCGTCCGCTCGCTTCAATTGCAATGGTTTCCCATATTATTATTCCCAACAAATAAACAATCGGAAGACTCGAAATCGCAACGATCGAATACCAGCGCCAAGGTCTGCCAGGGCGCTTTGCTTCACTATAGTGCACGCGTAGTCCTCGATCGATGTTCGGGGCTTTATTTTCGGGCTGATTAAAGCGGATTTTCATGAAGGTAATGTTCCCAGTCTAACCATGATTGAATAATGAGGCCACTAAAGTTTGAGCTTTGAAGTTGATCTTGAAGGTGCTGCATTGCATTAATGAAATGTTGTCGCGGTTTGTGCGCATAACTATTTTCGGAACCTAATTCCTTTTCCAAGCTTTGCGCAAGACTGAACACCAGCGTCGGATGTTGTTGCATAGCCGATTTGAGCGCCGTGACAATAGCCTGTATGTTCATGGAGTAATACATCACTGTAATTTCTTTGATCCCGATCTTGCCTAATTCACAGGGAATGCATAAACCAAAGGATGAGTCTTTGCTTAAATAACGTGGATGGATGCTGATACCTACAGGCCAAGGAGAAATCGCCGCTACTTGTCGGATTGTTTCGACAAATTCTTCTAGTCTTGCTTTTCCAGACAGCTCCGATTCCAGTTGATCCGGTTCAATATCAAGATGCAATCCATCAAAACTTACGGTTTTCATTTGGTGGATAATTTGTATTAAATGATGGCGATATTCGGGCAAAATCCAATCTGGATCACCTAAAAGTAATTCAATCTTTTTCTTGTGATGATGAGCGTCGTGCAAGAAATTGCGCAGGTTCTTGGGATTATCTGCGGCTTGTGAAATTTGCCGCGCATCAAGAGATACCAGAAACCGATTAATCACATGGGTTTCTTTCTTATTCCATAATCCAGCGTGTGTTATTAATTCATCAAAATTCCACACATAAACAGCCAGTTGACCGGAAATGAATTGCGTACTCACGGGTGTAATAAGTTCGTCTCTGTGTTTTAAAGTGACGTTACCTCCGCTGGTTAGAAATTTTTTTGCTTGATGCAACGGATTGATCAATGAAGTGATGTCAGTTTCCGGATAATTGTCTTCTTCCGGCATACTCGGTAATAAAATAAATTGACGTAATCTGATGTGAAGTTTCCAGTGTTCGGACTCTGCTTCGATATTGTCTACTGCAACCCGGTAGTAGGTATTCAGCGCTTGCAGGTATTGCTCGATTACATCGCCATCCAGCACTTGCAGGCGCAGATATCTTTCACGCAGCAGTTCTTGCGCTGCTTCAAGGCGCGTGCGCTGAAAATTGATTTGCTGAGTCAATTGTTGAAAGCTACTCAGCAGCGCGTGGAATTCATGTTGCAACTCCTGACCCCGCCGTGTGTAATCCGCACGTAAGCTGATTAATTGGCTGTTTAATCGGGATTGTTCGTTTCTCCGATAGCTCACAATTTCCAGCGGCATTCTGAAATTAAAACCCACTGCTCCGCCATAACCCCATTGCATCCCGTCAGGCGGTGATGGATGAGGAATTGCCGGCCCTCCGAAACCGGTTACTGATACATCGGATTCTATTCCTTGCCAATTTTGAGTATCGCGGATATTTTGCAGATTATCTATTTGCGTTTGTAGTATTCTCAGATCCAGCTGATCGACTTCGTTCGGAAGGGTATCCGCAATCTTCCCCAAGGGTGGCTTGACTGGCGTGAAGGGCATTACCGTTGAATTGGTCAAGTGCGCTAATCGCATTAACGCCTGATTACTGTTGTTGTAAAATTCCACCTGAGTGCGTTGTGCCCGCTCAAAAGCGGAAAGAAATTCGAAGTAATCGGATTTGAACAACAATCCTGCTTCTTGCCGCTTGCGTAGTAAATTCTCAACGCCTTCATGACGCAAATGCAGGTAGTTATCCGTCAGCGCCAGGATTTTTTGCGCACTCCAATAGGCGGCGTAGTTTTCTTCTAGAAAAAGCGCTGCTAGCCGTCGGCTCCAGTCTAAACGAATAGTTTCAATTCTTACTTGTGTCGCTGCGTCTTCAATGGCACGTTGCTGTCGCTCCGCACTTCCCAGCAAAGGATAACGCAAGCCGATGCGCGCCATAGGATCAAAGAAGTGTCCAAATGGCTCGCGTGCGTAGGGGCTTTTCTGGAAGCCACCGGATACACCTCCAAATACTTCCAAGCCCTTGAGTGCTTCTTGAGCCAGTAGATTAGATCGCTGCGCTTCTAAATCAGCTTGTGTTTTCAATATCGATGCGGCTTGATCAAGGTGCGAAAAGAAATCGGCAAGCGTTCTTGATTCGGCAAGCGTACTCGAGCTGAGCATTATCAATAAGGCTAGCAGGAATAAACAACGCACGGTTACTGCTTCCCCTTTCTCAATACCCATAGGGGTGCCATAGCTGAATCCAGATGGCCTTTATTGATAATCTGATTCAGGATAGCCAGCGCACTCCAGACGCGGGATATAAATTGAAATGCGGGATAAACCGGAAGAATAAAAATGGCATTGCAGTCTTCCTTTCTTCTATCGGTAATGAATAGCAGATAGAGAATGTACTGAATGGCAATAAGGCAAAAATAGAAGGCATAAACCAATATCATGCTAAGCAAGAAAGCATGGAAAGGAAGCTTCACCGCGATATAAATCGTATAGATCACAATAGAAAAAGGCATGACAATTTGAAACAAGATTCCGTACCAGAAAAGGAAAATGAAATTTCTCCACCCCATCATGGAAGCTGAAATGCCATGCTTGTGCTTGTTTGAATAGATATACCAGAGATCGCCATCCCATCTTAAGCGTTGCTTAAGAAAATCCCAAAAACTTTCAGGTACATCCGTATGAGAAACTGCTCTTGGTTCAAATTCAATTTGTAGATGCGGATAGCGCTTGTAATATTGCTTGATACGCAGTGTCAGATCGAGATCCTCGGCGGTTCCGGTATTCCAGCCTCCCACCTGCTGAAGAAAAGATTTTCTGAAAATACCGAATGCTCCCGGTACGTTATTGATAACGCCCAGGTTCGCAAAACCTAATTTTCCTACTTGCATTGTCAACATATATTCTAAGCTTTGCAGCCGGGTCATGATGGTTTTTCCGGCGTTACGTACTCGCATCGGGCCCGTGACAGCAACCATACCAGGGTTGCGAAAATGTGTTGCGGCATGATGGACCATTTGATTATCAAATGAGGTATCGCCATCCAAAGCAAAGAAAATTTCCCCTCTAGCCCGATTTAGCCCTGCATTGAGCGAAGACACCCTACCTCCGCGCTGAAACTTGGGAATAATGACTAGCGAGCGTTTAGGGTATCGGGAAACTAAAGAAATGAGTTCTACCAGAGCCTGATAAGTGGCTTGGTTTCTTTTTGCCCCGTCCACGATTGTAATAATTTCTATGTGTCCGGAATATACTTGTTCCAGCAATGAAATCACCGTACTTTGGACGGCCTTGCCTTCCGCATAACAGGTAATCGCACAGGTTACGTGGGGATAGTAATGAAGCGTCAAGGGCGCCTCGATAGCGTTCTTGATTAGATAGCGGAATGCGCTCATCCAATTGATAAAATAAAGCGGAAGCTCAAAAAACAGTACAAATGGAATCAGCATGAATGCATACTGAAAATCCTGATAGCGAGACAATGTAGCCTGAAACAGATACCAAGCCTGATTCAGACTTTCCATGAGTTACAGTAATTCACCATAAAGACGAGCAAGCAGCAATTCAGCATTCTCCTTGCCGGATAGTTTATGTGAGGGTAGACTGACAAAGCGAAAGTCCAATGTATGTTCACTTTCTTCCAGTAATAATTTCATGCTGTTTTCTATGCGTTTATGAAAGCCCGTGAGTCCTTGTTCATCAGTATTGGGCAGTAACAGCCAGAGCATGTTTTCCGCCGTCCGGGTGGAGAGGTCTGGGGTGCGTAGTAAACTTCTCAGCTGTTGCGCAAAGAACTCAAGCATTTGAAGCAACCGCGCATGATTAAAAAGCTCGATCAAATCGGGTAAGTTAGCAAAATAAATTCCAAACAGACTGAAATTAACGCTTGGGTAGCGTCGTGACGTTACCATCATCCAATCAAGATCGTGAATAAATAATTCGCGGGGAATAAAATCCAGCTGATTAAAACCTGCGGACAAATCAAAGACCTCGCCACGAAAAGCGATTGTTCTTCCTTTGTCGCTTAAGCGCCAATTGCGAATCTCATTTTGAATAAGTTCACTGGATTCCATTTCCTTCTCGCACATAGCGCAGCGAACCTGCACATTGCCTTCGACAAATGATTGGCTGCATGAATGGCATCGGTAGTTTTCAATCGGCCTATCATAATCGCTGCCGATGTGACGCAGCTGGGTATGGCATTTAGGGCAAATTAGGGTGCCGCTATGCAGAAATTTCTCCTGCACATCAACACATCCGCAGGTAAAACAATGTAAAGAGGCTTGTGTGCCAATGTCGATAGAAAGGCAATTTGGACAAACGTCAATAAAACTCAAATGGGAAGACCGGCAATATGTGCATTCACGCTGCCGATCAATCAGTCTGATAGGATCGATTATTTTGCTATTTGCAAGATTCCGCAGCCACTCGAAAGAATCCGACTGATCCAGGCTAAGCGCCTCGAGTAATGGATAACGGTAGAAACGTGCATGCTGCCAATCATGGTAAGGCTGAAGGATAAAGTCCGGGCGCAGCCAGAAATATTTGATGAATCGCCCTTGATGCGTAATATAAGTCTCATTCCTCTTGAAGGATTTCGACAAATTATCAAACTGATTAATTACTTCCCGTAAGTCTGCAGGTTGTGGCAGCTGTCCGTCGAGCATAAAATCATCGTAGGGGAATGCTGAATCTGTAACAAAACACAAAGATGCAAAAAATTCATTTTCTTTACGCACCTTTTCCAGGGTGGAGGAAATGTAATGTTTATCCTTTCCTTTAATGATAAAGGCCGATGGAATGATTTTTTCCTTTTCCCAAACTGAAAAATCGCAAAAATATGAGATCTCAAACATATTCTTGTATTCGCTTGGTAAATCACTCTCTTCCTGAGAGAAAACAATAAGCATGCCGGATTTCCGATGATCTCTTGACGCTAAATTAGAGTGGTTAAGACGTACTTCTCCGAGTATGTAAGAAATAAATCATTCAGTTGCCATCGTTTTCCTACAATCTTATTTAAGATTATTATGTAACTAATGTAGGAATATAGGAATATATCTTAATATTTTTTAAATTAAAAATTTTCCTTTGCAATTTGTTCGTATTGGGTAAGCAAGCTTTGTAAAAATACAACGAAGGAGGGAGATCGAGCCCGGTAGCTATCCGGAATAATGAAAGAATAATCCGGGTAATTGGATACGCAATGTATCACTTCATATGTTGTCAAACGTGCAGGCCGTTCTGTTTCTGTTGAACCGTGGACGCCATGATATGTTGGTATGGACATCCAATTCCATAACGCCTTCATTCAATTTATAATTAGTGATGAAATTAAGACGGATAGCGGAATTGACAATGTCTAAATGGAATAAGTCTTCCATAGTTTGTTGAGAATATGCCAATTATTTGAAGAGTTATGGCAACTGCTCAAATTTGATAATATCATTTGACTCATCGAGGATTAGGAGGTGTGCAATGCGTACAATACAATTCAGCATGATTCTTTATATAGCGCTATTAATGGCATTCGTGAGTAACAAAGCTTTGGCGAGGCAGGATCTCAGTGAAATTCAAAGGCAATTTAACGCAGAAACCATAAATAAACGTTTTAGTGTTCCCAGCGATGCCGCTTTAACATCTGCGCTCAAAGAAGCGACGCAAAGAGGCATGCCGACAAGAACACAGCGCTTTGCGCCAGGCTGCGTTGGTCTGGGGTGTGGAGGTGCTATTGGTTTAGGCAACTATGGTTATGGCAGTTATTTTGGAGGCTATGCTCGCCCATATTATGGGGGGTTATATGGAGTGAACAGTTATCTGCCTTTTTATTCCGGCTGGTGATAGCCGGGATGGATGCTGATTCTGGGATAGCCATCTAATTATCCATCAATTCAACATATGAGATACAGTGAATTGATGGATAATTTGCTGTGATCACTTGCAAGCAAGGGTTTTTCATTTAATTACTAAACAAGGGGAGATGAAATGGGAGGGTACGGCAGCAAGAATACATGGATATTCACAGGAATCATGGTTTTTTCTTTGATTCTAAGTGGATGTGCGGCAGTTCATACATCCATTGCCAAGAAGGATCTGGATGTTCAAACCAAGATGAGTGACACCATTTTTCTCGATCCTGTTGAACCGAGCCAGAGAACGATCTATCTGAATATCCGCAATACTTCCGATAAAACTAATTTTGATATTACGGCTACGGTTGCCAGAGCATTGGAGGGTAGAGGTTATCTCATTACTAATAATCCCAGAGAAGCGCATTACTGGTTGCAGGTTAATATCCTAAGCGTTGACAAAGCCAGTCCTACCGCTGCTGAAGCTGCTTTGAGAGCGGGTTATGGGGGCATGGGAAGCGCCGCGCTGGGCGCTGCCGTGGGAACAGCTACGGGCGCTGCCATTGATGGCTGGAGTGGAGCTGGCATAGGTGGATTGGCTGGTGCAGCTGCTTTCGGTCTCGCCAGTACGCTCGCAGATGCTTCGGTGAAAGATGTTACCTTTATGGCCATTACAGATGTTGAAATAGCAGAGCGAGCCGAGGAAGGTGTCATTGTTCGTGAAGACAGGCAGCAAGATGCGAAGCAGGGTGTGGGTGGTGCAAGAAGGCAGTCTTCGACAAAAGTCAGTGAAATGAATAAATATCGTACTCGTGTAGTCAGCACCGCGAACAAAGCAAATTTGCAGTACGAAGAAGCTGCAGTCGAATTGACCAATGGTTTGGCTCGCTCCATTTCAGGATTGTTCTAAATGCAGTAGCAGGATTGCCGGTTTCCCCCCAGAATCTGGATGATACTGGGGAAGCAATCGCATGATTGCTTGTTCTGCAACGCTATAAATTTAAAAAGTGGAATATTCTTATAAACTTAAGGGGACTGTGATGAAGATAAAAATACTTCTCGTAGTATCATCGATGATGGTTTTATTGTTTTCTGCTTCCATCCTACACGCTCAGAATAAAAATTCTTCAGCTGACAGTCAGAATGCTATCGATCGAATGACCAAAGAATTGGGACTTAATGAAACTCAGCGTGGTAAAGTTGAAGCTATCCTTAATACGGAACAGAAGAAAGTTGAAGCTGTTTTTAATGAGGAAAGAAAGAGATTACAGTTAATTCAAGAAGAAACTCGATCAAGCCTGAAAGCGGTATTAACTCCCGAGCAAATGGAAAAACTTGAAAACAAAATGCGGCAGACAGGCGATAAGAATAATACTCAGAAGAAATAGTATTTAGTTAGCTTTATAAGCGGTCGGATCGGGTATATTCGCTGCTTTGAATCCCGCTTTGCGGATACGGCAGGAATCACAAACACCACAAGCCTGTCCTGCTTCATCTGCCTGATAGCAAGAAACGGTTAAGCTGTAATCAACACCTAAAGCAAGTCCAGTTTGAATAATCTGTTGTTTGGATAAAAGCATGAGCGGCGTATGAATGGTTAACTGCTTACCTTCAACACTTGCTTTAGTTGCCAGATTGGCCATTATTCCAAAAGCCTGAATGTACTCTGTGCGACAATCCGGATAGCCGGAATAATCAACCGCGTTGACGCCAGTAAAAATGTCCTGGCAATCCAATGTCTCTGCCCAGGCCAATGCCAGTGACAGCATGATGGTGTTTCTGGCGGGAACATAAGTAACCGGAATGCCGGGATTTTCTCCTGATGTCGGTACTTTAATGGATTGATCCGTTAACGCAGATCCACCAAATGCGGTCAAATCAAGCTTGATTATCTGGTGCTTATGGGAGTCCAATGATTGTGCTATCTTTTGTGCGGCATTTAACTCTGCGAAGTGTCGTTGGCCATAATCAATGCTCAATGCATAGCACCTAAAACCTTGGCCGCGTGCAATAGCTAATGTGGTTGCGGAATCCAATCCACCGGAGAGCAATACAATCGCTTTTTTCATACGCTTAGCTTTTTTTGAATATTTGTCATTCGAGTTATCAGAAGAAACCTTTATTATTGATCGTGAGATTGCTCACTGTGTTGAAATGACGAATAAGAGCTACTTATTTTACGCAGAAGCTTCTTAATAAATTTCATCTTCCCGGTCCCTCGCCCCAAAGCAATTTGTGCATTTGAAGCTGCATTCTCACCGGTAATTCATCGCGCAATATCCAGGATGCCAATGTCGCAGGATTCAGGACATCATAAACCGGTGAAAACAGGATTGGGCATAACCGGAAAAGCTGCTTACAGCGAATAATTTCACTCGCCCATTGATAATCGGCTTCATCACATAATACAAACTTGATTTCATCTTTCGGTGTCAGATGGATAAGATTCTCCCAGTTATTCTTCGTGACTTCCCCTGAACCTGGAGTTTTAATGTCCATTACTTTGCAGACCCGGAGATCGACTTGCGATAAGTCCAATGCACCGCTGGTTTCGAGTGACACCGAATATTTTGCATTGCAAAGTGCGGTGAGCAGAACTAAGCAAGCTTTCTGAGCGAGGGGTTCTCCACCGGTAACGGTGATGTAGTTTGTCTTGTAATCTGCGATTCGATTTAAGATTTCTGCAATCGAAATATTTTCGCCACCAGTGAATGCGTAAGCAGTGTCACAATATCCGCAACGCAAGGGACAGCCCGTCAGGCGTACGAAAACAGTCGGTAGTCCAACACGACTTGTTTCACCTTGTAACGAGAAGAAAATTTCATTGACACGCAAGGTTGTTGTTTCTAACGCTTGCATCATTACTAATTACCTGAAGGAAAAGACGGACTCTACTACTTTGTAGCGAATGCAGCAAACAGCATGTGGGGAATAGATATTTAAGTTCCCGAGTTACTTGATGTTTGCCAGGCGTTGCTTGGCTTTTCCTGCGGCTTCACTGTGCGGATGACTTAGCAGCAAATTCTCCAGGGTTTTTCTGCCCGCATTGCGATCACCCATTTCGAACTGACTGGTAGCAATATTGAGTAGGGCATCGGGTACTTTATTGCTGTCAGGGTATTTGCTGATCAGCCTTTTTTGCGCATCGATGGCTAATTGATAATCACGCAATGCGTAACGCGCATTGCCAATCCAGTAAGCAGCACCGGGTGCCAGGGTGGATTGCGGGTAGTTTTCCAGGAAGTTTTCAAATTGCGCGATAGTATTGGCATATTCACCATTTTTAAACGAATCATACGCTTCCTTATAAGCCGCATTTTCTGCCGGACCGGGGGGCGCCAATTCATTCGCTGACAAAGACCCGGAATCCATTGCGTTGGATGAGTTGGCACTCTCAACTGATGAGGACTCAGGTGTTATATCATTATTAATCGGTGGTGCAGCTGCATGCTCGTCGGGTGACGGTGCTGTCATGCCGCGAGGAGTGCTCTGAGGGGTGGAATGAGGTAAAGGTGTCGGGCTGCCCGGTTGCTCGATCTGACGTAGTCGATTATCAAGATCGATATAAAAATCCCGTTGCCGTTTTTGTAACAATGCATTATCGTTGCTGAGCATTTCTATTTGCCCGTTCAATTTGCCCAGTTCCAGCCCGAGCGTTTCAACCTGAGTATACAGTTGCAACAATGCTTCGCTATTCAGCGCTTGATCCATCTTGGCAATACGCGCTTCCATTTCCTTAACTTGTTTGCGTAATACATCAATTTGTTCACGTGCTTCACTATCACCGAATAATGACGCATAACTGACATTGCAACTCAGCAACAACAATAGAAAGAAAGCGCGTATCAGCATGGTTATTCGCCCCGATAAAGAATATCGGTACGGCGGTTCTGACTCCAGGTTGACTCACCGTGTCCCAACGCGCGTGGTTTTTCTTCCCCTAAGCTAACTGACTCAATCTGTAAGTCTTGTGCGCCTGACAAAATCATCATGTTCTTAACGCTATCTGCGCGGCGTTGACCTAAAGCGAGATTGTATTCACGACTACCCCGATCATCCGTATTTCCTTGCAGGATTACGTTGGCGGCGGGATTGTCACGCAGGAATCTGGCGTGAGACAGCACCAATTCCCTATATTCACTTTTGACTGTGTAACTATCAAAGTCATAAAAAACGCTACGTTGTGACAGAATGCTGTTGGGGTCATTCAATTGGCTGAAATAACTGGGTCTTCCTGAATCGGATCCCATCAAATCACTTCCGCTTAAGTCATTTCCGTTGCCTGTACCAGATGATAGATCATCAACATCAGGCTGTGTTGTTTGACTGGCACACGCGGATAACAGAACGATCAATGCAATGCATAATAACTTTCTCATTTGTTGCTCCTTTAAAATTAAAAAGACTAAGACATTACTTCCATTTTGGTAAAGGACCCCAGGCCGGTTCCCGAATATCACCCGCTTGTACTGACAGTTGCTGTCGTGTCTGTCCATCTCTGGAAACAGCGGATAATATACCATGCCCGTTTATTTCAGTTGCATACAAGATCATTTTGCCATTGGGTGCGAAGCTGGGTGATTCGTCAAATTTGGAGTTGGTTAAAATTTCTATTTGGCGTGAACCGATTTCTTGAACCGCTACATTAAACTGATTATTGTTGCGGTGAATAAAAGTAAAGCTTTTGTTGTCGTGACTATAATCGGGACTGACATTATAGCTACCTTCAAAGGTGAGCCGTTCGGCATTGCTTGATTCTGCAGCAGTTACCGGCATGCGGTAAATTTGGGGGCTACCGCCACGATCGGAAGTAAATAGGAGGTATCGTCCATCAGGAGAGAAGCTAGGTTCTGTATCGATACCGGAGCTTCTGCTCAATCTTTGTAAACCGCTACCATCGGTATTGACCAGAAAAATTTGTGATCCGCCCTGCCCAGTCAGCACAACCGCCAGCTTTTTTCCATCCGGAGACCAGGCCGGTGCGCTGTTGCTGCCTTTAAAGTTGGCAACCGCTCTGCGTTCCCGGGTTGATAGTGTCTGAACGTATACAACCGGTTTTTTGTTCTCAAAAGATACATAAGCCAACTGGTTTCCATCCGGAGACCAGGCGGGAGATATTATGGGTTCCGTATACTCGATAATGGACTGCGCATTATAACCATCGGCATCGGCAACCTGGAGTGCGTATTTATTACCCCGTTTTAATACATAAGCGATACGAGTGCTAAATACCCCCACATCACCGGTTAGTGCTTCGTAGATAACATCCGCAATACGATGTGCTGCAGCGCGTATTTGTGTGGTTGAAACGGTAATAGCCAAACCGGTTAATTGCGATTTCTTGGCAATATCCATTACACGAAACTGAATTTCCACCTGATCGCCGGATAAATGCGTAACGCGACCAATAACCAACGCATTGACACCACGATTGGCCCAATCGGCGTAGGCCACTTCCGCTGGCGAATGTGGCGACGATCCGGCGGGATCTATCAATCTGAACAATCCAGTACGTTGCAAATCGGCGTTGATAACCGGGGTGATATTTTGCTGAAGCCTACTTTCCTCGGCAAAAGGGACGATGGTAATCGGAATACGGGATGCCCCCCCACCAAAAATTTCGATATTCAGTTGTGCATGGAGTGATGAGCTGACTAGCCATAGAAGCCAAAACAGTAAGCCATGCGTTAATTTAGAACAGTAAATTGACATAAACGTTAAGGCATTAAATTTTCAAGAAACGTTAATTTTTTTCTGATTATAGCAATCATTCACGATAATGCACTGTAATATTCAGATTGCGAAATTCATTAAACAGCGCAGGGTCCGGAGGTAAGGGTAATGGTTTTGACAAATAAATTGCACGTTCCACGGCATTGTCAAAAACAGCATATCCGCTGCTCTTGCTCAGCCTGACATCGAGAATGTCACCCCCGGGAAGCAGTGTAACGCTGAATTCAGCGATAGGATTGCCCGGTAAATCAGGCGGCATTACGATTCTGCTCCTGATCTTGGCCAGGATCAAAGCCTTATATTTCGAAATTTCATTGGTTATCTGATTCCTTGCCGCTGCTTGCTGCGCAGCGCGTTGTGCTTCAGCTTCCCGCTGCGCTTTTGCTGCTTGTTCTCGCTGTCGTTGCGCGGCCAACTCTTTTTGTTTTTGTAGTTCTTTTTGTTTCTCCAATTCCTTCTGCTTGGCTAATTCTTTTTGCTTTTCCAACTCCTTTTGTTTTTCTAATTCTTTCTTTCTTTCAAGCTCTTTTTGTTTCTCCAGCTCTTTTAATTTTTCTTGTTCTTGTTTTTTTTGCTGTTCCAGATCCGGTTTGATTTCTTTAATGGGCTCTGGTTTCTGCTGTATCGTGATATCAGGTTTTTTGACAGGCGGTATTACCGCTGCTTGCTGTGGCGCTGTTTTTGCAGATTCGGGTTTTACGGGTTCAGGTTTTGGCGGCTCTGACTCTGGTTTTGGTTTAACGGGTTCGGGTACTGGTTTGATTTGTTGGGGTGGCGATTGAGTTTTAACTGGTTCCTGAATGGGCGTGGGCAACTCCGTCCAGATTTCAACCATCATGCCTTCAGGTGGCTGATCTTTCCAATTCAAACCAAAAATCAAGAGTGCGATAAATACGAGATGCACCAGCGCAGCCAGTGCACCAGCCAATAGTATTCTTGGTTCAGAATAGGATGAATTGCGTAAGGCACTTACACTCATTACGAATAGATCATTTTTGTTGCGCCAGTAAACCCACTTTCTGCACCTGATTCTGCTGCAATACATCCATTACTTTGATGACTTCTTCATAACGGACATTTTTATCAGCGGCAATCACTACGGGCTGGTCTGCATTTTGCGCCTGTTTCTGTTTGATAGCTTCAATCAATTGATTTTGATCAACACTTTGTTCTGCTGATGATACGGCACGATCGCGCAAGGAAAGGCGCCCATCCGCTTGTATAATTACTTCCAAAGGTACGGCCGGTGTTGCCAACGATTTGCCGATCTGAGGTAATTCAATCTGTCCATGATTGATCATGGGTGCTGTGACCATAAAAATAATCAGTAATACCAGCATTACATCAATGTAGGGCACCACATTGATCTCATTCATTAGCCGATGTTTTGCGCGCCGCGCCATAGAACCCTCTTATATCAGTTTATCCGGCTGCTCGCCGTTGCAATACATTGGATAATTCTTCCATGAAACTCTCAAAACGGGTGGCCAGTTGATCGGTGCTGCTGGCATAGCGGTTATAAGCAACCACCGCTGGAATGGCCGCAAATAATCCCATTGCGGTCGCAATTAAGGCTTCTGCAATTCCTGGAGCGACATGTGCAATGGTTGCTTGGGTAACGCTGGAGAGGCTGCGGAAAGAATTCATAATACCCCACACAGTGCCTAACAAGCCGATGTATGGACTGACTGAACCAACGGTAGCCAGGAATGACAAATGTGATTCCAGATAATCCATTTCCCGCTGATAAGTAGCGCGCATCGCTCTGCGAGTGCTTTCCATTACCGCGTCAAGATCAGATCCGGCAGGGTGCTTGTTAAATTCACCAAAACCTGCGGCAAAGATTCGTTCCAGACTCCCGGAATCATAGCGTGCACTCGTTATTCGCTGATGCAGTGCATTCAAGTCTACCCCGCGCCAGAAAATATCCTCGAAATCATCAGTTTTCCTTTTTTCATTGCGAATAACAAACAATTTACGAAAAATAAACCACCAGGAAAAAAATGAAATCAATACCAGAATCAGCATTACCAGTTGTACCAGTACACTGGCGCTACTGATCAGATAAAGAAATGACATATCTTGTGTTACTGTTGTGCTCATGCGGACTTCCCAATTTTTTCACGGAGAGATGCAGGAATACTCACGGGTTTGAGTTTTTCTGCACCGACACATACCACATGAATTGTGGCATTTACTAATTTAATATGACTGCATAAAACTTCTTGAAATAGCGTGATGCGACTTCTGCCAACTTCCAGAACTGACACCGTTATATTCAGCAAATCATCCAATACCGCTGGTTTTAAATATTCGATGTCTATTGAGCGTATCATGAACAAGACGTTAGAGTCTGTAATCAATGCATTGGCATTAAATCCAAGTTCTCTAAGCCATTCATAGCGTGCTCGTTCCATGAAATTCAAGTAGGTTGAATGATAGACTACTCCCCCTGCATCTGTATCCTGATAATAGACCCGGAGCGGTAATGAGAAATGGCGTGTCAACATAGTAAGCGAGTGACGCTAAACCTCATTCTGATCGTACATTAGCGGGAAAAACACCTGTCGATAAATAGCGATCGCCCCGGTCGCATGCGATAAAAGTTATGATGGCGTTTTCAACCCGATGGGATACTTTAAGTGCTGCCGCTAAGGCACCACCCGATGAAATGCCTGCAAAAATCCCCTCTTCACGCGCTAACCGGCGTGTCATATCCTCGGCTTCATGCTGAGAAACGTAGATCATTTCATCAATCTGTTTCGCATCGAAAATTTTTGGTAAATACGCAGGAGACCATTTGCGGATACCGGGTATTTGCGCTCCCTCTTCCGGTTGCACGCCGATTACCTTAATGGGTGTTTGTTGTTCCTTAAAGAATTTTGAACAGCCCATAATCGTACCTGTGGTTCCCATGCTGCTGACAAAATGGGTGATTTTTCCTTGCGTATCCCGCCAGATTTCTGGCGCAGTACCTTCATAATGCGCTCGTGGGTTATCCGGATTTGCAAATTGATCCAGAATGATACCCTGACCTTCGGCACGCATTTTTTCAGCCAGATCCCGTGCTTGTTCCATGCCACCGGATTTTGGCGTCAGAATAATTTCTGCGCCGTAGGCACTCATGGATTGCCGTCGTTCAATACTCAAATTCTCCGGCATGATCAGTATCATCCGATACCCCATCATGGCGGCAGCCATGGCCAAAGCAATTCCGGTATTGCCACTGGTAGCTTCGATCAGCGTATCGCCTGGCTTAATTTCCCGGCGTTGTTGCGCATGCGAAATCATCGACAAGGCCGGGCGATCTTTCACTGATCCGGCAGGATTATTACCTTCGAGCTTAACAAGAATCGTGTTTGAAGTTAATCCGGGCAAATGCTTGAGTTTTACTAAAGGTGTATTACCAACAAAATTTTCGATCGTTTTATGCATAATGCAAACTTTATCATAGATAGGTTTAATTATCGCATAAGCGATCAGCATTGAAAGAAAGTAATCACACAAATAAAAACCCTCTCTGAAGATAATTCAGAGAGGGTTAATTAATCCACTGCAAAAACTACTCCTGTTTGGCCGGAGCTTCTGTGGCTTTTTCACCTTCGACGGTAATTACATCGCGAAGTTGTTTGATAGTTCCTTGACCAATACCACTTACTTTCGCTAAATCATCAACGGAAGCAAAGGTGCCGCTTTTTTCGCGATGTTCAATGATCGCTTTTGCTTTAGCAGGACCAATACCTTGTAAAGATTCAAGCTCAGCTTGCGACGCCGTATTGATATTGACTGCTGCAAATGCAGTGCCGGTAAACAAGAATACCAGAGCTATCAGTAAAACCCATTTCTGCATAAATATCTCCTTTATCAAAACAAATACTGATGCATACAACAAAAGTAGTGCTTCAGTTTTTATGGATTAAAAAATACCTGAATACATAAAATTGCTATGCACACAGGTCAAAGTGATATCGGATTTTGCGGAAATTAATTTAGGGGTAAATTAGCTGATACTAATCAATATATTATTGTTGTTTAAATAATAAAATCAAGCATTGCGAAAGCGCGAGTGTTTGACAACCAAAATGGTAAGCAGCGGCAAAACAAAACCAATGACTGTGACGGTAATCAGTAAATGTCCCAGCTCGCTATAATCTGCCGGAATAGTCACTTGACCGGAAACGGCATCTTTTACTTCACGCTTTACTTCATAAATCTGATTAAGATATTTGGTTCCGAGTTGCGAAGCCGAAAGCGCCAGATTGGTGAATGATGCCATCACGGCAAAAAAAGTGGCTTTAAGTTTTTCCGGTGCGGAGTTGGCAATCCAGGCTAGCATTGGAATCATGGCAATCTGACCGAGCGGCGATTCCAGCGCGGTATCAATCAATGCAATGAAACGTGCATCGACCACTCCGCCAGTCATAGCTGCTGTCCATTGATGCAGGCCAAAATACATGCCAATAATCGGTAATGAAAGAAATGTTCCTACGATCGTCAGAAAGCCGATGATATAGGCAATCGAGCGTTCGGCCATAAAACGGCGGAAAATAAACATGCCGAATAGCGTTAATGTAGCGCCGACTAATGATAAAACGGCGAGGAACTGCTGGTCAAAGCCCAATTCGTCAATCATCCACCAGGTAGAACCGGCACCGGGTCCCGGAATAGCGCGAAATATGAATATCAGCACAGCCGTGCCGACTAACACATTACGAGCATCGGGTTCAAGCTCGCCGGTCAAGCGCCACATCAAGAATATGACTATGGCCATGGAAATGACGAAAATGATCTCCTCGCTGCCGGGCATGCGGCTCAGGCCAACGCTCAAGGATATGAGTGTGAAAGCTAATCCACCGCCGAGGATCCACCAGTTTACTGCGGGCGATTCCGAATGTATATTAAGTAGTCTATCAGCTTCCTGACGACTATGTCCCAGCGCTAGAAAGCGTTTATATTCGCGGCGACGTAACCAGGATGCAAACACCACACCAAAGATTGAAATTAACGGAATAATCAAAGCAAGCTCATACACCAATAAATAAACCGCTTCTTTTTCCACTTCCGGTAATGATCCAGCATCGCGGAGTACAAAAACATTGACCACGGATACCAGCACACCGCCGCCGATAATGGCGACACGTCCGAGAGTTTGCATCGTGACATGCATCAGTTTGCGTTTCTCTAAACCCAGCTTGTTACCATTTTCGTCTACGCGCGGCACTGCTTCAACGGTCATGGCATCGGCTACCACATCCTGTAGAACATAACCGATCGGAGCCAATAACGCTGAGACTACATACCAGGTTTCAACTGAAGCTATAGCAATCATAGCCTCAGTGTGGCCGAGCAACCCAATCATGATTAACAGACTTAACATGATCAAACTGGCACCCAAATATACCAGTAAGCCTTTCCAGCGCCAGATCAAATCAACCAAATGCCCCATCGGCATTTTGAGTGCCCATGGCAACATCATCCAGAATCCCAGCATGGCTAGAAATTCGGCGGAAAGCCCAAGTTTTTCTTTGACATAAAACGTACCAACAATACTTGTCAGACCCGATATGCCGGCAGCGACGTATACCATCAAGGGAGGTAAATAGGACAGCCGCATTTCACGACCCAAGGCAAGGATATTGACGCTAAGCCATTGTGCGATTACGGATAGAAAGCCGTTTGCGGGTAATAGGTTTTTCATAAATTTGATATCATTCTAATTTTTAAAATATGATCACTTTTGTTTTGGTCTTACACCTACCTGTACCGGAAAAGATTTTTCTTGTTTATTGCGAATGACTGTAACAGTTACCACTTTATCCGGTGGCAATGCAGCTACGTAATTGAGCATTTCCGATGAATTTTTAAGTGATTTGCCCTCGATTGCAATCAGTATATCGCCTGGCTTTATTCCCGCTTTATCGGCCGGACCGTCTTTAAGAATACTGGCTATCAAGGCCCCCGATGGATGATCCAGATTGAATGACTCTGCCAACTCTTCCGTCATATCTTGCATGCTGACTCCCAGCCAGCCACGGATTACACCGCCAGACTGAATGATCTGCTCCATAATTTGTTTGGCAGTATGAATTGGAATTGCAAAGCCGATGCCGAGTGAGCCGCCGCTGCTGGAATAAATTGCAGTGTTGATTCCAATTAGATTGCCTGAGGTATCGGTCAATGCTCCACCAGAGTTGCCCGGATTGATCGCTGCATCGGTTTGAATGAAATCTTCAAAGGTATTAATTCCTACCCGGCTCCTGCTCAGTGCGCCAACAATTCCCATAGTAACACTTTGACCAACCGCAAAAGGATTGCCCACAGCAAGCACGACATCGCCTACTCTAACCTGCTGTGATTGGCCAAACGTTATGGCAGGCAAGTCTTTCAAATTTATTTTGAGTACTGCCAGGTCTGTTTCAGGATCGGAGCCAATCAGACGGGCTTTGGTTTTTCTGCCATCAACCAGCGCAACTTCAACTTCGTCAGCGGTTTCAACGACGTGATGATTGGTCAGTATATAGCCATTAGAGCTGACAATGACCCCGGATCCCAGACTTGAAGTACGCTTTGGTCTGGATTCTGACTGGTCTCCAAAAAATCTGCGAAACATTGGATCATTCAGCAAAGGATGAGCAGGTTCCTTGACTTCCTTACTAGTGAAAATATTGACAACAGACGGCATGGCAATTTCGGCTGCTTTGGCATAGCTATCCGGTCTTTCCGATGTAACCGCAGGCGCAGCTTCTCTTACGGTTACAATTTCTCCTCGGGGTTTCCAGGAGAGTAAATCCGGTCGCAATGTTGACACGATAAAAAAAATAGCCAGCAATACTGTTACAGTTTGTGCAAAAATTAACCAAAGTCTGTACATCAAATGTGTTACTCCAGAATAAATAGTTTTAATATGAGTATATTGCGATGCAGTATAAGAAACCAAGGAGGAAATCGATGGACCGAGATGAGCTGGAAAATCATCTGAATCAGTTACTGGATATACCCCGTTTTCAGGATTATTGCCCAAATGGGTTGCAAGTGGAAGGGCGTAGCGATATTCATGTTGTTGTCAGCGGTGTAACTGCTTCACTCGATCTGCTGCAGGCGGCGCTGGCAGCAAAAGCGGATGCGGTTTTGGTTCATCATGGTTTTTTTTGGCGTGGTGAAGATATGCGCATCACCGGTATAAAAAATCGTCGTATCGCTTTGTTAATAAATCATCAGATCAATATGTTTGCCTATCATCTACCGTTGGATGCACATCCGCAGTTTGGCAATAATACGCAATTGGGACAAAAATTGGGGTTTATTGAAAACGGTCGTTTTGGCGGACAAGATATCATGATGCAGGGAGAACTGAAAGAAACTATGAACTTGGCTGCGCTGGGTGATCGGATAGCGCAAACTTTATTGCGTAAGCCGATGATAATCGGTGACCTTAATAAAACCATACAGCGCATCGCCTGGTGTACCGGTTCCGCGCAAAATTATTTTGATGCGGCTATTCTGCAAGGAGTCGATGCCTATTTGACGGGTGAAATTTCAGAACACAATGTACATACCGCACGTGAATCAGGTGTCGCATTTATCGCCGCGGGGCATCATGCAACGGAGCGCTACGGTGTGCAAGCGCTGGGAAATTACCTTGAACAGGAATTTGGAATACAACATCAATTCATTGATATTGAAAATCCTGTGTAATGGGTAAAGTTGACATTGAGGAAATATCGGATAATTCTAATACTGGTTTTTATTCCTCTTTGTTTTTGTCATCTTGCTTTTTTTTACCTGAAAACATAGTCCACCAGATAATGAATAGAAATAAACCCAATGCCACTGCCGCTTCGACGATTAGTAACCACATAATTTAAGATTGCTGTTTCATAATTGAATCGAGCTGTTACTTTAACCAAAATCAGATGAAAAACCAATTAAGTTTTATCGTTATTATTTCTTTTTTGTGGCTTGCAGCATGTACCACTGGAAGTATTAGTCCCACGCCACCACCGACGCAATCTGAGGAAACTATTACACCGCCTTTGCCCGATAAGCCACTAGCGAAGTCTATCCATAAACGTGATCAATGGTCTTCATTAACTGGTTGGAACAGCGATGATTTACTGCCTGCATGGCAGGCTTTTCTGCAAAGTTGCAGGGTTTTAAGCAAGCAATCCGTTTGGCAGGAAAATTGCAAAATCGCCGCATCACTGCGACATCCCAACAATACAATGATAAGAAATTTTTTTGAAACTTATTTCATTCCGTATCAAGTTGTTAATGTCGATAATACCGAGGAAGGGCTGATTACCGGCTACTATGAGCCCTTGCTAAAAGGAAGCCGGACATTGTCGGAACGTTATCGTTTCCCGGTTTATGCTGCGCCTGATGAATTGTTAACCATCGAATTGGGCGAAGCCTACCCGGAGCTTAAAGATCTACGTTTGCGCGGACGTTTGAACGGACGCAAAGTGGTACCTTACTATAGCCGGTCAGAGATTATGAATAATCCGGGATTATTGAATGGATATGAGCTCTTATGGGTGGAAGACGAAGTTGAGTTATTTTTTCTCCATGTGCAGGGTTCAGGACGCATTGTGCTTGATAATGGTGAAATGATGAAAATAGGTTTTGCCGATCAGAATGGATTTCCATATAACTCTATTGGTAAACTTCTGGTGCAACGCGGTGAGCTACCCCTCGAACAAGCATCCATGCAGGGTATCAAGCAATGGGGGCGACAAAACCCTCGTAAGCTGGCGGAGTTGTTGCAGCAAAATGCACGCTACGTGTTTTTTCGTGAATTACCGTCCGATCTATCAGGCCCCATTGGAGCTTTGGGTGTGCCATTGACTGCTGGTAGAAGTATCGCCATTGATCCATTGTCAATTCCGCAGGGTGTGCCGGTTTTTCTGGCAACGACCTGGCCCAATACGAGTAAGCCTTTGAATCGGCTTATGGTTGCTCAGGATGTGGGTGGTGCGATAAAAGGCGGGGTACGCGCGGATTTCTTTTGGGGATTTGGTCATGCAGCCGGAAATCAGGCAGGAAAAATGAAGCAAGCAGGAAGAATGTGGATATTGATGCCGAAGGAATATCAGCCGGTTGCGCTTACCCAACAATAAAAAGCTTGCTGCGGTTTATCAGCAAGCTTTTTAAGTTTTTAGGTTTTATTTGCTTTTGCTTGCGTTTTCCAACTTTTCCTCTATGGCTGCGGCGGGGATCATTCCCCCAACAACTGAGCCATCAGTAAAAATTAGCGTTGGTGTGCCTGAAACTTTATTTTCACGACCTGACTTTACCAAAGTTTCCAAGGGAGTTTCGCAGTCTTTTTCTGCTGGTGCGGTGCCTTTCAGCATAAAATCCTCCCAGGCCTTGATTTGATTATCAGAGCACCAGATTTTTTTTGATAATTCCATCGAGCCATTCAACACCGGGTAGAGCAGGTTATAAACGGTAACATTCGTGACGTTGATCAATTCCTTTTCCAATTGTTTGCAATAAGGGCAATTAGGGTCTGTATACACCGCAACTTTGCGTTTGCCATCGCCTTTAACCGCTGTGATAGCATGCTGCAGAGGCAGGGAGTCGAATGGCACGCGTCGTGCCGCTTTGATTTCCTGGATGCGCTCGTTGGTCATGCTAACCCGAGTTTGGGTATTGATGACATGGCCAAAAAAGAAAAAATTTGCTTTATCATCGGTATAAAACAGTTCGTCACCTACAACGACTTCATATAGACCTGAAAAAGGTGTTTTCTTTACACTGTCAATTTTTTGATTCTCGAAATGGGGTTGGACGGCTTTCTTAACAGTTTCTTCATCGGCCCAAAGTATTCCGGGGAAAAGACTTAATGATAAAATTAAAATGAAAAGCTTTAAGTGTGTGGCCATGACAACTCCAGTTTAAAAAGAAATTTAGTTCAAAGCGTGCTGTATCAATCGATTTTTAATCGATGGCAGATGATTGGTTATTTCAAGCCCTAAATTGCGTATGCGGGCTAACGTCGGATTGGGGTTGTTGAATAATTTCTGTAGTCCATCCGTTACCCATTCCAGAACCAGAATATCTTCCTTGCGTGCCAGCTCGTAACGCCGCAATAATAAATAATCGCCGCAATCTGTCAGCTTACCTTGCGAGTTCAGTATTGCCGCAAGTGCTCGCGCGTCGCGTAATCCCAAGTTGACACCCTGGCCAGCCAGCGGATGAATGCCATGTGCAGCATCACCGATTAATGCCAGACGAGCTTTAATCAATTTTTTCACATGCACATGATTCAATGGAAAACCTGCTGGTGGTGAAATCAGTTGCATTGCCCCCACAGTATGTGCAGAAGCTTCTTCCACTTGTTGGCAAAGTTTTTCCGCAGACAAGTTGCGCAAAAAATCCGCATGATCTTTCGTGGTTGACCAGACCATTGATACACGTTTTCCCGGTAGCGGAAGTAATGCCAATACGCCATCGCGCCTGAACCATTGATGGGCAATCTGACGATGCGATAGTTCCGTACTAAAATTGGCGACTATGCCAACCTGATCGTAGGCATGCTGCGATACATCAATCTCAGCTTGTTTACGTACCCAGGAATTGACCCCATCAGCACCTATCACTAATGAAGCTTTAAGTTCGGTGCCGTCCGTCAGCTGCACATCGACATGCGTATCATGCCAAATGATTGCGGCACATTTTGCCGGGCAGCATATTCGTACATTTTCCTTTGAAGATTCAATCATATGCCAGATGGCGGCTTGCAATTGGCGGTTTTCAGCAATAAATGCTAATTCGGGTAAACCGATCTCGTACGCACTGAAGTTGATATGCGCAGTATTGTCGTCGCCAAATACCGCCATCTCATAAACGGGCGCTATCCGTTCAATTTTCATCCACTGCCATGCGCCCAGTTGTTGCAGGAAAGCGGCACTGCCCGGGCTAATTGCATACACCCGATTATCCCAGCTATTATCTTGGGGTACCGGTGATGGTTCATGCGGTTCTATCAACGCTATTTTTAGCCCGCTACCTTTAAGCGCAGCTACCAGGCTTGCACCTACCAGTCCGCCACCTATTACTATGATATCGAATTTCATGAAATTAATTATACAGCTGCTTTGGGATGAACAGGTAACACAAAGTTAGTCATCGTTGGAAGCAAATTTCTTGCTACTCGAATCAACTAACAATCGTACATTTTCAGTGGATAAATCTAAGCTACTGATACACCTGGGAAGAATCGGCAAGCGTAATACAATGTCCTGGAAAAACGCATAAACCCTTGTCATGTCACATTTTTGATCTTGACAAGCCACCCCCTGGAAGGCAAAATGCGGCCCTTGTGTTAAGCACGTGGCGAATTAGCTCAGTGGTTAGAGCAGCGGAATCATAATCCGTTGGTCCGGGGTTCAAATCCCTGATTCGCCACCATCTTTATGGGTAAAGGGATTGGTTTTATGACTAATCTATTTAGAGCTGTTACGAAGAGGATAGCTTTTCGTACGTTGCTATCTGCAAAGCAGTTTCTTCTTCTGTCCTAATTCCATCGGTACAGCTTCTTGCGATATCCAAATTGCATGAATATTATGGTTCAGTCTGCCTCTAGCTATGTACTTTGAGACCTTAAATGAATGTGGCGCAACGAATATTTCGGTTAGGTATCTGATAAAGAGATAATAATATAAATCTGACCTAAAATTGGTATCTAGTGCAAAAAGAGAAATCATGGCAAATTGGTTTAAAGACAATTCATTATCCATTGGGCAAACACCATTGGTGCAACTTAATCGGGTGATAGACAATGCGCCGGCCGTAGTGTTGGGAAAAATTGAAGGGCGTAATCCGTCGTATTCGGTTAAGTGCCGCATTGGCGTAGCAATGATTGACGATGCTGAACATAGAGGATTATTAGGACCGGGGAAGGAAATTGTTGAGCCTACGAGCGGTAATACCGGAATTGCACTGGCATTCGTGGCAGCTGCACGAGGAATTCCGTTGACCTTGACAATGCCGGAAACTATGAGTGTTGAGCGACGTAAGTTGTTAATTGCATTGGGTGCCAAGCTGGAATTAACCGAGGGTGTACGGGGTATGAATGGCGCTTTGGCGAAGGCGGAAGAAATTATTGCCGCTGACCCGGATCGCTATGTGTTGCTGCAACAGTTCAAGAATCCCGCCAATCCAGAAATTCATGAAAAAACCACCGGACCGGAAATATGGAGCGATACGGATGGTGCTGTCGATATTTTTGTGGCAGGCGTGGGCACGGGTGGCACGATTACCGGTGTTTCTCGTTATATCAAAAAAACCAAAGGCAAAGCTATCATTTCAGTGGCAGTTGAACCTGCAGCGAGCCCCGTATTGTCGCAAAAGCGTGCGGGAATTTCATTGGCACCCGGTCCCCATAAGATTCAAGGTATTGGAGCTGGTTTTGTGCCTGATAATCTAGATCTTTCACTGGTGGACGAAATCGAGCAGGTGACCAATGAAGAAGCGCTGCTTTATGCGCGGCGCTTGGCGCGCGAGGAAGGTATTCTGGCCGGAATTTCCTGCGGTGCGGCTGTGGCGGCGGCAGTGCGTCATGCTAAACTTGCCCAGAATAAGGGAAAAACTATTGTAGTGATTTTGCCGGATTCCGCTGAGCGTTATCTAAGCGGTATTCTGTTTGAACGTATGTTTGACGAACAAGGCCTGACAGCATAGTGAACACTAGCAAGAGAACGCGCGATCTTTTGTTGCGGAGCACCTATTTGAATGTTGATAATATCGTGGCGGAGCTGCGTGCGTTGCGCCTGGCTTCGTTGGAAAGCCGTAACCGGCATGATCGTCCGCCCAGGCTACCGTCACGCAGGATTCTGGCGAGTGTTGCAGAGGGCCTGAGTGCGGCTATGTTCCCTAATCGCCTGGGTTCATCTGAGTTGGCTGATGAAGGTATCGATCATTATGTCGGACATACCCTGAATATGACATTACGTGAGTTGATGGTGCAGATTCAGCATGAATTGCACTATAACTCCGGTTTGGAGGTTTTGGGCGATCAGGATCGTGCACAATCGGTAGCGATTACGCAGGCGTTTGCAAAACATTTGCCGGAGGTTCGAAGTTTGCTGGAAACCGATATTAAAGCAGCGTATGAAGGTGATCCGGCGGCACGCAATGTGGATGAAGTACTGGTTTGTTATCCTGGCATCATGGCAATTACGCATTATCGGTTGGCGCATGTTTTGCACGGTTTGGGGGTACCCCTGATTGCGCGCATGATTTCAGAAATTGCGCACTCTGCCACCGGTATTGAAATTCATCCCGGTGCACAGATTGGCGGCAGTTTCTTTATTGATCATGGTACCGGTGTGGTAATTGGAGAGACTGCTATTATTGGGCAGAATGTTCGTATGTATCAGGCAGTTACGTTGGGTGCCAAACGTTTTCCGGTAGATGAGAATGGAACTCTGGTGAAAGGCAATCTACGCCACCCTATTGTGGAAGATGACGTGGTGATTTATGCCGGAGCTACAATTTTGGGACGAATAACCATAGGGCGAGGTTCGACGATCGGCGGCAATGTATGGCTGACGCGAAGCGTGCCACCGGGTAGTAATATCTCTCAGGCGCAAATGCGTCAGGAGGTATTTGAGGGGGGCGCCGGGATTTAATCAATGAGTACTCTTTAGAGATATCAAATGACCGCTGACAAAGTAATCCTTACGTTGGACGACGCCAAAAAAATGGTGGCAGCCGCAGAATCCGAAGCAATATGCAATAAATGGCCGGTTGTCATTGCAATTGTCGATGATGGTGGCCATTTGATTTACTTGCAACGTTTGGATCATACGCAACATGGCAGCATAGGTGTGGCAATTGAAAAAGCGCGTGCTGCGATAGCTTTTCGCCGCCCGACCAAGATATGGGAAGACAATATTGCGGAAGGGCAATTGCGTTATCTGAATTTACCAGGCGCCTTGCCGATTGAAGGCGGGCTGCCGGTAGTTGTCAATAGTCAATTTGTGGGTGCAATTGGAGTCAGTGGCGTAAGATCTTTCCAGGATGCACAAATCGCTCAGGCTGGAATCAATGCATTGTTGTCTTGATTTTCTTGCCGAGAATTTGCAACAGATCTTGCGTGTGTGTCGAGGTTAAATATAAATTTGTAATGCCTACACAGGATACGAGCCGCTTACGTGAATCTCTAACTATGTTTGTCTTCGTCTTTCTGGGTGAGGTAAATAAGAGTAACGGCAGTAATTATCACCAGACGGAATGCAGCTTGTTGGCCATTGGCAACTTCCGATTGCCACATTAAAAACCATTCTCCTCCAATCGTCATAAATCCGACGAACCATAGACAGAAACCGAGAGAAAGTCCGAGTATGGCCAAGCTTTTTGCTTGATTGAAAGTTGAGGGATTCTGGATATTTTGGAATAAGCGCAAGCTACCCAGCCAACATAGCCCGGCAATCAGGATTTCAGTAACAATTATCAGGCTATAAGCTGCATGATGCAAAAAAGGAGAGTTAATAGCCCGCCAGAGGCCCTGGTTATCCGGAAAAGTCGTATCCATCAGAAGAACATGCGCGGTGATGAAGAAATTTGAGTCGTAATCGGTGAGATTATTGAATGCAACCAGCGACGCATACAACGCGAAAGCCAGTACCATCATACTTTTTGATAATCGCGTATACATGATAATTAAAGCAATGGCGCAGTTTAAACTTGAGGAATTTGTAATCCCGGCTGGTGCTATTCAAACCGTAGGCAGTCGGCCGGGATAGGGTGCGGAAAACTAAGAGGCTTGTTGAATACCTGCCAATAACCAGGTTGCATCCGGATCTTTCAGATCTTTCTGTACATGCCAGATCTCATCAAATGCTTCCGATTCGCCATCAGGTAAATCTTTTAGTTGACCGGTAAAGCGGACGCTTGCGATAGCCAGATCACCGGCTGTTTCAACCTCCAGTAAGTTAGCATCAATGAACATGATTTCGGTTGTTTGTTGCACATCACCCCGTTCATTAATTTGTGCGCTAATTTCTGCCAGCATCTCCGGTGTCATGTAGTCACGGATTTCATTAATATCGCCATGATCGTGAGCGGCCTGGAGACGCATAAACGAAGCTTTTGCATGGCGTAGAAAGGGCTCCACTTTAAAATCTGCAGGGATATTGGGTTGCCGATAAGCGGTTTGACTGTCCGCGACAGTAGTTCCAGCAGAGGGCGTGAATGCAGGGGTGTTGAAGTTTTCGCGCGTATTTGTATTCATACCCGAGTATTGCATGGAGGGCGATTGTTCAACCTTGGGTTTACGCAGCATGCGAATGATGAAAAATACAGCACCTATGAGTAACAGCATGGTTACGATATCCATCATATTGATGTTTTCAAACGCGCCCCCCATAAAAAGTGCAGCCAGTAAACCACCGGCAGCCAGGCCGGCTAATGCACCGCCCCATTTACTGCCACCAGACGCGGCGGCGGGTGCTGCAGCCGGTGCCTGCTGCGGCTTGGGTGCAGCTTGCTGCTGATTGACCGATTGGCGCTGAGTGCCTAGATTTTTACCGCCGCCCATGCGTTTGGCTTCTGCATCAAAAGCAAGTAAGCCAAAACTGAAAATAGCCAAAGTTAGAAAGGTGAGTGTTTTTTTCATAATGATCTTCCAACCTGTATTTTAAAGCTTCGAGTATAGCATCGGGTTTATGCTGCAAGCTACAGTGAGTTTTTTAGCGAGGCAAATTTTGAATGGTTTTTTCTGTTGCAGAAAGAGCTGAACCGTGTTTTCTAGCGTAACAATATCAGGCGGGGAATCACTTCATTATCAATCCATACAATGGCATTTTGATTAAACCGTTGTCCGATCGATCGGCTAGTACTAAGATCCAATCCAGGAACAAAGAAACTTTTTTCAGGGGGCCATTGGTCGGTTGGATCTATATTCAAGCTTTCAATAATGGGATAGGCACGATGCTGCAATAAATTTCTGAGTTGTTCGTGCGCTGCTAAGTTTTCTTCATTACTGGCAAGCTGACTGTGGGGGTTGTATGCGCTGAGAATTGCCGCGCATGATTGTTTTGATGCTGTTAAAAGTTTTGCCATTGATTCCGAATACTGATCAATGTGTAAGGAGATTGAATTGCATTTGGCACCCACCTGATAATGGGTGCGGCGGTAACTTGTGATGAGGTTGCTTGCGATAACCGATAGAGCCACAATTGAGCAATGATAAGCTTAACTTTTTTGCTTGGCGGAGGGTTTGCCCAGTCAATGGCTGTGCCCATGGCCGTTGTCTTCGCCGCCATGTGCGTGACTTTGGGTTGAGTTGATGAGATTTTCATATTGTTCCGGTGCCATATGACCCAGTTTGAAAATAAAAGCGACCATTCCCCAGATTGCTTGATCATCATGACTCAATCCCCATGCTGGCATAGCAGTCATTTTTAGGCCATTCTTTATTACCCAAAAATACGCTTTGGCGAGTTCCATTCTCTTTGTTTCATCAGTCGTGGTTTCGCGTTGATGGAATATGGGCGCTTGGGGGTACAGGCCTGCCGAGAGTTCAGTCGGTTTCATGCCGGGTGCCAGATGGCAGATGGTACACATGGCATTGTAGTGCTCCGCGCCTTGCGCGAGCAACTCTGTATCTTCCAGTGAAGGTACTGTCAAGTCTTCGGCGCGTGCTTTAATGGAGCTGTCACGTACCCATTCAATGATTCTTTCGGTGATTTTCCAGTGTTTCTCTGTCGCGGCCATATTGTAAGCACCCGATCCAAGAGCGATGATACCTATGGCAAATAATGCCAATAACAGACTCAGGATTGTTTTCATTGTTTCACCTCATTAAATGATCTGGCACTGGTTTCAGTAATACTGAGCAGTTTTAGCTATCAGTTATCTCATAGTACTTTTAATTATCATGCGAATCAATTTATGTTTTCGGATAGGTAGATAATCAATAAATTGCCCGTGTGATGTATGCTAGTTTTCAATGAGTCCGACGTTTCATAAAACGAAGAGGAGAAATGGAGAATAAAGATGGAATTACCGCGCGCATAATGTAGTCGAAAATTTAGGGAACAGCCGGTCAAGTTTTATAAAGAAAGTGGATTGATTCTGGTAGAAGCAGCGAAACGATTTCGCATATGGTGGCGCAAGAGTGAGGTACGCGCAGCTACGTGGATTAAGTGTTGTTTGCAAAAGCTGGGTCCTTACTTTGTATGAAGAAAAATAATAATTAGTCGTTAACTTGAACTTAAATTTTAAAACAAGATAAAGAACTCAATTCTTTAGAGCAGATGCGGTTAATTACTTTTAATTTTAAGAAAGAAGGTATGTTATGGCGAATTCTATTGGCAGGTTATTGATTAAAGAAGGTCTTATTTCTGATGCGCAATTGGTTCAAGCAAGAATCAACCAAAAGCAGAGTAGTGGGAAACTAGAAGATAGTCTCGTTTCATTAGGTTTTCTTACATCTGAGCAAGTAAAGAAAATATTGCATCCTATTCCACCAATACCATTGAAAATAAATAATACTGGACTAAGCGAAGCTTTTCTTAGTGATCTATTATTGAAAATTGCATATCAAGAAGCAGGCACTTTTACCCTGTGTCAAATCAATGACAAATTATGTCTTCCATTTAGTGTTATAAATGAAATCATTGAATTACTTCAAGCAGATCATTTGATTGCTATTCGTTCAGCAGCTGGTTATGGGCGAGAAACTCAAGTTTTTGAATTAACGCAGCGAGGTCGCGAAAGAGCAGAGGCAGCTTTGAATATTAGCCTTTATGCCAGTGCTGCTCCGGTTCCTCTGAAAGACTATACGCGCATTCTTGCCCAGCAACATGTTCAGCAGATTCAGATAGATAGTAGATGGATACAAGAGTCCCTAAGTCATATGGTTATTAGTGAAAAATTACTTAACCAATTAGGTCCTGCTTTCAGCTCAGGACGTGCAATTTTTCTATATGGTCCGCCGGGAACAGGAAAATCAAGCGTTGCAGAAGCATTAGGGCGCGCATTACCTGACCATGTTTTTATACCGCAAGCGATCGAGGTGGGTGGTCAAATAATTCGCGTATTTGATCCTGCAATACATTTTGAAATTACAGAAAAAACCAGAGAAGAAATGCAACTGGATATAAACGTAAATCTGAAACACGATCCACGTTGGAAAAAATGCCGTCGCCCCGTTGTAATGGTCGGTGCGGAATTTACTACCGAAATGCTCGATTTGCATTTGGATATTCATAGCAAGTTTTATGAAGCGCCAGTACAAATGAAAGCCGCGAATGGCGTGTTCATTCTGGATGATTTTGGCCGCCAGAGAGTGACTCCACGTGAGATGCTCAATCGTTGGATTGTTCCCCTGGAGCGGGGTACAGATTTTCTATCATTGCATACTGGTATGAAATTTGAGATACCTTTTGATCAAGTTAACATCTTTTGTACTAATCTACATCCTTCGGATTTGGTTGATGAAGCTTTTTTACGTCGTATCCGTCATAAAATAAAGATGCCTCATTCAACTGAAGGTGAATATAAGGAGATTTTGCGACGTGTTTGTGTGATACAAGGTATCGAATTTAAGGAAGATGTGGCAGATTATCTTATAGATACGTATTATCGAAAAACCGGACGAGTGCTGACGGGTAGTCATCCACGCGATATTATCGATCAAGTTGTTGATTTATCAAGGTACTTAAAACAGTTGCCGACATTTACTACTGCAACCGTCGATATGGCAGCAACTAACTATTTTATAGAGTTGTAAATGATATCCTCACTGCATGGGGATTTGCCTGCGCATGCGAACCTCCATGCAGTGATTGAAGGTCAATTTATTAATTGATCTGATTGACTATGGATTTTGTAGCATTTTGGCTGATTTGCATTAGTTCTTTTTTATTAAAATAAGCAGCTTCACGAGAGAAGTCTTGCCCTAATAGAATTTTTATTTGTATGTCGCTTCGTAATTCGTTACTTTCAATCAACTTGACTTGCATAGGTAACATTTGATTGATCTGATAAGCTTGATCATAATTTCCTGAGCGATAATAAATTTCAGTTTGGGTATGTTTGTATGTTTGGTGATTTGTTAATCTTGCTTTTGCAACACCATGTTGTTGAAAAAAATATGATATCTGTTTTGCCATGCCTGTAATGCCATTACCATTGGAAATTTCTAATTGGATGTATGTGCCATCCAGTGATTTAGAGTCATTATGATGGTGGAACACCTGATCATCTGCGTGATATGACATAGCTGTGGCTAGGGACTCAGCCTTACCATTAAATTTGGATACCTTATCATCTACTTCATTAACGTTAGCGTTGGAAGCTTCTTGTATGGCAAGAGGCAACGAGTCAATCGAGTCTGATTGCAATGTAGCAACTTTATCATTCAGATTGATTCTTTCTTGCGCAACTGCCAGATTAAGTTGGGCCCTTTTATTGCCAGGGTCTACCAATACTGCTTTCTCTAGCGATTTAACGGCTTCAGCTGTATTGCCTTGAATCAGATAGGCATAACCGAGATTGTTATACAAATAGGTTTCCATCGGTGCGTATTCAATCGCCGTGTGGAAGTGTTGCAGTGATAGTTCATGTCGGCCTTGTATGGAATAGATGACCCCAAGTCCATTATGTACTTCAACATAGTCAGGCTTTGCCGCGAGTGCTTTTTCATAAGCGGCAATGGCTCGCTGGTAATCTATCTTGCCTTGATAATACCGCCCTAACAAATACATGATCTTAGGGCTGCCATTGGCATGGTTCACACGCATTACAGGTTTGATCTCAATGTCAGCCGATAATGTATCTTTTTGAATTGAGGTGCATCCATTTAAAGCGAGTGCGCATCCTAATATCCAACTGAGTCGTTTTACTTTGAACATAGTATGTTTCCTGTGATATTCAGTAATTGTTTTAAATTTAGAGCTAGGGTTGTTTGGGTTCTTGCCATTGTCCACAAGGTTCATTTGGGGTGCATCCCATTCGTTTATATGCTGATCGCAGGTTATTGCGTGCATGTGAATTTTCAGGATCGAGTTGCAACGCACGTTCAAATGCGCCGGCTGCTTCACTGTTACGTCCTTGTTTTAATAACGCATAGCCCAGATTATTGTGTAAATAGGATAGTGAGGGTGCCAGTTTTATGGCTTCACTGATGAAATGGAGTCCAAGCTCATCTTCTCCCAGGATCGAATAGATTACTCCCAAGTTATTGTAAGCATCGTAATTCTCAGGCATTAGATCAATAGATTTTTCATAGGCATTGATTGCTTCAGCGTACTCATTTTTCTGATAGTATTCGCGACCCAATTGATACAATTGCTTGGCTTGCACCAAATGCGAATCTTTTGATTTGAACAGCGCATTGACTTCACTGCTATTCTTTTGTTGAGAACTTGCGCATCCGCTCAATATCAATAGGGAGCAGATAATTAACATGAGTAGTGTAGGTTTGCGCATAATTGGTAACTCCTTCAATCAATTGCCCGATATCGTGGGTATAAGAACGCGATAAATATTGATCGCACCTGGGCCAATGATGACCACGAACAATGCTGGAAAAATGAAGAAAATGAGTGGAAAAAGAAGCTTGAGAGCTATCTTAGCTGCTGCTTCTTCCGCACGCAGACGGCGTTTGGTGCGCAACATATCAGAATGAACTCTTAGAGATGATGCAATGCTAGTACCAAAACGATCGGCCTGAATCAGCATAGCGACTAGACCTTCTATTTCTTCTACACCGGTCCGCAGTGCTAAATTGCGCAATGCCTGTTCGCGACTCCTGCCTGCACGCATTTCCAGATTGACCAAATGGAATTCTTCTGCCAATGGTTTGCATTTGACATACATTTCTTCTCCGACCTTTTTCATTGCTGCATCTAATCCTAATCCCGCTTCAACACAAACCGTCATGAGATCAATCGCATCAGGAAAATTTTCAAACAAGTCGCGCTGACGTATTTTAATGACATGCGCCAAGATTAAATTCGGTAGATAATAACCTACTGCAGTTAGTGCGAGAAAAAACAGCAAAGAAATATCAGTATTTATCTGCAAACGACTGATGCCCACATAAAGAAAGAAAATACCTGGCAGGATAAATGCCAGCAATGTTTTTCCTCCAAAGTAAAAGAAAGGTGTTGACTGTGAACGGTAGCCCGCGTGCATAAAACGAATGCGCAAAGGGGAGTTTTCCCAATCTTCTTTTGGTAGCGAAAGTGCGGCAAAAGGACTTGTGAACTTATTAGCAACCTGTTCCCATTGATTGGACTCATTTAAGAATAATTCAGTATGTTCGGAGGCAATTTGATCCAATCGCGATTGTGTTGGATTAGGTGTCAATAATCGCATCAATCCAAAAACACCGCCTGCCACAGCAAAAAAAATGATAGTTAGATATGCTATTTGAATCGTGGTCATAATTTATTTACTCCAAATTACATACAAATGTACAGTAAGTTCGAACTGAGTTTATTTAATCAGGCTTTTATTCTCATACTCGAATTTTGATAATACGCCACATGGCAAAAATTCCAATTACCATCATCGTTAAGGAACCACCGAGAAGCTGATGCCCTACTGGATCTGTAAACAATAAATTCAAATATTCTGGATTAGCTAAGTGGATTAATAATGCCAAAGCGAATGGTAAGCAGCCTAGGATCCATGCAGATAATCGCCCTTCTGCTGATAAAACTCGAATGGTTCCTAACAATTTCAAACGTGCCCGGATCAGGCTGCTGATACTTTCAAGTAACTCTGCCAAATTGCCACCGCTTTCACGTTGAATAAGCACTGCAATGACAAGATAGCGCAGGTCAGTACTGGGTACACGCATACTGAGATTCATGAGTGCTTCCTGCATCGAAATACCATAATTGACTTCTTCAAATGTTGTACTGAATTCACCTGCAATGGGTTCCGCGCCTTCACTGGAAACCATTTGCAGCGCCCCGGAGAAGGCATGGCCAGCCTTCAGTGCACGCGCCATTAAATCCATGGCATCCGGCAATTGTTCTTCAATTTTTAGCAAACGTTTATGTCGTGCACTCAGTACCAATAAAACAGGAAATAACCCGGCTACTATGGCGCACAGCAATAGTATTAAGAAATGCAAATTCAACAGTAACGCTATGGCCATGCCACCCAGTACGGTCATGCAGGTATAGCCCAGAAAGCCTGTTACGCTAAGCTCCATGCCTGATTGAATCAATAGCCGGTCTAGACTATGAATTCGCGGGATTTGTAACAACAGGCGCTCTAAGGTTGGAGAGTCACTTAATAGCCGCTGTTTAATCAGGTTTCGCTCAGTAGCGTCCTGCCAACCCGCAGAGATAGTTTGTAGCCGTTTCTCGATACGAACTGCTTCTGGCCCTTTATAGGCATTCCATGTTAAGTACAGTCCTTCCAGAAATAGCACAATCGCCACAAATACCAAGGCTATAAACAAATAATAAGAATAGTCCATTTTCTGCAAACAACCTCGTTATTTAATGATTTTACCCGGATCAAACAATTCGTCTCGTAGAGGAATGCCGAATACCTTCAAGCGTTCAGCAAATTTGGGTCGAATACCGGTCGCATGAAAGTGTCCCTGGATAACTCCATTTTCATCTACACCTGTCTGGCTATAAGTAAAAATCTCCTGCATGGTAATAATGTCGCCTTCCATACCGGTAATTTCCTGAATGCTGATTAGCTTGCGTTTTCCATCTGTCATACGGGAAACTTGAACAACGACCCAGATTGCAGAGCTGATCTGCTGTCGTACAGCTTTAGCAGGAAGATTCATTTCAGCCATGCTGACCATGTTTTCAATCCGACTCAATGCATCTCTGGGTGTATTCGCGTGCACTGTGGCCATGGAGCCTTCGTGACCTGTATTCATGGCTTGCAACATATCCATGGCTTCAGGGCCGCGCACTTCACCGATTATGACTCGATCCGGCCGCATGCGCAGGCTATTGCGGACTAATGCGCGTTGTGCTACTTCACCCTTACCTTCAACATTTGGAGGGCGTGTTTCAAGCCGCACAACATGGGGTTGCTGTAGCTGCAGTTCCGCCGCATCTTCGATAGTCACAACCCTCTCAGATGCTGGAATAAAGCCGGACATAATATTAAGCAACGTCGTTTTGCCACTACCAGTTCCACCGGAAATGAGAATATTGCACTTACTTTTAACAAGCCCTGCGATTACTTCGGCCATTGACGGTGTCAGTGATTTATAGCGAACCAGATCATCCATCTTAAGAGGAGCTGCCGGAAAGCGCCGGATAGATAATAACGGCCCGTCCAAAGCCAATGGCGGAATAATGGCATTGACACGGGAACCGTCGGATAAACGGGCATCAACCATCGGACTGGATTCATCGACGCGGCGCCCAATTCTGGATACGATGCGGTCTATAATTCTCATCAAATGACGGTTATCGGCAAAGTGAGCATCTGTTAACTCCAGTCTGCCGCGGCGCTCGACATAAACCTGATTATAAGTATTAACCAGAATATCGGAAATTGTTGGATCAGCCAGTAAAGGCTCTAATGGCCCCAAACCAAGAATTTCATGTTGAATATCGGAGACCAAACAGCCTCTTTCTGTCAGATTAATTGGTATTTTCTCTTCATTCAGTAATTGTTCTACTAGATCCTTGATCTCGTTCATCAAACGATCTGAAGGTAACCTCTCCATCACAGATAAATCAACGCGGTCGAGTAGTTTTTGATGTATCTTGGATTTAAGCTCATGATACGAACTTTTCTCGAGCTGCGTAATGCTATCTTCCATAATCAATACCTGTTCAGGCGCGGTTGTATTATTCTCTCCCCAGCGTTGTAAGCGATCTCGTATAGACATGATTAATAACCCATAAATATAATGTTAAGAGAATAGTCTTTTAAACCAGCGTTCTTGTTGTTCAGCATTCAGACTCAGTTCATTACTGATCTCTTCAATAGCTTTAGAGATTGGACTGCGCTGAGCCAGTTTGAAGACTGGCACACCATGATTCACCGATTCATCGACTACGGAAAAGTTGTTGGGAATCGATTTGAAAACCTGATTTTTAAGTGTATTCTGAATATCATCCAGCGTAATCTCGCTTTTTTTGTCATAACGATTGACAATAAGCCGCAACTTTTCCTTGTGGTAACCTAAGGAGTGGAATGCATCGATCAGGCGCTTAGCATCGCGAATAAATGGTAAAGTCTGCTGCAACACTGGGAAAATCATCTCGGCTTTGTCGAGTGCTTGGATTGATACGGCATCCATACGTCGACCGATATCAAGAATGACAAAATCATAATTCTTGATCGCAACCTGAAGCAGGGGATTTACATGTTCGGGTTTTATTTCCGTTGCTTTCTCCGGTTCATCCGGTGCTGCTAAAATACCCAAATTAGGTAAAATCTGAATCATGCTGGAAGCCAGGAATGATCCGTCCAGCCTATGAATTTGTCGAGTGACATCAGCAATTGATGCGGGAGATTTGCTATCGCTCAGGAAAAGTGAAGCATCTCCCAACTGAAGATTAAAGTCAATTAAGGCGACTCGCTGATTGTTCTGTGCTGCCAATGTATAAGCCAGATTAGTGGCTAAAAATGTAGCGCCACTTCCTCCTTTACAGGGAATAAACGCTAAAATTTTACCGCTTCTAACAGGCATGCTTGCCTGTTTGATTCTGTGCTGAAAACGATGGATTGCACCTAGTAATGACTCACGAGTCAGTGGTGTTGGAAGCGCCTCTCGAACGCCTACACGCATGACTTCCAACAATCGTTCAGGAGACTGGATCGAACATAACAAGATGACGCTCAAGTTCGGGAATCGCGCGGTTACATTTCCCAGTACCTGTAGTTCACTCTCCATAGCGTCTGAACTTTCCAATAACAACAAGTCAGGATGTTCTTGTTCAGCAACTGCGGTTACTTGCTGTATACCACCATTGATAGTTAATATCTTATGCGGATTTTCCTGATCCGACCCTTGGAAGGATGGATGTGATATATCAAATTCAGACAAAAATTGACGAATACTTTCCAGAATTTGTTGTTTCTGTGAGATGGCAGCAATAATCACTTTTATTTTCCTCTAATTTTCAATAATTTTTAAGTGCAGACTGGATTGTTAAGACTTGACATACTTTCGCGTGGCAAAGTTGTCGAGAAACCAGGCATCTGAAAATTGATAGGTATTAACGGAACAAACGACTGTACAGTTAATCCAATCACACTAACTGTTACATAGCGGCATGAAGTTGGATCACAGCCACCCGGACTATAGGCAACATTAATATTACTAGGGTTTAAGAAGCCTGCTAAATTGACCATTTTCGTGGTGATGACGGTATCATTCTGATCACAAACTACTGCCAAACGAGCGCCCAAACGAGTTGCTTCTGTCGTCGTATTCATCATGAATAGTACGCGGCCAAATTCCATGATGCCCAATAATAATGTGAAGAGTATTACGGCAATGATGGCAAACTCTACAGCCGCAGTACCCTGTTGTGAAAATTGATTAGCTGTTAAATGAATTCGTCTCATAACTGCCTCATGGTCGTTTGAATCGGATCAAATTGCAAAGTGGTCATGCTGTTACCAAAAAATACTAATGGATTGAAAACAAAGTTAAAAGTGTAACCTGTCACGGTGACTGTTACCAGATTGATGCTGTTACCTGCGCCAGTGGCCGTCGTGGATGATGCAATTCCCACCATACCTATAGTTAATCCAGGCAGAAGTGCCGACCCCGAGCAGTCCGCTGAACCATGTACAACCAAGCATCGAGCTTCTGATTCTGGATAATTTACAGTATCAGTTGGGCTATGTTGGGATAGTAAACGGGCAGCATCGCGGACTGTTTTAACCAAGGTATTGTATTGATATATTGCACGGCCAAACTCCGCTACACCAAACACCAGTATAATCAATGGAATCAGCAATAATGCGAGCTCGACCGCTACGGAACCACGCATGGTTTTTGGGTTTAATTGAATATTTCTTTTATTCATAAGGGTAGTCATTGCATTTGTAAATTCACTGCACTAAAGCCGGCACCAATGGTCCCACACTGCCTGGTCCACCGACCGTGCCCGATGATGCACAAGGACTCAGTGGATCATTCGATTGTCCTAGATATTCAACATACATTCGGTCTGCTCCAGTACCACTGCCACCCGAGTTAGAATTAATAGGATGCAACATCAATATACATGCCCAGGACAATACGGGTGCAGTGGGTCCACCGGCATCCAGCACGTCACAATCAACTACGGCCACAGTAGCCAATCTGCGATCCGCTCCATGCTGCTGGAGAAATGTTCGATCCACAGTTATAGCTCCACCAACTTGAGCTTTTAAACCAGTAACGCCATCGCCTTGATAGGCAGCAGGAGGACTTCCTCTATGTGTTGCAAAATCACTAAAAGCATTGAATTTGCTTGGCCATGTTACTTCCGTATAAGCAAAACCTGTTTTGTCGGGCACAGCAAATCCTGGCTGTCCAGGGCTATCCTCAACGGGATTACGATAAATACCAAAACGGCTATTCCAGGCTTTTGACAAGGAAGAAATCACACCGCCTTGCCCCACAATACTTCCAACTGCTGGCAGATTGCAGGCTCCTGTTCCTGTCAATAAATCGCTTAGTTCAGATGCCCCCCCACCAGGTGGAGAGTAATCGATCCATTTGAATCCACCCGTTAGATCCCCTTTGGGTCCAAGTACACCTTGTAACCAAGTGCCGGGTGCCGCTGCTGCTACATCCGCTTGACAAACCCCGGCAGGAACCGCACAAGTTGTCTGACCGGGAACAAGGCTGGCTACAGCCGTCGCATTGACCTGTTGATCCCCGGCACCCAGCACCTGCATAAACCAATTGACAATACCTGTACGCTGGACAGTGCACCGCGCAAAGCGCATAGTCAATGCATTTGCTACAGCATCTTTGGTCAAATAAGCACCGTTGAGCGTATCACTGAAAGTAACGTCATCGGCATTGACAGTAACTGGATTATTCTGAAATTGAACATTGTTGCTGATTCCTGCTGCTATACCGGCTGCTTCGGCAAGCGTCAATTGGTTTGTACTCGCGCCTGTCAATTCCCGCGCGGCCGCCAATGCACAAGCATCTGCACTGTTCTGTAATTCTGATTTGGTCACAAAAAGTTTACCCAAATCCAGAGCAAGTCCGACAAAGCCAATCAACGCTGCCAAAGATAGCACCATCATAATAGCGACGACACCCTGTTGTTTTCTGATGTTCAGATTTTGCCGTCTTTTTCCCAAGTTAGGAGTATTTATACTGCGCATAACCAATCCCTCTGATGATGGTTGCCAATCTCAATGCTGATAGAAAGCAGGCGAGTCTTTACTGCATTGCGCCACCTCTACTGCTACCGCCAGAAGTTCCTACATCTAACGCACCCCGGGCGGGTGCTTTAGGACTGATAAACGAATCCCGATAATTATCGTACATGGCATCGCCGGCTTGGCCATCAACTCCTCTAACTGGCACAGTGTTTAGCGACGCATCTGGATTCACGGTTTGTTGCGCCTTTGCCATACCTAAAGCATTACCAAATCTCGTATCCATCCGTTTCGGGGGATGGGTGACACAAGCAGTTAATATCAGCATTAGTATTGACAAGCATAAAGTTACTTTAGTAGAAAATTTATTCATAATAATCTTATCCTTATTTCATTTGAAATCCACTTGGCTCAGCTATGCCTGATTGACCTTTAGGTTGCTCAATCATATACTGTGATGCATCCCTGTTGTCTGATGGATCAGTTTCCCGTTCCAGTCTTCCCTGTATGAGGAACTCTCCGCGTCCTGGACGTATAAATGCATCGGTCGGTGTGCCATGATCAGGCTGCAGCGGCTGTACCAAACGGGGTGTCACGATAATCATCAACTCGGTTTTATCCATCAGGTAATCACTACTACTAAATAGGGCACCCAGCACCGGCACTTCTCCTAGCATTGGGAAGCGTCTGATCTGCTCTCTGAAGTTATCCTGCAATAATCCACCGATCGCCAAGGATTGGCCGTCGCGCAATTGAACAGTCGTTGAAATACGCCGTGTTTTAAAAGTCGGCACTGCCACAATCGCTCCCAAACCAGTGGAGGCTACCTGCTGAAACGATACCAACTCCGAGACTTCCGGGTTGACTCTTAAATTGATACGACCTTCTTCCAGAACTGTGGGCTGAAAAATCAATCCGACACCAAACTGCTTGGATTGTAATCTGACAGCACCACCTACGCCTGAGGTAACGGGAATCATAATTTCGCCCCCCACCAGAAAGCTGGCTTCCTGCCCACTAATCGCAACAATATTGGGCTCAGCAAGGATTTTTATGACGTTGTCTTTTTTCTCAGCGTCAATTAGGAAAGAACCGCCTTCACTGGAAGCGAATGGCAAACCTGTAGAAACAGGATTTTTCCCAAGCAGTAAGCTAGCCGGACTGCCGCCGATTAATCCACCCATGATCTGAGTCCATGCACTTCCTGATTTTCTCAAAGCGCCTTGAAAATCAAAACCTAGTTTCTCAGCTTCTGTACGGTTAACCTCAGCAATCTTCACTTCCAACATGACTTGCTGGTTATCACGGACTCCCAGTAAATTGATAACCGGAAATCTACCAAGACCGGAACCTGCCCCTAGAGTCTTATCTTTATGTTGCCCCGCTTCCTTCAATAACTGCACGGCCATCATTCCACCCGGTCCACTACCGCCACTACCTGATGCTTGACTTTCCGTAGTGGATTGATCTCCTTGAAAGCTCATCATCATGCTCAGTACTGAAGTGCGCACGAAAGCTTCAGCCAATGCGATAATCCGATCAGCCTTCAAGGTATTTGAAACCATACCCGACACAATGAGTGAATCACCTGCTGCAATAATTCTAATGCTTTTCTCTTCTGGCATAATGGCCTGTATTTGTAGACTTAATGCCGTCACATCCATGAGAACATTGACATCAATAACAGTTGATCTACCATCTTTTGTCCATAACGTAATATTGGTCATACCAACGATTTTTCCCAAAATATATATTTCTTGGGGATTGATTAACATGACATCAGCAACATTTGGACTACCCACTGATATCCGTTTGATAGTAGTGGGTAGTTTTAGTAAGGTTGATTTACCCAGTGTGACGTCAATTTTAGCGGCACCAGTTTGTGTTAAAGATCGATCGGATATTATTGTTTGTTCCGCATGTGAGGGAATAGATTTAATGGATCCAGGTGCTTGAGCGTTTGCATGCGACTGCAACACCATCAAAAAAATCAAACCAACAGGTAGAATAAAATGGAAAAAATACTTGACGATCAATATCATAAAGTTGTCGATGAGCAGTCGCTTCATTTTCCTTTTCCTTCAGTCGTTTTAGTTTCGGTTTTATTTGTTCCACGAATAATCGCTATAGATTCATACTGCGACCCTCTGGAGCGATAAACAATTTTCTGCTCTGTTGATACAGTTGTAATTGGCACGGGTTGCTTGAGTAGATCAGAAATGCGTCTTCCTTGTGTATCGGTAGAATGGCCATCGACCTGATTGCGCAGTGCCAAAGAAAGTGTGCCGATACTTCGGGCAAGATCCAGGGTCTCGGCTTGCTCGGGAGATACCTCTAAAGTCACAGCGGTGACTACCTTAGGTTTGGTATCATCACGACCGACATCTTGTGCGATGGCAAGTACTAGAATCTGTTCCAATACTAGTTTCGAGAATGGTTTCTGGTTTTCATCCTTGGCGCTGACCAGAATATCCACCAAGTTACCAGGTAATGCGAAACCGGCTACCCCAATGACATCATTCACTCGCACAGTAATAGCTCGTTTGCCTTCTGCAATCACCCCCGATAGGCCGCCTGAGGTACCAATTGGTGCTAATTTGGATTCCAGAACGGGTTCTCCGGCCACCAGATGCGTTTTAAGTACACGGTTTTCCAGCAGTTCAATTTCTTGAAATGCACCGATGGGGATACTGCCACTTGGCCAATCAGTTTTCTTCAGCATATCGTGAGCCAGTCGTGTGCCGGCATCAATATCGCGCATCGCGACAAATACTGTTGATGCATCAACACGTGTCTTCTCATTGATCCATTTGCCTGCAACCGCTACAGCCACCAATCCAAGTAGCAGTGAAACCAGAATCATCAAAAGCGCTCGGGTATTTTTCATATTTGCATTCCTAAAATCTTTTAGTCATTAGTTCAGTACATTATTAGTAGCTTTAGTCTTCTTAAAGCTACGGAATAGGGTGGTTAAACTTTATGGAATATTTTGATTTCCACTTACAATCAAACCATCTACATTTGACAGCTTGATTGTAGTGAGTATTTCGGTGGGACTATTTCAGGAAGAGAACGGTAATTTACGGCTAATTTCGTTTGGCAGGTTTTTATTGGTGAGATTTATTTTAGAAGATATACGGAATAATCCGGTACCGTACCTTCGACATATAGTGGCAATATGCCGGATCAAGAGACAGGTGTCTTTCTTCCCTGAAAATACGCAAACAAAGAAAACTTATCGTTACTAAGTAAAGAATCAGATTCATAGTAGTGGTATGAACTAAAACATAACCGCCAAATATCAAGAAATAGCTGGCATAGAGGGGATGGCGAATCATACGGTACATCCATCCGGTTTTGATTTCACGTTTAGCGGCCACAATGGCGAAACTGCGATTGAGCGAAATAAGGCCAGCGATCTGCAGGAGAGTACCTAGTGCAATGAGGATTTCCGCTTGCGGTAAAACCCCATAATCTGAGGGGCGTAGAAAAAGTGGGGCAAAGGAACCAATAATCGCAACCAGCCAATCAGATGGAATGATTGAAACAGTTTTTGGGTTGCTGCGAAAAATAAAAAAAACTGTTGTTAATGCTTCAGAAATAATAACTAGCAGCAATGACAATTTACCTGTATCCAGAAACATTATGAAATGCGCATAAGCAAAAATACCAAAGAATGTTGCCAGTAGTGCACCACTATACAAATTGAATCGACTGGATCGCAGAATGATAGGGAGTGTACTCATGGGTAGTATCCTATAAAGAGATTATTTGTGAAGCTAATCAATGGTCCTATTGCTATTTCTTCAGCTTTTCTGTTAATCAATCATTAACGTTGAGTGATTAATCGCCAAGGAAGTTATGGTTCCCACTGCTATTGCTATGCCGTAAGGCAGTTTTCCGGTAGAGTTTGGGGTTTCTTCGGATACTGATAAATTATTATTTAAAGATTTGAACTTATTGACTGACAATGCCGACAAGAACATGAAGATGAAATTATCCATCAATCTACGTAAAAATCCTTGTCGCCATGAAACAACGAGAGCAAGCAGACCGCCAACGATTAAGGTGCTAAGAAACACGCTAACGATATCATTGGACCCTACAAATGCCCCGACCATGGCCATTAGCTTGACATCGCCAGCACCCATCATGCGAGACATGTAAAATGGCAACAACAAGAGTAATCCTATAACGCAGCCGATTAATGAATCAGCAATCCCAACTTCTAAAGTTAAGAAAAAATTCAATAAAAAGCCCAGTAATGTGCCGGATAAAACAAGTGCATTCCGAATATGGTAGCCGCAATAATCTTGCCAGCATGCTGTTATTAATAACAATACCAAGACACTTATTGTCACAAGATGCATAATCGGTGTTTTTAATCGATATATTATAAAAAGGCCACCGTTGATAGATGGCCTTTTAATCAGAAAGCACTATTTCTGTTTTGGGTTACAGGTAAAATATTACAGTGCAGCTTGTATTGCAGCTGTTATCGCTGCGAATGCAGCGTTCAAGCTTCCACCAAGAGCTTGCACTGTAGCAATAATAGCTACAGCAATTAGTCCAACCATCAAACCATATTCAACTGCTGTAGCACCTGCTTCGTCATACCAAAAATTTTGCACCGCTTGTACCAATTTTTCCATGATTCTTTCCTTCGTGATTAAAGTTAATAATCGCCTATTTTGTTGAGATAGACTTCATTGGCTTCGGCAAATTTCGTTGAATCTTTAGTATATATTTGAGCTTGCTTTTATCAAACGGTAGTTGCTCATTTTTTAATTACCGATACGTGTATTTTTGGCGAGCTAATCTTACCTATCCATAGGAAATTAACCCTTTTTTATTAGTATGCTAATACGTGTTCCTAGTAGTTTGTTTGTACTATTTTTAACGAGAGTAATTCGCGCCTGACGATAAAAGGCATGCTGTATCGAATGAAGATTTCTAATCGTGATAAAAGAGCGTAGCGCATATCATAAACATCGTGAATGTTCTTTATTACTAAGGAAACGCTGATTAACTCGGCGAACGAGATGAAGCACGAGACGCTCGGAACGCAGCAATTGAGACTTATCAACAAGATAGGTGAAGGCGTGAATACCGCGCAACGAAGTGATTCGTTCGTGCAGCCAATTAATCAGCGTTTCCCTAAGACTAAGGATGATCTATAAAATGACAGTAAGCACTGATAGCGAGTCAAAATTTGAATTTTCTGAATCGTTATGTTTCTTTACTGTTTTCTAATCTGGCTTGAATACTTGCATAATTTAGATGCGGAGCAAACATTTCGATAAAATCGAAAATATAACCACGTAAATAACTATGGCGGCTTATGCCGATACGCGTTGTGCTGGATTCAAACAAGTGGCTGGCATCAATCGACCTTAGATTCTTGTCACGTTTGGCATCAAAAGCCATATTAGCCAATATGCCGACGCCTAATCCCAATTCTACGTAAGTTTTGATTATGTCTGAGTCGATTGCTGTCAATACCACATTAGGCTCCAATCCACAGTTTGCAAAAGCTTGATTAATTTTTGAGCGACCGGTGAAAGCGAAGTCATAAGTAATGATGGGATATTGATTGATCGCTTCCAATGTAAGTTTTTTTATCTTCAAGAGTGGATGCTTGGGGAGTACAATAACGCATCGATTCCATTCATAGCATGGCAGCATGACTAGTTCTTGAAAGTGTTCAATGGCTTCTGTGGCAATTGCGACATCCGCTTCGCCGGAAGTTACTAAAGTTGAAATTTGCATCGGACTGCCTTGACGTAGGATAAGCTTAACTTTCGGATATCGCGCGGTAAAGCGCTTGATTACAGCCGGTAGAGCGTAGCGAGCCTGTGTATGTGTGGTTGCGATTGTTAGAGTTCCACCTGCTTCATTGGTAAATTCCTGCGCGATTTTTTTTAGATTATCGGCATCGCGGAGCATTCTGGTAGCCGTTTTTATGATCAGCTGCCCAGGTGGGGTTATCTGCACAATACGTTTACCATTGCGCAAAAAAATATCGACGCCTAATTCGTTTTCAAGCATCTGGATCTGTTTGCTGATGGCCGGTTGAGAAGTGTGCAGATTCTTGGCTGCTTTGGATAGATTCATGTCTTGACGAGCGGTTTCACACAAATAGCGAAGTTGTTGAAGTTTCATAAGCGTACCTGGTAATAATAAATTGTTATATACATCTAATATAATATTATTTTGATTTATAAAAATGTATTGTTATCATAATAAATAACCAAAAAAGTAAATTGAAAGGCAGTTACTAAATCTATTCTGTCGGGTTCTCTGATCAATTTTTTTCACACTGCTCAGTTGGTTGTTATTGGCACGCGAAAGGTTATTATCGTTAGTTTTTGGTAGAATAACGAATTGGCCATTCTGTCTGTGTTGGTTGCATGTATCAACGATGCTGGAATGCTGAGTGATCACTGATCGATTCGATCAGGGTTGAAAAAATTCAAATAATTGGTGGTGGGTGAAATTGTTCTTAACTGAATAGCAGTAATAGGCATCCGGAATGGCGGGTTGCTTATTTTTGACAGGTTTTGGCAATTTCCATTAATGAAACAAGGATTGATTGATGAGTACGAATGTAGAGAATAAGCCTAAACAAGTGAGTTGGTTTAATGGTTGTGGCGGGCGGATTGGTATAGTAGTGGGTGAAAATGGTGAGCATGCCTATATTGGCGTGGCGTTAAGGCATGATGAAGATGATGATGTGGACCATATCATGAAGTATGGTGCTAAATTCCCTTTGGATGCAGCCTTGTTGCTGCCGGTGTCTAAACACTATACATAGATCCTGAATGCCTCTTGGAAGCATCTTGAACAAATGAGCGAGGAAATTAAATATGTATCGCTATGATGAATATGATCAGCAAATAGTGAATGAGCGCGTCATGCAGTACCGTGATCAGGTGCGTCGACGCCTCTCAGGGGAGTTGAGTGAGGAGGAGTTTCTTCCACTGCGGCTACAAAATGGTTTGTATATGCAGATCCATGCTTATATGCTGCGTATCGCAGTACCGTATGGTCTGATCTCTTCTAAGCAGATGCGCATGTTTGCTCATATTGCACGAAAGTACGATCGTGGTTATGGTCATTTCACCACGCGTCAGAATATTCAATTTAATTGGCTTAAACTGGAGGATACCCCGGATATCCTGGCGGATCTGGCATCGGTTGAAATGCATGCTATTCAAACTTCCGGGAATTGTGTGCGGAACATTACCTCGGATGAATTTGCCGGTGTGGCACAGGATGAAGTGGTTGATCCACGTCCTTATGCGGAGATTTTGCGCCAGTGGAGTACTTTTCATCCGGAATTTGCATATCTTCCGCGAAAATTTAAAATTGCCATCAGTGGTGGAAAAGAAGATCGTGCTGCTATTTATGCGCATGACATCGGGTTGGCAGTGATAAAGAATGCGCAAGGTGAAATCGGCTTTCGGGTATTAGTCGGCGGTGGATTGGGACGGACGCCGATCATTGGCAGTGAAATATGTGATTTTGTGCCATGGCAGCATATCTTGACGTATGTCGAATCTGTTTTGCGTGTGTATAACGAATATGGTCGACGCGATAACAAATTTAAAGCGCGCATCAAAATACTGGTGAAAGCACTTGGGATAGATGAATTTAAGCGTCGGGTGGAGGCGGATTGGGCTGGTCTGAGAGATGGTCCGGGTACATTAACTATTGAGGAAGTCGATCGTGTTGCTTCTTTCTTTTCTGATCCGTCTTATGAAACATTACCAGATCATGATTCGAAATTAAATGAGTTCAAGGCGGATAGCCGCTCATTCTCGAACTGGTTGTCGCGTAACGTTAGACCTCATCGTGTTCCGGGTTATGCGATCGTTGTTCTGTCGCTGAAAAAACCGGGTAACGCCCCCGGCGATGCTACGGCTGAACAAATGGAAGCAGTCGCGGATTTGGCGGATCGATACAGCTTTGGTGAATTGCGCATCACGCATAAGCAAAATCTGGTATTGGCCGACGTCAGGCAGAAAGACTTGATTAGTTTATGGCAAGAGGCGACCGAACATGAATTGACTACACCTAATATTGGCATGTTAACCGATATTATTAGTTGCCCCGGGGCGGAATTTTGCACCTTGGCTAATGCTCGTTCGATTCCGCTGGCAAAGGTGATTGCCGAATGTTTTGAAGATTTGGATTATCAGCATGATATCGGTGAGATTACGTTGAACATCTCGGGTTGCGTGAATGCTTGTGGGCAACATCATATTGGCAATATTGGTATCACTGGTGTGGAGAAGAAAGATCACGACGAATGGTATCAAGTTTCGATCGGTGGTGCGGAAGGCAACGACAGTTCGATTAGTAAAATTATTGGTCCGTCATTTACTTTCAATCAGGTGCCTGAAGTTATTGAACGCTTGATTCATGTGTATCTGCGTGAGCGTATGGAAACCGAGCGTTTCATTGAAACGGTACGTCGTATTGGTCATGCGCCATTCAAAGAGCATGTATACGCTACTGGCTTTATGGCTCAGGAAGAAAAGGTTGCGGACAAACACATCGTGGAGCCTGCGCAGTACGAGGTTCCTTATTATTCCCCCAGGTTCTGATATCGATATGATCATAAAAAATAAAACCATCGTTGCGGACGATTGGACGGTCTTGCGGCTACAGGAGCATGATACTGCTGAGAACATAATAGTTTCAGCCGGAAAAGTCATTGTTCCGCTAAAAGTATGGCGAGCTCAACGCGAAACGTTACAGCAGCGTGAGAACATCGGCGTTTGGTTGGCTAGTGATGAGCGTGCGGAAGATTTAAAGGATGATATGCAAAAATTTTCTGTGATTGCGGTTGATTTTCCGAAATTTTCGGATGGCCGGGGGTATTCCATTGCGTATAACTTGCGTGCACGACTCGGCTATAAGGGTGAACTGCGGGCGATCGGCGATGTATTGCGTGATCAATTATTTTATATGCATCGGGTTGGTTTTGATGCTTTTGCGCCGCGTCCGGATCGCAAGATTGAAGATGCACTAAAAGGTCTCAGTGATTTCTCTGAGGTTTATCAGACTTCTTTTGATCCGGTTTTGCCCCTGTTCCGACGCGCGCAACGCAAAGGAAATTCCATTGTAGGTACGTTCAATGATTAATTTGCAACATAGAGTTGATCAGGTTGTGGCGGTTCTGACTGAAACTGTGCGTGATTATGCCCCGGTAGCGTTTGCTAATAGCCTGGGTGCTGAAGATATGGTGCTGACAGACATCATTGATCGACATCATATCGATATTGAAATGTTTAGTCTGGATACCGGACGTTTGCCGCAAGAAACTTATGATCTGATGCAAACTGTGCGAGAGCGTTACAAAACGGCATTGCGTATCTATTTTCCAAATGTAAGGCAAGTTGAGGAATATGTTGCTGAGCACGGTGTCAATGGTTTTTATCAAAGCGTTGATTTGCGTAAAAACTGCTGCTACATCCGTAAAGTGGAGCCATTGCGTCGTGCCTTGCAAGGTAAGCGAGGATGGGTCACTGGAATTAGACGTGAACAGGCAACAACTCGGGCGAACCTGAGCGTGTCTGCATATGATATGGACAATCGTATGCAAAAGATTAATCCACTACTGGAATGGACCCATGCGGAAGTTTGGGAATATCTCAAACGCTATGAAGTGCCCTATAACAAACTGCATGACAAATTTTATCCCAGTATTGGTTGTGCTCCCTGTACGCGCGCTGTTACACCGGGAGAAAACATACGTTCCGGTCGCTGGTGGTGGGAGATGCCGGAAACCAAGGAATGCGGATTACACACCGAAAAGATAGTTCAATCAAAATAATCGTGGTTATTTGCAATACCCTGTTTGTTTTTGTCAGAGCGATATCTCCAGAATTTGCATCATTTTTATTTGTCGAGAAAAGAAAATGAATCATCGCGCCTTTACTCCTTTTGATGCGCTGGAAAGTGAGGCGATACATACTGTGCGTGAAGTGGCGGCGGAATGTGTCAATCCTGTGCTGCTATGTTTCGGGGAAGGTCGCTACTGTTTTATTGTGTTTAGTTGAGAAAAGCATTTCGTCCCGGGCGGTTTCCATTTCCATTGTGATGCGACACATAATTTTCCTGAGGTTATTGTATTTTGGGATCAGCGAGTCAAATAATTGGATGATAGGAAATTGTGCGCAGCATGGCAGATTCGAGTAAAAAGATAAGATGGCGCTGTATTCAGGAATGCAAAGTCGTAATACGTTTTAGCATTTTATTTTTTTGGTTTTTTGTCACGAGGGTATTTATTAGGTTTCATTTGATGTTTGTTTGTATTGTAGAAATTACAAGTGAATTTTTCTCTATTCCTGCCCTGCGCATATAAAAAAATTATATCGCTATACAAGAATTGACAGATACAGCAGGAACTGTAAGGGAAGTAGTAAATCGAGCCAACACAATATGAATATAATAAATAACTCAGACCTGAAACTAAAGGGATGCACTATTCTAGTGGTGGAAGATAATGAATTGAATCAACAAGTAGCCCAGGCGCTACTCGAATATAATGGAGCTGTCGTATCGATTGCAAGTAACGGACAAGAAGCACTGGATGAGTTAAGTAAGGAAAATTTTGACTGTGTATTGATGGATGTTCAAATGCCTGTTTTGGATGGCTTAGAGGCTACAAAAATGATCAGGGCTAATCCGAAGTGGTCGAAAATATCGATTATCGCATTAACAGCCAATGCGGATCAGGATTATAGAGATTCATGCCGGAGTGCCGGTATGAATGATTTTTTAGTCAAGCCAATTGATCCGGAGCAACTAGTTATCATCATATCAAAGTGGCTGTTACCAGGATGAGTGGTTATAAAACTCAGGTGTTTGAAATTAGGCGGGCAATATTGCCGCAAATCATGATGGCTTATTTTCCCATTAGTAATAATAATTATTAAATTTATGGAATTATGACAAAAATGGATGCTACGTTTCATACCCGACAGGAAGCAACAACTACTTTATCAAATTTTAACTTTGGTTTCACAATCGCTGATCTCTATTGTCGTGACGGCTTGGTTAGATTGGATCAAGTATTTCTGGACTTTCTTCGTACCGGGGATGAGGCACTACATAAAAAATTAGAGCAGGCGCGTGCGCATCCTGACGATCTGTTGCCGAAAGACGAGTCTGCATTGCTGATTGAAATTGCACCTTGGCTGGAAGATTTCGTTGCCCGGTTGTTTAACATTGAGAATGAAGTGCAGCAGCTGGCGGTACAACATCATGAGCTGGCTCCGTTATATTTTTGCAAACGACAGTTTGTTCAGCGTCGTGCAAAGGGAAAAGTCAGTGATGCAGAATTGGCTGGCATCGATGGATTGACTCTTGAGAAGGAGCTGGCTGCAGAATTTGGGGAAGCTTTTTCTGAATTGGTTTTTGCTGTCAACGTGACGCACTGGATGGATACGGAAGCGGAGAATGAGTCCCGGTTGAATAAAGCGCTCCACTATGCTGCCTGGGCACTGCGAACGCCTGCTGGACAGCAACATACGCGGCAAGGTGTTTTGTTTAAGTCGCCTGCCAAATTAGATTTTCAGCATCTGTTGTCGTTAGAAACGGATGAATCGGCAGGATATCCAGTGCATCGGTTAAGTCACTTGCGTGAACGCAATGGTTTTGCGCTGACCGATACCGGAACAGATTTGATGGGTGCACTTGATGAAGCTAATTACTGTATCTGGTGTCATGAGCAAGGTAAAGATTCATGCTCTAAGGGTTTGGTGCAGAAATCTAAATCGTCGGATGAACCACCAGCTTTCAAACGCAGTGAGCTGGGTGCACTGCTTGCAGGTTGTCCGCTGGAAGAGCGTATTTCCGAATTTCATAAGCTCAAGACACAGGGAGTCGCAGTCGGGAGTCTGGCTATGATCGTGTTGGATAATCCGATGTGTGCCGGAACCGGTCATCGCATTTGTAACGATTGCATGAAATCTTGTATTTATCAGAAGCAAGAACCGGTTGATATCCCGCAAGCCGAAACGAGAACGCTGAAAGATGTGCTGGCATTGCCATGGGGATTTGAAATTTATAGCTTATTGACGCGCTGGAATCCTTTGAATTTACACAGACCAGTGCCAAAAGCGCCATCCGGCCGCAAGGTGTTGGTGGTCGGTATGGGGCCGGCCGGATATACACTCGCACATCATTTAATGAACGAAGGTCACACGGTGGTGGGTATTGATGGGCTTAAGATTGAGTTTCTGCCGGAAGAGATTTCAGGGGTAAATTTACAGGGTGGGCGAGTGCCATTTCAAGCGATCCGATCGGCTAGCACGCTAGAAGAAAGCTTGGAGCAGCGTATGCCGGGTGGTTTTGGGGGGGTGGCAGAATACGGTATCACTGTGCGTTGGAATAAAAATTTTCTTAAACTAATTAGGTTGCTGCTGGAGCGCAGAGAAGAATTTGCGTTGTTTGGAGGTGTGCGTTTTGGTGGCACATTGACCGCCGATGATGCTTTTGCCATGGGGTTTGACCATGTTGCCCTGGCCGCAGGTGCTGGGCGGCCCACTGTTTTGGATTTGCCAAATGGATTGGCGCGTGGGGTGCGTGCCGCATCAGATTTCTTGATGGCCCTGCAGCTTACGGGTGCTGCGCAAAGTGATTCGATTGCGAATATGCAATTACGATTGCCGGTGGTGGTAATCGGTGGTGGTCTCACTGCTATCGATACCGCAACCGAGGCATTGGCATATTACCCGGTGCAGGTAGAGAAGTTTCTGCAGCGCTATGAAATACTGATAGTAATACAAGGCGAAGACGCAGTCCGTGAGGCTTGGGATGATGAGGAGAAAAAAATTGCTGATGAGTTCCTTAATCATGCTCGAGCTATTCGAGCAGAACGTCAGGATGCAAAAAAAGCAGGACGCGCACCGCATATTATCAATTTGCTGCAAGGTTGGGGCGGTGCGACAATAGCTTACCGCAAACGTCTGATCGATAGTCCTTCCTATACATTAAATCATGAGGAAGTAGAAAAGGCACTGGAAGAAGGCATCTGGTTTGCTGAGGGAATGACTCCAAAGCGCGTTAATGTGGATCAGTGGGGACACACGCAATCGGTTCAATTTGGTGTGCAAAAACGGGATGAAACTGGCCAATGGCAAGATGCAGGCAACGTCGAGTTACCAGCCCATGCATTGCTGGTCGCTGCTGGTACTCAACCTAATACAGTGCTGGCACGGGAAGATGAGAAACTGTTCAAACTCAATGGCCGATATTTTGCTGCTTGCGATGAGGAAGGAAATCCAGTGCAACCAGAGTACGCAAATCCCAAACCTGAGACACCGATGGTATTGCTCAGCCGTTATCGGGATGATCGGGATGGCCGTTTTATAAGCTTCTTTGGTGATTTGCATCCATCCTATTCAGGTAATGTGGTGAAAGCGATGTCGAGCGCCAAGCAGGGTTATCCGGTGGTGCACCGGGTGCTGGAGCGTGTTAAACCGAAGTCGAGTCAGTCGAGTCGGGAATTTTTTACAGGTCTTAACACTCAGTTGCGTCCAACGGTTCATAAAGTAGAAAGACTTGCGCCCAATATCATCGAGATTGTTGTGCATGCTCCGATGGCAGCGGAGCATTTCCAGCCAGGTCAGTTTTACCGTTTTCAGAATTATGCAACACTGGCAACAATTACTGGAGATACCCGGCTTGCAATGGAAGGTTTGGCGTTGACGGGTGCGTCGGTGGATATCGAGCTCGGGCTGGTTTCGCTTATTGTTTTGGAGATGGGGGGATCTTCTAATTTGTGTGCGATGTTGAAACCGGGCGAACCGGTTGTGCTGATGGGTCCAACCGGAACGCCGACGGAAATCCCCGAGAATCAGACTGTAGTATTGGTGGGTGGCGGTTTAGGCAATGCGGTGTTATTTTCTATTGGCGCAGCTGCGCGTGCAGCGGGATCGAAAGTATTATATTTTGCTGGCTACAAGAAATTGATTGATCGATATAAAGTGGCTGAAATTGAGGCTGCAGCGGATATCGTCGTGTGGTGTTGCGATGAGTCGCCTGGCTTTACAGCCACGCGTTCTCAGGATAAAAGCTATGTGGGGAATATCGTACAAGCAATGGTGGCATATGCCAGCGGCGAATTAGGTGCGCAACCGATAGCGCTGGCTGAAGCTGATCACATTATTGCAATTGGTTCAGATCGAATGATGGCGGCTGTTGGTGTGGCTCGTCATAACCAGTTGAAACCTTACTTGAAGGCAGATCATTTTGCTATTGGTTCGATTAATTCCCCCATGCAGTGCATGATGAAGGAAATTTGTGCGCAATGCCTACAACCGCATCAGGATCCGGAAACAGGAAAAATTACATATGTGTTTTCTTGCTTCAATCAAGATCAACCTTTGGATCAAGTGGATTTTTCTGGATTAAATACGCGTCTGCGCCAAAATACTGTTCAAGAAAAATTAACGAACCGATGGATCGATCGTTGTTTAAAGCATGGAGTATGAACTTCAGTGATTAATGAAGTAGAAAAAGAATCATTGCCAGATACGTCATTACCGGTTGATATAGTAAGAATGCGTCAGATGTTTCATGACAATTCTGTGCTAGTGCAGAAATTTTGCCTTAAATTTATTGAAGTTGCCAATAACACGCTATCAGAGATGGAAGTGGCGCAAGGGGAAAGAGATTTGCCAGCGTTGGGTCGTTTAGGACATAAATTAAAATCTTCAGCCAGAACAATCGGCGCATTAAGTTTTGCTGATATTTGCGAGGCGCTTGAGAAGGCGAGTGCCAATAACAATTGGTTTGATGCTGAATCATTGATGGTAAAAATTCGACTCTTGTTGAAGCAGATTACAGAGCAATTAGAAAATGAGTTGAGTCAATTAAGTGAATAAGATTCTTAGCAAAGAATCTCGATGATTATTTAATCCCGATGATCCCGTAAGGATTCTTAATTGAAATTTGATAGAAGTATAGTAGTGGGATATTTATCCATCCAGACTGGATTGTTTAATCCGACGTAGTATTAATGACTGCAAAAAAATTGTGTGAGTTATCAGAAAATCATGCGATATCAAGTTTTTCCTGATCCATTTAATGCATTATGCCCAAATTGATTTATAATTCGCAGTTCGTTAAAAGATTTTAACTCAATATTAGTTCTTATTTGCAAGCAGATAGGTAAGAAAAGGGAGATTATCAATGCATATAGGCATACCGGCAGAGATTCGCAGCGGAGAAACGCGTGTAGCCGCTACACCGGAGACCGTGAAAAAATATACTGCCAAGGGTGTTCATAAGGTTTTAGTCCAGTTAGGTGCCGGTGCGGGTGCCAGTATTCCAGATTCAGCCTATCAAGAGGCGGGTGCAATGATAGTGACTGATGTGGCTGAATTGTATGCGCAATCACAAATTGTGCTCAAAGTGCGTGGTCCGGAATCCAATGAGTTAGCGATGATGCGCAAGGATGCGGTATTGTTGGGATTGTTGTCTCCACACCAGGAGGATGGCGTGAATGCACTTGCACAGCATGGATTGACCGCATTTGCAATGGAGAAATTGCCGCGTATTTCGCGTGCGCAGAATATGGACGTTTTGTCATCACAAGCCAACATTGCGGGCTATAAGGCGGTGATCGTAGCGGCAAATATCTATCAAAAATTTTTTCCAATGTTGATGACGGCAGCGGGTACTGTCAAGGCGGCACGAGTTTTGGTTTTGGGTGCGGGTGTTGCTGGATTGCAGGCTATTGCAACCGCGAAAAGACTAGGTGCCGTGGTTGAGGCGTTTGATGTGCGTCCCGCGGTTAAGGAGCAGGTGGAGAGTTTGGGAGCGAAGTTTGTAGAAGTTCCGCTCAGTGATGAAGAAAAAGCTCAGGCTGAGACAGCAGGTGGATATGCGGCTGAAATGTCGGATGATTACAAGCGACGGCAAGGAGAATTAGTTCATGAGCGTGCGATTTCAGCAGATATTATTATTACCACAGCACTAATTCCAGGGCGTCCGGCACCTGTTTTGATCAAAGAGAGTACCGTTCAGGCGATGAAGCAAGGTTCGGTTATTGTGGACATGGCGGTTGAAGCTGGGGGTAACTGCCCATTATCCGAACTAAATAAGAACGTGATTAAACATGGCGTACATCTGATTGGTATTGCGAATCTTCCCGGTTTGGTGGCAGCCGATGCTAGTACTTTATATGCACGAAATCTAATGAATTTCCTTAACTTGATGCTTGATCAAGAAAATGATGCACTAAAAATAGATCGCTCAGATGAGATTATCGCGGGAACATTGTTGTGTGCAGGCGGAGATGTTGTCGGGAAGCCATAATCACCCGCGATAAAGTAAAAAACACTTTTTAGTTGTTGCATTGAGAAAGTACAGTTAACGAATTTTAAAGGAGTAAATATGATTGGTGAAATTGATCCGGTTATTATCAATCTAACTGTTTTTGTGCTGGCAGTTTTTGTTGGTTATCATGTTGTGTGGAACGTTACACCGGCTTTGCATACCCCTCTGATGTCAGTGACTAATGCTATTTCCGGTATTATTCTCGTCGGTGCAATGTTGGCTGCAGGACCGACTGAGACTGACTGGGGTGTTTGGTTAGGTGCTGCTGCGGTTACGCTGGCAGCAATCAATGTTTTTGGTGGATTTCTGGTGAGTCAACGGATGCTGGAGATGTTCAAGAAAAAAGATAAAAAAGGAAATGCGTAATGTCAGCAAATATGGTAGCACTTGCATATTTAGTTGCTTCAGTATTTTTCATACTTGCACTAAAAGGCCTAAGTTCGCCTGAATCTGCGCGTCGTGGAAATTTGTTTGGCATGGTGGGTATGGCGATTGCAGTAGCCACAACTTTGACGCTTACGCAGAACTGGCTTTTGATTCTGGGATGTATTGCGATGGGAGGTATCATTGGCGCGATTGTAGCGCAACGTGTTCAGATGACAGCAATGCCAGAACTGGTTGCTTTTATGCATTCACTGGTTGGTCTGGCAGCAGTATTTATTGCGGTTGCGGCGGTTAATAATCCGGTTTCATTCGGTTTGCCAGAGATTCTTCCTGGGGGTAGTAAGCTGGAATTGTTTTTGGGTACCTTTATTGGTGCCATGACATGGTCTGGTTCAGTCATCGCCTTCCTGAAATTGTCAGGACGCATGAGTGGCACTCCGATTGTTTTCAGCGGTCAGCATATGCTTAATTTGCTGTTGGCAATCATCATGATCGGATTTGGTCTATGGTTTTTCTTTAGCGAAACGACGAACTGGACCGCGTTTATTGCAATGACCGCAATTGCTTTCATCTTGGGATTCCTGATTATTATTCCTATTGGCGGCGCTGATATGCCGGTGGTGATATCCATGCTTAATTCCTATTCGGGCTGGGCTGCTGCAGGTATTGGTTTTTCTTTGGGCAATCCAATGTTGATCATCGCAGGGTCACTGGTAGGCAGTTCTGGTGCGATTCTCTCGTATATCATGTGTAAGGCCATGAATCGACCATTTCTATCAGTTATATTGGGCGGTTTTGGCAGTGATGGCGGAAGCGCCGCGGCGACAGATGATGGTGTACAGAAGACATACCGCAGTGGCAGTGCGGAAGATGCTGCTTTCTTAATGGGTAATGCTGACAGCGTCATTATTGTTCCTGGATATGGTTTGGCCGTTGCGAGGGCGCAGCATGCTGTGAAGGAATTGGCTGAAATATTGCACGAAAAAGGCGTTAACGTTCGATTTGCGATTCATCCGGTAGCGGGGCGTATGCCGGGACATATGAATGTGTTACTGGCTGAAGCTGAGATCCCTTATGAACAAGTCCTGGAAATGGATGAAATCAACAGCGATTTTTCAAACACAGATGTTGTGTTGGTACTGGGTGCGAATGATGTGGTGAATCCGGCGGCGAATGTTCCCGGTAGCCCGATTTATGGCATGCCGATACTGGATGCGCATAAAGCGCGTACCGTTATGGTGGTTAAACGCAGCATGGCTGTAGGTTACGCTGGCCTTGATAACGACTTATTCTATATGGATAAGACTATGATGATATTCGGGGATGCTAAAAAAGTCGTTGAGCATATGGTCAAAGCCTTGTGATGAATCTCTTCGGGATTTATTTCCCGCCCCTTGGGGCGTAATATATTTGCGTGAGCGAATATACATAAGAGCCATAATGTAACAGTGCTGCTTTATCATCTGGTGTTTCCGGCGAAATATCGCCGCGCCGTATTTGATGAAGCTGTGGACGGGGTGTTGCGGGATGTCTGTTTAGATCTCGAACGGCGTTACCAGTTGAAATTCATGGAGATTGGTACAGATAAGGATCATGTGCATTTTCTGGTGCAGTCGGTTCCCGCATACAGTGTCACAAAACTGGTGACACTGATCAAGAGTATCACGGCGCGGGAGGTATTTCGCTTATGTTCTCATGTGAAGAAACAGTTGTGGGGCGGGGAATTCTGGACTGATGGTTATTTCGTCAGTACAGTTGGCCGTCATGGCGATGAGGACACAATAAGAGATTACGTTAAAAAGCACGGAGATGTCTATCAGCAGTTATACGAAGACAGACAACTCGCTCTCTTCTGATACCCCGCCGCTTGCGGCGGGGTTGTTCATTGAAGAAGTATTGACTAATGGTAGGCTGAAATCAGGAGAACAACTGCATGAAGAGCTGTTCTTCTTTTTCCAATATATTGAATGGCGATTTATGATTTGAGACTAAGTGTCAAGATCATTAAAAGGATGAGGTTTTGCAATACCGAATCCTTGAGCATAGTTAATGCCAATTTCTTGTAATTTTGCAATGATATCATCAGTCTCAACCAATTCTGCAATCGTTTTGACATTCGCTTTTTGAGCAAGCTGATGGATGGTTTTTATCTTGGTTAGATCTTCGTCGTCGCGAAGTATGTTGCAAACAATGCAACCATCAATTTTCAAGTAGTCCACTTTAATTTTGCTCTGTAGATTTAATGATTCAGGATTATCGCTAAAGCTGCAAAGTGAAACCAAGCAACCTAGTTCATGAATTTTTTGTGTGAAGATATGTATATCTGTTATATTATTTTTCGCATCTGAGACCTCAATTTCGAAGCAAAGATTGGAGCCCGCGACTTTGGTTTTTCGTAATTGATCTTGAATAAAATCGGGGAAGGCTAAGTCTTTTAAAGTATCTTTGGCCAAATTAAGGTGAAATACCGAATTGGCTCCGGGGTGAGCCGACATCCATTGAACAATATGGCTAATGATCCACCGATCCAGCTTAGGCATCATTTGAAATTGATCGACGAGAGGTAAAAATGAACCTGGAGGCATCAAGTTATTTTCTTCCTCATGCATTCGAATCAGAATCTCATAATGTAAGGAAGATGAATTAGGAGACTTGATGGGAATTATTCTTTGACAATAAAGATTAAACTCTTCTCCATCAATTGCTTGAGCAATGCGCGCAGCAGTAATGCTTGGCCTTGATGACGGTGGTTGATTGTTTTGTTGAAGCTTTATATCATTATCAGTTGAAGCAACAATAGATTGTTGTTTTAACTCGAGTTTTATTTTATTCTCATCTTTATTGTTTTTTGAGGATGTGCGACTTTTTTCTTGCGCGCGCGGGGTGTGCAACGTATAGAAGCCGATAGCTTTTCCTTTATTGTCAATGTGAGGAAGATATTGTTCTGTGAAAATATAGGGAAAACCCTTGATAGACTTGAGAACTCTTTCGTTGTGTATTGTTTTCCCAGTTAAGATTTTTTCAATATTATTCTGAATATCAGAGAAGAATTCTTCATTTGAAAATTCTGTTAAAAAATGACCATCAATCTGATCAGGATTTAATCCAAACCATCGGCGGAAAATTCGATTATGGTATCGACAGCGGAGTTCAGTATTAAAATAGGCCAACATCACAGGAAAATTTTCATCAATAAATTGTGATTTTATCTTGTTTTCTGAAGCTGTTTTTTCGGCCCAAAGCCGATGTTTAATCTCATTTCCGAGTCTTTCCTTAGTAATACTAAGCTGATTACCAAGGTTTCTGGTATTTTTCTCAGCATGCGCTAACTGAATGACTACTATTAATATTGCGAAAAGCAAAAAAAACCATAATACAGGTAACCAATGGGAGGGGAGTTCATTGGTAAAATATGTATCTGCAATGATAATAATCAATATAATCAATGCGCTAAAAATAGTCAAGTAAGGTTTGACGTTATTTAATAATGGATTCTTTTGCACGGTAATTCCTTATTCCTGATGGCATAGATTAAAATGCGCTGCTACAATATATAAAGTATTTTTATTTGGTTTTTTAACTGTGAGTGGAAAGCGGTTTATTAAATAACCAGAATTTCCATAGATCAGAGCGTGTTATTACAAAGTCATTTAAAGCAATCTCGTTCGATGTTGTTATGGTTAATCGGCTAACTTTTCCATTCTTGATTGCTGTATATAAGGGTAGAAACCAATTGTGTTCCATATTTTTGAGAGTTTCGCGCCATTCATAAGCATTCTTGTATTTTGCTGGACTGCGTAGCGAGTCCAATACTACGAGATGATTACCCGGTATCTCAGTTTGGAGCCAATTGTTAACATCAATAGGTAAATTTAAGTGATTAATACTGCTAGCTAGTGCTAGTGACTGAGAAAAGTCATCATTGCTCCATATATGTGTATAAGGAGAATGTATTGACTGAAGTATGTTTCCTCCTCCTCCAAGCCAAATACTATTGATGATCAGTTCACCGCGAGATTCGCGGGCTTGGTTAATGGGGTGCTCATGCAGCAGCATTTGTACTTCGTTAAAGATTTTATGCCAGATGATACTGTCTTTGCCTGTCGGCAAGAAATTATTAATGTTTTTGCATGTGACTTGACTGAGTGGATATGTTTGTATTTCAGGTGCCCTAGGTATTTGAATGTACCAGCGATGCGGATGGAAAGCTGAAAAAATAAAATTCGCGTTACCGAGATCCCGATTCAAGTCCTGTACGAGCTGCTCCGCTTCTTCTGGAGAAATTTTGAAAGATTGGCTATCTGCTAGCATGATATGGTTTTGTTCAATTCGGAGATGAACAGGATCGGCACACATCCAGAAATCTTTACTTGTTTTTGCCAATGAGGGAGCATCAATGTTTAACATCAATGGTGCAATAGGCCAGCTTTCATGTTGTTGCTCCAAATTAAATTGCTTACACAACCAAGTTTCCATTTCAAAAGATGAATTTGCTGTGGAAATGCCTTTAGATAGTAGTGTTTCTAAAGAATGAATTGATAAACCATCGTAGATTTCTAACTGTGAAGTCTCGGACCAAAATAAATTGGGAATTAAAAGGTTAATATTCATTATGAGAGAATGAGATACTCCAAAAATGTGTTATAGAGTCAGTGGCCGGGTTGATACTGATACAAATTCGAAGTAATGCCATATGTATGAATGAAACCGGGTCAGGCGTGGAAAGGTATTGTGTTTACACGTATAATGTACAGAAGCTAAGTCTATTATTTTAAATTGACAGAATTTTTCTTGCAAATTGCATTTTTGAATTCTTGGAGAGATTATGTATCAGCATATAAAGGTGCCTAGTAAGGGAGAGCGCATTAAGGTTAATGATGATTATTCATTAGTGGTGCCCGACAATCCAATAATTCCTTTTATTGAAGGCGATGGAATTGGTGTTGATATTACTCCAGTGATGCGTAGTGTTGTTGATTCAGCCATTGAGAAAGCTTATGGAGCGCAACGAAAGATTTCATGGATGGAAATTTATGCGGGCGAAAAATCAACTCAAATTTATGGACCAGATGTATGGTTGCCGGAAGAGACATTGCAAGCTGCTGAAGAATTTGTGGTTTCAATTAAAGGTCCGTTAACAACTCCGGTTGGCGGTGGAATCCGTTCAATTAATGTAGCTTTACGCCAACAACTGGATTTATATATTTGTTTGAGACCTGTACGCTATTTTTGTGGCGTTCCAAGTCCATTAAGAAATCCAGAAAAAACAGATATGGTTATTTTTCGTGAAAACTCTGAGGATATCTATGCGGGCATAGAATGGGAAGCGGAATCAGAATCTGTGATAAAGGTTATTGATTTTCTGATTAAAGATATGGGGGTGACTAGTATACGTTTTCCTCGATCTTCTGGTATCGGTATTAAACCGGTTTCAAAAGAAGGAACGGAGCGTTTTGTTCGAAGAGCGATTCAGTATGCCATTGATAACAAACGTAAGTCGGTTACATTGGTGCATAAAGGTAATATTATGAAGTTTACTGAAGGCGCATTCAAAAAGTGGGGTTACGCATTGGCTGCTCGTGAATTCGGAGCGGAGCTGCTGGATGGCGGACCGTGGATGAAGTTACCCTCGACAATGGGTGGAGTTATTATCAAAGATGTAATTGCTGATGCTTTTCTTCAACAAATCTTACTTCGCCCAGAAGAGTATGATGTTGTTGCAACACTGAATTTGAATGGAGATTATATATCCGATGCTTTGGCTGCGCAGGTGGGTGGGATTGGGATAGCACCCGGCGCTAATCTCAGCGATATAGTGGCGGTTTTCGAAGCAACACATGGCACAGCACCTAAATATGCTGGAAAAAATCAAGTAAATCCTGGTTCAATAATACTATCAGCGGAAATGATGCTGCGACATATTGGTTGGATTGAAGCCGCTGATAAGATTATTAAATCTATGGAAAAGACTATTCAGAACGGAATTGTTACTTATGATTTCGCCCGGCAGATGACTAACGTTAAGAAAGTTTCCTGCTCGGATTTTGGTAATGCAATGATTAATTCTATGAGTTAAGCACTAACGGAATGTTATTTTATTGACTATCGAGGTAGATGGAAAAGCTCTAAAGTAATGTAATACCCCTTGCTAGGTGTAGCACAACAAAGCAAAGGGGCTCTTATATAGAGAAAATTTTTTATTGTTTTGGCCAGCTTATAATTATAAGACTAAGTTTCTAGGCCAGTAGTTATGAAAGTTAGGTGGCCTGGATATTTGAGGCTTGTTTCCCTTTTGGTCCCTGAGTGACATCAAAGCTCACTTTTTGACCTTCTTTAAGGGTTTTAAAACCAGACATATTGATTGCCGAGAAGTGTGCAAACAAATCCTCGCTACCGTCATCAGGAGTAATAAAACCAAAACCTTTAGAATCATTGAACCATTTTACTGTACCTGTTGCCATTTCTACTTCCTATATAAAAACTGGGCCGGAAACCCTAATACTATCTGAAATTCAAGACTATTTATGAACAAAATCGATCCATAAAAAACTTGAAACCAAACGCCATTTGCTGTTTTACGCAAATCCTGGATTAAAGTCAAGCGGTAGTCTCTCCACCATGAAATGAATTTGAAGGCGTTGTCGCATTTCCAATGAATAAAACTGAGTGATTAGATTCTGCTTTGTTCATTATGCGAGACATAGCAATCGACCTGAATGGAATATACGCTACAAACAACAAATCTAGCGCAAGTAGGAGCATTTCTGGAAGAGGATGCAGGATGTCATGCTCAAATGTATGCAATTTCTTTATGAGCTGATCACGTATATTAAGATAAAGCAGTATAAACCGAATACTCGCCCTGTTGGTGTGCATGAGAGAAAACGTTGAGTACTTTACTTCGCTTTGGTTATCGATTACATCCGCATAAGGTCTACAACCAAGGTAGTCAGGGCAGTGGGGTGTCTCTACTATGTGGTCCATTGCGCTCACAAATTCAGTTTGTGAGCATCTGAGTGAGAGATCAATGAGGTTATTTGCTTGCGTTTATCTCCTTGGATTTTCGTGTCATAACGGTTCGAAGCTCGTCAATTTTACAAAGCAAAGGCGCCAGACTGCAGGAAAAGCTATGCATCATCGAATTTACCAAATCACGATCAAAGTATTCTAACGATAATGCCATGGTGAAATTAAGAATGATGTTGTTGCTTATAGACAAACTTTCCGGCTATACCCATTTAACGGTTTATTGAAAAACGATTGCTGTATTCTGTACTGGCTTCTCGTAATTCAGCTTTTATTGTTTCTGTTTTTTCAGGAATTATCATTGACAACAACGTAAAGAACGAGAAATATTGTTGTAACATATGATGACCTCTCAAAAAAGTTGAAATCATCGCTGTATGGAGCTTTACATTTCAGGCCGTGAATAACTTTCGAACAACTGAATCAAACACACTTTAAGAATCGGTGACACTGATGCAGTTGCAGAGCATTAAATAAGGGCTATTCTATACATTGTTGCTGCACTCAAACAGATTGTGTAATGATGCAATAGTAATACAAGCGAAACATTTTTAACCTGAGCCGAAATAGAATTAAGTTTGATGCCCAATTTTATTAATCTTCTTTGAGATTCATTTCTTGTATCGTTCTGTATTTAAAATACTGTGGTGATGCCATTTTTGCGATTAAGAGAAAAGTAATTGTCTCAAGATACTTGAAAATTTTGTCGTAATCGTTAAATATGTTTATATCTCTAGTGTAGTAGAGTCTTTTTGTACTATATTTTATGATTGAAAATTTATCAGTTTGAATAGGAAACATTCATGACGGAAAGTAAGTCTGAAACCGTTAAACTTTCGCAAGAGAAGGTTAAGTACAAACCCCCCCCTCTTTATAAAATTTTACTATTGAATGATGATTTCACTCCAATGGAGTTTGTAGTTGAAGTACTAAAGTCGTTTTTCTCCATGAATCAAGAACAGGCGACATTGATAATGTTAAAGGTACATACAGAAGGAGTGGGTGTGTGTGGTATATACCCTGGTGATATTGCAAGTACTAAAGTCAAGCAGGTCATTGAATTTAGTAGAAGAAATCAGCATCCACTGAGGTGTGTAATGGAGGAAAACTAAAATGATTGCACCAGATTTAGAAGTTAGCTTGCACATGGCATTCGTAGAGTCGAGACAAAAGCGCTATGAATTCATTACGGTAGAACACTTGTTGTTGGCGATGCTAGATAATGCTAGTGCTGCTGAAGTATTAAATGCCTGTTTGGTAGATATAGAAGATTTGCGAACAGTACTAGTAGATCACATAACACATCATACCCCGGTAATTAAAGGTGATGAAGAGGTTGATACGCAACCTACACTGGGTTTTCAGCGAGTTATTCAACGTGCCATATTGCATGTTCAGTCATCTGGAAAAAAGGAGGTAACTGGTGCGAATGTATTAGTATCAATATTTGGAGAAAAAGATTCGCATGCAGTTTATTTCTTGCATCAAAGAGGCGTGACACGTTTGGACGTAGTGAATTACATTTCTCACAGTATTAAGAAAATATCACAGGAAAATGATACTAAAACTGCGAATGAGAGCGATACGGAGCATGAGTTAGGCTCTGCTGGACTGCTTGAGAATTATACGGTAAATCTAAATCACTTGGCGTTAATAAATAAAATTGATCCTTTGGTGGGGCGTGAAAAAGAAATCGAACGTGTAATACAAATCCTGTGTAGGCGCCGTAAAAATAATCCATTACTGGTTGGAGAGGCAGGTGTTGGGAAAACTGCAATCGCAGAAGGTTTGGCAAAACGAATTGTCGAGGAGAATGTGCCCGAATTACTTTTAAAGCATCAGATTTACTCGCTCGATATGGGGGCTTTATTAGCGGGTACAAAATACCGGGGAGATTTTGAGCAGCGCTTAAAAACTTTACTGAAGCAATTGACTGATAATCCCGCTGCAATTCTATTTATTGATGAGATTCATACGCTTATTGGTGCTGGTGCTGCCTCGGGTGGAGTTATGGATGCTTCAAATTTGCTAAAACCGATTCTAAATACTGGGCAATTGCGTTGTATCGGTGCGACAACTTTTAGTGAGTATCGTGGAATTTTTGAGAAAGACCATGCATTATCAAGGCGTTTTCAGCAGATAGAAGTCAACGAGCCGAGCGTGGATGAGACAGTCGTCATTTTACGAGGTCTGAAGTCACGCTATGAGCAGCACCACAAGGTTAAATATACCAGTAGCGCATTGGTTTCTGCTGCAGAATTATCAGAAAGATACATTAATGATAGACATTTACCAGACAAAGCCATAGATGTGCTTGATGAAGCTGGTGCTGCGCAGCGACTATTGCCAAAATCAAAGAAACGCAAGGTTATTGGTAAAGGAGAAATTGAAAGTGTGGTCGCTAAGATCGCAAGAATTCCGTCACAGAATATCTCTACAAATGATCGTAGTAAGTTAAAAACTTTGGGGCGTGATATGAAAGCAGTTGTTTTTGGGCAAGATAATGCAATTAATACATTAACAGCAGCTATTAAGATGGCAAGAAGCGGACTGGGTAATTCAAGAAAGCCAGTTGGCTCTTTTCTTTTTACAGGTCCAACAGGTGTGGGGAAAACTGAAGTAGCGAGGCAATTGGCTTATGCTTTGGGTGTTCATTTGCATCGTTTCGATATGTCCGAGTATATGGAACGTCACGCAGTATCACGGCTGATTGGTGCGCCACCTGGTTATGTGGGGTACGATCAGGGCGGATTATTAACTGAGGCGGTGATTAAACATCCCTATTCGGTTTTATTATTGGATGAGATTGAGAAAGCGCATTCAGATATTTTTAATATCCTTCTGCAAGTTATGGATTATGGAACATTGACTGATAATAATGGGCGTAAAGCGGATTTACGTAATGTCATCATTATCATGACAACAAATGCAGGTGCTGAAGCACTTACAAAATCTTCAATCGGGTTCACAAAATCAAATTCTGCTGGTGATGAATTAATTGATATTAAAAAATTATTTACTCCCGAATTTCGTAATAGGCTTGATGCGATTGTTTCTTTTGCTCCCTTAGATCAAGAAATTATTTTGCGAGTCTCTGATAAGTTTTTGATTCAGCTTGAGAGTCAGTTGCAAGAGAAAAAGGTCGAGGCAACGTTTACGGAGAGGTTGCGTAAATATCTTGCGAAACATGGTTTTGATCCGTTAATGGGCGCGCGACCCATGGAACGCTTAATCCAGGACACAGTTCGTAGTGTGCTTGCCGATGAATTATTGTTCGGGCGCTTAGTCAATGGTGGTAAAGTGACGATTGATATGGATAATGATGGCAAAGTAATACTATTATTTGAAGAAGAAACTGTAATTATTTGATTGATAGACTGAATTCTATTTCGCGCAAAAAAAATCTTTTAAGTATATTTTGTAGAGAATGACGGAACATTACCAAGTTTAAAAATTTTTTCTTAATTGCCCAGAAGCTGTTTTAGCAGGTTTGATCAAGATACAAACATACAGATATTGAGTGGGTTATGTCTATGTTATTTCAGTGTTATTCATAATCTGTGCAGGATGCTTTGCTAGAATGGTGATGCGGTTCAATAACTTTCTAGAGCGATCTTTCCCGGGAGAAACCTGCCTTATAGTACTTCTTCAAGCTCAGGATTTTCCTGCCGACACATATCAAGCGGATTGTCCAAGACTTGTCTGGATTATTTCTTACTTATATTCCTACCATGCACGATTCGATACAGCACCGGCAATACCAGCAAAGATAACAGAGATTGAGATAATGTACTGCCAATCATCACCGTTGCGAGTGTACGTTGTACTTCGGCGCCGGTACTGGTGCTGAGCGCCATGGGCAGGAAACCCAATGATTCCACCCAAGTCGTGATCAGAACCGGACGTAATCGCATGAGAGAACCGGTTCGAATGGCGTCGTCGAGTGTGAGCCCCTGCTGTCGCAGATCGCGGATAAACGACAACAACACCAAGCCATCCAATACCGCTACGCCAGACATGGCGATGAACCCTACACCGGCGGAAATCGACAAGGGAATGTCGCGTAGCCATAAAGCCGCGATTCCACCGGTGATTGCCAAGGGAACTGCACTAAACACCAGCAAGCTATCGCGAAAGCTGCCAAGCATGGTGTAAAGCAAAAAAAATACTAGACAAAGCGCCAGTGGAATGACAATCTGCAAGCGTTCCGCTGCCAGAATCAGCTGCTCGAATTGTCCGCCCCAGGCAAGCCAGTAGCCCGCTGGAATTTTTATTTGCTTCTCGATGAGTTTTTCTGCTTCATTGACGAAAGAGCCGATATCGCGTCCACGTACATTCGCAGTGATTACCACCCGGCGCTTGCCGTTCTCGCGGCTGATTTGATTAGGGCCTGTGACAATTTGCAGATCGGCTACTTCGCCTAATGCGACGTAGATGGGCAAAGCGGTAACTGGTGTATTCTGGCCTCCGGGCATATTCAGTACCGGAAGTTTGATTGGCAAGCGCTTAAGTGTTTCGATATCACCGCGAATCTGTTCCGGTAAACGCACTTGCAGTTCGAAACGGCGATCGCCCTCGAAAATCAAACCGGTAGTTCTGCCACCAATCGCAATATTGATGGCATCCTGTACATCGCTGCCATTGAGACCGTAACGCGCCATTTTTGTCCGGTCCATTTGAATTGATAATACCGGCAGCCCCGTGATTTGTTCGATCCGTACATCTGCTGCACCAGGAACGGCCTTGACGATTTTCTCAATCTGTTCAGCGACATTGAGCATCACGTCGAGATCATCGCCAAATACTTTTACCGCGACATCCGCACGCACCCCGGATAATAGTTCGTTAAATCGCATCTGTATCGGTTGCGTGAATTCATAGTTATTGCCTGGCACTTTTAGTACCGCTTGTTCCATCGCCGTGATTAATTCTTCTTTGTTGCGATACTTTTCAGACCATTCGGATTGCGGTTTTAGAATGATAAAAATATCCGCGACGCTGGGTGGCATCGGGTCGGTGGCAATCTCTGCGGTACCGATTTTAGAAAATACCCGACTGACTTCAGAAAATTTCTTGATCGTTGCTTCCAACTCATTCTGCATTTCAATGGCTGTACTCAGACTTGTGCCGGGTATCCGAATTGCATGCAGTGCGATATCCTCTTCATCGAGACTGGGAATGAATTCACTGCCCATGCGTGTAGTCAGCAACAGGGACAATACCACAATGACAGCGGCGATGGTAACCGTCAATCCCTTGTTATCCATGGCGGCATCCAGTGTAGGGGCATAGATTTTCTTAGCCCATAGCACGGTAGCTCCCTCTTTTTCCATCATCTTTCCAGAGAGGAACATAGCCACGGCTGCCGGTACAAATGTCACCGATAGAAATACCGCTCCTAACAATGCCAGTAGAACCGTGAAGGCCATTGGATGGAACATTTTTCCTTCAACTCCGGACAATGCGAATACCGGTAAATAAACCACCATGATAATAATTTGTCCGAACAGCAGCGCCCGCCTTACTTCCTTGGAAGCATCAAAAACAATTTCGAAGCGCTCAGCAGGCGTCAATTCTCGCCCCAGCCGTCCTTGTTCAAGGGAAAGGCGGCGAATACAGTTTTCGACAATAATGACAGCACCATCGACGATAATGCCAAAATCAAGTGCACCTAGGCTCAGCAGATTGGCGCTGACATTGTTGGCCACCATGCCGCTGATAGTGAACAGCATTGACAGGGGAATAATCAGGGCGGTAATCAGGGCGGCACGCAAGTTACCAAGTGCTATGAACAATACGACAATGACCAATGCGGCGCCTTCCAGCAGATTATTTGAAACTGTGCTGATGGTTTTGTCGACCAATGTGGTTCGGTTATAAACAGGTGTTGCAACCACACCGGCAGGCAGGCTACGGTTGATTTCGGCCAGTTTTTCCGCTGCTGCCTGTGAAACGATGCGGCTATTTTCCCCGATCAGCATATGTGCCGTGCCCAGCACTACTTCCTTGCCGTTCTGGGTTGCGGCGCCAGTGCGTAACTCCTTGCCAATCAGTACATCAGCTACGTTTTTGATTCGTATCGGCACGCCTTGATTACTGCTCAGAATGATCTCGCCGATTTCGGCCAGATTCACCACCTGCCCAGGTACTCTGACCAGATACTGTTCGCCGCTTTTCTCAATATAGCCGGCACCTACATTGAGATTATTACGTTCCAGCGCAAGTACCAAGTCTTGCAATGTGAGCCCGAATGAAATCAATTTCTCAGGATAAGGTGTCACATGAAATTGCTTGACATAACCACCGACGGAGTTGACTTCAGTGATTCCTTCCACCATACGCATTCGCGGCTTGATAATCCAGTCTTCAATCTCGCGCAAATCAGTCGCTGTATACGGAGTGCCATCCGGCTTGCGCGCATTTTTTTCCGCATCGACAGTCCACATGAAGATTTCACCCAGACCTGTGGAAATAGGTCCCATCGTAGGTACGATTCCGGCCGGTAACCGGTTTCTGGCTTCCTGGATCCGTTGACTGACCAATTGCCGTACCAGATAAATATCAGTGCCGTCCTTAAAAATTACCGTAACTTGCGATAACCCATAACGCGAGAGAGATCGGGTGTATTCAAGATTGGGTAAACCGGCCATCGCCATCTCAATCGGAAAGGTGATACGTTGCTCAGCTTCCAGAGGTGAATAACCGGGGACTGTGGTGTTGATTTGTACCTGCACATTGGTGATGTCCGGCACAGCGTCAATAGGTAGTTTGAGGTAGTTGTAGATGCCAAATGCAGCCATTGCCAGCACCGCTATCAGCACGATACCGCGTTGATAGATGGATAGATGTAAAATGCGTTCAAACATGATGGTGATTTCCGCTTTGATCAGGTTATGCTTTAATGGTCGTGCGTTGTGCCCGCTTTACCTAGTTCTGCCTTAAGTGCAAAACTGTTTCCCCCGGCGTATTGTTCACCGCGGGCAAATCCTTCGAGGACTTCAACCATGTCACCATCACTGCGCCCCAGCTTCAAAGGACGAATTTCGAAATACTGGTCATAGCGGCCGAATACTACCGACGAGTCATGGAACGTTTGAATGGCATCAACAGAAACGGCGACAGGTACTGCAATTTCTTCCGCCACCAGCTCAGCGTTTATAAACATGCCGGGACGCCACTTGCCATCAGCATTATCCAGCTCAACCCGGGCTGTTGCCGTGCGTGTTTGTCCGCCGATCAGGGTGGAGATGTAAGTCACGGTTCCTTCACTCTCTATATCATAAGCCGTTGCTTTAACGGCAACTTTCTGGCCCACCCGAATCACGTTGAGATCCTTTGGATAAACTGTAACAGCCGTCCATACTGTCGATACATCCGCGACAGTATAAATTTCCCTGTCTTCCTTGAGCACTTCACCAAGAGCAACAGCCTTGGCAATGATGATTCCGGAAATTGGGGCGCGTATTTCATACTGAGTAATGTTTGTTTTCAAGAATCCGGATTCGGGTTGCACGCCTAAAGCGCGTAATTTGGTTGTAGCCAATTCCAGGGCAATTTGGGCTTCATTCCATAACTCTTCCGCCAAAAGAAATTCCTGCTTGGCGCTGATTTTTTCTTCCCACAATTGTTTTTCTCGCTCGTAAGTCGTTTTCGCCAGTACCAGCCGTTTTTTTGCCACAGAATATTGACTGCGCAAGTCTGCCAGCATTGGGCTTTCGATGACGACCAGGACATCATTTTTTTTTACGTGCTGGCCATGATGGGCATGCACCGCACTCACCATGCCGGGAACCCGTGGCACTACGCGCACGATGTTGTGTTCATTGAAGATTACCTCTCCCGGAAGTCTCAGTTTGGGTTTGATAATCGCCGCTCCTGCAGTGAGGAGCTCGATACCCATACTTTTTAGCATTTCATCCGGTATTTCCACTCGTCCTTCAATCTGACTATGGCTCCAACGCATCAATTTATTGTCATGTTCCACGGCAATGGCGAGATCAAAAGAATGGGGTTCTTCGACGATTTGATCCCCTAGTAAATAATCCGCTTCCGGAGTAAATCGAAACAATTGCGCCGGTGCGCCTAAACGGGTTAATGTGATGGCAACAGCAGCGGAGGTTGGTGGTAACAATTTACCCTTTTCATATAAATAAACCCGGAATTGGGGAGGCACTCCTTTCTCAAAAATGGTTAGTTCCACGCTGAAATCATGATCGGTAAACAGTTTGCCTCCTCTTGGCCCAGTAGCAATCTGATCTTCGATTGATTCTTCACTGGCATGAGTGTCTTCCATCTTCATTGAAACCCCGGATGGCTTATCCACGGTTAAAATCAACCCACTCAATATAATTCCAACGGTGATCACACTCAAAATTGCTATTAATCGCGCTTTGTCCATAATTTATTCCTTAGCCTTTTTCTCTGCACCACGATGATTTAGAATGCTATCGATAGGCGCTGCAATCAGGCGTTCTATGTCATTCAGCAAGCGTTGATAATTTGCCAGTGCGCGGACATGGAGCAATTGATTCTGAAACAGTACGCGCTGCGCATCCAGCAACTCCAGCAAGCCAAATTTTCCCAATTCATAACCTCTGCGCATCACATGAAAAGCATTCTTGGCGCCAGGCAAAATTTCGTCGCGTAATAGGTTAATCTCATTCCAGGCTGCTAGCATGGCTTCATAAGTCTGCGCCAATTCGGTTTTCAACCTGAGTTCCGTCATCGTCTGTTCATCTTCGGCTTTATCCACTCGCTGATAAGCTTCTTTAAGATTGCCTTGATTGCGATCGAATAGTGGTAATGGCATCATTATGCTTGCTACGGCTGTGTTACCCCCGACGACAGCATAGTTCACGATTCCCGCAGTTAAAGTCAAGTTGGGAATGCGGCGGGTTTGTTCAACTTCCAGTAAGGCTTTACGATGCTCAATATTTTTTATGGCGCGAAGCGCCAGTGGGTTATCTAGTACCTTTTTTTCAAGTACGTGAAAGTCCGGCGGTGCAATTATTATTTTCAGATCGCCAATGGCGATATTGAATTGCGGCGAGGAGCTGTTCCATAACAGCGCTAACCGCCTGCGTGCGGATATCAGATCTCGTTGTGCTTGCTCCTGCTCAATACGCGTCGTCGACAGGCCTATTTTCACCCGGGTTTCTTCTATGGGGGGCACTTTTCCCGCTTGCACCCGCCCAGTGACGGTGCTGACCACGTTTTGCGCCACTTGATTGGTTTCTGCGGCCAGCTTAAGCCGCTCCTGCGCAGCCAGCACTTCTGTGAACACACTGGCAACTCGAGCAATAATCTCGATGCGTTTGGCTTCATAATCTTTGGCTGCCAGTTCTTCTCCAAGTAATGCGGCATTCACTCTGGCGGTACGCTTGCCACCTAACTCGATTAATTGACCAATGCGTATTGTCGTAACCTGCTGTACAACTTCTTGCACGATCGAGTCGGGTGCATTAAGGTCACCACGTATCTTCTGGATATTTCCAGCATTTTCAACATTCACCGATAATTCTGGGTTTTTGAGTAACCCGGCTTGCAGCGTTACTCCTTCCAATGCGCGTATTTCTTTGGAAAAAGCTGCCAGCTCCGGATTGCGAAGTAATGCCAGATTGATCGCATCATGCAACGTAAGATCACTCATCTCATTGATCGATGGTGTGGCGGAATAATCATTCATCCGGTTTGATGCGTTACTGAAGGTATCGGCACCGGCTTCTATTTGAGATGAAAAACCCAGACATAGAATACAACTCAGTATCATGATTCGTAATTCTTTTGCCACACAACTGTATGGCGTTCTAGACAGACTGATTAGTCTCATGGAATTCCTCCGTCGTCTGTTTATGCATTTATAGATCTATAGAGCACATCATCAAATTTAATTTGATCTGTACCTATATGATTGTGAATCAATAAATCTAACTCACAACGATCAAAGTTCTTTAAACTAGCCTAGAAGAATGTTTCGAGGAGGGCGCAAGGGCAAATCCGGAATGGTTTCCGGAATAAATGAAGAAATGAATACTGTAATAGCTTCTGTAATGATCAGATCCGGAATATGCGGAAAAGAATTAAAGAAAAACGGCTGGTATTGCCCTACGGAGTGTAGACATAGATGAGTGACTGCATCCAGATCAACACCATCCCAGGCTACATTACTCTGATGCAATTCCAGATGTGTCGCAGGATCCGCGGATAAGGATTGACGGATATGATCCAGTTCGTGAGCGAAAACTTCCCCTCTAAAAGACAAGCTTAATCCATTCGTCAGTATACTGATAATCAGCATAAGGATGAGTGGATGAGTAGGATATTTTCGCATGGATATGTCAATCTACAAATAATGTAAATCTTGAATAGTCGAAATCATTTCACATTATCATGCCATTTGCAATTAGGAAATTTTATTAAAAAATTCAGATTCTGAGTTTTTTAAATTATCTTGACCCCTTCAAGAGTCAGCATATCGATTAAAGTGATAAGAGGTAATCCGATCAATCCGCTAGGATCGTCTCCCGTCATTCGTTCGATAAGTACAATACCGAGCCCTTCAGATTTTGCGCTGCCGGCACATTGATAAGGTTGCTCTTTTAATAAGTAATTCTCGATTTGCTGGTCACTCAATCGCCGGAATTTCACATGGTAGGGAATAACACGTATTTGCAGCTTATCTGTAAAACTATTCAGAACACATACAGCGGTATAAAAAACAACTTCCTTCCCTTGAGTTTGTCGCAATTGCTCCACGGCATTGGTGTGATTCAATGGTTTGCCAAGACGAATGTCTCCTAATGCTGCCACTTGATCTGAGCCGATAATAAGTGCTTGTGGATAAACTCTGGCTACCGCGCGGGCTTTTGCCTCAGCTAAACGTGCGGCTGTTTGGTCAGGAGATTCATTGATTAGCGGTGTTTCATCAATTTGTGGATTGCTGGTTTCAAAGCAAATTTGTAATCGTTGAAGTAATTCTTTGCGATAAATAGAGCCGGATCCCAGTATAATCTGCGGTGTAGAGTCGTTTTTTGTTTTCAAAGTTTTCTTCTGTATTTTTTGACACTTAAGAGTAAAAAATATAACATGCGCGCCTTATGTCTGTTAGGTTAATAATAGATCCTATAGATTTTGTTCAAAATGCGGGTATACGTCATGGTAAAATCCCGGTAATTGATCTTGTGCGTTTGCATGACTTATTGTTTGACAAAAAAGGGGAGCTAATCTATCAAATCAGTGGCCGACTCGACAAGAATGCAAAACCTGGTTTGCAGTTGGAAGTAAAAGGCAAAATTCATCTTAATTGTCAGCGCTGCCTTGAAAAACTGGCTTACAAGATTGACCTGAAGACGTTTTTGTTGCTGGCAAAAAACGAGATAGAGCTGCAACAGGCTGATGAAGACAATACTATTGATGCGATTTTAGCAGTACCTGATTTAGATGTGATCAATTTAATTGAAGATGAGGTAATTCTTGGTTTGTCGATTTCATCACGTCATGCGGATGGTGAGTGTAATTCACTAAAACTAAAATCAGCTGCAGATAATCTGGCTGACAAAAAGCAATCAGAAAATCCCTTTGCAGTATTGGCAACATTAAAAAAGACACATTAAGTTTAAGGAGTTATCGCAATGGCAGTTCAACAAAATAAAAAATCACCATCAAAACGCGGTATGCATCGCTCGCATGATTTTCTGACTAATCCGCCTTTAGCCGTGGAACCCAGTACTGGAGAAATTCACCTACGTCACCATATTAGTCCAAATGGATATTATCGTGGCAAGAAAGTTGTTAAAACGAAAAACGATTAAAGTTTTTTTATTGCTACTACATCCTGAATATAGATTTCTCTAAGTCACAAGAGCACTAAAATTGGATATTACTGTAGCAATAGATTGTATGGGCGGCGATCATGGTCCGCATGTCACAGTTCCATCAGCGCTTGATTATTTACACAGCGATCCTGAGGCTAATATTATTCTTGTCGGTATTCCCGATGCTATCGAAGCTGAACTTCGTGCGGCAAATTTGGAGCTGGGACCGAGAATACGTCTGCATCCGGCAAGCGAAGTGGTCGGTATGGATGAATCACCGGCAGTAGCTCTGCGTGGTAAAAAGGATTCTTCCATGCGAGTTTCCATCAATCTGGTTAAAACAGGTGAGGCGCAGGCCTGTATCAGTGCCGGAAACACAGGCGCATTATTGGCAACTTCCCGGTTTGTATTGAAAACGATTCCCGGTGTTGACCGCCCGGCACTTGCTGTAATCCTACCCACCAGTATTGGTCATACTTACGTTTTGGATCTGGGAGCAAATGTCGATTGTACAGCCGAACACTTGTTTCAATTTGGAATCATGGGCGCATCCTTGGTATCTTCAGTGGAAAGCAAGGCGTATCCAAGCGTTGGGCTACTCAATATTGGTGAAGAAGAAATCAAAGGAAACGAGATAGTCAAGCAGGCAGCCGAATTATTGCGGGATAGCGGACTTAATTTTTATGGTAATGTCGAGGGTACCGATATCTATAAAGGAACAACTGATGTTGTAGTTTGTGATGGATTCGTTGGTAATATTACCTTAAAAACATCGGAGGGCTTGGCACAAATGCTGGCGACTTATTTGCGCGAAGAATTCAAGCGTAATTTGTTGACAAAGATAGCAGGTGTGATTGCAATGCCTGTAATTAATTCGTTCAAACGCCGTGTTGATCACCGACGCTATAACGGCGCAAGTTTTCTGGGTTTGCGCGGTATAGTCATTAAGAGTCATGGTTCGGCAGATAAGTATGCTTTTGGTTTTGCCATAAAACGAGCTGCAGATGAAGTTCGTGGTGGAATGTTGCGACGGATTAGTGAACGGGTTGCTGAGTTCTCCCGACATCCACAGCTTCCCTCTAAAGAAGTTACAAGATGATGTATTCAAGAATCACTGGAACAGGCAGTTATTTACCGGAAAAAGTGCTTACCAATCTCGATCTGGAACGTATGGTTGATACCAGTGATGAATGGATACGAACACGGACGGGTATTACGCAACGGCATATTGCCGCAGAGGACCAGGTTGCCAGCGATCTCGCATTGTATGCATGCCAGAGCGCCATGCAGGCTGCAGGCGTAACTGGAAAAGACATTGATCTTATCATTGTCGCCACTACCACACCCGACATGATTTTTCCAAGTACGGCTTGCATTCTGCAAAATAAATTAGGGATCGAAAACTGTCCGGCATTTGATGTGCAGGCAGTTTGCAGTGGCTTTGTTTATGCATTGGCGACAGCCGATATGTTTGTCAGTTCGGGAAAATGCCGCAATGCCTTAGTGGTTGGGAGTGAAATCTACTCAAAGATACTCGATTGGAATGATCGTAGCACCTGTGTTTTATTTGGCGACGGTGCGGGCGCTGTCGTACTATCGCGCAGTGATCAACCCGGGATTTTGTCAACTCATCTCCATGCCAGTGGCAGTCATAGTAATATTCTATCCGCCCCTGGGTGCATTAGTGGCGGCAAAGTGCATGGCACGCCCTACATCAACATGGAAGGCAATGCCGTTTTTAAATTCGCAGTCAAAGTCCTGGAAGAGGTCGTGCATGAGGCAGTTGCAGGAAACAATTTGCAATCCACTGATATTGATTGGCTGATTCCTCATCAGGCCAATATCCGGATTATTCAATCGACCGCAAAGAAATTGGGATTACCCATGGAAAAAGTGGTAGTAGCAGTGGATAAGCATGGAAATACCTCAGCGGCCTCCATTCCACTTGCGCTGGATATGGCTGTAAGAGACGGACGAATTCAGCCTGATCAATTGATATTGATGGAAGGTGTGGGTGGTGGTTTTACATGGGGAGCAGTTTTGCTGCGGTGGTAATCATGAAATTTGCATTCGTATTTCCAGGTCAAGGATCACAATCGGTTGGAATGATGAATGGGTATAAAGAGTTGCCCATCATTCAAGAAACCTTTCAAGAAGCTTCCGATATCCTCAAGCAGGATTTCTGGTCGATGGCAAATTCCGGATCTGAAGAGGAACTTAATCTTACTTTGAATACGCAACCCCTCATGTTGATTGCGGGGGTAGCGGTGTATCGTGCCTGGATTAGCCTGGGCGGCAAAGAACCAGTGCTGCTGGCAGGACATAGTCTGGGGGAATACACCGCGTTGGTTGCATCGGAAGCGCTGGGTTTTGCCGATGCGCTGTCATTGGTGCGCTTCCGCGCACAAGTTATGCAACAAGCCGTGCCGGAAGGGGTTGGCGGAATGGCCGCGATTCTCGGATTGGATGACGAAACCATCAAAACAATTTGTCGCGATATTACAAATCAGGGTGATGGGGAATCTCTCGAGCCAGCCAATTTTAACTCACCGGGTCAGATCGTTATCGCCGGACACAGAAATGCAATTCTGCAAGGAATTGAATTGGCGAAATCGAAAGGAGCAAAGCGTGCGATCATGCTGCCCATGAGTATTCCTTCACACTGTTCTCTAATGAAACCGGCAGCTGAAAGTATGCGCTTGCAATTGCAGCATGTCACCCTGCAGGCGCCTAAAATCCCAATTTTGCATAATACTGATGTAAAACCGCATTCAGATCCATTGATAATTAAAGAAATTCTGGTTCAGCAGCTTATAAATCCGATACATTGGGTGGATACTGTCCGGGCTTTTGTGACCGCTGAAATCACACACGTCGTTGAATGTGGGCCAGGCAAAGTGTTGAGCGGATTGAATAAACGCATTGATCAGCATTTGCAACAGTTATCATTGACTGATAGCGTAGCGATCAAACTAGCTATCAACGATGTCAAGACTATATGAATAATGTTTATTTGCAGTCAACTGTCATGACTCTATGCAAGGAGATATGATCTTGGAAAATAAAATTGCTTTAGTAACTGGCGCCAGCCGGGGAATCGGGCAAGCTATTGCATTAAAGCTAGGACAGCTTGGCGCGCGAGTCGTGGGTACGGCAACCACCGAAAGTGGTGTCGCAGGGATTAATCAGTATTTGGAGAGGGCTGGTATTCAAGGCAGCGGTGTTATTTTAAACGTAAATGATGCGGAACAAATCAATCAGGTTATTCAAATCATTCGGGAAAAATTTGGTGAGGTGGAGATACTAGTAAATAACGCCGGTATTACACGTGATAATCTCCTGGTTCGTATGAAAGATGAAGAGTGGGATGAAATTATGGAAACCGACTTAAAGTCAGTATTCCGGTTAAGCCGTGCGGTTCTCCGAGCCATGATGAAAGCCCGATATGGCCGCATCATTAACATTTCCTCTGTTGTCGGCGCAATGGGAAATATGGGGCAAACAAACTATGCAGCCGCTAAGGCAGGTATCTTTGGTTTTAGTAAATCATTGGCACGGGAAGTTGGCAGTCGCAATATTACTGTAAATTGCGTTGCTCCCGGCTTCATCGACACTGACATGACTCGTTCTCTGGCGGATGAGTTTCAACAAAATTTGATTCAGCATGTTCCCTTAGGACGGTTGGGTCGTCCTGAAGAAGTCGCTTCAGCGGTTGCGTTTCTTGCTTCGTCTGCAGCCGGTTATGTTACGGGTACAATACTCCATGTTAACGGTGGGATGTATATGGATTAACCCATAGTTAAGTAGGTAATCATTTGTGAAAGCAAATTAATCACAGAATAATCATGCACCATTCTTATAATGCATTACCAAACAAAAACTAAGCTGTACTTTATATCTGTAGCCATGTTTCGGTTCTGCCGACATGTAAAATTTGTTAGAATAAACATGTTTCTTACTTGAAAAGGAAATATCTAGATGGAAAATATTGAGCAGCGTATTAAAAAAATTGTAGCTGAACAACTTGGAGTTAATGAGGCAGAAGTCAAGAACGAATCATCTTTTGTTAATGATCTAGGTGCTGATTCGCTCGACACGGTGGAGTTGGTCATGGCGTTGGAGGAAGAATTCGAATGCGAAATCCCGGATGAGCAAGCTGAAAAAATAAATACCGTCCAAGAAGCGATTGATTACGTCACCGCTAATACGAGTGTCGGTTAGTTTCCGGTTTTTATATACATGCAAGTGGAGTGATTTTGTTCAAACGTAAGGTAGTAGTGACCGGTTTGGGTATTGTGTCCCCTGTTGGCAACACGATTCCAAGCGCATGGGAGAGCATTATTGCAGGAAAATCTGGTATTACAAGAATTTCCCGTTTTGATGCATCCGCTTTTGCTTCGCAGATCGCTGGCGAAGTAAAAGATTTTGATATCCACCAATATGTTTCAGCAAAAGAAGCGCGCCGCATGGATATTTTTATTCACTATGGCATGGCCGCAGCTATACAAGCGGTTAAGGATGCGGGTATCGATGAAATTTCTCAGTTAGAGGCGGAGAGAATTGGTGTAAATATCGGTTCGGGCATTGGTGGATTGTCGATGATCGAGAGCACCGATATAGCCTATCATGCGGGTGGACCGCGTAAAATATCTCCTTTTTTTATACCGAGCACTATCATCAATATGATTGCGGGCAATTTATCTATCATGTATGGCTATAAAGGCCCCAATCTAGCTATCGTAACCGCATGTACTACAGCTACACATAGTATTGGTCACTCAGCACGCATGATTGAATATGGTGATGCCGATGTCATGGTGTGTGGTGGAGCGGAGTCCTGTGTAACGCCACTTGCCATTGGCGGGTTTGGCGCTGCCAAAGCTTTGTCAGTCCATAATGATGATCCGGAAATTGCAAGCCGTCCTTGGGATATAGATCGGGATGGTTTTGTCCTGGGTGAAGGTGCCGGAGTTCTGGTGTTGGAAGAAATGGAGCACGCTCAACGCCGAGGTGCCAGAATATATGCTGAATTAGCCGGTTTTGGCATGAGCGCAGATGCATTCCATATGACAGCGCCTTGTGACGATGGCGAGGGCGCAGCGCGTTGTATGTCCAACGCACTTAAAAATGCCGAGATCGATACCACGGAAGTGGATTATGTCAACGCACATGGCACATCTACACCATTAGGGGATATTGCTGAGACCATTGCGGTTAAACGTTGCTTTGGGGGTCACGCCAGCAAGCTTGCCGTTAATTCAACAAAATCAATGACTGGACATTTGTTGGGTGCTGCTGGTGGTGTAGAGGCTATTTTTTCGGTACTGGCGACATATCATCAAATTGCGCCGCCGACGATTAATCTTGTCAATCAAGATCCACAATGCGATCTTGACTATATTCCCAATACAGCTAGAGATATGAATATTAAAGTTGCATTATCAAACTCCTTTGGCTTTGGAGGAACCAACGGAACGCTCGTTTTCCGCCGTATATAGGTTTTATCCATTGGCGATGCAAAAGCTGAAACGCCTACTTTTTTCTAGCACATTGATAACCATTTTGCTTGTTTCATGGTTCTATCTTCACGTTCACTCAAGTGTTAGATTTCCTACAATTCCATATGAAATATCCATTCCGGCTGGCGCCAATCTGAAGCAAGTCTCTCAGCAACTGGAAGATGCCGGCATTATTCTTAACAAATGGACATTTATACTATTGGCGCGCTATCACAATCAGGAATTTGCAATCAAGGCAGGCGATTATCGATTTACGGAAGGTATTACTCAGACTGCATTACTAAAAACTCTAACCAAAGGCGATGTCATACAGAATGAAATAAGATTCATTGAAGGGTGGACATTCGCTCAAATCAGGCAAGTATTGAATGGGCATCCAGCAATTAGAAATCTTACGATCGGACTAAGTGAACAGGAAATTCTACGCTTAATTGGTGCATCCGAGGTCGCTGCAGAAGGATTGTTTTTCCCGGATACCTATTATTTTGTTAGGAATAGCAGTGATATAGAAATTTTGCAGCGTGCCTATCAAAACATGCAAAATCACTTAAAAAACAGTTGGTCGGATCGTGCGGTATCATTGCCATTAACCACGCCTTATGAGGCGCTTATATTGGCTTCCATTATAGAGAAAGAAACCGGCCTGGAAAGTGATCGCGCTGAAATAGCAGGTGTATTTATTAACCGGTTGCGCAAAGGTATGCGTTTACAAACGGATCCAACCATCATTTATGGTCTGGGCGAACAATTTGATGGTAATTTGCGCAAAAAAGACTTGATAACCGATCAAGAATATAATACTTATACGCGCCCCGGTTTACCGCCCACTCCCATTGCCATGCCAGGACTTGCTTCGATCCGCGCCGCTCTTAATCCGGGTGAAACGGATGCGCTTTATTTTGTTGCAAAAGGTAATGGAGAATCTCAGTTTTCAACTAATTTGACGGACCATAATAAAGCGGTAATTCAATACCAGAAACAACAAAAATAACAGTATGCCGCCATCGATCCAGTATTACTTTTGCTCGCAAGCTACATGACACAATTTTCCATCGTAGTGCCCACATTGAATGAATCCGGGAATATTGACTTACTTCTAACTCGCATCTTTGCATTGGATTTTGCTTCGGATTCTTTTGAAATAATTGTTGTTGACGATGGTTCGACAGATGGTACCCAGGATAAGGTGCGTAACTGGGAAAATCAACCCAATGTTCGTCTGATAGAACGCCGAGAAGCGCCGGATTTGACCGCCTCGATACTCACCGGTGTTGCTGCGGCCAAGAATGACGTCATTGTCGTTATGGATGCCGATCTTAGTCACCCGCCTGAACAATTGCCAGCTCTTGTTGCGCCAATACTAGGAAATTCCCATGATGTCGTTGTCGGTAGTCGTTACATTGCGGGAGGTAGCACCGAGAATTGGCCCCTGTATCGGCAATTATTATCGCGCGTAGGCGGTTGGATGGCGCGTCCTATTTGTGATGTGAATGATGCCACATCCGGTTTTTTTGCATTTCGCCGGAATCTGGCAAAAAACATTTCGAGCCATGCGCATGGTTATAAAATTTTGCTTGAACTGCTCATGGCTAATCAGGGAAGAATTCGGGTAACCGAGATACCGATTTGCTTCCGCGATCGTACACACGGTACTTCGAAACTATCGCTATTTCACCAACAAGCTTATATCCAGCGTTTGATCACGTTAGCCGGAGGAACGGCTACGCTCAATACAGCAGGACGTTTTGCAGCTGTTGGACTGCTAGGTGTATTAATAGATGCGTTTGTTTTTCACTGGATGATCAGTCGTGAGGCTGGGCTTGCTTTGTCTCATTTCGTCAGTTTTTTTATCGCAGCAACTGTCAATTATACTTTTAACTCAAAATGGTCATTTCGTGAACATCATGAAGGTTATTTACGCTGGCATCAATTCGGTCGGTTTTTAACGGTTGGTGCACTGGCGTTATTATTGCGCGGAGGGGTACTGGCTTTTCTGGTATACGTTTGGCATATGCCGCCTCTGCTGGCCATTTTTCCCGCTATTGTGACCACGGCAGCCGTAAATTATTTGGGTTCGGCTTTCTATGTGTTCCCCAATAAGAAGCTTCCCCTCTCACTGGATATACGCTGGCGCACAGCGGCAATGGGTATTGTATTGTTTGCCATATTGTTACGACTGGTTTATTTCGGCTTGGCGCAACTCATTCCTGACGAAGCTTATTATTGGCAATATGCGCAGCACATGGATCTCAGTTTTTATGATCATCCACCTGCAGTAGCTTGGTTAATCTGGCTCGGCACATCAGTGCTAGGGCATAATGAATTTGGTGTTCGCATAGGCGCTTTGCTTTGTGGATTGATAACGATGGGTTATTTGTACGCATTGGCCCGGAATTTATACGATAAATCCACTGCAATGCGTACACTGTTGTTATTGGTTATCCTGCCGGTCGGATTTGCTACCGGCCTGCTAATGACCCCTGATGCACCACTCTTTGCAGCTTGGGCAGCGACACTGTATTACATGGAACGTGCACTCGTTGCACACCAAAATACGGCTTGGTTGGGCATGGGGGTTGCGTTCGGTCTTGGACTCTTGTCGAAATATTCATTGGGATTGTTGGGGATTGCCGCCTTGGTATTTGTCATCATAGACCCGGCAGCGCGCCGTTGGATGAAACGGCCTCATCCCTATCTGGCGGCACTACTGGCATTGCTTCTCTTTTCTCCGACCATTATCTGGAACTATCAGAATGACTGGATATCCTTTGCATTCCAATCGAATCGGGTATTAGCAGATGACTATAAATTTGCAGTTCATTTATTCATTGTCCACATTATCATTTTACTAACCCCCGTTGGTTTTATTGCGGCAATAGGCGCCTTGTTTTTTATTAAACCACCTGAATCCCAGTATTCCGAACACAGACGCCATTTATTTGTACAAGTTTTTACCGGCATTCCGATATTCATTTGTTTCATACTCAGTACTTTTGATGCGCCCCGATTTCATTGGACCGCGCCAATCTGGCTTGCGCTATTGCCGACCATCGCTTGGATGATCGTTCATACGGATCATCTCAGTCCTCTGTTCAGACGTATCCAGGCAGCCTGGCGCTTAACCATTATCGCTTGTATTTTTGGTTATGCTTTTGTGCTGCATTATGTAGTTCTCGGAATTCCAGGCGTACCTTATCATTTATTTACGGAACACTATTTCTGGCGCGAGACTGCTGCCGAGATAGAACAAATTGCAGCCGAGGTCAGAAAGCAAACAGACAAAGAGCCGATCGTTGTGGGTATGAGCAAATGGTCTGTCGCCAGTGCGCTATATTTTTATACGCAGGGCGATACAAAGCTGGATATTCGTTCACGTAATATGTTTGGCGGTAGCGGCGCTATGTATGAGTTCTGGTTTCCTTCTCAGAACCCTACCGATAGACCGATCATTCAAGTGGGGATGAAACGCCGTCATTTAGAAAGAATTTGGACGGACAATGATGTCAAAAAAATGCTTGATCAACCCGGTGCAATTGAGTATCGCGTAATCGAACGCCACGGCGTGCCAGTGCGTCGCGTATATTACCGAATCTCCCAGGGATTTAAAGGAACCAATTAGTGAGTCTTGAAATGCACGCAAGACACTGTAATGTATATTTTTACAATCTTCTTTTCCCCGGAAATTTCAATAAGTTCTCTAGTGGAATTGGAGATCGACGTGAAATAGGTGCAATTTAAGGCTTGCAACCGACTACGATACTGTAGTAGCCATAGGCTTTGTGAATTTGAATGTCCTCGAAGCCAATTTCCTTCAGCATCGTTGATAACTCCAGGCCGGAGTACTGCTTTCCTTCGGTCCAGCCCATCATTATCATACTGAAAGCTGCGGATGCAAATGGACCAGTTTTCTGATCGTTATAGAGCATTTCATGGATCACAATGCGTCCACCGGATTCAAGACTGTTAAAGCTTTTTGCTGTTAGAAAATGAGATTTTTCCGGCATCCAGTGGTGATAGACATCTGAGAAAAAATGCAGATCAGCCGTCGGCCAATGGTCGCTCCAAATATTGATTGGTTGTGTTTTAATTCGCTCCTGCAAGCCATACTGATTAATATATTCCTGAGCTATCTCGCACACCTGAGGAAAATCCAGAAATATAACTTTCAGATTCGGCAACTTTGATGCCGCGCCAATCGAGTGAGCGGCTGAGCCTCCTGCCACATCGAGCATCACGCGATGCTGTGAAAAATCCATGACCTCAGGCCAAACAAATGCTGAGGTTATGCTGATGCTGTGCATCCCACGTGTGAAGCGGTGTAGTAATTCGATTTGTTCTTCATGAGATTTAAAAATATCACCACCGCCATAAACCTGAGGAGAATCCGTTAGAATTGCTTTTTCCAGTGTAGAGAAAGAACATACTTGATAATTATCGATCATCAGATCCCAAAAAAAACCGAAGTAATTCGGGCTTTTTTCCAGCAAATATTCTTCGGTTACCGCAGTTAGAAAATAACGTCCTTCCTGTAACGACAAGAAACCCAATGCGGTAGCTACAGTCAGGATTGCTTCTGCTGACCGTTGCTTGATGTTTAGTGCATTGCAGATATCTACTAATGCTAGCGGACCATCCGCCAGTAGAGGAAATATTTTTAGCCGGTGGGCTAGTAATAACGCGGGATAACCATAAACTGCAAAGACCACGTCCCATAATGGACGATCATCAACTTGTGGCACTGGGTTGTTGGAAAAAGTGTCTTGTACCATCAATTCTCCTTTTTGTTCATAAGATACTTAAACTGCCTACCGCGTGATATGGGTAATGCGGGTCAAGAAATGCGCTTGGATTTGTCTGTCTCGAGCAAACGCTTGATGTTTTGCACTGTGCGTTCGGCCCCATCCCTGATGGCAGCACGAACCAGTCCTTCAAGGGGGCGCATAATCGGTAAAATTTCAAGTAATTCAAAAGAAAATGTCAACTTGGTAGAGCACTCAGGGTGGAAGGCTTGTAATTCATACGTGCAGCGGAATGGATCGGATGTCCCGAGAAGAGTTAAGCGTGTACCCGGCTCATAAGCGGATATCTTGAATCGCGATTCTGTACGGCGTCCCTGATCAATGCGCACTTGTCGACCCTCCGTTCCCAGTTGTACCGGCCCAGAGGTAATTTTTTCAAGTTCTTTAACTTCGGGAGACCATAGCGGATAATTCTCAAACAGACCATCGGCGATATACTGGAAAAGTGCGGTGGCTGGATACTCTACTATGGTATGGGCTCTACCTACGACCGGGTCGGTGGAACCCAAGTTGAGCATGGAACCTAAATTAAACATATCACTGGATCCTTACTGACTAATAAACGTCCAATCATGCTATTGATCATAATTACCTTAAGACGTTAAACGAATAAGGCCTCAATTTCAAGCACTAAATCGGTATAGCAAAAAATTAACAAGAAGCCTGTTTTCCGTTAGTAAAGTGATGCTTATGGAGCAAAGAGGGGCAGAATTCTACACAGTCTGTTGTTTGGTAAAATCTTTTATGCGGAACCCCAGAAACCATAAAGCGGCAAAATAGCTTGAAGCGCCCATAATGATTATCCCGCTTAGCCGAGCGGTACGGGTCATTGTGGAATCTGTAAACCAGGAAGCGTCGCTGCCTGCCGCAAACCATAATACAACTCCCATACTTGCCAAAGCGATCAATATTTTTACAAAGAAATTAAGCCATCCGGGTTGCGGTTGATAAATTTTGTGGCTGCATAATTTATAGTACAGCAATCCTGCGTTAATGCAGGCACCCAGCCCAATGGCTAATGCAAGCCCGGCGTGCTTGAATGGAATGATAAAGGCAAGATTCATCAGTTGTGTGGCAATCAGCGTGATAATGGCGATTTTTACAGGTGTTTTGATGTTCTGGCGCGCATAAAACCCCGGTGCGAGGACTTTGACCAAAATTAATCCGAGCAATCCAATACTGTAAGCAATTAAGGCTTCACGTGTCATCCATACATCGTGTTCAGTAAAAACACCATGATAAAAAAGTGTTGTGATTAAGGGCGTTGCCAATAATGCCAACGCCAGTGCCGCAGGCAAGGTCAGTAGTATTGTCATCCTTAAACCCCAATCAAGCAAACGGGAATATTCTTCGGTGCTATTGTTAGTGTAATGCCGCGCCAAGGATGGCAGCAGAATAGTACCTAAAGCGACGCCTAGCAGGCCAGCGGGGAATTCCATTAAGCGATCGGCATAGTAAAGCCAGGAGACACTGCCCGTAATCAGCAAAGACGCAAATATAGTATTGATCAGTAGACTGATTTGGCTGACCGATACACCGAAAACTGCGGGCCCCATAAGCTTTATTACACGCCAGGCACCCGTATCCCGGCTCCGGAAACGGATGCGGGGTAGTAATTTGAGGCGCAGCAGGAAGGGGACCTGGAATATGAGTTGTAGGGCACCACCAATAAAAACCGCCCAAGCGAGAGCAAGAATCGGTGGATCGATAAGTGGCGTGAGCCACAATGCACATCCGATAAATGACAAATTTAATAGGGCGGGTGTGATTGCAGGTACATTAAACCTGCCATAAGTATTGAGTATGCCACCTGCTAGCGCGACCAGGGAAATAAATAAAATATAAGGAAATGTAATTTGCAGTAATTCAACGGTTAGATTGAATTTCTCCGTGTCAGCAGAGAACCCTGGTGCACTAGCATAGATAATGAATGGTGCTGCCGCGATTCCTATCAGCGTGACAAGAAACAGTGTGATGCCCAAAAGCATGGTGATATGATCAATCAACTCGCGCGTTTCTTCGGGTGTGCGGGTATTTTTGTATTCCGCAAGAATTGGAACGAATGCCTGAGAAAATGCGCCTTCGGCAAATAATCGCCTGAGCAGGTTAGGAATCCGGAATGCGACAAAGAACGCATCTGTTGCCATTCCGGCCCCAAAAATCCGGGCAATCATGATGTCGCGCACAAAACCGAGAATGCGCGATACGAAAGTCATGCTACTGACTGCAGCGAGGGCTTTAAGTAAATTCAATGGGGTATTGAGTTCTTTTTTTGACAGCGGGAAAGAAGGTGCACAATATTTAAATTTGTATAATCTAAGCTCTATTAATGATTAAGATTACTTACAAGAGAATAATTATTTAAAAAAACTGCCTAATTTCTTTAATAAACTGGGTTCGGACCAATTCCATTGTAAGCAGTATTCCGCACCCAATTTAGGATGCTTAACATCAGCTGCAATTTTTGTTTGCCCTGTTATAACCGGCGGCAATAAAGCTTCTTCTTTGCCATCATGCTTGCAGAAGAAACGGGCAGTGGAAACTGTGCGACCTTCGGGCAGTTGTACTGTCATGTGCAGATGTTGTGTATCATCATCAATCACATGTGAAAGCATGCCCTCGCTTTGTGTAAAAGCATCTTGATATTCGCAGGTTAGGGTCAGATCGGAGCCATTGATTAATTTCAATTCGGGTGGAATTCTCATGCAAACATGATAGTTTCCGTTTTCTTTTTGTTGATCATCCGGCTGTCCATCGTTGATTCTGAAATTGCTGATGCTGCCAATGGCGCGGATATTTTTAAACCAGTATTCTGAATTGTCGACATGACATGCGGTAGTCTTTTGGATTTGCGTCAATGTTGCTTTATTGCCGCCATCATCATGCACAGTTAATATTTTTTTTAAATCTGAGATGGTAAAAGCAAACTTGTTCTGTCTGAATTGATCAAAAACTAGCAGCGTTGCACACAGCACAAAAATTAATCCGACAACGAAAAACGGGGTAAGCAGTGCAACCAACGCACCAAAGACAATGATCAATACATTAATATAAAAAATCATCTGGTTGGGTTTGTTAAACATTCAAAGCTCCTTAGATTATCAAGCATATTCTTATAGTATTTATTGAAGCGCTGAGTTTAACAGAGAGCCGCAAGCAAAAAAAGCAACAAAGAAATCAGCAATTGTTTAATAATTTGCGGTTATTATTATGATCCGATTATATTTATCTTTTTTATGAGGAGAAAACAATGTCGAGAAAAATCATTAAGCCTGTTTCAATTGCTTTGGGTACAGCATTAGTCACCAGTTTGGCAGCAACCAACCTGACTGCCGAGACGCATGCTAATCCGTTTGCAATGACTGAGCTTTCCAGTGGTTATATGCTGGCATATGGAGACAGTGCAAAGAAAGCTGGGCAAGAAGGAAAAGCTGACAGTAAGAGTGAAATGAAAAAAAATATGGAGGGCAAGTGTGGCGAAGGTAAATGTGGCGGCAAGAAAGAAATGAAGCAAGATATGGAAAGTAAAGACGGCGACAAGAAAGCTGAGCAGGAAAGTAAGTGATGTTAAATCCATGAGCGGAAATCTTTATCCTGTTCATGGCGTAGGTCTTGGTCTGCGGCGATCGATGACAGATTCGCTGGCAGATCAAACTCCACACCAGGTTGATTTCTGGGAGGTCACGCCAGAGAATTGGATAAGTGTTGGCGGGCGCTACGGGGGAAAACTGCGTGAACTGACTGAGAAATTTCCTTTTATCTGCCATGGGTTATCACTTTCAATCGGTGGGCCGTTACCGTTGGATGAGGCTTTTTTGCAGCGTTTGAAAAGATTTTTTAAAGAGCACCGTATCCGTTATTACAGCGAGCATCTGAGTTATTGTAGTGATGTCGGACATCTGTACGATTTGATGCCGATTCCTTTTACCGAAGAAGCGGTGCATTATGTAGCGAATCGTATCCGGTATGTACAAAACATTCTTGAGCAGCGCATTGCAGTGGAAAATGTTTCTTACTATGCAGCGCCCGGTAAACGGATGGAAGAGATTGATTTCTTGAAGGCTGTGCTCCAGGAAGCAGATTGCGATCTATTGCTTGATGTGAATAATATTTATGTCAATAGCATCAATCATCGTTACGATGCCGAAGCGTTTTTGCGGGAATTACCAAATGAGCGCATCCGTTATATTCATGTTGCCGGGCATTATCAGGAAGCGGAAGACCTGATTGTCGATACGCATGGTGCGGATGTGATCGATCCGGTTTGGCGGTTACTCGAGAAAGCCTATCAGCATTTTGGCGTCATTCCTACTTTGCTGGAGCGGGATTTTAATCTGCCGCCCCTGGCGGAATTGTTGCAAGAAGTGGATATTATCCATTCATTACAGTCAAAATGGTCGGTGCAATCCAGTGACTATTTACAGCACGGTTGATTATCCTGATTTTATACGGCAGCAATACGTTTTTGCGGCACATATCCGCAATCCGGAAAGCAATCCGTGCCCTGAAGCAGTCGAAGAACGGCGCATGAAAATATACTGCGAACTATTCTATAACAACGTAGAGAGTTTTATCGCCAACAGTTTTCCGATATTACGTAAAATTATACCGGATAAACAATGGCATGCAATGATCCGGGATTATTTTGCCAATCATTTGTCGCATACTCCATTGTTTCCGGAAATGCCGCGAGAATTTCTTAAATATCTGGAACATGAACGTGCAATGCAACCCGATGATCCGCCTTTTATTCTGGAATTGGCCCATTATGAGTGGGTTGAATTAGCGCTTTCAATATTGGATGAGCAGATAGAAGAAGAAACAATAATCTCGGAAAGCGATTTTCTGGATGCTATCCCAATGATTTCTCCTTTAGCCTGGCCATTGAATTATCGCTTTCCCGTACATAAAATCAGTTCGGATTTTCAGCCATGTGTACCCGGAGCGATGCCAACACATTTGATTGTTTATCGAGATGCTGATTTTGGGGTGCATTTTATGGAAATTAATTCAGTGACTGCCCGTTTGTTGCAGTTGATCAGCATTAATGATCATAAATCTGCACGGATATTGTTGCAACAAATAGCTGTTGAGTTGGATCATGCGCAACCCGATATCGTTATCCGCGGCGGAATGGAAGTGTTGGAGGACCTACGGAAGCGTCACGTGATTTTAGATGCCTACTCCTGATAACACTCAATCAAAGTATTCTACTCCCGGCGTTTGCAGGCATACCCATCAACAAATCGTAACGTCAAGAGCACAATTAATGCAGATATTTGTTTAATATTATGATTCTATTATTATTTATCTTCGGATGGATCAACTTTCCTGGTAGATGCGGGTGGAGGTGCGGCCAGAAGCTTATTTTTTAATGCCAGATAGACCCGATTTCTGCCTGCATTTTTGGCTGCATAAAGTGCTTTATCGGCCGCAATGACGAGGTGATCTTCGTTTCTCATATTGATTTCCTTTAAAGCAATGCCAATACTTATCGTGATTTGAATATGAATCTCGTCGACATTGATTTGCTGCTGGCTTATTTGATGACGAAGCCTTTCTGCAAAAAGGATGGACGATTTGACATCAGCATTACCTAGCTGACATACAACCAGAAATTCCTCACCTCCCATGCGGCAAAAAGTATCGCCCTTACGGGCGGTTTTACGAATAATCGAAGAGACTTCTTTAAGCACTTTATCGCCAATTGAATGCCCATAATTGTCATTGATCGATTTAAAATGATCGATGTCGATGAGCATGATTACCATCAGCTGACCGGACCGGTTAGCGATACTCCATGTCTCGGACAGTGTTTCCATGCCAGAGCGCCGATTGGGTAGTTCTGTGAGCATATCGGTCAAGGCATAGTACTCAAGTTTCCGATTGGTGACTGCTAATTCAGCGGCAAAACGCTTGAGCTGCTCGCGATCCCGTTCCCATGATTCCTGTAACTGCCGATAGTGCCAAGCTGCTCGTAATCGGGCTCGAAAGGCGCGAATATTGATGGGCTTGGTTACATAATCATCAACCCCTGCATTAAATGCCTTAATAACTTCTTCTTCGTCTTCTATGCTGGTAAGCATAATGACGTATAAGTTCTGGCCCCATTCAGTTGTTCTTAATGATTTGGTTAACTCCAGGCCATTCATGATTGGCATCATCCAGTCGGTAATGACTATGTGGGGTAATACTTCCATAGCCAGTGACAGTGCTTGCTGACCATCATTGGCGGTATACACAGTGTGACCCAGAACATTAGAGAGCAATTCTTTGGAAAGAATGAGATTGGTGGGATCATCTTCAACCAGCAGAACACGCAGTGAAGCGGCATTGGTTGCGTCTTCCGGACGTGGTGCCGCCGCACTCATCATTTTATGAAACGAGGGAAGCTGCTCCTTAGCTGTTATCTTGAGTATTTTTCCCCATATATGCCATTCCTGCATGATTTGGTCGATAAAGTCGCCAAAGGTTTCAGTATCCAGGCCGATTTTCCCACCCAGTAATAATAATTCGGAGATGCACTGGTTTCGTTCGGATTCCTTGGTTAATGCAAAATCAGCGATCTGTTTTGCCAAATAAAGCTGATGCAGAATTTGGTAGGGGCGGGAACCTTCAGAAAATCCTGAATGTTCAGGTGTTTCATGATAGTAAATCGGTTCCACAAAAATTGTTGGAAAACCAAAATTAATCAACATCGCGGCTGTTAACTCATTATGATCAGTCTGCAGGTACTGCTGCTCCAATTGCTGTAGAGGCATGCCCCGGGATTGTTGCTGTTTAAGTTGGGAATATTGATCGGGATAGATTGAAGCGAGTGCCAGGCAACCGATACGCATCATTAAACCGCATGAAAATAAATCTTCGGATGAAGACGCCGGGGTTGTCTTACTCAATTTCTGCATTGCGATCGCCATCAATAGCGAATGAGACCAGAATTCCTGATAATCAAATCCATTACTTGGGCCGTTCGAATATTGGTCAATGAGCGAAAAACCCATGGCCAGTTGTTTGACGGCATTTAGACCAACATGTGAAACGGCTTCTGCTATGGATGAGATGGCTCGTGTAGTTTGTTTAGTGGCATTGGCGCGTTGGATTAAGCGGCCTGCAAGTGCAGGATCAGTTTGAATGAGCTTGGTAATTTCATTGATGGATACATCTTCTTGGCGACAAGCTTCCAGCAGTGCCAGCGCAACACCCTTAGGGCTAGGCAATAACGTGCTAATTTTTAGTTGATTGAGATCAGCTATTTTCATGATTGATCGTAAGATTGTCTTTAGTGCCAGAATATCGCAAAGAAGTTTTGAATTTATGGATAAATGTCTTAAACAATTTACCCAAAACAGCCTGTGCCGGAATTATCCAGCGCAACCTGAACCTGATAGTCCCGCAGCTTGCATGAAGAGTTCGTTTGCTGCTGCAACATTGGCTGATAAGAGGTTAAAAAATTTTTCCGTCACGATGGGGTAAGAATTTTTCTTATTTCAGCAACCACACTTTGATAATGTGAACGCATATTTTCTTGTAATGCTTTTGCACGTGTCAATTCGTCGCTACATCCATCAATTTCCAGTTGTTTGAAGATGGCGGATAGACTTTCTGCGCCTATATTTCCAGAACTGGATTTTAGAGTGTGTGCCGATTGTCGCAGACTTTCAGTGTCATTATGAAGAATTGCCAATTCAAGCTGCTGTAGACTGTTATCAGCAGAGTCGAGAAAAGCTTGGAGAATCTTTTGCAATAGATTGCTTTCTCCAGTGGGGTCAAGTTCGCGAATCTGTTCAAGTCTGACCGGATTGAGTACCGGTACTGTGCTGCTATCCGATTTTATTGCCATAGATTTTGATTTCTCAGTATTCATAGGATTGCCTTTTTCTTGGGGTAACCATTGAAGGATTTTTTGCTGTAATTGATCAAGCGTGTAAGGTTTGGAAAGAAAATCATCCATTCCCGCGTTTAAGCATTGGGTGTGATCGTCTTCGGTGGCATTCGCCGTCAGAGCAATGATTGGAATCTTGTTAAGTTGTTGCCGAATTTGTGCCGTGGCTTCAAAACCATCCATTACCGGCATTTGACAATCCATTAAAATAATATCGTAGTGATGGTTCCGGATCAGATCGACAGCTTGCTTGCCGTCATGTGCAATCACAGTATTCAGACCCAGCCGACTTAGCATCGCCTTGGCCACTTCTTGATTGACCGGATTGTCCTCCGCCAATAAAACAGATCCGTGTAAGTTATAGTCGAGAATGAAAGGGGGATTTTGTATGGGTGCAACTGGGTTATCGAGATTGCGTCCCATAACATCCATGATAATATCAATTAACTCTTTTTGGCGGACTGGCTTATTGACGTAGCGTAAAATCCCCGTGTTATCTTTTGCTAACTGGGTAACGTCATGATGAGTTGAAGTTAACATCATTATGCGGGTTTTATTTAACGTAGGATCGGCATGAATTTTTTTTGCCAGTTGCAATCCGTCCATTTTGGGCATATGCATATCCAGAATGACTAAATGATAAGGCTCGTGGAGATTACAGGCTTTTGTCATGGTGAATAAGGCGTGCTCGGCACTATGGGTGCACACGGCTTGAATTTTCCAGTTTTGTAGTTGAAGCCTAAGAATCTCCCGGTTAGTTTGATTGTCATCTACAACCAGTATTCTGATACCGGCTAAATCAGTTATATTGGGTTGATGCGCGTGCTCCAGAGCAGATTTCTCCAATTCCAGATTAATCTGGAATTTGGTACCTTGGCCTGGGGTGCTGTCGATATGAATGCTCCCCCTCATTAGTTCCAGTAATTTTTTACAGATCGTGAGGCCAAGTCCGGTACCCCCGTATTGACGTGTAGTCGAGCCGTCCGCTTGAGAGAATTGCTGAAAAATCTTTTTATGATATTCCGGAGGGATTCCAATACCGGTATCTTCAACGTAAATTCTGAGGTTTACCCTGGATACGGCTGCTTCACAGAGCTGGGTGCGAATCACTACCTCTCCTTGCGAGGTGAATTTGATGGCATTACTGATTAGATTTGCAAAGATTTGGCGTAATCGGAACGAATCTCCCCGAACCATAAAAGCCCTATTGGGCGGTATGAATTGCGCGGCTAATTCCAATCCTTTTTTGTCGGCAGGTTGTGCAAACATTGCCAACGTATCTTCAATCAGTTGAACCAGATCAAAATCGATGCTCTCCAGTTCCATATGATCCGATTCAATTTTAGAGAAATCAAGGATGTCATTAATAATTCCTAACAGATGACGACCTGAGCTTTGGACTGTTTCAGCAAATCGTTGTTGATCCCGATTCAATTGGGTTTGTAAAAGTAGCTCAGTCATTCCTAGGATTCCGTTCATCGGAGTGCGGATTTCATGGCTCATGGTCGCGAGAAATTCACTTTTGGCCTTACTGGCTGCTTCCGCTGATTCTTTCGCCAGCACCAATTCTGCTGTTCTTTTTGTCACTTCCTCTTCAAGATGATCCAGATGATCTGCCAACTTTGCATCACGTTCTTGAATCATTTCCAGCATATTATTGAATCCTTTGGATAGCGTATTCAATTCAGTGATAGCACTGGATTCAGTTCTAATTGTGTAATCTGCCTTACTGGTAACATGCTCCATATTTGTGGAGAGATCGTTAAGCGGATCCAGTATGGATCGGTTTAGCCGCTGTAGTCTCAGATGAGCGATCAATAAAGCAAATGCGGCGGCTGTGAGGGTAATAATAACCTGCCAAAGAATTTGCCAATAAAGTGGTGCCAGTGTAATTTCCAAATATAAACCGCCTAACAGCTGATCATTGAAGTGAATAGGCTGGGTAATCGTTAAGAAACGGAAGCTTGTTTGGGAATCTTCTTCCAAGGAAGGCAAAGTTTGGGGAGGTGGTTTACCGGTAACTGAATATTGCACAAACTGTTCTTTTGTCTCATTGTAAATAGCAGCAACCTGAATATCCTGAGTATTATTCAGAGAATGTAATAGTGTTTGAGCTGTATTAGTGTCCTGAAACATCAGTGTGGCTACTGCATTTTCCGTCAATAGCTTAGCTGTTGACTGGCTGGATTCTAATAGTGAATAGAAATTGATGAAGAAGCTGCTGCAAATGACGAGCGTGGCAACCATCAGCATGGCCGTGCTCTGTGTAGCAAAGCTGATTTGTTGCAATTTTGAACGTAATGCGATGGTTGTCGATGTATTCTTCATTATTGATATACCTTGCTGGCAAAACGTAGTAATTGGGAGCTGAGTCTTAAGCCGCTTTTCTTTGCCGTGAGGACATTGGCTTCAAATGTAATTTTTCCTTCTTTTACTGCCATGTTAAGCATAATGCCTTGCGAAGCGGTACCTGGGGTATCGGCAACAGTGAGGATGGGTTTTTCATGTGACAGCGTGATGATGTCATCGAGATTGTTAATGACTGAGCGGGTGATGAAAATCATTTGGCAATTGGAGAGATCATTGATGTTTTTCGGATGTTGAATGATTATTTCGTAACCGTTAATTTTCTTCTGCTGTAAATGCTGCAAGTGTTCTCCAAACGGATCTTCACCATAAATACATAAATTCAAATCCTGACCATGCCGGTCAGGCCATTCTGTATAGACGGCAAAATTGTATAAAAAGGCTACCTTCATCCGGTATTCCGTGGGTTGTTCTGCATATGCCAATGGTGAATAACTTAATATCAAAAGCGAGGAAAGCGCCCTCAGTGCAAGATAGAATAATATTTTTTCCTTAAAGTAAATCAATAGCTTATTTTTATAATTCAAAATTGCATATTTCAATTTTAGGAAGAGCCAAATTTTTCTGCATGAGCGTCTAATAACCTGTAGGTTTGGCTTTGTATAAAGGAATACCATAATCGCTTGCTTTAGAAGCGATAATCCAATCTGAGGCGAGCGGTGCGACCTGGCTGCAAGAAAGTATTTTGCCAATTGGTATCCGCGGCCGGGTGCAGATAGTTCTCATTAAACAGGTTATAGAAACTGAGCGATGCTTCCAGCCCTTTTATCCGGGGAACGTCGGTTACGAAATTAAGATTGGAAAGTACATAACTATCGGTATTGCTGCCATCGAGGGTTTTGCGTTTACCGTAGTACTGCAATTCATAACCGGCTCGTAGACCGGTGATCAATGGTATCGGGATTGATAGATTGATTTTTCCCAGATGATAAGGTGAATTGGGAAGATGCGAATCTTGTTGTTCGGCGTTCTGAATGCCATAACTGCTGCGAAAGCGTGCACCCCAATGCCAGGTTTTGTCCAGGGATAATTCGGCGCCTCTGGCTAATACTTTTTTTGATGTCGATTGATATTGCGAAAGCCCGCTGAAGGGATCTATTCCTAGCGTGATAAGGTTGTACATATCCCAAGCGTAAACGGTAGCGCGCAGATTCATGTCAGGAAGCGGACGGTAATCCGTGACCAGTTCGGCGGTATCAATGGATTCACTGTGTAACCCCGGATTGGCCACTTGAGATACGCCGTCGTAATAATCGCGCTCAAAAGAATTCGGTGAACGATGGGCGCGGCCATACAGGGCCTTGAGAGTGGTTTTGGGGGTAGCTTGCCAGATGAGCCCTCCGCGCGGACTTAACCGGTTGCCAATCCAATCGTTGTGATCGTAACGTAATCCAGCGGTAAGCGATAGCGTATCGGTTATGCTCCATTCATCCTGAGCATATATACCGACTCGTACCACTGAACTCTTAATTGCGACATTTTCAGCGGGATTATCAAAATTCTGGAAAGCTTGCTTGATCTGGGTATTGTTTTGATACTCGACGCCAAACATCAGCTTGTGATCGGTAATCGCGGTAGAGAGAAGGCGCAATTCCAATCCATGCCAGTCGCTTGGCCCGGTAGATAAAGTTTTTTCCCCACCGTAAATTAACGGATTGTCATAGCGATATTGACCGAGAAACAAGCGGCCGAGTACATTTAGGGTATCGTTGGCGAAATTGTCATGGTACTGAATTTGTGTGTTGAGACGGCGATCGCGTTGAAATTGGCCTGCTACCAAAGGATCTGAGAAAGAAATACCCGTAGGATCTTCTTTGCGCCGGTCACCATAAATAAAATCAAATGAAAATGCACCATGAGAGGCACGTGCAAACATTTGTTTGACGTTTTCTCCATCCAGGCGATGCGCTACTCCGGAAATTCCGGAATCGCCAAATTCGAAGAAGCGATCCGTTCCGCGAGACTGCAAACCGGAGAATGAGATCAATGCATCTGTGCCATTGTCAAATTGCTTGCCTATGGTGACACGCTCCTGCGGCATGATTTCGGTGGTTTGATAAGAGGCTGAAACTTCCGCTCCTTTAATGTCAGCGCCTTTGCGGGTGATGATATTAACTACACCCAGCATGGCATTCTGGCCGTAAACAGCGCTGCCCGGTCCAGGTATGAATTCAATTCGTTCGATCAGGTCAATATCCAATGGGAAATCACGCCCCGTCGGTCCCTGGTCATAGGTGGCATCGTTCATGCGATTGCCATTGATCGTAATCAATACGCGTGTATTGAAATCTCCAGGCAACCCAAGACCACGCGTACCGAGATATTCATATTGATAATCATACGTGATATGAATTCCGGGAAGACTGGCCAGTGCCTCACCCAACGTGCGCCAGCCATAGTTTCTGATATCTGCGCGAGTAATCACACTGACCGCAGCAGCAACTTGCTGTTGTTTTTGCTCATACTTGGAAGCGCCTACAATGTTGATATTCATCAGTTGCTCCAAGCTCAATTGTTCTAGGTTCGCTGTAGCAAATGCAGGAGGTGCTGTTGTAAAAAGCAAAGCGAATAACAGCCCTGCATTTGCGGAAAAACTCAGGATGAGCGAGTGGAACTTTTGTGGAATGAGCACGATGAGTCGCTTGATGTTTAAATATTATTATTTAAGCATGTCAAGCGATTGCTCAAAATCCGGGAAATAGGAGTTTTATTACCTTAAATCGTTAAGTGACGCGAGTAGTTTGTTTTTATTGAAATTGCCGGATATCAGATGGTTACAATGGGTTATACAGGTTGTATTTTTTATATCGATTAACTAAGACAGATCATTCTCCAGTAATCCAAGGAATCCACCTGACTGATGATTCCATAATTGTGCATAAAGTTGATTATTGGCAATGAGTCTAGCGTGACTGCCTTGCTCAACGATGCGGCCTTTGTCAAAGACAATGAGTCGATCCATTGCAGCAATTGTTGAGAGCCGGTGTGCGATTGCGATTACCGTTTTTCCTTCCATCAACTGATAGAGACTTTGTTGAATGCTGGCCTCCACTTCGGAATCCAGTGCGGAAGTGGCTTCGTCGAGTACCAAAATGGGTGCATTTTTTAATAATACGCGAGCGATGGCGATGCGTTGCCGCTGACCGCCGGACAGTGTGACACCACGTTCACCGACGTGGGCATCATAACCTGTTCGGTTTTTGATATCTCTAAGCGATTGAATAAATTCGTGCGCCTGGGCTTGTTTGGCGGCTGTGATCATTTGTTCTTCGGTAGCATCCGGCCTGCCAAATAAAATATTGTCGCGTACCGATCGATGCAGTAGGGAAGTATCCTGAGTCACCATGGCAATATTAGCACGCAGGCTATCCTGCGTGACTGTGCGGATATTCTGTTTGTCGATGGTGACGTTGCCACGCTGAACATCATAGAATCGCAATAGCAAATTAACGAAGGTTGATTTACCAGAACCGGATCGGCCCACAATACCTACTTTTTCACCGGCTGCAATGTGCAAGCTGAGATCATCGAATATGTTCATGGATTTTCGATGTTCAGAGTGATAAGAGAAGGAAACGTGACTGAAATGGATGGTGCCTTGATGCACCTTTAATTCCATGGCATTTGGTATATCAGTGACAAGTTGTGGTTTGGAAATTGTGTTGATGCCGTCTTGAACAGTCCCCATGTTTTCGAACAGTGTGTTGACTTCCCACATGATCCAATGTGACATGCCGGTCAATCGAATAGCGAGACTCATGACGATGGCTATGGCACCCGGCCCGATATCGCCCTGTAACCAGATCGTTAGACCTAATGCTCCGGTTGCGAATACCATCATCATATTGATGACCCAAACACAAAAGTTTAGGCCTGTCGAAAAGCGCATTTGAGGGTGCACGGTTGCCATAAATTCTTCCATGCCTGCCTGAGCGTATGCCGATTCCCGTTGGCTACGCGAAAACAGTTTCAATGTCAGTATGTTAGTGTAGCTGTCAACAATACGTCCGGTCATGAGCGCGCGTGCGTCGGCTTGCAAAGTGGATATACGTTTCAACCGAGGAACAAAATAGGACAGAATAACAATATATAAAACAAGCCACACCAGCAATGGTAAACATAAAACCGGATCTGCATTGATAACCAGGAATAGGGTTGTGGTCAAGTAAACCGAGACAAACAGCATGACATCAATCAGCTTGAGTACGGTTTCACGGACGGATAATGCGGTTTGCATTACTTTGGTAGCGATACGACCGCTGAATTCATGCTGAAAAAATGCATAGCTTTGATTCAGCAGATAACGGTGCGACATCCAGCGCACACGCATGGGAAAATTGCCCATCAGTGTTTGATGGATAACCAATGAATGTAACAATACCAATAACGGTATTACTATCAGTATGAAAACCGACATGCCGAGCAAAGTTGGCCATTCTTCTTCCAGAAAGTTTCCGGTCTTCTTTTCTGCTAACCAATCAACCATTTGCCCTAGAACGCTGTAAAGCATGGCTTCACTGATTGCAAGACAGGTAGTCAGAATCGCTAGCAATACAAGATAAGGTTCGATGCCCTGAGTATAATGGCGGCAAAACTGGTACAATCCCTGCGGCGGTTCAATGGGGTGCTCCGGAGGGTAAGGGTTGATCAGGCGCTCGAAAAAGCCGAACATAACCGTCTAACTTGAGCTAAGTTGCTCGAAAATTCTGAATCCGGCGACATACGTGCCAATCGCTGAACCCAGTGTGGAAAAAATAAAAATCAATAAGATGCGTGTAACCTGATTGTTCCACCATCCTTTTAGAGTGGTTGTGTCAGTTCTGAGTCGGTTAAAATCGCCTACTTTCGGTTTGCGCACATACGTTTCCACTGCTGCAACTACCATACCAGCCCCGATAGTTGGATTCAAGGATGTCCATGGAGCGGCTAGAAAAGCGGTCAGGATTGATAGCGGATGCGCGAAAGCTATCGCTGCACCCAATGCCGAAAGCCCGCCATTGATCAGTATCCAATCAATGACCATGGTTGTTCCTAACTCCGGGCTGCGCATAAAGCCAATCACAAACCCCGTGAGAATGAGTGCCACAACCAGCCATGGAATAAATTTGAGCCATTGCGAGGAAGGAGGGATAGTATCTAGTTGCACAATTCGTTCATTCGGATTTGTGATGCTTTGTGCTTCAAGTTGTTGCGCCATGCCATTTAAATGGCCGGCGCCAATCACTGCAAGGATATGTCGATAGTTGTTTTCTTTGCTCTCTTTGAGAAGTCGGGCGGACATGTATTCATCCCGTTCACTGATGAGGGGGTGGAATAAATCTTTTTCATTTTCGGCAAACTGTGAGAAAGAACTTTCCAGAACATCACCTTCTTTAAGCTTCTCAATTTCCTCGGCGCTAAATTTTTCTTTACTGATTACGCTTGCAATTAAACCAGCGAACAGATTCATGCGTTTCCACCACGGAACATTATGATAAATCCGTTTCATCGTTGTGCCAATTTCTCGATCTATCAGTAAAACCGGTAACTTAGCAGCTTGCGCATCTCTGATGGCCACACGCATTTCGGCTCCCGGCTCGATACCGAACTGTTCTGCCATGCGTTGCTGGAAGGCGCCCAATGCGAGACTTGCAGCGACCATGCTGGCTTGACCTTTTTTGATTACTTGGAAAAGATCCATTCTAGCCATAGCATCAGGGTTGACGATAACTTTGTGTCGACTCGGGCACAATTCAACCGCTACTGCATCATAATTTCCCGTGGCTATTAATTCCTGTACTTTATCTGCGCTCGCTTTTGAAACATGTGCGGTTCCCAGTAATGTGATGCTGCAGTTATTTACTTTAACAGTTCTGATCGGTTCTGCGTGAGTGCTGGATATACCGGATGTCTCAGCGGTTTGTTCTTCGATATTGATCATGGGTTATTGAATGAAAATAAATCATAAAAGAATGGCGGATGATACCAGTATTGCATAACAATACAGTAGTTATCACGATGATAATTAGGGTGAATAACATTGTGGCAAGAATGAACGGAGCACGGGCAGATGTAAAGAGTCGTAGTATCGGTGTACAATTCATAAAAATAGATGGTAGTGTGATAGTTATTTGCAAGCATAATAAATTCGAGGAAAAAGTAATTATCATGAAGAAACTTATTGCCGCTGCTCTTTTTATCTTAGCTATTATGTTATCTGGTTGTGCATCTTCATCAGAAAAATATAATGCGCCTTATATATCACCCACACAATTTCAAACTTATAGTTGCGCTGAACTGTTGGCTGAGATTGAGCGAATTCAATCTAGAGTCAGTCATTTGACAGGTAGATCAGGCAGCAATGAGCCGACCAATGGTAAGTTGGCCCTGGATGCGGATTTATCACTTTCATGGACAGCGTTATTTGCGCTAGCGGGAACTAAGGAACAAGAAGCTGAATATGCGCAACTTAAAAGTGAGTATGATGCAATACAACAATGGGCGGTTATCAAGCAGTGTTCGGGAGTAATTCCTCCCGCTGAAAAGCCTCCTGAGTTCGATCCGGATCTGGTGGAAAGATCTATATCAAATCCGGTTGCTAAGTCAGCGAGATATTAGAAAGTAAGAGTTTGTATGCGAAATGATAGCTTGCAAATGGGTACTGATGTATTTTTGCAGATCCGAGATAAAATTTGGGCTAACTCGATATTTTTGCAATACCCATGAGTTCTTTCCGGGATCTTTTAAATTTAAAGTGAGGCAGTTACGCTGGTAATGACATCCCCGAAGCATCGCTTGGTAGCCGCGCCAGTGTGAGCTGCCAATCGTCGTTAGTAATGTGTTTTCTACTCAAACCAAACGGATCGAAACGCGAAATGATATGCGCAATAGGCCGCTACGGAATTTATTAATGGCTCTAGACTAACAGATTGTATCTGCTAGTCTAGAGCCATTAATTTACGAACACATGATTGTCCGCTATCAATTATTCAACATGAGCAGGAATAGCGAACGCATACGCACTTAATGTGAGTTTCCAGAAGCTGGAATTATGACATAATTAATTATTTCAACTGACTAATAGACTTGAAAAGTGACTTGGTTAATTTTCCTAAAAAGTTATTTAAAAATTTTGCTAATTGGATTGTTTGTTTTTTCAATTATGCAAAATATTGTGCGGGCTGATAATGGAGTGCGGGCTGATAATGGAATATGGATAGATGTAGACACAGTTGAGCAAACATTGTCAGTGATGCAAGGTGATACCGTTCAAGTGGTTTTTGAGAATGTCGCCATTGGTCGTTATGGCACTACTTGGTCTAAGGTGACAAGAGATGACAAGACTCCTTTGGGTAGATTCAAAGTCGGCTGGGTTAATGAGAAAAGCCGTTATTATCGTTTCTTTGGTCTTGATTATCCCAATCTTGATACGGCGAAACGTGCATTGGAAGAAAACAGGATTGATGAAGAAACTTGGTTGTCAATCAAGCAAGCAAAAAGTAGAGGGAAAACACCCCCGCAGGATACCTTGCTTGGAGGACATATTGGAATACATGGTATTGGAAGAGGCGATCAAGAAATTCATCATAAATACAACTGGACCAATGGTTGCGTTGCGCTGACAAATGAGCAAATAGATCAGCTGGGTAAATGGATTAAACCGGGCGTATGGGTAAATATCCGCTAGTAATAATTCCATAATCCATATGATTTGTATGACTTTGTTGTTAATTGCTTGAGCGTGTGTCTGCACAGAAATATATAATTTTATTATGCACTTAGTGTATTACTTGTTGTGTTTATAGCTAAGTTGTTGGTAAATTTGTCATAAAATCCATTTATTTTGCGAAAGAAATCGGATAAGATTCTAATGCGTTGCTGGTATGTGGTATCAGCGACTAGTAAAGTTGTGAATGTTTGTGCGTGTTGAATAGAATAAACAACTGAGGAGATTGGAATGAAAGAAAAAATTCAGCATCCAGTACGTATGTTAACGCTGGCAGTAGTGGCAGGTGCTTTTATTGGATTGACAGGCTGTGCAACAACTGGTCAATTAGAGGAATTGCAAAATAAACATAATGCTGATGTCGCTTCAGCAAAAGCTGATGCAGCTGCAGCCAAACAGGCTGCGGATGCTGCCAATGCAAAAGCAAATGATGCATTACGCGTTGCAGACGAAGCAAACAGACGTTCAATGGATACAGAATCTAAAATAGATCGTATGTTTAAGAAAGCTATGCACAAATAATCGGTTAGTAGTTCTTGTATTCAGAAAGCCCCTCTCAAGAGGGGTTTTTCATATGTATTTGTAATTGAGTTGTGCCTATAGTTAAGCTGCTATAAATTAATTGTTGAAGTTTTGTGAATGAATTTGAGCTTGAGTGCGTGAGATTAAAATAGGAATTCCGCTTTTTTCAATTATGGCTTGTTTTAGGGCTTCCTGATCGATTTCAAAATTTACCGGAATATTTCTTTTGCTATTATTTAATAAGAGAAAATCATTAATTGCATTAGTTACTATTAGCTGGTAGTTGGTATATTTTGATTCGTCTTCTTCCAGTGGAGGATGAAGCTCAATGAAAAGTGAATCTAGTAACCAGCCGAGTTTAATGGGTTGATTGACCACTTGCACTTGCGTGCCGACCGGAACTTTATCAAATAGTGCTTCAATATCTTCTGGGTACATGCGAACACATCCAGCCGAAACGCGCATTCCGACACCGAATGGCTTGATAGTGCCATGTATCAGGTAACTACCGCTACCAATACTTAATCTCATTGCATGACGCCCCAGTGGATTAGTCGGACCTGGTGGCACTATGCTGGGATAGGGTGGTTCGCCATTTGCAATTCTGTCCATTTGGAGCGATTTTGGAGGTATCCAAGTTGGATCTTTCTTTTTTTCAATTATTCTAGAAATACCCAAAGGTGTTACCCAATCCATTCTTCCGATCCCAACCGGGTGGGTAGTGACGGTAGGTTTTTCCCCTTTTTTAGGTTCAGGGAAATAATAAATTCTCATTTCGGGTAAATTTAATACTAAACCTTTCCGCTCGGCGTGGGGGATAATATAGCGGCTTGGCAGAGTGACCGTGACACCATCTTCAGGTAGCCAGCGGTCAACGTTAGGATTGGCCAGTAAGATTTCTATTTGGCCAATATCGTATTGTCTGGCGATATCGAGCAATGTTTCTGAGCTGCTGGCGTGCATGGTTTTTATTTGACCGAAAATATCAATGCCAGATGGGGGAAGGGTCCATGTTTCAGCTCGAACAATCGTAATCGTAAAAAGAAAGGCTATAACAAAGGGGGGGAATAGATGAATTTTGTTCATGATCATGTCATAACAGTATCATTAAAGTTAGTGAGGGAAGTGGAATGATAACTGAAACTTTCTTATCAGTAATGTAAAAAACGAGCGTAACTATAAGGCATTTGCGATATTTAACGGATGATGAAAGCATTCAGGGTGTTTTGTGTGATATCTATATGATTTTAAAGATGATAGAATAAGAATTTCTTGATTTAGTTATGTTTGTTTGTGAGTAGTATAGGAATTTCGCACAAACTCATAGAACTTTTAGGTTTAACCCACAAATTAGAGTTGCGTTTTAGGCTTGGAAATGAATGATCAAGCTGTATTTCTGAAGTCATATATAAAATATGGCTCAATCCTAAATTGAGCTGGTGTGAAATATATAAAAATAAAATTATAGTCAGAAAAACAACAGGAGTGTTGTTTGAATGCAACATCGTGGTGGTTAAATTTGTAAAATATGCTCGTTTTTCTTGCAGAATGCTTATGTGTTCGGCACAATCAAATCAAACCCTCCGAGTCGGGGGGTCCGGACAAGCGGGGTGCATTCCACTGGAGTGTAGTAGGGCAAAAAGGACGGCCCCAATCGTTTTAACATTAAAGGAGAACTTCCGTATGAAGAAGAAACTTATATCGCTGGCAGTAGCTGGCGTACTTGCAGCCCCGATGGTTGTGTCAGCACAAGGAACGAATGTAACACTTTTCGGTAGCGTACAAGCCGAGTATGCTACAGTTAATAAAGACGGTCAAAGTAGTCAGGCTCTTATTGGTGATGATACAGGCCGTTCAAGAATGGGGATGCATGTAACTGAGAATTTAGGCGGTGGTTTGAAAGCAAAGGCACATGTTGAATATGGTTTTAGTACTGGCAGTGGTGCATTGGGTGTTGCGCGGGAACGTTGGGTAGCGCTGGCAAACGATAGCTGGGGTGAAGTGAAATTTGGCCGTGTTCAATCTCCATTTAAAGATTTTGCGGGCGGTATGACGATTGATCCGTTTGCATACACAACCTTACAAGCTGCAGGCAGTGGCGGTACCATGACTGCTTCTGCTAATGGCTTGGGCTCAGGCGCTCAAAGTTTTGTGAACAGCGCAGTACGCTACGATTCACCACGTGTTGAAGGATTCAGCTTTGCAGGTATATTAATGCCGGGCGATTCTAACCGATTGGATCCTGCGAATATTATTCCTGGATCAGATACTTTCCAAGGAAGCGCATCTAATTCAGGTGGTGAAGATGGTGAATGGGATTTTCAAGTTGCGGGTAAATACGAAGCGCAAGTTGCAGGTCATAATCTAGGCGCATTTGGCGGATATTCCCGCGATAATATTAGTACTCGGCAAAGAACAAATTTGGGTTTAAATAACAATGAGCATGTATGGCGCGGCGGTTTGATGTGGGGGTTCCAAAACTTCAAACTCAGTGGTCAATATGAAAGAGTCAGCAATGCAGTAGGTGCAGCAACTTGTTCCAATGCTGCTGCATTAGGTAATCCTGGTACTGGTAGTTTAGATTCACGCTCACACTGTAATTCAGCGATGAATCTTGGCGGTGATGGTCATCTCTGGTTTGCCAGTGGCCAATATGATTGGGGCAATACCAGCATTATTGCTCAAGGTGGTATGTCGGATGCTAACGCAACTGCCACTGCGCTTAAGCATGAAGTCAGCACTTTTACCGTTGGTCTGATACATAACCTCAGCAAACGCTCAAGTCTCTTTGGCGGTTATCAACGAGGTATGGTGGATGATAAAGCGGCTAACCCGCTCAGAGATCATAATACTTATTCTGTAGGTATGCGTCACAACTTCTAAATCAAGTTAGTCTCGTAAAAAAGGCACCAAATGGTGCCTTTTTTATTGGCAGAAAGAAATATAATGAAGCTTTAATTATTGCTGCTATTGATTGATATTTATTGGGGGTTTTTTAATATGAGTATGAAAAAATGGACTGATGAAGAGCTTATTTCAACACGCGATAATCTTGAATCATGGAACAAACGAAGCAATGGTTCAGGTTCTGGTTCAAAAATGTGGCTGTTTACAGCTATATTAGGGGCATTCGCAGTTTCAACAGGTATTGTATTTATCTTTTTTGATGGCATCGACGTATTGAGCATTTTATTAATAATTATGGGCACTATTACGTGCGCATCATGGTATAAAAGTGAAAAGCAGCGTAAAGATAATGCCGCATTCCTGGATGAAATTAATAGAGAAATTAAATCTCGCAAGATAAAGGAGGAACCAAAATCCAAAAATAAATCAAATGTGCACGTAAATGAGATTGAGTGTGCAGAATCAACGGGTGTAGATGGTTCAGAGACAGGAGTTGCAGCAAGATACCTAGAGAAAACAGAAGAGAAATCAGAAAAATAGTTTGCATGCGAAAATGATTCAGTCATCGATAAAAATCGAATCGGTTCGTTATTTATGGAAGAGATCATGCAAATAAAAGAGCATCGCTGATGAATGATTTAAATGTACTCTCCTCCGATTTAACTCAAGAAGATGAATACATTTTTGCGACGTTATGTCAATTTTCATGGGTGCAGGGTGAACCATTGCTGCTTATTTTTGATGTGAAGAATGAGGTTTATTCAAAGCAAGGCATCACTCTATCAATATTAAAGCATTTAGAGAATGTGGGATTAATTACATTTGAGAGTAAAGGTTTCGTAAAAAAAGGGTTTGGAAAACATGCGCGACTTTTTTATTGCGATAGGCCGACGAAAATTGGTTTTCAGGATAATGAGAATAATTCCTTGGATCTGGGGCATGTACTATTTACAGCGCGCGGTAAAGAATTAGCTTTAACTATTCCGGTGATCAGGAATCAGCAATTTTATGAATATGTTATTCGCAGATGGTTTGAGCAAGGATTGGTTTTGTCCTCTATACAAATTGACCGCGATCGGAAATCCAATATCGCTGACCGCGTGTACGCGATTAAAGCACCAGGATAGCGCGATAATCATTGACATTGGTATGCGTGGGACCAGTAATGACTAAATCATTTAATTGTTGGAAAAATGTATAGGCGTTATTATTCGATAGAAACGATACAGGATCCAAGAGAAGCTTATTTGCCCGAATCAGAGAATCTGGGGTGATGAGTGCTCCAGCATTATTTTCACTGCCATCTAGCCCATCCGTATCGCATGCCAGTGCATAAACGTTATCAAGAGTAGAAAGTTCGATTAATAATGACAACAAGAATTCGGTATTACGACCTCCTCGACCATTGCCTCTCAATGTGACGGTAGTCTCGCCTCCCGATAACAGAGCCAAAGGTGGCTTCAGCTTTTGCGGATGTAATCTTATTTCTTTCGTCAACGCGGCATAGCATTTTGCAATCTCGCGAGATTCCCCAGTTACCGTATCACCAAGTATTAAAGTACTTATGTCATATTTCTGGAAATAATCTGCTGCTGCGCTTAGGGATTGATGAGCGTTTGCGATAATTCTGGTTTCGACTTGATTGAAGATGAGGGAACCAGGTTTTGGTGTTTCAGTGATAGCATGTTCTATGCCTGCCAATAATAGTTGCCGAATTGCTGTGGGTACATCCAGATGGTAGCGAGCGAGTACAGCAAGCGTATCGGAAAATGTGGATGGATCAGGGGAGCATGGTCCGGAAGCGATGTGCGTTGCTTCATCTCCAGTAACATCGGAGATAATTAAAGCGAGGATGGGAGCTCTGCACGCGGCAGCAAGCTTGCCGCCTTGAATTGCTGATAAGTGTTTGCGGACAATGTTAATTTCCTGAATGCTCGCTCCGCATCGCAGTAGTTGATGAGTGACTGCTTGAAGGTCTTGCAGTGAAATACCTTCAGCTGGCAAAGATAACAGACTGGAGCCTCCTCCACTGAACAAGCAAAGCATTAGATCACTAGGTTCTAATGCTTGAGCTGCTGAGAGAATTTTTTGTGCTGCACGCTCGCCATTTTCATCCGGTATTGGGTGACCCGCTTCAACCACTTTAATTTTATGCGTAGGTAATGTATGTCCATAACGAGTGACGACCAATCCATCGATTCGAGCGTCAGCGGGCCATGCGTTTTCGACCGCCATCGCCATCGCGGCAGATGCTTTGCCAGCGCCCACAACAAGTGTGCGACCTGGAGGAGGGTGAGGAAGATACGACGGAATGATGTGAGTAGGGTCGGCAGCTTTGACAGCTATAGCAAAGCTTTCCAGCAAATGGTTGCAAGGATTCATTTTGTCAGTATGGATTGCAGATAATTACCGGTATAACTGTTTTTATTGGTCGCGATCGCTTCCGGCGTGCCCTCTGCAATGATACATCCGCCACCATCGCCACCCTCCGGGCCTAAATCAATAATCCAGTCGGCTGTTTTGATGACATCCAGATTATGTTCAATGACCACCACGGTATTTCCATGATCGCGCAGTCGGTGTAATACATTCAACAACAGGTCGATATCCTGGAAATGTAGGCCGGTTGTGGGCTCATCCAGGATATACAAGGTCCGGCCTGTATCGCGCTTGGAGAGCTCCAATGAAAGTTTCACCCGCTGTGCCTCGCCGCCGGAGAGCGTGGTGGCGGATTGTCCCAAGGTGATATAGCCGAGACCAACATCCAGTAATGTATTTAGTTTCCGGGCAATCACCGGCACTGCATTGAAGAATTCAAATGCATTTTCCACAGTCATTTGCAGAATTTCGTTAATATTTTTGCCTTTATACTGAATTTCCAGAGTTTCCCGGTTATACCGATGACCGTGGCATACATCGCATGTAACATAAACGTCTGGAAGAAAATGCATTTCCACTTTTATCATGCCATCACCTTGACAGGCTTCGCACCGGCCCCCTTTGACATTGAACGAGAATCGACCGGGTGCATAACCACGTTCGCGTGCTTGGGGTACCCCGGCAAATAATTCCCGGATCGGAGTGAATAATCCGGTATAAGTTGCGGGATTGGAACGCGGTGTACGTCCAATCGGGCTTTGATCCATATTGATAACCTTATCGAGAAAAGCTAATCCCTCAATGTGCTGATAGGGTGCCGGTTCAGTATTGCTGCCATAAAGGTGGCGAGCGACTGTGCGATGTAGCGTTTCGTTAATAAGTGTGGATTTGCCGGATCCTGACACACCGGTCACGCAAATAAAGAGACCTATCGGTAAAGTCAGCGTAATGTTCTTGAGATTATTTCCAGTGGCACCTTTGATTCGAAGTATCCGATCATTGTTGGGTGAATGACGTTTCTTCGGGATCTTGATTGATAATTTGCCGGATAAAAATTTTCCCGTCAGAGAATCATTATCTTCCTGGATTGATTGCGGTGTGCCTTGAGCAACAACGTATCCCCCGTGCTCCCCGGCACCTGGCCCCATATCTACAACATAGTCTGCAATCTGTATGGCATCCTGATCGTGCTCAACGACGATGACACTATTGCCCAGATCACGCAGTTTCTTGAGTGTATTGAGCAGGCGGTCATTATCGCGTTGATGCAAACCGATGGAGGGCTCATCTAAAACGTACATGACGCCGGTTAAACCGGAGCCGATTTGACTGGCTAAACGAATGCGTTGAGATTCACCGCCGGAGAGTGTATCCGCGGAACGATCCAAAGATAAGTAATCCAGACCGACATTATTGAGAAATTGTAAACGGTTGGAAATTTCCTTGATGATACGCTCAGCAATCGATTGCTTGTGGCCCGATAATTCAAGATGATCAAAAAATTGCTTGGCTTTCTTGAGTGGAAAAGCACTAATCTGGTAAATTGCTTGTCCAGCAACATGTACATGACGCGCAGCCTGACATAAGCGCGTACCTTGGCAATCCGGGCAAGTTTGCGCATTGAGATATTTAGCCAATTCTTCCCGTACGGTTTGTGATTCGGTTTCTTTGTAGCGACGTGTCAGATTGGGAATGATTCCTTCAAAAGAATGGGTTTCCTGTTGCTTGCGGCCGTTTTCTGTCAAATAAGAGAAATGTATTTTCTCTTTACCGGAACCATATAAGATAATGTCGCGAATAGCTTCATCCAGTTTCTCAAAGGGTGTTTCCAGGTCAAAACGATAATGTGTTGCGAGGTTAGTTAATAACTGAAAATAAAACTGATTGCGCCGATCCCAATTTTTTACCGCACCGGCAGCTAGTGATAGGTGCGGGAAAGCTACGACGCGCACTGGATCAAAAAAAGTAATCTGGCCCAGACCATCGCATTTGTTGCAAGCCCCTAATGGATTGTTGAAAGAGAATAATCTCGGCTCCAGTTCAGACAGCGAATAACTGCACACCGGACAACTGAATTTGGCTGAAAACAGATGTTCGTGATAGGTATCTATCTCAACCGCCAAAGCACGACCATCGGAATGGCGTAACGCAACTTCGAATGATTCGGCAAGCCGCTGCTTAGCATCCAGAGAAACCTTCAAGCGGTCAATGACCACTTCAATGGTATGTTTCTTGGTTTTCTGCAACTTTGGCAATGCATCGATTTCATAAACTTCGCCATCAATCCGCAAACGAACAAAACCTTGTGCGCGCAGTTCGTCAAATAATTCTGCTTGTTCGCCTTTGCGCTCGACGATTAACGGAGAAAGGATCATCAAGCGTGTGTCAGGAGGTAGCTGTAATACATGATCTACCATTTGTGATACGCTTTGCGCGGCCAGAACAATGTTGTGCTCAGGGCAAAAAGGATCGCCCACGCGAGCGAACAGCAAACGCAAATAATCATGGATTTCTGTCACTGTTCCTACCGTCGAGCGGGGATTGTGCGAGGTTGCTTTTTGTTCAATGGCAATTGCAGGAGAAAGCCCCTCGATCAAATCAACATCAGGTTTCTCCATTAATTGAAGGAACTGTCTTGCATAGGCTGAGAGGGATTCCACATATCGACGCTGACCTTCTGCATAAAGCGTATCAAATGCAAGCGATGATTTGCCTGATCCTGATAGTCCGGTAATGACAACGAGCTTGTTACGGGGTAGATCAAGATGAATATTTTTCAGATTATGCGTGCGCGCACCGCGTATTTTTATGGATTCCATGAACTATCTATGTATGAGTCAACCTGCTAATATACCCAACTTTTTAGAAATATAACAACTTGATTCATGTCCACTTCATCATCTGAAAAAATGTCTCCGGCAGAATTGCGAGCAACCATTGGTTTGGCTGGTGTGTATGGCTTGCGTATGTTTGGGCTATTTATCATTTTACCGGTATTTGCTTTTTATGCTGAGGACTTGCCTGGCGGCGACAATTATACGTTAGTCGGTATTGCATTAGGAGCATACGGTTTAACGCAAGCTATACTGCAAATTCCTTTTGGCTGGCTATCCGATCGTATTGGACGTAAGCCTGTCATATATCTGGGGTTGATTTTATTTGCTATTGGCAGCTTGATCGCAGCTATTGCGGTTGATATATATTGGGTAATAGTGGGGCGTGTCATCCAGGGTGCTGGCGCAATATCGGCTGCTGTAATGGCTCTTGCAGCAGATCTTACGCGAGAAGAGCATCGTACTAAAGCAATGGCGACGATCGGTATGACCATTGGTACAGTTTTTGCCATTTCTCTGATTGCTGCTCCGGTTCTAAATCAATGGATAGGCGTACCGGGGATTTTTGCTATGACCGGGATACTGGCGTTACTTGCGATGCTTGTAGTGAAGAAGATCATTCCTGATCCGCATATCAGTCGCTTTCACTCCGATACCGAAGTGTCACCTGCAAGCTTTGTAAGCGTATTGCAGAATAGGCAATTGTTGCGTTTAAATTATGGTATTTTTGCTTTGCATGCCACACTAATGGCGCTTTGGCTTGTTGTGCCTCTGACTCTACGGCAAGCAGGAATGGCGGCGAGTGATCATTGGCAGATTTATTTGCCTGTATTATTGTTGTCGATTGTCTTTATTATCCCGGCAATTATTTACTCTGAGAAGAAAGCCAAGTTAAAGCATGTATTTGTTGCAGCAGTCGCTATTTTACTGATAGGACAGGCATTACTGGCCATGATGTTTGATTCAATATGGGGTACGGCCATTGCATTATTGGTTTTTTTTACGGCATTTAATTTATTGGAAGCTAGCTTACCTTCCTTGATTTCCAAGATTGCACCCGTGGGTGCGAAGGGGACGGCAATCGGGGTATACAGCAGCACGCAATTTCTGGGCGCTTTTGCTGGTGCTGCGGCTGGTGGTTATTTATTCGGTACGCATGGAAGCTATGCATTATATATGTTCTGTGGATCATTGCTGATGGTGTGGCTGGTATTGGCTGCAACGATGAAATCCCCTGCTGCTGTGCGTTCCAGAATGTATCCTGTGGGTGAAATGGATATCGGCCAGTCTCAAGAACTATCGCGTCAACTTGCATCAATATCAGGTGTCCATGAAGCATTAGTATTGGTTAATGAGAGGGTGGCTTACTTGAAAGTGGACATGAAAGGCTTCGATGAAAAGAAAGTGATTCAATTGCTTGGGGAGAACATAAATGGCTTCAGTTAATAAAGTTATACTTATTGGTAATTTGGGAAAAGACCCGGAAACTCGCTATATGTCAAGTGGAGATGCGGTGACCAATATTACTTTGGCTACTACAGACACCTGGAAAGATAAGAATGGCGAGAAACAAGAGAGGACTGAATGGCATCGTGTAACTTTTTATCGGAAGCTTGCCGAAATTGCTGGAGAATATTTAAAAAAAGGTCGCTCTGTTTATATTGAAGGTAGGTTGGAGACCAGAAAATGGACTGATAAAAGCGGCGTAGAACGTTACACGACTGATATTATCGCCAGTGATATGAAAATGTTAGGTAATCGATCGGGAAGTGGTAGTTTTGAATCAACTCCTGATCACGAAGAAAGCCACTCGGTTCCTGCTAGATCTTCTTCAACTAAAAGCGCAAGTGGATTTGATGATATGGATGACGATATTCCATTCTAGTCAGATGAGTGAATAGACTTGGCTATGTCAGCTTTTATTCTTTACTTCAAAGGAAGCGAATCGATTGAAAATCGGCCCTTTGATGAGCATATTTAATATCTTGTTGTTTGCGGCGAGATACTTTGTTCACGCACGTTAGCGTTCATCAGGTAAACGAAATACTTCATTCCGAAGCTCGACGGAAGCTATGTCTGTTTGACGACGAGAAGGCAATGAAAACTCGATACTTGCAATATTACCACCAATCTCCCTGGCCATATTTCTAAATTCCAGTGCTAACATACATTTTGGAACAATAAATGTCTGCTTAAATCCAGATTTAAAATGAACAAGAATTTTCATGGCCTTCCCAAGTAAGTTTTATTTATTAATAAGTTAGTTGATAAATTAACAGCAATGATGCTGCTTCAACGACTTAAAAAAAATAAACTTTAGCCTAGAGTTATGATTCTTTTATGTTCATATTTATATGGGACGCCAATTGATATGAATTCATATCGAGGTTATCTCAGGATGTTATTATTTTAAATTGAAGCTTGCCATGAAACTGCGATCGATATAGTTTTTCCAAAGCCAAACCCACTTTCCATGGGTAAAAAAAGCACCTCGGGAAGCAACCGCATGACGTCCTCCTGTAGTTAGTAAGCTTAAGAAGAATCGTTGCGGCTTATAAGACTGAAGATGGGTATATCCCACTAATTGTGTCGAAATATTTTTAGCCAGAAGTGGTCCCTGACGGACTGCATAGACGCCCGTTTTGGGTAAGGGCATTGGTGTAAATGCTGCGCAATCGCCTGTTGCAAAAACATCTGGGTGTGAAATACTGCGAAGGTATTCATCAACTTGAATAAAGCCATTGTTATCGCATGCCAGTCTGCTTTTTCCCAACCAGGATTGCGCACTCGCATGAATGGCCCAAATGAGAAAATCATAGTCATGGCGTGTATAGTCATTGAGCACTAGTTGATGTTCGAGGGCAGAAACCACATATCTTCCCTGAATGAGTCGGATTCCGTGTGCTTGTAAAAGCTGATAAAAAAAATCCTGTACTTTCTTGTTGTATGACTTAAGGATATGAGAATCAGCGCAAATCAAGGTGAATTGTGCGCGAATTGGAGTTGTCTTTGCTATTCTATAGCGCAAAGCGAGTAATATTTCTATTCCAGCAGCACCTCCACCCACAATGACAATGCGCTGTAACCGACTTGACCGTGATTGGGTTGTATGCCAATGTTGCCACTGCTGCAAAAATTGCTTAATGGGTTTTACCGGGCAACCGTAAATAGTGGCCCCGGGGATGCTATGAAGTGCGGGTTGCGCTCCCACATTAATCGACAAAATATCATAACGTAACAAGAGATTATCTTGGCAATTGATTCGTTTTAGTGATGGATCTATATGTGCAACTTTGCCATGGACAAATCTTATACCGGCCCATTGGCAAAGTATTCTCAAATCGACATGACAATCCTCATATGAGTAATGTCCGGCAATGAGTCCGGGTAGCATGCCTGAATAGGGTGTCATCGTATCGCTACTGATAAGCGTTATGCGAACACCGGTAAGGGGCTTCATAGTTAGTCGTTTAATTGCAATGAGATGACTATGACCACCGCCGATCAGGAGCAAATCTTTATTTGTTTGTGTTAAGCCTATCATTATTAACTTTTTTGTGTTGCGTTCTTATTAGAAAAATGTGATAGTTCTCACCGCAACATTATAAGTTAATACAAAATACGATAAGGAAATTACCAACATGTTGCTTGGCTTCGAAGGTGAATATGGTATTGCATTGAAATTGAAACAGTATTTCATTCTGCTTCAATGCCTGGAAGCGGCTGGATAATTTATTTAATATTTTTGGGAGATTAGTTATGAATTTTATTAAAACGAGTACATTAACATCATGTCTTGTTCTTTTTTTATCCGTAGCGCTGTTAATTGGTTGCAAACCAATATTCGAAAAAAAGCCGATACCATCCAAAGATGATCAGGCAGCTGCTGCGCCAGCACCTGCATCAGCACCTGAACCTGAACCCGAACCCGAACCTGCGGCGCTTGCGACTACTGAGCCAGCCGGAATTGAAGATGTGCAAAGCTTGCAAAGCCTGGACTCAGCAGAAAGTGATATTGATGCTGTAGGTATTGACACTGAAACCAACGAAGTGCCAGCGCCTGTTGCTGATGATGGTGATGATATTGTAAAGCCTGATGCGGCAATGATACGCGATATTCAACAGGCGCTCGTGAATGCTGGATTTAATCCTGGACCGGTTGATGGAAAGAGTGGTGGTAAAACTACAGCAGCAATTGAAGCATTTCAAAAAGAAAATGGTCTTACACCTGGAAAGATTGATAAGCGGACATTACGTGCATTAGGTATTGAGTTTTAAAAGGTAGCATTTTATAAATACCAGGAACTATAAGTTTCTGGTATTTTTTATTGATGCATATTGACAATTAATCAATGAGTTGAAAAATATTTGCTATAGTGAGGGGTCATGGTCTATAGTTAAAGAACTTCTGAGCAGCTTTGTTCTTCATTGTGGTGGTTTAGGTAGGGATATTTCTGAGTCAACAAAATGTGGATTTTTCACTGTGTTCAAAAAGAGAGTAGTTAAAATACTTCATTAGGAACTGATTCTCAAGGTTTTTAAAAATAAAAAATTATAGTGATTAAGGCTGAGAAAATTTAGGTTTTGAGAATTCTTATAAGATATATTTCAAGTTTTTTTAATATGCATTAGTGTGTTTAATCTCTGCGGGTTTAATTCCCCGCCCCCTTGGGGCGAAAGCTGGTTGAAAACCAGCAGATTGTAGAGCGCAGTTAATACCCCGCTGCTTGCGGCGGGGTGCTTTATTTGAAAATTTTTTAGATAGCGGATGCAAGAAAGAAGATGCGAAAAGCACGGTTGATGCATATATATATTAATAATAGCAGCGTGTTTACACTGTAATGCAGCACAGATAGTTTTCGATGGTGTGCTAAATGATACGAGACGGGTTGATTGTCAGTTTTGTCTCGTGTTAATTGTGAATCAGATTTTTAATAATTTGTTTTTGAAGTACTTTTGGAGGTTATTCATGGGTGTTCCCTTACGTCAACAGATTGCGGTAGGTACGTATTTGATCAAGCAGAAATTAAGAGGAGTAAAAAAATACCCTTTGGTATTGATGCTGGAACCTTTATTTCGATGTAATCTGGCTTGTGCGGGCTGCGGAAAAATCGCACATCCTGAAGATGTGCTTGATCAACGTCTTTCCTATGAAGAGTGCATGCAAGCTGTGGATGAATGTGATGCTCCCATGGTATCGATCCCAGGTGGTGAACCACTGCTTCATAAAGAGATGCCGCAGATTGTGGCGGGTATTATTCAGCGTAAGAAATATGTTTATCTATGTACTAATGCATTGTTGTTAAAGAAGCGTATCGACGATTACACGCCATCACCTTATTTGACTTTTTCAATTCATTTGGATGGAATGCAAGAACGACATGATGCCTCAGTTTGTCAGGAAGGAGTTTTTGATCGTGCGGTTGAGGCGATTAAGCTGGCATTAAGTAAGGGTTTCAGAGTCACAGTAAACTGTACATTGTTTCAAGGCGAAACACCGGAAGATGTGGCAGAATTTCTGGATTATGCCATGGAGTTGGGCGTCGAGGCTGCGACGATTGCTCCCGGATTTAGCTACGAGAAAGCACCGCAACAGGATGTTTTTATTAAGAGTCAGGATACCAAGATATTATTCCGTGGTATTTTTGAGCTAGGTAAGAAATTAAAACGTAAATGGCGTTTGAATCACTCAGCATTGTATTTGGATTATCTTGCCGGGAATCAGGATTATGAATGCACTCCTTGGGGTAATCCGACACGCAATGTTTTTGGATGGCAGAAACCTTGCTATCTATTGTCAGATGAAGGTTACGCAAAATCCTTTAAAGAGCTTCTTGATGATACGCCATGGGAAAAATATGGAACGGCTAATAATCCGAAATGTGCTCAATGCATGGCGCACTGCGGGTATGAAGCGACAGCCGTAGAAGATACTTTGCGTCATCCATGGAAGGCGCTGATTGCATCACTCAAAGGACCTAGAACATCAGGATCTATGGTTGCCGAGCCAGTACCAAAATGGGCGGCAGCAGAAAACAAAACTCCAAAAAAGCTTTCCGATATATCAGTAACACTGGTTAATAAATAGACAGCGATTATACTAATTCTGTATTTTAAAATTTAGTGTGAGCAAGAATGTTGATGGAGTTAGTAATTTATCTGTCGGTCTTCGGCACCCTATGTTGGTGGCTGCTAGTACTACTTCCATGGCGTCCTTGGAGTACGCGCGAAAAAATTGAAATTTCAGTGCATAACAAAGCTATTTTCAGTGAGGACCTGAGTAATATCACCGTCTTAATTCCAGCGCGTAATGAAGGTCCCTATATCCGGCATACGCTACGTGGAGTTAGAGCGCAAGGTGAGAATGTGCATATCATTGTGATCGATGATCAGTCCGCGGATGACACGGCGGAACAGGCCAGACAGTGTGGAATACAGGTATTATCAGGCACTGTGCCGCCAGCGGGCTGGAGCGGTAAATTATGGGCGCTAGAACAAGGGTTGAAGAAGGTTAAAACGCACTATACATTACTGCTGGATGCTGATATTGAACTGGTTCCGGGGATTGTTTCTGAGTTACGGCGAAAAGCGAGTAATGAGAACTTGGCGCTGGTATCACTTATGGCTAAGCCACCTATGGACAATTTTATAGAGTGCTTGCTAATGCCAGCATTTATTTTTTTCTTCAAATTGTTATATCCCTTCGGACTGGCAAATAAACCGGGGTCTGGCATTGCTGCTGCGGCTGGTGGATGTATTTTGGTAGAAACGCAAGTATTGCGTTCCACAGGTGCTTTTGCCAATTTACATGATGCATTGATCGATGACTGTGCCTTGGCTGCACATATTAAGTGCACCGGGGCACGGACGTTTATTGGACTTAGTCATGCGGCGCGTAGTCATCGTGGCTATCATGAGTTAAGGCCAATCTGGGAAATGGTGGCACGTACTGCATTTACGCAGTTAAGATATTCACCTATTTTGCTTGTGATTTGTACCTTGATCATGACCTCCATGTTTTGGATGGCACCGTTTGCTTTTATGTTTTCGTCCGTTTGGGAAGTATATCTAGTAAGCATTCTGGCATGGGCTGCTATGTTTTTTACTTATGCGCCTACTTTAATTTATTATCAGCGTTCCCCGCTTTGGGTGGGTGCCTTACCGATTATCGGTATTTTGTATCTTGCCATGACTTGGACATCAGCATTGCGATATTGGCAGGGGGAGCGCGCTTCGTGGAAGAATCGTCGCTATGAGAGTAAAACAAACACTTAAATTGATAGGATGGTGTCTGATTTTAGTAATGCTGCTACCAATTCCTGCAGTGTTGAGTTCATCCGATTCAGAGACAAGCGGTCCAGAACAGGCTGTGGCGTATCTGCAGTCGTCTTTACTCGAGGTTATGCGAGAGGGCGATAAATTGGATTACGATGGGCGCTTCAAGTATTTACAGCCTGTCGTTGATCAGACTCATGATATCGACCTAATTATAAAAACAATATTGGGTACCACATATTGGTCGCAGCTTGATGATGTACAGCAAGATTTAATAGTTGAAACTTTCCGTCAATTGAGTATAGCAACATATGCGGGTCGTTTTGTTCAATATGAAGGTGAGCAGTTTCAGATCGTTGAGCAGCGAACCCTGCCGCGAGATCAAGTGTTGGTGCGCAGCCAATTGACTAAGTCGGATGGCGGTACAGTAAATTTTGACTATGTGTTACATCAAGTTGCAGGAGATTGGCGTATTGTTAATATCCTGTTTGACGGCGTGAGTGATCTGGCAATAAAACGTGGTGAATATCGTGCCATTCTGCAGCGGGATGGTTTTCAGGCGCTAATTGAAATGCTCAAGGAAAAAATTGCGTTGACACGACAGAATCCATAATGATTTTTATCTATTCTTTTTCAATGGATTGATAACACGTGAAAAATTCACTGGATTCTTCTGGTTATCGCTTTTTTGCGCGTTGGGCAGATATATCCTACCGCTACGCTATCTGGATTATTCTGCTTATTCTAACAGCGGTTACACTGAGTACATTCTATGTAGTTAATAATCTTGGTGTTCATACAGATACGACCGATATGCTATCCGAGGAGGTTCCTTTTCGCGCAAACCATATCCGTTATCGGCAATCGTTTCCTCAATATGAGGATACGTTATTGCTGGTATTGGATGCTCCCACACCTGAACAAGCACATATAGCAGCAAAACGTTTTACTCGTTATTTGCAAGATGATGTTACACAATTCCCAGCTACTTACTATTTAACCGGAGAGCCTTTCTTTGAGCAGAATGGCTTGTTTTACAAGGACCTGTCTGAGCTAGGCCGAATTACTGATTATTTGGCTGCGGCGCAACCACTGATCGCACGTTTGGCTGATAGTCCAACTTTATCCACATTTTCTTCGGTTTTGACAGATGCTGTTGAAGAATTGCGCAAGGGGCGGAAATTAGAACTGGAGCCAGTGCTCAGTGGTATCAGCGCAACATTGGATGCTCGGCTCGCGGGAAAATCCCGGGCACTATCATGGCAAGCGTTATTGGGTGGTGAAGCACAAAAAGATACCTATCAGGAATTGATTGTCGTAAAGCCCAAGCTTGATTATTCTCAAATATTTGCTGCTGAAGGGCCTATTGATGCAATTCGCACAACAGCGCAGAAGATGGGGTTTGCTCCAAATGCAACTGAAAAATTGCGTATTACGGGAGAGGTGGCACTGGCCCATGATGAACTCAATAGTGCAATGCACGGAACTCAAGATGCAGGATTGTTGGCACTTATCATGGTTGCTACGGTACTGCTGATTGCATTTCGTTCTGTAGGGGCAATCTTTACAATCATAATGAGTTTATTGCTCGGTTTGCTGTTGACAGCTGCTTTTGCAACTGTTGCTGTCGGCTATTTAAACCTGATCTCTATTGCATTCGCGGTATTATATATAGGATTGGGTGTTGATTTTGCGGTTCACTTTCTGCTCCGGCTTGAAGAGATCAGAAGAACTGATCAAACTGTTGTTCCAGAGGCAGTATATAAAACAGGCGGCGATATGGGACAATCGCTGCTCATCTGTGCGCTGACTACTGCGATCGGTTTTTATGCATTTATGCCAACGACTTATCGAGGTGTTGCAGAGTTGGGTTTAATCTCCGGAACAGGGATGCTCATAAGTTTCCTGATTACGATCACGATGATACCTGCCTTACAAAGATTTTTTCCGATTCAGATCAGAAAGCCATCTTCCCCGGTTCAATTAGTCGATAAGATACTGGACCTGCCAGGGCGTTCGCACAAGCTCGTGTACAGCGTGACCACTATTGCTATTCTGGTGTCTATTTTGGCATTGCCACAGATCAAGTTCGATTACAATTTATTGAATCTGAATAATCCGAGTGTAGAATCAGTTAAAACTTTTCAAGAGTTGTTGAAAAGTACGGAGGATTCACCGTGGCATATCAATATATTGGTCGATGATTTTCAGGAAATAGGGCAAATAGCACAGCAGCTGAGCACCTTGCCTGAAGTTAAAAGAGTTATCAGTATATTGGATCTGGTGCCTGACGAACAGGAAGAGAAGAGTCTTTTGATCGAAGAGATGGCGATGATTCTGGGGCCCATTTCTTATTCTCCTACCGCATTTTTGATTCCGAGTCCGCATACTGTTGCGGAGCAGAGAATGGCACTGGATCAGCTAAGAATCGCACTAAGTGAGTTCATTGTTGAGCGACCGGAACATGCGGCTGCAGTTTCTGCTCGTGCATTGCAGGAGTCGATTGCGAATCTGCTCGTGCAGCTGGACAAACCTGCACTGGAAAATAGCGAAGCAAAACAACAATTATTGCTTGCAGTTAATAATGATTTGCTTAGCTTATTACCGGGTGCTATCAAGCGCCTACAGTTGGCGTTGGAAGCGCAACCATTTTCACAAGAAGCATTGCCGTCATCGGTGACTGAGCTTTGGTATGGTAAGGATAATGTGTATCGTATTGCAGTTTATCCATCAGAAAATATTAATGATAATGATGCCTTGCGCCGATTTGTTCGCGCTGTGCAAAAAATTACCCCCAATGCAACGGGGGTCCCTGTTATTAGTTTGGAAGCGGGAGAGGCGGTAGTCGATGCATTTTTTCATGCGTTCTCGCTCGCCCTGATTGGTGTCATATTAACGATCTGGATTATGCTTCGAAGCGCTACTGCTACTTTTATGGTGCTAATTCCGCTATTAATTGCAATATTGTTAACTGGAGCCAGTACGGTATTGATGGATCTGTCGTTTAATTTTGCCAATATTATCGCGTTGCCGTTATTGCTGGGAATTGGTATCGATAGTAGCTTGCATATGGTATATAGAAGCCGAAGTGCTGGCGCGGATTATGAAAATCTCCTACATACTAGCACGGCACGCGCTATTTTCTACAGCGCACTGACGACGCTGGTAGGATTTGGGAGTCTTATATTCTCCATTCATCAGGGTACATCCAGTATGGGGCAACTGTTAACTATTGGATTGCTGTTGATTTTAGTCTGCGTTCTGATTATTTTGCCGGTATTGCTGCAATCAGCAAGCGGCAAGAAAGAGATTAGTGCGTAAATCTTCTTTATTTTGATTGTGCCGAATCACTTCTTGTTAAAGCTGCGGCGAAGAAACCATCCGTTTGATGTAGCTTAGGGAATAACTGCAAAAATTCACCGGTATCCAGCGGTATTTTTTGCTGTGACAGCAGCTCAGCGCAATTCAACAGGTTAAACTGGGGATGCGCGGCCAGAAATTCGTTAATGACAGTTTGGTTTTCTTCCGGTAAGAAGCTGCATGTTGCATATACCAATCGCCCGCCCGGTTTTAGCAAACTGGCGGCTGCAGCAAGAATAGCGGCTTGCTTGGTTTTGAGTTCATCAATACTGTGGGGTGATTGGCGCCATTTTAAATCGGGATTGCGACGCAGTGTTCCGAGACCGCTGCAAGGAGCGTCTACCAATACACGATCAATTTTTCCAGCCAGTCGTTTAACCTTGACATCACTCTCATTTGTGATTCGTTGTATATGTAGATTGGATAAGCCTGAGCGTTTGAAGCGCGGTTTCAAGTTGTTCAATCTTTTTTCGGAGACATCAAAAGCATAAATGCGCCCTTTTGAATTCATTAAAGCCCCCAGTAGCAATGATTTACCACCCGCGCCGGCACAAAAGTCAACAACCATTTCACCGCGTTTGGGCGCCAGCAAATAGCCAAGTAATTGGCTTCCTTCATCTTGCACTTCTATTTTTCCCGATAAGAAAAGGACATGGCGATTAATCGCAGGTTTCCCGGCAAGTCTGATGCCACAAGGGGAGTAAGGTGTCGCCTCGGCATCAATGCCTTCCTGTTTGAGTGCTTCCAGCACTTCGTTGCGTTTGGCGAGAAGAGTATTGACCCGGAGATCAAGTCGGGCGGATTTTTGTAGTGAGAGCCCCAAATCAAGAATATCTGTGTCAGACATGAAATGTTGTAGTTTCTCTACCAGCCATGTGGGGAATTCGGCCTGTGTCGCCAGTGGAAATATATCCGGTTTGATAGCTTTAATCTCTGACAGCCATTTGGTCTCCGCTTCGCTGACTAGCGATGCTAACTCGCGCAAATTCATTCCTTGAAGTTTGACCAGATACGCTAATATTAATGCACGTGGCGTTACAATCTTTACTAAACTTTCAAGAAAAAAACGGTGCCGTAAAATATCAAAAACTGTTTCTGCAATGAATGCGCGATCCTGAGCTCCTAGCATGGGATTATCCTGGAAGAAACGCCGCAAGATTGCATCGGCCGGATACTCCAGAGGAAGTATGGTACGTAGGGCAACAATCGCTGCGTCCAGCTGAGAAGGAGTAAAATGCATTGATTTCCTGATGTGTAGTTGTAGATGAAAGACCGGATTATTAATCCGCTTTGTAGCTGATATTAATTCCGGTTACTATTTTTTCGATTTCACGACCGTTCTCTTCTATCGAAACAATGCGGACAGGGAGCATATGATTGTTTTGCGCAAGCCATAGGATCCGTTTAAGCTTTGAGTTTTTATCTTCTTGGCGGGTCAATACAATAGTTCTCATCTTCCCCAGTGGGGTATTGAGTGTTTCTTTGGTTATGATATAACGTGATAACGCTAAACCATGCCCATTGGTAACGTAACGTTCTACATGGCGCTCAGGTAAAGAAGTAAACATAAAATTATAAGATAAGCTTAAGCGGTCCAAAGTGCCTTTGGGTAGTTTTTCTTGCGCTTTGTGTTTCTGATGACTTAAAGTGACAGTGTGATTTTCCCAATCAAATAGGGCTAAGCTGGGTTCTTTTCTTCCACGTTTTTCATAAGCGCGAGAAGGCCGCAATCCATTTTCAGTAATCATTCCTTCGCTATGCCGTACGATGCTGTTGGGTTCTAAAAGTTTGAAAATTCCCGTGGCTTGCGCTTCGCTATTAATGCTATAACTATGACGGCCGTCATCCATATGCTTGATTTCCATCACCTCATTGATTTCCCCCTCACCGATATCTGTTGTCACGGCATAGTTAATTTCAATGCGGGAAGGTATATCCGTTGCATAAACCGAGACTGAAAAGCTTAATACCCATACTAGAAGCGCCGCGGATGAAAGTTTCATTCGGACAACCCTGGTGAATAAAGTGTAATTTCACAAATACTGGAATCCAGCACTTCAACGTGATTTTCATTCATTATGATCCGATCTTCCATAAACCACCGCACAGCCTGGGGGTAGATTAGATGTTCCTGCTGAAGAACCCGTGTGGCCAATGTTTCTTCAGTATCCCTGGGTAATACAGGAATAGCCGCTTGAATTACAATGGGGCCATGATCCAGCTGCGGGGTGACGAAATGTACCGTGCAGCCATGAATTTTAATACCTTCTTGCAGCGCGCGCGCATGTGTTCCCAAACCTGGCAAGGCGGGTAACAATGAGGGATGAATGTTCATTAACCGGCCTTGATAATGTTGCACAAAGTGATCGCTCAGTATACGCATGAAACCAGCCAGCGCGATCAGCTTTGGCTGATACGCGTCGATGCACTCTGCCAATGCGGTATCAAAAGCTTGTCGGTCGGGATAAGAGCGGTGATCAATAACGATCGTTTCAACTTCATAATTTCTGGCGGTCTCTAAACCCACGGCATCGGGATTGCTACTGATAACAGTAACGCGATCGATTTGCGCTCTGGCTTCCAGCAGCGACTGCATATTGCTGCCACGTCCGGAGATCAGAATAACCAGTGATTCCATGTCTTGTAATGACAATACTTCAAACTATAACAGTGGGTGCTTGATTAGATGCGCGTGACTTGATTTCACCGATTTGCCACACGGTTTCACCTTCAGCACTGAGAATTTGGATTGCGCTTTCAGCATTTCCCGATGCGACGACGATCACCATGCCGATTCCGCAATTAAATACGCGGGTCATTTCGTGTTCTGCCACATTACCTTGCTGTTGCAGCCAGTGAAATAGCGGCGGTATCTCCCATGAATTTTTGTGTAATAGGGCCATAACTTCATGTGGCAGAATACGCGGTATGTTTTCAATCAATCCTCCGCCGGTAATGTGTGCTAATCCTTTGACAGGTAATTGTTGGATCAGCTTCAACATTGGTTTTACATAAATATGCGTTGGCGCCATGATGAGATCAGCGATGGTTTTTCCAGCAAGATTACTTGATAGATCAATACAATTTTGTTCAATAATCTTGCGAATGAGTGAATATCCATTGGAATGCGCACCACTGGAAGCCAAGCCCAATACAACATCACCATCCTGGATCGTACTTCCATTAATTATATGATCTTTCTCAACAATTCCAACAGCAAACCCAGCCAAATCGTACTCGTCATGGAGGTACATGCCGGGCATTTCTGCCGTTTCACCGCCGATCAGTGAGCAGCCTGCCAATTCACAGCCTTTGGCAATACCGCTGACGACTGCTGTGGCCGTTTCTACGTTCAATTTCCCGCAAGCAAAATAATCGAGGAAAAATAACGGTTCGGCACCTTGCACCAAAATATCGTTCACGCTCATTGCAACCAGATCGATACCTATCGTGTCATGCCGCTTCAGTTCAAAGGCCAGTTTAAGTTTGGTGCCTACGCCGTCCGTACCGGATACCAAAATAGGGCTCCGATATTTTTTGGAAATTTCAAACAAAGCCCCAAAGCCACCGATTCCGGTGATTACTTCAGGACGCAATGTACGCTTGGCAAGCGGTTTGATATTTTCAACCAGACGATCGCCTGCCTCGATATCTACACCGGCGTCGCGATAAGATAGTTGCTTTGCATCAGAATGATCAGAGTTAGAAGGAATCAAATTAAGTTCTCGCGTAGTGGCTGAATACAGGTTGCTTAAAGTTGTAATTTTAACGCAAATGAAACATGTGCATGAGACGGATGCAAAAATTCATTCGGCAGCTGATTCTGATACCACTTGTTAAAAAGAAAATTAAACCGGGGTGATAGGTGGATTATTGTTTGTTTTTTCCGAAGTTTCCAAATAATTGTTATTTTGAGCATCGCGAGAAAGGTATATTTTGATCTCAAAAGATTCCCCGCCCTATTTGCAAATGACAAGCGAGGTTGTGCAGAAGTTTCTTACGGATATGCTACGAGCTGGTTAAAAAAAGTATTGCGAACGGGTCTTGAATATTGCGTTTTTGATTTTTTAAGCACTTATTTACTTAAATGAGCGGATAGTGACTGCTCCATTCAATAGTCATGTTGAGACCTTTGCACGGTGTCATGAGCGGTACGAGAATAAGGCAAAAATTTGCGAAAAAGCGGAGTTTACACGGGGTAAATGAGCATTTTTCGCGAATTTTTAACGCAATTATCGTGCCGCGTAGTAACCGTGCAAAGGTCTCATGTTGTATATATATTACACAACGAATTGTAATGTAAATTAACCGCTGTTTTAATTTTTCAATATGATTCAATTACAGTATATTGTAATTAAATTGAATATTTGATTGCTATAAAAAAGGCCTTAATACCTGGAACGAGTAATTTGTTTAATAGGGTGATCACGCAATGTTAAAAAGTATCGTCGGCCTAACCCTTTTATTAGTTGCAATCAATGGGTATTCGCAGCAAACACTAAAGCTGTATGGTGTCAATGGTGAGTCAATTGTCGACTCTGATTCGATAACGGGTGTTTCTACGATAAAAACGAGAGAATTATCCAGCGTTTCCGGATCCGAATTCATAGAGCAACCAAAGTCATCATTTGCGTTATTGGGCGTTGCGGTACCACCCGCGACCTCGATGCGATTATCCTGGCAACCCAATCAATCTTCGGATGGCCTTTCCATGCCCACCCCCATTCTGGTCGTTAATGGGGCTCAGCCAGGGCCTGTACTCTGTCTAACAGCCGCGATTCATGGGGACGAATTAAATGGTATCGAGATTGTAAGACGTGTGCTTCACGGTACTGATCCTGAGAAATTATCCGGAACTCTCATTGGAGTACCTATTGTAAATCTGCAAGGTTTTCAGCGTTCTTCCCGCTATCTGACAGATCGTCGTGACCTTAATCGTTTTTTTCCGGGAAATCCTCAGGGTAGTTCCGCTTCACGGATTGCTTATTCATTTTTTAAAGAGATCATCAGTCATTGCAACTTTCTTGTTGATTTGCATACAGGTTCAGCGCATCGTACCAATCTGCCACAAGTCAGAGCCAATCTTCTGCAATCCGGCGTAGCTGAATTTGCTCAGGCTTTTGGAGTATCCGTGATTCTTCATAGCGAAGGTTCTGCAGGAATGTTGCGTCATGCTGCCGTTGAAATCGGAATTCCCTCGGTAACTTTAGAAGCGGGAAAATCCATGACATTGCAAGAACCAGCTGTTCAATATGGCGTTAAAAGCATTCAAACCCTGTTGGATAGGATGAACATGCTGGAAGCAGCTCAGCCACTAGGGGCTCCGGATTCAATTTACTATCATTCAGCGTGGGTGCGCGTAAATCATGGCGGCATTCTTCTAGGCAATGTCAGATTGGGAGATAAAATTAACAAAAACGATATCCTTGGTATTGTCACCGATCCCATTACCAATATGCGCAGTGAGATAATTTCACCGCATAACGGTCGGATTATCGGTATGGCAATTGATCAAGTGGTTATGCCGGGCTTTGCTGGCTTTCATATCGGTATTCAGGAATCTGAAGAAAGATCCGTCAGGCTCAATCATAATAGGGATCAGAAAGTCATTGTTCAGCACATATCTACAGCGCCGGAATCTGAATAATCCGCGAGATTACAATTAAAAAAATTAGAGATGCTGAAGTAAGTAACTGAACAACTAGAAGATCTTTTATATTTAAACTCCAGCCCCTTATCTCACATATCCCATTAGTTGATTTACATAAATCAGCCAGATTTTACATTTTGGCCCTTGACTAGACGTACATAATAATTAACATCTATGCCCAATTTCTCGAAAGTAATATTCTCAGCTTAAGTAAAAATTAGATTAATAGTAAAGCTTTGTGTAAAACAGAAGAATTCCGAGTGTAAGCGAATAACAGTTTTGTCATTCAAAATCTCACATAACTGAAGCATTTAAGGATGCCAAAACTATGATAAATAGCATATCATGGTGCGTTTTTAGCAGCAGAAAGTGGCGCAGGAGTGGTATGATCAGTACTGAATTCGTTGTGATGATACCGTCCTTGGCGGTATTCGTTTTTTCTTTCCGGGAACCCGTAGACGCTAGCTTCCAGTTTGTGGCAGTTTTTAATGCAGAGGTCATTCATGTCTTTCAGTATCGCCAATCTGTTATCACAACATCGTACCGATAAATTCGATTTGCACGATCGGTATTTGAATGCCCAGTTGGTCAAGGTTTTGAAAACGATCGGTTATGACCGGAATTATGAGCGTGCGGTGGGACAGTATCTGTATGACGAACAAGGTAATGAATATCTTGATTTGTTGAGCGGGTTTGGCGTATATGCGTTTGGGCGCAATCATCCGATCATCGTCAATGCGTTAAGAGAGGTATTGTCACTGGATATGCCTGATTTGGTGCAAATGGATGTGTCGATTCTGAGTGGTTTATTGGCCAAGGAGATTTTGGCCACAACACCGGATAATCTGGAACGGGTGTTTTTCTGTAATTCTGGAACGGAAGCTGTGGAAGGAGCAATAAAGTTTGCGCGTTACGTTACCAAGCGCAATCGGATTATTTGTTGCGATCATGCCTATCATGGGTTGACGATGGGGGCCTTGTCGTTGAACGGCGAGCAGATTTTTAAGGATGGTTTCGGTCCATTGTTGCAGGATTGCGGTTCGGTTCCATTTAATGATCTCGTGGCATTGGAGAAGGCCTTAAGTAATCGTGAAGTGGCTGCTTTTATTGTCGAGCCGATTCAGGGCAAGGGGGTAAACATCCCGGATGATAACTATCTGCCCGAAATTGAGCGCTTATGTAAGAAATACGGTACATTGTTTGTCGCGGACGAAATTCAAACCGGGCTTGGACGTACCGGTAAATTCTGGGCTATTGAACATTGGGGCGTGAAGCCCGATATGATATGCATGGCCAAGGCGTTATCCGGTGGTTTCGTGCCGGTCGGTGCGGTGGCCATGACGCAGCAGGTTATGGATAGCGTGTTTAATCGCATGGATCGGGCAGTCGTGCACGGCTCTACCTTTTCCAAAAATAACATGGCAATGGCGGCTGGTTTGGCGAGTCTGGAAGTCATCAGAACTGAGAAGTTGGTGGAAAATAGCGCGAAAATTGGTGATGATCTGATCGGCAGACTCAATGCCTTGACAAACCAGTATGAATTTTTGAAAGGAGCTCGCGGTAAAGGTTCGATGATTGCAGTTGAGTTTAAATCACCCAATAGTTTTTCGTTGAAAGCTGCGTGGATGATGTTGGAAGCTGCTAATAAAGGACTGTTTTGCCAGATGATCACGATTCCATTATTTAAGGAGCACAGAATTCTGACGCAAGTGGCTGGGCACGGCATGAATGTGATCAAACTTTTGCCTCCCCTTACATTGACTCAAAAAGATTGTGACCACATCATACACGCATTGACCAAAACCATCGCGGATACGCATCAAGTACCGGGCTCCATTTGGGAGCTTGGCAAAAATCTGGCCAGCCATGCGCTAAAAGCAAAAGCTGGTTAATTCGTTTCATATGAATACTGAATATTCCGGAAGCTTACATTATCTCTGGTGGCTGGTATTAGCTTGCGTAGCAGGCGGATTGATTTATCTGCTCAGTCCGATCCTGACTCCTTTTTTATTGGCTGCAGTGATTGCGTATATCTGTAATCCGATGGTGAGCTACATGGCTGACAGGAAAATACCGCGGACGGTGGGTGCGGTGCTGGTTATGCTGTTGTTGCTCGGAGTCTTTGCCGCCTTGATTCTGATTATGGTGCCTTTGTTTGAGAAAGAGGCGAACCGGTTGTTGGATAAAATGCCGACATATTTGGATATGCTGAAGAACCATGTGATCCCTTGGTTGGAATCAAGACTGGATATCAACCTGCAGCCGGATATGAACGTGTTAAGGGAAGCGCTTTCCGAACACTGGAAAAGTGCCGGAGGGGTGGCCGCAAAGATGCTGCCTTCCCTGACTAGCGGAGGAATGGCGGTGGTTGAGTTTGTGGTCAATCTGTTACTGGTGCCGGTGGTGTTGTTTTATCTGTTGCGTGATTGGGATATGTTGATCAAACTTATCGATGAAATGATCCCGCGTTATTGGCATGATCAGATTTCTCAGTTGGCGCGGGAGACTGACCGGATTTTGGCGGAATTTCTGCGCGGCCAATTATCAGTGATCCTATTAATGAGCATTTGTTATATCACCGGACTTTGGCTGGCAGGGCTGGAATTTGCGTTGCCCATTGGCTTGGTCGCGGGTATTCTCGTGTTTGTGCCTTATTTGGGAATGATTGTTGGTTTAATGCTGGCGACTTTTGCCGCTATGATGCAATTCCAGGATTGGAGCGGTGTGATTACGGTGTGGGCTGTTTTTGGCATCGGTCAAATGCTTGAAGGCATGCTGATCACGCCTTGGCTGGTGGGCGATCGGATTGGACTGCATCCGGTTGTTGTTATTTTCGCTTTAATGGCATTCGGTCAATTATTTGGTTTCTTTGGAATTCTGCTGGCGTTGCCGGTCAGCGCGGTAATGCTGGTTTGGTTGCGACATTTGCGACAACGTTATTTGGGAAGTGATCTCTATAATTCGTAGCAAATTTTTAGACCGGATTATGACGATTGAGTAATATGCAACAGATGCTGTTAGACATTAATCCTCTACCGTTACCTACGCTGGATAATTTTTTGCCAGGGCGTAATGCGGAACTGATACACATGTTGAGAAGTATTCTGTCCGGGAAAGAAAAAGAATGCTTTATTTATTTATGGGGTAATCCTGGTTGTGGCAAGAGTCATTTGTTGCGGGCGATTGTCACAGCTTATGCACGAAAAAACGCAAAATCGGTGTATCACTGCGCTGAGAATCATTACCCCTTTCGGAGCGACAGTGCGGCAGATTGTATTGCAATCGATGACATTCATGGTTTGGGTGCTGTAGCGCAGGCAGAACTTTTTAGTCTGTACAATCGGTTGCGCGAAGATGGTCATGCATTATTACTGGTAAGCGGATCCACTGCACCGGCGTATTTGGATATGCGGCAGGATTTGGTTACCCGCTTAAGCTGGGGATTAGTGTATCAGGTGCACGAATTAACTGAAGAAGAAAAAACACAGGCGATGCAGACACATGCTGCTGATTGTGGTTTTACTTTGCCACAAGAAATTTGCGTATATTTATTACGCCATGGCCGGCGTGATTTACCGTCGTTGATGATGACATTGGATGCGCTGAATCGTTATTCTCTGGTTCATCAGCGTCCTATAACTATACCTTTGTTACGAGAATTATTACAGGTGGATTCATGAATTTAGCATTATTTGATCTGGATAACACGTTAATCGCAGGCGATAGTGATTTTCAGTGGGCACAATTTTTGATAGAAAAGAAAGCGTTGGATCGTGAGCTGCACGAGGCCAAGAACATTGAATTTTATGAGCAATATAAAGCGGGAACGCTGGATATACACGAGTTTCTGGATTTTCAGTTAAAACCCCTGGCCCGCCATCCACGTGCTCAATTGGAAGTTTGGCGCAGTGAATTCATGTGTAAGAAAATTATACCGCTGATTGCGCCAGGAACGCGGCAACTAATCGAGCAGCATATGCTGGATAATGATTTATGTATCATTATTACCGCCACGAATAGTTTTGTCACGGCCCCGATTGCCCAGGCGCTTGGCATCAGTCATTTGATCGCGACCGAACCGGAAGAGAAAGATGGGGAATTTACGGGCCGGGTGTCCGGAACACCTTCTTTCAGGGAAGGAAAAGTTGAACGATTGGAGAAATGGCTGGATGCGCACAATCTGACTTGGTTATCATTTCTCCGTAGCTGGTTTTATAGCGATTCGCTCAATGATTTGCCCTTGCTCTGCAAAGTAACGCACCCGGTTGCCGTCGATCCGGACCCTACACTGAAGAGCCATGCAGAAAGCAATGGCTGGCCGATAATCAGTTTGCGCTAATCTTCCCGTCTTAATTGCGGAAACAAAATGACATCGCGAATACTCGGACTGTCAGTTAATAGCATGACCAAGCGATCGATGCCGATACCTTCGCCAGCTGTGGGCGGTAAGCCGTATTCCAATGCACGGATGTAGTCTGCGTCATAATGCATCGCCTCACTATCGCCAGCATCCTTGGCTTTGGCTTGTTCCAGGAAACGTGCCGCTTGATCTTCCGGATCGTTCAATTCAGAAAATCCATTAGCAATTTCACGTCCGGCAATATACAGCTCAAAACGATCGGTGATATCAGGGTTGTTGTCGTTACGCCGCGCTAAAGGAGATACTTCCGCCGGGTAATCAACGATGAATGTGGGTTCAAACAACAGATGCTCGGTGGTTTCATCGAACAGCGATAGTTGCAAACCACCGAGCCCATCGTTTGGATTGCAGTGAATCTTCAATCCCTTCAATGCTTCGATCAGATAATTACGATCATTCAATTGTGCGGCAGTATAGTGTGGATGGAATTTCTGGATGGCCTGGATGATGGTCAGGCGCATGAATGGTCTGGATAGATCCATCGTCTTGCCTTGGTAGGTAAGGTGCGTGGTGCCCAGTACTTTTTGCGCGGTATATGCGAGCATTTGCTCGGTGAAGTTCATCAGGTAGGTATGATCCTGATAAGCTTCATAGAATTCCAGCATGGTGAACTCAGGATTATGCCGTGTGGAGATCCCTTCGTTGCGAAAATTGCGATTAATTTCAAAAACTTTTTCCATGCCGCCAACAACCAAGCGTTTCAGATACAGTTCAGGTGCGATGCGCAAGAATAACGCCATGTCCAGGGCGTTATGATGCGTGGAAAAGGGCTTTGCCGATGCGCCTCCGGGAATCGGATGCATCATTGGCGTTTCAACTTCCAGATAATTGCGTTCAACAAAGAATTCACGAATTGCCTGGATGACCTTGGAACGAATAGTGAATACCCTACGGGTTTCTTCGTTAGTAATTAAATCAAGGTAGCGTTGCCGATATTTTTGCTCCTGATCGACCAAGCCATGAAATTTCTCCGGCAAAGGGCGCAAGGATTTTGTTAATAATTGTAACTCAGTGACGCGAATGGAGAGTTCGCCAGTTTTGGTTTTGAATAAAGCGCCTTGGGCGCCCAGGATATCACCCAAGTCGTAATGCTTGAATGCCGCATGCGCAGTTTCTCCGGTATAATCGTTCGAGATATACAACTGAATACGTCCACTCATATCCTGAATGGTTGCAAAACTGGCTTTACCCATGATGCGCTTCAGCACCATACGTCCTGCTATTTTTACCACAGCTGACTGTTCTTCCAGCTCTTCTTTGGAGAACACATTAAATTGTTGATATAGCTCTGAAGCTAAGTGCTCGCGTCTGAAGGTGTTGGGAAACGCTTTGTTGATCTGACGTATTTCAGTCAACTTGGCGCGGCGTTCAGCAATAATTTGATTTTCATCATGATTGATCGGTGGATTTTCTTGCATCATATTATGGTATGGTATAGGAAATATACTTTAAGACAAGTTGCTGCTTGATAGCGTTGTTTGCTCAATTCAGTTTCTGGTTTTGTTATTTGGTGCAAAAGGGGTGATGGGTTTGTTTTTAGGGTATGTCCGGTTTTGTATTTCTAATGCTATGAAGAGTATTAGATGTGTGATTTATCACAGTCGTGTGTTGTGATATAGCCTAAATTTCCAGCATTTTCCGCGTATGCGATATTAACTGATAAATAAGATGCTTTCTAGCTTTTTGTAGGTACTCACGGAAGCTTCGCGATAAATTAACAAAATTTCGATTATGAATTTATGAAATTTTCACAATAGATAAGCAAGAATGAGCTGTCTGATCTTTACTCTTAATTTGTAGGCATCAATGTTTACCGAAGGGATACAAAACTTATTGCCTAGCAGTCGTATCAAAGTGCTTGTGGTTGATCCGCATCCGATTGTTTTATTTGGACTAAGCGTTATTCTTGAAGAGGATGACAATTTGGAAATTGTGGGTATGCTGAGTTCTGCAGATAGTATTCAAGAGGTATTGAAGCTGAACAAACCTGACATCGTATTGATTGATCCTCATAGTCCTGGCGTTGATGGGCTCATTCAGATCAAGCAAGTCCAAGCAGCACTTGGAAGCGAGATCAAAATAGTGGTTTATACTGCAACAGTCAACCAGTCTGAGACTTGCGATCTGATCAGAATGGGAGTTAAAGGTATTGTGCTGAAAGAAATGTCTGTTTCACTGATCCCGCAATGTTTAAAGAAAGTACATGCTGGCGGTGAATGGTTGGATCGCCGTTCCATGAGGATGGCATTCGAACAAATCTTACAACGCGAATCCGCGCATAAAATAATATCTGCACATTTATCCAGCCGTGAAATGTCTTTGGCTGCTTTAATTGCAAAAGGTTATAGCAGTAAACTGGCCGCGCGGGAATTACAGATTACCGAAGGTTCGGTACGGGTTTATCTCAACCGCATATATTCCAAATTGCATATTTCCAGTCGCTTGCAGCTGGCACTGCTTTTTAAGGAAAAAGGATTGGGCTAGTTGTCCGTTGGTATCATTTTTTGTAATTAAATGTAAAGCATTCCCTACACGTTCAGTAGCTATTTCGGCTGTAAGTAATGAGATCTGTTGGTTAGATAAAGTCAATGCTTATGATCTGATTTCAGAGATTTTTCCCATGAATATAAAGCAAAAGGACGTATCCCAATTTTATTACGTTTAGTGGCCAAGCAAACGATATTCAATTGATTTGAGAAGGCGTATCGTGTGTTAAAATTTGGCTAATGACCCAGGTTATTCAGAGCAAACACTTTTTAGTGTAAGCAAAATCCTACATATTGTCTTTTTCCAACAAGGAGTTGGAGAATAATCCCAGTTGTATCTACTTTAATCAGCCGTGTTAACAATTGTTAATACGGTGAATTAACATCTTGTAGCTATTTATCCATCAAACAAATCCTTAATCTTAATCATGCACGTATGGTCATTTTAAAAAAATGACATTTATCAGTGCCAGAAGTCTCAAATAAGGGAGTGACATCCATCAAATAAAAGCAATTTGATGGATGTCAATATAAGTTTGACAGGGCCTATACATAATGAAGACGCACCCAAAGTGTTAATTTAAAAATAACTGTAGAGTAGGAGGGCATCATCATGAAAAATGGAGAGTATGAATCCAATCGGGGTAACGTCGCTGATTCGGATTCTCCATCCAATGAATCAAGGCGTGCGTTTTTTAAAACAACGGGTGCCACGATTCTGGCCGCACCGGCCATTTTAACTTCGCGTGAAAGCTCAGCACAAGCCATTCCGGATGAATCGTTACCACCTAGCCCGCCCACCCGGCCTTGGCAAAGAGAATTACCGGAGGAGGTTGAGCCGCTGGAACAAACTGATTTGTCCAATGACGCTTTCCCTCCACAGGGGGTCGCTAATACCGAAAATGGAGAATGCGGGCGTAACGATCATCAGCGTTGGGATGATTTTTTTGGTGCGCATCCGCTTGAATCCGGTCAGGCCGATACTTACGAGCTTCGAGCTGAAGCGATTACGGATTATGAGTTCCATCCGGATTACCCGAGGCAATTGGTCTGGCACTATATCGGTAAAAACTCAAGTGGCGGGGATTATCATAATCCCACCTTTCATGCGCGTTATGGGCGCCCAGTAATAGTGCGTTTATATAATGAGTTACCGGATAATCATACGGGTTTCGGCACGCCGGAAATCAGTATGCATTTGCATAACTTGCATACACCTTCCGAGAGCGATGGTTTCCCAGGGGATTATTTCAGTGCAACTAAGGCAGGACCAACGCTGAGTGGGCCAGGTCAATTCAAGGATCATTTTTATCCCAATGTCTATGCGGGATACGATGAATTTCCAAAAAGTGCCAAAAACCCCGTGGGTGGTGATAAGCGTGAAGCGTTGGGAACGCTGTGGTACCACGATCACTGTCTGGATTTTACCGCGCCCAATGCCAACCGTGGTTTGGCCGGTTTTTACTTGCTTTACGATGAGCTGGATTCAGGTGACGAGCATGATCCTAATCCGGTCGCTTTAAGATTGCCCAGCGGTGCTTATGATTATCCGTTAGCTTTTCAGGATAAGCGTTTTGACGCTAACGGCATGCATATTTTCGAAGAGATGAATTCGGAAGGCACACTGGGTGACAAAGTGACGGTCAACAGTATTATTGAACCCGTACTCAAGGTGGCAAGCCGTAAATACCGTTTTCGCCTGCTTAATGCAGGCATAGCACGTTTTTATCAGTTTCATTTGGTTACGGCCAACAATGTGCAACAGTCTTTCACCTATATCGCCAACGATGGCAATTTGCTGCCGAAGCCGCTGCTGAACCGCAAGAACGTCCGTCTGGGCGTGGCCGAGCGTGCGGATATCGTGGTGGATTTTTCTTTGTATCCGTTAGGAACGGAACTCTACCTGGTGAATCGCTGGGAGCAAACCAGCTCGCGCGGGCCCAAAGGTGTCAAAGCACCGGGAATGAAGGTACTCAAATTCATCGTTGATCGCGAGCCGGATGAACCGGATGTCAGTCAGGTTCCGGCCAAGCTGCGCCCGATCCGCAGACCGACCGCTACGGAGATCGCGACGGCTCCGGTCAGATACTGGCGCTTTGAGCGCAAAAACGGTATGTGGGCGATCAATGACAAATTTGTGAACGTCCGCTCTGCGGGTGCGAATATGGCTATGGGCAGCTTTGAAATCTGGGAACTGGATAATCCGTCCGGCGGCTGGAGTCATCCGGTGCATATTCATTTCGAAGAAGGGCTAATCCTCAATCGTTACGTGGATGGCATCGAAGTGCCTGTCCCTGTACATGAGAGAGGGCGCAAGGATGTTTACCGGTTGGGACCGAATGAGAAAGTGAGACTATTCATGCGGTTCCGGGATTTCCCTGGTAAGTATGTGATGCATTGCCATAATATGATCCATGAAGACCACGCCATGATGGTGCGTTGGGATATTCTGGGTTAAGAAAAGAGAGAGGGGGATATCATGAATAAGGAAAATAACGAACCCGTGGGTTCACGCAGGGAAATACTGGCTGGCATGGGACTGGCGGCATTGGGTTTGATTGGATTGAATTCGGCTTGGCAGAAGCTGGGTTTCAGTGAAGCTAAGCCTGCGCTTAATCCCAATATCAGAAAATACAAACCGGCGGATAGCGCCGCGCCGTTTCCGAACGTTACGCTATACACGCATGAAGGCGAGGCGGTGAGGTTTTATGATGACCTGATCCGCGACAAAGTGGTTGCGATCAACATGATGTATTCGCAATGCTCCGGCATTTGCCCGAAATCGACGGCGAATCTGCGGGAAGTGCGGAATATGTTGGGCGAGCGTGCAGGTCGCGATGTTTTCATGTACTCCATCACGCTGGATCCTGAGCGCGATACGCCGGAATTGCTCAAGCAATATGCTGATCGCTATGGCATCCAGGACGGCTGGAAGTTTCTGACGGGCGCGCCGGAAGATATCGAATTGATCCGCTACCGGCTGGGTTTTTATGATGTCGAGGAAGACGTCGATAACATCAAGGAAAATCATACCGGCATGGTGCGCATTGGCAACGATGAACGTAAACGCTGGAGCATGGCGCCCGCATTGTCTGATCCATGGCAAATCATGGCAACCATCAATCATCTGGATCCAAAGGTTGTGCATACCGCAGAGGCGCACACTTAGAAGTACGTGCTTAAGTGTTAGGGAAGCTCTGAATAAATCCTGCGATAAAGTCGGAGCTTCCTTAATCACGATAGCAATGAGAAAGATAATATTTATGTTGGATAGTTATGAATTACTTAAAACTATCCCTTAAACGGAGGACGTTGAATCATGAAGCTCTTTAAAATAAAAGAAATTACTGACATAGGCAAGAAAGTGGGTTTTGCTTTTGTCTTTGTGGTGGCAATGATGGGACTGAGTATGCCATCAGCCAATGCGTCGTTAGCCGGTAAGGGTTTAATATCCCCAGTGAATCATTTCCCGACCTGGTTTTCCGACACTAACGGCACTGTTTTGCAATTATGTTTGGATGGCGATGGAGCTACGGGTATGTGTTTCTTCGACCCTGTGATTCCAGGCAATGCAACATCCGAAGCGACCGGCTTTGGCGCGGAGGCGTTTTGGTGGTCGGCTGGTGCCACTCTGAATCTGGCAGGAGGAGGGCGAGCTAATCTAGTGCTGGCTTTGGAGGCAGCTTATGGCGCGGGAGATCCTGCACCAAACGATCAGTTCGCTTTTGGGCGTATACGTATCCGAGTTGATATACCGGTTGCTGGTGAATATAAAATCTGGCACCCCTTTCTCAATGAAGTTGACGGAAACTGTGCGCCGGAGGTTTATGATGCTACGGCCGGTACGCGCGCTATTAATGTGACTCGCGATATCGGTGGCGCCGCACCATTTGAAACCATGTTAAGTGGTGAGGTGGGTCCTTTCCTGATCTGGGATCCGGATATTGCACCGTTTGCACCGGACGGTTATGTGGGTGATCCTAATATTGATCATGAAGTAATCGGCGGTCATTGCGGTGTTAATTATTTCCGCATCGAAGGTCCGGTGGGTGTGGATCTGGATGGTGCCGGGCAGAATTTTGTTGAGACCAACTTATTTTCTGTAACAGGTAAAATATATGACGAAGCTAATACCCCGCCAGGAATTGAACCTGTGCGCGCTACTTATTTCCGTACCACAAACGCGACCACCGGTAATACGACAGCTCGTATCAATGTTTGGGTGAAAGCGCCGATCACCGCCACTGTTGCACTTAGTGGTATACCCCAGGCGAATCAAAACGGGCCAATGACATTCGATGATGCCAGTACCTTTTTCAAGCGCGCAACGTTGAATGCGGCCAATGGTCTTTCTGTACCTGACCAAGTAACGGTTACTGCCACAAGTACCAACGGCTTACAAACCGTGCAAGATATCGATGTTATTGACGATGTGAGAATTAGTCTGGTAACTTGGACAAAGGCGACGGGAGAAATAAAGGTTGTGGCCTTTTCGAGTGATAAGATAAGCCCGACTGCGGGCGCTATCCCTGAACTTACGCTGCGTATAGGGGCCGCTGCGTTCCTAATGCCGCAAGTGGGTGTTCCCGGACGTTATGAAGTGGTGCTATCGGGGGCGGATGCATTCCTGGTACCGCCAGCACGCGTTACGGTAACGTCTTCACAAGGTGGCAGTGATACCGCGAGAACTGCGGATTAGTCATTGCAAAATGACAAGCCCTTGACTATGGTAAGGGCTTGTCAAAGGTTGATAAATTGGAATTATTTGGAGATTTCTTAATTAGTATAGCTCAGCTTTGATCTGACAATATGAATTAAGAAATCTTTTCAATCATTATATGGTCTGCCAGTTCAACCCGATTTCTACCTTTATGCTTGGCTTGGTACAATGCCTCGTCTGCTTTTTTTAATAGCCATTTCTCATCCAACGTTTCTGCTTCCGCACTGATTGCCACACCCAAACTGATTGTTACGGAGACAAATGTTTCATTGGCTTTAATTTCTTTGCAAGCGACTGCATTACGAAATCTTTCCGCAGCTCTCAATGCGCCGTCCTGATTATATGGCGAGATAATTGCCAGAAACTCTTCACCCCCGTAGCGTCCGATGTATTCATGAGAGCGGGCTGATTGAGTCAGCCGGTTGGCAATTTCGCATAAGACCGCATCACCTGTAAGATGACCATAAGTATCATTGATAGCTTTAAAGTGATCGATATCAATCATGATGATTGCAATGCCATAGCCTCCGCGTTTGGCGCGCTGGATTTGTTTGTGCAGAATGTCAAATATGCCGGGGCGGTTGAATAAACCAGTCAGTGCATCGTGCGTGACGCGTTGTTCGAGTGATTTTTTCTGAGCCTTGAGCTGTTTGTTTAATTTGACTCCTTGGTATAATTGGTTTTTCTCAATCAAAACGGATATTTGACTGGCGATTTGCAACGCCAGATCCTGATGTGAATGCAAATCTTTGTAGACACTTTTATCGCGACTGGAAAAGAAAATAAACCCGATCGGTTTGCCGCCGGCAAGCAAGGGGCAAATAAGACAGGAACGGATTCCTTCACTAAAAATGGCTTGCGTAAGGCGGGATTTTGAGTGTTTCTCCAGGTATGAGCTTAAATCATCGATAACGAGCATCTCTTTAGGGTTTGTAATTGCTAGAACGCTGTGGTCAGACGTGGGGATAGTGAGCCCGATATTTAATATCAATGGATCATATTTGGCGCGTGACCAATGTAATTTAAGTTTGTTTCCATCATTCTCAAGTAGCGCCAGGCTAATTCGATCGTAAGGCAGGTGATCCTGAAAAGATTCATAGATATGGTTCAAAACATCGATCAGATGAAGATTGTGGTTGCATTCGACCATAATCTTATAAAGGGATTGACTTCTTTCCAGTTGTTTCTGAAGGTAACCGGATAATTTCTCCAGTGATTTTCCAAGTTGACCAATCTCGTCGTTTCCGGTTGGAATATCTGATGTGAAATCACCTTGGGACATTGCTTCAGCCGCCTTGAGTAGTGCCCGGATTCGATTATTCTTTTTCATTTATCTCGTAACCCATTAAATGATAATGTTCTTTCAATCAAGACAGTTAAGTGCGCATTCTGCTCATTTTTCCATCAGCATTTGAGTGATCGACTGATCATTAATTCACTGGATTCTATTTTCCTCCAAAATACATGAATGAGGGAATGTCTTTGTGTGGAAATATTTTTAAGATAATGTCTGACCATAAAGTATTTAAGTACCGTCAATGCTAAAATCTTTAATCGAATTTAAGAATAATGTAAAAAACAAGATGATAGGGATTTTAGTGATCACACATGAAGATTTGGGCGATCATTTGATTCGTTGTGCAAGTCACGTGGTGGGTATGAAACCGCGGCAGTTGTCGCATTTAAGTGTTTTTACCCACGATGACCCTGAAGTGGTATTAGCTAAAGCGCGTAAATTGATAAAACAGCTGGATAGTGGCGATGGTGTGCTGCTATTGAGTGATATGTTAGGTGCGACCCCCTGCAACATTGCCAGCCGATTGGTGCAGCCTGGAAAAGTGGAATGTCTTGCTGGTGCTAACTTGCCCATGCTGGTAAGGGTGATAACGTATCGCAATGAGCCGCTATCAGTTGTCATCGAGAAAGGGCTCAGTGGCGGACAGAGTGGCGTGATACAAATCAATGCGGAAGAGTCTAGTCATGCAAATTAAAGAAGTGGAAATTATTAACAAGTTGGGCTTGCATGCGCGGGCATCAGCAAAGCTGACCAAATTGGCGAGTCAATTTAAAAGCGAAGTCTGGGCGACGCGCAATAGCCGTCGCGTCAATGCGAAAAGCATTATGGGCGTGATGACGCTGGCAGCCAATAAAGGTTCGCGCATACAGCTCGAAACCACAGGCGATGACGAGATTGAAGCGATGACAGCACTGGTCGCATTGGTTGAAGATTATTTCGGTGAGAGCGAATGAGCTTTATTTTACACGGCATAGGCGTATCGGAAGGCATTGCAATTGGTCACGCGCATTTGGCTGATCCCGCCGCTTTGGAGGTGGCACACTATTTGATCCCAAAAAATCAGGTAGAGAAGGAAATTGCACGGTTGGACAGTGCTTTCGCTGTGGTGCGGAAAGAATTCGAGGCGTTACAGCAATCTGTTGCGGATGGGCATGCGCGCGCGGAGTTTAGCGCATTTCTGGATTTGCATTTGATGATCCTGGATGACCCGATGCTGTCAGAAGCCACCCGCAGCATGATTGCGCAGACTTATTGCAATGCGGAGTGGGCCTTAACACAACAGATGCAGGAATTGTTGGTGCAGTTCGAGGCCATTGAGGATGCTTATTTGCGTGAACGCAAGGCCGATGTGAAGCAAGTGGTTGAACGTATACTCAAAGCGATGTTGGGACGCCCTGGCCACTTACCGGTTGTAACGAAGTTAGCAGGTGACAGCATCCTGGTTGCGCATGATTTAAGTCCTGCCGATGTGATGCAGTACAAGCAACATCAATTCATTGCTTTCCTGACTGATTTGGGCAGCCAGACGTCGCATACTGCGATTGTTGCGCGCAGTCTCAATATCCCCTCGATTGTGGCCCTGCATCATGCACATCAATTGATTCTGGAGAATGACTGGCTGATTGTCGATGGGATTCACGGCATCGTAATTGTAAATCCGGATAAATATGTTCTGGATGAATACCGTTTGCGGCAAAGCCAGCTCGAACTCGAAAGAAAGAAACTGCAACGCCTTAAGAGTGTGGCTGCGGTGACCCTGGATGGGACGCAAATTGATTTATACGCCAATATTGAACTACCTGAAGATATTGCGCAGGTTAAGGAGAGCGGAGCTACCGGCATCGGGTTGTTTCGTAGCGAATTTTTATTTCTGAATCGCGATGATTTACCGGGTGAAGATGAGCAATTTGAAGCGTATCGCGCGGTAGCGGTGAAAATGCATAAGTTGCCAGTCACCATACGCACATTCGATTTAGGCGCAGACAAGAGTCTGAAGGGCAGTGAGCAAGTGGCGACTAATCCGGCGTTGGGGTTACGTGCGATTCGATTGAGCCTGGCGGAACCTAAAATGTTTCACAAGCAATTGCGTGCCATTTTGCGTGCTTCCAAGTACGGCGATGTGCGTATCCTGGTGCCGATGCTGTCTAATATTGCGGAAATCGATCAAACATTGCATTACATCGAGTATGCCAAGCAGACTTTGCGCGATGACAAGATTCAATTTGACGAGCATATTAAAGTTGGTGGAATGATCGAGATACCGGCAGCTGCCTTGTGTCTGGAAACGTTCATGCGTAAGCTGGATTTTTTGTCGATCGGCACTAACGACTTGATTCAGTATACCTTGGCGGTTGATCGGATTGATGATGCCGTGGCGCATTTATATGATCCCTTTCATCCGGCCATACTCTGGTTGATTTCGCATGTCATTCAGAGTGCCAATCGCGCTAAAGTGCCCGTGTCCATCTGTGGGGAAATGGCCGGAGATAAGCAATTCACGCGATTGTTGCTGGGCATTGGATTGCAACAGTTCTCCATGTATCCGTCGCAATTGCTGGCGGTGAAAAACCAGATTCTGAAAAGCCATTTGCCTGATATTATTCCACTCGCGCAAAAAATCATTAAAACGGACCAACCGGAAAAGATGGCTGCGTTGCTGGCTAAATTGAATGATTAGCAGCACGTTAAGCAATATTTTAGAGCGGTTGACGCACGGCAAGAACGAGTGGAGAAACATAATAAATGAGTATTCTGAACGAGCTTCAATATTGTGCGACAGGGGTGATAGTTTTTCAACGGTGCGCTAGTGTGCGCTGATTTATTGACGATATAATAGCTGACATAATATTCAGCGTTTCCTTGGAATTCCCCTTTATATAAATGCAAGATTCAAAATCAGTGGGTGTGGTGATTCCCCAATTCGTGCAAATTGACAAGCTTTTGCAACTGAAAAGCGGCTTGTCGTTGGATAGCTATCATTTGGTGTATGAAACCTATGGCCAGCTGAATGCTGCACGATCCAATGCAGTGTTGATTTGTCATGCACTTTCCGGCAATCATCATGTGGCTGGTGTTTATGCGGAAAATGAGAAGAGTATCGGATGGTGGGACAATATGGTGGGACCCGGAAAACCGATTGATACCGACCGGTTTTTTGTCATTGGCGTGAATAATCTGGGCGGCTGTCATGGCTCTACGGGTCCGGCCAGTATCGATCCTCATACGGGCAAGCATTATGGCGCCGGCTTTCCTGTGGTGACGGTGGAAGACTGGGTAGAGACACAAGCGCAATTGGCTGAACATTTAGGAATTGAACAGTTTGCCGCAGTGGTGGGCGGGAGCCTGGGGGGTATGCAAGCGATGCAATGGACACTGGATTATCCGGAGAAAGTCCGCCATGCACTGGTAATTGCTGCGGCTCCCAAATTGACCGCACAAAATATCGCATTTAATGATGTTGCGCGCCAGGCGATCATGACCGACCAGGAATTCTACGGAGGTAATTTTTATGCCTATGATACTTTGCCGCGGCGCGGCTTGCGGCTGGCGCGCATGTTGGGGCATATCACTTATCTTTCCGACGATTCGATGGCGGCGAAATTCGGTCGCAGCTTACGCAACGGTGAGCTTTCTTTCGGTTTTGATGTGGAGTTTGAGATCGAATCGTACCTGCGTTACCAGGGCGATAAATTCGCTGATTTATTCGATGCCAATAGTTATTTGCTGATGACCAAAGCACTCGATTACTTCGATCCGGCTGCCGCCTATAATGGTGATCTGAGCGCGGCATTCCGGGTGGCCAATGCAAATTTCCTGGTAATCTCGTTTACTTCGGATTGGCGTTTCTCGCCCGAGCGTTCCCGGGAAATTGTCAAGGCGTTATTGAATAATGAACTAAATGTAAGCTATGCGGAAATAACCTCCAGTTACGGGCACGATTCGTTTCTGATGACAACGCCTTATTATCATCAACTGGTACGGGCGTATATGGATAATATTTCTATCTAAGTAACTGAATGAGCCTGACCTTAATCATGACTGACACCCCTATACCATCGACCATTGCATTGCGCCCGGATTTTGCCGCCATCGCGGCGTGGATTCATCCCGGTGCAAAAATACTTGATTTGGGTTGCGGCGACGGTTCGTTATTGCGCTATTTACGCGATACGCGCGATGTTTTTGGCTATGGCGTGGAAATCGATGATGACAATCTTCTCAGTTGCTTTCGCAATGGAATCAATGTGATTCATAATGATCTCGAAGCGGGATTGTCCAGCTTTGCATCGAATTCATTCGATTATGTCATTCTGTCTCAGACCTTGCAGGCTGTGCGACATACCGAGGGTATCATTCAGGAGATCCTGCGGGTTGGTAAGGAAGGTATTATTTCCTTTCCCAATTTCGGTTACTGGAAAAACCGCGTGCAGGTAATTTCCGGACATATGCCGGTGTCAGAAACACTACCGTATAATTGGTACGATACGCCTAATATTCATCTTTGCACGCTGGATGATTTTGAAGCGCTGTGTCAGCAATGCAACGCACGGATTCTGGAGCGCAGCGTGATGAATAATCATTACCGTCCGGTAAATTTCTTGCCGAACCTAAGAGGGATGCTGGCATTTTACCGCTTTGAAAGCAAGGGCTAAGAGCGATGGAAGCAAAATCTTTACGTTCCATTTATCAGCTCAAAATAACCCTGAAAGGCATGCGTCCGCCAATATGGCGCCGGATTCTAATGGCGAGTACGACCAAGCTGGATGACGTTCATCTTATTTTTCAAATCGTGATGGGTTGGACCAATTCCCACATGCACGAGTTTATTCAAGGGCGGGATCGTTATATTGAGCCGGATGAAGAATTTCCTTCTGATGCCAAGGATGAAGCGCAGTACCGGTTGGATCAACTTTTGAAGAGGGAAAAAGAAAAGCTGATCTACATTTATGATTTTGGTGATGGTTGGGAACACGAAGTGGTTCTGGAGAAAATTCTGCCATTCAAGACCAGTGCTGCTTTGCCCATTTGTCTGAAAGGGTGCCGTGCCTGTCCGCCGGAAGATATCGGAGGAATTGGCGGATATAGGATGTTCCTGGAAGCCATTTCTGATCCGACGCATCCGGAACATGAAGATATGCTGGAATGGATTGCCGGAGATATTGAAGATCCATTCGATCCGGAAGCGTTTGATCTTGCTGAAGTGAATCAACTGCTGCAAAGTTAATCCGCAGCCATTGCTTTAACTAAAATTCATAGCGCTGTTTTTTTAGCGCGTGTGGCGGAGATGTTCCAGCGCACTGAGCTCTGCTGCAGAAAACCCTGCCCTTTGTCTGGCTTCATAATGAAAAGGGCCGCAAATCCGCCCGGTAAAGTATTGGGTGATCAGTTCCCGGAATAGCTGCTCCGAATCCAATTGACGTTGTTGACATAAATACTTGAACCAATGCGAACCGATAGCGACATGTCCTACTTCATCGCGCAGGATGATTTCAAGCACGGCAATGGTTCGATCATCGCCCGCTTGTCGTAAGCGTTCGATAATACCAGGCGTTACATCAAGCCCTCTGGCCTCCAGCACACGCGGTACCAAGGCCATCCGCACCAGCGGATCGAATGCCGTGTGTCTGGCCATGTCCCATAAACCGTTGTGCGCGGGCAGGTCGCCGTAGTCACTATTCAGCTCATTCAGGCGCTGGCGCAACAACTGGAAGTGATAAGCTTCTTCAATCGCGATGTGTACCCAATCACTATAAAATTGCTGTGGCAGATCACGAAAACGATATACCGCATCCCAGGCCAGATTGATGGCGTTGAACTCAATATGCGTGACCGCATGAATCAGTGCGGCAAGCCCTGCGGGCGTGCCCAGTCGGCGTTTCGGCACATCGCCGGCAGATACCAGAATGGGTTTTCCGGGGCGCCCCGGCTCGTCAACGGGTTTTGGCGCACTTTTTGATTCCAGCGACAGTAACCCATCTCGCCAGGCTTGCGCGGTTTGTTCGGTCAGTTGAAGTTTTTCCTTGATTTCACAGGCGGACAGACACGATTCAGCGGCATCGAACAGGTTTTCCATAAATTTGAAAGCGTTTGGGAAAAAGAAAGCATGGTCTAATACAAAACGTTATTATATGCTTGGGTTATGCATCAATACCTAAACTCCCATAAGCGACACGATAACTATGCCTGATAAACTTAACGATTCAACTCATCATGATCAGCTGCCGGAAGGGCAACCCATACTGCGCATGGTGCCGATGCCGTCGGATACCAATTATGCCGGCGATATTTTTGGTGGCTGGATCATGTCGCAGGTGGACATGGCCGGCAGTATTCCGGCGCTGCGCCGGGCGCATGGAAGGGTCGCTACCGTAGCGGTCAATTCGTTTGTTTTCAAACATCCGGTGTGTGTTGGTGATCTGGTCAGCTTCTATGCCGACATTATCAAGGTGGGGCGTACCTCGATTACCGTCGATGTGGCCGTATACGCGCAGCGCGGTGTACGGGAAGGGGGTGAAGAGGTGTGTATCAAGGTGACCGAGGCTGTGCTGACTTATGTGGCTATCGATAGCGATCGGCGGCCAAGACCGGTACCGCAGGAATGAAACGATACCCTTTTAGAGCAAATCGGCCATGCTGCATTAAAGCGGAAGTAGATTTACCACTTTCTTTATGTGCACACGGTGATTCCTCAATCCATCCAATATCTTATTGACTAACAGGTGACTGAAATGCTGGATTTACCGCGACGTACCCATATCTACCAGAATCATCATTTCGATAGCACGCGCTGGGATTATTTTCAACCGCGCGATGATGATATCGTTATTGCAACTTCCTACAAGGCGGGTACGACCTGGACACAAGCGATTGTGGCGCATCTGCTGTTTCCGGATGGGAATTTTCCGGCTCCACCTGCGCAAATGTCGCCGTGGCTGGATATGCGGATTGTTCCGCTCGAGGTGGTACTGAACACCTTGAAGGCGCAGCAGCATCGCCGCTTCATCAAAACGCACCTGCCGCTTGATGGCATGGTGTATAGCGAAAAAATCAAATATCTCTATGTCGCTCGTGACGCCCGTGATGTCTTCATGTCTTTGTGGAATCACTATACGAAGATGAAGGAAGAAGTTTTCATGTTGTTTAATATGCTGCCGGGTCGCGTAGGGGATACACTCCCGCCCGCCCCCGAGGATATTCATGACTTTTGGCACCACTGGATATCCCGTGGTTCTTTTGCATGGGAAACGGATGGCTGGCCATATTGGTCGCATCTCGCCAATGTTCAATCTTGGTGGAATTTCCGCCACCTGCCGAACATTCGGTTGTTTCACTATACCGACATGCTCGCGGATACCGAGCGCGAGGTTCGCCGCATTGCCGCTTTTCTGGAGATCGATGTGCCCGAGCAAGCCTGGGATGGCATCATCAAAGCCGTTTCATTTGCCGAAATGAAACGCCAGGGCGGGCTGTATGCACCGGAAGGCGGCCAACTCTGGAAAGGCGGAGCGGAAACTTTCATGCACAAGGGCACCAATAACCGCTGGCGCGACGTGCTCTCCGACGAGGAACTGGCGCTCTATGATGCTGCTTGCAAACGTACGTTGACACCGGATTGCCGCGAATGGCTGGAAAATGGAGGAACGATCTGATGCAACTGCAACACTGAACAAACAAGCTTCGCTCAGAACTACCCCTGTTGACGGAGGTAAAGCGTGCCGAGTTAACGCATGCTTTTTTTGCTGTCATATTTGGATAATGGATGAAGATACCTATTTCTTAACTGTTTCTCACTTTCTTTACTTTTTTCTTTCCGTGTCTTGAAAAAGGGATAGCAATCTATCTTTCTCGAGGTGTGCGCCAAAGTGACCAAGCGCTTTTGACAATCTGAGACCTTTGCACGGTGTCATGAGCGGTACGAGAATAAGGCAAAAATTTGCGAAAAAGCGGAGTTTACACGGGGTAAATGAGCATTTTTCGCAAAAATTATCGTGCCGCGTAGTAACCGTGCAAAGGTCTCAATCTGTTAGCTCCCCAGTGTGATCACATTGGAATCATTGAAAACTGCAATTAGCATTTTGTTGATCCAGATCAAAATAGCTAACTCCGATTCGGTTCACAATGCATACGCTTTCATAACCTAAAGGAGAAAACAGAGAAATGAGCACAATAGAACAACCCAAAGATTCCGACACCATTAGAAATATGAGCATCAATGTTGCAGTGATATTCGGTGTGATAGTGAGTTTGATTGTGGTATCGATATACCTTGCCGAGAATTTAAGCTGATTGGTCGGTGTGAGTGGCACTGCAAAGAAATCTACGGTCGAAGGGTTCTTGGGGGCACAGATTTAATTCTGAAAAAATGCTCCGAAGATAAGAGTTGCGAGAGTAACTTTATCTGTAAAAGGGATCATCGACTGTAGACAATTTCTGGGCATCAACTCATGATGCGCATTTCATTTCATTTAGTAGGGAATTGAGAAATACCATCTGGTAATGGGAAAAATGCAGTGGAAATGTCAATATACGCAGCGTAGTGTTAGATTCACTCTCTGACTAAGTCATAACAATTGCTTTCAATGATCTCTATCAGCGCAGTTTCCTTCCAGACAATTCCCAATTGAGCACTGAGAAGGTCTTCGCCAAGAACGCGGCCGGAATAGATTCCAATGAATTTGGTGCCTTCACCTATTACGTGATTCTTTATACCGCTTTCTCCTTCGGGAAGCCACCATCCGGTGTTTCGCACGTATACAGGCGAACCAGACATCCCTTCTCGTGTAGCAGTATCAATTACTATTTTTGGAAGGCTATCTACATCAATATCTGGCTCTGATGCGATGGAGGCTCTTTTCCAGATTGGGAATTTCGCGCCTCCTGATATGCCAAGAGGATATCCGAGTACAAATGCATCCATGCCTGCTCTGACCTTGAACTTTGAAAGATTCAGAAGCTTCTCATTATTTGCAACCCGAAGGCTGTCTGGGATTTTTTTGAATTCCATTACTGCAATATCAACTCTCTCTCGGAATTCTGGATGCACTTTCCATTTTGGATCACCCGCATCATCAAGTAGGCTAATTACTCGTTCCGACCAATGTAGAAATGTCTTATCACCATCATGACCCCATTCCGCGGCATGAAGTACAAGTTCATTTGGAATCGCTCCAGTAGAAACCGACAAAGTCTTTCCAGTGAGCGGATTTCTTCCAGAAAGATTGTGCCAGTTTGTGACCAGCCAGTTGCTTTCGGCATGCTGATAGAAGAACGCTGTAGCAACACTCAAGTTTTGTCCGTTGAACCTAAGAGTTATCTTGTGTGCGGCTGTGCTTAATGGACTCGGATCGATAGTCTTCATGTGAATCTAACTAGACTTAGTCATTCAAAATGACGTAACGTAATATGTCACAAATGAAATCTAACACAGTAAGCTGCATATTTTCTTCTTATAATTTATAAAAATACATTGATTTGGTTTTCATTATAGTAAATCTTTTAGATCCACAAATCTGACGCATCTGGCGGTTAAGTGCAACATCTCTGCATCGACTCAGAACAGGAATTATGTGCGCTTTCGTTTTCTGCGATGTTTTGGACAACGGTGTATCCAATAGCGTTAACCCCGGAAAACAGAAATATGAATATGGGTAACTTTGTCTTCCAGCTTTTGCCATTAAAGAAATGAAGCGCAATAATTGGCAAGGTGGTAATAGCCCAACTGAGTATTTTGTGTTACTCCGTGTTCGTTTCAAAAACTGTAATCGGCGATGAGGCACGTTGCAATAACCAAGTCAATGGAATTCCCGAATCTGAGTGTCCGTTCAATCGATCCAGTAACAGGCGCTTATTCTTACCGGTAACAACCAACGCAATATGCTCACTTTCCGCCAGTATTTTCAATGAAAGACTAACCCGCAAAGATGGCGCAACCGGTGGTGCAACGACTACACAATGGTGGTTGGAAAGCAATTCAGGATTCATGCCCGGAAACAGTGAAGCAATATGTCCATCTTCTCCCAGGCCCAATACCGTCAAACTTAAGGGCAGCGGCAGTTGATCCAGTCGTTGATGAATGGTGTCGACGGCGTCAAAAGGGTTTTCGTGCTGGGTTTTCAGGCCAACGAAAGAGGTGTTTGGCAGGAGATGCGCCATTAAATACTTTTTCACCAGCTGTTCGTTCGATTGTTCATCGTTGACATCCACCCAGCGCTCATCGGAGAGCGTGATTGTGATTCGATCCCAGGGTAGCTGACATTTTGCCAATGCGGGTAAGTAGTGGCGCGGGGTGCTGCCGCCGGGAACGACTAGAGTGGCTTGGGGTTTTCGTGTTAGCGTATTTTTTAACGTGGTTGCGGCAAAATCGGCAAAGCCTTGGCTCAACGATTCAATATCCGGATAGGCATGTCTATGTATCACGGTGAGTTGCTTAAATCGGCTAATCCGCGTAAATCGGGTACGATTTCGATATGTGCGGGGAAAGGATTGGGGTCCCCGGGAAAGACGCGGCCCAGGAACGCGGTATTGTTGGCTTGTGCGCCTTCCCAATCCGCGATTGCGTCGCCGATCATCAGTACGGACGATGGGTTGAGCCTATAGGTGGATAAAAATTCTGCGATGATGGTTTTTTTCAGTGCCGGGGCGCCATGTACTGCTTTGAAATAGGGCGCGAGACCGCGGCGTTCGACGATGATTTTGAGTTCCGAATCCGGCGTTCCGGAGGCGACAAACAAGGGGATTTTCTCGGCTTGCTGGCGAATCAGCTCAAGCGCACCGGGCACCGGATCGGCGGTGATGACGGCTTCGACCACCAGTTCGGAGAAACGGATATCCAGTTGTTTCTCTTCCGCTTTGGTCAATGGCGCCTTATGGAGATAGTGTTGCTGGAAATGACGGAATTTGTGGTAGCGTGACATACCGCCGTTCTGGTTGTGGAATTGCACCACTTTTGCGACGATGTCATCGCCATACGGGCGGTACAGGTCTGCAAATGCCTGTGTTTTGATTTTTCCGGATTCCACCACGACACCGTCGAAATCGAAAATGATAGCTTGCCAGTCAAAATTTTTCATGGCTATGCGCGGTTATCTGACGTGGATGGTGTGGCGTCGTCGTTTTCGCCGTTATGATGCAAATCCTGGTGAATTTCGCGCAAGCAGTCGAGCATGCCTTGCCCCAGATCGACATGTTCATTCAAAACCAGTTTGCGGCCAATTCTCGGCTGGAAAGCATAGGGCGTGATTTTATAGTGATGTACGGTGTTGGCCTCATCGAAATGTAATTCCACCGGCCATGGCAACATTTCCGTAATCATTGTCATCACATCCCGGATGCGCAATTTCTCCTGCCCGGTCAGGATCAGGTGCCGGTTGGCGTATTCCGGTGCCAGTACTTGCACACTCATGCGTGCGGCATCTTCGACATGAATGTACTCACGCATGGCTTCGCCGCTGCCTTTGTAGGTGATCGAGTGTTGTTCGACGGCTTCCTGCAGCATGCGGTAGATGCCGTTGCGTTTGTCGGCGCGACGTCCATACAGCGAGCCATAACGCAGGATGTTGTAATCCAGGCCATAACGCTCGTGATAGGTTTCGGTGAAGCGTTCTGCGGCTTGTTTGCTGGCGCGATAAAAAGAGCCGGATTCGGAATAAACATAGACGCTGCTGGCGAATATAAAACGGCGCGCACCGGCGATGCGCGCGGCTTCGAGCGCGTGCATATTGCCCAGCACATTAATGGTTGCGGTGGGAATAGGTTTGTTGTGCGCTTCATCGATGTCGGCGATTGCGGCGAAGTTATATACGATCGATGCTTCCCGGGCGGCTTCGATCACTTGTTCGAGATTCATGATATCGCCCACAATCATTTCCTGATTGCTTTTAAGAAACGGCGAAGGGTTACGATCGAATAGTCGCACTTGATAGCCTGCAGCAGATAATGCGTCGGCGACGTGACTGCCTAAAAAACCACTGGCGCCGAACACGATTACTTTTTCATTCGATATCGCTGTCATTGGATTACACCTGCTCTGATCAAACCTTGCAGTAGATTCTCTGCCGCTTCGATCTCCATGCGCTGGCGCGACTCCCGAGCCAGGGATCCGATATGCGATGTCACTATGACGTTATTCAATTCAAGCAAGGTGCCTTGATAAGGCTCATGCTCAAAAACATCCAGCGCGGCTGCACTGATTTTGTCTGATTTGAGTGCATCCGCCAACGCGTTTTCGTCGACCAGCCCGCCGCGTGCTGCATTGATGACAATGGCTTGCGGCTTCATCACTGCAAACGCCCGCGCATTCAGCAGATGATGTGTAACGGGTGAGTAGGGCAGGTGCAAGGTGATGATGTCAGCGCTTGCCAGCAACTGCTCCAGCGGTAGCAACGTGACGCCTTCCGGCACTTGGGTGGCATGTGGATCATGTGCGATCACTGTGGCTTCAAATGCCTGACATAAGCGCGCAACCCGACGGCCAATATGCCCCAGGCCGATGATGCCGACGGTTTGCGCCGCCAGCAGGCGGCCCTGCGTGCGCGGCCACTCACCTTTGCGCACCGCCTGATCAATTGCGCCGATTTGCCGCAGGAGACTTAAAATGAATCCCAGCGTCAATTCCGCTACTGCTTGCGCAGGCGCTTCTGGTGTATTCATGACAGCAATGCCGCGATTTCCGGCTGCGGACAGATCGACACTATCCAAACCGCTGCCGCAGCGTGAAATGACTTTCAAGTTGGGAGCGGTTTGAAACACTCGTTCGGTCAGGGGTTCTATACCTGCGATCATGCCAACCGAGCCCGCTTTCAGTAATTCGATGATTTCATCCTCGGTCAGTTTACGGCGATGTGGATTGGTGATGATGCGCATGCCTTTTTGCAGCAATTGCTGTAGTGGTGGATTATTATCGATATCAAACGACGATGTGGAAATAATCAATGTATTCATGATATTTTAAGTGTCTCGCGAATGCTTTTCAGATGAGTGCGGCAAATCGAATCCAGAATACGGATATCCAATCCATACCCAAGAAAATTAAAACCCGTTTGAATGCGTTGCTGCAGCGCCTGTAAATCAGGTTCGATAACATGAATGCCGCCAGGTTTGCCGGCACGGCGGCCTGCTTCAAGCACTTGTGCGATAGCTGCCTGCACATCGGGATGATCGAGATCGCCGGGGCGCCCCATGGAGCCGGATAAATCGTAGGGGCCAATGATATATGCGTCGATACCGGGAACCTCAAGAATGCTGTCAATCTCTCTGACCGCATCGACATGTTCAATCATCACGACAATTACCGCATTTTCTTCCAACCATTGGCGATAAGCCTGAAAGCTGCTGCCGTAACCCTGCGCGCGCGCCAGTCCGACACCGCGTTGACCGCGCGGCGGATAATACACGCCATCCACAGCAGCTTTGGCATCCGCGGCGCACTTGATCATCGGCACCATGATGCCGGTGGCGCCAGCATCCATGACTCGCTTGATCTGATCGGGGTGATTGGAAGTCAAGCGCACGATGGCGGGACAGTGTTTGCCGTCCAGTACCTGGATGATCGATTGCACTTCGCTGAGTTCCAGCACGCTGTGCTCCATATCCAGCACTAACCAGTCAAAACCGGCGGCTGCCATGATTTCCGCAATTGACGGGTGTCCCAGTGTGACCCAGGAGCCGATGGTCAATTCGGAGCGGTTCAATTTTGCTTTTAATGACATGGTAATTCCTAGTAGCGGGCGAGCAATGGATCTGCGGCCATTAGCTTCTCGACGCGCAGCAGATCAGCCGTGGTATCGACAGCTTGTGTGTTAAATTCGGTCGGTACCATTTTAACCTGCAGACCGTGTTCGAGCAGGCGCAGCATATCGATCGATTCCAGTTGTTCCAGTGGCGTCGGCAGCAGGCGGGTGTATTGAAACAGCGTTTCGCGGCGGAAAGGAATGATGCACACTTGCTTGTACGCAGCGGTATCGACAAAACCGGTTTTTGCCAGTGATGGAATCGGACGGCGTGACATGTAGAGTGCATTGTTGTGTTGATTCATGACGACCTTGATGGTGTTGAAATCGTGATAGTCAGCTTCGTGATCGATTTTACGTACCAGGTTCACGCAGCCTAGCTCCGGATCATTTCTAAATGGTGCAACAGCAGTGTCGATCATATTGGGATGTGTCATCGGTTCGTCGCCTTGAACCATTACGATCAATTCTGCATCAGGGAGATGGGTGACCGCTTCGGCAATCCGATCACTGGCGCGTTCGTGTGTGTCCGCAGTCATGATGACTGGGGCGCCAAAGCTTTCAGCAATCTGGCGGATTTCTTCGTCACAGGTTGCGATATAGGTAGCGTCGAGTGATTTACTCATGGCTACGCGTTTGTAAATGTGCTCTATCATCGAGCGACCCAGGATTTGCGCGATGGGTTTTCCCGGAAAACGTGATGAGCCCATGCGGGCGGGAATGACGGCAATTGTTTTCATGAGATAGTGTGTGATCGGTTGGAGTTAGAGATGTATGGTCAAGAATGATGTGCTGATTATCCGGTTTTTTTTATTAGTTGGACAATAATAGTTATTGGAAAATTTAAATACTTTTTCACCTGTTGTGGTTTTTTCACAGGTGCGGACATGTTACTGGTAATTGGGTAGTTGCGAGAGTAAAATGGCGCGCTTTATAGAATCATCTGTTTAAACAGGAAAAATGCCCAAGATGCACCTTGTTCTGAGTATTTGTTTATCACGGTTATGAAAGCGCTTTTTTTTCTTCGACACTATAACGATATCGATCATGTTACCCCGGTGGTGTATCAATGGATTGAATCAGGGCATCAGTGTGATGTGGTATTGATTGGATCAACACAATTCCGGTGTGATTTTCGCGTCAAATATTTGAGCCAATTGCAAGGTGTGCGCGTGGCGCATATGAACGAGTTGTTTTCGTGGGTGGATTACTGGAAATGGCGGCTGCAGATGTTGATGCTGACCCGCAATGTTCGGCGTATCAGTGTGATTGGCCGGTTGGCAGAAAAATTAGCGGAGCGGATCGACGAAAAAAAACGTGATCCCTTATGGCGGCATACTGCGGGATTTCTGCTCGATCGCTGCTTTGGTGACACAGGCAAAGGCGTGGTCGCTTTTGATTGGGTCGAACGTAACTCGGTAATTTGCGTGGAATGGGTCGAAGTTGTAATCGCCATGGCAAAGGAACGCGGATTGGGAACGGTGTCGTTGCCGCATGGCGATAGTCCGCATGCCAGTCAATTGATTCGTCGTGGCGAGCGCAGGGTTGAACCGGATGCGACATTCTCGGCGGCTACGATATTCGACAAGGTGGTGGTGCCCAATGAACTGTGTGCTGTACGTTTTCGTCCGTTTATGACAGAAAGCCAGCTTGCTGTGTTGGGTTCCCCCCGATATTGCGAGGCATGGCTCAAAGTATTGTCCGGATTGATGCCACCTTCGCCACTGATTCGATCTGATAGTAAGCTCAAGATAGTTATGTTCCTGCGCAAAGCCAACTTTACGACGTTCTGGGAAGAAGTGGGGGAAGTGGTGCATATGCTGGCTGGATTTCCTGATGTCGAGTTGATCATCAAACCACATACGCGCAGCGGGTGGAAGCAATCATTGACCAAAGACAGTTCAATCAAGAAATTGCCGAATGTCAGGGTTGCCGGTGATGATGCGCATTCGGTGCATTTGATGAACTGGGCTGATGTCATTATTGATCTGGCCACTTCCGTGGTATTTGAAGCGGTTAGGACGAAGAAACCGGTTCTGGCGGCTGATTATTTAATTGCTGCCCGTTCTGCTGTGGCTTATTACATGCCGGAAACGGAGTTGAAATGCCGCGACGATGTATACGAAAAAATTGATTATTTTCTTGCTAACGGATTTGATTCTTTCTATGTAGAAGAACATCGACAGCGCTTCTTGAAAGAAATGTTGGATTATCCGGATGCCAATGTGCTACCTCGTTATGTGTCATTGCTTGAGCAATTGGCGAGCTGAACCAAAGTACCGGGAGGCTGCCTGTCATGCAAGGATCATGATTGATTAATCCATGAGGGGATAAGATGCGGGCTAAGGATATATTCAACGAATTGATCGTGGCAGCCTATAAACTGAAGGGAGGCTATACCGATGTGCGTGTGAGGGATCAGCGGATTTTAATTTCGGTTGATCACTTGCGCACACTTAACCGAGCTAAAACGTATTCGAATAAAGAACCCGATACACTAGATTGGTTGGATAGCTTCGAATCGGGTTCGTGCTATTTCGACATTGGCGCTAATATTGGTCAATATTCACTTTATCCGGCAAAAAAATACGGGCCTGCCGTGCAAGTATTTTCTTTTGAACCGCAAAGCAATAACTACTATGCACTCAACAAGAATATTTACCTGAATAATTTAGGGAATCGTATTTTATCCTATTGTGTCGCGGTATCGGGTCGCAGTGAGTTTTCCAAGTTGCATATTCCTAAATTCATTCCGGGAGGGAATCGGTCTCAATTCGGACATGAAGATCTGGAAAACATGAAAATGTCGGCAACTCACACCCAAGGAATGTTTGGAGTGACCTTGGATGATCTATGCGGGCAATGGGGATTTCCATATCCCAATTATATGAAAATCGATGTGGATGGAATAGAAATTTCCATTCTGGAAGGTGCATCCGCTGTTCTGAGAAACGCCGCGCTGAAATCCGTGATTATTGAATTGGGCACCAATGCCGAACAGGACAAAGCCACTGCGATTATGCAACAGGCAGGTCTCGAAGTGATTCGCAGGCCATCCCGAAACTGGGGTGAAACTTATCTGATTTTTGGCAGGGTTTGATCGATCGTCTTTTGACTAATGAGTACGCTCACGGCTCTTACGATTGATGTAGTAATTCCTGTATATAACGCGCCGGAATTTAGCAAACGATGTATTGATTCTGTGGTAGCGCATCTGAGTTCATTCATTCGAACGATTTATATTCAGGACGACGCTTCCGGTTTGCAAACCCGGGCGATGCTGGATGATTTGTCGTATCCCCAAGTCAAAGTTTTTCATGCGCTGGATAATCAGGGATATGGAAAGTCGGTTAATGATGCCGTGGCGCGTTCCAATGCTGATTGGGTATTGATACTCAATTCTGATATCGAAGTTTTGGGAAATTTCTTGCTTCCGCTTTGTGCAGCGATTGCTGTCGACTCCAAGTTGGCGGTTATTAGCCCAACTGAGGGGGATATTTCAAGCGAAAAAGCCGCATCTTACTTGCGTCAACCGGGTGGTTATATCACTACGTATCGCTTCAGGGGCTATGCTTTTTTGATTCGTCGCGTTGTTTTTCAAGAGCTGGGTGGATTTGATTTGCAATTTGGCCGAGGCTATTATGAAGATACTGATCTGGGACGCCGATTGGTTAAACATGGGTGGCGCATGGGCGTGCATCCGGATGCGGTTGTTCGCCATGAAACCGGTATGTCATTTGGGCGTGGAAAAGCCTATCAGGAATTGGTGCGGCGTAATCGTGCGCTGTATTTCTCGCGTTATCCCCTGGCGCAGCAAAATGTGCTGGTTGTTTCGGGTGCTTGCACTTTAGCCGATTTGCCTTTGACGGTGTTGGATTTGCTGGAGCAGGTGATGCGGCAAGGTGGGCGGCTCCACTGGCTAACGCCAGAGCGATTGCCAGTGCTTTCCTGCTTGCAAATGTGCAACAGTGTGATTAGTCTGGGTGTGCTTGTGAAATTGATATTACGTGGCTGGTCGCGAGAGGACAAGCGTATCACTGCGGTGTGGTTGTTGCCAGAAGTTCCTCTCCGGACACGAATTTTATTGAAGTTGGTTGTTCTATTGCGTCGCTTGGAAGTGCGCGAATGGGACGCGGCATCATTCTGAAATTTTAACCTATCGGTTTTATGCAAACGAATAATATAAGACGGGAATGGTTTATTCGCTTTGCATTAGTCTTTTTTTGCGCAGGATTCTGGCGCGGCGAGTTAATGTTTATTTCTTTCCCGCTGCTGACAGTTGCATGGCTTATGGACGGTGGTATATATCGCCTGAGGCAAGTAATCACAATACCGCTGACGCAAGCAATCCTCCTTTTGTGCGCATTATTGTTGCTAGGATTGTTATGGGGTGAGTGGCCGCAAGATGGACGGATGAAATGGGTGAAATATTTTTCGCTTCTGGTTTTTATTCCTTTTTACGCACTGATAGATGAAGAGCGTTTGCCATGGGTGCTGGGTGGTTTGATTGTTAGCTATTTATGCGTTTTGGCGGTAGGTGTTTATCAGTGGTTCACCATCGATGCCCAGGGAATTCCGTTATTGGGAATGTCTTATCTGAGTTTTTCGGCAATGCTGGGAATCGGTGCAATTGTAACGAGCGGAATGGCCTGCATGAATCCATCAGTCAGATTGCAAATATTGCTTGTGATTGCTACTTTAGTTTTACTTTTCATTCAATTTCATCAGAATGGAAGAATTTTTCTACTGGTGACCCTAATAAGCATATTGCTGATCGCTTTTTTGCGTTATCAAATAGAAATGAGAAAATTTCTTATGATTCTGATTTCCGTGTTGGTAGTCGCAGTTGCTTTTGCTTATAGTAGTCCTGTATTCCAGGCGAGACTGATTCAGATAAAAAGCGACATCGAGTTACTACAGCAGGGTAATTACAGCTCTAGTTTAGGGTATCGGCTTGCAATGTGGGATGTGGGCCTGCACGGAATCGCGGAGCGCCCCTTATCAGGTTTCGGTACAGGTATGCCCGAGAAATATTTCGAGAAAACTATTACGACTTACAAGGATGGCTTATACAAGGATTTGCCGGAATTCCAGGAAACTGCGCATTACCATAATGATTGGATCGAAATTGGCATGCATATCGGTGTTCCCGGAATACTGGTCTTGGGGTTTTTATTATGGAGCTGGTATCAGGCATTCCATAGAAATAATCTGAATTTACTAGGCCTGGGTTTAATAAGTTTTATCTTTCTATCCGGGCTTACAGATACTTTTATTATTTTCAGCAGAACACCGATTCTGTTGTTGATCATTACTGCAATAGCCCTAAACTGGTACAAACGTGAGCAACAGAATTAGGGATTCAATGCGGCAAACCCTAATTGGTGCCGAAGCCAATCCGGATTGCTATTTGTGCGGAAAACCCGGAGAAATCCTTTATCGTAATCGTGCTGATTATCTGTTTGGCACGCCGGGGGAGTGGAGTTTCAAGGTATGCAGCGGGGATGATTGTGGTTTGGTTTGGCTTGATCCAAGGCCCATGGTGAGTGAAATCGGAAAGGCATATCAAAATTACTATACGCACGAAGAATCGGATCATATGCGACAAACTCCTGTAGTGACTATTATGCGTGCAGTTTTGCATAGCATGAGTACTCATCTGCTGGGGTTGCGAAAAGAGCGGAGACGCTATAAGTGTATGTATTTGGATCAGATCTCGCCGGGCCGGTTATTGGAGGTGGGTTGTGGTAATGGCAAACGATTAGCGCGTATGCAAGCATTGGGCTGGGACGTTATGGGACAGGAGGTTGATCCGGTAGCGGCTAGTTACGTTTCTGAGAAAAGAGGGATTCCCGTGCATTTGGGAATGCTGCAAGCTTTGGATGTAACCAAAAGATATGATGCGGTCATTTTGAGTCATGTGATTGAGCATGTGCATGATCCGCTGTCTTTGTTAGAGTCTTGTTATCGTTTGCTTAAAAAAAATGGCCTGCTGGTTATACTGACACCGAATATTGCAAGCTATGGGCACCAAAAATTTGGTGCGGGTTGGCGCGGGCTTGAACCGCCCAGGCATTTATATTTATTTAACCGTAAAACATTATCTTGGTGTGCACAAAAAGCCGGATTCAGTTCCTTGCATTCATGGACGACATCAGTAGGTGCTTTCGGCATTGGCCAGGCAAGTTTGTCTTGTGTAAGCAGCATAAAAGAAGGACATCATTTTATTACTACGCGCGATGTTTGGAGAGGGTTCTGGTTTCAACTTGCGGCGCGAATTATTCTTTTATTTAATAAAGACTCTGGCGAGGAGTGTGTATTAATGGCTACGAGAAAGTGACAGATTCCATTCTAATCGGGGACAGAATATGGATAATTTTCGATCGGCAGATAGTAATGATTCAGAGGGGTTAATTCCGGTTAACCCGGCAATTGAGACCTATATGCGCAGTTTGGTGACATGCACCGATCACCCGGTTCTTTTCGAGATGGAAGAGTTTGCGCGCTTAAGAAATTTTCCAATTGTTAATCGCCTGGTCGGTATTTTTCTTAAAGCTCAGGCGAGCATGATCAATGCCAAAAGAGTATTTGAGTTTGGCAGTGGTTATGGTTACTCGGCTTATTGGTTTGCACAGGCTGTGGGGAGTGACGGTCGGGTGATCTGTAGCGATTCAGATACGGCTAATTGTGATCGCGCGGAGACATATCTTTCTACTGCAGACTTATGGCAACGCATAGAATTTTATGTGGGGCAGGCACAAGATGTTTTCGGGCAGACTGAAGGTTTGTTTGATATTTGCTATAACGATGTCGACAAAAACGCTTATCCCGAAATCTGGAAAATGGCTAAGTACCGGATACGGCCCGGTGGTTTATATATTGCTGATAATGTTTTGTGGCATGGGCGTGTGGCGATACATGCTTGCCCGAATAAGGTTGCGGAGTCGACAGCAGCGATAGTCAAGCACAATCAGATGATTTTTAACGATTCTGATTTTGAGGTGTTCATTAATCCAATTCGAGATGGAGTACTTGTCGCCAGGAAGAAATAATGTTTTTGTTGTATGTGCTGATACGCTCAAGATTGAATTGTTGCGTATTTCTCATGGCAGTTTAGTCGATTAATTGGTATAGTTATTATATAAGTAGCGAGGCAGTATGAGTGGGTCGCTGTGGGTTTATAATTCTAATTTATCTGTTTTTCAAGGGAAAATAATATGCAAATTCATGTCTACGACACATATGTTAAAGCTAAAGATGGTCATACGATGCATTTTGATGTTTTTACTGCGGTAAAAGATGATCAGAAGGCTGTAGAATATGCAAAACAATGGCTTACGTCGATTGGTGAAGGCGATGCGGTGATTACCAGCAGAGAATGCAGTTTTTGTCATAGTCAGAGTGCACCCGCTAATGTTATGGATGAAATCAGCCAGAATGGTTTTTATATTTACAAGATGGAAGGCTGTTGATAATTCTATTTTATTATTAACAGGTTGAGGTGGAGTGAAAATGTCTCGTGTTTTCGGCTCTGATTAATCCAAACCGCAATACCTATAATTTTCAAGGTTTCCAAAATGAAGTATAAATTTACCAGATTAATGACGATTGGTGCTGTTTTTATCTTATGTAGTTCAGTTCAGGCTGCTGAGCCAAAACTTATTGGTCAGCATGGTGATTGGACAGCCTATATGTTTATGGAAAACGATAGTAAAGTTTGTTATATGGTAAGTCAACCTAAGAAATCAGAGGGAAATTACACCAAACGTGGTGATGTTTTCGCTTTGATAACGCACCGTCCCGCTGAGAAAAGTAGAAATGTTTTCAGTTATATTGCCGGCTATCCCTATAAACCTGGAAGTGAAGCAACAGTCACTGTGAATAATCAGAATTTTCGTCTTTTTACTCAGGATGATTCAGCGTGGGCCTCAGATGAAGCGACTGACAATAAAATTACGGATGCAATCAAACGAGGAAACTCATTGGTGGTTAAGGGAGCATCTGCACGAGGAACGGCAACGACGGATACATTCGGGCTCAGTGGCTCAACTGCGGCCCATAAAGCAATTTCAGCGGAGTGCGGTGTGAAATAAAACAAGATGTGTGCTATTTGAAAATCTAAGTCTTCGATTGACAAGATTCACAAGGGAAATTATATGGTCGATAAAATTATTATCTATCAGAAACCTACGTGCAGTAAATGTAGGGCGGCATTATCTTTGCTTGAGGAGAGTGGTGAGGAATTTGAGTCGATCAATTATTATGAGAAGCCTTTAACAGTGAATGAGCTGCGAGGGTTGATTCAAAAACTTAATTTATCTGCGCGTGATATTCTTCGTGCGGATGAACCGGCTGCTTATAACTTAAGTGCGGCATCCGATGATGAGATTATTAAGGCAATGATAGAGAATCCGGATTTGATTCAACGTCCTATTGTAGTTCGGGGTGACAAAGCAAAACTATGCCGTCCCCCGGAGACTGTTATGAGTTTTTTTAAGTAGTAATATACATATAAGGCAAACGAATGCCTGAATTGCAATTACCGTACACTAATGCAGCATAATGTACGGATTTTTTATCGATATTACCCGCACTTACTCTGTCGTGATGGAACCCGGTTCTGATTGTACAGGTTGTTTTAGATTCTTGTTGCTACCAATGCGGGCGGGCAGCTTCTCGCGGATACGAGCGGATTTGCCAGCACGATCCCTGAGGTAGTAAAGCTTTGCGCGGCAAACTGCGCCTCTGCGTTTAATTTCAATGCTTGCTATTAATGGGGAGTAGGTCTGGAAGGTGCGTTCCACGCCCTCTCCGCTTGAAATTTTTCGAACAGTAAATGCTGAATTTAGTCCACGGTTTCTCTTGGCTATTACGACACCCTCGTAGGCCTGTACACGTTTGCGGTCCCCTTCGACAACATTTACGTTGACAATTACGGTGTCTCCGGGGGAGAAGTCGGGTACGTCTTTGTTTAAGCGCTTCATTTCTTCCATTTCTAATTCTTCAATCAAGTTCATGTTTTTCTCCTATTTTCTGATTCTGCCTGGATTTGCAGGATTGTTTAAATTCTTCGAAAAGTTTTTCTTCTTCTACTGTCATGCCATGGGCAAATTTTAAATTAAATAAATCAGGTCTTTTAAGCCATGTTCTACCAAGTGCTTGCTGAAAACGCCAGCGACGGATTTTTGCATGATTACCTGACATCAATATTTCGGGTACATGATTGCCTTTGTAAATTTCTGGGCGAGTATAGTGCGGGTAATCTAACAAACCCTCTGCAAATGAATCCTGAGTTGCAGATTCAGGATCACCCAGCGTACCTGGAATCTGTCTGACAATACAATCTATTAATATCATCGCGGCCAGTTCTCCACCAGAAACAACATAATCCCCAATAGAAATCTCCATATCCACCTGACGATTGATCAAGCGTTCATCGATGCCTTCATAGCGCCCGCAGAGCAATACTAAACCTGATAGCTTGCTCAGTTGTGTGACCATTTTATGATCAAGCCGGTTTCCTTGGGGTGTTAAGTAGGCAACTGTAGGTTTGTCAATACCCAATGCATTTTGTCTTGCTCGCGCCTGAATGATAGCGTCATCCAAGGGTTGGGCCATCATGACCATTCCAGGTCCGCCGCCGTAGGAACTATCATCCACTGTACGATAATGGTCGTGAGTAAAGTTTCTTGGGTTCCATGTGTTGAGATTGAAAATACCGTTCCTGTTTGCTTTACCTGTAATGCCATATTGTGTAATGGCATCGAACATTTCAGGAAACAATGTAATGAGATCGAATTCAAATGACATGGTCTGTGTTTTAATAATCCCAATCCCAATCAACTATGATCTGAGCATTTTTCAAATCGACTTTCATGACATACTGCGAGATGCAAGGTATAAGAATTTCTTTTTTTTCTTGGTCCATTTTTACAATGCGCAAAACATCGTTCGCACCTGTTTCGAATAAACCAACGACTGTACCCAGCTTCTCTCCTTTCAAATTAAGTACCTTGGCATTAATTAAATCAGTCCAGTAATAACCATCAACTCCATTCTCAGGTAAATCAGGTAACCAATCGCGCGGGATTGCTATTTGTATTCCTTTGAGTTTTGTTGCTTGAGTGCGGTCAGAATATTCTTTTAGCTTTACTAATAAAGTAGTACCGTAGATATGGCCATTAACTACATGTACTTTATTCCATTCAGCCTTTTCATCGCCTAACCACCATTGTGAATATTCCATCAATCCATCTAAATGCTCTGTATAAGGATTGATTTTTATCCAGCCATGAACTCCATATGGGCCGATAATATGACCCATTACTATCATGCGTGCATTTTGGTTCAGTTACTTTAACCGTTTGCTGGAGCTTCTTTTTTAGCTGCGAATTGTTTTATCAGACGGGCTGCAGTTGATGATAATTGCGCGCCTTGGGATTGCCAGTAAGCGACTCGTTCCAATTGAACTCGAAGAGCTTCCTCGCCGCCCGTTGCTCTTGGATTGTAAAAACCGATACGCTCTATAAATCGACCATCACGCGCATATTGGGAGTTTGCTACAACCATGTTAAAAAAAGGGCGCTTTTTTGCACCACCTCGCGCTAACCTGATAATGACCATATTTTTATATCTGCCTTTAAAACTTTAAACTAAAATTGATTAATTAAGATTAATGTTAATTCTTAAATTAGAAACACAACATTCCCCGATAGAAGAATTATTTAACATTTAATTTTACATGAAATTTAATGAACGTGACAAGAGATAATATAATCATACTTGTTGAAACTGTTAACTATTAATAACAGTTGGGATAAGCGTGTCAGAACTTAATCTTGTGGAATTAATAAATTGAATTTGCATTCCAGCACTTTAAAGAAACTTGTTAACAATGAATCAAATCAATGTGTCTCGTGCGGCTTGTGTTTGCCACACTGTCCTACTTATCGCCTGCTGAAATCCGAGGCTGACTCTCCACGTGGACGGATCAATTTGATGAATGGGTTTGTTAATGAGCGAATCCCATTGAATGCACGGCTCATTCAACATATGGATCGTTGTTTGACTTGCAGGGCTTGTGAAGTTGTTTGTCCTAATAATGTGGCTTATGGAAATTTGATCGATAGCATGCGTGCATTGATTGCTGTTGATCAACCAAAATCTGTCGATTCGCCACGAAAGCTCTTTGTGATAAATTTATTGAAAAAACAATTGCTCAATAAACCTGTGCGACTGGATCGCTTGCGTGGATTGTTTCATTTTGTACAAAAAAAAGGTTGGTTACGTTGGATTAGAGAATTAAGCAATTTTGGTAATAATAAACTTGTGCGGTTTGTCGCGCAGCTTCCATTGATTAAATTTCCGCACGTGGGAGAGGTTGGTGAAAAACACGGCAAGAGTAGTCTTTGGAAAGAAATCTACCCTGCAATAAAAAGAAAGCGGGGCGAGGTTGGGTTGTTTTTAGGTTGTATAGCACGTTTAACAGATGTGGCGACGTTAAATTCCTGCATTTATGTATTGAATCACTTGGGATATACGGTGTATGTTCCGACGGATCAAGTGTGTTGCGGTGCTATATACCAGCACGATGGAGCGCTCAAGGAGGCTGCGGTATTATCGCGGCAGAATAAATCTGCTTTTGCGAGATACGATATTGATGCAATTATTAGTACAGCCTCAGGTTGCGGTGCGCAATTGCTTGAATCCGGAGTAACGAATGGTCGTGCCCAAATTGCGGATATTAGTCAATTTTTGATTGCAAATGGTGAATGGGGAGATGTGACTCTAGCGCCGCTACCGGAAAGAATACTGGTGCATGAACCCTGCAGTCAGCGTAATGTATTGCGGGAACAGGCATACCCTTATAAGTTGATCGAGCTTATCCCTGGTGTGCAAGCGGTACCATTACCAGGTAATAATCAATGCTGCGGCGCTGCGGGAACTTTTTTTCTGGATCAACCCGATATTGCTGATATGTTGTTGAATGAAAAGATATTGGCGCTTGAGGAAAGTGGAGTCAGATATCTGGTTACTTCAAATATTGGTTGTGCTATGCATTTTTCAAATAGAATGTATGAAGATGGGGTGCGGGTAGAAGTGTTGCATCCGATTACATTGCTGGCAAAACAAATGGGTTTGGAATTGTAATTAAAACATATTCTTAATATATTGGAATTATAGTTTACCCAAGAATCTTAATATCATTTTAATGATATCCGCTTTTACTTGAGATGTTAAATAATGATGAATCTTGATAAGCTTATTATTGGTTTTGATAGTGCCTTGCGTACTTTGTTAACTTCGGCTCAGACGGCGCGCCCTGTTCCTGGTAACGAGTTGCCGGAAGCGGTTCTGACCGATGTGGAGAAACAACTGTCTTGCGCGTTGATGCGAGTGAATCATGTGGGTGAAGTATGCGCACAAGCTTTGTATCAGGGGCAAGGGCTAACAGCACGGAATGAGGAGGTGCAGCAAACATTATTACGAGCTGCTCGTGAAGAAACAGAGCATCTGGCGTGGACTGAACGTCGTATCGCTGAGCTGGGTGGACGTAAAAGTGTGCTTAATCCACTTTGGTATGGTGGATCTTTTGCTATAGGGGTGTTCGCGGGAATGTTGGGAGATAAATGGAATCTTGGTTTTCTTGCCGAGACAGAGCAGCAGGTAGGGGCGCATTTATCCAGTCATTTACAGAGATTGCCAGATAATGACGAAAAAAGTCGCGCTATAGTGAAACAAATGGAGATTGACGAAGCTGGTCATGCAACGATGGCATTGTCGCATGGAGGGGTGGAGTTACCTCTGCCAGTAAAGGTTGCTATGAAACTAGGATCAAAAGTAATGACTCAAACTGCATACTGGATTTAAGCGATAAAATTTTTCAATAGTTTTATACAATAAATGAAAGAATGGTAATGTGTTGAGTAGGTAGAGATTTCACTATGAAAAATGTTAATTTGACGCATCATTTCTTAATTGCGATGCCAGCAATGGTGGACTCCATATTTTCTAAAACACTGACCTATGTTTGCGAGCACAACGAGCAAGGTGCATTGGGAATTGTCATAAATCGGCCAACCGATATGACATTGGTCAATCTTTTTAGACAATTGAGTATTTCATCAACAGATTCCCTTGCTGAGTCAACTCCAGTGCTATTTGGCGGGCCTGTGCAATTGGATTGCGGGTTTGTTTTACATCGTCCGGTAGGTAGCTGGCAATCAACATTGAGCGTGAATCAAGAGGTTGGTTTGACCACATCGATGGATATCTTGAAAGCTATCGCCAATGCCGAAGGACCGAGCCAAGCCCTGATCGCGATGGGATACGCTGGCTGGGCAGCAGGTCAAATTGAACATGAGTTGGCGCAGAACGCGTGGTTGACTGTGCCAGCTTCAATAGATGTGATATTTGAACTTCCCTCTGAAGAAAGACTTCCGGCAGCAATGCAGTTACTGGGGATTAACAATTATGCAAATCTATCCCATGAAGTGGGGCATGCTTAAATACTAGAGCAAATGATTGAATATTTATCGAGAAAGCAGCAGATAAGTCAACCAATAAGGCAATTTTATGAGGGGTCTATTTTAGCCTTTGATTTTGGAAAAAAGCGCATAGGAGTGGCTATTGGCAATACTGCATTAGGTGTAGCGCATCCTCTCATTACAATTGATAGTGAAGTGACAAATAAGCGTTTTGTAATGATTGCTCAATTAATCGATACCTGGCAACCGGTATTGTTTGTGGTGGGCATGCCGTTACATAGCGATGGAGTCGTGCATGAATTAACTCAATTAAGTCAGCGTTTTGCGCGGCGTCTGGCGGGACGCTTTAACATTCCGGTCGTAATGCAAGATGAGCGTTATACTAGTCAAATAGCCAGCACTATTTTACGTGAAGCCGGTGTCGGTGGCAGGGAACAAAAGTCAGTATTGGATCAAATAGCCGCACAACAAATACTTCAATCATTTTTTGACGAGCAGTATGCAATTACCAGACGCTGAAAAAGTTTTCAATAATCTTGCAAGAAAAATACGAACTGATAGCAATAAGGATTATGCTCTTGTTGGAATTCGTACAGGCGGAGTATGGCTAGCGGAGCGTTTGCACCAGGAGTTAGCGATCACAAAGCCGCTTGGTATCTTGAGTGTATCTTTTTATCGGGATGATTTCGATAAGATTGGGTTGCATACACAAGTTAAGCCGTCAGAAATTCCTTTTGAAGTAGAGGGGGCGGATATTCTTTTGGTTGATGATGTGCTGAACACGGGGCGTACCGTGCGTGCAGCAATCAATGAGTTGTTTGATTACGGGCGACCGGCATCGATTATTCTGGCGGCTTTGGTTGATCGTGGTGGGCGTGAATTGCCAATCGCAGCTCGATATATTGGCGTTGAACTTGAGTTGCCAGAAGAAAAAATGTTGGAATTGAGGCGGAATGAAAGTGGAAAATTAAGCCTGAATTTGTATAATAAAGACTTTCAGCAATGATCAATAGAAATCCGCAGTTGGATGAAAATGGTGCATTGCAGCATTTGTTGACAACGGAAGGTTTGCCGGGGTCTATGCTGCTGCATATTCTGGATACAGCCGAATCTTTTGTGGGGGTTACTGAGCGTGATGTCAAGAAAATACCATTGCTGCGTGGTAAGTCGATATTCAATCTTTTCTTTGAATCAAGTACGCGTACAAGAACCACGTTTGAAATTGCTGCCAAACGTTTGTCAGCTGATGTCATCAATTTAAATATTGCTGTTTCTGCACAATCCAAGGGTGAGACACTGTTGGATACTGTGGACAATCTTTCTGCAATGAATGCCGATATGTTTGTGGTGCGACATGCTCAAAGTGGCGCTGCTCACTTGATTGCAAAACATGTCCGCTCAGATATTCATGTCATCAATGCTGGGGATGGAAGCCATGCGCATCCTACTCAAGCTCTGTTAGATATGTTTACGATACGGCGTTACAAGCATGATTTTCGCAACTTACGTGTTGCCATTATCGGTGATATTTTGCATTCCCGAGTAGCGCGGTCCCAGATTCACGCATTAACAACATTGGGTGTTCCTGAAGTGCGCGTTATCGCACCGAAAACTTTGCTGCCCAAAATGGTGGAACGCCTTGGTGTGCATGTTTATCATGATATGGCAACCGGCCTAAAAGATGTTGATGTATTAATGATGTTGCGTTTGCAGAATGAGCGAATGAAGGGTGCAAATTTACCTAGTGCGGAGGAATATTTTAAGTATTATGGGCTGACTGTAGATAAGCTGTCACTTGCTCGGCGTGATGCAATAGTGATGCATCCTGGACCAATGAATCGTGGCGTAGAGATCGATTCAGCAGTTGCAGATGGTAAACAATCGGTAATTTTGCCTCAAGTGACATTTGGCATTGCAGTGCGTATGGCTGTGATGTCAATCTTAACAGGTAATTAGGTTTAAAGATTGTTAGTATGAAAATTCATATCAAAAATGGACGACTCATTGATCCAAAGAATGATATTGATTCTGTACAGGATATTTTTATTGCTAAGGGCAAAGTTGTCGGGATAGGTAAAGCTCCTGCTGAATTTCAGGCGAGCCGTATAATCGATGCTCAATCGTTAGTTGTATGTCCGGGTCTGGTCGATTTATCCGTACGTTTGCGTGAACCAGGATTAGAATATAAAGCGACTCTAGAATCTGAGATGAGTGCGGCCGTTGCCGGCGGTGTAACGAGCATTGCATGTCCTCCAGATACGGATCCGCCGCTGGATGAGCCAGGTTTGGTAGAAATGCTGAAACATCGCGCTAAGAATTTGAACCAAGCGCATGTTTATCCGATTGGTGCGCTTACTCAAGGGTTGAAAGGTGAGCGATTGACTGAGATGGCGGAATTGAATGATGCTGGGTGTGTGGTTTTTGGTCAACCCGAAGGGTTGTTACCAAACCTTCGGGTGCTCATGCAGGCTATGCGGTATGCCTCTACATTTGATTTTAGCGTGTGGTTGCGCCCCCAAGAAATCAGTTTGACGGGTGATGGTGTGGCGCATGATGGTGAAGTTGCCACCCGACTAGGGTTACTTACAATCCCCGTTTGTGCAGAGACAATTGCTATTTCCAACATTATATTATTAACAAAAGAAACAGGAGTTAAAGTACATCTGTGTCGAATTTCTAGTGCTGAAGGGGTGGCGATGATTCGTGCTGCCAAGCAACAAGGTTTGCCGATAACCTGTGATGTGACAATTAACCATCTTCATTTGTCAGATATGGATATTGGTTTCTTTGATTCCAACTGTCATTTAATGCCGCCACTGCGTGGTTCTGATGATCGCGATGCGTTGCGGCAGGGCCTGTTGAACGGCACGATTGACGCGGTTTGTTCCGATCATGCACCGGTAGATGAAGATGCCAAATTATTGCCATTTGGGCAGTCTGAAATTGGAGCTACGGGCGTAGAACTATTGCTGCCCTTAGCATTAAAATGGGGAGCAGAGATGCATTTGTCTTTGCCAAGGATTTTAGCAAAGATTACTTCGGATCCGGCGGGTATTCTGGGCATTGAGGCAGGGCATTTGTCCATCGGTAGTGCAGCTGATATTTGTATTTTTGATCCTGATCATTACTGGAAAGTGACGTCTTCGGCCATTCTGAGTCAAGGCAAAAACACACCTTTTATGGGTATGGAATTACCGGGTGGAATTAAATATACTCTGGTGAATGGCCATATTGTCTATGAACATTGAATCTGCTTGCATTTTTCTAATTTATTAACGATACAGGAAGAAACGTTTTTCAATTATCGGGAGAAATATGTCTAATCCATTGCTTGATTTTTCTGGGCTTCCTCGTTTTGTAGAAATAACAAATGAGCATATTGCGCCAGCCATTGAGGCACTGTTGGAAGAGAATCGTGCTTTAATTGAAAAAGTTCGGGCTGATGTTCAAGCGCCTACATGGCAAAATTTTGTACAGCCAATGGTGGATGCGAGTGAGCGTTTGTCACGTGCTTGGGGTCAAGTGTCGCATTTAAATGCGGTGATGAATACTCCGCAGTTGCGGGAAGTATACAATGCCAATTTACCTCTGATAACCCAGTTTTATGCTGAGTTATCTCAGGATGTCCTGCTGTTCGAAAGATTTAAACAATTGCGTAAAAGTTCGGAATTCAATCATTTGACGTCGGCGCGGAAAAAGATCATTGAGAATGAATTAAGAGATTTTCGTTTAGGTGGGGCGGAATTGTCGTCTGAAAAAAAACAGCGGTTTTTGCAAATTCAGAAAGAATTATCAAATTTATCATCAAAATTCAATGACAATTTACTGGATGCAACGAATGCTTATGAATTATTGATTAAGGATGCCAAAGCCGTAGCGGGTATTCCGGCTGATGTACTGCAAGCAGCCAAGGAATTGGCGGCAGCGGACTCCAAGATCGGTTGGAAGTTTACCTTGCATATGCCTTCGTATCTTCCTGTGATGCAATATGCTGACGATCGAATTTTGCGCGAGAAAATGTATCGTGCTAATGCTACGCGAGCGAGTGAATTTGATAGTCCAGTTGGATCGGATAAAGATAATATGCCGCTAATTAACGGAATATTAGAGCTTCGCCTGGAAGAAGCGCAAATGCTGGGTTATGAAAATTACGCTGAAGTTTCTTTGGTGACAAAAATGGCAACCTCTCCGCAACAGGTTCTGGATTTTCTTAGAGAACTGGCGACTAAGGCAAAGCTGTATGCCGAGAGAGATTTGCAAGCACTTAAACAATTTGCAGCTGAGAAGTTATATCTGCCAAAACTTGAGGCTTGGGATGTGGCTTATGCCAGCGAAAAATTGCGAGAAGAGTGTTATAACTTTTCAGATCAAGAGGTTAAGAAATATTTTCAGGAAGACAAAGTACTCTCTGGTATGTTTAGATTGGTGGAAAAACTATACGGGATTCAGATTCGTCCTGCATTGGCTTCACGTAAAGTTCAGTGCTGGCATCCCGATGTTAAGTTTTTTGATATTCTGGATGCTTCTGAACAACTGATTGGTCAATTTTATTTGGATCTCTATGCACGAGCCACTAAACGAGGTGGTGCTTGGATGGATGAAGCGGTAACGAGGCGTCGAATTGATGATCAGCAAGCAGAGAAGTATGAAATACAAGTACCGGTGGCATATCTTACCTGTAATTTCTCAGCACCTGTGACAATTAACGGTCAGTTACGTCCCGCATTATTCACGCATGACGAGGTAATTGTGTTATTTCATGAGTTTGGTCATGGTTTACATCATTTACTGACAAGGGTGGAAGATTTAGGTGTGTCGGGCATCAATGGTGTCGAATGGGATGCGGTAGAGCTACCAAGCCAGTTTATGGAGAACTTTTGTTGGGAATGGGATGTGGTGAGTGGAATGACGTGCCACATTGATACAGGAGAATCCATACCCCGGATTTTATTCGATAAGATGCTGAAAGCAAAAAATTTTCAGAGTGGATTGCAAATGTTGCGGCAAATTGAATTTGCTTTATTTGATATGCATGTGCATTTTGATTATAAACCGAATGGCAACAGGACGGTTTTACAGTTAATGAATGAGATTCGGAATGACGTGGCAGTGATCATTCCACCTGATTTTAACCGTTTCCCGAACAGCTTTGCGCATATTTTTGCCGGGGGATATGCTGCAGGTTATTATAGTTATAAATGGGCAGAGGTTCTTTCGGCAGATGCTTACAGCGCGTTTGAAGAGGTTGCATCAACTGGTGTAGTTAATGCGGTGAAAGGATCGCATTTTCTCGAAGAAATTCTTGCAGTGGGAGGTAGTCGCCCGGCATTGGAATCATTCATAGCTTTTCGGGGACGAGGACCGGAATTAGATGCGCTATTGCGTCACAATGGAATGGGAATGGTTTAAAATGAAAAATTGACTTATAGTGTTTTTGAATGAATTTTTGTTAATTAATTTGACAATTCCGTCGTATCCCTAAAGCTTGCGATTTGATTCAATCAGGCTCTTTTTTTGTATTTTGTGAGGTAGCGCTCGTTCATGGCTATTCTGAACAAATATATCGCTTTGGATAGATTCGTATTGAACGTATTCTATAAATGTGGCAAGATCGATAAAATTTTTTACTAAAATAACAAGATGATTAATATTATTCATTCCAAAGTTGTGGCTATTCTATTGACTGGCCTATTTTTGACCGGCTGTGCTTCCACAAAATTAAATAACGAGGATGGGCCTTATGATCCTCTAGAACCAATGAATCGTGCAGTTTTTGATTTTAATGAAATGGTCGATAATAATGTATTTGAACCGGTTGCTAAAGGTTATAAAAAAATTATGCCTGATCCCCTTGAGTTGATGGTAGGGAATTTTTTTTCAAACCTTAATGATGTAGTGGTGCTGACTAATTCTGTTCTACAATTAAATTACGAGAGTGCACTTGCCAGTAGTGCACGGCTACTTATCAATACCACTTTTGGTATTTTTGGTTTGATAGATATTGCAAGCGATATTAGTGCAGCCAGTGATGTTAATCTCAGCAAACGGAATGAAGATTTCGGTCAAACCTTGGGTCGCTATGGGGTTGGTAGCGGGCCTTACGTGGTGCTTCCTTTCCTGGGACCGAGTTCGGTTCGTGATACTTTTGGTATTGCTGTTGACAGTTTCTTTGTGGATCCTGTTACACAAGGAGTAACAGGGGTTTTTATGCATAATGTGGACTATATTAATTCTGCTGCTTTGCGCTTTCCGGTAGCAACAGCGAGAGCTGTAAATACACGTGCGCAGCTACTGGATATTGAGAAAACCCTGGAAGAAGCTGCGTTGGATAAATATGAATTCATGCGAGATGCATATTTACAAAGGCGCACTAGCTTGGTGAATAACAGTAGTGAAGAAAAATAAGAAGATAAGCTTCTGGCAGATTAGTCACGCTGGTGTGGTTTCTTAAATTTTTGAAATTGATAAAATAATATCGACAGTTTGATATGGTTTTAACTAATAAGTAATTTATTGATAGCCGGTCAATATATCCAAAAGCACATTGATAAGGAATTTTTCCAGGTTCAATGTGCTTTTTTTAATCGCTAATAATGAAAGTTAGGTAAAGAAACACTAACAATGTGATATGCGAGTTGATCTGAGATGCAGCACATGGGGATACTGACAGGGGTATTAAAACAGATTAGATGGGAAGATATTTCAAATAGGGGCTTATATTCAAAGTGTGGTAATTCAGTTGTATTTTGAGATAACAGGAAAATGAGTCAATGAGAAATTCAGTGGTGATTGTAGGTAGTGGTTTGGCTGGTTATGGCGTGGCGCGCGAAATACGCAAGCTTAATTCAGAGCTGCCGATTGAAATGTTTTCTGCTGATCATGGTGGCTTTTATTCCAAGCCTATGTTATCGAATGCGCTATCAACTGGTAAAAATCCTGATTCTATTTTGAATGGAGATGCTGCTAAGATGGCATCGCAGTTAAAGATTTCCATTCGTCCCTTTTGCCGGGTTACTTTGATAGATCAAGAGAAGCATACGATAACTTTGTCTGATGGTGAAAAGATAATTTACGGACGGCTGGTTTTAGCACTGGGTGCAGACCAAGTGCGCTTGCCATTATCAGGAAGTGGTGTAGAGGGAATATTAACTGTCAATGATCTTGATGATTATAAGAAATTCCGGAGCGCTTTGGTTGGTCGGGCGAGAGTTTGTATCATAGGAGCAGGTCTGATTGGTTGTGAATTTGCGAATGATTTGGTAGCGAGTGGCTATCAAGTCGATGTGATTGATATGGGTGCGCGACCGCTTGGTCGTTTGTTGCCCCCAGAGGGGGGAGCATTTATACAGAAGAAACTGGAAGAGGCAGGTGTATTTTTTCATTTAAGCACAACAACTCAGGCGATAGATCAAATACAGCAGGAAAGGTTTCGTTTGACATTAGCCAATGGCGAATCAATTGAGTCTGATATCGTATTGTCAGCGGTTGGATTAAATCCGCGTACGCAACTTGCTGTTGCAGCTGGTATTCAGGTTAATCGTGGTATCGTCGTGAACCGTTTGCTGCGGACTTATTGTGACGATATTTATGCATTGGGCGATTGTGCGGAAGTTGAAGGAAAAGTACTGCCATTTGTAATGCCTATTACACATGCTGCGAAAGCTTTAGCTGCGACACTTACGGGTAATCCCACTCAGCTTCATTATCCGGCAATGCCGGTGATTGTAAAAACTCCATCCTGTCCAACAATAGTCTCACCGCCGGATTTTGGTATCAAAGGTAAGTGGAATGTTGAAATAGAGGGAGATGGTGTTAGAGCACTTTATCAAAATGACGAAGGAAATATACTTGGATATGCATTATTGGGTACAGCAACCAAGGAAAAAAATAACTTAACACCTCAGTTACCTGCGGTATTGAGTTGATAATGAGCAGTATTTGAATTTTGGTGATTCTAAGCGTTAGATGATTGATAATATGATAGATATAGCGCTGACTTGACGTCATGAAGTTTTTCTTCGATATTTTTCCAGTAATATTATTTTTTCTAACTTTTAAGCTGTATGATATTTTTATAGCCACTGCTGTTGCGATAGTAGCGGCCATTGCACAGATTGGCTGGCTTTGGATGCGAAAGCAGAAAATAGAAAAGTTAATGTGGATAAATCTGGCGATTATCGTGATTCTGGGTGGAGCTACATTATTAGCTCAGGATGAAACATTTATTAAATGGAAACCGACAGTTCTATATTGGTTGATCGCATCTGTTTTACTAGTATCGAGCTTGGTATTTAGAAAAAATATAATAGAATTAATACTTAAAAAACAGATGATTCTACCTCCAGCTGTATGGGGCAAACTTAATCTAAGTTGGACAGTTTTTTTTCTATTAATGGGAGGAGTTAATCTCTATGTTGCCTTTAGATTCTCAGTAGATATCTGAGTCACATTTAAGCTATTCGGTGCTGCGGGAATGATGCTTGTGTTTATAGTTTTGCAAGTTATGGTATTGGGAAAACACTTGAAGCCAATACCTGAAAGAATCCTGACTGTAAATGAACAAGACAATCTGATGGAAAAAATCGACAATAAGAATGGAAAGAAACAATGATGCTATATGCGATAAACGCAGAAGATGTGCCCAATAGTTTAGAGAAAAGATTATCCGTTCGATCAGAGCATTTAAAAAGAATCAGGGTATTGCAGGAAGCCGGTCGACTAATTTTAGCGGGGCCATATCCTGCAATTGATAGTCAAGATCCGGGTCCACTCGGTTTCTTAGGTAGTTTGATAGTGGCAGAATTTGAATCTCTGGAGGCAGCTCAGGCTTGGGCTAATGAAGACCCTTATGTTAGTGCAGGCGTTTATCAAAGTGTGACAATAAAACCTTTTAAAAAAGTTTTACCTGAGTAAAAACTTAGGGTATATTTTTCTCTATAATATCAAGTGCATTTCGCTAGAAATGCAGACTATAGAGTTCACGTCTTACATGTAAAGGCGTATACTCCAAGCTGAGGCTATATTCTGCTGAATATAAATTTTATCCTAATCGTAAAAAGGAAATTCCATGGATTTAAAGAAATTTTCACAAGTGATGATAATTAGTGTTTGGGGCTTGATTGCATTCTCGGTTCAAGCTCAGTCATCAGGAGTGGTGGCTAAAGTAAATGGTGTGGCAATTCCACAATCTCGCTTGGAATTAATGGTGAAAGCGAATGTAGCGCAGGGACAGCAAGATGGTCCGGAGATGAGAAAGGCTTTGCGTGAGAATCTGATTGCGGAAGAGATTCTCGCACAAGAAGCGACTAAAAAGCGGCTTGATCAAGATCCGGAAGTTATTGCGCAACTTGAGATAGCGCGCCAAGCAGTTTTGGTGAGAGCATTTCAAGCTGATTATATAAAACATAATCAGGTCAGTGATGATACCTTACGCAAGGAATACGATGTTCTAAGAGTGCAGATGGGGGATAAAGAATATAAAGCTCGCCATATTCTTGTAGAAAATGAAAATGAAGCGCGAGATATTATTGCTAGTCTCAAAAAAGGCGGTAATTTTGCCAAAATTGCTGAAGAAAAATCTATCGATGACGGGAGTAAGGAAAATGGCGGAGAATTAAATTGGAGTCCGCCAGCTGCTTATGTCAGACCGTTTTCTGAGGCGCTGGTGAAATTGTCGAAAGGTGGAATGACGGAGCAACCGGTACAGACTTCATTTGGGTGGCACGTAATTCAACTGATGGATATACGGCCAATGGAAGTTCCTCCGTTTGAAGAAGTAAAACAAAATATACAGCAGCGCGTATTGCAGCGCGAATTTGCTACAGTAGTGCAAGATTTACGCAGTAAAGCAAAAGTGGAATAACTTTTCTTCGATGTCCGGGTAGGTTGGGAATTAAAACGACTTAAGAAATTTCCTATCTACCCGTGCAGAGAGTCCGCAAAGTAGCTGATAACTGGAAGTCCCGGCGTACGCAGCTATTTCTTCGACAGGCATACCTTTACCCCAAAGAACAATAGGGTCTCCTAGTTTAGTATTTTTAACTCCAGTAAGATCTATAGCCAGCATATCCATGGATATCCGGCCTAGTAATCGACTACGTTGATTATTAACCAATATCGGTGTGCCAGTGGGTGCGTGACGTGGATAGCCATCAGCATAACCGCACGCAACAATTCCAATGCGCATTCGATCATCAGCTTTGAACAGTCCATGGTAACCGACTTTATCACCGGTTTCTAAATCATGTATTGCAATAATTTTACTCGATAGTGTCATGACTGGTAGAAGATTAAGATCTGCTGCAGTTTTATCAGGAAAAGGTGAAGCGCCGTATAACATGATTCCAGGGCGAACCCAATCACTGTGGGTTTCAGGATAATTAACGATAGCTGCTGAGTTTGCAAGAGAACAGGGATAATTATATGTTTCGGTGATTGTTTCGAAGCATCGAAGCTGACGAAGAACACTTGCTTTTTCGGAAGGATCATCAGCACTGGCAAAATGTGTCATGAGGGTAATATTTTTTACATGTTGATTGTTTGTTAATTCTTTAATGACTTGTGGTAATTGTTTGGGAGATAATCCAAGTCGATTCATGCCGGTATTGACTTTTATGAAGATGTCCATTTTGTGATTCTTGAAATCAGATAGCATGGACACTTGCTCAGTGTGATGAATGACGGTGCTCAATTGATATTGCTCAATTAAAGCTATTTCCTTCGTAGAAAAAAAACCTTCCAAAAGTAAAATTGGTTGCTGGTAACCTGCAGTGCGTAAAGTTATAGCGGCATCTAATTCCAGGAGTGCAAATCCATCGACATTCTTAAGAGCGTTTGCAGTATGAAGTAATCCATGGCCGTATGCATTTGCTTTGAGGACTGCCAATATGCGTGCGCTGGGTGCGTATTGACGGACTATAGTCAGATTATGTGTTAAGGCAGAATGATCAATGATTGCTTGAATAGGGCGTGACATCAAATTTTATGATAATAATAGATAGTGATGAGATTCTTCCGGTGCACTGAATATATTTTCAAACGTTGGTGATTCGGTAATTTGCATAATATGCTAATCTCATAAACTTCATTGAAGTTATCGGTAAAGAATGAGCTAAAGTTTTTTATAAATAGCCTTAAAGAAATTTAACCAATTATTACTGGCAAAGAATCAACATTACGGGAAATAAGTTTGAAACGCGGGTTTTATACAATTATGGCAGCGCAATTCTTTTCCTCACTCGCAGATAATGCGCTGCTAGTTGTAGCAATTGCTTTGTTGATCGATTTACATGCTCCCGCTTACTTAACGCCCTTGTTGAAGTTTGTTTTTGTATTGTTTTATGTCATTCTTGCTCCATTTGTTGGGGCGTTTGCTGATTCTATGCCCAAAGGGCGAGTCATGTTTATTAGTAATACCATCAAAATTACTGGTTGTGGGCTATTATTTGTTGCTATGCATCAATATTTTGCATTAGTCGCGTATGCAGTTGTAGGATTAGGTGCGGCAGCTTACTCGCCCGCTAAATATGGCATTTTGACAGAATTATTGCCACCTGAAAAATTGGTGATTGCAAACGGATGGATTGAAGGATTAACGGTAGCATCTATTGTATTAGGAACAGTGTTGGGGGGGGTATTAATTACTCCATCGGTGGCGAATGCCTTGTTGGAATTTGATTTTCCGTTTATAGAAACAGGGATAGATAATGCACTGGAAAGTGGGATCTTTTTAATAGCTATCATCTATTCCATTGCGGCATTATTTAATTTGTATATTCCCAATACAGGTGTCGATCATCGCATTCCTAAGAGAAATCTTTTTTTTCTAGTGCATGAATTCAGTCACTGCGTTAAATTACTATGGTCAGACAAACTTGGACAAATATCCCTTGCGGTGACCACTTTGTTTTGGGGGGCTGGTGCCACACTCCAGTTTATCGTATTGAAATGGGCCGAAGTGGCAATGGATTATCCCCTCAATCAAGCGGCACAACTGCAAGGTGTGGTGGCTTTAGGTATCGCTGCAGGTGCTATTATGGCAGCTCGTTGGATTTCTTTGCGGCAATCGGTAACGGTTATTCCACTAGGTATTGCAATGGGTATTGTTGTGATGGCTATGATTTTAGTAACTGATTTGTGGATAGCTATTATTTTGTTGATGTTGATTGGTGGGCTTGCGGGTTTTTTTGTGGTACCGATGAATGCTTTGTTACAACATCGTGGACATATTCTGATGGGTGCAGGACATTCTATTGCAGTGCAGAATTTTAATGAGAATTTGAGTATTTTGGTGATGTTGTCATTCTATGCTTTATTAATTCTATTCGAAGTGCATATCTATACAGTCATTGCAGTTTTCGGATTATTTGTTTCTGTCATGATGACATTGGTTAGAAAATGGCACTTATCAAATCAAAGTAAGGAAGATTCATTGCATTTGATCGGCGCAAGAAAAGGGCGTTAATTTACTTCTCAGTTAGTTAGGTTGAGTGTGAGGTATTATCAAATGGAGATAGATTCTGAAGCAATGATCCCATAACTGATCGGGCGAAGCATAAATCTCTCCAGGCTTTGGCTTTTTCTGGAAGAGAACGCAATAAATAGGCGGGATGATAGGTAACAATCAATGGTATTCCCGAATAATCATGTATTTTTCCGCGTAAACTGGAAATGCTATTGTCACACTTAAGTAGGTTCTGTGCGGCTACTTTGCCTAATGCAATAATAATCTTGGGTTTGATCAATGCAATTTGTTGGGTTAGGAAAGGCTCGCACTGCGCAGCTTCGTATGTACTAGGGTTTCTATTATTCGGGGGGCGGCATTTGACGATATTAGTAATATAAATCATATGCCTGCGGTTTAATTGAATTGCTGACAACATCTGATCTAACAATTTCCCAGCTTGTCCTACAAATGGTTCACCTGTTTCATCTTCTCTTGCTCCAGGTCCTTCGCCAACAAATAACCAGTCTGCGTTTTTATCGCCAGTACCAAATACAGTGTGAGTGCGAGTCTTGCTTAAGGAGCAAGCAGTGCAATGTGACACTGCTAGTTTCAATTGATCAATTTCCTTGGATTGCTCAAGATTCTCTTTAAACGTAAACGAAGATATAGTATCTTCATTTTTAGGGAATTCTGGAAGAGATGATTGATTTATACGGAAAGTATCCGATCTAAAGTACCATGTCGGTAATAGATTTAATTCCTTAAGTATTTGTCTGCGCCTATTATTCATAATTCCAACTGCATAACTAGAGCATCTTCGCGACCACACATGGCTGGGTAGTAACCTTTTCGTGTGGCAATTTGATGAAAGCCCATTCGTTTGTAGAGCTGTGCAGCACCATGATTGGATTCACGCACATCAAGAAATATTGATTTTACTTCTCGCTTTTTAGCATACTCAATGAAATATTGAAGTAATTTTTTACCTAAACCTTTCTTTTGCCAATATGTCGCAATACCAAGTGTCAGTATATGAGCTTCTTCAGGGCTCACCATCATGATTCCATATCCCGTGAGTGTATTATCTTGCTCGAGTACCTGACATACATAGCCTGCTTTAATGGAATCTGCAAAATTTCCGGGTGACCATGGAAAAAGAAAAATTTCACGTTCGACGAGAATAATGCGATCTATATCCGAATAGTGCATCTTTCTGATCTCAGCAATTCGCTGTGATGTGTCATAACTGTCGTTCATTTTCTTTTAGTGCTACTTTGTTTCGTAAGTATACTGGTGTTGCATTGGCTGGGTCGATCCTCGGGCGAAGTAGTGCAAGCTGGGCGATTTCTTTAGCATGCGGGTGAAGATTGCAGTGAATTTGTTGAAGATTTTCACAGTAGCGTGATGATAATTCTTCGTGATAAACATCGAATCCGCTACCGCAGCCATGCCAATTAGAATCAGTGTCAGATAAAGTCGGGGCTTGTTGTGGTAAACAAAGAATGGGTGGACTAATAGTTTCCCATCTATGGTTTGTCACCTTCTGATAGGTAGCATGATAAATCTCGCCCATACGAGCATCAAGGGCCACTATAACTTTCTGTTTGTCTATTTTTTGCGCTATGGCCTCCAGGGTGCTGATTCCTATAACGGGGATGCCAGTGGCATAAGCTAGGCCTTGTGCGACTCCGCAAGCGATACGTAAACCGGTAAAAGATCCCGGGCCAGCGCCAAAGGCAATGCTATCCATTTGCTGCAATGTCAATTTTGCTTTCTCCAGCATTTCATGAATCATAAATAAAAGAATTTCTGAGTGGCGTTGTCCTGCATGAGCTTCTTTCTCGATTGCTACCCCTTCCAGTTGAAGCGCAACGGAACAAAATTCAGTGGAGGTTTCAAAAGCGAGAATTTTCATGGAGATTGTAAAGTTGAAGTATCCGAGGAAATTGATTTGATTATGAGAAAATATCAGGGGATTTTTATTTAAGAGATCTGCTTATTCTAAGTACCAATGATTGAGCGGAATATATTCTATCCCGTAGTGTGTTGGTTGTGATTGTATGAGGAACCATTGATTGACACACCATTGAATAGGTTTAATCATGTTAATGTTAATATGATGGTAAATGGTTTTTCGGAGTATAGTAATGTGTGGCTTATAGGCACGATTGTCAAATACGAAACCATTTTCTGATAGCGCAATCTTTAACGAATCAGTAAGAGAAAAGAGCTCTGTAGGAAATTCTTTTGCTTTAATGTAAATGATATGGTTGTGCTTCCAATAACCGATTATGTCTAATTTAAGCTCAAATTTTTTTGCTGATATCATTTTTGCGATTTGTTGTAGTGTTTGAATCTGGTGGATACTGATATTCCCCAAGAATAGCAATGTCATATGAAGATGCTGCATTTTAATTTTATGACCACCATAAATGGATTCAAGCATTTCACTATGGTATATCAATTGTTTTTGTACCTGTTTGTTAGGAAAAATCGCAAAAAACACTCGGATTGATTTTCTTTCTATTTTTTTACTCTTGATCAAAATTTCTTTCCCGTATGATCAATTAAGCATACGACTTCGGCTACGATACCTTCTTCACGGCCAATTGCGCCCAAACGTTCAGCAGTTTTCGCCTTAATATTGATATTACTGGCTTGGGTTTCTAGATCTTGTGCAATATTGCTAATCATGGCCGGGATATGTGGTGCCATTTTCGGAGTTTGAGCAATAATAGTTGCATCAATATTAATGATTTTATACTGAGAATTTTCCAATAAGCGATGTACATTACGTAATAATAATCGGCTATCGATATTTTTATACTGAGGATCGGAATCAGAAAAATGTTTTCCAATATCTCCTAATGCTGCGGCACCGAGAAGAGCATCGCAAATAGCATGTAGTAATACATCTGCATCAGAGTGACCCGATAATCCCTTATCATGAGGGATTGTTACGCCACCAATAATCAACTGACGTCCTTCGACCAGTTGGTGTACATCAAAACCTTGACCTACTCTCATTGTATTCACGAATTGTTCCTTTGATGGATAATTAATTCTGCTAATGCCAAGTCTTTCGGGTAAGTGACCTTAAAATTGTAAGTATCGCTCAGTATAAGTTTGGGATGGAGTCCTAGTGTTTCGATTGCACTTGCATCATCAGTAATGGGGAGTTTCTTAGCATTCTGTAGTGCTTTGATAAGTAATTTATAGCGAAACATCTGCGGTGTTTGTGCTTGCCATAAATTTTCTCTGGGTTCGGTGCGCATCACGAGATTATCGATATTGCTACGTTTTAAAGTATCAGAAACGGGTACTGCTAGTAATCCACCTACTTCATCGTGAGTTAATTCACTAATTAATTTGTCCAGTTGAGCCGCAGTTAAGCAGGGTCTGGCAGCATCATGTACAAGAATCCAATCATTGGCATCAACCCAATTTTTTTGCTTTGCTATAGCGAGTCCATTTAGCACACTTTCAGCTCGTGTTGCACCGCCACAGTTAAGTACGATCAATTTGTCAGAAAACTCTGACCAGTCATGTTTGATCCAGTTGCAATCGTCGGGAGCAAGCACGACAAATATGGTTGTAATCAGCTTATTATGGTAAAGTGTATTTATTGAATGATAAATCAAAGGCTTACCATCCAAAAATAAATATTGCTTGGGGAGTTCGCTATCCATGCGAGATCCTGAACCTGCAGCTGGAATTAAAGTAAAAAACTTTGTCATTATGATTGTTGTTAGAAAACTGATTGGTGAAGCAAGTTTGGTAAAATTATTGCAGTAATTATAATTTTTTGTGTGTTTTTTGTCTGAGGTTATTGGTGTGTGCATTTATTTATTCAGTATAAATACTTATTGTGGCTGTTTGCGTTTAAGGAAGGTAAGTGAGCTTTTTGTTCAGTAGTGGTTATAATTACTAAATTTAATTCTAGGTGGAGTTTATGGAAGCTGAACAAATTAATGCAATTTCAAATCGCCTTCAGGATCTTGATAGTCGGGCCAGTGAGTTACGGAGGTTTCTTTGACTTTGATTCCAAACAAACTCGACTGAATGAATTAACACGATTACTTGAGGACTCAACAGTTTGGAGCGACAGTAAACGTACTCAAGAAATAGGTCGTGAAAAAAAATCGCTGGAAGATACTGTTGTCACGTTAGTATCTATGGAAAAGCAGCTTGGTGATGCTAAGGAATTATTTCAAATAGCTAAAGATGAAGCGGATGAGGCAGCGCTTGTCAGTATTTCGTTTGATGCCGAAAATATTGAAAAAGCTATAGCAAACTTGGAATTCCGGCGTATGTTTTCCGGTCCAATGGATTCAAATAATTGTTTTGTGGATATACAGTCAGGTTCTGGAGGAACCGAAGCGCAGGACTGGGCCGCCATGCTTGAGCGTATGTATCTGCGGTATTGTGAAAGACAAGGTTTTGATGTTGAAATTTTGGAAGAGTCACCAGGTGACATTGCCGGTATCAAGAGTGCTACTTTAAAAATTTCTGGTGAATATGCGTATGGTTTTTTGCGGACAGAAACCGGTGTACATCGACTGGTTAGAAAATCGCCTTTTGATTCTGGTAATCGCCGTCATACTTCATTTTCCAGTGTCTTCGTTTATCCGGAAGTTGATGATAGTATAGAAATTGAAATCAATCCGGCAGATTTAAGGATTGATACGTTTCGAGCGTCTGGGGCTGGGGGGCAGCACATAAATAAAACAGATTCCGCCATTCGTATCACACATAATCCCACTGGAATAGTTGTGCAGTGCCAAAGTGGCCGTTCACAACATCGGAATAAGGCGGATGCGCTTACAATGTTGAAGTCTAGGTTATTTGAAGCTGAGTTACGTAAGCGCAATGAGGAGAAACAAGCCATAGAAGAAAACAAAACGGATATTGGCTGGGGGCATCAGATTCGATCGTACGTATTGGATCAGTCGCGGATAAAGGATTTACGTACAAATGTTGAAGTTGGAAACACACAAAATGTATTAGATGGGGATTTGAATAGCTTCATTGAGGCCAGTCTTAAACAAGGAGTCAAATGAGCTGGATTTTTATTAGTAGCTGAGGCGATTGTATTCTTGGGAGTTTTTTAATATGGCTGGGTTATTTTGCTTTTTTTACAAAAATAAGGTTAGAAATATCTTGACCCGTATTATAGAGTCTGTATAATTCCGCTTCTCTGCTGCTTAGCAAGCATTAATAAGTAAGTAAAGCAGCAGCGCTCTTTAAAAAATTACAATCGATAAGTGTGGATACTTAATAAAGTTAAGAGGTTAAAATCCTCGAAACTAAAATAGTTATTCGCAAGAAATAATAGGTATTGATAAATTAAAAATTGTATCAATTATCAAAACGTCAAGCGAAAGAGTTAACAGAATCGAACTTAAGAGTTTGATCCTGGCTCAGATTGAACGCTGGCGGCATGCTTTACACATGCAAGTCGAACGGCAGCACGGATGCTTGCATCTGGTGGCGAGTGGCGGACGGGTGAGTAATACATCGGAACGTGTCCTTAAGTGGGGGATAACGCATCGAAAGATGTGCTAATACCGCATAATATCTAAGGAAGAAAGTGGGGGATCGAAAGACCTCATGCTTTTGGAGCGGCCGATGTCTGATTAGCTAGTTGGTGAGGTAATAGCTCACCAAGGCAACGATCAGTAGTTGGTCTGAGAGGACGACCAGCCACACTGGGACTGAGACACGGCCCAGACTCCTACGGGAGGCAGCAGTGGGGAATTTTGGACAATGGGCGCAAGCCTGATCCAGCAATGCCGCGTGAGTGAAGAAGGCCTTCGGGTTGTAAAGCTCTTTCAGTTGAGAAGAAAAAATTCTGGCTAATATCTGGAATTCATGACGGTATCAACAGAAGAAGCACCGGCTAACTACGTGCCAGCAGCCGCGGTAATACGTAGGGTGCGAGCGTTAATCGGAATTACTGGGCGTAAAGGGTGCGCAGGTGGTTTTGTAAGTCAGATGTGAAATCCCCGGGCTTAACCTGGGAATTGCGTTTGAAACTACAAGACTAGAGTGTGGCAGAGGGGGGTGGAATTCCATGTGTAGCAGTGAAATGCGTAGAGATATGGAAGAACATCGATGGCGAAGGCAGCCCCCTGGGTTAACACTGACACTCAGGCACGAAAGCGTGGGGAGCAAACAGGATTAGATACCCTGGTAGTCCACGCCCTAAACTATGTCAACTAGTTGTTGGGTCTTATTAGACTTGGTAACGAAGCTAACGCGTGAAGTTGACCGCCTGGGGAGTACGGTCGCAAGATTAAAACTCAAAGGAATTGACGGGGACCCGCACAAGCGGTGGATTATGTGGATTAATTCGATGCAACGCGAAAAACCTTACCTACCCTTGACATGTCAGAAAAAGTTCAGAGATGAATTTGTGCTCGAAAGAGAATCTGAACACAGGTGCTGCATGGCTGTCGTCAGCTCGTGTCGTGAGATGTTGGGTTAAGTCCCGCAACGAGCGCAACCCTTGTCATTAATTGCCAGCATTAGGTTGGGCACTTTAATGAGACTGCCGGTGATAAACCGGAGGAAGGTGGGGATGACGTCAAGTCCTCATGGCCCTTATGGGTAGGGCTTCACACGTAATACAATGGCGCGTACAGAGGGTTGCCAACTCGTGAGAGGGAGCTAATCTCAAAAAGCGCGTCGTAGTCCGGATCGGAGTCTGCAACTCGACTCCGTGAAGTCGGAATCGCTAGTAATCGCGGATCAGCATGTCGCGGTGAATACGTTCCCGGGTCTTGTACACACCGCCCGTCACACCATGGGAGTGGGTTTCACCAGAAGCAGGTAGTCTAACCGTAAGGAGGGCGCTTGCCACGGTGAGGTTCATGACTGGGGTGAAGTCGTAACAAGGTAGCCGTAGGGGAACCTGCGGCTGGATCACCTCCTTTCAAGAGAGCTTTATTTAAGTGTCCACACTTATCGATTGTTTTAATAGGCAAAGCTAAGATCTGGCAAGCTTTTTGTGAAGTAAGTTTATCAGAAGATAAATGATGCTTAGACTCGATTTGGGGTCTGTAGCTCAGTTGGTTAGAGCACACGCTTGATAAGCGTGGGGTCGGTGGTTCAAGTCCACCCAGACCCACCAACAGAATGAAGGGGGTGTAGCTCAGCTGGGAGAGCACCTGCTTTGCAAGCAGGGGGTCATCGGTTCGATCCCGTTCACCTCCACCACTTCTAAAGTTGATGATGAGGTGAGCTTTTGTCTGGATATTAGTAATGCATATAAAATATATGTAATTTTGTTCTTTAAAAAATTGGAAAAGTAAAATATTTTGTTTGTATATTAAGGTAATATTTTTATTGCAAATAAAATGTAGGGTTAGATTGTATCTTATGAATTTATTGTATTGATGTGAATTTAAAATCATCAATAATTGTAATTTTTATGACATTAAGTTATTAAAGTTATAGGATCAAGTGAATAAGTGCATGTGGTGGATGCCTTGGCGATTACAGGCGATGAAGGACGTGGAAGCCTGCGAAAAGCTTCGGGGAGTTGGCAAACAAACTTTGATCCGAAGATGTCCGAATGGGGAAACCCGATTCTTGTTTAATGGGCTTTTGATTTTTTTGTATGAGAGCAAATTAAGCAAGGATCAACCTTGACTGAATATATAGGTTAAGTGTGGCAAACCTGGAGAACTGAAACATCTAAGTAACCAGAGGAAAAGAAATCAACCGAGATTCCCAAAGTAGTGGCGAGCGAAATGGGATCAGCCTTCAATATTTAACATCTTAGACTAATCGAATTTTCTGGAAAGTTAAGCCATAGCAGGTGATAGCCCTGTAGATGAAAGTTTAGATGTGGAACTAAAATTGAAATAAGTAGAGCGGGACACGTGAAATCCTGTTTGAAGATGGGGGGACCATCCTCTAAGGCTAAATACTCGTAATCGACCGATAGTGAACCAGTACCGTGAGGGAAAGGCGAAAAGAACCCCGGAAGGGGAGTGAAATAGATCCTGAAACCGCATGCATACAAACAGTAGGAGCTCGAAAGAGTGACTGCGTACCTTTTGTATAATGGGTCAGCGACTTACATTCAGTAGCAAGCTTAACCGAATAGGGGAAGCGTAGCGAAAGCGAGTCTTAATAGGGCGATTAGTTGCTGGGTGTAGACCCGAAACCAGATGATCTACTCATGGCCAGGATGAAGCGAAGGTAACACTTCGTGGAGGTCCGAACCCACTAATGTTGAAAAATTAGGGGATGAGCTGTGGGTAGGGGTGAAAGGCTAAACAAATCTGGAAATAGCTGGTTCTCTCCGAAAACTATTTAGGTAGTGCCTCATGTATCACCTTTGGGGGTAGAGCACTGTTATGGCTAGGGGGTCATTGAGACTTACCAAACCATTGCAAACTCCGAATACCAAAGAGTGTAATCATGGGAGACAGACATCGGGTGCTAACGTCCGGTGTCGAAAGGGAAACAACCCAGACCCTCAGCTAAGGTCCCAAAGACACAGTTAAGTGGGAAACGAAGTGGGAAGGCATAAACAGTCAGGAGGTTGGCTTAGAAGCAGCCACCCTTTAAAGAAAGCGTAATAGCTCACTGATCGAGTCGTCCTGCGCGGAAGATGTAACGGGGCTAAAACTGTGCACCGAAGCTAGGGATTTACATTTATGTAAATGGTAGGAGAGCGTTCCGTAAGCCTGTGAAGATAACTTGTAAAGGTTGTTGGAGGTATCGGAAGTGCGAATGCTGACATGAGTAGCGATAAAGGAAGTGAAAGGCTTCCTCGCCGAAAACCCAAGGTTTCCTGTGCAACGTTAATCGACGCAGGGTAAGTCGGCCCCTAAGGTAAGGCAGAAATGCGTAGCTGATGGGAAACTGGTTAATATTCCAGTACCTTTGTTCAATGCGATGTGGGGACGGAGAAGGTTAGCTCAGCCGGGTGTTGGATGTCCCGGTTCAAGCGTGTAGATGTATTGCTTTGGTAAATCCGGGCAGTTTAATTGAGACGTGATAACGAAACACTTTTAGAGGTGCCAAGTGAGTAATACCATGCTTCCAGGAAAAGCCACTAAGCTTCAGTTGAATGAGGACCGTACCGCAAACCGACACAGGTGGGTAGGATGAGAATTCTAAGGCGCTTGAGAGAACTCAGGAGAAGGAACTCGGCAAAATGACACCGTAACTTCGGGAGAAGGTGTGCCTTTAGTATGTGTAATGCTTTACGCATGAAGCAGAATAAGGTTGCAATAAACTGGTGGCTGCGACTGTTTAATAAAAACATAGCACTCTGCAAACACGAAAGTGGACGTATAGAGTGTGACGCCTGCCCGGTGCCGGAAGGTTAAATGATGGGGTGCAAGCTCTTGATTGAAGCCCCGGTAAACGGCGGCCGTAACTATAACGGTCCTAAGGTAGCGAAATTCCTTGTCGGGTAAGTTCCGACCTGCACGAATGGCGTAACGATGGCCACACTGTCTCCTCCTGAGACTCAGCGAAGTTGAAATGTTTGTGAAGATGCAATCTCCCCGCGGCTAGACGGAAAGACCCCGTGCACCTTTACTGTAGCTTTACATTGGATTTTGATAACATTTGTGTAGGATAGGTGGGAGACTTTGAAGTGAGTTCGCTAGAATTCATGGAGTCATCGTTGAAATACCACCCTGGTGTTGTTGAGATTCTAACCTAGATCCATTATCTGGATTGGGGACCGTGTATGGTAGGCAGTTTGACTGGGGCGGTCTCCTCCCAAATTGTAACGGAGGAGTACGAAGGTACGCTAGGTACGGTCGGAAATCGTGCTGATAGTGCAATGGCAAAAGCGTGCTTGACTGCGAGACTGACAAGTCGAGCAGGTGCGAAAGCAGGTCATAGTGATCCGGTGGTTCTGTATGGAAGGGCCATCGCTCAACGGATAAAAGGTACGCCGGGGATAACAGGCTGATTCCTCCCAAGAGTTCATATCGACGGGGGAGTTTGGCACCTCGATGTCGGCTCATCACATCCTGGGGCTGTAGCCGGTCCCAAGGGTATGGCTGTTCGCCATTTAAAGTGGTACGTGAGCTGGGTTTAAAACGTCGTGAGACAGTTTGGTCCCTATCTGCCGTGGGCGCTGGAAATTTGAGAGGACCTGCTCCTAGTACGAGAGGACCGGAGTGGACGCACCTCTGGTGTACCGGTTATGACGCCAGTCGTATCGCCGGGTAGCTATGTGCGGAAGAGATAACCGCTGAAAGCATCTAAGCGGGAAACTCTCCTTAAGATAAGATTTCCCGAGGATTTAATCCTCCTAAAGGTTCGTCGAAGACTACGACGTTGATAGGTCGGATGTGTAAGCATAGTAATATGTTAAGCTAACCGATACTAATTGACCGTGAGGCTTGATCCTATAACTATAATATTTAATAATTAAAATAAAATTTTATGAATTGTTCTAACCTTATTTGCTTTTCCGAAATTAAATGATATTATTTTCATTTAATTAATAAGTTACGCTTGGCGGTCATAGCACTTTGGACCCACTTCTTCCCATCCCGAACAGAACTGTGAAACGAAGCTGCGCCGATGATAGTGTGTATTCGCATGTGAAAGTAGGTTACCGCCAGGCACTCAGTAGTAAAGACCCATCATATTAATTTGTGATGGGTTTTTTCATTTCATCGATAAAAGAAGAAAATTGATATTCTGCTGCAAGCGACAAGAGATTAAATTTGGAATATGAAAAATTAAATTATTCCAATTTCTTTTATTCAGAATACTAATAATTCCTTATTTCGAATTAGTTTTCTTTATCATAGTAGGAGTCCTTAACTTCTGTTTTTACAGGTAGAATGATTATGAAAGAATCCGATTTTAAGAGAGACGATTGGGAAAGAAGTTTACTCGAAAATCTCGCTCTAGCTTCTTTAAATGAACAGAGGCGTGCCCGTAGATGGGGGATATTTTTTAAGCTAGTTACATTTCTCTATCTTTTTATTCTATTATTTTTTGCATTAGGTTGGATTGATGATGGTAAAGTTAGATTAACAGACAAACATACTGCACTGATAGATTTAAGAGGAACGATTTCCGCTGATAGTATGAACAGTGCTGATAAGATAAACAGTAGCTTACGATCCGCATTTCAAGATAAAAACACTAAGGGTGTTATTTTACGAATAAATAGTCCCGGAGGAAGTCCAGTTCAAGCAGGATATATTAACGATGAGATACGCCGTTTGCGTGCTAAATATCCAGATATTCCTCTTTACGCGATTGTCGGAGATATATGCGCATCTGGCGGATACTATATAGCAGTTGCAGCTGATAAAATATATGTAGATAAAGCAAGTTTGATCGGATCTATTGGTGTATTGATGGATAGTTTTGGTTTTACAGGTACTTTGGAGAAGCTTGGTATTGAAAGGCGTTTGTTAACTGCTGGCGAAAATAAAAGTTTTTTAGATCCTTTTTCACCATTGGATCCTGTTCAAATAGATCATGCTACAAAATTATTACGCGAAGTGCATGAGCAGTTTATCCAGGTTGTTAAGCAAGGAAGAGGAGAGCGCCTGAAGAATGATCCAGATATATTTAGTGGAATTATCTGGACCGGTCAGAAAAGTATTGATTTGGGACTTACTGACGCTATAGGTAATGCGGAGTATGTTGCCCGTGAAATCATTAAAGCTGAAACGCTTACCGATTTCACACCTCGCGAGGGATTGTCAGATGTATTCTCTAAGCGTTTTAGCCAAATCATTTCAAATTTTATATTTGACGCTGGGTGGACTATCAGGTAAAACACGATTCTTAAGAAAGCTTTGAAAACCCCTAGTTAGATTCCTAATCTGTCAAAAGTGACGTATCTACACTCTCTGAGCCTGTTATTGAAAAAGATAGCCTTTGCTTGATGCAAAATACTCGAACAAACACAAGCAGACCTGTAAGGAATTGTTCCTGAACAAGGTGGAACAGGTTGTGCCCTAAAAGAGCTTGATAGGGTTGATTGAATCGCATTACCCGCGTGGAGAAAGTGGCCGTCCTGCTTATCCATTGCAGATTATGTTGTAGGTGCATCTGATGCAGAATGGGTTTGGTACTGTGATCCGGTGATGTAGGAAGCGCTGTACGAAACCATGATCCTGAGCCAGTTTACCGGTCTTGCGGTCTTGATGTAAGTCGGATTCCAGATGAAACCACCATTTTAAACTTCGCCAGCTGCTGGAGCAACATAAGCTGGCAGCGAAAATTCTGGTTGTCATCAATAGTTATCTGGGAAATATCGGCTTGTTACTACGTGGGGCAGCATCGTTGATGCCATCTTGATCCATACACCTGACTCTCTACCAAGAACAAGGACGGCAAACGTGACCTGGAAATGCGCCAGACCAGAAAGAGTAAGTAGTACCACTTGGGCATGAAAGCGAACATTGGTGTCGACGGTGAATTAGGCTTGGTGCACAGTGTCGCAGACACGGCAGTCAATGTGGCCGACGTCACCCAAGCCGACAAGCTGCTGCATGGCGAGGAAAGCACCGTTAGTGCTGTTGGTTATACGGGTATTGAGAAGCGCGCTGAGCATGTTGGTCGCAAGGTAATGTGGCAGATTGCTACACGCCGTGACTGCTTATAGAAGCTTGAGGAACAAAACTTTTTGTATAAGCTCCTACGTGGAATTGAACGTGCTAAGGCTAGGGTGCGCACCAGGGTTGAACATTCCTTCCGGGTGATTAAACGTCAGTTGGGCTATATCAAGAGGCGTTTTCGTAGCTTGGCCAGAAACATGGCATACTGTGATGACGCTTTGTTTGTTGTGTCCCATCTGTAGGTGGCACGCAGCTTCCTGTTGGCATATGCAGGCGAGGTGCACCCATAAGTGCACAAAATGATCACAGAAATGTCAGTAGCCACAAAAAATAGAATTTATTTGTAGTAATTCAGGCCCGATCTGACGATGTGTCTGTTAGATCAAATTCAGTTATTCAAAGCAGTGATTTTATCGTCCCATACCTCCTTAGCGTTGGTGACACCGAATGAAACTTGATACTAGAAGCCTAGTTGTACCGATTGAAAATTGACCAGGTAACTTATGTATCTTGCCAAAATTTTAGGCGAGAGAATTTAAGAGGTGATTACCATGGTTATGTATGCAAAGATACGGTGGATGTATTACCGCGAACATTTGTCAATTAATGAGATTTGGCGCTGTACGAGTCTGTTACGGAATACGATAAAGAAGTGATTGAAAGCGCCAAACGACAGCGTGGTTAAATATCAGAGAGCGAAGAAGCCGGCAAGCTAACACTATTTGAATCCAAGTTGCTGTTGGCGCTAGAAGCAGATGCACGTCGTCCGAAGAAGGATCGGCGCACAGCGGTGTCGACGTTGTTCAAAAAAATATTGAACGAAGGCTATACAGGTGATTATAGCATTGTTTGCGATTTTATCCGTAAGTGGCGTAATCAAGACGGACAGAGTAAGTGTAGTAAATACGCGTTTCTTTGCGATGACGGCGCATTACCTGTTTGATCCGGATTATGCGCGTATTATTCAGCACGTGTCTGGTTACATTGCAGCGCAACCGTTATTCCGTACCTTGTCGTCTGGCTAACCAGATGGTAGCCGTTCATCAGTATGCCGACCGTATCGAAATCGTTTATAACAGCCTATCATATCCGTCTGCTGGATGGCGACTAAGTCAGTTATGACTGGCAACATTTATATTCTGGTCATTGAGAACAAGCTGGGTGCCTTGCGTAACGGCGCCCCATTTGCCGAGTTACCCATATTCTTTTGCTGCAGTTGCTGACAGCGCTGCGGCGCAGAGAACCCAGCAGGCTGATCGAATCATGGCAAAAGGACTCAGTCTGGTGCCAACGCAGGGGCTGGAAGCGGTGCTGGTCACCGTTGTTGAGATGGTGTTGGAATCCGCGGTGTGCCCAGTACCGAGCATGTCTCCAATGTATTGGCACGCCTGAAGCAAACTGACATGCCGGCACCAGTCGAAACGACGCTTAAACTTAATGAAGAACTGCAGGTCGATACAGCGCGCTATGACTGCTTGAACAAGCCGGAGGTGCTTTATTGTTTCACTTACTCTCCAGACTGTATGAACGCACCAGCATAATCATTACCACCAGCCTCGCATTCGCAGAATGGAGTAACGTTTTTATCGATGCCAAAATGACCACCGCGCTTCTGGATCGATTCACACACCATTGCCACATTATTGAAACTGGTAATGAGTCTTTCTCCGGTACAAACAAAGCGCTGCCAGTGCGGAGATCAGAATACAGCAACAAGAAAAAGAAAAATGCTCATCAGAAGAAAATCTGACTGATTTGCAGTAAATTACAATTAAACTAAAACCTCAACAGGAGGTAAAACCAACTCAATCCGGTTCACTTATCTACAGATGCTTACTATTCTCCGCTCTGTTTCCCTTTGGCCATTTTTCTACTGTAATGGGTGGTCAATTTTAAACCGGTATCAACATTATAGTGGCTTGTTTATTCAATTAAAGTTCTTTTACACAATATCTCCGTTAATATACGGGACACGCCAACTTGCCAAGCTGGCAAACTTAATTGAAATGTGTTTTCCAATTTGTTTGTATTCAAGCATGAATTAAGAGGTCGTTTAGCTGGTAAAGGAAACTCAACACTTGAAATGGGATCTATGTAAGTCGAGTGAATTTTAAGTGGGAGATTTCTTTTCTCAACATGTTCCAGAATAAATTTAGCGAACTCGTACCAGGATGTATAACCCTTTGCTGTTAGGTTAAACAATCCGGAGATCTCGGGTTTATACTTTACTGTAAATAGCGTATACGCTGTGATATCAGCGATTAATTCTGCGCTTGTTGGAGAACCTATCTGATCATTCACAACGGTTAACTTATCCCGATTTTGTGCCAAGCAAAGAATCGTTTTGATGAAATTTCTTCCCAAAGTTGCATAAATCCAGCTAGTACGGAATATCAAATGCGAGCAACCTGATGTCATTATATTTTCATCACCTTCCAGTTTTGTTTTGCCATAATAATTTAGAGGATCAGCAGTATCAGTTTCAACATAAGGTTGACTGCTATTACCATTGAAAACATAATCCGTTGAATAATGAACTAACCTCGCATTTTGTTCTTTTGCCCCTTGCGCCAATATCTTAGGCGCTTCTGCGTTAAGAATTTGTGTTAATTCTGGTTCATTTTCTGCTTTATCAACGGCGGTATAAGCTGCGGCATTAACAATGATATTAGGCGCAGTCTTTTGAATTGTTTGTTTGATTCCCTTAAAATTAGAAAGATCACCGCACAATTCCCTACTTGTTGAATCTAAAGAAATAAGTTCTCCTAAAGGTGCTAGACTTCGTTGTAGTTCCCATCCTAACTGTCCATTCTTGCCTAAAAGTAAGATTCTCATTATCTTGACTCGTTATAATTTTTTTTTATCCACTCACGGTATGTTCCGGTCTGGATATCTGCTATCCATTCTTGATTATTAAGATACCAGTGAATGGTTTTACGAATTCCGGTTTCAAATGTTTCTGCCGGTTTCCAGCTTAATTCTTTTTCGATCTTAATGGCATTAATAGCGTAACGCCGATCATGACCGGGGCGATCTTTGACGTAAGTAATCAGATTATGAAAAACTACTTTTGGATAAATTTCTTCAAGTATCGTACATATCGTTTTTACGATTTCAATATTTGGTTTTTCGTTCCAGCCTCCGATATTATAAGTTTCTCCTGGAGTGCCTGCTTCTAGGATACGGCGAATGGCGCTGCAATGATCCAAAACAAAAAGCCAATCACGAATTTGCAAGCCATCTCCATATATAGGCAAGGGTTTTTGCGCCAGAGCATTAACAATGACTAGTGGTATCAATTTTTCCGGAAATTGAAAGGGACCGTAATTGTTTGAACAATTTGTGGTAAGTACGGGTAAACCATAAGTATGATAGAACGCGCGTACTAAATGATCGCTGGAAGCTTTGCTGGCTGAATAAGGGCTATTGGGCTGATATCTATGACTCTCTGTGAATGCAGGCTCGTTGGATGCTAATGAACCATAAACTTCATCGGTTGAAACATGAAGAAAGCGGAAATTCTGTTTTGTGGCGACTGAAAGATTATTCCAATAAGTTCGAACAGATTCCAATAAGCGAAATGTTCCTAAGATATTGGTTTGAATAAAATCTTCGGGGCCATGAATTGAACGGTCGACGTGGCTTTCTGCAGCTAAGTTAATAATTGCGCGTGGCTGGTACTGCGTTAATATTCGATCGATAAGCTGTGTGTCAGCAATATCTCCTTGTATAAAGATATGTCGTGGATTTTTAGCTACCGACAGTAAATTTTTTAGATTTCCAGCATAAGTCAATTTATCAAGATTTACCACTTTTTCATCAGATTGGGTTAACCAATCTAAAACAAAATTACTTCCAATAAACCCTGCGCCTCCGGTGACAAAAATCATTTTGCTTTCCTATAAAGAATAAGTAATCCGGAACGACAATCCTTGTAATACGGAAACCCGTAATTCAAAGCACATAATTTCTTGTTGTTTGTTACATAGGATGCCATATAGGTAAGATTCCGAACTCATCCGATTTTACTTGAAATTCACAATCAATGCCGATACCAGGAACCCATATCAGTTTTTCTCCACAAAATATTAAAGGTATTGTGTTACGTTCCCAGGGTGGAATTGATGCTTCTTGCAGCAAATTTTTCAAGCTTCTTCGTGGACGATTACAGGTTGGCATAAAACGTTCGCCACCCTTACGTGAGCGAACGGTAATCAATTCAGTCGATATTTTCTTTCGACTGATACCCTGGCTTTTTACGTTTGTGAAGCAGATAGTACCGTTAAAATGATCCAGTACTAAATGGCTTTCTCCATTCCATATATAACGTGCAGAACTTGAAAGAGAGGCTTTACTGGATAAGATATAAATTGAGCCTTTGTGACAGCGAATTTCAGTATTCCCGAAACTGATGCAAGGGTGGCTATCTGGTCCTGCCGACATAATCTGGTGCAGAATGGTTTCTAATTTTACTGTGCTTGGAAGTGTTATATCCCGTTGTGCCAGATTGTAACGGAGCAGATTCTTAGCGCGAGCAAAGCTAAGCATACGTATGTTGCTAATTTGGATTTTTCCTGAAACCATACAATTTTCATTATCCATCGCAGCTAATTCATCCAGTAGCGATGAAGCTTCTGAGAAATGGCGACTGGTGCGTAGCAATGTTTTGGGATAATTAGGATAGCGTTTTTTTAATATCGGTAAAATTTCGTGACGGAGAAAATTTCTATTGAAAATAATGCTGTCATTACTTTCGTCCTCGATCCAGTTCAATTTGTTTAATCGTCCATAACTTTCTATTTCATCGCGAGAAATTTCTAGTAAGGGGCGTAATATTTGCGGTATAGCTGGAGACGATAGTTTTCTGACTGGAGGCATGCCACATAACCCTTTTATGCCAGCGCCACGAAGTAATTGTAATAACAATGTTTCTGCTTGATCATCTAAATGTTGCGCTAATACCACATAATTTGCGTGTATTTGACTAAATACGCGATATCGTTCTTCTCGAGCTTTTGCTTCAAGACTTTCACCAGTTTCTTTCTTGATTTTTAAATAAGCAATATAAATAGAGATACCGTAAGAATGACATAAATGACAACAAAACTTACTCCAGAGCGTTGCATTGCTACTTATTCCGTGGTTAATGTGTACTGCGGATAGCGTTAGATGCATTTCTCTAGAAAGAGTGGCGAGTGCATGCAACAAAACAACTGAATCAACACCACCACTCAGAGCGACAGCTAAGTGGTCACCCGGCTTGATGTGAGCGAGTAATGTATTCCGAACATTACACAGAAAATTAATCGACTTTAACTTCCTTGAATGAACCATAGGCCATAAGCCGCTCCAGACGCTTTTCTAAGAGTGTTTCGATAGAGTGATCCTGGAGTTTACGTAGGGATTCCTGTAAAACATTTTTTACAGCCTGCATAGTTGCCGGATAATCACGGTGAGCACCACCTACAGGTTCATTAATTACACTATCCACTAAATTAAACGATTTTAGCCGATCAGCAGTGATACCCATAATCTCAGCTGCTTCTGGTGCTTTGTCCGCACTTTTCCACAAAATTGATGCGCAACCTTCTGGAGATATGACCGAGTAAGTGGAATATTGCAACATATGAATTACATCACCTACTGCTACTGCTAAGGCTCCCCCTGAACCCCCTTCCCCAATAATTACGCAAATAATGGGAATTTTGAGTTGCGCCATGACATAGAGATTCTTGCCAATGGCCTCTGATTGCCCTCGTTCTTCCGCATCGATTCCTGGATATGCTCCGGGAGTATCAATAAAAGTAATTAACGGGATAGAAAATTTTTCTGCCAAGTACATTAAACGCAAGGCTTTACGATACCCTTCCGGTTTGGGCATGCCAAAATTTCGGTAAATTTTTTCCCTCGTGTCGCGTCCTTTCTGATGTCCGATAACCATGATAGCTTGCCCGTTAAAACGAGCCAGACCGGCCACGATTGCATGATCATCGGAAAAGTTACGATCACCGTGTAATTCTTCGAAATCAGTAAATAGGTGTTCGATATAATCAAGTGTATACGGACGTTGCGGATGTCGAGCCACTTGTGAGATTTGCCAGGGAGTCAGTTTTGCATAAACATTCTTTGTGAGAGATTGGCTTTTAGCTTGTAAACGAGTGATTTCTGCTGAAATATCCAGTGCAGAATCATCTTGTGCAAAACGTAATTCCTCAATTTTTGATTCAAATTCAGCAATACTTTGCTCAAATTCCAGAAAAGTTATTTTCATGTAGGCTGAGATATAATCTTAAAACCGTGATGATACAGGATTTGTAGAGGAATCTGCAGGGTGCGGAGTATGTCTGAAACTTAGTGCCAACCAATAGATCAAATTTCAGTAAACCAAATGAACTGATGAGTATTTGTTTGAATTGTTAATAGGCTTACGATTTTCCGGGAATGATTAAAGCGGCAATGGTGCTAGGATGAATTAATAAATTGCATTTTCGAGTTGTTATTGCTTGCCAGTCTGTTATGTATCGATGTCAATGTTGTGAGGAATTTCTTATGAATCGACGCACCTTTCTGCAGGGAATGAGTTTAGCCACTGCATTACCCATAACAATGCTTTTAATTCCTGATCAGTCATTTGCTATAACCATTAATGGCGTGCCAATTGAACGGCTAAAGAAATCTCCTAAAGAATGGCGTAGCTTAGTTTCTCCAGAAGCTTTCCGGGTATTGTTCCAAGAGCACACCGAAGATCCAGACAGCAGTGAATTGAATCACGAACATAGAGAAGGAACTTTCATATGTGCCGCATGCTATCTCCCTCTGTTTGAAAGTCAATATAAGTATGAGAGTGGAAGCGGATGGCCAAGTTTTACACAACCTATTTCTGGGCACGTTGGTACTAAGCGTGATTTTAAATTGATTATTCTGCGAATAGAGTATCACTGTGCGCGTTGTGGAGGACATCAGGGTCATGTTTTTAAGGATGGCCCGCCACCCAGAAATGAACGATGGTGCAATAATGGAGTGGCGCTAAAATTTATCCGGCAAGCGGATCAACTACCAGCGCTCAGAGGATGATTTTATGTGGGAGCGAGTTTTGTATTCACGATATTTTTTGTATGTGAGTTTGTTATTTGTATCCGTGAGCGGGTGCCAACAAGTTGATTCAATGATTGCTGAATCGGAATCTGTTTATTTGACAAATGAGAATTTAGACACTGCAATTTTTGCCGGTGGCTGTTTTTGGTGTACCGAGTCTGATTTTGACAAGATGCCGGGCGTGGTATCGACGATATCCGGCTATATTGGCGGTACCGTTGCAAATCCAACCTATGAGCAGGTAGTCGTCGGAAAAACGGGGCATGTTGAGGCAGTCATGGTTTATTTTGATAAAACAAAAACCAACTATTCCAAGCTACTGGATGCCTATTGGTTTACCATTGATCCGCTAACTCCTGGCCGACAGTTTTGTGATACCGGTGCGCAATATCGTAGTGCAATTTTTTATCGCGATTCTGAGCAAAAAGAACAAGCTGAAACCTCGAAAAAGATGCTTGATCAATCCGGTAGATTTACTAAGCCGGTAGTCACTGAAATCTTACCCGCGACAGAATTTTATCGAGCCGAAGAGTATCATCAGGATTACTATCAGAAAAATCCGTTGCGATATAAATATTACCGGAACAATTGCGGACGGGATAAACGCTTGGAAGAATTGTGGGGAACTCGGTATTAACAAGATTAAGACAATTTCATTGGGAGGAATTACCCCCAAAGATTTCCTAAGTGATTACTGGCAGAAACGACCGTTGCTGATCAAAAATGCATTACCTGGGTTTAACGGTTTGTTAACGCGCGACGAGCTGATCAAGTACGCATGTACTGAAGATGTGCAATCTCGTCTAGTTATTCATAAAAAGGGAAAATGGCATCTCCAGCATGGCCCTTTAAATGAGTATGACTTTACCAAGCTGCCTAAAAAGCAATGGACTTTACTGGTACAGGAAGTAAATCATTTTCTCCCTTCCGCTCGTGATTTGTTGAAAAAATTTTGCTTTATTCCCCATGCTCGCCTGGATGATTTGATGGTGAGTTACGCGCCTAAAGGTGGCGGAATCGGACCGCATTTTGATTCTTACGATGTGTTTCTGTTGCAGGGTATGGGATCCAGGCGCTGGCAAATATCCTCTCAACAGGATGATGAATTTATTGTCGATGCTCCGCTTAGGATATTGAAAAATTTCTTGCCGGAACAAGAATGGGTGCTTAATGTTGGAGATATGCTTTATTTGCCTCCCAAATATGCCCATAACGGTATCGCTGAAACTGATTGTATGACTTATTCCATCGGGTTCCGTGCACCCAGTTATCATGAGTTAATGATGCAATTTTTGATTTATTTACAAGATGGCTTAACTGTGGAAGGCAGGTATTCGGATCCTGATTTGCGATTGCAAGTTTATCCATCAGAAATCAATGTGGCAATGCTGTCTCAGGTAGATTCAATTCTGAAAAAGATTAAATGGAATCGCACCGATATTCAAAACTTTCTGGGTATTTATCTTTCAGAACCCAAACCTCATGTTTTTTTTGAACAGCCGACGAATCCCTTGAGTTCGGATTTATTTCTACGGCAAATTATGAAGAATGGTGTTCAACTTAACTTAAAAAGTAGAATGTTAAGTGGAGTCAATAAGTTATTTATGAATGGTGAAATTTTTGAAGTTGGTGATGATGCATATCATGTGTTGATTAAGCTGGCTAATGATCAAGAAATATTACCCCCCCTCTCTATGGATGAAGAAACTGAAGAAGTGCTTTATCAGTGGTATGTCAATGGATATGTGGAAGTGATTAAAGATTGATCGGATTAATTAAATATAATTTAACGATTCGGCATGAAGTGATAGTTGTGCAATCTGACAAAACTTATTATCCGCAATAATTTTTTGCAAGTAGGTAAGTAATAAATTTCGGGAAATAAGCTTCGAATTTATTGTGAAATCGCCCGAGAGATTTTTTTCGTTTAGCTAAACTGAGGTGTATTTATCAAGTGAAGCAAGGAAAGCTCTCGCCAAGATAGCTGAAAATTCCGACAATGCGATTGAGCGATTTAAGTTTTCGGCCATTATGTGCTTGAATTAGTTGTGCAGATTGTGATTTGATAAATCAGGTCGCAAAGGAGAAAAAATGGCTACCAATATTGCTTATACACCGGATACTGCTATCACTAAAGCCATGTTCAACTTTGATGCATTCGGCTTATCCAATTACAAATTCGGAGGTACCATCCACGTTTCCGTTTCGGATGATTTTAGCCGGGATGATTATCTGAATTCAAATTATTCCAGTTTCAATCCAATACTTTATACGAGTGGCACGAACGAGGTTACATGGACCACCCGTATGGAGAATAATATTCAGGCTATTCTGCAAACCTACTCGCAATTTGCAAATATTACTTTTCAGTGGTTAGGGGACTATGACAGCTTTACCAGCAGTATTGATGTTACGCCAAATCCTGAAGACGTTGGGAGGGCTGGTGTTTCCGATATCAACATTGGCTGGATTTATCGTTCGGACGTGAATTTTGCCGGAATTTCCGGAGGGAATTCCGATAATTTTCTGTTTAACTATACAGGAGGGGCAAATGATATTTTTCTTAACGTTTATGCTCCAAAATTCAACGGTGACTTAACACTCGATTTAAATACACGAGCCCGGCAAACTCTGGTGCATGAATTGGGGCACTCGCTAGGCCTTTCTCATCCTCATAGCACATATAACGTCAGCACCGGTAAACCTATCATTACCACAGATTACGCTGCTACCAAAGATCTTGGATTTGCTCAGCTTGGCTTTCGTATAAACAGCGCGGAAGATATGTACAAGGAATATTTTACGATCATGTCGTATGATAATCAGCATTCCTTGTTACCTGGTTCAAGCGTTATTTTTCAGGCCTATACTCCGATGATTCTGGATGTGATTGCACTGCAACAGGCTTATGGTGAAGGAACTGGAACGAGCGGATTAAGCAATGACACGATCACGGCAGGTGTGGCAGGATATCGAACCTATTTCGATACCGGCGGTATAGATACGATCGATCTATCAGAGTATGCCGGTGGTGCTTACCTGAACATGGGAGTTAACATCACGAGCGCTGCCCATTTAGTCGGCGTATCCGTGAGTACCTTTGATGTGCAAAATACCGTTTCCTTGGGTAAGGATCCTGCCAATTTGCGCTGGTTTTATGGAGAATACGAGAAAGCTTCCGGTTCAGTAGCGGCCGACCGGATTATTGGCAATTCACTCGATAATAGGATTGATGGGGAAGATGGCGATGACATTCTCACGGGTGGAGGAGGCAACGATAGCTTAAACGGTAGCGGTGGGGATGATAATCTCAATGGGCAAGAAGGCATTGATGTAGCTATCTATGCCGGTAGCCACGATGCTTTTACCCTTACCCGTAACACCAGTAGCTGCGTTAACGTTCACGATAACGCAAGCATAGAAGGAACTGACACGCTGAAAGAGATTGAACGGATCAGCTTTAGTGATGTAAATCTTGCATTGGATGTCGATGGTAATGCCGGCATCGCTGCCAAAACGCTTGGCGCAGTATTTGGTACAGCTTCGATTGCAAACAAAGAATATGTGGGAATCGGGCTGGAATTGCTGGATGGTGGATTGAGCTATGGCAGTTTAATGGAATTGGCTTTAAGTATCAAACTAGGAGCGAATGCAAACTATAATAATATTGTTAACTTGCTGTATATCAATGTCGTAGGCAATGCACCATCGCTAGGCGACTTGAATTATTATGTGGAGCTACTCCAGCAGGGTATTTACACGCAATCCAGTTTGGGTATGCTGGCGGCCGACTCGGCAATCAACGCCGGCAATATCGATCTCATCGGGTTAGCGGCGACAGGACTGGAATTTGTATGATAACAATATGATTAATGGATAAATATGGCTTCTTATTATTTTTTGTTGAACGAGTGGGGCATGAGATGGAATTTACATCATTACTCATAGATTAAATCCAGATCCTGCATTGGATAGCTTCTTTCCCTGATATTTGATTCATTATTCGAGTTCATTAATGCCATCACCTTTTACTTCCAGTGAGATTACTCATGTTGATCCAGCCAATGATACGATTGACTCACTATTGAGCATTTCTCGTTGGGCAAGCACAACGATTTCATATAGCTTTCCAATTAGCGATAATCCATTATTTTGGTCCTCGCTTTCGGGAGGATATGGTTTTCAATTTGGTGATGGTGAGCCATGGAATAGTGCCTTCGTTCCGCTTACCACAGCAGATCAAATCAATTTTGTGAGAGCGTTACAGCAATGGGCCAATGTTGCTAATTTGAATTTTGTGCAGGTGGCGGAAACAGCCAGTGAAGTGGGGGATATACGTGCAGCCTATACGGAAGATCCGGATGAATCAACCCTTGCTTGGACTTATCTTCCCAGTCCCAGCACTCTGGCAGGCGATATTTGGATTAACACGAAAGGTCTTCTTCGTTTTCAGGATTGGAATCCAGGCAGTATTTCTTTTGAAACTATCTTACATGAGCTTGGCCATGCTTTGGGTCTCGAGCATCCGTTTGCGGATCCTAATGATCCATCAAAAGTTGGATTGCCAAGAGATCTGGATAACACCCGGTACACTATCATGAGTTATACCTACTCAAACTTGGAGGGCAATGAAGGTACAGAATTTTCCTTTCATCCCACAACGCCGATGGTGCTTGATATTTCCGCCATACAATTTCTGTATGGTTTTAACAATTTTTATCATGCTGTCAATGATACTTACACTTTCGATGATGCAAACACCTATCACGAAACCATCTGGGATGCAGGTGGTTCCTCCGATACCCTTCGGTACGCAGGTGCAATCCCGAGTTTGATTGATTTGAATCCGGCTAGTGCATCGCAGATAGGTCAGCCGGTATATATGCAATCCAATGGCGTAAATATCGGTTCACCCATTCACAATATATGGATTGCTGATAATGTGATGATTGAGAATGCTATTGGCGGTCAAGGCAATGATACATTCATAGGTAACAACGCCAGCAATAGCCTGGATGGGGGAGAAGGAATAGATACTGTGGTGATCGGATTTCCGCGCCATCAATTTACATTCGGTAAATCCTCCGACCATTACTTTATCGCCGCTGACACCAATCCCGCTAATCAAGACATACTTTTGAATATTGAGCGCGTAGAATTCGACGATACTGGACTGGCACTTGATCTAGGTGGACATGCAGGCGAGATTGCAAAGCTGCTGGGTGCAGTATTTGGCGCTTCCAGCGTTGCCAATCAGGAATACGCCGGGATCGGTCTGACCAAAGCTGATGAAGGTTTAAGCTACGAACAGTTAGGCGAATTTGCTATCAATGCTACAAACCTTACTCATCACGGGGAAATTGTAACTTTGTTATGGCAAAATCTTTTCGGAACCATTCCAACACAAAGCGATAAATCGCCCTATATCAATATGCTCGATAATGGTGAGATATCAGTCGGTTCTTTAGCCATGCTGGCCGCGGAGAGTGAGGTGAATGCACAAAACATTCATTTAACTGAGCTCATGCAAACAGGTCTTGCGTATATTTAGCGTTACCCCGTTGATTTGAAGTTATTATGTTCCGAGTTACCTCAATAATAGTGTTGGAGGGTGGCATCAAGCCGATTGATTCTGATTATCGAACGTCAAACTGGGATAAGCTGCAACGAGTTTTGCGAAGCGCCAACGGAACTCAAATATTCGATCGCTCAGGTCGATTAAATACAGCTAATATTTCAACGTGATGTGTGTGGGGGAACAAATCAATCAATTGAATTTCATCGATCAAAAAACCGTTCTGATAAAAAAACCAAGCATCGCGCGCAAAAGTTTCTGGGTTGCACGAGAAATAGATAATCGTTTTTAGAGTTCTGAATCCATTAAAGAATCCGTTATGTTTTTTTAATCCCGCACGGGGTGGGTCGAGTACCAGTATTTTTGCATCATTGATTTTCTGTTGCAGTTTCTTCCAGACTAATGGATCAAATAGATTGTATTTTTGAGGTATTACTTTATCGAAATTTCTTGTTTTAAGTTGTTGAATTGCATTATCGTCAGATTCCAATGCAATTATCGAGGTGCAATTTGATTCGGCTATGATTTGAGTGAGATTACCTGAGCCGCAGAATAATTCTACCACCTTGCCAGAACAGGAGGTGCTGACCAGTTTTTCTTTTAGCCAGGATTGCATCCATGCATTCTGCGAGGTATTACCTTGTTTGAAAGGGCGTTTCTGATTAATGAGAATTTCATTAGCTTGCATATCATCATCCAGTTCGATGAAATTCCAATTTTGATCATTATCAATTTGCCAGTTCGCGTTGGGTAACTGCTGGATGACTGTTTTTAATAAATTTCTGCAAGTATCATTGAGTACAATGCAATCTTTGATCGGTACGATTTGATAGGAGTTTTCAGACACAAAGCCCAGTTGCACACCATCGGTTTTTAATTGACAGCGATTGCGATAACCATAAGATTGTGGCGCAGGGTGAACAGGATTGATAGTAAGCTGCGTAGTGTCAAATCCGACTCTTTTCATCGCATATATAAAGCGATTTCTTTTTTGCTCAAGTTGGCTTGTATAATCGGCAATCATCCAAGGACAACCGGTGCAGGCATTTTCTTCTTGACTCAAGTGCGGGCAAATGGGAATTTGTCTATGTATTGAGGGTTTCAATAAATGCAGCAGTTTGGCATAGGCGAATTTCTTATTACCGAGAGGCTTGTTGATGACAGCAAATTCGCCGCTATCGCCCGGCCAAGTGCCATAAACAAAGTAGGACATGTTATTCTGGGCATTTTTGACAACACCGAGGCCTTTTTGCGATAAGTGGGTAACTGTACCGATAAATTTCATCATCAATAGGTGAGCAGAAAAGGGAAAACCACAATGGCTAATCCGTATGAAAATTTTAAAAAAGATCCCGAATTACTGAAAGATGACTTAACAGCACTTCAATTTCAGGTTACGCAACACGCTGATACCGAACCGCCATTTCAGAATGAATTCTGGAATCACATGACCGAAGGTATCTATGTGGATATTGTATCGGGTGAACCGTTGTTTGCGTCGATTCATAAATTTGACTCAGGCACCGGTTGGCCGAGTTTTTATCAACCGATAAGTGAACAGTATATCCAATTCAAGACCGATTATGAGCTCTGGACGCCACGCACCGAAGTTCGTAGCCGATATGCAGATAGTCATTTAGGTCATGTTTTTGAAGATGGTCCAGCACCTACTGGCCGACGATATTGTATTAATTCCGCAGCGCTGAAATTCATCAAAAAGGAGGATCTGCAAGTGAAGGGATATGGTGACTGGGTGGCATTGTTCGAAAATGAAACGGCGAAATAGAGTGGCCGATGACTGAACAAAATGTGTCGATAGATGAGTTATCAATTGCCTGTCGACTGCCGTCATTTTTCCATGCAATGTTTTGCTTTGCTGGTGTATTGCTACTGATTTCACTTGGATTGTTTGTTTGGCAAGCCAGTTTGCACGCGCTCATTTTTCTGGCATTAATCTGGGTTAGCATACAAACACGCGGGCTTGGTTATTCGTTTGGTGCTATCCGTCGTATGATGGATGCGGGCATTACCAAAGCGCTGCCGGCAATTTACATTTTTCTGTTAATCGGCATGGTGATTGCCAGTTTTATGCAAAGCGGCACTATTGCCAGTTTGTTATATTACGGACTGGACTGGCTCAATCCCAGCATATTCTTGGTAGTAGGATTTGTTTTATGTGGTTTAATGTCGATTGCTACGGGTACTTCATGGGGAACTGTCGGTACCGTCGGCATAGTGCTGATTGGTATCGGCGATGCAATGAGTATCCCATTGTCCTTGGTGGCGGGAGCAATCGTTTCTGGCGCGACCTTTGGTGATAAATTGTCACCCATTTCCGATACCACTAATCTTGCTGCTATGAGTGCAGGCACCAGTCTTTATCGCCATATCGGTTCGATGCTTTATACTTCTGTGCCAACGTTTATCATCGTTCTGATTATTTTTACTATATGGGGAATGCAATATGACAGAAATCTGTTGCCTGGAAACTATATCAATGAAATTCGTGACGCATTGGCAGGCGCCTATCAATTAGATTTGTGGGTGACATTATTGCCTTTGTTGCTGATGCTTGGATTGAGTATTCAGCGTTATGCTGCGGAAGTCAGTATGTCATGCAGTATTCTGCTGGCGATGTTGATCGCTGTGGTGTATCAAGACAAGGATGGTGTCGATGTGATCAATGCACTGTGGATAAACTTGCCGGAAGCCACCGGTATTGAAAGCATCGATGCTTTGCTTGGGCGCGGTGGTATATACAATATGGCTTGGACATTGTTATTATCCATTCTGGCGCTCGCACTGGGTGGCATCATGCATCATGCTGGTTTTCTGCGAGTGTTATTGCTGCAAATCATTTTGCGCATTCAGCGTATTAGCACATTAATTTTCACCACAATCGCAGCAGGATTTCTCGGTAATATAGCGATGGGTGAAGCATATATATCGATAATTCTTAATTGTCAGTTATTTAAAGGGGCGTATCAGGAGAAAGAATTAGATCAAGCCATATTATCTCGTTCAGTGGAAGAAGGTTCTACTTTGACAACGGGATTAATTCCTTGGACTACGGCAGGTACTTTTTATGCTGCTACATTGGGGGTTCCGACGTTGGATTATGCGGGGTATGCTTTGTTGAATTTGCTGAACCCCTTGGTTTCCATTGTTATGGCAATCTTGGGAATTGGGCTGTTACAGAAAATACGATAAGTATTATATGAATATTGCCTGTCTTATGCGGCATTAACGGTATGTTTACTCTGAGAATAAGTTCAAATTCTCTAATTTTATGATTCTTTATTTTTGCTAAATGCCATAAAAACAAATGAGAAAGATAGCTAATGAAAAGCCTGCAGTTTCGGCTGGATTGAATATTGCAATTATTGTGGGTACTATAATTTTTCCCATTGTGGGGATAGCGATGGGATATACCTATTATAGAAGGGATCATCCAGATATGAAAACAGCAGGAAAGAATTGGTTAATACTCGGAATAATTATGTTTCTAGTAAATATCTTATTCGTCAGTGTCATGAGATAAATTCATCAATGATTTCGGTATCTATTGGACAAAAATATTTCTGTTGATATTGGAGTAATGCTGATTATCCCTTTAGTTATTGTGAGTAAAGGGGAAAGAGGGGAAAGTAGGTGAAGAGACCATGGGTTTGGGAAGGTAATTTTATGACAAATGACTTGACTTTGAACCCCAAGGTCGACTAGCCTGAGAGGTGTAGCTAAAAGCGGGGTAGAATAATATAAGTTATATGAAGGTTTTGGCTACCGAGTTTAGAAGTACTAATTAATTAGTATTAAGTAAGAAGTATAAGGGTAGTATTAGAGAAGAACGAGAAGTAGTTTTGATTAACAGTTAGGAGGTAGAAACATGGCAACAACCTATGGCACAACTAGCGGCGCGGCGAGCGCCAACTATGACATGTCGCTGTGGTACGACTCGAAGTATTACAAGCTGGGCATGTTAACGATGCTTTTGGTAGCGATATTTTGGATCTGGTACCAAAGGACATTTGCATATTCACATGGCATGGACTCGATGGAGCCTGAATTTGACAAGGTATGGATGGGACTGTGGCGCGTACACATGACACTGATGCCACTGTTTGCGTTGGTAACCTGGGGGTGGATACTGAAGACCCGCGATACCAAGGAACAACTGGACAATCTGGATACCAAGCTTGAGATCAAACGTTATTTTTACTGGATGATGTGGCTGGGTGTGTATTTGTTTGGTGTTTACTGGGGCGGCAGCTTCTTTACCGAACAGGATGCAAGCTGGCACCAGGTGATTATTCGTGACACGAGCTTTACACCGAGTCACGTAGTGGTGTTTTATGGCTCATTCCCGATGTACATTGTATGCGGAGTAGCGGCCTACCTGTACGCGATGACGCGTCTGCCATTGTATAGCCGCGGCACATCGTTCCCGTTGGTGATGGCGATTGCAGGCCCATTGATGATTCTGCCGAACGTAGGGTTGAACGAATGGGGACATGCTTTCTGGTTCATGGAAGAACTGTTTAGCGCACCGTTGCACTGGGGCTTTGTGATTCTGGGCTGGGCGGGTTTATTTTCAGGTGGTATTGCAGCACAGATTATCACCCGTTACTCTAACCTGACCGATGTAACCTGGAACAACGCAAGCAGAGAAATTCTGAACAATCGTATCGTTCCTTAATTTGGATGGAACTTACCTTCTTCTGTCAGGAAAAGGGGAGGAAGGTAAGGAATATCTCGACTAAGTTTTTGTACTAATGGGAACAAGCCTATAGGCTGACGATAAAGAGAGAAGTAAGGGAAGCGTATCGTCATGTTTTCATATTTAATATCACATGAAATGAAGGGAGGGTCTAGTGAGTAGAACAGACGAAATTATAGCGGCAGCGAAGATGCCGCCGGAAGCGGTCAAGATGTCCAGATATATAGATGCGGTTTATTTTCCAATTCTCTGTATTCTTCTGGTAGGAACGTATCACATGCACTTCATGCTGCTGGCAGGAGACTGGGATTTCTGGCTTGATTGGAAAGACCGTCAATGGTGGCCTGTAGTAACACCGATTGTAGGTGTCATGTACTGTGCGGCACTGATGTATTACCTGTGGGTAAACTATCGTCTGCCATTTGGCGCGACACTATGTATCGTATGCCTGTTAGTAGGTGAATGGCTGACCCGTTACTGGGGTTTTTACTGGTGGTCGCACTATCCGATCAATTTTGTACTGCCATCGACCATGATTCCTGGTGCGTTGATGCTGGATACGATTTTATTATTGACGGGTAACTGGTTGGTAACCGCACTGTTAGGCGGTGGATTCTGGGGTTTATTTTTCTATCCGGGCAACTGGCCTATTTTTGGCCCCACCCACTTACCGCTGGTTGTAGAAGGCGTATTGCTGTCAGTAGCTGACTACACAGGTTTTCTGTATGTACGTACAGGTACACCGGAATATGTTCGCCTGATTGAGCAAGGATCGCTGCGTACTTTTGGTGGTCACACCACGGTTATTGCTGCGTTTTTCTCAGCCTTTGTATCAATGCTGATGTTCTGCGTATGGTGGTACTTTGGCAAACTATACTGTACTGCTTTCTACTATGTTAAAGGAGAAAGAGGACGTATATCGATGAAGAATGACGTAACGGCATTTGGTGAAAAAGGCTTTGCACAGGGGATTAAATAATGAATATAAAAAGCATTTTTAAACTGGGCGTATTAGGCCTGTATGGAGCGGCGATAGGGGCGGCCTCACTGGCGCTGACGCTGACGGTAGATGTTAATACAGCGGCGGCACACGGTGAACGTTCACAAGAACCGTTTCTGCGTATGCGTAGTATTCAATGGTATGACCTGAAATGGCAACCTAAAGTCACCAAAGTAAATGACATTGCAACCATGACAGGGAAATTTCACCTGGCGGAAGATTGGCCACGTGCGGTAGGTAAGCCTGATCGTGCATTCTTTAACGTAGGTAGCCCAAGTCCGGTGTTTGTACGTTTGAGTACCAAGCTGAATGGCGAACCGACATTCATATCAGGACCGTTGATCATTGGTCGTGATTATGAGTTTGAAGTTAAACTGAAAGCGCGTATTCCAGGCCGTCATCACATGCATGCAATGGTGAACGTAAAAGATGCGGGCCCTATTGCAGGACCAGCAGCGTGGATGAACATTTCAGGCAGCTGGGATGACTTTACCAATCCTGTAACCACATTGACAGGAAAAACGATTGATCTGGAGACGTTTAACTTCAGCAATGGTATATTCTGGCACGTTTTATGGACAGGCTTAGGGGTATTCTGGATTGGTTATTTTGTAGCGAAACCGATGTTTCTGCCGCGTAGTCGTGTATTGCTGGCATATGGTGACGAACTACTGACATCACCGACAGACAGGAAATTTGGTATGGCGATAGCGATACTGACCTGCGCGCTGGTATGGGGAGGCTATCGTTATACTGAAAGCGTACACCCCTATACCATACCGATCCAAGCGGGTGAATCCAAGGTAGAGCCATTACCGATTGCACCGAATCCGGTAGCGATCAAGGTAACCCATGCTAACTATGACGTTCCTGGACGTGCGTTACGCGTGACGATGGAAATCACCAACAACGGAGACTCAGCGGTTAACATCGGAGAGTTTACGACAGCGGGTGTTCGTTTTGTAAATCCATTGGGTCAAAAGCATCTGGATCCTGATTATCCAAAAGAGCTGGTAGCTACTGGTTTGACAATGGATGACGACAGAGGGATTGAACCTGGAGAAACCCGTGAAGTTAAGATGGAAGCCAAAGATGCGTTGTGGGAAGTCCAACGTTTGATGGCTTTGTTGGGTGATCCGGAAAGTCGCTTTGGTGGTTTGCTGATGACATGGGATGATGACGGCAATCGTTATATTAACAGTATTGCTGGTGCTGTAATTCCAGTCTTTACCAAGTTATAATCTGGTATAGCATCAATACACCGGTACACCACTGTCGGAAGACAGCCGGTGTACCGGTTTTTTTATAAGTAAAAACAGAGTGAAATTTAAGGTATCACAAGAGAATGCGGATAATGGAACTGGAAAAATTAGAGATGCTTACCCAAGAGGAGGATTTGTCGTGGTCAGACAAATAACACAAGCAGGGATTGCAGTCTTTATACTTGTTATGGCACTTTACACAAGTACAGTTGGTGCACATGGCAAGGTAGCCATGGAAGAAGATAATTGTATGCGTCGGATCGGGGAGAACATGATTCACCTCAGTACTTATCAACCTCAAATTGATAAGGAAGGTCATTATTGTACAGATATACCCAAAGCCGGCAATGCCATACTTGTTATAGATCTGGTTGATCCTGAGTTGCGAGATATACCGGTTGGAGTAAAGATAATAAAAGGCAGCAATGCAGCCGAAGGAGAAGCAATTACCAGCTTGCGACCTGCATTATATGAAGACGGTGTAATTAGCACGCAAAATGTATTGGATCAGGGGAAATATTTGGTACTGATTACAGCCGAAGGCCTGCCGCCGTTGAACTATGAGTATCATCTGCGGGTGGAAATGGTTAATTATGCCAATGTATTCAGAGCCACCGTAGGGCCTGCAGTGGGTTTGTTGTTGGCCACAATACTGGTATATAAGCTGTTTAGATCAAGGCGTTTCAAGAGTTGGTTGGCATCGCGCCGCGCAAAGCCGAACTAAATAACATTGACAATTCAAAATCAAGAGAACTTAGCAACAACCATTTATCGATACAGGAAAATTTTAAATGTTAGCAAGATTAATAAAAATCAAACAAGTATTATTGGCAGCATTGCTTGCGATGAGCATGCTACTCGCAGCACAAGTACAAGCCCATGGTGGGCTGGCTTTAGCGGATGATATGTGTATATTAACAGTTGGACCATATCGGATGCATTTTACGGGCTATCAGCCATTATCACAGGAAGAGGAATTTTGTGAAGATATACCAGAAGTAGGCAAGACCGTGATAGCGTTGGATTATATTCAGGAGGAACTGCGTCCGTTGACGACAGAGGTAAGGATAATTCGGGATACGGGCTCAGAAGAAAAACTGGACGAGATTACGGTATATCACTTGCCACCTAAAATATATCCCTCGGCATCGATTACGGTAGAGCATGTTTTTCCGGAAAAGGGTAAGTTTGTAGGACTGGTGACGGTTACGGGAGGTGCGCAGGACTATGTATCGAGGTTTCCATTTTCAGTAGGGGAGGGTCGTCCGGTATCGAAGGTTGCAATCATTGCACCAATAGTAATGCTCATTGCGGGGGCTGCAGCTTTTATCATGATGCGTAAACGTAAAACTGACGAACGAGATGCAACGGCTTAGTGAATAATTTATGAAGTTGAATTAAGGATGAGCGATGAACTCATCCTTACGAAAAGCATCCAATAATTATTGGAAAAATAATATAAACAAAGTATCGAGGAAAAATTGTGCAAAATAAGCGATTATCAAAATATGGTAGTAGAGAAGTAGCAGCTTTTGTTGCCTTATTAACGCTACTTCCTTTATTATTTCAAGTTAATCCTGCAATAGCGCATGCTACTTTAGTTAAATCTGAGCCACCACGTAGGGCTACGCTTTCTACTCCCCCTAAACAAATACAGCTCTGGTTTAATGAGAAAATAGAGGGATCTTATGCATCAGTAACAGTAGAAGACTCGAATAAAAAACTAGTTACTGAAGATACGCCAGAGATACTTACACATGATTCAAAATCTATCATATTAAATTTGCCTCAGATTCAACCCGGACTTTATACCGTCCATTATCGGGTGATGTCTGTAGATGGTCATGTCATTGAGTCAAAATATGACTTTAGTGTTAAAAAATAACTTACGGTAATAAATGGTAGATGCAATTGCAACATTAGCACGCTGGGTTCAGCTTGTATCAAATCTAATTTTGCTTGGCAGCTGTTTATTTTTGATAATTACGAGCACTGTAAAGCAAATTCATTCAGAAGTATGGGTAGGGCGGTTAGAGCGCCTGTTTCCATGGTTGGCTGTGAGTATGCTGACAGGCTTGCTTGTAATTCTAGCTACGACCATAGTGCAAGTAACTGGAAGTGCTAACAGCTTAGGGGAGTATGAAGTCTGGCTGGGATTATTAGGAGATACACGTGTAGGACAGATTTGGATTTTTCGTTTCGCAGCAGCAATACTGCTGTTGCTAGCAATTTTATATCTTTGCAATGTGTCTAAAACGCGGTGGCGCTATGCTTTATGTGTTGCAATTGCGACTCTACCGCTCATTGCAAGCTCATTAGCTAGCCATGCCGCAGCAGAGGAGCTTTCAGTAACTGCTGTAATGCCATATGCGCTTCATCTCATTCTTGCTGGGGTATGGTTTGGAGCTTTGCCAGCTTTTATGCTGCTAATCTTTGATAAAACAAATAAAACAAATAAATTTAATATATTGAGACGGTTCTCATCGGTAGCATTACCGGTAATGCTATTAATTATATTCACTGGATTAATAGTCGCTAATCAGATATTTGATGGCTATTATGCTGCATTAGTTGCTACTCCCTATGGTTGGCTTTTAAGTATCAAAATATTCTTATTAGTTATTATTCTCTTAATTGCCGCGGGAGTACGTTCTTACTGGTTGCCTTTGTTAAATTGTAAACAAGATTCTGATGTTAGTAACGGTAACAATGGAATCAGAAGATGGGTCCGCATTGAATTTATTTTGGCGTTGCTACTACTTCTATTAGCCACCATCATTACCAATACAACCCCTGCAAAGCATACACTTATTGAAAATTGGCCATTTTCATTTCGCTTCTCGGTTATTGCCACTTGGAATCAACCTAATGTTGCTATTCAAGTTTGGAGTGGCGTGGCGATTCTGGTGGCTGCTATAGCGATTTTACAACTAGGCTGGTTAAGAAACTGGGGGATAAAGCGCCTAATTTTTATTCCAGCTTTATTGTTTATATCAGGGGGAGCGATTGCATTGCAAGCTCTGACAATCCAAGCTTACCCTGAAACCTATCGGAGAACACCTGTACCTTTTGATGTGATTTCTGTGGCGCATGGCGCTACATTATTTGCACAGCATTGTGTGGAGTGTCATGGGCCGCAGGGAATGGGTAATGGTATTAAGTCACGAACTTTATCCACAAAATTGCCGGATCTACTAATTGAACCGCATACCATAGAACATACGCCAGGAGATTTCTATAACTGGATTACGAACGGTATGGTAAATACAGATATGCCAGGTTACATCGATAAACTATCTGATGAAGACCGATGGGATCTGGTTAATTATATTCATGCATTATCACGCGGCTATCAGGCACGGATTTTAACACCGGAGATTGTGCCCAATAAAGCATATGTAAAGCCACCAGTTTTTTCATACCAGGGTCATGATGGAAGTCCAGGCACATTGCAAGAATTTAGAGAAAACAAAGCTGTTTTGATGGTCGTTTTTTCTTGGCCTCAGTCTATGAGTCGTTTGGAACAGTTAAAGCAGGCTTATGGAAGATTAAAGGAGCAAGATGTTATGTTGCTCGCAGTGCCAAATATAGATCTTGTTGTTGAAGATATGAAGCAATTAATAGCTAAAGAACTACCTTTTCCAATTGTTACTCAAGGCGCTGCTGAAATTGCAACCAGCTTTGCATTATCACGTAGAACCATGAGTCATCCTGATATTATTGGCCGAGGAACAACTCCAGATCATATGGAGTTTCTCATAGATAGAAAGGGATATTTGCGTGCACGTTGGATTCCATCTGTAGATAGCTCGGGGTGGTCAAATATTGATCAACTAAACTTGCAAATAAATGCGTTAAATCGTGAGAAAATGAATATACCTTTTCCGGAAGATTTTGTTCAATAATTTGTTACCTATTCAAGTTAACGTGGAGAAATTTTTGAATCTGGCAATTCTGACAGATCATTGAAGGGAAAGCAGAAATGGCTGATCTGATAGATATTGTTTCAGGTTCTAAGCAGAAAGGTGTGACCATGATAAATTGATGTAATCGTCACCGTCCTTCAGACAATTTCTATCAATCTTAACTCTGTTTGTTTCAGGTAGTTGATATAATTCAATCACTGTTTCTTCTATCGATACTTGCATGTATCCGCGAAACAATCTATTAGTAGCGTGTCGTGTAATGGATTATCTTAATTTATTACTTCAAAGCCTGCATCGACTATAGCTTCTTTGATTTGATCAATATTGATATTGTTCGAGTCATATTGAATACTTGCCTGGGCGGGTTCGAGCGTTACTTCCGCTCGGGTTATTCCTGATAGATTCTTGAGAACCGTTTTGACGCTATTAACACAGCCTATACAGGTCATGCCTTTTATTATGATGGTGGCAGTTTGCATCATCTTTTTCCTAAAGAAAATTATTCATGATTGGTTTGCCATCGTTTCAATAGCAACGAATTGCTGACAACTGATACAGAGCTCATAGCCATGGCGGCACCGGCGACGACCGGATTAAGCATGCCGACGGCTGCCAATGGAATTCCCAATATATTATAGATAAAAGAGAAAATTAGGTTCTGACGGATCTTTTGAAGTGTGGCGCGCGATAGAGAAATAGCATCGACGACACTCATCAGATCATTGCGAATCAGAGTGATATCGGCAGCTTCAATCGCTACATCCGAGCCGGCGCCAATAGCAAAGCTAACATTTGCAGCAGCTAGAGCGGGCGCATCGTTAATCCCATCCCCGACCATTACCGTAAATTTGCCACTGGCTTTTATTTTCAATACCTCTGTGGCTTTATCCTGTGGCAACATCTCAGCGCGATATTGTGTAATGCCAGTACGTTTGGCAATTGTTTTTGCAGTTACAGTATTGTCATCGGTTAGCATAATTACCTCAATACCTAAGGATTTCAACTCGTTGGTTGCTTGGATAGAGGTGTTGCGTAGCTGATCTGCGATGGCTAAGTACCCAAGTATTTTGCCGGTGTTATGAGTAACAGAAGCAATACCAATAACGGTTTTTCCTTTTCCCTGTAAGCTGCTTATTTTTTGTTTATCAATGGCAATATTATGTTGTGTTAGAAATTTTGGGGAACCAAGCAGGCATTTTATCCCATGCAAGTAGGCCGTAACGCCATTGCCGGTAATCGTTTTAAAATCGTTAACTGATTGAAGGTATAATTGTTCTTGTTGTGCGCAGTTAAGCACAGCTCGTGCCAACGGATGTTCCGAGCCGTGTTCCAAGGAAGCTGCGATTTGTAATAAATCCTGCTTGCCAATGGATTGCACCGGTACAATGCCGGTAACTTCTGGCTTGCCCTCGGTAAGCGTGCCCGTTTTATCGATTATAAGGGTTTGGATTTTCTCAGCATGCTCCAATGCCGCTGCGTTCTTAACCAAGACGCCTATTTGTGCGCCTCGTCCAGTGCTGACCATAATGGCAGTTGGTGTCGCTAATCCTAATGCGCACGGGCAAGCGATGACCAAAACTGCGACTGCATTGATAAGAGCAGTAACAAAACCACCAGTAAGCCACCAGGTTATTCCCAAAGTCAGGATGCTGATTACCACGACAACTGGTACAAAGGTTCCTGAGATTTTATCAGCCATACGTTGAATCGGTGCTTTAGATCCTTGTGCTTCTTCCACCAGATGGATAATTGCGGCGAGTTGTGTTTGGGCACCAACACTGATTGCGCGGCATTTGAGCAAACCTTGCTGATTAATCGTAGCGGCAAATATTTTTACGCCTCTCTGTTTGCCGACAGGTAAGCTTTCTCCGGTTAACATGGATTCATTAACGCTAGAAGATCCTTCAATTACAACCCCATCAACTGGTAAATTCTCACCGGGGCGCACAATGAAGATGTCGTTGATTTTTAGACTATCTGCGGGTACCTCGAGAATTTTTCCGTTGCGCTCAATCCGGGCTGTCTTGGGTTGCAACTTGATCAATGATTCTATTGCTTCGGAGATCTTGCCTATGGCACGTGCTTCCAATAATTTACCAAATAGTACAAGAGTGATTATGGCTGCGCCGGCTTCAAAATAAACGTGTTGATCCAGTCCAAATATTGTGACTGCGGTGCTAAAAAAATAAGCCATGCTTGTACCTAACGCAACCAATACATCCATATTGGCACTACCGCCACGCAGGGAATCCAGATGCCAATATAGAAACGGCGTCCAATCCAGAATTGGACCGGGGTAGCTAATAACCATTGCAACCAATGAGGCAGTATGTCCATCTCATGACCGGTAAACATAGCGCCTATTTGAAGTACTAATGGTAATGTGAGAATTGCGGAGATCCAGAATAAGCGTAATTCAGCTTGATAGGCTGCTCGACGTCGTGCTTTTTCTGCGGCATGATACTGGAATCATTGATTTCGTTGGCTCCATAGCCTGTTTTGATGACCGCATCAATTAAGTTTTCGACAGTTATCAAACCCGAGATAAATTTAACTTTTGCGGTTTCTGTTGCGATATTGACAAGGGTTGTGACGCCGGGTAGTTTATTCACCAATGCTTTCTCAATATGTTCTGCACAGGCCGCACAAGTCATTTTGTGCAGTTGAAGTTGCACTGATCGTGGTGCAATATGAAAGCCGGCATGTTCGATGGTATTAATCAATTTATCTGTATTTACTTGTTTTTCATCATAATTTACATGAGCTTCTTCATTCGCAAAGTTGACCGAAGCTTGAACACCCGAAAGTTTGTTTAAATTCTTTTCAATACGCGCGGCGCAAGCAACACACGTCATGCCTTCAGTTGGCAATTCGATTTGTCTGAGAGGCGATGAATTCAACAATGTTTTCCGATCATATAACTATTGACGATCCAATATTAATGCACCATCAACCCATCTAACTCTATCTCCTTGCTGAAAACTTGCGCCTTCAGGGAGTGCAATAATTGCTTGCCTACCATCATCCATAGTGATGTTGATCTGATACTGATTCCCAGGATAGATAATATTCCCTTCCTGATTGTAATAATTATCAATCGGAGTCTGCGGATAGTCTGGGTTATGCGGATGAGGAATTTGACGAGTGATCTCTCGAGCGACAGTTCCGGCAATGATTCCGCCCGCTATCGCATTCATGCCAAACCCTTGTCCAATTTTGTTGATTGAATGGATAATTCCACAGTTGGTACACCCTGATACTGGCGATTGCCGACGAATAGCTCCTGCGTCCGTGCTTTTGATGCTGATACTGTTGCGCGGTGCGCTAATCGCTGTGCCAGTACGATGAATGGTTCTTGGTGGTTTTGAATCAAGAGGAGTGTTGGGCGGTAAAGATTGGGTTGTCAAATTTTGAGTTTTTGGCGGTAATGAGTGGTTATGTTCATTATCGGTCATTTGTGAAAAGGTAAAACTAGCGTGGAATGCGCCCAATACAAGACTTATTGCAATAACCAGTGCTCTTAACTCAGTGATAGGGTAACTGTTTGACATCGCCAACCTCCTTCAACATACAGATCAGAATCAATTTAAAACTTTTAGATTAAATGAGATCGGGATGGTTGCATTGTATTATAACTGCTGTTTGCACAAATCTTTGTGGGCATGTATATTTTGATCTATTTCCTTCAGCTATCCTTTTGCTCTGGAGAGATTTTTTTAGACTCGGATGAAGTGTTTGGATGAATTCCCCGGTTGCTTTTTTTGAGCATCAATGCCGCTATGAATATTCCCAGTTCATAGAGCAGGCACAGTGGTATAGCTAGCATAAATTGTGAAATAACATCAGGAGGTGTAAAAATAGCAGCAACGATAAATGCACCGACAATCACGTAAGAGCGCATTTCTCTGAGCTTCTCAATGGTAATCACGCCTGTTTTAACCAAAACGATGACAAATACGGGTACTTCAAATGTGACCCCGAAAGCCATGAACATGGATAAAACAAAGCTTAAGTATTTGCTGATATCCGTCATTACCGCTACACCTTCCGGTGCAAAATAAGTAATAAACTCAAATACCACCGGCAGTGCAGCAAAATAGGCGAATGCCATTCCAGCAAAGAACAGTAAGCTGGTACCGAAAACTAAAGGCAGTGCCACGCGCTTTTCGTGGGAATAGAGTCCGGGTGCAACGAAAGCCCATATTTGATATAAGGTATGCGGTAAAGTAATGACAAAGGCCATCATCATGGCGACTTTCATGGGTACAAAAAAAGGCGTTGCTACATCCGTGGCGATCATTTGTCCACCTTGTGGAAGTTTTTCCAGTAATGGTTGTGCCAGCACAGTATAGAGTTCCCGTGCAAAAAAGGCACAGGGGATAAAGCCCAGTAAGAGTACACCCAGAATACGTATCATCCTGGCACGTAATTCCACTAAATGAGATAGGAATGAACCTTCAAGCATAGTTTTCTATATTAGAGGTTGTGGAATCGACACGTTGCAAACTGCTATTTCTCTTTCTGTATACCAGCATGTTGCGAAGTTCTGCTATCGCTTGGCTTTAATTGCTCGGATTCTAATTGCGATTGAGGCATTACCAGATCTTTGGGCGATTTTTCCATAGTCTGGGGATCATTGGTGATAACAGTCTTTAGTTGTTCTACACTTTCTTGAACGGAGGTTTCCAGTGAGTCGACTGTATCTTGTACGGAAGATTGCATTTTTTTTAGTTCTTCCATGCGCATTTCATTATGAATATCAGTTCTGATGCTATACATAAAATTACGGCAACGCCCGTATAAATGCCCGATTGTTCGTGCAACAGTTGGAAGTCGCTCAGGTCCGATAACGATTAAGGCTACCATCAGAATGATCAGTAACTCCATGAAACTGATATCAAACATGTTGTCTCGTTGAGTGAGATTGCATGAATATAAATTCGTATCAGGACCCGGTGCAGCAGATAATATACAATTTAATTCTCAGGTCTTGGTTTGATTTTCCTTAAAGTCTGCGTCATCGGCTTGTCTATTGGTACCTGATGGCTGTGATGCACTGCTTCCGGTTTCGGTGGTTGATTTACTTTCTTTAAAGCTATTGGGAGCAGCAGTATCTTTGTTTGTTGTAATTCCAAAAACTGACTGATTGGTGGATGAAGGGGGGTTCTCGGTTTCTGATTCTTTCATTCCTTCTTTGAAGCCTTTTAAGGCGCTCCCTAAATCACCACCCAGATTACGTAATTTTTTTGTTCCGAATACCAGAACGACAATAGCCAGTACAATAATCCAATGCCAAATGCTAAATGTACCCATTACTTCCTCCTGTGAAATGGAACGGGGCGGGTCTAGCCTGTGTGAATCATTCCAGGTAAATGCTCCCGGCCACCGATGATATGGAAATGTAAATGAAATATTTCTTGCCCGCCTGCAGGCCCAGTATTAATAATAGTGCGGAAACCATTTTCACATCCCTGTTCTTTCGCCAGCTGTGGAGCTAATGATAGCATTTTTCCAAGCAAACTCTGATGAATGTCTTGAACATCAATGAGTGAGTCTATGTGCAATTTCGGGATTAATAAGAAATGGACGGGAGCGGCAGGGTTGATGTCATTAAAGGCAAGAATATCTTTATCTTCGTAGATTTTGTTAGCAGGTATTTCTTTTCTTGCGATTTTACAAAAAATACAATTTTCCATAATCACTAATCCGATGTTCTTGAAGCTTTCTCTTGTATGCCGGATACACCCTCACGCCTTTCCAATTCTTTCAATACATCGTCAGGCGAGAGTTCGTGGAAAGCGAGTAGTATCAGGCAGTGGAACCACAAATCTGCGGTTTCGTAAATAATCTGATCGGTATTGCCATCCTTAGAAGCCATGATAGTCTCCGCCGATTCTTCAGCGATTTTCTTAAGTATTTTATCCTGTCCTCCATGAAACAGTTTAGCTACATAAGAACTGTCTGTCTCAGCCGATTTGCGTGATTCAATGATTTGTGCCAGACGGCGGAGAATAGTTATATCATTCATTTATCGTAAATTTTCTCAGGATCCTTGATAACAGGTGCAGTAAGAACCCAGTTACTGCCTTCCAATTTCTGGAAAAAACAGCTGTGTCTACCAGTGTGGCAGGCAATTCCGCCAGTCTGCTCCACAATAAGAAGCAATACATCTTCGTCACAATCAAGAAAAATATCTTTTACTTTTTGCGTGTGACCAGATTCTTCACCTTTATGCCAGAGTTTTTTGCGTGAACGTGACCAGTATACCGCTTCACCTTTTTCTACCGTCAACTTAAGCGCTTCCCGGTTCATCCACGCAACCATGAGAATAGTACCGCTATCCGCTTCTTGAGCGATGACCGGTATTAATCCGTCTCCTGACCAGTTAATTCTGCTGAGCCAAATATCTGTAGGCATGCTGTAACTTACACAGATTAAATTTATTAATCTTTTATAAATTTCACATTATAACCGCACTTCAATGCCATGCTGTGCCATATATTGTTTTGCTTGTTGTACGGTGAATTCGCCATAATGAAAGATGCTGGCTGCCAATACGGCATCCGCATGTCCTTGCAGAATGCCGGCAACCAAATGATCCAGATTGCCAACACCACCACTGGCGATCACGGGTATATTAATAGCATCCGATACTGCGCGGGTTAAAGAAAGGTCAAAACCGCTACGTGTGCCATCATTATCCATACTGGTAAGTAAAATTTCACCGGCACCCAGAGATTGCATTTTTATTGCCCATTCAACAGCATCAATGCCTGTTGCTTTGCGCCCCCCGTGACTAAAAACTTCCCAGCGCGGGGAATTGCCGGATGCGTTAACTTGTTTTGCGTCAATTGCTACAACAATACATTGAGAACCATAATGCTCGGCTGCCTCAGCTATCAGCTGCGGATTTAGAATAGCCGATGTATTAATGCTTACTTTGTCAGCGCCGGCATTTAGCAACCGGCGCACGTCTTCAACCTGACGTACGCCGCCGCCAACAGTTAAAGGAATAAATACCTGCGTGGCAACATCTTCAATAATGTGTAGAATCAGATCACGATTATCCGAACTGGCTGTAATATCCAGAAAAGTGAGCTCATCGGCACCCTGCTCATCATAGCGGCGCGAAATTTCCACCGGATCTCCTGCATCACGAAGTTCAACGAAATTAACACCTTTAACTACACGCCCATTGGTTACATCTAGGCATGGAATAATACGCTTTGCGAGACTCATCAGTGTAAAAAGCCGATTGTAGGTAAGGAAGTAAAATGCGCGGTATTAATTTTATAAAAAGGATTTTTTACGATATATCGTTATCTTTACTCAGTTTGTCAGCCAATTGCTGAGCTTCTTTAAAATTCAAAGAGCCTTCATAGATGGCGCGCCCAGTAATGGCTCCAATAATTCTTTCGGATTCGATTGCGCACAGTTTCTGAACATCACTGATATTGGTAATACCGCCGCTGGCAATAACCGGTATAGTAAGTTCTCTAGCTAATTCGATGGTTGCTTCAATGTTAATACCGTTGAGCATGCCGTCTCTGCCAATGTCCGTATATATAATCGCTTCTACTCCATAATCCTCAAATTTCTTGGCTAGATCAATGACATCATGGCCGGTAATTTTAGACCAGCCATCAACCGCTACCTTTCCATCTTTTGCATCCAGTCCAGCCATAATCTGTCCTGGGAAAGCGTTACAGGCATCTTGCAGAAAGCCTGGTATCTTGATGGCTGCAGTACCGATGATTATATAGGAGATACCATCGTCAAGATAACGTTCGATTGTATCAAGATCACGAATGCCGCCGCCTAATTGAATAGGTATCTGATCATCGAGAGATTGGACAATTTCCCGTATTGCTACTTCATTTCTTGGTTTGCCGGCAAATGCACCGTTTAAATCGACCAGATGGAGTCTGCGTGCGCCTTGACTTAACCAGTGGGATGCCATTTCACCGGGTTCTTTGGAAAATACTGTAGCATCTTCCATTACCCCTTGTTTTAGTCGAACACAGTGGCCATCTTTAAGATCTATTGCAGGAATAATCAGCATAGTTTAATCAGAGTTAATAGTTGATTAAAAAGGTCAGTTTACTACGTTGTGATTTTAGAAATTGGGTGTCCATTTGGTAAAGTTGTTCAATAGAGTTAATCCTGCTGATTGACTTTTCTCTGGATGAAATTGTACCGCGAAAATATTATCTTGTGCAATGGCGCAGGTAAATGAAAAAGGATACTGACTTTGGGCAGCGATTGATGTTTCAACAAGGGTTTCGACATAATAACTGTGTACAAAATAAAAACGTGCATCTTCAGGAATACCTTCCCATAGCGGATGCTTTATAGCCTGATACACCTGATTCCACCCCATATGAGGTACTTTCAGCTTTTGTCCATCCGGTGTTGTCATGGCTGTGGTAGGGAAGCGTACTACCTTTCCCGGTAAGATATTCAAGCCTGGGACATTTCCTTCCTCACTTTCTTTAAATAGCATCTGTAGACCGAGACATATACCGAGGTAGGGTTTGTGGGTAGCCGCTTCTGCTACGGCTTCTCGCATTCCGCGAGCTTCAAGCATCTTGGATGCAATTACGCATTGCACCCTGCCCCGGTACTACGACACGTTTCGCTTTTCGCACGATATCTGGATCACTGGTTACCGCAATCGATAAAGTAGGTGCAACATGCTCTAATGCTTTGTGAACGGAACGCAGGTTCCCCATTCCATAGTCTACAATTGCGATATCAATCATATGTATGATGATTTAGTTGAAGAAAATAAACTACAAAGTACCTTTGGTAGACGGAATAATGCCGGTTGATGCCGAGTCAAGTTCAGCGGCCATACGTAAAGCTCGTCCAAATGCCTTAAAAGCAGTTTCGGCCTGATGATGCGCATTTCTTCCGGCAATATTGTCGATATGTAAAGTTATCAGAGCATGATTTACCAGCCCCTGAAAAAACTCATGAATCAAATCGACATCAAAATCACCAATATGTGCACGTGTAAAATCAACATTAAATACTAAGCCAGGCCGACCGGACAAGTCTATTACAACGCGTGTCAGTGCTTCATCAAGTGGAACATAGGCATGACCATAGCGGCGCAATCCTTTTTTGTCTCCCACTGCTTTCGTCAGTGCTTGGCCTAAAGTAATGCCGATATCTTCAACAGTATGATGTGCATCGATATGTAAATCACCTTTAGCTATCACTTCAAGGTCGACCATGCCATGACGAGCTATCTGGTCAAGCATGTGATCAAGAAATGGTACCCCAGTTTCCAGAATAGATTGACCTGTTCCATCCAGATTCAGATTGATGCTGATCTGAGTCTCTAGTGTGTTACGAATGACTTGTGCTTTGCGCATAGGGGGTAATCTTGAATAAGATAACGGATTTAAAGTTGATTTTAAACTGTTTTACTCAGAATGGCTTGTAATGTTGAACAAAATTGAGCATTCTCATCGGGTGTGCCTATAGTTACACGTAAGCAGTTTTCTAATAAAGAATGAGTGCCATCCAAATTTTTGATTAATATTTTTTGCTGTTTTAGTGCTAGAAAAATTTGAGTGGCAGCATGGATTCGAAACAAAATAAAGTTAGCCTTCGAAGGATATACTTTAATACCATCTATTGTAGCAAGAAAAGCACTCATTTTCGTACGCTCTAATTTAATAGCCTCCGCTTGCTCCGACAAAACCACAGTATGATGTAATACCTTTTCAGCGATTATCTGCGTCATTATGCCAATGTTATAAGGTAAACGCATCTTTTCCAGCTGCGTCAGCCACTCAGATCTTCCAAGTAATAACCCTAATCGTAAGCCTGCCAATCCTGATTTGGATAACGTACGCATTAATAATAAATTGGGATGATGATTTATTTCATTGATAAAGCTTGCATCAGCAAAAGCTTGATAAGCTTCATCAATGACAACAATACCGGAAGTGGCCTGTATTATGTTTAAGATCGCTGCATAATCAAAAAGATTTCCTGTTGGATTGTTGGGGTAGGCCAGAAAGATGACGGCAGGCTTATGTTTGGCAATTGCGGTCAACATGGCTTCCAGATCTAGCGAGAAATCCTGTTTTAAGGGCACTCCGACATATTGGATGTTCGCGAATGTGGCGATCATCCGGAACATCACGAAAGAGGGTTCCACACTGATTAATACCGCACCGGGTTTGGCTACAGCCATCGCAATGATTTGAATAATTTCATCTGATCCATTGCCAAGCAGAATGTCGATGTCATCGGAAATCTCCAAAGTCTGACGTAATTTTTCCTTAAGCAAAATGGCGCTGGCATCGGGATAACGATTTAATGGTGCATTTGCTGCCAATTGTGCAATTTCGTCACGCAGCTCCGGTGTTAATGGGTAAGGATTTTCCATAGCATCCAATTTAATCATGCCGGTAGCGGACGGAACATGATAAGCAGAAAGTGCAAGAATTTCCGGCCTGATAATATGTTCGGGAAGATAAGAATTACTCATAGGCGCTTATTTTAACTTAATCTTAGGGTAATGATTGAAGTTATCATTAATAATAGATATACCTTGGCGTTGCCGGAGGCAATTTAACTTGCAATGTGAGATGCAGTGAGGTCATCATTTTCTAAATGATTGGACTCTTAGATTGGTTTGTAAGACTTATTTTGATATCTGCACATTCTTTGTGTAATTAATGTTTTCAGTTCGTTATTGTATACACCATTGGTTAATGCTGCGTGGTCGATATAAGGTCAAATATCAACTCTTTTATCGGGTTTTCATAACAAGCGACTCATATCTCCTGCACTAAACCCGATTAATGGTTCAGTAAATTCTTTTCCAAAAGCGATAACTTTGAATAATTCGCCCATTTCGGCTGGGTTGATTAGTTTTTGCAACTGATTGGATTGTGGTAAGTAACGCGCCGTATCCTCGACAGGAATTTGTGCAAGAATTTTGGTAATTCCAGAATTGATCAGGAAGAAAGCTTGGGTTGTGTAGCCCAGGAGTGTGAGGTTGCTATCGACCGCAGCATGAGTGACTGCACTGAAATCAACGTGACTGGTAATATCTTGCAGGCCGGGGAGATAAAATGGATTGTCATGGGCGTAGTGGCGATAATGGCACATCAATGTACCTTGGTTGCGTTGAGGGTGATAGTATTCATCCCGACCAAATCCATAGTCAATCAATAGAATAACGCCTTGGCGGAGCAGTTTCGCCAGGCTGCGCATAAAACCGATGGCAGTAAGATTAAATTCGCTGACATATTCAAAGTGCGAATCACTATTCGGGTTAATTTGCGATGTTATTTGACTTGCAATTGAATGAAGATCGATATCCTGCAATGGCTGATCTTGCCAGGTGAGCTGATCGTTGTGCCAGCTTACGCCACGCTCGAAGATGGCATTATCGTGCCATGCGATCAGATGCACAGGCATTGCATCCAGTACTTCATTGGCAAGTATAATGCCGTTAAATTGATCGGGTAGTCGCTCCAGCCATTCCACGCGATGTATGAGGTGGGGTGCCTTACTTGCAAGTAATGTTAGTTGTCGTTGGCGCAATTCAGCGCTTACTTCCATAATAAAATACTTCTCCGGTAATTCAGCAGTTTTTTCCAGTTCAATCAATATATCGAGCGCCAGTCTGCCTGACCCAGCGCCAAATTCAAGTATGTAAGGATGTTGAAGGCATTGGGAGATTTGTGATAACTGTTGTGCCAGTGTGCGACCAAATAACGAAGAAATTTCTGGCGCAGTGACAAAATCTCCGGCACGGCCTAATTTAGTTGCGCCACTGCTGTAATAACCCATTCCAGGTGCATACAGCGCCAGATTCATGAATTGTTCGAAGGAAATCCACCCATCTGAAGCAAGAATCTGCTCTTTTATCAGGGTCAATACTGATTGACTGTGAGCCAGGGCGATTTCGCTGGCAAGGGGGAAGGGAGTATGTAAAGACATAAGCAGGTTTCTTTATGGTAAATTGCAAAAGCAAATAGTGTAGCAGTACTTGAAGGAGGTATGAGTGCAGGGAAAAGTGATTCTGGTTACCGGAGGGGCGAAACGGGTAGGCGCAGCTATCTGTCGCAGATTGCATGCACAAGGTGCCAGATTGATTGTGCATTATCGATCTTCATTCGAAGAAGCCAAGCTATTACATGATGAATTGAATCGGGAACGGGCGGATTCGGTGGCTTTGGTGCAGGCCAATTTGTTAGAGATTGGATCATTTTCCAAATGGGTGAAAAAGGCAGCTAACTGTTTTGGGCAACTGGACGTGTTGATTAATAACGCTTCAAGTTTTTTTCCGACACTGCTTTCTCAATGCACATTGGAAGATTGGAACGATCTTGTTGGCAGCAATCTTCAAGCACCTCTTTTTCTGACCCAAGCAGTAGCGCCATATCTTAAAGAGCAGAAGGGGTGTGTCGTGAATATTGTGGATATTCATACCGAGCGGCCGCTGAAGAATTATGTGATTTATAATGCTGCCAAAGGCGGATTGTTAGCACTGACCAAATCCCTAGCGGTGGAAATGGCGCCCGATGTACGTGTCAATGGAGTTTCTCCAGGCCCCATCTTGTGGCCACAAGAAGGTATCTGGGAGGATGAGGCAACGCGTCAGCAGATAATCGCCGGTACCTTGCTCAAGCGCTGTGGTGAACCGAATGACATTGCTAAAACCGTGCAATTTTTAATTTCTGATGCACCTTATATTACAGGACAAGTTATCGCAGTGGATGGGGGGCGCAGTATTCATTTATAGTTCATGAAATGAGGTTGATGCCATTGAGAGTATTTCTATCACCGCCGTTGGTTTTTCTTTCGACACCGGCCAATTTTAAGGAATTATTTCAAATGTTGTATAGATAATGACAGTTACCCTGGTTAAGATAAGAAATTGATTATTGACAGTTATATATTTATGTGGCTTTGGTTGTCTGATCCATTCCGATAGTTTTAGCGGGCTATGTCATTCCGGCATTGAGACTATTGTATAATTCGTTCCAACAATTCTTAGCTTAGAGCGGTTTGCCTGATTTCAGTAGCTGTACAAAATTACGCGTCATGCAATTATCCCAATTATTTGTCCTGCCACAATGAATAAAGTCCATCCATTGGCATGGCGCACTGCACTGACATGTATTTCATATCATCACCGTGTCTGGCTGCAAGACCGGGGATCCTTGACGCGCCGTATCCAGGACCGCTGCATGAAGTTTTGTGTCAAGCGTGTTTTTCAATCACTCAGCAGAATTTATGAGGATGAGCAAAGAATGATGGGATTGCGCGCGAGTGAGTTGGCGATGGTGCGGGAAGTGTATCTTTATTGTGACTCCACGCCCGTGGTGTTTGCGCATTCGGTGGTGGCACATAAAAACTTGCGCGGTGCTTGGCGAGGATTAAGTGGTTTGGGCAATAAATCTTTAGGGACGGTGTTGTTTACCAATCCAAAAATCAAACGTACTCCTCTGGAATTTAAAAAAATAAGCCGTGGTCATTTTTTGTATGATCGAGCTTGTGCACGTTTGTCAGAAGAACCCCATTATCTATGGGCTCGGCGTTCTTTATTTACATTGCACGGACAATCGATTTTAGTAACGGAGGTATTTTTGCCAGCTATTTTGGATTTACCCTTGTGAATATTGCTGATCGAATTAGAACTTATTCACAATTGATGCGACTGGACAAGCCGATTGGAATTTTGCTCTTGTTGTGGCCGATGCTTTGGGGGCTGTGGTTTGCGGCAAAGGGGTTGCCCGATTGGCATATTTTGTTTATTTTTGTTTTGGGTACCGTGCTGATGCGCTCGGCGGGCTGTGTCATCAATGATTTTGCCGATCGCGAAATTGATCCTTATGTCGAGCGCACTAAGAATCGCCCGATGGCGGCGGGCCGTGTCAGCTCCAAAGAAGCTTTGCTGCTGGCGGCGGGATTGAGCGGGGGAGCGTTCTTGCTAATCTTGCCATTAAATCAATTGACTATCCTGTTATCCGTGCCGGCTCTTTTCTTGGCGGGCACGTATCCTTTTACTAAACGCTTTTTTGCCATGCCGCAAGCTTATCTGGGAATTGCGTTCAGTTTTGGCATTCCGATGGCTTTTGCTGCGCAAACGGATAGCTTGCCAATGATTACCGGAATCTTAATGCTGGCCAATTTGTTTTGGGTCATAGCTTATGATACTGCATATGCCATGGTCGACAAGCCGGATGATTTGAAAATTGGGATCAAGACTTCGGCGATTACTTTGGGTCAGTTCGATGTATTGGGTGTGATGGTGTGTCATGTTTGTTTTATTGTGATTATGATTGTAATCGGTCAGTGGCAGCAGATGAATTTGGCCTATTATGCCGGGCTAGTGGTTGCAGCAGGGTTAATCGCATACCAATACACGTTGATTCGTAATCGTGAGCGAGCGTTGTGTTTTAAAGCATTTTTGCATAATAACTGGGTAGGCTTGGTGGTGTTTGTCGGCATTGCGCTCGACTTTCTGATTTTTCAGCATTAAGGGTTTCTCATGCAATATAAAGATTTGCGCGATTTTTTGGGACAGCTGGAAGTAATGGGGGAACTGAAGCGTGTTCAAGCAGAAATTGATCCCATGTTGGAGATGACGGAAATTTGTGATCGTGCCTTGAAAAAACAGGGGCCGGCAATTTTATTTGAGAATCCCAAAGGGTATGACATGCCGGTACTGGGAAATTTGTTTGGTACACCAAAACGGGTTGCACTCGGGATGGGACAGGAATCAGTCGAAGCGTTGCGTGAAGTGGGTAAGTTATTAGCTTATCTGAAAGAACCTGATCCGCCGAAAGGATTGAAGGATGCTTGGGATAAATTGCCGGTACTGAAACAAGTGCTGAATATGGCACCCAAAGAATTAAGCAGTGCGCCGTGTCAGGAAGTGGTGTGGGAGGGTGATGATGTCGATCTGAGCCGAATACCGATTCAAACCTGTTGGCCGGGCGATGTTGCGCCCTTGATTACCTGGGGTCTGACGGTAACCCGAGGGCCGCACAAAACGCGGCAGAATCTGGGTATTTACCGCCAGCAGGTTATTGGCCCTAATAAAGTTATCATGCGCTGGTTAGCGCATCGGGGCGGAGCGTTGGATTTCCGTGAATTCAGCATGCTGCATCCCGATAAGCCTTATCCTTTGGCAGTGGCCTTGGGCGCAGATCCGGCGACTATCCTGGGTGCGGTGACCCCGGTGCCCGATACCTTAAGCGAATACCAGTTTGCTGGTCTATTGCGGGGCGCTAAAACAGAGGTGATTAAATGTATCGGCAATACCTTGCAAGTGCCCGCAACCGCAGAAATTGTACTGGAAGGTGCGATTTATCCGGGTGAAACAGCGTTGGAAGGCCCTTACGGTGACCATACCGGTTACTATAACGAGCAGGAAACTTTTCCGGTATTTACGATCGATCGCATCACGATGCGACGCAGTCCGATCTACCACTCTACTTATACCGGTAAACCCCCCGATGAGCCTGCGATCTTGGGTGTGGCATTGAATGAGGTATTCGTGCCGTTACTGCAAAAACAATTTCCGGAAATTACCGATTTTTATCTGCCGCCGGAAGGATGTTCATATCGTATGGCGGTAGTCAGTATGAAAAAGCAATATGCAGGGCATAGCAAGCGCGTGATGTTCGGTATCTGGAGTTTTTTGCGTCAATTTATGTATACCAAATTCATTATTGTCACCGACGAAGATATCAATGTGCGTGACTGGAAAGAAGTGATATGGGCGATAACTACCCGGGTTGATCCGGTGCGCGATACTTTGTTGGTTGAGAATACGCCGATTGATTATCTGGATTTTGCCAGCCCGATTTCGGGGCTGGGTGGCAAGATGGGATTGGATGCGACGAATAAATTTCCAGGTGAAACCAATCGGGAGTGGGGAACGCCGATTGTGATGGATGTGGCGGTTAAGCAACGAATTGATGCAATCTGGAGTGATTTGGAGATTTAATTTGCGTGAGATTTGGCAAACTGTTTTTTTATTGATTATCAGTAATGTCTTTATGACATTTGCGTGGTATGCCCATTTGAAAGAACTGAACCACAAACCGTGGATGATCGCCGCATTAATCAGTTGGGGCATTGCATTTTTTGAGTATATGTTGCAAGTTCCTGCTAACCGGATCGGATATACCGTGTTGTCAGTCGCACAACTTAAAATACTCCAGGAAGTAATTACACTAACGGTTTTTGTGCCTTTTGCGTTACTGTATTTGAAAGAGCCGCTAAAGCTGGATTATTTATGGGCTGCGCTGTGCATGATGGGAGCGGTTTATTTTATGTTTCGCGCGCGATAATTATAATTCAGCTATCTTGCTGAATTATAATTCTGTTTTTTGATAGATTAGCTGTTAAAAGAGATAGTACAATAGCTAATAATTTGAATAGTCATTTTCGCCAAATATTGAGGTTATCCGGTTGCATGAATCAAAACAAAAGAAAAAGCGCGCAATTGAATCAGTTTCACCGGGATTTTCTAGACTAGCAGCAAAATAATGAAACGAATTATCCGAAGCATATCCTTTCTTATTTTGCTTGGCTTGCCGCTGACCTGCTGGAGTAATGAATCATCTGCCGTCAAACTGGAAAGCGAGCAGAAATCAGTTATAAAGCCGCAGAAAAAACCGGTACTGATTGAGGCTGACAGGATTACTGGTTATTACAAGCAGGAAATCGAGGCGACTGGAGATGCAATGTTACATCATGGCGATAAAGTCCTCACTGCGGATCGGATGAAATATTATCAGCAAACGGAAGATGCAGAGGTTGAAGGTAATGTGCGTCTGGAACGACCCACCGATATCCTGCAAGGGCAACAGCTTGAAATTAATCTTAAAACCGAAGTAGGTCATTTAACCGAACCGCGTTATTCGATGAAAGAAGGCAAAGGACGTGGTGCGGGCGATATTTTGTTGTTCGAAGGTAAAGATAATTACCGGATTAAAGATACCAATTATACCGCTTGCCCGGAAGGAAATCACGATTGGTATTTGCGCGCCAAGGAACTGGAGATTGATAACAAAAAAGAGGTGGGTACTGCACGTCATGTCAGTGTCGTGTTTAAAGATGTTCCGCTTTTATATTCACCCTGGCTGGATTTCTCCTATAGCGGCAAACGTAAATCCGGATTACTGGCGCCCGTTGCGGGGTATAACGTTAGAACCGGCTTTGATGTGGGCTTGCCGGTTTATCTGAATATTGCACCCAATATTGATGCCACGATAACACCACGGATTATGACTGAGCGTGGTTTCTTGCTGAGTAACGAGTTTCGGTATATCGGTAATAACAATATGAACGGCCATCTGCAGTTTGATATCTTGCCGCAGGATATTGATAGAAATCGGACCCGCTGGGGTATTTTATTTACGCACACGCAAAATCTTGGGAAAGGTTGGCAGGGTTTTATGAATTACAACCAAGTATCGGATGATCGTTATTTTCGTGAGCTAACGCCCAATCTGGCGCAAACCAGTTTGGTTAACTTGTCGCAACAGGGAGGGGTGAATTATAACGGTAGGTTGGGAACAGATGGTGTATTGAATTTCACCGGATTTGCGCAACGTTTTCAGACTATTCAAGATCCCTTTGCACTAATTGTGTCACCTTATGAAAGATTGCCGCATTTTGCTGTAAATGCGGCTAAATATAATGTAGGTGGGAAACTGGATTTTGAACTACAGAGTAGTTGGACGAATTTTTATCATCCGACGCTTGTCGACGGAAACCGGACTATTTTTTATCCTAGCGTCAGTGCGCCATTACGCAATGAGTATGGCTATATTACCCCGAAATTCGGCTTGCATTACACGCATTATAATCTGGCGGCCCCGGTGGATACCAAAGGAGAAAACGTGGATCGCACGGTTCCCATTGTAAGCCTGGATAGTGGAATTGCATTTGATCGTCAATTGAATCTGGGTGATAGGAATATTATTCAGACGCTCGAGCCACGTTTGTTTTATGTTTATGCACCCTATCGTAATCAGGATTATTTGCCGAATTTCGATTCGGCAGTCAATGACTTCAGCTTTGCGCAGATGCTGACCGAAAACAAGTTCAGTGGCGGTGACCGTATTAACGATGCCAATCGTGCGGTAGCGGCACTTACATCTCGTTTTGTTGATAAGGATACCGGTGTCGAATTTTTGCGATTGGCTGTCGGTCAGATGGTGAATTTCACCGACCCCAGAATTCAGTTGCCGCTGCCGCAGGTGACCAGCGGAAGATCGGATTTTATTGCTGCCATCTCAGGTCGTTTAACCCAGGATATCAGCACCGATTCGAATGTTCAGATAGATCAATCCAAAGGGGTGATTGAAAAAATCCGCAGCGGTATCAGTTATCAGCCGGAACCTGGAAAGGTTTTAAATTTTGGCTATCGCTTTACACGTGATGTGCGTGAACAAGTCGACACATCCATTGAACAAGTCGACACATCCATGCAGTGGCCTATTTATGGGAATTTGCGTGGTGTTACGCGGGTAAATTATTCATTAAACGACGATAAAATTCTGGCAGGCTTGGCAGGACTTGAATACAACTCCTGTTGCTGGGCTTTAAGGGTAGTATTGCAACGATTGACGACAGCGACACAGACAACAACGACAGCATTTTTTTTGCAACTTGAGCTCAAAGGATTGATGGGGCTAGGTAACAACCCACTGCAAGTATTGCAGCAGACGATTCCTGGTTATACCAGCGTTCATTAATTATATTGGTTTTGCATTATTGTATTCATCACGTATCATCATTCTATGCATCAAAAAAACGATTTTTGGATTTTTCTGATACTGACCATTATTCTCATACCTGCTCAAATTACCGCACAAGAATTGGCGTTTGTTCCGGAAGCTAAGCCGATTAATCACATAGTCGCTGTTGTGAATGAAGATGTGATTACCCGGCATGAACTCGATGAGGCAATAAAAACAACTATCAGCCGAATGCAGCAACAAGGGATGCAAATACCGGATCGGCATATTTTGGAAGAACAGGTACTGGAGTCTGTTATTACCAAACGCATACAGATCCAACATGCACAGGAAGTCGGTTTGTCCGTTGCTGAAACTGAATTGGACGAAACTATTAACCGCATTGCCGTAGATAATCAATTAACCTTGCCTGAATTTCATACTGTGCTGGAGAATGATGGTATCAGTTATAACAAGTTTCGCGAAGAAATCCGGGAAGAAATGATTATCGCGCGACTAAAAGAACGGGAAGTTAAACATCAGGTCAATGTTACAGAAGGAGAGGTAGATAATTTTCTGCAAACTCAGGAAGCATCGGCTGTAGGTGATGATGAATATCGTCTCGCACACATTATGATCCTGGTGCCGGAAAACATGACCGCAGATCAGATCCAGCAAAGAGCCGAACGTGCTGAAATGGCGTTGACCAGATTGAGAGAAGGTGCTGAATTCTCACAGATAGTTTCTGAGTTTTCTGATGCGGCAGATGCAAAAAATGGCGGTATCATCGAATGGCGACCCATTTCTCAAATGGGACCGGCTTTTGCTCAAATACTGGAAGCGCTTCAACCCGGTGATATCACATCAATTGTGCAAAGTCCGAACGGTTTTCATATCTTTAAATTACTGGGTAGGCGTGCTCAGGAAACGCCGACAGTCATTATTGATCAAACTCATGCGCGTCATATATTGATAAAAATCAATGAACTGACTTCCGAGAATGATGGAAAGCTAAAAATTCTTGCGCTTAAAGATCGATTAGATCGAGGAGAGAGTTTTGAAGAAGTTGCCAGACTCTACTCTGAGGATGCCAGTGCATCATCCGGTGGTGATTTGGGGTGGCTCTCACCCGGTGATACCGTACCGGATTTCGAACGGGTGATGAATGCGCTGTTACCCGGTGAAATCAGTGATCCGGTAAGATCTCAATTTGGCTGGCATTTAATTCAAGTTATGGAGCGCCGTACTCAGGATATCAGTCTAGACCGACGTAGACAAACAGCGCGACAAGCGATACGGACTCGCAAAGCTGATGTGGTTATTCAGGATTGGCTACAACAATTGCGGGATCAAGCCTATATTGAATATCGTTTGGATCAGGAATTATGAATCAAGAATTTATTCCGGCATTGGCACTTACTGCAGGAGAGCCGGCAGGAATCGGCCCTGATTTATGCGTACAGGTTGCACAACAAACATTGTCATGCAAGCTGGTGGTGATTGCAGATGGCGATGTATTGCTGCAACGTGCGAAACAACTTGAACTCCCTTTAAATCTGATCGAGGTTTCTGCGATTTCTCCGGTTCAACACACCGCGGGAAGCTTGCATATTTTGCATACCCCCGGTGCGGAACCGGTAATACCAGGGAAGCTCAATCCGGCAAATGCACGATATGTTTTGGCTACATTGGATCGCGCTGTGGAAGCTTGTCGATCAGGACAGTTTAACGGCATGGTCACTGCACCGGTGCATAAGGGAGTGATTAATGATGCCGGTTTTTCTTTTACCGGCCATACGGAGTACTTGTCAGAATTGATGCATAGCCCGGTTGTCATGATGCTAGTGGGTGGAAACATGCGTGTCGCGCTGGCGACAACTCATTTGCCACTCAAGGATGTGGCAAAGGCGATTACAGCAGACGGCATTGAAAGTAAATTGCGTATTCTTCAGCGTGATTTAATTACCCGTTTCATGCTCGATAAACCACGTATCGCGGTCGCGGGACTTAATCCGCATGCAGGCGAATCCGGTCATTTGGGACGCGAAGAAATTGATATCATTATTCCCGCTTTGAATAAACTACGGGCTGAAGGCATGAAGTTAGCCGGTCCTATTCCCGCGGACACGTTATTTAGTCCTGCACAACTTAAACAATATGACTGCATCTTCACCATGTACCACGATCAGGGGTTGCCTGTTTTGAAGCACGCGAGTTTTGGCGGAGGCGTAAATATCACATTAGGATTGCCGATTATTCGAACTTCAGTGGATCATGGCACGGCTCTGGAATTGGCTGCAACCGGGAAGGCAAATGCCGGAAGTCTGTTGACAGCCATTGACATGGCTGCTCAACTGGCCGGCAACCAAGTATCCTTTTATAATCATGCGACATAATCCCCGTAAGCGTTTCGGTCAGAATTTTCTTTTTGATCAATATATTATTAAGAAAATTATAACGGAATTTTATCCACGGAAAGATGATCGTATCATTGAAATTGGACCGGGCTTGGGGGCGTTAACGCGACCTCTACTGCAAGCGATTGATCATTTGCATGTGGTGGAGATTGATCGTGACATTGTCGATAAATTGAAGATCGAATTCTCGCATGAAAATCTGACTATTCATGCAGCTGATGCATTGCAGTTTGATTTTTCTGCTCTTGGCAATCAAATGCGAATTATCGGTAATTTACCTTATAACATTTCTACCCCGTTACTGTTTCACCTGAGTCAGTTTTCTGAACATATTCTGGATATGCACTTCATGTTGCAGAAAGAGGTGGTCGAGCGCATGGTAGGTGTGCCTGGGACATCCGATTACGGGCGGCTTTCCGTCATGTTACAGTATCGGTTCGACATGGAATATGTATTTGACGTACCGGCAGAATCTTTTCGTCCGCAACCGAAGGTCGAATCAGCCATAGTACGCATGATTCCCCGACCGATACCATTGTCGATGACTGTAGATGAAACATTATTCTCACAAATTGTATTAGCAGCATTTTCGCAGCGCCGTAAAACGTTGCGTAATGCATTGCAGCAATATTTAACTGTGGAGGATTTCAGTGCGCTGAATATTGATTCTGGGTTACGTGCTGAAAATTTACCAGTGGAAAAATTTGTTGCAATCACCCATTTTCTAACCTGATTATTCCACCAGTCGCCAGGACTTTTTTGTTATTCTAATAGCAACAGGATTTTGCAAAAGTGAATCAAGAAAGCTTGTTGTGATATGACGATACTAACTTCTGGAGAGAGTAAATGATTCGCTACGGGTATATGTTGCTTGTGTTATTCACTTTACTCCTGCTACCCGCTTGCGCCAGCAAATACAAGGAACAGAAAGCGAGCAATCCAGCGGATAAAATAAAAGCTCCGACATCCTTTGAACAACTGACCTTCAAGTCAGAAGGAAGAACGGTTTTTGAAGATGAAGGAAAATTCATTCTGATTGAAGGAAATAAATGTGTTCAGCATGACAGTGGTGAAGAGACGGCCACTGTGCTTCAATGGATTGAACTACCCAGTTACGTGGATAGTGGTACAGTGGTCTTGAATGGCTGGGATCTGCGATTTTTGCATGGCGACCGCGAAGTTAATTCGATGCTTGCGGATATCACGCATAGCAAGGTGATTAAGAGTGAAGGTTCAACTTTTCTAGTATTTGAAGCACAAGGTAAGCTAAATGATCAGAATCGCAAAGATGCTTATGAATTTTGTGTATTTTATAGCGGTTTTGGCTATCGCTCAGTTTTCTTTGATGCCACGATCGAAGACGATTATAACGGAGTTGAAGTTTCAACATTACAAGACAAAAATCAAGGCGCAGTTGCTACGCTGGAAAATACTGGAAGCAAAGGTACGTTAAAAGGTAACGCCGCTATTGCAATTATCCCCCGTGGATTTGATTTTCAGTTTGATGATACATTTGAATGCGAGTGGAGATTTCTGCCTTGCAAGTGGGGAGATCGCGTGGATTATCATTTGCTGCAAGTCGCGTATAGTCTCTCTCAATCCGGCGCGTTTCCCAGTTTGGATGGCAGCTCGCATTGGACGGTACAGACATTGTTTAAGGATAGCAGCACGCGCACATACCGGATCAAGGCACGTGCGGCAATGATTCGTGGCAATGGCGTTAAATTGCGCGCAGATTTTCTGGCATTGAATTCACGCACTGGAAAAGCCGGTATTTGCCGCAAAAATGTCGATGGTATTGTACGTACCCAGACGTTCCGCATCAGAGATCTACCCTTTGATTATGCTGTACCACTGCTGACCGGTTGGGATCTTTCTTATGAGTGTGAGCAGCAGCGAGTGCAACGAGCCGGGATTTGGTTACACGATATTCATTTTGACTCAAATTCGAGCAGCCTAGAATACAAAGTATCGTCTATTTTGCGTGACAAAGATGGTGCACCCAGTTTCAATGCCGCGCAGCGTATTACAATATTGGGTTTAAATCGGACTCGCGCATCGGTTCAGAGCAACCGTGCGCCTGTAAATATTAAGATCCGGGAGCACTGATAAGATATGCTGCATGCAAGCTGATTGATGGAATTGTTCGGATTGTTTTCCATTGCAAGCAATGTGTAATTTTTATTAGCGTTGTTTACATCTTTTTGAGAGGATGTGAACATGAATATACACGAAAGAACATGGCTATCCCCCTTGATCGAGTGGAGATCTGGCGACTTGTACGGCGCCCGTGAGTGGAGGGTTGTAGCACTTGCATAGAAGTTTCGAGTATCCCGTCCTAAGATTTACAAGGTAATAGAGCAGCGGGCGAGGAGGCAGGAATTTTCTCCTCGGAAATCGACCAACAAGCGCTTCTTGCAGGCAAAGTATGGTATGAACGCCTGGCAAGGTTGAATTCTCTCTCGAGATCAAGAAAAAATTGGCAGCACGTCGCTATAATAAAAGCTATTCCGGTGAGATGGTTCATTTTGATACAGAATGCCTACTTTTGCTCAAGGGTGAGGCCAAAACTTTGCCGAGAATTACTTGTTTGTAGGTATCGATGATTTTTCGCGGGAATTGTATGCTGTCATTCTTCCTGATAAGACACCAAACTCTGCGGGTATTTTTCTTAAGCAGGTTATCGAGGAATGCCCTTACACGATTGAATGTGCCTATTCTGATAATGGCACGGAATATAAGGAAACACTGGATCATGCTTTTGTTGCCTGTTGTAAAACCAATAGAGTTGCTCAGAAATTTACGCGAGTTCGGCATCCTCAAGCCAGTGGAAAAGCTGAACACGTCATCAAAACCATTTTGCAGATGCGTATGAGCAAACAATCTTTATCTCACGGAATGATGGTCAACTCAGCCTGGCTAGATTCGTTAACTTCTATAATCCGGTGGAACCCCATACCGGAATTAGTAACATGATTCCGTATGAAAAATTAACAAACTTCTTCTTCAACTTACGATTCCTCGTGGTTTTGCCGCGGGGATAGGTGCAGGGCGCGCGAAGCAAATTTATTCTGTAAATAACCCTAATGATTCTCACTGGCGCAATGGTGATGAACGAGCTTACACTCAACAAAACTTCTCATCATCCAGTTTGTAACAGACCTATTATTACAGCTTGCCCCCGCTAGCTCGCACTGGAAATACCCTGGCGGCATCGGTGCGCCCGGTAAACCAATAAGCTTGATGGTTGGGTTATGGATTTCAAGCAATTAGAGGATTTGAGCGATGAAGCGGTAGTGTTGCAGAGGAAACGCAATCCTTATTACCAGGCGTTTTCCGGCATGATGGAATTCCAACGAAATTGCCTTGCCGCAGTACGAAACTGGTGCATCATTGTAAATGATTGGCGTTGCAGGAGTTGAGGGAATTTTCTGTATGAGTGGTGGATTGCATGGGCGTGCAGCGTTGGAAGATGTGGTTCTTATTAAGACGACGATATAAGAGAAGAACATTACCTATCCTACTGACAGCAAACTAGCGATCAAAATCATTAATCGCCTGAACAGGATCGGTAAAATCTATGGAGATCTGTCAGCGGCGTACATTCGTCAAAGAAGTGAAATCATTGCGCTTGTCTATCCGGTATTTTGATACGGGAATTACGCCGGGGATTGCTGCAACACTGTTTTTTTGAGCGCTACCAAGAGGATTTTCTACTGTATGAGCGGGTTCTAGCCCTGCAACCGAAGGATACACAAACAAGATCTACTCGTTGCATGAGCCGCAAGTGTATTGTAGGGCTAAGGGAGAAGACCACAAGCAATACGAGTATGGCAGCAAAGCATCGATTGCTAGTATCGCATAAGGTAATTTAATCATTGGGCGTGATCAGTCACGAACAAAACCAGCATGATATTCATACGTTACCGGAAATATTGCGTCAGTTGAAGCATCGCGCGGCAAAGCCGTCAAGCAAGCGGTGTGTGATCGTGGTTACCGTGGCAAACGTGAAGTGAAGTCAATGGCACCCGAATCATTTTATCAGGGAAAGCGCTTAAACGAGATTCACGCTACCAGAAAGATAAAAAGTGCAAACAATGCAGAAGACGTGCAGCGATTGAACCGATTATCGGTCACCTGAAATCGGATTACAGATTGGCGAGAAACTTCTTGAAAGGAGTTATTGGCGATTGTATCAATTTATTGACGGCCGCTTGCGCCTGGAATCTGGAAAAATGGCTGCTAGCCATTTTTGGTTGTTCCTTCTATGGGGGAAGGATGCAAAATTTCCTAATTTTTCGATGAAAATCTAGCCAATGAAAGCAATTTTCCAAAGAAAAAGAAATATCAAATTCAATTTCTCAATCTCAATGATAATTGTAAGACATCTTTTTCAGCGATGACTAATTAACTCTGTTTCTGCTTTGCTTTTCAGATTTCAATGTGAGTTTAACTGCATTATTTAATTGGCGGTTTCTGAATATTTTATGAAAGCTCGGCTCGTTTGCTTTTACTAACAAATTGAAAAGTTGATGATTCGTTAAATCTCGCTTCAATTGTAGTAATAAAGCAGTAAGACCTGAAACATGTGCTGTTGCTAAAGAATTTCCAGAAACAAAGTCATAGGTACCTTTGGGTAAGGTTGTCAATATCTCTTCACCCGGTGCATATACGGTAAGAAGATGATCTTCGTATAACGATTGCATGATATTGTTGGCATTAATGCTGCTGACACCGATGACGCCAGGTTGCTGAGCTGGGAATCCGGATTCTTCGTCGTCTTTATCAGCTTTTGAGGCAATGATAATGATGCCGCGCTGAATGGCTTTTTCGATCAATCTAGCCAAGAGAGGATCATACGGCCCAGTTAAACTTAAATTAAGAATATCTGCTTCCATCTCGATAGCTGTGTTGATTGCTAATGCTAATGTAAAGCTATTGCAGATGGCTTCAAGGCTACCCGCTTTAACTTCCCAACAAGCTTTTAGTGCGATTACATTGCTATCCGGAGCAATACCGACTATGCCTTCCCCATTATTCGCTTTGGCTGCAATAACCCCAGCAACTGCTGTACCATGAAGTTCGCTAGATGGTTGTTGTTCCAGTTGTTTTTGTGCAACAAAATTCTTACTGTGCTGAATCTGACCTTCCAAGTCAGGATGTCTCGTATCCACACCGGTATCAATGATTGCGATAGTTACATTTTTGCCGGTAGTCCGCTTATGTATTTCATTGATATTCATTGATTGAATGTTGACTTGCAGGCGGTAATAAGGATCAGTGTATTCACCATTTGCCATAACCTGAAATGTGCTCATTGTTTGAACGCTACTGATGCGATGATCTTTGGTTAACGCATTAATGACCTCATCAATAGAACGATCCTCATCAATTGCATATACTACACAATGCTCACCAATCTCACTGATTGACCATTGGGAAAGAATTTTTAACTTGTAGTCATCTCCAATATTGGATGCTATTCTTTTGCTCCAGGTTGAACTGCTATAACTGCCTCTTTGACGATAGGTTAGATTGGACATCCCAATGGGGATACTGTTGATGTGCATATCAGTGTAAGTTACTAATATGATGCGATTTGTTTGTTTGCTATCATAAACTTCAGGATCGATAAATAAATCCCGCCCGGCTTTTACCGAAAAAGCAACAACCATTGCCATTAACAATAAGGCAATACCCAGAAAGATTTTAATATGGCTATTTAACATCAAAGTATGAACTTATTCAGACACCGATAATCCTTGAGCCAGCTCAGCAAATATAACAGATGAATGCTCTCGCAAACGAAAAATTGCTTCATTTATTTGTTGAGAGTCTGTTTGATGATCGCCAATTCGAACTTCGTAAACGCCATTTGGAGAAGGCCCTTTAATGATATGCCCTGAAACGCTGTGCACTACGGCGTCAATTTGCTCTGAATCAGGGTGATCTGCGAAAACAATCCTAACGACGCTATTTGTATTGTTTACGCTTTCAGTTGAGCTGGCTAGTGTTCTGTATGCACCTTCTATTTCAGGCTGTACAGTCAAAGAACTAAGCATGAACGGTGCTGCCAGGAATAGCAAGCTAGCTGCTAAGGCAGCGTATTTTACAAAACTAAGAAACCGAATTTGGAATGGAAAAAATATTAAATTTTTATTTAAAACAGTGTGTTTGCTCGGAATATAAGCTTCTGGTTGTGTTTCAATCCGTTTTTTCAATTGGGCAAAAGAAGCTTGTGCTACTTGTTGTAGCAGATCAGTTTGCTGTATATCCCTGAACAGTCGCTCTTGTTGATTTAATTCAATTCTACATGTAATGCAGGTCTTAACATGATTTTTTACAATCGCATGTTCAACAGGATCTAACGATCGGTTGATATACCAAGGCAAAAGATTCCAGGCCTTTTGATGTTCACTTTGACTGGTCATTTTGATCTGCGTGGATACCATCCGTTAACTCCTGCTATTAAGCTCTAGAAAAAATTTAGCTAAAATTTTGCGTGCATGAAACATTCTGGTTTTTACTGTATTTTCCGGACATTGCATAATTTCTGAAATTTCACTGTAGTGCAATCCTTGAAAATATGTCATTTCCACAACAGCACGTTGTTCTGCCGATAGCTTTTCAAGCGCGGCTTCAAGCCAATTGCTGTCTTCTAATTGCGAGACCCAGTGGGCTCTTCGGTCAGGGAAATAATCCAGCTCATCATTAAACTCAACTGACTCATCCTCTCTTTTTGTATTCTGCTTGGCGTTTTTTAATGATTTTAAATATGCGATACCTAAAATCCATGTGGACGGGCGACACGTTTGATCATAAGTGGCGGCCTTTTCCCAAACCACATACATTACATCATTGATAATTTCTTCAATACAATCATGGTGCCTGTTAACACGAAAAATAAATTGATATAGCCGATTAAAATAGAGCTGATAAAGTTGTTCGAAAGCTTTTCCATTGCCAGCCGCGGCTTCTGCGATCAAATGCCGTTCCTTAGCCTGTTGTTCTAGCGAGCTAAAGGGTTTTTGCATCATTTTTAAGTCGGGTATTTCCGCATGTTTATTTATTAAATTTATTGTACTGATATCAGCGCCAACTAAAATTTACCCGTTTATTACTTATATTGAATAAAAGGTTCATTTTGGTAGGTAATTTTGAAAAATTAATATCCTACGGTAAAGGAGAATAATATACGATCATCGACGGCATGTGGATGAAACTCCCAATGTGGCGATGAGGGCGCATAATACTTTGTTGCAGTATGTGTGGCTCCATAATAACGAGCGTCTACACCGATATTGCGGGCAAAATACCAAGTTAATCCGGTAGTCCAGTAAAGATAATTATATTGCAGTATTTTTTTCTGATTATTATAGCCTAAGGTACTGGATATCTGGATTGAATTAGTAATTGAGTAACGTCCGATAATCTCATATCCGAATGCCGGGTGATTTTGCTGATAGCTATTTTCAGAAAAAAATAAATTGGATGTCAGTAAGTCACGAAAATGTCCTGAGATATAAAATTCGTTATAATCGGCCTTTTGATCGAATATTTTTCCATTAAAAATATAGCGTGTCCATTCAGCATTTAATCGCCAGTTGTCAGATACCTTATAGGTCCAACCTAAGTAAGGACGGAATTCCAAATTAGAACGATTTTCAAATCCAAAGTCGGAAAGATTAACAGTTGTAATATTTGAGCCCAGGTAGATACCGGATTTGAATTCGTGATCAATATTGGCTTGTGCGGCTGGTTTTCCGTCACTCTTCGAGTAGCCACGCCAAAAATAATCTGTTGTTCCAGTAATGCTTCCACTAAGTTGAGCATAGCAGCTCAACGGATTAGTAAGCCATAATACGAGCCCAAGAACAATATTTTCTAAGTGTGTTAAGCGCACTATTGTTTTATTAAATTAGAACTGCTGTCAATAATTTAAAAATTAATTTGGAGGGCATATTTATTCTCTGGACAAAGAAATGATTGGGATAAGTTGATGTTTTTTGCTAAAGGTCTGGTCGCATAGATTTTTAATTAGATAATTCGATTGTTGCCGTTTTATTTTGTCACTTAATTTTGTAACAAAGTATATTGGTTTTCTATATGAAGTATAGAACAAGAAGCATTATGAAATTAACTTATTTCTTTGTTTCAATTATATAGTCGAAGGCTGTGAGAAATTCTCATTACGATTTGAACTTTTTTAGTTTTGATGGAATAAACACTGTCGATGGAAGGGGATTGGGTTGTTAAAAGAAGATCGTTGTGTCTTCTTGATCCATTTTAAGTGTATATTAATATTGGGAGATCGTAAGATTGAATAAGTTTTATATAACAACAGTCTCAGTAACATCATTTTTTTTTAGAGTACCAATGGCTGCATTCGAGCGGGGGATGGGGGGAACGGGTTGAAGCATGCAAAGATAAATAACAAGGCTACTTGATTTGCGCTCTGCAAGATAATTGCTATACCTGTTAATGACTAACCGCTAGTTTATTTCAATAATTAATGAGCTGCTCTGCTTATTCCGAGTGATTGCGCTGTTATATATCACTGTGATGGCACATGGAATATTTTTTAACGTTTAACGGTATGCTGGGAATATCTGTAGATTGAATACAGGGTTGTACATTAGATGCGGTTCGATATTGTTGTGGTAGTTGCTCAAAGCCCATAAAGGCTCAAAAAATTTTTTAGTACGATTTTTTGTATTTGAGTGAATATCATGGTTGACCATAAGGCTTCAAAACGTTAACATGCGCATCTCACCAGTTCCCTGATAGCTCAGTCGGTAGAGCGACGGACTGTTAATCCGCAGGTCCCAGGTTCGAGCCCTGGTCGGGGAGCCAATTAAATATAATCAGGACTTTACACTCAAAAGACCCGTGATTGTGATTATCTACAACTGCTAAATTGCTGCTTGTTTATCTCGATTTGATCGCCATTTCGCGAGTAGCTCGCAACAATTTTAAATATCCCATGTAGTTTCAGACCCTCATTATTCGGGGCGTATGCTTTCGTGTGGTTGCTATGCTGAGAAAGCAGGTTTAATGATTAGATATACATGGTTTTTTGTCTGGTTAATTTCTTGTAAATTTTTCAATGCGTTACCGGATATCTGGCAAAGCCAGAGGTAAAGCAAATCAAAATGACAGAATTGCTGGATAGCGTTCTTGTTTTACTTTCTGATATAGATTGTACAAGTCTCTGAAATGAAATCACGCGCTTTATTCAAGCAGTTCTGATCTTTCAACTTTAGAAGGGAATGGTATATGAGAAGTAATATTCAAACCTTAGTGGAAATCAGTCTCAGAACATCGATCACTAGCAAGCAGAATAATCAGGCATGTGTTTTTTTGATTGCACTGGTACTTTGTATAAGTATGATTTTAGTTCCACTGAGAGCTGTAGCAGCGTCGGACTCCACAGCAGTCAAGTGGCATCCGGGACACTACTACATAATAAAGGGTTCGAGAAAAAACAACACTGAATACTTGTCACAAGTATATAGCGAACTTGATGCAACACCCGCATTGAAGGGAATGATGATCCGGTATTTTTGGATGGATCTGGAAGATTCGGAAGGTGTGTATGATTTTTCATCCATTGATAAACGTCTTGCCGAGCTAACTGCCCGGGGGAAGCGTCTTGTTATTCAAGTACAAACTAAATCATTTAATGGCAGGCAAGTTGTACCCAATTACTTGAAGACAGCCGAATATGAAGGGGGTGAATTTTATACTAGCGACTATGGCAGCACGCAAATAAGAGGACGTAATATTAAATTATGGAAGCCCCAAGTGCGGGATCGCCTGATTGCTTTATTCAAAGCAATGGGAGAGCGTTACAACTCACATCCCAACTTTGAGGGTATCAGCATGATAGAAACTGCGATGGGAAATCCTAAGGAACCACTATCAATTGCACAGGTTGCTGAATTTTATAACAATAAGATCATCGTTCATCAGCAAATGCGTTTGTTTTTTCCTAATACAATGACGATTCAAGAAGTAAACTATCCGCGTTCAATCCTCGCATCATTCGTGGGCAGTCTCAAAGATATCGGGACGGCATTGAGTAGCCCCGATACTTTTATTGAGGAGGAAGGTCTGCTTTATGAAATAACGAAATTTGATCTTGATAAAGGAATTTATAATTACTATGCAGATTTCTCTGGGATGATACCTATGGTTCCAACGGTTATGCCAAAGAATTATGAAAATACGAAAGGCGATGGAACTGGTTATGTGCCAACTATTGCACAGATTTTGGCTTTTGCACGCGATACCCTGCATGCCAATTATATTTTCTGGACCCGGGAAGAGCATTACGAGCAAGTATTGGAGGTGTTAAATCTGAATGCACAAAAAACCCCTGCTGGAGGATTGAATCCTGCATGTCCAGCAGTGTATGCATCTTGTATAGATTAAGGTTTGTTGCATTTCATAGTCTTAAAAGCTCTCTGCGCAACCGTGAGAATTTTGTTGTGTTGATGGGGAATAATTTCCAGATGATACTTGCAATACATTTTTTAGGAGATTCTCCCCTTGTTCCCTTATGCTGCATCCGGTAAGCTATACCGTTGTTTGGGAATAATTATTCTGAATGCCATCAGCTTGTTAAACGCTTTATGTCTTCATCATTCAGGTAAGTCATAGAGTCTTTCACGTTATACACCGAGCGACATATTTATGTCGCTTTTCTTTACCATCCATGAATTCTTCTCTTGTTCCTTGATGTGGCAGGTGGATTGTTTTTTTTAATGGTTTCCTTTAAGAAAAAACAATAGTTTCCTTAATAGGCATATCGTGCCGATTCTATTAAGATTGCGTCGTACCTTGATGTGAAAGGAATTAATAGAAAGTACCTTGGGGGTATTGTTTAACAAGCTGAAACGTACTGTGTTTGTTGACAAATTTGTATGCTGTTTTTGTGCTGATTGAGTATTTTTAGCAGAAGTTCTCTAAGAATGCCCTTTCATTTCATAAGTTATTGACCTATGGATTGACTGGGAGATGTGAGGGGGATAGTTTCATAAAGCTGCACATATAAAACAATATCTCGAATGATGCTTTGATATGGTTAATTTATTTGTGATCCTGGAGCTTAGGGTGCACGAAATCAATATACACAGCCTTGTTTCAAGCTTGTAAAGGAGTTTAATTAGAATTTCCTGGAGCTATTTAATAATTATAATGTTTTTGGGAGAAAGTAATGGACAATGCAATTGCAATGAAAAGATTCGAAGTCATTGTAGAAATAGAATATCACGATGCGTTAATTGAATTACTAAAAAGATCCGGAATACGCGGATATACCGTCATTAAGAATGCAGGAGGACGGGGAGCGCGAGGTCTACGAAATCCTGATGATAGAATTTTACCCGATGAAAATGCCGTGACAATTTTTGCTTGTAAGGAAGATCTAGCACAGAAAGTACTTAATGAGTTGCAACCCGCGATGAAAGGTTTCGGTGGTATATGTATGATTTCAGATTGCCATGCACAAACGCATTTCGATAATTAAGTGCACGCTTTAAAATTATCCCAGTGAAAAATTGTTTGTACCATGTCCAAAAAATTGTTGTTGTCTTCTAGATAGTGTAGTCACGAGATATTTGCCCAGAGAGCGATGCATCTGATTTGTACAGCGGCGAGAAAAGAGGCGGTATTTTTGGCGTATCTTGTGGCGATGCTGCGCCATCTCTTGAGGTGCAGAAAAGCATTTTCTACAAGATGCCGCAATTTATACAATGCCTTATCGTAGAACCTTTGCGCTGCACGGCTTTTCTTTGGAGGAATTATAGCTTCCATGCCCTGTTTTCTTACTTGTTCAATAATCGCATTGCTGTCATAACCACGATCCGCCAGTAAATAATCCGTATCAAGCCCTTCGATCAGGCGGCCAGCCTGCGTGCAATCCGCTGTGGTACCTTGTGTAATAAAAACTCTGACCGGCATACCATGCGCATCCACGGCCAGATGTATCTTGGTATTGAGCCCCCTTTTGTGCGGCTCATGTCTTGATTCCCGCATCTGGCTCCGGCAGCATGAGGATGTACCTTACAATGACTGGCATCAATCGTCAGCCATTCGTAATCCGGGTCGTCAATCAGCACTTCCAGTAATTTTTCCCAGATGCCCTTGTCGCGCCAGCGAATAAAGCGACGGTGCGTATTGCTCCAATCGCCATAAGCCGGCGGCAAATCCCGCCATGGCGCACCCGTGCGCATAATCCAGAAAACAGCATTGATGAATTGCCGGTTATCTCTGGCCAGCCCTCACCAAACGCCTTGGCGTCCAGGCAGATGTGTCTCTAGCCGCGACCATACTTCCTCTGATATGTCATGAGACCTTTGTACGGTTACTACGCGGCACGATAATTGCGTTAAAAATTTGCGAAAAATGCTCATTTACCTCGTGTAAACTCCGCTTTTTCGCAAATTTTTGCCTTATTCTGGTACCGCTCATGACACCGTGCAAAGGTCTCGTCATGTCTGCGGTGTGAATATGTCATATGAAATCCTTGTGTTTTTACAAGAATCTCATAGTTCTAATCTCGTGACTTCATTATCTAAAGAGCCGCTGAACAATTAGCGGTTTCCAGATTTTTTGGTACTACTGCCAGTTTTTTGAACACGGATTCGCGGCACTTTATTCTTCAGCGACAATTTGACGCCGAATTTCCCCCGTTTCCGCTCATCGTCTGCCGCCGGGGTATTTTGAGCGGCCTTATTCCTCAACTGGTCAGCAGTCGCCTGCGCAGCAGGTACAGGTTGGCCAAATCCATCATCAGTATATTTACCTGGACAGCATTCTTCATCAGTCCGCGGTGCGGGGCCGGGTGAATCCAAACTGTCGTGCCCCGCGTTTGTATTCATCACTGGTGTAGCCCGTATCGCCAAAAGTAACCTCGTCTTCCACCCACAGCTGCTTGGACAGGATGTTGATATCGGCTTCATTGGCAGCGGCAATTTCAACCGTATGCGCCGCTCCGGAATCCACGTCTACCTCAGCATGCACTTTCATGCCAAAGTGCCCGTGCTTCCCCTTCTTCGTCTGATGCATTTCAGGATCACGCGCCCGTTCCCGTTTCTTGTGATTGTAGTCAAGCTCCACAAAGCTCGATTGGCATGACATGGTGTATGTAAAAAAATATCAGAAAACACGATTGTCCCAAACTTCGGGATTTGTTCAGCATTTTCTTAGCGAGATAAATGCTTTTGTTCAACCAACTTCGGATGCAGTGATCCACACAGCAAAGCCTTTGGGTTCAACATCACGAAAAAAGCTTGGCCCCGTTTCTGCTGCAATTAATCTGACAAGAACATTCCTACATATATTAGGACATATTCAGTACAGTGTTACTATAAAATTACAGCGGCCTGTCACTTATTATTTGAGAGCTATGAGAATACTATGCAACAGATAGAAACTAGAGTCTGATGGCAAAATTTGAGGTAGCAAGTTAAAGAACGATATAGCGGGTTGGTGGATAGCGTGATTTGTTATAAGCAATACTCTGTATGCAAAAGCTCCAATCAGTCTATCAATCTTTAATGGCCGTATTTGGTAACTGCAATAGAGTATTCATTACTTGCATACCTATTCGCCCGCTGTAAGTTAAGACCTGTTATGAGAAAAAGTCGATTTCAGAGAAAACTATCATCGAGTATTGATCGTCAAAGGGTACGTCTGTGTCATAACTCTCGTATCTCGGGACGTTTGCCACTGACTGAGTTTTAAAGCTACAAAGTTGCGATTTTTATCACACTGATCGGTATTAAACAAACATACAATGTAAGCCTTTTTTTAAATGCTTAATTTTTAAAATACATTTCATTAGCAGCGAGTAGAATTTTAATATTTTTATAATATACAATTCGATGACATTTCGACAATAGTTAATAAATTAATCATATTAAATAATAATCAATTGCTTAGTATTCACAATCATTTTAATCTCTGCGGGTTTAATTCCCCGCCCCCTTGGGGCGAAAGCTGGTTGAAAACCAGCAGATTGTAGAGCGCAGTTAATACCCCGCTGCTTGCGGCGGGGTGCTTTATTTAAATAGAATCAAGCGACTTATATAAATGGCTAAGAATGACCATAAGAAATTAAATTAAGAATTTAAACGTAACTAAACGCAAGCATATAATATATTAAACAACCTATTGTAATTATTGACTAATAATGATAAGTAATTATATCTACTAACCAGAGGTACAAGAATGAAAACTAGTTTTTTTCAATATCCAGTAACATTATTTACCCTCCTCATACTACTATGTATCAGTAGCAATAAAATTCATGCCCATAATCCGCATGATATGGTATTTGGATTAGGTATTTCCCCTAATTATGCTACTGATAAGACTCTCTTTCTGTCCACCGATGCAGAAGCGACTTCAGATCAATATACAAACATTCTGCGATCAACTGATGGTGGTACGACATGGACTCGATTGCCAAACGGGTTGGATAATGTATTTGCAGAAATCTCTATTCGCATCTCACCAAACTATGGTACCGATAATACGGTTTTTGCCACAACCAGGGGAGATGGGGTGTATCAATCCTTGGATCAAGGAAATTCCTGGCAGCTTTCCAATACCGGGCTTCTCAATCTAAAAATAAAGGAATTGACTATAGCCAAATTCGGAAACAATGATTACGTGGTTTTCTTAACTACAATGAATGGTCAGCTTTACCGGCGTTCCAGGGCAGCAACCACCTGGACTAGAGTACAAAATTCAACTCTAGGCATACAGTTGGTAGCCGTATCACCCAGCTTCACAACCGATCTGACGGTCATTACTGTCAATAAAACAGGTAATCTGCAGAAATCTACTGATGGAGGTTTCACTTGGAGCAGTATCGGAAATATTGCAGGAACAACCTTTTATGACATCGCAATGTCAGGAGGGAACCCTAAAGAAGTATTTCTGGCTACTGCTGACGGAATCTATTACAGCAATGATACGGGCGCAAGCTTTACCCTCAAACCAGCCAATTTGCCATTGGAGGCAATTAATAATGTCTCACTATCTCCAAACTATTTAACTGATCGCACCGTTTTCTGTACCAGCTTAACAAAGGCTGTATATAAATCAACGGATGGCGGCGACAGCTGGACTTATCATGCATCCGGAGCGGCAGTTACCGGACAAACTGCTGCATTGGAAGAATTCAGTGAGCTGCAGGTATCCAATACATTCTCAGCAGACCAAACGGTCTTTCTGTCGGCGTATGATGGGCTTTTCATTTCGAAAGATGGCGGTATTACTTGGGCACAAAAACAAACCCGAAAAAATCTACTCACCGGATTGGCCTTGTCACCTAACTTCATCAATGATCAATCCGTGATCGCAACAACATACTTCGGTGGGGGTATATACACTTCTAGCGATCGTGGTACGACATGGACTATGGATAGAACGGGGTGGCCAGTTCCAATTAGTCTGAGTCTTCCAATGAGTGCTTTTGATGTCAATTTTTCTCAGAATCAATCAGGTTCGCCTACGGCAGTTGCCTCACGGAATACTGGGCATATTGGATTTTCGAACGATTTCGGACAAAACTGGACTACAAAATTTATTCCTAAAATTACTGAGATATCGCCATTTGCGGTTTTTATCAATGCATTCGTTTTATCGCCCACATTTGAAACTGATCGGGAGATCTATATAGGGACAAGATCACATGGAATTCTTCAAACCCTTGATGGTGGTAACAGCTGGCGCTGGCTGCGGGGTGTCCCTACTACATCCCATATTGTAAGCCTGGCTATTTCACCCAACTACGCGAATGATCGTACAGCTTTTGCCGCAAATCGTGCTGGAAAAGTCTGGCGCACAACGGATGGTGGTAACAGCTGGTTACAATCACAGAGATTCGAGTCAATCACATTACGTGGCCTACCGGGACAGCAGCATTTATCAATTGCCGTTTCCCCTCAATACGCTACGGACAAATTAGTCTTTATCGGCACAAGTAATGGCTTATATCGTTCAAAGAATGGGGGCAATGTGTGGACTACAATGACTCAGAACCATATAGGTCCAGGGAACGCAATCCATCAAATTGAGTTTTCTCCCAATTTTTCCAATGATCGACTTATCTTCGTCAATGTCCATGGGAAAGGTTTGTATAAGATTACACTTAATAATCAAGGAAATATAGCAGTATCTGAAAATATAGGCACTTCATTGTTGCAAGAAAATATTCAATTTACTGAATTCCGTCTTTCTCCCGGCTTTGCGCTTGATGCCACTATTTTAGGCGTTGCACGAGATAGTACTTATATTTCAACCGATAGTGGCCTGACTTGGGCATTAGCGGGTAAGGTTGAATGGTAATACGCTGATTCCAGTAATTCCCAATTAGTAACCCTTCCCTCGCTATAAACAGGAGAAGGGTTACTTGTCATTAAACAGAAAGGCTGAGCTGATTCATGTGGCCTGCTCTGTATTGATTATGGTATCCCTGTCATTAATTCCTCTCGCCGGCAATTCGAACCAAAAAGTACTTCCGACACCCAATTCACTTTTCACACCAATGCAACCACCCATCATTTCAATGATTCGGCGCGTAAGCGATAATCCTATCCCTGTACCTTCAATGGCGCTACCTGCAGCATCAAGACGATTAAAAGGTTGAAACAACTCTGTCAATCTATTAGCAGCAATACCAATCCCAGAATCGATAACAATAATTTTTAAATATTCCGGGTTATCCGAATTCTTGAGTTCGATATGCACCCATCCGCCTTTACGGTTGTATTTAATCGCATTGTGAATCAAATTGAGGATAATTTGTTTGAATCGGATTCGGTCAGTATATAAAACCTTATCCGCCATTCCACTGTGTGTCAGTTTGATATCCTGCCCATCTGCTTGTATTTTCACCAAATTGATGCATTCCTCAACTACGGTACAAATATCAATCCACTCGGGTTGCAAATCTATGCGTCCCGATTCAATTTTTGCCAAATCCAGTACCTCATCGATTAATGCAAGCAAATGAACGCCCGCCGACTTGATTCCTTTAACGTATGTCAAATGACGGTCATCCAAACCCTCCAACTCAAGTAATTGACTAAAACCAAGAATCGCATTCATAGGCGTACGTAATTCATGGCTCATGCTGGAAAGAAATTCGGATTTAGCCTTATTTGCCCGTTCCGCTTCATATCGAGCCGTAATAAGCGACAGCTCTGCGGCTTTGCGCTCGGTAATATCTTCAACCATCGACCAGATTAATTTTCGACCAGAAACATCGTAGATCACTATCCCATAAAGCTGAACCGGGTAATGACTGCCATCCTTGCGAATATATTCTTTTTTATAGGAACAAAAACTACCTGTCACTTGCATACTTTCAAGCTGTTGGGCCTCCTGTATCGCATAATCTTTAGGTGTAATGTCCCAATAAGTAAGGTTTAACAATTCCTCTCGCGTGTAACCGGTTGGAACCAACAATGCATCATTGACTTCAATAAACTTTCCTGTTTCATAATCATTCAACGCGATACCAATGGGGGATATTGCGAATAAAGCTTTAAGCCGGGCCTCGTTATCCCGTTCCTTTTGTTGAAACTTGGCAATTAAAACAACGGGTAATAAAATTAAAATGCCTGTGAATACCAAACCCAAGCGAAAGACAATACCCTCGTTGCCAGTGACCGACCACCCTCCTTTAGGAATGGCAGCGATCTGCCAAGAACCATAGGGTAAGGAAATATCCAGCAACACAGGATTTTGCACAAATAATTGATCAGTGCCGAAAAAAACTTCGCCTGCTTTACCTAACGCATCTTTGCCTCGGATCGAAATATCAAATTCTTTCACAAAATCCAATAAGCCACTTGCTTGATATAGTTTATTCACATCAATCACGGCCGAGATCATGCCCCAGAAAGCTTTCTTTTCGGATTCAGCATTATCAAGAAATACCGGAATCCGCGCGATAAATCCCAATCCGCCCTGAACCAAATCAACCGGCCCCGCGATAATAAGATGTCCGCTATCCCGCGCACGCAATACCGACTCAAGCTGCTGTGGATGTTCCCGGAAATTTAGACCTATTGCCGCCTCGTTGCCTTCAACCGGATACATATAACGTATTATCAAGTCAGGAGCAGCACCAATATTACGAAGCTGTGATCGGCCTTTAAATAAATATTGTGCTAATTGGGCAAATTTTTCCAGCGACAAATCCGGCTCAACAGAGATAGATGCAGCGAGCCCCTGTACTAGTTGAGCATTACTGGTGATTTTTCCTTCCAGGTCAGCACGTAACAAACTTAAGCGAATTAATGCCGCATCACGTATTTCACGTTCCAGATTACGTGAATGTAGGTGATCCGCATAAAACCCTATCACTAATAAACAAATCCCAACCAGAACAGCCGGAAAAAAGAACAATTGCCTTTTATGCAGAAAAGTCTGAAGACAAGCTACATTGTTACTCATAAACTGGAGCTTAAAAGACTGTCGATACCATGGAGAATGAGCACATAACGATCGAAGATTTAAATTTGCGTTGTATTGGATTGCAGGTCATGAACCACTTACCCTTCTCATTATGCCCGTATCTTCGCAGACAGATAATTATGATTAGAAATTATAGCTTGTATACCGCCAAGCCAAAATCTCCACACTACTAGTTGATCAGTTCACTTATTCATCGATCTTGTTTTAAATAAAAAAACTCAGAAAAGATAACCTTTCACACTTCTATTCATTTTCTACTTATTTCTTTTGTTTTCTATAATGATAAATATCAACACTGCTCAGTAATTCTAGATGTAATTTACTTCAAGCATCAAGATAAATAATTACCCTGGCCATCCTATAAGAATACCCAGGATCCTATTATTTGTCTTATTTTTAATTGATTAAGAGTCATCAAGATGAATAAAATTGTATATCAAGAAATGGTAATCCATTGCGGGAGCATACTGTTATGATTAACCCTATTGATTTAAAGCAATCCCTCGAGCATATCCATACACTTCCCGCCATGCCGGCTATTGCAAGAAAAATGCTTGCATTAGCGTTAAATACCGATGAAGGCGAAACTCAATTACTCAAGCTTATCGCACAAGATCCACAAATTTCTGCACGTATTATCGGCTTGTCAAATGCTTCCTTATTTGGTTCACCCGGCATGATTTCTTCAATCAGCGATGCTGCCATGCGTCTAGGATTAACACAGATTAAAACTGTCGCTATCGGCATGGCAGCCATTTCAGCATTCACCAGGTCGCCCGAAGGAAAGCTGAAAGCGAGGGATTTATGGACTCACAGTCTCACTATCGCTTCTGCAATGCGCACCATCGCCAAACACATGCCCCCACGAATCCGCCCGATGGAGGATCAGATTTTCCTTGCAGGTCTCTTGCATGATATTGGCTATAACGTTTTAAGCTTCATCGCTAAAGATCTCAGCGATACACTTCACGAAAGATTGAGAACAACTCCCGAAGCATCACTATTAGAGATAGAACATGAACTACTGGACACAGACCATGGTGAGATCGGCGCACAACTTGGCACTCATTGGGAACTACCGGCGGAAATTATCGCCGTGATACGCTACCACCATATACCCGACAAAATGGATTCGGAAGTGGATCAATCCTTAGTCAGACTGGTTAATATCGCAGAAAAATTACTGCCTGACTTAGGGATTTCTGAACACGCTGCACAAGAAATTACTGAGCAGGAGTGGATCAATCTAGGTATCGATCCCAGCGAAGCTGATGCAATTGCAGAAGAAATCCGGGTCATTGTCGAACAAGTCACACAGTTGGCTAATGCTGCTTGAGTACTCAGATTGGGTCAGAATTTTCTGATTTCTCATCTGAGCACTCCAGCAAACAGCTAATCAGGAGAACATAAAATGCGAAAAAGTAATCATCGGTTATATATCGTACAGTTAGCATTTTTTGCTTTTCTTATCCTGACAATCGCATTCACCAGTTCATTAACACACGCAGCGTTTAACTCGCATACAACACAATATATAAACTGCTTCGACTCCCCAGCGAAGGTAATTTAGTTCAATCAGTTAACTTTACAAGCAAATCTGAAAATTTATTTTCGAGCGCTCTACAAGTATCACCTTTGCAAGTGAGCAATTCAGCGAGAGCACTCTGTAAAGAAGCAGAAGATTCACTGGTTAATTTTTCTGCAATATTATAAACAAGATCAGGATCCAACTCGGTATCGTACAGCTCTTTTAAAGGCACTCCCTGGAATGCGGATTCAAAATATGCATAGCTTTTAAATCGAATCCCAGCTTTCTGATCTACACCTGTTTCGATCAGGAATGAGTTTCTGCTAAATGTTGTTTCTCTTGTTGATGCCTCTATCAATGATCGAAATGATCGACCATCGTAGTTGCTTCCAGAAAGCGAAACAGAAGCTAACTCTAATATTGTCGGGAAAAAATCAGTATTGACAACAAGATCGTTACGCACCAAGCCACGCTGAATATTTGGTCCGGCCATTGCAAACGGAACGTGATGAGATTGATCGTACAAATCAGCTTTCCCAACTTTGAAGCGATGCTCTCCAAACCAGTATCCGTTATCAGATGTAAAGATGAGATAGGTTTCCTGCTCTTTAGAAGAATTTTGCAGTTGATCGATTAATTTTCCAATCATTTCATCTACCGATTGTAACGATCTTATTCGCGCACGAAAATTGTTGTCAATCCACTCGATATCCTCTGGCAACAATAAAGAGTTGTTTCGCACATTAAAATTTTTCTTCGAAACATCTTCTTGATTGAATGAGGCAAATCTAGGTGCGGTCATGCCATTAAATAGATTTTTATGTCGCGGAGCGGGTATGGGCTGACGGGGGGTTTCCGTTGATTCAATTGATGCATGGGCAGCATAGGGGGCAATCATCATAAAAAAAGGAGAATCCCCTAGTAGGGCTGTTTCAAGATAATTTCTTGCGTGCATGGCAATAACGTCTGTACCGTATTCTTCAGCGCTATCCCCGTAACTTTTAGTTATTCCATTCTCGTTAAGCTTATAGTTGAAGTACTTTGTGTTGACAAATGCATACCAATAATTCCAACCTGGGGGAATATAGCTTTCCGGATCTACTAAAGCTGATGTTCCATATTCGTTGAAATATTTGCCGAAGAAGGCCGTGTTATAGCCACCTTCCTGCAATTTTGTCGCGATTGTCGCCGACTCCAATCCGGAGTTATAGAATGCATCAAAACCACCGGATGGTCTCACATTGGATCTTACACTATGATTTGTAGAATACTTTCCAGTCAGAAAAGTTGCTCGTGATGGGCAGCAAGCGGCATATGATACAAAGGCATTTGTGAATCGAACGCCATTGACAGTAAAATACTCCTGTGTTCGTGGCATAAAACGTAGGTCATCAGGTGTTATGTCATCTGTCAGTATGAATATGAAATTAGGCTTCGCTACTGCCGAGATAGGTATAGCAAGAAATAAAGCTGACAATACTAGAATTATTGCTAAAAAATTTTTGCGCATGGTTATATAGCTCTCTAATTAATAAGTTTGAAAAAATTTCTCTCACTAAACCAGAATTTTCAAATAAGCCATTCAATTTTCATCATTACTGTAAGAAGTTCATCAATCCCCCTTTTGCTGCGAAACATAAACATACCCCCCAATTCCACCCAGAATAATCCCCAACGGTGCTGCAATAAAGATTCCGATCATGGGGCCTTGATTGGTGTCTTTGGCGATAACCATCGGTCCTAAGAAACCTAACGTAAAAAATAATCCTCCAAGAATTAACGCACCTCCAATGACAGCAACGAGCGTATTTATTTTTTTACCCGCAATCAGTTTCCAGGTAAATCCAGTAGCTAGCACAGCGCAGGCCAGAGAAAAAAGTGTATTAAACCCATTGGAAAAGCTGGTCGTGATTGTAAGTATTGTGTTGATAAAAAACAGCACGGTTAAAAACATTAGAAGCGATACAATTGGTTTTAATATTTGAATCATTGCTCAATACTTTCATTCCATAGATATAAGACGATGCAGCATTGTAAACTATCTCGCCGCATAAAACCTTATGTCTATCATGAGGTTTAATACATAAGGCTACATGTAAAATGAAAATATCAGATCTAAAACGGCGTAAATTATTGCAGTATGGATTCATGAGCTTAGGTGCATTTCTGGGCAACACCTTGCTGCCTTCTCCACTAAAAGCCGCAACTATGTCATTATCGATAGCTACTCACGGCAAGCTTTTGCCGCCGGATCATAATGGTGTGCGTTTACCAGCAGGGTTTACTTCACGTATCGTAGCACATTCAGGTGAAAAGCTTTTTGACTATACGTGGCATGCCGCACCGGATGGCGGCGCCACCTTTGCTTCTCCAGATGGTGGCTGGATTTATGTTTCCAACTGCGAGCTGGAGAATCAAGCAGGCGGTGCAGGTGCGTTACGTTTTAATGCACAGGGAGAACTGGTTGATGCGTATTCGATTTTGACCCAAACCGACCGTAACTGTGCAGGTGGGCATACGCCCTGGCAAACATGGCTATCATGTGAAGAAACCGATAAAGGTCAGGTATGGGAATGCGATCCGTTTGGTTACAAACCAGCACAGGCCAGAAAATCCCTAGGCTTATTCCGGCATGAAGCTGTTGCGGTGGATACGCGCAACAAACAGCTATATCTGACTGAAGACAAACCGGAAGGTCGATTTTATCGCTACACTGCTCATTCATTCGATACTGTCGGCAATCCCAACCTGGATGACGGTGTTCTTGAAGTTGCCGAGGTAATTGATGACGGCATCGGTACAGTCCGCTGGCATGCGCTGACAGATCCATCGGCGGCCAATATGCCAACACGCAAACAAATCCCCCATAGCACTGCATTCGATGGCGGTGAAGGCATCTGGTATCACCAGGATTTTATTTACTTTGCTACCAAGGGAGATGATTGCGTATGGGTTTTTGACATACAGAAACAGCGTCTCAGCATCCTCTATAATGCAGCATCATGCCTCTCACCGGTGTTAACCGGTGTTGATAATATTACCGGCAATACCGCAGGTGAATTGCTCGTGGCTGAGGATGGCGGTAATATGCAAATTGTAGTGCTATCTGGAGATGATGTTTTACCCTTATTACAAGTAATTGGTCATGATCGTTCAGAAATAGCCGGCCCGGCTCTGAGCCCAGATGGATCACGGTTATATTTCAGTTCTCAGCGAGGCAAAACCGGAAATAGCGCGGATGGTGTAACGTTTGAAATAACCGGTCCATTCTGATGTGATTTTTCGGGTCTTCAGGAATCCGACAAGACTTCCAGCGTTTGATGTTTCCACAACTGATGGAGAAACTGTTGCCCCAAATAAAAAAACAGAACAAGCAATAACCTCTCCTATAAATTATCGAGAGCCCTATGCACGGTCATTCCCTCGGTTATAGGATCGGGCGTTACAATTATGTTTTAAACCAAATGTATTGAAGTGTTGACTATGAGTTTTTCGGAATATGACGAACCCGCCGCACTCGGAAAGGGTATTTTCTGAAGTAGGTTAATCAATTGATAGACTGGAACACTATCGAGAAAGCGATCGCTGTACATTACGCACCGATGTGGGAGATACAGCAGGGCGTCCGGCCATTCTGAATTTGTTGGAGAAAGCCCATATCCAGCCAGGAGCCCGCATCCATGCCGCCAAAGCATATAGCAGCCAGAAACATCGCGATGTTCTGAAATCACACGGCATTAAAAACGGGATTCAGGATAAAGCCGCGAAGAACCATTCAGTCACGCGTCGGCAATTACAATGCAACAGTCTGATCACAAAGCCCGGAATGTTGTAGAGCGCACCTTCGGTAGTCAGGCACGTTGGTTCAATGCCAAATCCTGTGTTACCGTGACTTAGCATTAGTGCATGCCGGACATATGCTATTGGCGATGGCGTATAACCTGAAAAGGCTACCCACAATCTTTGCTGATCGCCGAATGATCAGCAAATAGAGGGTTTGACCGGAAATGCCTGGTTTAGAGTGATTGCTTATGGCTCATTAGTGGAGAAATGACTAAGAATCACCCGATCAGTCAAAAATAAACCCGCAATTGCATCGAAATGATAAGGTTGCGGCATTTTGTAAAGACCTTAAGAAGTATAACAATTCACATGAAAAAACGATTGATACCAAAATATAATATTCATTGGTATTTGTGGCAGAAAGCCTTTTCGGTTTTATATGAATTCCAAGGCGGAATCCGGATGAAGCGCAGAGAGTATATAGGCGTGAGTAGGAATTTAAGGTAGCGTAACTAGCAAGTAAAGTTCTAACACAATCGGAGGCGGTTTAAACAGAGATCGCGCGGGGATATGAAATTTCTATTGGTATTAAAGATTAAAGGTCTGTAGGAACGATAAACTGATCCTACAGAGGTCTTAAGTCAATTCACTGACATTGAACGATAAACAATGCCAATAATGCTTTTCAGAGCGGCTATTTAATTAGCAGGAAGCTCATTACGGCCTTCAGCCGGTTTGCCTTCATGAGTCGTTCCGTAACCTTCTTCCTTAGCGCTTTCCGGAGCCGTAGGTTTACCGCAAGCTACTAATGTCAATGCAAAAATTGTTGCTGCAAAAAATTTTAAAAGTTTCATTTAATTAACGTTCTCTTTAATAAATTGATAAGTACTACATCTGTGAATTTGTCACACCAAGACTATAGCACATTGCAAGCGTTTATCTTTTGGAAAACGGTTAATATATCGAATTAAATGAAGGCAAACACAAGTGCTATTAAATTAAAATCAGTGAAATCATGAGTATAAAAATTCTTGTCGTGTCGATTAGAGTCGTTATGTCAGCCATTTATTCGTATCGAAGCGCATCGACAGGTTTCAGTGAAGCCGCTTTTTGAGCGGGGTAAAAACCAAAAAAAATGCCGACTGCGGAAGAGAATAAAAACGCCAAACCAATCATTCCGAGAGTAATGACAATCAACATATCAGCAACCTGACTGACCAGCCAGGCCCCGCCAATGCCTATGAGCAAGCCAATTAAACCGCCCATGATACAAATCATCATCGCTTCCAATAAAAATTGTGTAAGAATGGCGCGTTGATTGGCCCCAATCGCCATGCGAATGCCGATTTCACGGGTACGTTCCGTCACCGATACCAGCATGATGTTCATGATTCCGATGCCGCCAACCAGCAAAGAAACCGATGCGATTGCACCGAGTACAATGGACATAATCTTGGCAGCATCGGTGGCAACATCCGCGATGGCGGTTAGATTGCGGACAGTGAAGTCATTATCCTTGCCGCTGGGAATGCGGTGACGCTGACGCAATAATTGCGTAATTTCAATTTCCGCAATATCCATTTCATCCGCAGATGCGCCTTGTACCAGCATATAGCGGATAGAACCGGGAAACTGATTGCCGGTGATTTGCCGTTCGCTGGTAGAGATCGGAACAAAAACATTATCGTCCTGATCCCGTCCGGTGAGACTTTGGCCTTTGGCCATTAACACCCCCACTATCAGAAACGGACGGTTGGTGACGCGTATGGTTTTGCCCACGGGCTCTTCATCGCCGAAGAGATTTTTCGCCGTAATCGATCCCAATACAACTACGCGGGCAGCCGAACGTACATCCGCTTCGGTAAAGGCTGTTCCGGATTCCATGGTCCAGTTGCCGACTTCAAAATACTCCGGTGTAGTGCCGGTAATAAGGGTGCTCCAATTCTTGGCGGCATAGTTGAGTTGCACTGTGCCGCTGGTTACCGGGGCAGTTGCCCGGATCGATGTGAGCTCCGCGATGGCGTGCGCATCATTGATGGTCAAAGTTCTGACACTGCCGCTGCCGAAACTAAAACCGCCGGAGGACATGGCGCCAGGCACTACGAGCAACAAGTTGCTGCCCATCGCCGCGATGGTTTCGTTGATTTTGGTGCGTGCACCCTGACCGATCGACAGCATTAATACGACAGCAGCAACGCCAATAATCATGCCCAGCATGGTCAATCCTGTACGCAGACGGTTCTGACGTAAGGCGCGTAATGCTTCACCAAAGATCGCGGATAGATTCATCGATTAGTTGTGCTTGCTGCGGTAGGGTAACTGTCAATCGTAATGCGTCCATCCTTCAAATGGATCAAACGTTTGGCGTAGGCTGCAATATCGTTCTCGTGTGTGACCAATATGATGGTAATCCCTTGGTTGCGGTTGAGTTGCTCGAATAACTGCATAATGTCATTGCTGGTTTGCGTATCCAGATTGCCGGTGGGTTCGTCAGCCAGAATCAACGAGGGATGATTGATCAAGGCGCGGCTGATGGCGACTCGCTGTTGTTGTCCCCCGGAAAGCTGGTTGGGTTGGTGCATGGCAAAATCTTCCAGGCCGGTGCGGCGCAGGAATTCCAATGCTTGCTGACGACTCTTGGAGCGGCTGACGCCAGCGTAGAGCAGGGGTGTTGCAACATTATCGAGAGCTGTCATACGCTTGAGCAAATTGAATCCCTGAAATACAAAGCCGATGTTTCGATTACGAATTTGTGCTAATTCATTACTGGAAAGTGCCGCGACGTTTCTTCCGGATAACCAGTATGAACCTCTGGTGGGCGTATCCAGGCAGCCGAGTATATTCATCAGGGTGGATTTGCCCGATCCCGAATGCCCCATGATGGCGACAAACTCACCTTGATGAATGGTCAGGTCGATATGATGCAGAACCTGGGTGGTAAGGGTTTGGCCATGCGCATCCTGCAAACTGTAGCTTTTGCAAAGACGTTCTAATTGAATGAGCGACTGAGTGGAGTGTGTGGACTGAATCAAAGGCATCAGAATACGCGTAATTTGAATCTGCTTTCAGATTCTTTTTTATCAGTTACTTCACTGAGGATCACCTTATCCCCTATTTTGATTTCGTTGCTGATAATTTCGGTGAAATTGCCATCGGTGATTCCGGTTGCAACGGTAATGGGTGAAGGTTGATTTCCCGTCAGCAGATAGACAGTCGGTTGTTGCGAGGGTTTGGTCATTTTCCCACTTTCACCTGGCTCTGTGTCTCTCGGTTGAAATCTTAAGGCTGCATTGGGGACTCGCAGTACGTCGTTTTTTTGCTTGACGACAAAATGGATGTTGGCGGTCATTCCGGGTAACAATGTGCCATCATCATTATCAACCATCGCCACAACGTTATAAGTCACGACGTTTTCCTGGATGGTCGGATTGAGCCGGACTTGCTTGACCGTACCGGAAAATTTCCGCTGCTGAAAGGCATCTACAGTGAAATTTATCAATTGGCCGATATGCAGTTGTCCGATATCCGCTTCGGCCACACTGATGTTGATTTGCATTTGCCGCAGGTCTTTGGCGATTTGAAATAAAATCGGGGTCTGAAAATTCGCAGCTACGGTTTGACCGATGTCGACATCCCGTGCGATGACGACACCTGAAATCGGTGAACGAATCACACTATAATTGAGATTGGCCTGATCCCGTTCGACCTGGGCTTTGTTAATGGCCAGTTGCGCGCGTGCGGCTTCAGCTTCCTGCTCAATGATTTCTAATGCTTCGGATGAAATGAATTCCTTTTCCTTTAATAACCGATGACGCCTTAATTTACTTTCAGCAATTCTCAACGCAACTTGCGCATTGAGAAGATTGGCTTTGGATTGCTGCAATTGCGCACGTAATATGGCGGGATCGAGCTCAGCCAGAATCTGCCCGATTTCTACCTGATCATTAAAATCTGCATGCAGTTTAGCGACCGTTCCGGATACCTGCGTGCCTACGTTGACCAGCACGACAGGTGTAAGCGTACCATTGGCGGAGATGGTTTGTATGATATCGCCACGTTCTATGCTCCGGGTTTTATATTTGCTCGCTGAAGATTCGTTGGTGTCACGGGTATACCAATAGAGGGCGGCAATGATAGCCAGTATTAGAACAATGATGATTTTTCTTGTGCCAGCAATACTCATTTGCGAGATTTATTTTAAATTCAATGGGACCGTCCGATCAGTAGCAATAGGCAACTCGGGAATGCACGGCGAATATAGCGTTTAAAATTCTCCGGGTACTTTTATTTTTCCGCTTTATCTGCTTCTTCCCGGAGTATTTCTACCTGCTTCAAACGTGCTTCCACACTGGAAAGCTGATAGAAATTACCATTGCTGTTTTGTAGCGCGGTTTTCAGTTGATCAACAGCGCCCGCGTAGTGCCCTTTTAGCAGATAAGACTCGGCGAGCGCACGATGCTTGAGCATTTTATCACCTAATAGCTCATAACATTGGGCTTGCAGGCTAAACAATTGCGCATCATTCTGGATCAGTTGTAATTTCTGGGTAATAAATTCCAGCGCTGTCTCAATTTGATGGTTTTCTATTAAGGCTTGTGCATAACCATGAATGAGTGCCCGATATTGGGGGTAAATTTTTAATGCAGTTTTGTAGGCATTGAAAGCTTCGGCAGTTTCTCCATTGGTGAGTTTAACCCGGGCTGAGAGTGTTTCAATCATTGCACCGGCGATAACATTTTTGGATTCAATCCGTACGGTTTTTCCCAACTGATGATTAGTCAGCGTAAATCCGGTTGGATCGCTATGCAAAAATTGATACAGGAGTGTGAGTTCAGCGTCGGCTTGTTTGTATTTTTTAGCGCGCAATAGCGCATGAATATAGCCATAACGTTCAACCGCCTCATTGCTATAGCGTTTCTCGGTCAGGCGCGTTTTGAATTGCCGCACGGTATCACGTGCATTGCCTTGCAATGCGCGTAATTTGGCGCGTACCAGTAGAAAATCGAGGCTATCCGGAACTTGCCGGTAAGGCATTTCACGTGTGCGATTCTGAATATCCGCGATGCGCTCATAGGTGATCGGGTGTGTGCGCAGATAAGAAGGCGCGCCATTTTCATGAAAACGCCCCGCTCGTTGCAAGCGTTCAAAGAAAGCTGCCATGCCTTGAGGATCAAATCCTGCGTCTAATAGAATACTTAAACCGATACGATCTGCTTCTTTTTCATGGTTACGGGTGAAATCCAGCTTTGATTGGATCATGCTGGCCTGTGAGGCAACCAATACGGCCTGGCTTGCCTGAGCGTCAGCGCGCGAGGCGACGATGGCGACTGCCAGAGCCGCTATATATTTGACCAGATCGTATTTCTGCGCAGCGATCATACGAGCCAGGTGTTTTTGCGTGACATGCGCAATTTCATGCGACATTACAGCCGCTAATTCGGATTCGCTTTGCGCGGCGATGATCAGACCGCTGTTGAAGCCCATGAAGCCCCCCGGTAATGCGAATGCATTGATTGCCGGATTATCGAGCGCGAAAAACTCAAACAATTGATTGGCATTGGCTTCATTTGAATTGGCGATCAATTTATGACCCAGATTGCCAAGATAGCTGGCAATTTCGGGATCATCCATATAACTGGGATCGGTGCGAATCTGACGCATGATTCGCAGGCCTAACTGCCGTTCCTGATGAGGTGTAATGGAAGCTTGCGATACGTCTCCCAATTCGGGCAACTCGTGCGCTAAGATATTGATTGGAAAATAGATCGATAGCGCAATTATCAAACAAGCTAATTTCATGATAATAGGATATCGATTTGTTTTACGAGTTCCGCGGATGCTTACTCTGCAGTGAGGGTTGCCCAGTTTTTGAAGTGCGATACGATGGGATAACGCCATGCGGTGCCGAAATCGCAGTGCGTGATGCGAATTCCTGGAGGAGACTGGCGGCGTTTGTATTCGTTACTATGGATTAATTGGATAACTTGGGTAACATCGGCTGCGTCGTAATGCAATGCAATGATTTCAGCCGGAGTAAGATTCTTCTCGACATAGGCCTCGATGATTCCATCCAAAACTTCATACGCTGGTAAGTTGTCCTGATCGGTCTGATTCAAGCGCAACTCAGCCGATGGCGCGCGGCGGATAATGCGTTCAGGGATAACACGTTGGATTTGATTCCGATATTCGCACAACTGATAAACCAGGGTCTTGCTGATATCCTTTAATAGCGCAAAGCCGCCTGCCATATCACCATACAAGGTGCAATAGCCCACTGCCATTTCCGATTTGTTGCCCGTCGTCAATACCATTGAGCCGGTATAATTGGATAGCGCCATCAGTAACGTGCCGCGGATGCGCGCCTGAATATTTTCCGGCATGGTATTAACATCTGCCAAGTCCGGCGAGATATGAAAATCCTCGGCAATTTTCTTGAGATACAAGTCAAATAGCGGCTCTATATCGCATTCGATATGCTTAACCCCCAATAACTCCGCCATTTCATTGGCGTCTTCCAGGCTCATGCTGGCGGTGTATCGTGTCGGCATCATGACGGTTCTGATCTGGTCTGCACCTAATGCATCGACCGCAATCGCGAGTGCAAGCGCCGAATCCACTCCTCCGGAGAGTCCCAGTAACACACCGGGGAAAGCGTTTTTCCGCACATAGTCGCGAACGCCTAAACATAATGCCTGATAGATACTGGCTACAGGGGATTGTGCCGGCATTAATTTGCCTTTTACCGGTTGTTTGTTCTGAATCTCGATGAGTTCGATGACTTCAGAAAATTCACTCAATTGATGGGTAAGTTCGCCTTGTCCATTCATGGCAAACGATGCGCCATCAAAAACCAGTTCATCCTGTCCGCCGATCAAGTTGGTGTGGATCACTGGGATGCCGGTATGCTTGATAAATTGGTGCGTGGTTTGATAGCGGGAAACTTGCTTGTTGATATGGTAGGCTGATGCATTCAGCACGAGTACGATGTCCGGCTGGGGCTGGTCTGTTTCCGCGGGTAAATGGCCGAGCCAGAAATCGGCGCAAATATCAATGCCGAATTTGATGCCTTCCAGTTCAAGCAGATAGGGTTGAGTGCCGGCGTCAAAGTAATAGGTTTCGTTAAAAAAAGGCGATTTATTGAGAATTCTTTTGTGATAGGTATGTTGAATTTGACCTTGATGAATGATCGAGGCAGCGTTAAAAAGCTTGTTTTCGTCGAAACTGGGGTGACCCACGATCAGTGTGATGTCGTCAATCGATTGTGCCAGTTGTGTGAGTGTCTGCTGGCACAATTGGCAAAATGTTTCGCGCAGCAGCAAATCCGCAGGAGGGTATCCGGATAAAGCCAATTCGGGTGTGATGATCAACGTGGCGCCCGCTTGCTGGGCTTGTTTTACCGCAGCCAGTATTTTTGCTGCATTTCCGGCAATATCCCCTACCGTGCAATTAATCTGAGCAATGGCAATGTACATGATTTGCCGCGATACTAGTGCAAGCTAGAAGGGTAGTTGAGCATCCGGCTTTGCTTGTAGAATATTGTGGCGAAAATCTTCCTGAATGCGTTTGAGCGCGGCTTCATTATCCGCTTCAAAGCGCAACACGATCACGGGCGTGGTATTGGAGGCGCGGGCTAAGCCAAATCCATCGTTGTATTCAACGCGTAATCCGTCGATAGTAATGACTTGTTGCGGATCGCTGAAAACTGCCTGCTGTTGTAATTGTGCGATCAAAGCATGATTTTCACCCTCAGCGGTGCGTACCTGTATTTCCGGTGTGTTGAGGCTGTCGGGGAGGTTGTTCAGCGTTGCATCGATATCCGCTACGCGGCTCATCAATTCCAGCAACCGTGCACCGGCATATAACCCGTCGTCAAAGCCATACCAGCGCTCCTTGAAGAACAAATGTCCACTCATTTCTCCAGCCAGCAGAGCTTTTTCTTCAATGAGTTTGGCTTTGATAAATGAGTGTCCGGTTTTCCACATCACAGGGGTGCCACCATGTTTGCTAATCCAGGGTGCCAGGTTACGGGTGCATTTCACGTCAAAAATGATTTTTCCACCGGGATTTCTCGATAATACGTCTGCTGCGAACAACATGAGCTGGCGATCGGCATTAATGATATTGCCATTCTTGGTTACGATGCCCAGCCGGTCGCCATCGCCGTCAAAAGCCAAGCCGATTTCGGCATCGGTAGTTCTTAACGCATGAATAACGTCACTGAGATTTTCGGGTACGGATGGATCAGGATGATGATTGGGGAAGGATCCATCCACATCACAGAACAATTCAGTGACCTGACAACCCAGACCGCGATACAGCGCCGGTGCGAATGCGCCCGCTACGCCGTTGCCGCAATCAACAACGATTTTGAGCGGACGGTTCAATTGGATATCCTGGGTGATGCGTTCGAGATAAGCGTTGACAATAGTCTGTTCGGAATAATTGCCGGTTCCGTGGGTTAAGTCATTATTTTCGATACGTATTCGCAAGGCCTGGATGGCTTCAGCTGCGAGCGTCTGACCGCCCAGCACAATCTTGAAGCCATTATATTCAGGTGGATTATGACTGCCGGTCACCATTACCCCGGAATATTGGCAAAGTTGATGTGCGGCGAAATAGAGCATGGGCGTTGCGACCATGCCGACATCTACCACATCGATTCCACTGTTGCGGATACCACGTGCGAGCGCTTGGGAAAGTTCGGTGCCTGATAATCTGCCATCGCGCCCGATTGCAATCGCGGTCAGATTCCTGGCACGCGCTTCGGAACCTATGGCATGACCGATTCTTTCGACATTTTCTACGGTGATGGTTTTGCCGACAATACCGCGGATATCATAAGCTTTAAAAATTTCGTGAGGAATGGTTGGCATTATTTAGTAAATCCGAAAAAGAAGTAGTTAATACAGCACGGTAAACCGATATTGTTCGCATTGCAGTTGATCATCAAAACGCAGGTTTCATCGTGAATCCGTGTGTCTCAGTGATGACCGGGTGCAGCGCCGCCTTTCAGGGTGTACTGGGTGCCGCAGTACGGGCAAAGCGCTTCTCCGGTGGCCTCGATCGGCAGGAAAACGCGTGGATGGGAATTCCATAACAGCATCGATGGCATGGGGCAATGGAGTGGTAGATCGTCGGCAGTCACTTCGATTTCTCGGGCTTTATTATTGGTTTGTTGATTCATACAAATTAGCTCCAATGGTGCATTATTAAATCAAGGTAAGCCAGTTGGCGTGATTCTTGGCTTTGCCTTTGACACAATCAAAAAATAGCGTTTGTAACTGGGTGGTAATCGGCCCGCGCTTGCCAGCTCCGATAATGCGGTTATCCAATTCGCGAATGGGTGTTACTTCGGCAGCAGTGCCGGTGAAAAAAGCCTCATCCGCGCAGTAAACTTCATCGCGTGTAATGCGTTTCTCGATAACGGGAATGCCCACTTCTGCCGCCAGTTCAATAATGGATGCGCGAGTGATGCCTTCCAGGCAGGAAGTCAGGTCAGGCGTGTAAATTTTGCCTTGTTTGATAATAAAAATATTTTCTCCCGATCCTTCTGCAACATACCCTTCAACATCCAGCAACAATGCTTCATCGTATCCATTCAGTCCGACCTCCTGATTGGCGAGAATGGAATTGGCGTAAGTGGTTACTGATTTGGCGCGGCACATATTGATGTTGACATGATGCCGGGTGAACGACGAAGTCTTGACGCGAATGCCATTCTCCAGGCTTTCAGGACCCAAATACGTACCCCACGGCCAGGCGGCGATGGCGACATGCACGGATAATGTTTTGGCGGAAAGCCCCATGGCTTCGGCCCCATAGAAGGCAATCGGGCGAATATAACCGGAAGTCAATTGGTTTTGTTTTACGACATCGCATTGCGCCTGCATGATGACATCCTTGCTATAAGGTATTTTCATCATGAAAATATGTGCCGAGTTAAACAAGCGGTCAGTATGTTCCTGCAAGCGGAATATCGCTGATCCTTGCGCGGTTTCATAGGCGCGCAGCCCTTCAAAAACGCCCAAGCCGTAATGCAGCGTATGGGTTAATACATGCGTATTGGCATCCCGCCAGGGAACCATCTTCCCGTCATACCAGATCACACCGTCACGGTCAGCCATTGACATTCAGGAACTCCCCTTAAGATAAATTCTAAAAAGCACATATTCTAACTTAATTCGGCGTAGCGTAAAAACACTGTAATGTATTGTGATAGTGCGTCTATTCATTGATTAGAACGGGCAGGTTCTCGAAAATTACTTCTTTGCATAGGAATGATGTTATCAATTTATCGAACAGTATGTATACGCTGAAGATTGGTAACAGCGCGAAGTACGGGGTGAATAAGCTGAAATATGCTCATCCATGATGGAGGTATGATTGACTGATGCGAATGGGGTGATGGATGTTTTTGAAAAGTATTTTTTCAATTGTACTTTCGTTTATTTGCATTTGATAAATAGATTGCGAGTTACCCTCGAACCCGATTGCGTTAAAAATCCGATTGAAGTTGATTGGGCATTTCTAAGATCACGAATGGCCTGAGGAAAAGGAACGATCTCACCCTGCTGATTGAGCACGTGATATCCTTGTGTGCCGCAGATATCCCCGGCTTTTTCCAAGCAATGGCTATAGTTTCTTCCAGAACCACTGCAGTTGATGTTATATCCTTTGGCTCCATCAGCAAGAAATACTTCTCTGGAAGTTGCACAACCCTGAAGCATACTCACAAAGACTATCAGCATAAAAAGTGCGCGAAGCATGTTAATTCCTTTTTGCTAAAATTTGACAATACCACTTTCAAATGAAAGTTGAATGATTTTTTTATTACCAGTCAATGAATGATAGAGAGACATCGGTGATTTGTTCACTCGGTAGGATACTGTTATTTTCATTCAGCTCAAAATAATGAACTCCCATTATTATTGTGTTCATTATAACTACATATTACTTTTGCAATATTGCTTTCGAGGATTCAAGCTCGAGATAGAGCATTAAAGTGGGACATAATCAAAATATTTTCTATGAATTTAAGGTGTATGTGTTTAATAAACAGGAAGTTATCCTCATTTTGTGAATTTTTTGTGAAATAAGTGTGAATTTTTTGTTAATATATGGCCTATAATGTCATGTAGATGAGCTTTATCGGGTTTCGCAGGTAATTTTTATTAGTTTTTATGTGAGGGTAATTTTATGATTCATAATCAGATTTATATGATCATTTTGATTGTTTCTGTAATGATATTAATTTCAAAATTATCCAGCATCGCTGCGGGTTATCTTTTGTCCGATATTGTTCTTGCCTTATATGTAAGTTATCTAATCAAAACCTTCTTTATACGTGCTGTATATACAAAAGAGTTCTGAGGGTATTCAAAAATGTCATGCGGCAGAAGTTTATATACTCACAGTTTATATAGGAAAACGTAGAGAATTCGGATAAAGCTTTTTATTCATTCAAGAAGAATTTCAAGCTGGGATATTTCATAGGAAAACAAATTTATTTGCACGACGATCTGGAGGTATTTGTTTAATAATCATTAACATAATAATAAGTCATGTTATAGTTTTTATAGAGTAATTTGTCAGAGCTTCTGAGCTTATTGTTAGCGACAATCCCTCTCGATTTTCAGCTGATAAATCTATCACTTGCAAAATTCTTCGTCCGCTTTTTTTACCCAATCTAATAGAAATACTTAGAAAACCTAAGTAATAGTTTTAGTTTGGATAATTAATTCCCCTGTTTACTTTAATACTTTGCCCAATGTACAGCCGATTGCACGCAGGATTAGTATGCTCTCGTATCGCAAAGGGATAATTTTATTATTAACACTATGTTTATGAATCAGTTTGTGAAAGATGGAATGGCAAATTGATGAACATGGGCAACAAAAATATCCTGGTAACTAAAAAATGGGTCTTAATCCATTAATTATAATTTTTAATAAATTGGTTGTATTTGGAGAGGGGAATTAACTTATGGCAACTCATATAGAGAAAGAGTCTTCAGCAAGCAATCGCCATCTGGAAAATATAAACGCGAGCGGGTATGGGTCTGCTGCTTTTCAAGCCCAGTATTTTTTTCGTGATACTGCTGCCGGCTTAATAACGGGTGCAATGGCGATTCCATTATCAATCGGAATAGCGATCATGTCGGATTATCCTATTAAAGTGGGTTTAGCGACCGTAGTGTTTGCTTCACTGATAGGATGGTTATTCTCGTGGTTCAGGCCAGGTAATTACATAGGATCACCAGGCATCGCCGCCGGACTTGCTCCCGTTCTGGCACTTGGAGTCGCTTCTTTCGGTTGGGAGAATATGGCATTCTGCATTTTCATGACTGCGGTAATGCAAGCGATTATATGGAAATTTAATTGGCAGAAGTATTTGCTGGTGGCAGTACCGGTGTATCTGGTAGAGGGTCTGCTGGCAGGGGTTGGGTTGAAAATTTTTCTGAAATTCTCTGAGTTTACCTACGAAATTCCAGCAGAAATGGTTACCGAGGATTTCTGGAATGAAGCACGGATACAAATGGCGGGAATATCCGCCGCAGGGGTTGCTCTTTTCTTATTTCTTTTTTCAAAATTTAAAGATAAGCAGCCTGCAATTCCTTACTTCGCACTCATCATTGGAGGGGTAGTTCTAGCACAATTTGTAAGCGTTCCTATGATTTCAGTAGAAGATGTGGATCTTCATTTAAAACTACCGCTACCTGCGGCAGATGTCACCGTAATGATGATGGTTTACATGATTCTGTTCTGCGCCATGCTGGCAATCGTCGATGTGATCGAGCAAGTAATGAGTAATGCGGCGATAGAGAAAATTGATCCGTTGAAACGCAAAACCGACAGCAACAATAGCTTGCTGGCGATTTGGATTGCTAATTTGGGTTCAAGTTTCTTCCATGGCATGACAAATCTGGATGGCCTTGCCAAGAGCACGACCAATAAACTGGCTGGCGCCATGACCAAATTCTCAGTTTTGATCATCGGTTGTGTTGTTTGCTTTTTTACCTTTAATGTGCAGTATCTTGATTTTCTTCCAAAATTTGCGCTTGCTGCGATCATGCTCTTTACCGGTTACAAAATGATAGCAGGATTAGTCCACGTGACGCATTATGGTTCATATGCCTTGATTCTGGCAGTGATTACTGCGGGTTTGGTGTTTAAGGTGGGTATCTTTGAAGGGTTATTGGCCGCAATGGCAATCCATGGCGTCATTCACTATATGGTTTATACCAAACATGACAATATGCCTGGAAAAGAAGTTGTAAAAAGATATTTTCGTAGCTTGAAGACTGATAATTCGAATTTGCTGTAAGTAAAGTTTCAAGCATGTTTGTGGCAGTGTGCAACGCGTTGTTAAAACACTGCTACAAAAAACATCAATGAACCTCATAAAATTTAATCATGTACAAAAAAGTCTATATTGCAATTGATGAGAGCGAGTTCTCAAAACAGGCCCTGGCAGTAGCTACAAAAATTGCTGAAATTTTCAAAGCATCATTATGTATAGGGCATTGTATTAATAATGATGATCTTGAGTCTGGCCAGGAAGCAGGGCTTGAAGTATTGGAAAAAGCAAAATCAAATATCAATGACTTAGAAATCGAAACAAAACTTCTCGTCGTTGATGATCAGTACGGTTTAAATGCAATCAGTATGGCGATTGCGGAATCAGCAACTGAATGGAAAGCGGATTTGCTCGTAGTTGGCACCTCAAATCGTAAAGGACTTGAGCGTTTCTTTTCCGGTTCCGTAGCTGAGGAGCTAATTAAGAAGGTGGATTGTTCAATAATGTTGGTAAGGATTAGTTAATTAAAATCCAGATCATTGTGCGCAAAATATTTCATTTCATAATGGGAGGTTAATATGGCAATTCAGAAAATTTTTATTTTCTCTTTAATGACAATGCTGCTTACTTTATTTGTAATGTATATGAATATTAAGCATCCTGCTGTCAACGTTAATATGGGCATTATTCAATTAAGTGATGAAGTTTTGATGGGGATAGCTTTATTCATTATCTACTTATTATTAGGTAGTTTTTATCCCAAGAAAGCCTCGCCTCGTCTCATTAAATAAGTACCACTTTAACGGCCTCAGGTTTTTTTAATTTTTTTAATTTTAAGAAACTGAATTTAAGTAAGCTCAATACCAACGAGTCGTCTGTAGTAGCCGTAGCTGGATTCGGCAATGTTTTGCCAAAATGGACATTTGTCAGATCAAGGCTGCGGCTACTACAGACGACCTGTTGGATTACTGGCTTATTGTTATACCGGAAACAGCCTTCCAATATTTTATCCAAAGGATCACCCGATCTACGGTTGGTCCAGCAATATCCAGCAGGTGCTTTTGTGGCATTCATAAGCAGTATTCCCTGAATACTGTCTGCAATTCAAGTCATTGCAGAAAAAACTCTCGATGGTTAACTGTGTACACCACATTTTCCATGCCAATCGGCAAGTTGATGATAATGAATCAATTTGCCACGTATTAAAAAGAGCGGGTAGTTCTTATTCAGGAGTTTTCCGCTCTAAATAGCGCTCATTATCTGTTTTTTGATAATGTGTTTTTGAGAAATATCCGCGATTCTTTGCAATCCGGAATATAACGGCGCTCAAATTATGAGATTGCATTAGGAAGAAAAGAGTATTTATGAACATCAGCGATGTGAATAGTTTTCATTTGCAGACTGATTGGAGTAAATCAGACAATCTTGCGAAGCATTTCTCCAAACTTTGAGCAATACACAACTTCTTCAAACTCATCAAAGGAATCTTAAATGAAAGTTGAGAATTTCATGAAACCAAACATTATCTTACCGACTGTGCGCAAACGGATAAATGCTATATTCATTACAGCGTTATTCGTCATAAGTATGATTGTTGCATCCACTGGAATAGGGCATGCGGCCCCACTGCCCGCCGGTACCACGGGGATAAAATGGAACCCAGGTCACTATTACACCATTCAAAACTGGGCTAATGACGACCCGATCTACATGGCAAAAGTCTATAAAGAGCTTCAGGCAACACCCGCGCTGCGGGGCATGCAACTGCGTTACTTATGGGGTTGGCTGGAGAAATCACCGGGGGTCTATGATTTCTCTTCCATCGACAAGCATCTTGCCAAGCTTACTAAAATGAACAAGCGTCTGGTCATTCAAGTGCAGACCAAATCATTCGAGGCTGACTGGAAGCTCATACCGGATTATTTAAAAGCCCCTAAATATGAGGGCGGCGCATTTGCATTCAATGACTGGGGAGGATCTAAAACGATAGACGGCTATAACATCAAATTATGGAATCCCTATGTACGTGACCGCCTGATCGCCTTATTCAAGGCACTCGGTAAACGCTACAACTCCCATCCGAATTTTGAAGGTATCGGTATGATCGAGACGGCTATGGGGCAAGCGGTGAAACCGCTGACAACGACTCAAGCTGATAAATGGTTCAACAATTTAATCATTGTGCAGCAAAAAGCACGAACATTCTTCCCTAACACCATGACCATTCAGGAAATCAATTATCCACGCGAATATCTCAAGCAAATCACTACCGCGATGGTAAAAATGGGAGGAGCACTCGGTTGCCCGGATGTTTATCCGGATGAGCCGGGGCTGAATTTTCCACCCAGTCCCTATTCCCCCCCAGGCGCATATCACTATTTCTCTAAGCTCTCAGGAACTGTACCGATAGCACCGACCGTGGAGAAGGTCAATTATTTAAACACGCGGGGCGATAAAAAAGGCCATGTGCCCACCGTTCAGGAGCTTCTTGTATTTGCACGCGACGAATTGAAATCCAACTACATATTCTGGCAGCGTATCCCTAAATATGTCGATGATGTTCTGGAGGTTATGAACTATAATAATCAAAAAAGCACTCCATCAGGCGGCTTGAGAGCCGCTTGTCCTAAGAATTATCCCTCTTGTATATAGAATTAGAATTTCTTGGTTATGTAATGAGATCTGGCTGGAATAATTGTGAAATTTCACTTTGCGACAGTTTTCTTCGTTGATTCAGTACTGAGAATTCAGAGCTAGGAGATTTATTATTGATCTGCAAACCATTTGGTTGCATAACGTATTAAATCTCCCGTATCTCTCAATTTCAATTTAGTACGAATATTAAATCGATGTGTTTCTATCGTTTTAACGCTACGTGATAATAAGTTTGAAATTTCATGGCTGTTATAGCCAAGACCAATTAAATGGAATACCTCGAATTCACTGGGAGTCAGCGCACTTACCGTAGCCTCTTGCTCATAGCCTCTCACTGCAATTCGCCTTAATACCTGTTCTTGTATACTTTTACTCAGAAAAATATTACCTTTCAATACTTCGCGAATGGCTGCTATCAGAACATTCCTGGGTTCCTGTTTCATGACATATCCACGAGCACCGGCTCTTAATGCACGTTCAGCGTAGACAGATTCATCATGCATCGAAATAAATAATACAGGCAATGAGGGGGCTAATGATTGGATGCTTTTGATTATTTCAAGCCCGGATACAGATTTAAGTGAAACGTCCAAGATCAATATATCAATGGGAATGTTTTCCTTGATATTTTTCTTTATAATTTCAATTGCTTCCGGACCATCTCCCGCTTCACAAGTGACTTCCATATCCGCTTCCATGTTAATCAGCATTGCCATGCCGTGCCTAATCATGGCGTGATCATCGACTAACATTATTTTTGATTTGGTACTAATTGTCACCTTGATTTACTGGAACTATGAAATGCACTTCTACACCACTTACATTTCGTCTTAAGATTTTTAACTTGCCATCCAATTGTTTTGCACGATAATGCATAATCTTTATTCCCATTCCAGAAAATAAATCTTCTTCTGAACTAGACTCGGATTCATCGAAGCCTTGACCATCATCACTGATTGTGAGATGCAGAAGTTTCTCATTTGATTCTTCTATGGTTAAAGAAATTGATATATGCCTTGCTTTACCATGAATTACTGCATTATTAATCGCTTCTTGGGCAACTCTATACATATTAAGCGCTATTACGCTGCCTACGTCCTCATCGCTAATATTATTGGTGAACTTACAGATTACATTATACGTCTCGCTAATTCTAGTTGCGAGTGTTTGAAGAGCGGAAATCAATCCATTCGCTTCTAATTCGAAAGGTAATAGAACTTTTGAAAGTTGCTTAATATTTACCACGAGATTTTGAGTTTGTAGTGCAATGGATGCTGCTAATTCCGAGATTTTCTCGCGCGGTACATTCGTATCTCCGGTTTGTACTTCCAGTACGCTGGCTTGAAATGCAACCGCGGCTATTTGTTGGCCAATATTGTCGTGTAACTCCTGTCCAATTTTATGAACCTGACCTTCGGCGACGGATACCAAAGCTTCCTCCACCTGCCTAAGCTCAATCCAACCTTCTAGAACACTTGCGATTGCATCGATAAGTTTTTGCTCTTCGGTATTGGAGCTGTGCGCATCCTGCGTGTAGTAAACCCTTAAGTATCCATGATTTTTATGATTAATATAGATGTCGGAGTGAATAAAAAAATTAAATATGGATTTTCTATCGCTTGACCTGACAGGTTTTATTATTTCAATAATATTAGTGGATTGTGCCTCAATACTTTGACTCTTATCGTAATCTTGAGAAACATAGCGCTTATCGTTAATTAAAATTTCCGCTATGCTGGTATGTGGAAATTGTAAAGCGGGGATCAGATGCTTAAAAATTTTCTGACATACTCCATCGATTGATACTTCCAATTCCATTTCCTGGCGTATCTCATAGAGGCAAGTTATTTCCTTTAGCCTTTTACGTAACTCTTTTTCTTTATTGGTTAATTCAATGGAATACTCTTCAGCCTTAATCTTTGATTGGTGTGCTTCCTTTTCAGAGCTGATGAGTTTTCTGATAAACCAGTTCAATAACAGAATTTCAGCAAGAATCAGGGCGACCAAATAAAGGGTAATGTCTTTTAATTTATCATTAATGGGCATAAATAGTTCATCCTGATCCAATTTCAGCAACATCACAATGCCAAAAGCGGGTAATGAAGTATATGCCTCAATAACAGGAACATTTCTATAATCGACTGCAGAAGCAACGCCGTTCTTCCCTTCCAGCGCCATTTCTTTCGGGGAAACACTGCCTTCTTTGTTATAACTAACCCCTAAGTGTGTAAATCTAACAGAACCGGGACTATTGATAAGACATGCAATGGCTTGCCGATTTTCTGACAATTTGGCACAGATTAGAAATTCCACACTTTTTCCGATAGATTGAATATCCCTGAAACTTCGGGTCAAATTAGGCAATCGTGTTTCCGTAGTGATTCTTCCGATTCTGTTTCCCTGGTTAAAGACATTAACGGTTGTACGCAGTACAAAAACATTATCCCAAATCAGCTTAGTGTTTTCGTCAGTATCTAACGGTATTATGGGATTTTCGTTCGAGCTGAATACACCAACCTGAGATAATACGTTGTTATTCCGGTCATAAACTGCAGCCGCACTAAAACCTATCAGTGTAAGGGAATTGACATTACGAGTAAGATTGTTACTGGCACTTTCATTATCGATATTATCATTTAAATCCTGCATAAACTGAACAATAAAGGGTCTGAGAGCCAGTGCCCGGGCGTCTTCTATGCCTTTTTCTATTCTCGTCTGAAATAATAAAGCCTTACCTTCTAGAGCCCCAGTCAAACCCCTGCCCAATACAGTTTCAATCTGTTGGCGCATCGCATTATAAACAGTAATTCCGGTTGTCAGTGTCAATCCCAATAACAATAGACCCCCTACGATGCTAATTTTGTGAACATCCTTAGTAAAGAACACGCTACTCTCCTTGGGTTACTTTTAGTTTATCGGTTTTTGAATGCGGCAATATGTCACATTGCCAATAGGGGCGTCTTAAACGATAATGCAAGAGTCCTCTGCTACTATGTAATGATTTAATCGATAGTGTATTACATCTGCTTACCGATAATTTCCAAAAAACTGTAACTGAGCATTGAATAATTATTTATCGATTTCCCGGAACTACTGGAAGGAAAGTGAAGCTTAAATTCCGAAAGCGGTACCCATCTCGTCATTATTTTCTTTTTAGTACTTATATACTCTTGGGAATCCAGCTTATGCCACTGCTTATCAAACAACAAACCTCAATTCTTCAACTCATATTGGCAATGTTCAACGCGCCTCCAGGCGCGAGCAATCTTAATTATCTCACCGTTCAATTGAACAATGGTCAAGCGCTGGAAAGTTTGGCGCAGTCATTGGCGCAAACTATCTTGTTTTTTGATAAACAGTATGATGTTAATCTTTCTCCCATTGATTTTTCTGCAGCCCTGACAAGAGATTTGTTCGGTAATCGTCTATCACATAAGAATAAAGCATTAATCATCGATTATATGGTTAATAAAATATCAGCCGGATCTTCTCAAGTGGAATTAATTGTGGAATTTGTCAGTGTGTTATCCTCGGTTTCTACTTCCGACTCCAACTGGGGTGAAGCGGCTCTGCACTACAATCGCCATAATGTCACAAAATTTATCGATCACTTGTTAGGCGATACCTTTACTGCTGAGAACAAAGCCGTTGTGATTGAATTTATTTTGACTCAGATGAAGGCTGGAAAAACTTTTGGCGCAATGATCGTGTGGGGTATCAGAACCTTGGTGAATGTCGATCACGATAATCCAGTTTGGGGTAATGCGGCAAAACTCTTCAATCATCGCGTTGAAGTTGCAAAATATCACTCTATCGATAGAAACGATGTCGTCACAGATCTTGCAACTTTGCAACAAATTCTGTCCGGTGTTACGGCGAATTCCGAAACCATTATGATCGCAAAAGCTGCAATTGACACATTGCAGGATAATTCCTGTACGCGGATTCAGCATCTGAACGCATTTCGCTTGGATGAGGCGTTGAAAAATAAGAAACAAGATTCCGACTTATCCTCCACGCAGGAATTAAAGTTTGCCTAACAGGGGCAGCACACAAATTCTCCAATCTTCTACTAGCGTTTCATCCAATATTTGAGTGAGCATGAGAACGCTTTTATAAAACGTCAAATTTCTGCGTCACAAGGTTTAGTGGTTTTTTTATTCATGCAAATGAGCGGGTTTTAATCAGTCATTTTTGATACTATTCGGACATGGTTTTGAAGGTAAAAAGGATTTAAGGTAATTTGCGGTGAAGAGGTCGATAGTCCATGCCACGTATTGAAGCAGTATTTGAGAATTCGCAGGGTGAGTCATTGACGGGTTTGTTGGAAATGCCGTCCGGTGCTATTAAATCGTATGCACTATTTGCCCATTGTTTTACTTGTTCCAAAGATAATCCGGCGGCAGCACGGATAGCCTTTGCACTGGCTGATCGGGGAATCGCCGTATTACGGTTCGATTTTACCGGGTTGGGTACGAGCAGAGGTGATTTTTCGGATACCAATTTTTCTTCCAATGTTCAGGATTTATTAGCAGCAGCACAGTATCTTGAGCAGCACTATGCTGCCCCTGCGTTGCTAATCGGACATAGTTTGGGTGGCTCCGCCGTATTAGCCGCAGCACAGGGTTTGTCATCGGTTAAGGCGGTGATTACCATCGGTGCGCCGGCAACCGCCGCGCATGTCAAACATTTGTTCGCGGATTCATATCGTAAATTGCAAGATCAGCAATCGGTACAAGTTGAGTTGGGTGGAAGAAGTTTTAACATTCGCCGCCAATTCATTGATGATTTGGAGAAATATAATTCTGTGACGCATATTGGGGCATTAAGAAAAGCATTGCTGATCTTTCACGCGCCGCTGGATGATACCGTTTCGATAGACGAAGCGGCGCGCATCTTTACTGCTGCCAAGCACCCTAAGAGCTTTGTGTCGTTGGACCATGCTGACCATATGCTATCCAATCCGCAAGATTCTCAATATGTGGCGGAGGTATTATCCGCCTGGGCCAGTCGTTATCTAAAAACAAATCAAACATCAGCTGGACAAGAAGAAGTTGCGAAGCAAGCGGGCGAGCAGGGTGTGGTGATTGTGCGCGAGTGCGATAAAAAATTTACCCGCGAGATTTTGACGCAGCATCACCGTGTGATCAGTGATGAGCCCATTGCACTGGGTGGTTCTGATCTTGGATTAAATCCTTATGAATTATTACTTGCTGCGCTGGGTAGCTGTACTTCAATGACCTTGCGCATGTATGCAAATCACAAACAAATTGACGTGCAGGATATTCAAGTCGAGTTGCAGCATAGCCGGATTCATGCCGAAGATTGCGCCGATTGCGAGAAACAGACGACACAAATTGACCTCTTAACACGAAATATTCGATTGACGGGCAATTTGAGCGATCAGCAACGTACTCGATTACTGGAAATCGCCAATAAATGCCCGGTGCATAAAACGCTGCAAAACAAAATCCAAATAAATACTAATCTTACGGATTAATTGTGTATGCAATCCAGTGAAAATAATGAGAAATATCGTATCGATAAGTGGTTGTTTGCGGCGCGGTTTTTCAAAACACGTGCATTAGCAGCGGAAGCGATCGATCGTGGTCGGGTTGCGATTAATGATCAGAAAATCAAGCCTGCAAAAACAGTTGCTGTAGGAGATAAAGTGGAAATTCGTATTAATAATTATCAATATACGATTGAAGTATTGGGGTTGTCGAATAAAAGAGGCTCTGCGCCACAAGCACAGCAGCTTTATCGTGAAACTGAGGAGAGCCAGGAGCAACGGGTGCTGCTGGCCGCACGGTTAAAAGCCCAGCCACAGCCTTTTTTTACCAAAGGACGGCCAACCAAACGGGACCGGCGGGAAATTCAGCGGTTTACTTCAAACATCGACGAATTTTGAGAATCCAGTGAGTAAATATGAGCCATGACACTTTCAACTTAGGCAAAGAACAATTGATCCAGCAATCGCTGGTGCAAATGGATAAACACTTGCAAGGCGCACATTATACGCCGGCGCAAAAGTTGGCGTTGACCTGCAGGATTTTGTTTGATAACGGGCATGATTCAGGACTAGCGGGACAAATTACTGCACGTGGCGAACAACCGGGTACTTATTTGACGCAACGGCTGGGATTTGGCTTTGACGAAATTTGTGCCAGTAATTTATTGCTCGTCAATGAAGATTTGGAAGTGCTGCAAGGCGATGGTATGGCCAATCCGGCCAATCGATTCCATTCCTGGCTGTATCGCGCACGACCTGATGTGCAGTGTATTATTCATACGCATGCAGTACATACCGCTGCGCTGAGCATGCTTGAAGTGCCGTTGGAAATATCGCACATGGATAATTGCGTGCTCTATGACGATGTGGCTTTCTTACCCCAGTGGCCGGGTGTTCCGGTCGGCAATGATGAAGGCGAAATGATTTCCAAGGCGATCGGTAGCAGGCATGCTTTATTGTTAGCCCATCACGGTTTATTGATCGCCAGTTCGAGTATTGAAGAAGGATGTATACTGGCGCTTGCTTTTGAGCGGGCGGCACGCATGCATTTGCTGGCAGCATGCGCGGGCAGGATTCAGCCGATTGATCCCGGTTTAGGGCGCGAAGCACGCGACTGGATTCTGCGCGGACAACGTAGTACCGTGGCTTTTGCATATTATGCACGACGTACTTTAAGAAAGGCGGCGGATTGTCTGAAGTAGGTAGGTGCAAGTCAAGTATTACTTTGTGTGTTTGTCATTTGGAGAGTCAGAGTCACACGCTATATTTAACAATCCATTAGAAAATCGATGTGTTTCATCTTATAAGCAAAAATATCCAATTACACAAGTTTTTATTTAACATTATATAAGTATCTGTATTATAGTTAAATAATATGTATTCGGTATAAATAGGGCTATAAAATACCTTATTCCTGTCACTAGTTTTTCCACCCAAAAGTGCACAATATATTCTCTTCGTGTAAATCAGTAATTGATATTGGAAAGCTGAGTCAATCAATATTAAGTAACCTATTGATAGGAATATTTATTATTCCCGAAAGGATCGATGCGTGATTACATTGTCATCTACGAATGAAGTTTACAGTCCATTGTATTGAATTTATTTTTTACTTTTATATTGAGCCTAATGATAAAAAAAGTGCAAGCCAATGAGGTTCAGCTGGGGATGTATATTCATGAGATCCGCGGCAACTGGATGGAACATCCATTCTGGAGAAAATCGTTTAAACTGGCTCAGCAAAAAGACCTGGATAAGCTTGTGAGCTCCAATCTGGAAGCAATATGGATTGATACTAATAAAGGTCTGGATGTTGTTAAAGCTAATCCAGCGAAAATCCTTGATGGTGTGGATTCCGATAAGCCACAGTCAATAAAAAAACCGATTGCACGGGTTTTGGTCGAGGAAGAATTGCATGTTGCCAAAAAAATCCAAAATAAAACCAAAGAAGCGGTAGCTGCAATGTTTGCCGATGTTCGCATGGGTAAAGCGCTCGAAATTGAGGAAGCGGAATTATTGGTGAATGAAATCAATCAATCAATGGAACGAAATCCAAACGCATTGCTTACATTGATCCGGTTAAAAAATGTTAACGAATATACCTACATGCATTCCGTTGCAGTTTGCGTGTTGATGGTTGCGCTGGGGAGGCACTTGGGTCTAAGTGAGGTGCAAATCAAACAAGCGGGTACTGCCGGACTGCTGCATGACATAGGAAAAATGGTGATTCCGAATGAAGTGCTCAATAAGCCCGGAAAATTAACGGATGAAGAATTTACTATTATGAAAAGTCATCCGGTACGTGGCTGGGAAATTTTGAAATCCTGTTACCAGGTTCATGAAGCCGCTTTGGATGTTTGCTTGCATCATCATGAACGTGTGGATGGAAAGGGTTACCCGGAAAAATTATCCGGTGATGCCTTGACGTTGTTCGCGCGTATGGGTGCAGTATGTGACGTTTATGATGCAATTTCTTCAGATCGATGCTACAAGGCGGCTTGGTCGCCGGCTGAGTCGATTCGGAAAATGGCCTCCTGGAAAGACGGACATTTTGATGAATCGATTTTCCAAGCATTTGTTAAAACGGTTGGTATTTATCCCTCCGGCACTTTGTTAAAGCTCAAGTCCGGGCGGTTGGGCGTGGTGATGGAGCAATCGACAAAAAAATTAACCACCCCCATTGTTAAAATTTTTTTCTCAACACGCGCCAATGCGCATATTCCAGCTGAAATTATAGATATATCAAAAGGGATGGATAGTATTGAGAGTATCGAAGATCCCGCTAAATGGGGTTTCGATCTCAATAAGATTCAGGGAATATGATTCGCTTTGATAATCTACCTTGTTAACCCCGCATACAACACCGGTAATTTCTCCGGCAAGCGCTCCACGTGATCCACCACCAGATAATTGCGTTCGCCGAAGATGCGCGACACATATTGATCGGCGCGTGGGTCCAGGCTCATGCAGTAGGTAAGAATTCCGGATCGGCCTGCTTCTTCCACTGCTTTTTTGGTATCGTGGCGCAGGTACTGCGGGTCGCGCACGTCGACGTCTGCCGGTTCACCATCGGTAATAACGAGCAGCAGTTTTTTTGCGGATTTCTGCAGTTTCAGGTAATGGGTGGCGTGTCGCATGGCGGCGCCCATGCGTGTCGATAATTGCCCGGTCATGCCGGCAAGGCGGGCTTTGGGGATTTCATTGTAGGGTTGGTCGAAATCCTTGAAACGGTAATATTCCACATCATGCCGTCCATCCGAGCAGAAGCCGTGAATCGCAAACGGATCGCCGATTTTGTTGATGGCGTTTGCAAGCAATACAGTGGCTTGTCGGGTCAGATCCAGCACGGAGTAGTCTTGTCCGGCTACTTTTTCATTGGTGGATTCGGATAGATCGAGCAGCACTAGCACCGAGATATCACGTACTTTGCGTACCGAGCGCATCATGATGCGTGGATCGGGCTGCATACCCATGCGGATATCGATCATCGAACGAATCGCGGCATTGATGTCGATCTCATCGCCATCTTCCAGTTTACGGATGCGGCGGGTGCCTTGCGGTTGCATCGCATCGAGCAAGAATTTCATGCGTGCAATCTCGCGTTTGTATTGTTGCGCGATGTCCTCAATACACTGCATGTCACCCAACTTGGCGCGTTTTTCCTGTACCGTCGCCCAGTCAGGGCGTTCCAGTTGAATCTGGTAATCCCATTCGGAGTAGTGATAGGGCGCTGACACCGGCTCCTTGCCTTCCATATCGTTGTATGAAACACCCATGTCTTCGTACGGGAAGAATTCGGTGCCCATGACCCAGATTTCCTGCGCATCGTCTCCGGCTGATTCCACTTCGACTTCGTTGGCGAATTCCATCACATTGACGTATTTGCGCACTTGTTTCGGTGCTTCATAACCAGCCGATAATGATTTGTTTAAATCAAACTCTTCGAATTCCCAGAAATAACGGTTGTCATCGCGATACGGTGCGGTGAGGTGATCCGTGAGCATGGCAAAGGGAATGTCTTTTTCTCTAAAGCTGTGGGCCAGTTGAACTCCAATGTCCCAGGAAATTTGATAGCTGTCCAGTTTGTTCTGTGCGGCTGCAAAAAGACGACGGCCTTCTGCGATCCAGTGATCGGTATCGTGATAATCTGGATCGAGCAAAGCGCGTGCTAGGCGATTGAGATAATCGCCCATCGTGGCAGCCATATCCGGGGTGGCGGTATGCAACGTTGCCCAGGTTTTGCGTAGACCGGGAAATCGGCAGATGGCAAGTTCTTCGATGCGTGCATCTTCAATCACGGAGATCACTGCCATTTGCATCGGATTCAATCCTTCCGCAGAAATCGGTTGTTTGGTTTCCACCAGATGTGCGGCAGCATGTGCGGCGGCGGCCCGATAAACTTCGGTGGCGGTGACATCACCATAGCTGTCATAAGCATCGGGTAAGTAGATGAAATAATTTTCAATATAAGGTTTGTAGCCCTCGCGCGATTCGAAATCACCGGAAGTGGGTTTCATGAAAAAATCCCGGCCCCACAGTGCGCGCAAATACATATTGATACGGCGTTGCACGTCGACAAACAGCGTACCTTTACGTTCTTTTTGTAAAACTGCGAGCGATTCTTTGGATTCCAATCCAAAATACTTCATTTGCTCTTCATAGTCCGTGCGATGGGCATGGGCTCCCCACATCGCCCACCGACGCAAGCCCCCCAGAGTCAGTTGTCCGAACAGGATGTCCAGTTTGTTGAGCATGGGGCGCATGCCGCGAGGTGCTTGTGCAATCAGGGTATTCAGAAATTGCAGGTAATTCTGGAATAATTGGGCGTCACCTAAGCGCTTGGCGGCTGTTGGGGAGGTGGCTAATACCAATTCGATCACCGCACCTGAAGTTCTTGATGCAAGTGAAAGCACGGAAGTCGCCAGATCGCTGATGATATCCTCACCAATTTCTTTGGCAACCAATGGGATTTCGTCAATCCAGCAATCCACCAGGCTGCGTCCACGGCCCAATCCACGCAGTGCCGAGACGCCTTTCAGATAATTATCCAATCCCCGCGCCGAAAACGTTTTCACTACCTCAGGCCAGGCATGACTGAGTAATTCAACCGATTCCGGTTCCAGATCTTCCAGTAATTCTTTGTAGTCATCCAGATTAATACTCATCGTGACACACTCTTATAAAAGATTATTGAGCAACTGTTGTATGCAATGGATCAGCCCAGTTTTAATTAAAGAAAGTTGAAACAGCGGCATCCAGTGCATCGCGCATATCAGGGTCATCGGTAATGGGGCGAACCAGGGCAACCCGGCACGCAGCGTGAGCATCCACTTTTTTGACGATGAGACTGCCGGCGTAGATCAACATACGTGTTGAGATGCCTTCGTCCAATCCATGGCCTTTCAAATTACGCGCACGTTCGGCAATCGACACCAGTTTCTCTGCAATTTCAGTGGATACGCCGGTTTCATGCGCGATAATTTCACTCTCAATGTTATGACTGGGATAATTAAAATCCAGTGCGCCAAAACGTTGCTTGGTCGATTGTTTGAGGTCTTTCATCAAACTTTGATAACCCGGATTGTAGGAAATGACGATTTGGAAATCAGCATGCGCATGAACGAGTTCGCCCTTTTTTTCCAATGGCAGGACACGGCGATTATCGGTTAATGGATGGATTACCACGGTTGTATCCTGGCGTGCTTCAACGACTTCATCCAGATAGCAGATAGCGCCATAGCGTGCGGCGACAGCCAACGGACCATCCTGCCAGCGTGTTCCATTGGCATCCAGCAGAAAGCGACCCACCAAATCGGATGCGGTCATATCTTCATTACAGGCAACGGTAATCAGCGGTTTTTTTAATTTCCACGCCATGTGTTCAACAAAACGGGTTTTGCCGCATCCTGTAGGACCTTTCAGCATCATAGGCATGCGCACGGAATAGGCCGCTTCATATAATTCCACTTCATCAGCTACGGGATGGTAATAAGGCTCTGCGGTCACACGGTATTGATCAATGATTTTGCTCATGATGAACTCCTGTTATAGCGATCTGATAAGTACTTTATTTTGATCAAAAAAAACCCCCGATCCTATTACAGGCAAAGGGGGTTCCAGGGTACGAAACCCGCTGTGTTTTAAACAGTCTTGCCGCGGTATATCACCATGGCGGTACCTTGCGATTGGGTAAAATTGTTGTAACCAATCAAACGGACATGATTGTTCGGATTCGCTTTATGACAAGCGGCGGCTTCTGCAAGTACTTTTTCTACATCAGTTTCACCAAACATGGGTAGCTTCCACATATACCAATAGGAATCCATGACATACTCAGGCTCCGTATGTTCGATGGCTGGGTTCCAACCTTTACTGATTAAATACTGCACTTGCTTTTTGATATCTTTGTCAGCCATTGCAGGCAGATAGGAAAATGTTTCAAATTTACGGCTTGCCGGATCACTGACACGTGATTTGTAATCGATTACTTCGCTCATTATTTATTCCTCAATTTTTGAAAGATGAAGGAGGAAAGCAACGTTAACCATTAACTCTTCTCCTTGAGTTTGCATTCTTACTTGTGAGCTATGTCCAGTTTATCAACCGTATCAAACTCGAACTTGATCTCTTTCCATGTTTCCATGGCGATTTTCAGTTCAGGACTGCTTTTGGCTGCTTTGGTCAGAATAGCTTTGCCTTCTTTCTCGATTTCAACGCCTTGGTTACGCGCTTCCACGCAGGCCTCGAGTGCGACGCGGTTAGCGGCAGCGCCCGCAGCGTTACCCCATGGATGACCCAAGGTACCACCGCCAAACTGCAAGCAGGCATCGTCACCAAAGATCGCGACCAGTGCCGGCATATGCCAAACGTGAATACCACCGGAAGCAACCGGGAATACACCTGGCATAGAGCCCCAATCTTGATCGAAGAACAGACCACGGTTGCGGTCTTCTTTGATGAATTTATCGCGCATGGTATCGATCCAGCCGAGGGTTGCTGCACGGTCACCTTCCAGTTTACCAACCACGGTACCGGAATGCAGATGATCGCCGCCCGACAAACGTAGCACTTTGGTTAAAACGCGGAAATGAATACCATGGTGGGGATTGCGATCGAGTACGGCGTGCATGGCACGATGGATGTGCAGTAGCATTCCGTTATTGCGACACCAGTTTGCCAAACCTGTATTGGCGGTTAAACCACCTGTCAAATAGTCATGCATAATGATCGGTGCACCCAATTCTTTGGCGAATTCTGCACGTTTGTACATTTCTTCCGGGGTTGGTGCTGTTACGTTAAGATAGTGACCTTTACGTTCTCCGGTTTCACGCTCGGCTTTTTGGCAAGCTTCCACCACGAATTGGAAACGATCGCGCCAGCGCATGAAAGGTTGACTGTTAATGTTTTCGTCGTCCTTGGTCAGATCCAGTCCGCCGCGCAGACATTCGTATACGGCACGGCCATAGTTTTTGGCGGATAGGCCTAGTTTGGGCTTAATGGTACAACCCAACAGTGCGCGGCCATATTTGTTAAAACGATCGCGTTCTACCTGAATACCGGCAGGAGGTCCGCCGCAGGTTTTGACATAAGCAATCGGGAAACGGACATCTTCCAGGCGTAGTGCGCGCAACGCTTTAAAGCCAAACACGTTACCTACCAGGGAGGTCAACACGTTAACGACGGAACCTTCTTCAAAAAGATCAATCGGGTAAGCTACAAAAGCGTAAAAACAAGTGTCATCCCCAGGTACATCCTCAATCTTATACGCACGGCCCTTATAGTAGTCCAAATCGGTCAGCAGATCGGTCCATACCGTGGTCCATGTGCCTGTGGAAGATTCCGCAGCTACGGCAGCCGCTACTTCCTCGCGAGGCACGCCGGGTTGTGGTGTGATTTTAAAACAGGCCAGAATATCAGTATCCAATGGGGTGTAATCAGGAGTCCAGTAAGTTTGTCTATACTCTTTTACACCAGCGTTATATATTTTTACTGCCATAGTTTCTTCTCCAGTTAAATTCCACTCAGTTCCAGCCAACCGTCCCGACAGAAATGAGAGGGGATTGCGTTACAAACAACAAACATGACTACTTAAACCTATGGATTGCACTATAGCGCTCTTTATACATAAGAACAAATAAGTAATATTGATATGTATAATAAGGTTATACTTATATATATGCTTTAATTTTTCTGAATCGCTTAAATGCTGCATTTAACCCTACGCCAATTGAAAGTGTTTGAGTCGGTTGCCCGGCATTTGAGCTATTCGCGTGCAGCCGATGAGCTTCACTTGACTCAGCCCGCGGTCTCAATGCAAATCAAGCAATTGGAAGACAATATTGGTTTACCGTTATTGGAGCAATTGGGAAAACGAATTTATCTGACCGAAGCGGGACGCGAGCTGTATCAATACAGTCGCTCTATTGCTCAACAGCTAGCCGATATGGAAGTGGCTTTAGATGAATTAAAAGGGATGGAGCGTGGTAAGCTGAATATTTCAGTAGTGACTACGGCGAATTACTTTGCACCCCATTTGTTAGCGAAGTTTTGCCAGCGTTACCGGGGGGTGACCGTGAGTTTAAATGTTTCCAATCGTGAAGCAGTGTTAAAGCAACTTGCGGATAATTTAATTGATCTTGCGATTATGGGGCAACCTCCAGAGAATCTGGATATTGATAGTGAATCTTTTATGGAGAATCCATTGGTGGTCGTGGCACCGTCGGATCATCCATTGTGTAAAGAGCGATTTATTCCGGTAAAACGATTGGCCAGGGAAATTTTTCTCGTACGTGAACCCGGCTCCGGCACACGTAGTGCCATGGAGCGCTTTTTTGCCGCACATAAGGTCGCTATCAATAAAGGTATGGAAACAGACACCACTGAAGCGATCAAGCAAGCGGTGCAGGCGGGCATGGGATTGGGTATCATGTCGTTGCATACAGTGGAACTGGAGCTTGAAACGAATCGGTTGAAAATTCTTAATGTTCAGGGGTTTCCCATTGTTCGTTATTGGTATGTCGTCAACCGTAAGAATAAGCGTTTATCCAGTGTTGCAAATGCATTTAGGGAGTTTTTACTGAAAGAAGCAGAAAAGCTGATGTTGGTATCAAAACAATCATAATATTTTTGACGAATATAAAAATATCGCGCATTCTTGCGCTTGTTAATCGACTGACTTTTAATTAAGTATGATTCTTAATGAATGATCAACCTTAGCTTGATAAAATTCTGTCTAAGTGAATAAATCGACTGCAGTAAATGTTCGTGTCAGTTTATGGTGTGGCTTGGGTGCGCTATTGATTTTATTGATTGATTTCAATACATCGTTAGGTATCGCCAGTGGTGTACCCTATATTATTATCGTATTAATTTCATTAAAATCACCGGGAAAACGCTACACCATAGCCGTTGCAATATTATGTACTGTTTTAGTTTGGATCGGATATCTAGGATCTCCGCCCAGTGATGTTGAAATGTATAAAACTTATATCAATCGCTTCTTGAGCGTCCTGGCTATTTGGGTTACAACTATTTTGACTTTATTACAGCGCGATAGCATTAATCAGTTGCACCAAGAACGATTAAAAAACTTACAGTCGATCAGGGAAACTGAAATTCAGCAAGAAAAATTAAAAGTGCTCCGGGCAACCATGAGAACAGTGCAGGATATTACTGGTAATTTTATGAACAATTTACATTTTTTTAAGCTGGAAATTGATAGAAATAACTCGTTGTCACCGGAATCAATGAAAGAGCTTGATCAAATGACTCAGGAAACAACAATGCGGTTGAATAAGTTAGCAAATTTGAATGAGATACGTGAAAAAAAGCTGGCGGGCGATCTGGTAGGTATCGATTATGAGCAACCCGCTAAAGAAAATAAAAAGAGGGATGCCATCGACGGGTAACCTATAAATTGATTTGTTGAAATAAATAAAGAGGGTGAATAATGTCAGGACAAGGATCGGGTGGAAATGTCATCGCTGCAATATGCAGTTTTTTTATACCGGGATTAGGGCAGCTGGTGCAGGGGCGTTTGCTGCCGGCTTTTTTGTTTTTTGCTATTTGTGGCACAGGCTACTTTTTTGCGGTGTTGATTGTTCCTGCAGTTATCGGCGGAATTTTTCATCTCTGGTCAATTATTGACGCAGCCCGATTTACTGGATCCGCGTAATCAGTCGCAAGTTGAGACTAATTACTGTCTATCGGGTTACCGAATTGGCAGGATTTCTGATTGTTTTGTCACGGATTGAGAGAAACGAATTGTTTGAATCGGTACCCAGATACAATCCAGAGTTTTTACCCTAACTATCTCCATATAATTATTTTATGTCAGCAGGTAAGCAGTTTGCACAAAAAGTTGGTTTTGTCTCTTTGGGGTGTCCCAAGGCCTTGGTTGATTCAGAACAAATATTGACCCAGTTGCGGGCCGAAGGTTATGAAATATCGGCTTCATACCAAGATGCGGACTTGGTTGTGGTCAATACCTGCGGGTTTATTGATAGCGCTGTTGAAGAGTCACTGGATGCTATTGGTGAAGCTTTGGCAGAAAATGGCAAGGTGATCGTGACAGGTTGTCTCGGTGCCAAGGAAGATGGGGACGTCGTCAAAAAAGCTCATCCACAAGTGCTGGCGGTTACCGGGCCGCATGCACTGCCAGAAGTCATGTCCGCGATTCATACGCATTTGCCACAACCTCATGATCCCTATACTAGCCTGATACCGCCGCAAGGAATACGGTTAACACCGAAACATTATGCGTATGTGAAAATTTCTGAAGGCTGTAATCATCGGTGTACTTTTTGTATTATTCCATCAATGCGTGGCGGTTTGGTAAGCCGTCCGATTCACCAAGTGATGCAGGAAGCCGAACATTTGGTGAATGCCGGAGTTAAAGAGCTGTTGATTATTTCACAGGATACCAGCGCGTACGGTGTTGATGTGAAATACCGTACCGGTTTTTGGCAGGGAAGGCCGGTAAAAACCCGCCTGACTGAACTTGCGCATGCTTTAGGGTCGTTGGGAGTGTGGGTGAGGTTACATTATGTTTATCCCTATCCGCATGTGGATGCAATTATTCCGCTTATGGCTGAAGGCAAGATATTACCCTACTTGGACGTGCCATTTCAGCACGCAAATCCGCGCATTCTCAAAATGATGAAACGACCCGCAAGCGCCGAGAATAATTTGGCTCGAATTCAACAATGGCGGAATATTTGCCCTGATATTACATTACGAAGTACTTTTATTGTTGGTTTCCCGGGCGAGACTGAGGCGGAATTTGAAGATCTTCTTGCCTTTTTACAGGAAGCGCAATTAGATCGGGTAGGCTGCTTTACGTACTCTCCCGTTGAGGGTGCTACTGCCAATCAGTTGTCTGACCACATTCCCGAAGCAATCAAACAAGAGCGTCGAGCGCGTTTCATGCAGCAGCAGGAAGAAATCAGCCGCCAACGATTGGCTGCGAAAGTGGGTCATACAATGACGGTTATGATTGACGAATTAACTGGGAGTCAAGTGATTGCACGCAGTAGTGCGGATGCGCCGGAGATTGATGGATTGGTTTATGTGGAAAATGCTGAACATCTACAACCAGGTGAGTTGATCGACGTGCAAATTACTGGATCGGATGCGCATGATTTATTTGCCGTCATGCTAAATCGCGATCCTTCACAACAAGGTGGCTCTCTGAATTCAGAAATGCGTTAACTTGATGCTCGGTTGAAACAATACGAATCTCATGAGTTAATGAAAAGATTATGGTTGCATTGATGCGCAAGATTCCTGGTGCAATGATCGGTCTGGAGGGGAGACATTAACTGGAGAGATTTTGTGCGGTGCATTTTAGTAAATAGGAATCTGAAAGCAATCGTTTTACTGCAATAGTTTGCTCTATTGTGATCTCACCCAGCCCTAAGAACTGATCCTGCTCGGTATACAATCGCACTTGCCTTCCGTTCTTGATAACGCCATGCATGGCTGATGGGCATAAAATATTGCGTCCCTGTTGAATATGTAATGCGCTCAAACGATCTAGAGTAACTGAAGGGTAATCTTGCAGCAAATAATCTATTGGTAATAAAGAATTGTCGCGTTCAGATGCACTCATATTTTCAAGTGCGGATAAAGTATAGGCTTGTAATAAATTAAAACGATCAATTGCAGTGCGTCGTAAGCCAGTCAAGTAGGCTCCACCGCATCCCAGTGCTTTGCCAATGTCTTCAGCGAGTACCCGGACGTAAGTGCCGGTACCGCATTGAATGCTTAATTGCAATTCATCGCAGTGGAGTGATCGAATTTGAATTCCATGGATGGTTATTTCGCGTGCTTGACGTTCAATGGTTTCACCATTTCTGGCATAACAATAAAGTGGTTTGCCGTGATGTTTGAGTGCGCTGAACATGGGCGGCATTTGTTTTATTTTTCCGATAAATTGCGGCAGTGTTTGCTGACACGCTGTGAGTGTAGGGTTTTGAACAGTTGCTGCAACCGGGCTGATTATGCCTTCCGCATCACCGGTAGTGCTCATAAAACCGAGCTTCAATGTCGCTTCATAGGTTTTATTGGCACCTAACAGTACTGATGAGAATTTTGTAGCTTCACCAAAACAAATCGGCAGTAATCCGGTGGCCATTGGATCCAGCGTACCGGTATGTCCACATTTGGCGGCAAGAAACAACTGTTTTGCAGTCTGTAATGCCTTATTGGAAGAAACTCCATAAGGCTTATCCAATAATAAAACACCACTGATATTATGTTTCCTGGACTTAATCAAATTATTCGGTGAAATACTAATGTGCAGTCAACTGAAATTAATTATTTATCTGAATCTGTTTGATGGATTGCCTGATCTTGGGCAATGGCTTCATCGATTAATTTTGACAAACGAAAACCACGTTCAACTGATTCATCATAAATAAAATGGAGTTGGGGTACAAGGCGCAGTTTCATGCGGTGAGATAAATTTGAGCGTAAAAAACCTTTAGCGTGCTCCAAGCCTTTCTCTATCAGAAAATTTTCATCCTGATGCGTAAGCGTAGTGTAAAAAATCTTGGCGTGACTATAGTCACGCGTTACCTCGACAGCGGTGATGGTAAGTTGTTTGATTCGCGGATCTTTGATTTCATTTTGTATTAAGTCCGCTAATTCGCGTTGTATCTGATCAGCAATACGTAAACTACGGGAAAAATCTTTGGGCATGTGTGCTCTATATATGTCGTATGAGCACTTGCTATAAGAAGCGTGCAGTTTCGACAATTTCATAGACTTCCAATTGGTCGCCTACTTGAATATCATTAAAATTCTTGAGTGATAAACCACATTCAAAGCCTTCTCTAACTTCTTTAACATCATCTTTAAAGCGCTTCAGTGAATCGAGTTCGCAGCTGTGAATTACTAAGCCATCCCGTAATACTCTGACTAACGAATTCCTCTTGACGATGCCATCCAATACGTAGCATCCGGCTACTGCGCCTACTTTAGGTATGCGATAGATTTCACGAATATCTACCAACCCTAAAATACTTTCTTTGCGTTCAGGTGACATTAATCCTGAGAGTGCAGCTTTTATTTCTTCAACGGCTTCATAAATGATATTGTAATAACGCACATCGACACCGTTGGAAGCTATTAATTTGCGCGCACCTGCATCTGCGCGAACATTAAAGCCAATAATCACAGCTTTTGAAGCTAACGACAGATTCACATCTGATTCAATAATCGCCCCCACTGCGCTGTGGATAATATTGACTTTAACTTCGTCAGTTGCAAGTTTCTGTAAAGCATATGCCAATGCGCCGCAGGATCCCTGGACATCCGCTTTGATGATCAATGATAATATTTTCACATCTTCTTGCTGATCAAAAACATTTTCAAGTTTTGCGGCCTGTTGTTTGGCAAGCTTTACATCCCGATATTTACCTTGGCGGAATAATGCAATTTCTCGTGCCTTTCGTTCATCATCCAATGCAAGAACTGTCTCGCCTGCTTCAGGAACTTCGGATAAACCCTGAATCTCAACCGGAATAGATGTTCCTGCTTGTTTAATTGCTTTCCCATTTTCATCATTCATGGCTCGCACTTTCCCAAACACCGCGCCAGCCAGCAGCGCATCGCCACGTTTCAGCATTCCTGACTGCACCAGAATTGTAGCGACGGGGCCACGACCTTTATCCAGACGTGATTCAATCACGACACCTTTGGCAGGGGTATTGACCGGTGCTTTGAGTTCCAATACTTCAGCTTGCAGTAATATAGTTTCCAGTAAGGTATCAATACCCTGACCTGTTTTAGCTGAGACCTCAACGAACATGGTATCACCCCCCCACTCTTCAGGTAAGACCTCGTGAGCAATCAATTCCTGTCTAATCCTTTCAGTATTTGCGTCAGGCTTATCAATTTTATTGATTGCCACAATGATAGGCAGTTTTGCCGCTTTTGCATGATGGATCGCTTCAATAGTTTGAGGCATAACGCCGTCATCTGCGGCAACTACGAGAATGACGATATCGGTAATTTTGGTGCCACGTGCACGCATTGCGGTAAATGCTTCGTGGCCGGGTGTGTCTAAGAAGGTGATCATACCGTGATCAGTTTCCACATGGTAAGCACCGATATGTTGGGTAATGCCACCAGCCTCTCCGCCAGCAACTCGGGTGCGACGAATGTAGTCCAACAGCGAAGTTTTTCCATGATCAACATGACCCATAACTGTGACTACAGGTGCGCGTGCAACCAATTCTGCTTCAGTAATTGACGATTCACGGTCGGCCAGGAAAGTTTCCGGGTTATCCAATTCGGCATATTTTGCAGTATGTCCCATTTCTTCCACAACGATCATAGCAGTATCTTGATCTAGCATCTGATTGATCGTCACCATACTACCCATTTTCATCAATACTTTAATAACATCAGCAGCTTTAACCGACATTTTCTGCGCAAGCGCGCCTACCGAAATGGTTTCCGGCACCATAATGTCGCGCACAATCGGTTCTGTTGGAGCGGAGAATCCATGAATATTCTGTTCTTCCGCATGAACAGGCTTACTATGCTTATCTCTGCGGGTTCTCCAGCCTTGTCCGCTGGTAAGATCGCCATGGGTTTTAACACCCCGTTTTTTGGTATTCTCATCTTTCCAGATGACTTGTTGTTTGGTTTGTTTCTTTTTCTTATCCGTTTTTTCTTCAGCTTTTACTGGAGGTTTATGTAATGTCCCGCCAGTCGGACTGGATTGTGAGTCTATATTGCCTGGTTGTTCAGTTTCATTATTCTTGACGGTGATTGGGTGTGCATCTGTGATGGGTTGAGTAGTCTCTGAAGGCTGCGAATCGATTGTTGTCGGGTTAGTTTCAGTAATTATTTCCGCCTTGGTGGCTTTCTTTTGTGCATGATCAGTCGCCTCCGTGCTTTTGCGCGCTCTTTTTTGTCTTATTTCTTCAGTTTGGCGTGCAATCAGCTCAGCTTGTTTTCTTGCTTCTTCATTACGCAAAGCCAATTGGTCTTCATCAATGATTGATCCTATCGCAGCTTGTTTTGTAACTTCCGCCGATTTACTCACTGTAGCTGGTATAGCATCAGCATCTCCAGTCATCATTGGTTTTGTCAGGACGCGTCTTTTTCTGACCTCTACTTGAATGGTCCGTGCGCGACCGGTGCTGTCAGATTTCCGAATCTCAGAGGTTTGTCGGCGTGTTAGAGTAACTTTGCTTTTGGTTTCAGTCGTGCCGTGGGTTTTCCTCAGATAATCAAGTAATAGAGCTTTATCTTGCTCAGTTAAACTGTCTTCCGCCAGCATCTTTTTTACGCCGGCAGCTTTAAGCTGCTCCAGCAGTACTGCCGGCAGCAAACCCAGTTCATTCGCAAATTGTTCCACACTCATTTGAGCCATTTATAACCTTTCAACAATCAAAACTACAGATAGGTTTCACTATAAAATAAACAAAATCGGCTAATTTATTATCAGCCAGTTATTAAAATTAAGTAAACCAGGGTGCACGCGCTTTAATAATCAGTTGATTTGCAAGTTCAATATCAATACCGGTCATCTCAACCAAGTCATCAGCAGCTAAATCAGCCAAATCAGACTGGGTAATGATACCCTTTGCTGCTAATTCTCGAATAATATTGATATCCATTCCTTCGATTGAAAGCAAATCTTCAGCAACATGCTCGACTTTTTCTTCATTAGCAATAGCATCTGTCAATAATACATTGCGTGCCCGATTTCTTATCTCATTGACTGTTTCTTCGTCCAATGATTCGATTTCCAGCATTTCATTTAATGGGATATAGGCCACTTCTTCAAGCGAAACAAAGCCTTCCTGCATCAGTATTTCTGCAATTTCTTCATCAACATCCAATTTTTGCATGAAAAGTTGACAGATTTGTGATGTTTCCTGTTCATGCTTGGTTTTAGATTCTTCGATGGTCATGATATTAAGTTCCCAGCCTGTCAACTCGGAAGCTAAACGTACATTTTGCCCGCCTCGGCCAATGGCCTGTGCGAGATTATCATCATCGACTACAATATCCATGCTGTGTTTTTCTTCGTCAACCATGATGCTGCTGATTTCTGCAGGTGCCAGTGCATTAATAATAAAAGTGGCAGGGTCGTCGGACCACAAAACGATATCAACCCGCTCGCCCGCCAATTCGCTGATCACTGCTTGCACACGGGATCCGCGCATACCTACACAGGTTCCAATCGGGTCAATGCGTTGATCGTTCGATTTAACGGCGATCTTGGCGCGTGACCCTGGATCACGAGCAGCTGCTTTAATTTCCAACAAACCTTCTTCAATCTCAGGGACTTCTAATTCAAATAGTTTCATTAGAAATTCAGGGGAGATGCGTGAAAGTTTCAGTTGTGGTCCCCTGGCTGCCCGATCAACTTTGTATAAATAGGCACGCACACGATCACCGACGCGCAAGTTTTCTTTGGGTATCATCTGGTCGCGTTGCAATTCCGCTTCGATTTTCCCAGATTCAATAATGGCATTGCCGCGCTCCATGCGCTTAATCGTGCCGTTAATTAAATAATCTTCTCGCTCAAGAAAATCATTCAAAGTTTGTTCACGTTCTGCTTCACGTATTTTCTGGAAAATTACTTGCTTCGCTGCTTGTGCTCCGATACGCCCGAATTCTATAGGTTCGAGCGGTTTTTCAAGATGATCGCCCGCTTGGATATTAGCATCAATTTTTATTGCATCACTTAAAGCAACTTGGCGTGCTGAATCTTCCACGGAATCGTCGTTTACAACCAACCAACGACGGAAAGATTGATGATCTCCTGTTTCTCTATCAATAGAAATGCGCGTCTCAATATCCTCTTGAAACCGTTTCTTGGTGGCGGATGATAATGCAAGCTCCAATGCTGTGAAAACAATTTCTTTTTCAACTGATTTTTCACGCGCTAATGCATCAACTAACAGTAAAATTTCGCGGCTCATAATCCTCCAGTTAAATCCTTATCCTACAATCTTGGAACCAAACGAGCTTTTCCAACGTTACTTAATTCAAGGTTTAATAACTTTCCTTCGATTTCAAGTTTTATTATGCCATTATCCACTTCTCGTAAAATCCCTACAAAATTTTTTTGACCCTCTAAAGGGATACGCAACTTTAATTTTATCGTTTCTCCTCTAAACCGAATAAAATCCGCTTCTCTCCGCAAAGGCCTGTCTAATCCTGGTGATGAAACCTCTAATCGGCCATAATCAATATTTTCGACGGCGAGTAATCGGCTCAAGTGGTTACTGATTGTCACGCAATCGTCAATGCAGATACCCTCAGCCTTATCTACAAATATTCTTAGCAATTTGTTGTGTGCTGATCGTTCCACCTCGACCAACTCATAACCTAAACCATGCAGAGTTGATTCCAGTAATTCTTCCAGTGTCATAGCTCCACCACAAATAAAAAATGGGCTGAAAAAGCCCATCGCATCTACTACATTAATTTTAACAAATATTTATAAAATATGGAATATAAACTTCGCAAAAGAGTAATGCCTTAGCGATTTTCAACGTTTTCTATTCGTATCTCTGTTGTCAGCTTTTTTGTAAAACTATGGGCTCAGTTTACCGGCTTCCAAAGTAAGAATACCGTATCTGTTAGAGTGCCAATGATACAATTCTGATCCAGTGTATTGAACCGTAAATACTGGAGACTAAGCATGCCGACCATTGAATCAATATTAAATGAAACTCGAGTTTTTTCACCTACGAAAGAATTTTCCAGCAAAGCCAACATACCCAGTTTTGAAGCATATCAGGCTTTATGTGCGGAAGCTGAGGAGGATTATCTGGGTTTTTGGGCAAAACGAGCACAAGAACAGATCGCATGGCATAAACCTTTTACGCAAGTGCTGAATGATCAGATGGCTCCATTTTTTCAGTGGTTTGGTGATGGTGAGTTAAACGTTTCTTATAATTGTCTTGATCGGCATCTGGAAACGCAAGCCGATAAGGTTGCTATCATATTTGAGTCTGATGATGGGGAAATAATACGTTCAACGTACCGCGATCTTCACCAACGTGTTTGTAGGCTTGCCAATGCACTGAGATCAAAAAACATTAACAAAGGCGACCGCGTCATCATTTACATGCCGATGTGTATTGAAGCGGTTGTTGCAATGCAAGCTTGCGCACGTATTGGTGCAATTCACTCAGTGGTATTCGGCGGGTTTTCAGCCAAAAGCCTGCATGAGCGCATCCAAGATGCGGGTGCAGTAGCGGTTATAACGGCCGATGAACAGGTGCGCGGGGGTAAACGCAATTCGCTCAAATCAATTGTTGATGAGGCTTTGAGTAAGACTGATCCGATTTTCGTACGATTGGTCGTGATTTATCAACGCACGGGCGCTGCTATTCGATTTGATCCCGTGCGTGATGTTTGGTGGCATGAGCTTACGGAAAATGCGAGCCTCCAATGTGAGCCTGAATGGGTAAGCGCCGAACACCCATTATTTACACTTTATACTTCTGGGTCCACCGGTAAACCTAAAGGTGTTCAGCATTCCAGCGCAGGATATTTGCTTGGAACCAAAGAAAGTATGCAATGGATTTTTGACTACCAGCCTGCCGATGTGTTTTGGTGTACTGCGGATGTCGGCTGGATTACCGGTCACAGTTATGTGGCTTATGGACCCCTTGCGATGGGGGCCACCCAAGTGATTTTTGAAGGAATACCCACTTATCCTAATGCCGGGCGTTTTTGGGAAATTATACAGAAACACAAAGTGACGACATTTTACACGGCACCTACTGCAATTCGCACCTTGATTAAGCTCGGTGCGAATTTGCCAGAACAATACGAACTTTCATCATTGCGATTGTTGGGCTCAGTAGGTGAGCCAATTAATCCGGAGGCTTGGATGTGGTTTTATGAAAAAGTAGGCCGGTCACGTTGTCCGATCGTTGATACTTGGTGGCAAACGGAAACAGGCAGCCATATGATTGCACCGGCGCCGGGAGCAATTGCGCTCAAGCCGGGTTCATGTACTTTTCCTTTGCCGGGAATTTTTGCAGGAATAGTTGATGAAGCTGGGCACGATGTCGAAAATGGTAAGGGCGGTTTTCTGGTAATCAAAAAACCCTTTCCTTCACAGATTCGTACCCTGTGGGGTGATCCCGGGCGCTTCAAAAAGACTTATTTTTCACAGGATATAGGTCATGGCAAGTATTATCTGGCAGGTGATTCCGCATATCGTGATATAGAGGGATATTTTTGGATCATGGGGCGTACCGACGATGTGCTGAATGTATCCGGACATAGGTTGGGAACGATGGAAATTGAATCGGCGCTGGTAGCGAATCCCTTGGTTGCAGAGGCTGCTGTGGTTGGTAAACCCCATGAAATAAAGGGAGAAGCTGTGATAGCTTTTGTGGTGCTAAAAGGCCCATACCCACACGCAGAGGAAATTACGCAAATTACTCATACATTGCGTGAGTGGGTGGCGAAAGAAATTGGTCCTATTGCCAAGCCTGATGAAATTCGTTTTGGAGAGAATCTACCGAAAACCCGCTCCGGAAAAATTATGCGTCGATTATTGCGCAGCCTCGCCAAAGGTGAAGAAATCACTCAGGATGTTTCAACGCTGGAGAATCCAGCTATCCTTGAACAATTGAAATATCCAGCAAAATAGCATTTTCCGAATTAAAGATTTTCATAAAAACGGAGAGATATGTCATTACCACTTATTACCGATTATGAATGTGGCATCAGTGCCATTGATGCGCAATTTCACCGCCCTAGAAGAGCGGCTATACACTTGATTGTCGAGAAAGGAGTGGCCGCCCTGGTGGATACCGGTACATCCTTTTCCGTTCCAGGTGTAATTGCAGCACTCAAGCAGAAGAATATTGCTGTTGAAGACGTGGCCTACGTAATTTTGACGCATATTCATCTTGACCATGCGGGTGGTGCAAGCCAGTGTATGCAATTTTTCCCGAATGCCAAGCTGGTTGTTCATCCTCGTGGCGCGAGCCATATGGCAAATCCGATACGGCTTGTTGCCGGTGCAATGAGTGTTTATGGAGAAGCCGAATTCAAACGTGTATATGGTGAAATTATTCCGATTGATATCGAGCGTATCATGGAAGCGCCTGATGAAAGCCGCATTAATCTTAATGGGCGTTCGCTATTGTTTCTTGATACGCCGGGCCATGCACGTCACCATAACTGCATCTATGATGAGTGTAGTCAGTCTTTTTTTACGGGTGATACTTTTGGAGTTTCGTATCGGGAGTTCGATGTCAATGGAAGAGAATTTGTTTTTCCGACTACTTCGCCTGTTCAATTTGATCCTGTTGCGGCACATACTTCAATCGACCGTATCATGAGCTATAAGCCATGCTATGCGTATTTGACCCACTATAGTCGGATTGGCAATTTAGCCTGTCATGCCCAATCCCTGCATGATCTGATTGATGCGCACGTTGCGATTGCGCAACGCGCAAAAGATAATGGGGCTGAGAGACAGTCAATCATTTCTGAAACATTAAGAAATTTGCTTTTGCAGAAATTGTCGGAACATGGCTGTCAATTGCCGCAAAATGAAATAAATGAGCTCTTGAACACGGATATCCGTCTGAATGCACAAGGTTTGATTCATTGGCTTGATCGGCCAGTTGAACGACTCAAGTAATTATGAATGATCCAACTCAGGCTTATATTTTAATTTTTGAGTAAAAAAATGGGATCAGGGCAATTGAATTAATTACCTTAATCCCATTAAATTGGAGAGTCTATGCAGTAACTTTTTATCTCGTGTAATACATTCTGCTTTTGGGAGAGTCGCTTAACATAGCAATCACGAGATAATTGATGTACAGTATCGCGCCGAGAATGACATCAGAAATAAACCAGTCTGTTATAGATTCCGGTAAATCAAACACTGATAAAACACCAAAAAATGTAATTGATATGATTATTGCTGAAATAATAAAAATTTGACTTGTTTTCATAAAATCTCCTTTAAATAAAGTTTATTAAGATTGTGTATTAAGAGGATTTCGCACGAAGTGCTTTCCTTATAAACACGCCTTTTTCTATCGCTGTTTTAAATTAACGCATTCTTGGTTTGGATGTTCCTTTGAATGCACCTATTGCTAGGTAACTTATATAAAGAATGACAGCAAGTGCACCATCGGTAATTACCCATTCTAGAATTGATTGTGGCAATCCAACCATGAATAAAACTCCAAAAAAAACTCCACTGATAACTAATGCTGCAATAGCAAAAATTTGATTGGTAGTCATGAGAATCTCCTTAATTAAAAATCATCAAAGTTGTTTAAAAATGCATTGTTGATCATTTGATGGATAACTTCACAAAAAGTTCACATTTATTTCACATTTAATTCACATTATTTCTGAACACTTGGGAATCTAGCTTTGTCATGTCACAATTAATTGTTTAATTTGATAATAATAAGCGCTTAGCAACTCCTGCTACCTTATAGGGATAAGAAATAAACAAATTTCATCGATGATTTGCTGCTCGATCCTTTAAATTTTCTTTGAGAAATTCTGATTCCAAAAGGCAAGAAATCGCACTGGAGATACTGAGAAGCTAAGCAAACTAACTGAATATTTGAATTTTATATCTTGGGGCTCTGGGGTGTAATTAAGAAAAAGGGGAGAAAAAGGTGATTATTCTAAAATTATGAGTATTTGTTTATCTGCGTGTCTTAATTCCATTTGCGCTCCAGAAAATGCAATCAAACAGCTATATTTTTCACCATTTGTGGGTTAATCGGCGAGGGAGCAAACAAGAATATCGTCGCGAGAAGAGTGGATGCAGTAGTATTCGGTATCTGTTTTCTGGAGAATTCCGGTTTGTCGGTATGGATCAGAACGGGCGTAACGTTCAGTCAATCTAATCCGGCGACATTTTATGCCTGAGGTGAGGAAGGATATACCGTACCCGGTATTAACGACATTATGAGTATTTGAAAATGCGTTTCCTTATAATTGGTTTTATTGTATTTTTTCTTGGCGGGTGTTTATCCATACCCCATAATATCGCACCGGTTCACGGATTTGAACTCAATAAATATTTGGGGAAGTGGTATGAGATTGCCCGGCTTGATCACTCGTTTGAACGTGGACTGTATAACGTGACTGCGGAATATTTTTTGCGCGATGACGGTGGAGTTAAAGTTATCAATAAAGGTTTCTCGACGACGGAGAGCAAGTGGAAAGAAGTGGCAGGCAAAGCATATTTCATCAGAAGTCAGCAAGAAGGTTATTTGAAGGTCTCTTTCTTCGGTCCATTTTATGGTGCCTATATTGTGTTTGAATTGGATCGGGAAAACTATCAATACGCTTTTGTGACCAGCTATGACAAGTCGTATCTGTGGCTCTTAGCAAGAACACCAACAGTCAACGATGCATTAATTGATCAGTTCATGCAACGAACTGCAGAACTGGGTTTTGCAACGGATAAGTTGATATTTCCGCGGCAGGATGAGCGAAAACGATAAGTTTCGCATGTTGATCGGATAAAACGCTATGCAACAGATACTGATTACTTTAGGAATCATTTTGCTCGTGCTGGGTCTGTTGTGGCCTTGGTTATCGCAGTTACCCTTAGGACGCTTGCCCGGCGATATTCATATCGAGCGCGAAAATTTTAGCTTTCATTTTCCTCTGATGACCGGTTTGGTGATTTCCATTGTACTGACACTGATTATGTGGTGGTTGCGTAAGTAAAGTTTTTCGCGTCTACTGGGCTTTCTTATTTTGTGTGAATTCCCATGGCGTGTTTCCGACTTTACTTTATACCCCTGTCACGTTTGCCATTGATTATAAAAGATGCTTGACCTTTCCCTTTCCGAAGAGCAACAAAAAATACGGGCGAAATTCCTGGATGACAAAGACCGGGATGCAATAATTCATCAGTGGCTTAAGGAATGGGGCCTGGGTCCATTGCAGACGCGCGTGATCACGCGCATTCTTCTACCTATATTAGTTAAATGTCTTGGCCAAGGTGGATTGGAGGTCTTGCAGTGGCTGGATGATAAGCTAAAGTAACGATTTTCTGCCTATCAAGCACTTAGCGAAAAGCTTGCCCAAGAAATTTTGTTCAAAATAACGCGCGCAAAAACACTGGAATCCTTGACTGTATTGCGTAATACAGTATCGCAACAGGTCGATCCGGAACAATGGAAAGCATTGGATCAGCAGACCAAACTCTGGATTCAGCAATTCAACCGGTTAGACTTAATTGGTTGTAGCTTAGGCGAACTCAAAGCGCCCATCCGCTTGCAGATTGATCAGCCTAAACTGGATAGCGGACAGCCGTCCAGCCGCTGGTTACGAGCATACCTCATGACCAGTCTGGGTGGTTTCTATAGTGCGTTGGGACATTGCAAGGAAGCTTTGGAAGTAGCGCGACGTGCAGTAGAAATTTATGAACGTTTGAGCGCGAAAAATCCGGATGCATTTGAGCCGGATTTGGCGATGAGTTTGGGTACTTTGGATTCTATTTCTCGCGACAATGATGATGCGCTGGCCGCAGCAACGTTTGTCCACGGAATTCAGGTATTAAGTCGCTTGTTTTTCCAGATGCCGATGGCATTTGACCCCTTGATGTTCAAACTCTGCAATGCCTATGTTCTTTGTTGCAAACGCGCGGGACAAGACCCCGATGAAGAATTATTGGTATCCATACTGGAAAAACTGGAAGCATTGGGCAGTGCATCATCCGTAGCGGATTGAATTGAAATTCATGTGGATTATCAGGTAATTTCGCTGGTGATTTCCTTCATCAATTGATGAACCACCTTACCATTGTTATTTTGCAACATCACTTGCAAAGGCATTTTTACCCCGTGCATATCTGGCGCAGGAGAGACAGAGATCGTATGACACACTGTATAACCTCGAGGTGGTTTTGTATATGCTTCGGTGATTTCCTGGTCATTTAGGTTTGGTTTGGTAGCGGCGAACGGATTCCCTCATGGTTAAATTGAGAGAAACGGTCATTTTGATAGTTTTAGCTTAATCAGAAACTAAAAGTTTTGGATGAAAGATATACGAGATTAATTGATACGAGGCACTATCGACAGGTCATAAGTTGCATTACAAAAAAGAGGATGGTCAGGTTATTGATTTAAATTTTCTTTAGGTGCTGAATACCTACACCATATTCATACACGAGCTTCCCTCCCATCCAACCTGCACTGCAAAGAAAGATGAATCCAATTATCGAAAAGGAAATGGCCATTAAACCTGGTTGATCAAGATGTGTTCCATCTAGACGTAGAAATAAGCTGACCGCATAAAAAGACCAACTGATCATCATAAGTATCATGTGCTGATTCGCAATCTTGAGTGCAGGGCTCTGTTGATCGATTTTTCCAAGTTCCAATAGGCCGGTCATCATCGCAAGCAATGCGGTGATCGTTCCGATGACAAGCAACACCCCAGCTACCCAACCTACTTGTTCATTTGTAAAAAGACTGGCAATGTCTGCCATTGTTGCAAGAAACCAGGTTGCTATTGGAAAATGAACTAACATTGGGTGGATAGGGTGTTTCATGTGGATTATTTCCTGATAAGCTAAATAAACAGACTCAGTAATGTGAGAAAACCGGCTACCGCTACGCCTGCGTGGATGAGCACGACATTTTTCGGTGCAATGCTACCCTTTACATGGATCGAAGCGAGATAGAATCCGCCTAATGCCGCCACTACAAGCAAACCAAGTGCGGCCGTCAGACGTCCGTCTCCTGAGCCTTCCAGAACCAGCAAAATTAGCATGACCAGACCTGTTGCACCTAATAAAGCATGCACGATGGACAGTGGTCACGGTGCTAACTGCCCGGAAAATATTTTCATGGCTAATACAACGCCACCGACAGCTGCAATTGCTAAAACTATGATTAAATATGTAAGCATTAATTTCTCCTCTCTTCCTATAATATTATGAGGACTTGTACTTTACTTTATATTTTGGAGCTTTTGCAATAAAAATATGCCAAAACTTTTAAGAATAATTATTACAAAAAGCTAGAATGTTCTCTTTATCATTGCTAGGTCAGAGTCAACAATCATTAGTCACCGCTTTACTTCGCCACCGCAATGGACTTACGGTGGATGAGCTGTCACATTTGTTATGTATTTCCCGCAACGCAGTGAATCAGCATCTTTCCAGTCTTGGCAGTAGTGGTTTTATTCAGAGTGCTATGCTGGAAAGTACAGGGGGTAGGCCGTGCAAAATTTATTCATTATCCCCGAGCGGCCTAGAGCTATTCCAAAGGCGCTATTCGTTTATTGCAAAGCTGCTGCTTTCCTGGGTTGAGAAAAATTTGGGTGAACAGGAGTCACAACTGTGTTTACGCTCGCTGGGAGAGCAAATGGCCGGAGAATTTGAAAGCCGGATGACAAAACAATTGTCATCCGCTGACAGATTGCGTGAAGTGGTGACCATTATGTGTGAGCTTGGTTATGATGCAAGCGCGAGGCAGATTTCGGAGGGATATACTGAGATTATCGCTAATAACTGTATTTTTTATAAGCTTGCGGAAGAGTATCAGGGGTTTTGTGCGCTTGATTTGAGTTTCTTGGCTTCGCTGTTAAAGGTTGATATCGAGCATAAAGAATGTATAGTGAAAAAAGGGAATTACTGCTGTTTTGCGATTGCAAGCCCTGTTGGTTAGAAATTTGCATGAAGCGCATGAAGCTTATATTTTAGAAATACTTTTAGCCATATTGGTAATCGAATTTCATTGGGAGTCAATATCCTCAGGCTGATCGTATTTGGCACTTGCCGTACCCAGGTTGAAGCATTGATTTCGTCACATTATTTTGCGTCGAGATTGCGCATGAACACTTGACTTGCAATAAGAAAGATAATGGTGTGACTGGTATTGAATAAACTCAATTGAATGAAATTCTTAGTGAATGCCTTGTTTATGATGTACCCCCAGTGATGCTGAGGGTACATATTCTGTGTCAAAGTTAAAATTTAATTATGAGCTCTGCCACCGGACTGATGCATATGGTTATGGGCTTCTTCGGCATGTTTGGTCGCTTCATCGGCATGTCCCATTTCCGCATGCTTGATGGCTTCATCTAAATGTTTGACAGCTTGATCCATATGAGCATCGGCACCTGCTGCCAATGCCGCATTAGCTTGGTCCCTGCTTTCTTTGGCATGCTCAAGCAACTCTTTGGCATGCCCCATTTTCCCATGCTTGATAGCTTCATCAATATGTTCCATGGCTTTCATTTTCTCAGGTGCATCCGATGCTATAGCCTGGGTACTCAAGAAAAGCGCCAATACTCCAATTGCAATAATATTTGATATCGTTTTCATGACTATTACTCCTTGTGATCTTGAAGATAAATAATACCAAAACATCCTTAGAAAGATTGTGCTATTTGACTGCATATAGCAGCGATCATGGAAAGAGCCGATTTGCTGGACATTTCACATAGCTCATAGCACATTCTTTCTTTATATCATACATCGCTACAAAATAATAACACTAAAAATTGAGGTGCAATGGGCCCGCGTTGCTGAGTTTCCGCAATGCCAAAGATTACTTGTCACAATTTTCAGAATAACTTCCACCACCAGTACATGATAACTATTTTTATGTAACCTCATAAGCTGTATAGTCCGCAATAACAAATATGAGCCCTAGTCCCGAAGGCATCTTGGTGTAACGTAAGATAATGATTCTTGTGTTCAAATTTGATTTTCAAAATTTAATACTGAAGCAAATGAAAAAAAAGAAAACTGCATCATTGGCGTTTCAGGTTTTAGGGGTTGCTTTATTAACCATAGTCTATTTTGCAACCGGAAAATTGGGTTTGATTTTTCCCTATATGGGATCGAACATTACTTTATTTTGGCCACCCGCGGGAATAGCGCTTGCGGCACTCATGGTTTGGGGATTTTGGTGCTGGCCGGGTATTTTTTTGGGTGCATTGCTAGTCAATTTAACCACGGGTGATCTTACGTTATCCACGGCTAGCCTCATTGCATTAGGTAACACTCTGGGACCGATATCAGGTGCGATATTGCTTAAGCAAGTGGTCAATTTCAAAAATGATTTTTCGCGCAACCGCGATTTGCTGGCGTTTACCCTCATCGTGCCGGGTTGTATGTTATTGCCATCCAGTCTCGGTGTGTTGGCCTTATTTATTAGTGATAACCTGATCGCGGATCAGATACAACAAGCCTGGCTAGGATGGTGGTTTGGCGATATTGTGGGCATATGGATTTTTGCTCCGCTAATATTGGTTTGGTGGACTCATTATAAAAATAAATCCACTAGTCCTGAAACTTTAAACGCCGAGTCCATCTTCATTATCATTATCTGCGTTGTAATTGCGTGGGTAGTATTCGGAAGTGCTTTTGCACTCGGAGATCTTCAACTATCACTCGCTTTTCTGGTGTTTCCGCCATTGATCTGGGCATGTTTACGTTTAGGTACGCTTGATGCTGTGCTAGCAGCAACGACTATTTCCATGATAGCAGCCTGGGGTACTGCACAAGGTCTGGGTCCTTTTGTAAATGGCTCTTTAACGCTAGATCATTTTATTTTGTGCGTTTTTGTCGCCACCAATATGTTGATCGCATGCTCAATCACCGGCCTACAGACTGCGCGCAAGAATGCTCATCGAGATTTAATGAATAGTGAGTTGCGTCTGCGTCTGGCGCTGACTGCTGCCAATGAGGGCCTGTGGGATCTTAATGTACAAACGGGAGAAGTATTAGTAAATCCGGAATATGCGTTAATGCTCGGTTATGCGCCTGATACATTTGTAGAAACTAACAGTAGTTTGCGGGAGCGCCTGCATCCGGATGATCAGGAACGAGTCGGTCGAATTTATCAGGAATACATTAGCGGTTTGCGCGATGATTATCAGGTGGAGTTTCGCCAGCTTACCCAGCAGGGCACTTGGAAATGGATATTGTCACAGGGTAAGCTGGTGGAATACGACGATCAAAATCGTCCGTTGCGTATGCTGGGTATACACACTGATATTGAAGAACGCAAAACCAGAGAAATTGCCTTGAAAAGAAGTGAGGAAGCGCTGAATCACTCTTTGGAAGAATTAAAGGTATCCGAAAAGCATCAGCGCGAGCTACGTATTTTGGCGGAGCGTGAACAAAGTCGCATGGGTGCCTTGCTTGCAGCCATGAACATTGGTATTTTGTTTGAAGATAACGAACGTCGGGTTGAATACGTGAATCCGGCTTTTTTGCGGATGTGGCTAGTTAATGAACATGACGATCTGACAGGATTGCCCACGAAAACCGTTCTGGAAAGATCGACGGAACGTTTTGCACAACCGGCTCATGCTTCTAAATTTGTCCTTAATATCCTGCATACGCATGAAATTAGCGAGCGCTTCGAGTTGGAGCTAAGCGACGGTCGTATGCTAACCCAGCTGTCTTACCCGGTTACTGACACAGAAGAGAGAATACTAGGGCGATTATGGATTTATGAGGACATTACTCAGGAACGTCAAACCGCTCAGCAATTGTTGTATCTAGCCGAACGTGATCCGTTAACCGGTCTTTACAACCGGCATCGCTTTCAGGAGCAACTCGAATCTTTGATCGCAAACTGTTTGCGTAGCCGGGGCAAATTTGCTTTGCTATATTTCGACCTGGATGATTTTAAATATATCAATGATACGTATGGGCATAGCGCGGGCGATACGGTATTAGTCAGAGCCGCCGGGGAAGTATCCAGCATCATTCGGCAGATCGAAATTTTCGCCCGGCTCGGTGGTGACGAGTTTGCCATACTCAGCATTATTCAACCGGATGAGGATATAAATGTTTTACCCTCCCGCATTATCACTGCTATTTCATCGATTCCATTGCGTTTTCACGGTAGAAATATTCGTCTTACAAGCAGTTTGGGTGTAGCGATCTTTCCAGAGCACGGCGAAACCACCGAAGATTTGATTGCGCATGCGGATACGGCCATGTATCAGGCCAAAAATCAAGGCAAGAACACTTGGGCAATTTATGATTCGACACGAGATGATTCCGAGGTTATGTTACAACGAATGACATGGCGTAGCAGGATCGCTCAAGCATTGGAACACGATCTGTTCGAATTGCATTTTCAAGGCGTTTATTTAACCAGTGATAAAATGCTCAGTCATATCGAGGCGCTGATCAGAATGCGTGATCTGGAGCGATCGGGTCACTTGATCATGCCAGGTCAATTTATTCCAATTGCCGAGAAAAGTGGTCAGATTCTGGATATTGATCGTTGGGTCGTAAAAGAGTGTATCGAGAAATTGGCCAATGATCTTAGTATGCCGCCACTGGCGATCAATATTTCCGGGCGGACATTCGATGAGCCTTCCTTGCCGCTTTATATTCGAAAATTGTTGATGGAACGAGGTGTTGAGCCTAGTCGCTTGATTATTGAATTAACCGAAACCGCTGCCGTTTCTGATATTCAGGATGCTCAACGCTTTATCGAGTCCATTCATCAGTCAGGTTGTAAGGTTTGCCTGGATGATTTTGGCAGCGGTTTTTCCACCTTTGGCTATCTTAAGTATTTAGGCGTGGAGATTCTGAAAATAGATGGATTATTTATCAGTGACTTGCACAATAATAGAGATAATCAGGTTTTTGTTAAAGCTATGGTGGATGTAGCGCACGGATTAGGAAAAATAACCGTGGCAGAATACGTGGAAGATGAAGATACTTTTAGAATGGTTAAAAAGTTGGGTATCGATCTGGTGCAAGGTTATAACTTCGGTAGACCCAGTAAAATATTACCCAAATAAATTAGGCTACATTTAAAAATTTGATGGTTAAATAAATATCCTGCAGCAAGCTGAGAAGATGTTTTACGGTGGATGCATCCATATTATTCGGTTAGTTTGATTCCGAAAGGTGTCCTGTGTGACAAGGTTACAGCCAGTGGAAAGAGCGAGCAGTGATGCGATGACGCTGCGATTCTGGGTTTGGGGTTTTGTAGATTACATTCCTTCACTTGTTTTTGTCTTGATCAGCTGCTTCGAAAACGTTTTCAATGGCTGGTTAGGCCAGCAGAGCCGCTACAATACCCGTGAAAAATATTCCCAATGTACCTGCCCCGCCGATCGAGGCATACGAGGTGGCGAGCCGGGAAATATCTTTTATGCGTAATAAATCTGCACCGATCAATAATTTCAATGTGCCGCTGATATACGCGAACGAAGCACTTTGTTCCACACGGATTGATAATCCCTTGACGAAGACACCTTGTCTAACTACCATAAAAAAGGAAGGCAGTACAAGTTGGTGCTGTTTTCTGTATGTTTCTTTAACTAACTTAAGGGCTTATTATGTTACAGTTTAAAAAAACGTTATTAAGCAGTATTGCTCCCGTATTGTTGTCCATTGTGTTGGCGAACCCAGTGATTGCTTCTGATGCACATCATGCACATAAAGGGCTAAATTATGGTAGCTTTACTAAAGAACATGTATTGCTAACTCCTAAAGGCTATCGTGAATGGGTTTTTATTGGTGCATCTGTGACACCCAATGAATTAAACGATGATAAAGCAGCCTTTCCAGAATTTCATAATGTCTATATTGACCCTACCAGCTGGGGTCACTGGAAGAAAACAGGTGAATTCCGTGACGGAACAGTTATCGTTAAAGAGTTAGCTGGCGTTGGAAGCAAAGCATCACCCAGCGGAAATGGTTATTTCCCAGGTGAATTCAATGGTATTGCCGCTATGGTGAAAGATTCCAAACGCTATCCTGAAAGACCCGGCAACTGGGCATTTTTTGGTTTTGAATCGTATGAAGCCAAACAAGGTATCATCCAAGCTGATGAGGCATGTGCGGCCTGCCACACGGAACATGCCGCACACGATATGGTCTTTACCCAATTCTATCCGGTATTACGTGCAGGTAAGCCCAGTAAATAAAAATAATGATGTGTATCCAGCTTTGACCTGAGGTGTGATTAGGAGCCTCTGAATAACCTTCTTTGCCATTTCGGATATAGTGGAAATTTCTTAGAATCATCATTAGATTCATTACCGCACGTGAAATGGCGGTTATTTGGAGGCACTTTAGTTTTCTAGTGTGGCCGAGGTAAAATATGCCGGAGAAGAGAATGTTGGCTCAGCTTGAAGCTACTGATCCGAGAGTGAAAAGCTGCTCTACATGATCTATCATTTGCGGGTATACGATAAAGTCTGAACACGCTTTCCTGAAGATCAAGCCGTTGAAAAATCCATGTGGCACGAGGAGCTGACCATATGGCATACCAAGTAATTGCCTAAAAACCATTTGTTGTTGAGAAATAGCAAGCAAGAGTTGCTCAGAAAAATGCATTCAACAAGCGCTTAAAAAGGATTGTTGCTTCTTTGCTTATTTTTGCGAGCATCTCATTATATTGAACGCAATAAGCAATGCCTGCATGAATTAGCGCAAGAGAAAAGACGGTTACAAATTTGCTACGGAAAATTTCGAGGAATTAGGCAATTTGATGTGTGATGAATAAAGAGTCTGCAAATTGCTTTTTTTATCTTGGACTTTTTGTTAAGTTAAACATTATCTTAATCCCGATTTTTATCCTTAGTTACAAGTCATGTTTGTTTTTGTGACTTGTAACTAAGGATGCAAGAATCATTCAGTTGAATTCAAAATTCAATTTAACTGTTAGATCTCATTTCATTGAGAAGCAGAAAGTAAGCACTTCGTAATATATTAAAGCTCTTTATTCGATGACATTCAAAGAACCTGGTAAATGGATATTTTTTGGATGAAGTTGACACCAGATAGTAAAGGCACCAGCTTTATCGGCTACGAAAGAAATAACTTTTGTTTCTCCTGCTTTAATTATTTCTTTGATTTCGTATTCATCAATGGCGAATCCTTCACTAATGGGTGATTTGTTCTCTACAGTGATTTTAACTGCAGTTCCTTTTTTGACAGCTAATGTTTCGGGCTCATTGAGAACATTAAAAGCACGAATATTGGTAACCGTTACACCTTCGACTTTGAGTTCTGGAATGGTAGTGTCATAAGCATTGATAACCACTTTAAAATTTTGCTCTGCAGCTTGCGCGATGCCTGATAATAGCAACCCAAGAACAGAGCTTATGAGCATGATTTTGGTTATTTTCATAGTATATATTTCCTCTTAAATTATATATTTTAGTATTATGGTACTTGCTTCGTACTTTTTAGCACGTAAGCGGCATTTACTCTAGAGGGGATAATTCCATATGTCAATATCGAATTTTCCCAGCGCTTGAGGCAGATTCTCCGTTATACGCCACTTGCAATAATTTCCATAACCAGCTGAAAGAGTTCGTCTGCGCGGTTGGTTGAGCCAATTGCACCGTGCTTTTTTGCCTGTTTCTTGTGTTCCGGAAAGTTTGAGCTGCCATAGATAACGAATGGAGTTGTATCTCCCAGGGAACGAAGCTTGGAGTTGTCCCCTTTGAACGGACACATTATGTTCTGTTTAAAGGAGAAGAAATATGACACAAAACTACAAACCTGCCTACCCGGCGGAGTTTCGCCAACAGATGGTGGAATTGGTAGCATTGGGCAAATGCCCTAAGCAATTATCCAAGGAATTTGGTTGCCACTACACTTCGATACAAACTTGGTGTCGAGCAGCAGGTGTACCAATTAGATCAAGCCAGACAATTGCTTCGGCTGCAATATCGAGTGGTCTCCCCTTGAATGTCAACGAGCGACAGGAGCTGATGGAATTGCGCAAGAAGCTCAAGCGTGTGGAGATGGAGCGTGACATATTGGCAAAGGCTACGGCCTGGTTTGCAAATCACAGAGATTGATTGGGAAAGTGTACCAACTAATCAAGGCAAATCAGGCGCAATTTCCGACTCGTATTCTATGTGAAACATTGGGTGTATCGCACAGTGGTTACTATGACTGGACTAAACGCACGCCTAGTCAGCGGGTCATTGCCAACTGTCGATTGATTGAGCAGATCATGACTATATACCGAAAAAGCGATTGTACGTATGGCCGCCCCCGCATTACTGTTGAATTAGTCGATCTTGGAATCAGGGTCAATCACAAGCGCGTAGGTAGGTTGATGCATGAAGCAGGAATTAAGGGAGTGAGCCGCAGGCGCGGCTTTATAATCACGACTCATCGGAATAAGCGTGATCGTCCTGCAGAGGATTTAGTGCAACGTCATTTCAAGGCAACTAGCATCAACCAGCTATGGGTTGCGGACATGACTTACATTCCTACCTGGGCGGGGTTCTTGTATCTGGCCGTGGTCATCGATGTATTCAGCCGTAAGGTAGTGGGCTGGGCTTTCGGTGAAACCATGACAGCCAACCTGGTGATCAATGCTTTGAACATGGCGTTAATCACCCGTAAACCAGGCAAAGTGATTCATCACAGCGATAGGGGCAGTCAATACACCAGCGTTGATTTCGGCAAACGATGCAAGGAAATGGGCGTGCGTCCATCCATGGGCAGTGTAGGTGATGCCTATGATAACGCAATGGCTGAAAGCTTTTTTGCCAGCCTAGAATGTGAATTGATCGACAGGCATTCCGGGCTGGGATACTTATCACCAAACAATTTTGAGAGAAAACTGAATGAGAAAAATCAAATCGCGATAAACTGCAATCCGCTTTCACAAGTTGAGACTCTCTCGACTCCATGAAAAAATGTCCGTCAAATTGGGGCAACTCCAGCTTGTCAAGAAGAACATAACCTTCCTGGGGTCCTTCTTTGCGTCCCATATCGGAAATTATAACGGCGAACTTGTGGGTTTTAAGAATATCAAGGGCTTCATTGGTGGAGAAGGCTAGAGAGAATTCAACACCTTGTGCTTCGAAGGCTTGACGCTCATGAACGTTATTCTCCGGGCAGTCATCAACCCATAAAACCCGATTTCTCCATTTGCTTGATAGTTGTCTTTTACTCGCATTAGAAACAACGCTCACAATTTCTCGAAGTTGAGATTCGGGTAATTCACCCTCATGCCCAGAATGTTTGACAGTTGCGGCAGCGAGGGATGCAACGGATGTCATTTTGGATTTCATGAAATTATCTTCATTCTTAAAATCGGAAGGTCCATAAAGTTTATTGTGATGATTGGCAACAAGCCAAAGAAATCCACAAAATACTATTACTGGGAAGAAAACCATGAAGTAGGCCAAAGGGGTGATATGCTCTGAGATTCCTTGCCCCAAACCTACAACAAGTGACGCAAAGCCATATACAAGGACTATAAAAAGCGCAATTATTCCTAATGGACTTTTTGTAAAGCCTTGTGCCGATTCTGTAAATTTATTTGTGTCCATAATGATGTTATTACATAAATATTCATAATTAAGTTGTAGCAATTCAGACTGGATCTTGCAGTTTTACTGACAGGAAACATGTTTCCTGTGCTCGTGATGAATGATGCTATATTCACTCTTCCGGATTCTTCTGATCATTTTCACGATAGTGTTTCTCAATCTGATTCTTCAGGATCAACATGGTTTGTTGTGACTCAAGCAATTGATTCTTTAATGTTTCTATTTCAATCTTTAGGTCATTGTAGGCAGTCTTGGTTGCACTCAGTTCAGTTTCTAATTTTTGGGCTTCAAATGAAGGAGTGAAGAATGGGACAATCACTAATAAGGCGGTAGCGGTTGCAACAATCGCAGTTAAGCCAATCAACCACTTGGTCAGTTTCTCGTTAATCATGGCATTGCGCACAGTGATGACAGCTTGAACGAATGCCTCCTCACTTTGCAAGGCGTTTGGGTTTTTATTTAATCTATCCAAAACCTCGTTCAGGCTAACTTTCAGATATTCGTCAGTCGTTGGATTCTCTGTTTTATCGGCAAACGAGTTCATGGCATTATGTGCGTTTCATAAAGTATGGTTAGATGTGTTTAAGCTATTGATATAAATATTATCCTGATAATTCTTGTCTGTTATTCTAATCATTATAAATTTTTCATTGATGGTTGAGGGATGACTGGATTAAGTTTGAATGATAACTGGCCTCGGAGGACATAACAGATCAGTCAATATAAAATAATCCATGCCGCCGAACAATTTTCCAATCAGAAAGTTTATCTTGCCGACATGCACCGTAACGAAAAGAGGGTGGTAATTCCGGGAATTGGAAGCGCAGATCGTAAAACCAGATGCACAAATCCGACTCAAGAGTATCAATACGTTCCAGTACCGGGAATCGGGCAAAAGCTCGGAAAGGTTCAAAAACGGGACTGAGCCATGCTTCACGGGCGAGTGTTTTTTGTGTGAAGTCGTCACCGAATTGTTGCTGAATATGCCAATTATTTTCCGAAATGGGACGATAAGCAGACGCCATCTTTGACAGGAGCGAGGTTGTCCGGTGTTGCCCTAAGGATTGCTGTAAATTCATATCGGCAAGATGATAGGCTTCATCGTGCCGGATGATGATCTTCCAGTGGAACGGTGACAGCGGTTGTGGTAATGCGGTGACGTGCGCTTGTGAAATAGCTTGGGAATCGGTATGGCGGATGCCGATTTCGATGGCTTGTTGGTACAAAGTCCATAAAAAAATCACATATCCGCATAAACAAGCTAAAGCCGCCATAGCCCCAATTCGTTGTCGCGGATAGCACCTCGAAATGATCAGACCGCCAATGATGATCAGACTGAACCAAGGGTCGATGACAAATACCAGGGGTAAAGAAAAACGTTGGGTTGAAAAAGGCGCGAACAACATCAATCCATACGAAGTGATAAAGTCTCCTGCGATATGAATGGCAATACCGAGGCATATGGGAGGAAGAAACAATTTCCAGTCACCGCGTCTTTGAGTCAACCAGGCAAACAGCCTGGACAATAACCATGCCCACAGCGGTAATAAAATCAGCGAGTGCGTTGGGCCCTGGTGCCAATTCAGGTAGGTGAGCGTGTCGATCAGGCGGAGCGCAAAATCTACATCCGGGAATGCGGCTGCGGCAAAGCCCGCGGCAATTTGTACGCGCAATGGTAATACGGTAATGTGTTCTGATCGCGATGGCGGCGGTGATTGTGCTACAGCCCGTGCCAACAAGGCGCCGCTTAAGGCATGCGTGAGCGGATCCATGATTTTTTATTATCAGCCGGATTTTGCATGAATCTCAGAAGTAATCGGTTCTGTTAGTGGAGAAGGCTGGGTTCTGGGGGGAGTTCCGGATACAGAGGGTGCAGCATCATCGGCTGCGGCTTCTTTGCGCGGAACACCATAAATTCTATGATCCAGCGATTCAGCTACGAGCAGTTTGTGTTCCAGGAAATCGCGCGTGCATTGTGAATTTTCTGATGCATCGTGCATCCAGTAAGCAAATGTCGCTAAATAAATTGTAGTGAGCGCGGCTTCTTCCAGTGCGCGCCGCAGAAATGTGGCATCGCGTTGTGCGGCTTCACGCATCCATTGCACTGTACGGCTGATGCGCATGATGGCGGGAATCTGAATATGCAGGTGACCGGGTTCAAGTTTGGCGCCGATCATTTGCTGCGTAACCTTGCGGTGCGCAACCAATGTATCCAGCCAGGTCATGATGAGATGCAGCAAACGTTCGCGTGGTGATAACGACAAAAATTCCACGGTTTCTGCAGATTTGAGCATTTGACCATCGGCCCGGTCAAACCAGGCGTCAACCAAATCTTCTTTTTCACGGAAATAAAGACGAATATTATCCAGAGAAATATTTAATTCAGTGGCAACATCAAACAAACGCACCGCTTCCCAGGATGAACGTTCGGCGAAGGCAACCGCCGTATCCACGATTGCATCGCGTAATTCAGGCTTGCTTTTTTTCATCTTGATTCTCCTCAGGGTATTGATAGGAGTAGTGCAATTTGATGTCATTTTCACTATAACATACAAGGAATCATCCGAAAAATGGTAAATTAAGAGGAGATCCAGGGTGATTCAATATCAACCGATGCCTGGAAACTTTTCAAGATTATGTTAAGGTTTCTTTAATTTAATCGAAGTTATTTTTTTCCTAACACGAATAAAAAACGAAGGGGATTGAGATGCTGCAGGTTCCACAACAAAACATGTTTGATCGCCTGATCTGGAAATCGGATGATTGTTTGCTCCTTGATGATCTCGTGTTTCGGGTGATGCATCAGAAGACCGGAAAATGGAGTGGTGGCGAGCATTTCATTTTTTATAAGATTCAACCCTTAATTGAGCAGTACGCCCACTACTTCCGGCGCCGCTACGATTTCCAGCCAAAGAATATCTTTGAGTTAGGGATTTTTGATGGCGGCAGTATTGTATTCTGGCATGAGCTATTCAAACCTCAGAAACATGTTGCAGTGGACTTGGCAGATCGCATGGATAGCCCGTATTTCCAGAAATACCTGACGTCACGCGACTTATCGGATCGGATTCAGACTGTTTGGAAAACTGATCAAGCAGACAAATCAAAACTTTCGTATCTTATGAGAACCATGTTTGATGTTGCACCGGATCTGATCATTGATGACGCCTCGCATTTATACGAACCTACTCTCGCTAGTTTTGAGGCTTTGTTTCCACTCATGGCGCCGGGCGGTTTGTACATTATCGAAGACTGGGCGTGGGAACATTGGCGGGATTTCATTGCTCCTCCTGAATGGTCGGGAAGGAAACCGCTCACGCAACTGATCATTGAGCTGACCGAATCCGTCGGCTCGTGGACCAATATCATCAACGACATTGCCATATATCAGGGCTTTGTTGCTATCGAGCGAGGATCGCGAATTATCGAAGATCCGGCATCCTTCAATCTGAAAGAACATATCTATCGACGTTCAGTCGATCAATTCGCTACATCAATTCCAGGTTATCAAAGAATTATCAATTACTTAAAGCATAGATTGTGACTTTCTGGATTATTCTAAGAATTCATTGAACATTAGATTGTTACGTGTCAAATGATGCTGAAGAGTGAGCGAGAAGAACGCGGGTTGCGTGGTTTGAAATGCGGACAGCTTGATGTAATGCATGTATAACATGCCGCATGCGGTATCCCGATGGCGTAATGATGCCGGGCTGTGAGTGCGAATCAATCATCATGAGAGACCAGCATACTTGTCAGTTGAAACCATTCTTCTAATACCTGTAAATTTTCAATGAATATCCGGATACGGCCCGCTCGAGACTCTGACTATCAATGGTTGCTTGAATTGCATCATACCGTGTACCGTGACTTGATAACACAAGAGTTCGGTTATTGGGATAGTGATGAGGAATTAAGTTTGTTCAAGAATGCATGGGAATCGAAGCAAATCGAAGTTCTTTTACAGAATGACAAGCCTGTCGGTATGTTCATCGTAGTTACGCATGTGGATCATTTTTGGCTGGATGAAATTCAAATTGATCCTCGTTATCAAAATCAGGGCATCGGTACTGAAGTGATTGGACGATTAATTGCCAGAGCACGTGCAGGTTATTTGCCACTGCGATTAAGAGTTTTGCATGCGAACCAGGGCGCTTACAGGCTTTATCAGAGATTGGGTTTTCTGCGGATCGGCGGAATAAAGCACCACCATGTGATGGAAATAAGATGATTTTTTTGAGCAGGTTATTGATTGTAATCGTTCGATTCGTTTTGATAATGCGCGATCGCTGAGAGGACTTGTCGATCTCGTAAGAGAGTTATGTATTAAGATCCGAATAAGTCTAACAAACATTAACATCATGTTTATTAATGAATAGATGTAAGATTAATAAATAATCAGGTTAGAAAAGATGTTTGGATTTGGCCACTTAATTTTCCTTTCTGTAATATACACACAGACTTATCCACAGAAATTGTGGATAGAAAATGGAGTGTTAAAATTGTAAGAGCCAGACACCGTGGGTGTCGAAATAACTGCTTGGTAATATTATACGGAAATCGGGTAACATAACAGGTTGAAAAATAATGACCGGATAAAATATTCGGATCTAAAGTGAGTGAGGAGATTGTTTCGTGTTATCTTTAATTCAAGCTGCGGGCTGGCCGATTTGGCCAATCATCATTGCTTCCATAGTTGCCTTGGCTATTATCGGGGAACGGATGTGGACATTGCGTTTGAGTGTTGTTTCGCCGAAAGAGCTGTTACCCAGGGTGTTAAGCGAATATAAGCGTAATGGCGTTAACCCTGAAATGCTGGCACGCTTGCAGATGCATTCGCCCTTGGGGCAGATTCTTGCGGCCGGCCTTAGAAATGTCAAAAGTACACGCGAGGTAATGAAAGAGTCGATTGAAGAATCCGGCCGAGTGATTGTGCATGATTTAAGTCGTTACCTGACTACGCTAGGAACTATTGCCGCACTGAGCCCTTTGATGGGTTTGTTTGGTACATTGGTGGGTATGATTGAGATCTTCGGATCAAACTCTCCTACCGGTAGCAATCCTGCACAGCTTGCTTATGGAATTTCCGTTGCACTATATAATGCTGCATTTGGCATACTTGTCGCTATTCCCAGCATGATTTTTTATCGCCACTTTAGAGCAAAGGTTGATGATTTTGTGATAGAAATGGAATTGCAAGCGTTAAAATTGGTAGAAATTGTGCATGGTGAGAGAGAAGGCTGATTTTTCTTATATGACCTTTGTAGAGTGCTTGAAGGTGTTTATGACTTTATCTCGCTGTGCAGCAAAATCCAACTTATAGACGCGAATTAAAAGTGACTTCGAGACTTCAATTGTGTGAGCTTTGGAAAGTTCGAGAAATTTCTAACCGGAGTACAAATCATGATGCTGAGCTAGTAGTGTATACTCCCGCTGAATTAGAATTATACTTTGGCCGACAATTTTCGTCGTATAGATGGATGGATGAGATACTGTAGAATGTATGACGAATGGGATGTGAGGTATTTTTCTGCCAATTCGTCGAGATTAAGTGATTATTGAATCAAGAATTGATGAGTCTGTTGCATGTTATTTGGTCTTATTGAAGAAAACGTGAAAATGGGCTGTATTAAAGTAAATGAATGAGAATTCCGGGATCTTGAGAAATATTAACTATCGCAATTTGATTCTTATTGTATTTTTTCTCTGTCTGACAATCTTGCAAGGATGCGCGACGACACCTAAAAGTAGTGATGAAGAAGTTGATCCGATTGATCCGCATGAGAAAATTAATCGTGCTTCTTATGATTTTACGGACCGAGTCGATCGGGCTATCGTTGAGCCCGTTGTGAATGTTTATGTGGATTATGTTCCCGATGCCGCGCAACGATCCATTGGAAATTTCTATGATAACCTGGCCTATCCGAATGTCGCCCTGAACTCTTTTTTACAAGGCAAGGTAAAGCAGGGCGCTGGAGATACGTTACGTTTTATTATTAACTCAACGATTGGTATGGCTGGACTGTTTGATATGGCAACCCATATGGGATTGCAAAAACATGATGAAGATTTTGGCCAGACGTTAGGTGTTTGGGGAGTTAATCCGGGTTCTTATTTATTTGTTCCGCTACTGGGGCCTAGTAGTGAACGTGACGTAACCAATATTCCGGTGGGTCTTGTTACTAACGTGCTTTTTTACGCAGGTCTTGCGATAGGTACGTACTTTGCCGCGCCATTGACCATCCTGGGCATTATTGACAAACGTGCGCGTTTGATTGGTCCGATGCAAATTCGGGATGAGGCGGCATTGGATCCGTACTTGTTCGTGCGTGAAGCATCCATGCAACAGCGTGAATTCCTGGTACATGATGGCAAGCTGCCCCTAGACCTTTATTACGATCCTTTTCAGGATAATCCCTTTGATAACAATGTAAAAATCAAGAAATAATATATTCGTTTTTCTGGTTTTATTTTACTTCATGAGGCATTGAGTGCCTGAACATTAATACAGTCGATTTTGTTAACAAACACACTTTTATTTCAAATTTACAATAGATATGAGCGCTTAGGAATATATGGACGGGTCACAGAGAGTATCGGATATGTCGCAGCAGCCGGAGGGGTTTGCTGTGAGTGATGAAATGTCTTCAGCGTATTCAGTATCCAGTCTGAATCAAGATGAAATCAATGTTGATGAGCTGGAAAATAAGTTTACCCAAGCTCGTTCGGCCATGTTGTCGCTACAGAAGCCCGATGGACATTGGTGTTTCCCGTTGGAGGCGGATTGTACAATTCCAGCAGAATATATTCTGATGATGCACTTCATGGATGAAATCGATGTCATTCTAGAAAATAAAATTGCCCGTTTCATTAGGGAAAAGCAGGATCTAACCCATGGTGGATGGCCATTATATTATGGCGGTGCATTTGATATCAGCTGTACCATTAAATCTTACTATGCTTTGAAGCTGGTGGGCGATTCTCCCGATGCAGCGCACATGGTACGTGCCCGTGAAGCTATTCTGGAACGGGGCGGTGCGGCTAAAGCCAATGTTTTTACTCGCTTGCTGTTAGCCATGTATGAGCAGATTCCATGGAGCGGAGTGCCGGTTGTACCTACGGAATTGATATTGCTACCCAGTTGGTTTCCGTTTCATATCAGCAAGGTTTCTTACTGGTCACGTACTGTAATGATCCCCTTGTCTATTTTGTGTACGATCAAAGCACGTGCAATCAATCCGCGTAATGTGGATATCCGTGAATTATTTGTTGTGCCGCCAGAACAGGAAAAGAATTATTTTCCGCAAGCGGATACCTGGTTGAAGCGTGCTTTTATGCTGGTCGAACGAGTTTTGTCACGTGTCGAACCCAAGCTCCCTCAGGCTATACGTCAATATTCGGTACGTAAAGCGGAAAACTGGACACTTGAACGTTTGAATGGCGAGTGTGGGATCGGGGCTATTTTTCCTGCAATGGTTAACGCGCATGAATCGCTGGCATTGTTGGGTTACGCGTATGATCATCCGAGCCGCGTGCAATGCCGTAATGCGCTACGAGGTTTATTAGTTGACGAAGGGGAGCGTGCTTGGTGTCAGCCCTGCACCTCACCCGTTTGGGATACGGTATTGACATGCTTGGCATTGCAGGAAGATCTAGCAGCGGATCAGGGGCCTGTGCTAAAAGCATTGGATTGGCTGGTTGATCAACAGGTTTTGGATGAGCCGGGTGATTGGCGCGACAAACGGCCGGATTTACCGGGAGGCGGTTGGGCATTTCAATATGCGAATCCGCATTATCCTGATCTTGATGACACCGCTGCCGTGGCCTGGGCACTGGATCAAAGCGATGCGCAGCGCTATCAGAAACCCCTGGATCGCGCAGCGAATTGGCTGGCGGGAATGCAATCATGTAATGGTGGCTTTGCGGCTTTCGATATTGATAATACCTATCATTATTTGAATGAAATTCCTTTTGCCGATCACGGAGCATTGATCGATCCTCCGACGAGCGATGTGACGGCGCGTTGTGTCGGCTTGTTGGGAAAATATGGGAAGCATCAACGTGAAGTTTGGCGCGGCATCAGTTTTCTGCTGCGGGAGCAGGAGAAAAATGGATCGTGGTTCGGGCGCTGGGGTACGAATTATATTTATGGCACCTGGTCAGTGCTGGAAGCTTTTCAGCTGACGAACTTTGATATGCAGCATACATCGGTGCGCCGCGCCGTTAAGTGGTTAGAATCCGTCCAAAGGGTCGACGGCGGCTGGGGTGAAACGAATGATTCCTATTTGGATACACAGCTGGCCGGACAGTTTCCTCAGACCAGTACCACATTTCAAACCGCCTGGGCGGTGCTGGGCCTGATGGCGGCTGGAGAAGTCAATAGTAAATCGGTACGCAGAGGTATCAATTACTTATTGCATAATCAAGCGGATGATCATTTGTGGGAAGATCCTTGGTTTACTGCACCTGGTTTTCCCCGGGTTTTTTATCTTCGTTATCACGGGTATTCAAAATTCTTTCCGATTTGGGCACTGGTGCGCTATCGTGCTCTAACAAAGGAGAGGGTTGCTTGAACGTAATAGGTGTTGTTTCAGCGTTAAAGTCTGAGGCAACTTGTATAGTGAATTTGCGCATTCCTGTTTATCAGGTGGTGAATGCGGGAGAGAGAATCCGTTTGTGCCTCAGCGGCATGGGAAGCAATGCAGCACGGGGAGCAGCGCTGAAATTGCGCGAGTTTGGTGTTAATGCATTGGTGAGTTTTGGTGTTGCTGCCGCATTGGATGATAAACTGATTCCCGGCGATCTGGTGTTGCCTGAATCCATTGCAGCGGGTGGAGAAAGCCTGCCGGTAAGTCTGGAGTGGCGTAATCGCCTGGAGCGCTTGCTGTCAGCGCACTTGACTGTTACCGGTGGGATTCTCGTATCCAGTGAAACACCTTTGACATCCAGACAGGAGAAGCTTGCGTTGGGTGAGGCAATTGGCGCTTGTGCGGCTGATATGGAAAGCGCGGCTGTGGCAAAAGTAGCGGCTGACGCAGGCATACCGTTTGTCGCCATCCGCGTGATTGTCGATCCGGTCGATTTTTCTCCACCGGAGGCATTGCTGAGCGCGGTGTATCCGGATGGCGGTGTTGATTTTATGCGTCTCATCATATTGTTGATTGGCCGCTCGGTTTCAATCAAGACACTGTTTCATCTGGCATTAGGAATGCACGCAGCCCGCGCTACATTGACAAAAGTCGTGCAAACCGCCGGAGCGGCATTTGCCAGCGAATCCATTTTTGAAATTTACCATGCAGATGACGGCGGTGAATCAGCCGGTAATATGTGATTGAAGCTGCAGTGTGGCCAACTGTGAATACAACGGGCTCGATTGTAGCAATTGCGCATGCGTTCCCAATGCATCCAGACGCCCGTGATCAAGCACGGCAATCCGATCGGCGGATTGCACCGTGGCCAGACGATGAGCAATGACCAGTGTGGTGCGGTTGCGCATCAGATGTTGCAATGCTTGCTGCACCCAAAACTCGCTTTGTGCATCCAGCGCGCTGGTGGCTTCATCCAGTAGCAAAATGGGTGTATCGGCTAATACCGCGCGTGCAATCGCCAATCGTTGTTTCTGACCGCCGGATAAGCCTAATCCGGAATCTCCCAACTGTGTCTGATAGCCTTGTGGCAGCATGCAAATGAAATCATGTGCAAAAGCTGATTTGGCAGCTGCTTCGACTTCGGCATCAGTAGCGTTGGGGCGGGCATAGCGAAGATTTTCGCTGATTGTGCCGTAAAATAGCGCCGGATTTTGTGATACCAAGGCAAAACACTGTCGTAATGCAAGAAGATCCACATTCCGAATATCAATTCCTTCCAGTTTGATACCGCCGGACTGGCTATCAAAAAAGCGCAGAAGCAAGTCAAATAATGTGGATTTTCCTGCACCGGAAGGACCCACCAGCGCCAATGTTTCACCTGCGCGGATTGTGAGTGATAGCTGATTGATAACCAACACTTCGGGGCGCGAAGGGTAGGCAAAGCACAATTGATCAAGAGTGATATTTCCGGATACTTTTGGTAATGGGTGAGGTTTTTCAGGAGATTGAATCAGGTTCGGTGCTTGCAATAATTCTACTGTCCGCTCTGCGGCACCGGCGGCACGTTGCAATTCACCAATCACTTCGGAAATGGAGGCAACGGCTGAGCCGACGATGACGCTATAGAAAACAAAAGCAGCCAACTCTCCGGCGCTGATGCGACCTTCGATGACATCTATACCGCCTACCCATAGCATTAATCCAACAGCGCCGAGGACCAGAATTATGACGATAGTGATCAGTAACGCGCGCTGGGTAGTGCGTTGCTTGGCAACTGCAAATGCTGCCTCGACTTGATCGTGAAATGTGGATTGGTCAATGGATTGGTGATTGTAAGCTTGTACGGTTTTGATTTGCCCGAGCACTTCGCCGACATAAGCGCCCACTGCAGCAATTTTGTCCTGGCTTTGGCGTGATAAATGCCGTACCCGGCGACCATAAATCAGAATCGGAGCTACGACCAATGGCACGCAGATCATCACCAGGGCGGTGAGTTTTGCATTGGAAATGAATAGCCAGATAATACCGCCTATCATCATAATCAAATTGCGCAGCGCGAATGAAACCGAAGACCCGATAACCGTTTGTAGTAACGTCATATCAGCGGTGAGGCGCGATTGGATTTCGAGACTGCGATTTTGCTCGAAAAAGCCGGGATGCAGATGAATCAAGTGATTGAATACTTTTTGCCGGATATCGGCAATCACCCGTTCCCCAAGCCAGGTGACCCAATAGTAGCGGGTAAATGTGCCCGCAGCCAAAGCAATTACCAATAATAGAAATATCGCTACATATTGGCTCAAAAGGTCTTTGGATTGCGTTGCGAATCCTTGGTCTATCAATAAGCGGATGCCTTGGCCGATCGATAACGTAATTGTCGCTGTGAATAATAAAGCCAACAGACTGTAGATGACCTGGCGCTTATAGGGTGTAATAAAGCTTGCTGCCATTTTGACAGCTTGCCAGCGTGTTTGAGTGCTTTTCTGAGAGTTTTGCATAGATTATTAATTATTTTTCAAAGGGAATCATTGCATGTGCAATCGATATTGCACCAAGAAACGATGTGATATTGTGTGTTAATTGTTGGGATCTATGGACACTTGCTGGAGCAACTCGGAGTTACGTGCCACATAATACTTTATCGGGTTTACTAAAGCGTGTCTTGTGGCAATAGATTGTAATTAATGATTGTAACAAATGAGAAATGGAATTACTAATTGGGTTCGCCAATGGTAATAAAGCAAAACGTTATAGTGAGAAATGATCGTGAAGTGTCAGAAGAATTGAGCGGATGAGAGTAAGATAATGGATTTGTTGAGTGTTTTAACAAATCCATTATCTTTATTAACTAAAGTACAAAATCGGTGGCAGCGAGCACATGGAGCCCATTTAATTGGATTTCCATATCGACAACTAGATTGCCATCACCTTCAAACTCAGCTTGGACAATAGTCCTGTTATTGACCACATCTTGAAAATATCGAACCTCACCACCGCCGCTAAAATTGCCCGTACCCCGGAAAATGAATGCATTATCAGCACCACCATTCAAGGCATCGATGGATGACAGGTCGATTTCATCAACGCCGGCAGCAAATCCATTGATGACATCCCGGTTTGCACCGACAGCGCTTTCACTGAGTGCATTGAAGTCAAAAGTGTCGTTACCACCACCGCCGGACATTACATCCCTGCCAGCACCCCCGATCAAGGTATCTTGCCCTGATCCGCCAAAAAGGATGTCATTGCCTGCTTCGCCTAGAATCGTATCGTTACCGTTTGCGCCATTCAGGGTATCCGCGCCGCCACCGCCTTTGATCGTGTTGTTGGAAGCATTTCCGGTGACATTGTCATTGCCGTTTCCCATGAAGGCATTTTCAAAATTGGTATAACTTTCTCCAGCAAAGTTTGTCAGGCCGGTTGTCATGTTGAATACGTAGTTGCCATTGAAGGCTTTATGGTTGATGGTGTCGACGCCTGTTCCACCATTCATGGTTTCTGGGCCAAGGCCTGAACTCATCGAATCATTGCCCGCATCGCAGTTATAGGTTCCGCCATCGCCATCGGAGGTAATCGTGTCATTACCGCCGCCGCCATTTAATGTATCGATACCTCCGCCACCTACCAAGGTGTCATTACCCAAGCCACCAAAGATGGTATTGTTTGCATTATTGCCAGTTACGGTATCATTGCCTCCTCCCATTCTGGCGATTTCAAAATTGGTATAGCTTTCCCCGCCAAAGTTTGTCAATCCGGTCGCCATATTGAATTCGTAGTTTCCATTAAAAACTGTGTGATCAATGGTGTCAATGCCTGTTCCGCCATTCATGGTTTCTGGGCCAAGGCCTGAGAACATCAGATCATTGCCTGCATCGCCATTATAGGTACCGCCATCGCCATCGGAGAGAATGTTGTCGTTGCCACCACCACCGTTTAATTGATCGACGCCTGCATTTCCCCGTAATATGTCGCTGCCAAAACCGCCAAATATGACATCATTGCCGCTACCTCCATTGATGGTGTCATTATTGGCGCCACCGTCGATGGTATCGTTGCCGTCATCGCCATTCAGCGTATCGTTGCCACCGTTGCCGCTGATATTATCAGCACCCCCGCCGCCAAAAACAGTATCGGGACCGCCGGCGCTACTGATAGTGTCGTTGCCGCCGAAACTTCTTACTGTATCGGCCGATTGTGTGGGGAAATTAGATACCCCCGGCGAGATGAATGCTACCGAAATGATGTCATTATTAGCTGTTCCATTGACTATAGCCATTTTGAATCTCCTTAAATATTAGAGTTAAAAATAAATCTCCTTCTTAGCTGAAAGATAAATTGCCATTAAATGGATGATCATGATGCAATAGCTGAAGACCATCAGCTGACAGTATTACTAAATACTGACTATATTGACTGTGAGAAAAGTCACAACGCTAGAGCAATTTCCAGCTTAGTTATTATGGAACAGTTTGCAGTTAAGATACAATTCTGAGTAATTGAATAGTAATATAACATACTATTTTAATTGGTAAATAAAAATTAATTGCCTTTCTGGTTTTGTCAACGAAAGTATTTTTTGCCTTGAGGCAGTTTTATACCGATGTTGTTGAAGCTTTCATACTATTGAGAGGTTGGAATGCCGGATTTCTCGCTGGATCGGGTGGCACGAATATGCGCATCGACGAATGCATTGACGCTGAGGCGTCCGGGGCGGGTGCGCCCGTCCGGGTAATGACGCTTGAAATAAACCATTTTCTGGGCGCGCCCGATCTCGCGTAAGCGTTCGAGCAGCAGGTGCGTGACCTCGTTCGATTCCGATGCCCATGCATTGATCAGCAAGATCTCACCGGCTTTACTATCTTCGAAGGAAAGCTCCCCTTGTTCCGCAAGCCATATCTCACCCTTTTCCCGAGTGGTTAGCGCCCAGCCAAGGAATCCGGCAATGTGTCCGTCATCCGATGCGATCAGATAGTGACCCCGGTTAATTTGTCCAACCAATATACGGGACCAGTGCCCGAACGGCAGACGCGCAAAAGCCGGTTTAGTCATCAAATAACTGACCGCGAATCCAAGCGCTTGCGCAGGATTGATTCCCGTCAGAAGACGAATCTTGGAAGCGTCAATTTGAGTCGCAGATGATTTATCCGGCATATTCCGATTGGAAGGCGCGATCAATTATGCTGTAGACATCAATCGCTGCGTTGAGTCACTTCCAGCAGATGATAACCAAACTGTGTCTTAACCGGACCCTGCACTTCACCGACCGGCGCGCTGAAAACGACGGTATCGAATTCCTGCACCATCTGTCCACGGCCGAATTCACCCAGCTCACCCCCTTGTTTCCCGGATGGACATAACGAGTGTTCCTGGGCCAGTTTGCCAAAATCGGCGCCACTTTCAATTTCTGCTTTCAGATTGTTACATTGCTCTTCAGTTTTAACCAAAATATGACGTGCGCTGGCTCGTGCCATGATTTTTCTCCTATTATTGAGCGAACTCTTCTGAAAATCCCAATGCATTTACAATGCTAAATAAGTCGTAAAAAAAACCTGAATAAGGCATATATAGAATTATGCGGCATCGCTATTTCTTTGCTTTTTTGCTCGTATCGGCCTTGTTCAGTATTTTGGGTTTCCAGAAGTGCCCGCGATTGATTAATTATCGTGGTACAGTTAAAGCATACCTGGGTCGGGCGATACATGCACTGCTTTTTTCAGTATCGCTGGCCATCTATTTTCAATGAATTGTCGGGGTATTATCGAATATGCTGGAGTTACGCAACCTTACCAAAGGTTACGCCGAAGATCGGAAAGTACTGGCCAACTTGAGCTACACCTTGAATGCGGGCGAGTACGTCGCGATTATGGGCGAATCGGGTGTGGGCAAATCGACGTTGTTGAATCTGATTGCGGGTTTGGATTCTCCGGATTCCGGTGAAATTCGCATTAACGGGGTTGCCATTTCATCCTTGCATGATGATGCCGCGACGCTATTGCGGCGCGAACAGTTTGGTTTTATCTTTCAGGCCTTCCACGTGCTGCCTCATTTGACGCTGGCACAGAATATCGCATTGCCACTGTTGTTGAATGATATAGCCACGGATTGCGTGAGTCAGATGCTGGAGCAAGTGGGTCTGCATGGGCGCGGGCATCATTTCCCGCGCCAGTTGTCCGGTGGCGAACTACAGCGTGTTGCCATTGCACGTGCATTAATTCATCGGCCACGATTGGTGCTGGCGGACGAACCTACGGGTAATCTTGATCCGGACACCGCGCATGAAATTCTTCAGCTAATGCGCAGGGAAATCAAAGCGAATGGTGCGACCGGCATTATCGTGACGCATTCTCATATAGCGGCTGCCACGGCCGACAAAGTGCTGAATTTGACCCGGGATGGATTGCATCCGGCGCAGTCAGGGCATAAGCCATGAAAGCGCCATCGATATTTCGCTGGATGCTGATTAGTGAATGGCGCGCGCATATTATGCAAATAGCCGTTGCCCTCATCGCTATAGCCATCGGGGTTGCTATGGCATTCTCAATTCATCTGATCAACAGCGCTGCTTTCAATGAATTTTCTGCCGCCAGCAAGAGCCTTTCCGGGCAATCGGATTTGCAGGTACGTGGCCGCAAATCATTTTTTGATGAGGCGCTTTATCCGCTACTGGCTAAACATCCAAGCATTGCATTAGCGAATCCTGTTTTGGAATTGGATGTGACGATACCTGGGAAACAGCAAGGCAGAAATGATCACAAGCTGAAAATTATCGGTATCGATCCGTTCAAGGCGGCACAAATTTCTCCCGATTTGCTGGGATTACCCAAAGAAGGAGAAACGCTGGATCGTATCGCCAGCGATACGATATTTTTATCCCCTGCTGCAATGGAATGGCTGCAGGTCGAGCAGGGCGATGCGCTGCAATTACAGGCTGGATTGCAAGCGATCACGTTGCGGGTGGCAGGCGGTTTAGTCCGCGCGCGTGCGGGTCAGCGCATAGCAGTAATGGATATTGGTGCAGCCCAGTGGCGTTTTGAACGGATCGGGCAATTGTCACGAATTGAACTGAAACTCAAAGATGGCATTAATCACGCGGCATTTAAAACCAGCCTGGCGGAGGAATTAGGTGAATCTTATTGGGTTATGGAAGCAGCGGATCAGGAAACGCGGATTGCCAATATGTCGCGCGCTTATCGCATTAATCTGAATATGCTGGCGCTGGTGGCGCTATTTACAGGTACATTCCTGGTGTTTTCCACACAGGCTTTATCGGTAATACGGCGGCGTCAGCAATTTGCGTTGTTACGCGTACTGGGTTTCACGCGGCAGCAATTGTTGCGGCAGATCATCACTGAAGGCGGATTGCTAGGAATAATGGGATCGCTATTGGGGTTGGGATTAGGGTATGCCGTTGCCGCGATGGCCATTCAGTTTTTGGGGGGAGATTTAGGAACGAATTTCTTCCCCGGCGTTAAACCGAGTATTTTTTTTGATCCTTGGGATGCGGTAATCTTTTTTACTATAGGTTTAAGTGTGACGTTGCTGGGAAGTATCGCCCCGGCATTGGAAGCCGTTCGAGCCCAGCCTGCATCGGCATTACGCTCCGGCACTGAAGATGCGGTTATGGCAAAATTGTCATCACCTTGGTTTGCGCTGATTTGTTTATTGCTTGCAGTGCTGTTCACGCAATTACCCCCTGTTTTCGAGCTGCCGGTATTCGGTTATCTTGCGATTGCATTATTGTTGATTGGCGGTATTACGCTAATGCCGCGATTGGCTGCCTGGACATTTTCGTCTTTATCAAACCGATCGTCTCATGAGCGGATAGGTGCTGTTTTTACATTAGCATTGGCACGTTTGGCGAATGCACCGAATCAGGCCGCCATTGCATTGGGCGGTATACTGGCCAGTTTTAGCTTGATGGTTGCCATGGGGATTATGGTGGCCAGTTTTCGTGTATCGATCGATGCGTGGCTTGAGCATGTATTGCCGGCCGATTTGTATGTGCGAACTGCTGCAATCGGTGATCAGGGTGGTTTTCAATCGGATGCGCAAAATGCGATCATCGCGTTGCCAGGATTTGATCGAGTGGATTTTTTCCGTACCCAGCAGTTGACGCTTGATATTAATCGTCCGGATGTCACCTTGTTTGCCAGGCCGGTGGATAAGGAGGATCCGCGCAATACGCTGCCGCTGACGAATGATGTGATTGCGCGCGGATTATTGCCTGAAGATGTAATGCCGATTTGGGTATCCGAAGCGATGGTCGATTTATATGGTTATCGGGTGGGCGAGAAAGTGGTTCTGCCGATTGGCGCAGTGCCCAGCGAATTTCTGATCGCCGGGGTATGGCGTGATTATGGCCGGCAGTTTGGTGCGGTACAGATGCAGCTGACGGATTATCAGCGATTAACGGGGGATTTGAGCGTCAATAACGTCGCGCTGTGGTTGCAAGCCGGAACGTCGTCAGATATCGCTGTTGCGGGCTTGCGTCAGCTGCCTTTTGGTGCGGCTCTTGGAATATCGAGATCGAGTGATATGCGGGCCTTGAGTTTGGAAATTTTTGATCGGAGCTTTGCGGTAACCTATTTGCTGGAAATAGTGGCAGTCGTTATTGGATTGCTGGGTGTGGCGGCTAGTTTTTCTGCGCAAATACTGGCACGCGCTAAGGAATTTGGCATGCTGAGGCATATCGGCGTAATGCGTCGGCAGATTCTTGTGATGTTGACCGCGGAAGGTGGTTTACTGACTGCACTAGGAGTTGTGTTAGGTTTTGTATTGGGTTGGGGCATCAGTTTGATTCTGGTTTTTATTGTCAATCCACAGTCCTTTCACTGGACGATGCAATTGCATTTGCCGTGGGGCTGGTTATTGGCGATTGCCGTAATTATGTTGATTTCGGCGGCATTGACAGCTCTGTTTTTCGGACGTAAAGCGGTTTCCGTTCAGGTTATTCGCGTGGTACGGGAGGATTGGTGATGAAACGGAATAAATTCGGCAGTAATTTTAACGTTTTTATCATGCTGTTTTTTAGCTTGCTCATTACCGGTGTATATGCTGAGTCGGGCCGATTAAAACCGGTTACTCCCGATTACAAGCTTTCTTTTCCTGCGGATTATGGCGCACACCCGGATTCTCGCATTGAATGGTGGTATATCACGGGTTGGCTGGAGACAGAAGATAAGAAACCATTAGGTTTTCAGGTTACTTTTTTCCGTTATGCCACTGATCGTAATCATGATAATCCGAGCCGCTTTGCTGCAAAGGACTTAATTATCGCGCACTTGGCATTGTCGGATCCTGCGGTTGGTAAAGTGATGCATGTTGAAAGAACTGCGCGTGAAGGTTTTGATCTTGCCTATGCCAAGCCAGGGAATACCAATGTTAAATTAGAAGATTGGACATTGGTGCGCGAGGAGGATGGCCGCTATCAGGTGGATATGCAAGCCAGCGATTTTGGTTTGCAATTGATATTAACACCCACGCAAAGCATGATGTTGCAAGATATGGACGGTTTTTCCCGTAAAGGCCCAAAGCCGGAACAGGCTAGTTATTATTATAGCGAACCGCATTTGAGCGTAACCGGAACAGTATTCAGGCAAAATAAACCAGTAAATGTTAAAGGACGCGCTTGGCTGGATCATGAATGGTCAACGGCCTTTTTGGATCCGGATGCCGAGGGGTGGGATTGGGTAGGAGCCAATCTGGATGACGGCTCTGCATTGATAGCATTTCAAATACGTGCGAAACAGAATGGGAAAGTATGGGCTTATGCAGCGCTGCGTGATGCGCAGGGAAATATGACCTTTTTCGATCCCGAGCAGGTGGAATTTACGCCGATACGTACTTGGCGATCACCGCATACCGAAGCGGTTTATCCGGTTGCCATGCATGTTCGCACCGGTGAGATTGAATGGCGGCTTACACCATTGCTGGACGATCAGGAACTGGATGCGCGCCAATCCACTGCAGCGGTATATTGGGAAGGTGCTGTGATGCTGACGAAGGATAATAAACCAGCGGGACGAGGCTATCTTGAGTTGACGGGCTACGTGAAACCTTTGGCATTATGAGGCTTAAAGCACATCCGATGACTGGTGAAGAATTTTCAATCATGCAATTTTCTGGAAAATAATAAAGCGGACTTAATTTCAACACTTTCATTGTTGTTAAATGTGAGTTAGAATTCGATGGCGCAGTAATCTAAGTGGTACAAGATGATTGCGAATAAATTACTCGGCTCCACACATAAAGATCGCTGTAGCAGTGAATCTGAGGGGCGGAGATAAGATTCACGATTACAAATTTTGTGATTGTGTGAGCAAGGGGGGTCGATAATTTGTCGGCTTTAAATCTAAATCAAAGAATGTACCTTAAATAAGGAGATAAACTATGAGCGAAATCAACAGAAGAGAAACAGATGCGCAAGTTCTGAGATTGTTCTTCATCTCAACAGCAGTATTTATTGTTATTGGAGCAATTGTATACGGCGTATTCTAGACTGAGAAGCTTGTCACTGCCCTTTATAGGCTTAAGTTTTTTTAGTTCTCTATCGAAAACTTAATTCTTTTCAGTATTTGAAAAATAGGGCGGTATCAGTCAATGCATGCGAAAAATAAAAATGCCCGTCTAGTAATTTAGTTTACTAGACGGGCATTATTTATATCAATACAGCATTATTGCTGTAGTCTTCCTTCTCTTTTTGAATCAATGGTGACCAGTCGAGTTTTAATGTAAAGATAGTGTTATCCTGCTATAGAATTTTTTGCTCAATAAAACCTACGTAGCTGCACCTCTATTCTATCGTCTTACCCAACAGAGAAGTTATGAATAAAATTGCAGAATAATTACATAGAATCATTGTGTTAATATAACAAATGCAAACGAACCCTTATAAACTCAGGGCAACGCATAGTTTTCAGTAAATATTTTTTGGTACACTGGGGGCAGGGCGTCTGATAAGCATTTGCAAATGCAATAACGTTTCTGAAATACTTCCATAATACTTATCAAGTAATCTCTTGATACGGGTTAGTTAATTTAATTGTTAACCACACAGAGAATTTGAAAATAATGTCATTTAGCTTTGATAGTTTTTATGAGGCCAACCGTCGTATACTGATCTGGCTTATTCTGATAGGTATATTATGGCTTTTGCAAGATTTCTTTGGACTGATTTTTATCACCTTTGTTCTTACTTTTATTGCGACACCATTGGTGCATATTGGTCGGAACAAATTGAAATTGCCGCATCGTGCTTCCCTAGTGCTGGTATATATTTTTTTTCTGGTCGTACTGGGTAGTTTTTTTCGTTATGTAACGCCTAGTGTCATCGGTGAGGCCAATCGTTTTATTAATAACTTCAGCGAAGTGCAGCTAAAGCTGATAGAGATGAAACGAGACGTTATCGGAAAATATCCGGGTATCGAACGCCCTGTGCATGGTTATGCCCGCAGTATTCTGGATGAGGATAGTTTGCGTGTAATCGACGCAAAACTTAATCGGTTTCGGCAAAAGCTCAATTTTTCCGATATTGAGCACTTGGATGACGTCAGAGAAAATGAAGTTACCGAAGATACCTATGAGAAGCTGAGAAAGTACTATGACAAGGAAACCGAGTTGCTGGTGGAACTTCTTATGACCAAACAGATGGGTAAGGTTCGCGAGGAATTACCCAAGCTCATCAATTATCTTTATAAAGCGATCGGCACGATGTCACTGGCACTGTTATTCAGTTTTTTGATTTTGTTTGACAGCGTGCGCCTGGGTGGTTTGATGAAAAGCCTGCATGAGTCGAGATTAAAGGATTTTTATCAGGAAACCGCACAACCGGTAATCCGCTTTGCTTATGTCGTGGGTCGTGCCATTCAAGCGCAAGCAATGATTGCCTGCGTGAATACTTTCCTGACTTTGATAGGCTTGGTAATACTTGGAATTCCGTCAGTTGCATTGTTATCACTCATTGTTTTTGTGTGCAGTTTTATTCCGGTGCTGGGGGTATTCATTTCTACTACACCAATGGTACTGGTTGCGTTGAATACGGGCGGTTTGACTTTGGCGTTAGGAATAGTTGGCATGATAACTATTATTCATATTATTGAAGCTTATGGCCTTAATCCGATGATCTATGGTAAACACCTCAAGCTTAATCCGGTGCTGGTGCTTATTATTTTACTGATTGCCTATCACAGTTTTGGTTTGTGGGGAATGATACTGGGCGTTCCGGTTGCATATTATTTTATACATGATGTATTTGGCGTGCCGCTATGGGACAGGCATCGGTTAGGGCCAAGAGTAGCTAATTAATCATTTTTTTAAAGCCTTGTGCAGCCCTGCAGAGGAAAAATTCACCACTGGTGTTAAAAATTTGCGTCTTTATTTGTCAAATAAATAAACTTATGCCGTTAACGTAGAGCAATCATTTTTGCACACAACATTATATTTTATAACGCGCTCACTCCATATCCATGTTTCTTATAGACTTTATACTTAATATTGATCGGCATCTTTATGTACTATCCTCAGAATATGGCCTATGGGTTTATGGTATTCTTTTTCTGATCATATTCTGTGAGACCGGGCTGGTTGTCATGCCTTTTTTACCAGGGGATTCGCTTTTGTTTGCGGCGGGTACTCTGGCTTCATTTGAGGATTCGCAACTTAGCCCCCATGTCCTGTTTCTCGGCTTGTGTATTGCAGGTATTCTGGGAGATAGTGTGAATTACTGGATCGGGAAAAAGACCGGCCCCAAAGTTTTTACTTCGCAGGAATCTCGTTTCTTTAAACGCGAATACCTGGATAAAACGCACGCTTTTTACCTTAAATATGGAGCCAAAACGATAATTATCGCGCGTTTTATTCCCATTATCCGAACGTTTGCGCCCTTTGTTGCCGGCATCGGAACGATGCCCTATCGCACCTTCATTACGTATAACATCATCGGTGCCGTATTATGGGTTGGCATATTTATTTATTCAGGATTTTACTTCGGACAACTTCCGATGATTCAACAAAACTTCAAGCTGGTCATCCTGGCTATTATTATCTTATCGATAACCCCTCCCATAATAGAATATCTGAAACATCGATATGGAAAATAGCATCCTGCTGTAGCTACTTATCGGTGAATCAAAGCGCTATTATTGCCATATGGTCTATTTGCCGGATAATTAGCATCCATGTTTACTTCCTCGGAAACAGAATTCTCAGTCTTTATTTTTTGATTTTGTGGAGTCTTGACTGCGATCCGCTAGCGGTCGAATCGGGCTGATGATATCTTCACCGCCCGATGAGGTGTCGATGCCGAGCGCGAGGTGACTTTTGCGGTAACCATAGAGAAAATAGAAAATCAATCCGATTCCAGACCAAATCGGGAATACCAGTTTCGCATCATTGGGTAGAAACCAAAAAAGTGTAATACAGCCAATTACGGCAAGAGGACCCACCAGCCAGATTATCGGTGCCTTGAAAGGCCGAGCGCGATGTTTATCTTGAGTGCGAAGGATCATGACTGCCAATGCAACCACCATGAAAGCAAACAATGTACCGGAGTTGGAAATGTCCGCCAGCTTGCCAACCGGAAAGAAAGCGGCGGCAATGGTGACGCCGATACCTGTTACGTAAGTCACGATATGAGGTGTTTTAAATCGTGTATGCACGCGGCTTAATATTTCAGGAAGCAATCCATCGCGTGCCATAACGAAAAAAATTCGCGTTTGTCCGAACAGCATCATCAAAACGACCGAGGGCAATGCCAGGAATGCAGCGAGACCAAGTAAGTTGCCAAATTTTTCCCATCCGATCTCGCGTAAAACCAATGCCAAAGCCTCGCGCGAACACACTAGCGGCTGCTGGCCAATTGCGACAAGCGATTGGCATTCTTCAGCCAGGGCGATTGACCCGGGCATCAGGCCTTTGCCGGTTTCATCTAGGATGGGTTGTGCACCGATAGAACCTATCGCACCGGCTGAAACCAATATATAGAAGATGGTACAAATTACAAGCGAACTGATGAGTCCAATCGGCACATTGCGTTGCGGATTCTTGGTCTCCTCAGCAGCGGTTGAAACCGCATCGAATCCGACGTAGGCAAAAAAAATCGAAGATGCGGCAGCAATCACTCCTGCCTCGCCCAACGGCAAGAAAGGTTGGAAATTTTCCATCTCGGCCACGGGTAGTGTCAGGGCAATAAACAGTGTCAAAGCTGCGATCTTGACCGTAACAAGCACGGCATTAAATGAAGCGCTTTCACGCGTGCCAACAACTAATAATCCGACTACCAGGATGCAGACAAAAACTGCGGGCAGATTGATGATGCCGCCAGCGAAGGGGCCATTGGCCAGTTCGAAGGGTATTGTGATTCCTAGTGAGTTATCGAGAAGGCCGACAAAATAACCAGACCAACCGACTGCTACTGCGCTTGCGGCGACAGAGTACTCGAGGATTAACGCCCAGCCCACCATCCAAGCTACCAGTTCTCCCAGTACCGCATAAGAATAAGTATAGGCTGAACCTGAGACGGGTACCATTGAGGACAATTCAGAGTAACAAAGGGCCGCTACGATGCAAACGAAACTCGCAATGATGAAGGAGAGCATCATGCCTGGCCCGGCTTTCTGTGCGGCTTCGGCTGTGAGTACAAAAATACCGGTGCCGATGATTGCTCCGACACCCAGCAGTGTCAATTGCCAGGGCCCCAGGGATCGATGAAGGCTTTTCTTTTCTGCTGTAGCCAGAATGGCGTCAAGTGATTTTACGCGCCAGAAAATCATGAGTTCTTCCTTTTGTTAATGCAATTGTTTTTGATAGTCCGGATATTCTTTGGGAGACAGTGTACAAACATTGGTGGTGCCGAAAAATTATGGTAAACAAAAACCAGTTTGAGAAAATGCTTTTTCAAATTGAATTGTTATTTATAACACGACGTATTAATTAGCAAGAACAGTATTTCCTAAGTGATTTCTACAATAGGGTTGCACAATTTGATAAATATATCATACTTAATATCAGGAAGTGGATCATGGGCTTGTGGCGCAGTGATTCGCTTGTGCAGCCAATTAATCAGCGCTTCCTTAGAGCGGAATAGAATATAAGAGGTATTTTGCAGATCAATATTACCCGCACCATCCTTGCAAGACCATCCAGGTTGGCGCTGGTTTGTTTAAAACGCGAAAAAAGCTATACTTCTGCGCACCAAATGGATGGACTGCGGATAGTCTTAGAATTTAATCATAACGAAGAAAAACAAGAAGGAGGCGTTGATGGCTATATTTCTCCGGCGAATCCTGATTGGGGTCATTAAAGGTTATCAAATTGTGATCAGCGCATTGTTAGGGCAAAGCTGCCGCTTTTATCCGACGTGTTCCAATTACACCATTGAAGCGCTAGAGCTTCATGGTATTTTTCGTGGCGGCTGGCTTGCGATCAAGCGCATTTCGCGGTGTCATCCCTGGAATCCCGGCGGGTTTGATCCGGTGCCGCAGGATAAAACGGAGCGCTAGAATGGTGCCCCATTCTTCATGGGGTTTTGCTTGCTGTTTCGAGGTGTGACGTACGCTTGAGTTACGCTTTTTTTACCGGCTGCCCCTACTCTTTGGGTATCAAATTTTCTTCTGAAGAATATTTGAATAATTCCGGTATTGCTTCTCGCTGCTACAATTCAAAATCCATCTTTAACTGTGTCGGCGTTTATCGCAGATAATCTTCTGTATCATCCCTCTGTTGTTTGTCACTTAAGTAACGATTTCGCATCTTGTCGGATCACTCAGCCTGCTCAATTCCACTATCCCTATTATGCTAATCTGTTTATAGAATAAAGGGTTGCGAGTGTGTTTAATGATAATTCAGAAAAGCTCAGGTATATTCAATAGTTTTTTCTAATGGTTGCATTAGAAAATTCTCCTTAATGGGAAATCCGGGATAAATTGTATATGGAACAACTGACTGACCTAAAGTGTTGACACCGGTCGAAAATTGACCAGAAAAGGCTAGTTGTAACGGTTGAAAATTGACCAGGTAATTTCCGTATCCTGCTTAAATTTTAGGCAGGAGAATTTAAGAGGTGATTACCATGGTTATGTATGCAAAGATACGACGGATGTTTTACCGTGAACATCTGTCAATTAATGAGATTCAACGAAGAACGAGTTTGTCGCGGAACACGGTCAAGAAGTGGTTGAAAGTGCCAAGCGACAGCGCGGTTAAATATCAAAGGGCGAAGAAGCCTGGCAAGTTGACACCGTTTGAATCCAGGTTAATGTTAGCGCTGGAAGCGGATGCGCGTCGTCCGAAGAAGGACCGGCGCACGGCGTTGATGTTGTTCAAAGAGATATTGAACGAGGGTTATACAGGCGGTTATACGATTGTATGTGACTTTGTTCGCAACTGGCGCAATCGAGGGAATCAGAGTAAAGCGGCGTATGTGCCGCTGAAGTTTGCGCTGGGTGAAGCATTCCAGTTTGACTGGAGCGAAGAATGGCTGGTGATCGGCGGCATCCACCGCAAGGTACTGGCAGCCCATACCAAGCTATGCGCCAGCCGTACTTTCATGTTGTCGGCTTATCCGTCACAAAGTCACGAAATGCTGTTTGATGCGCATACCCGGGCATTCACTACTTTTGGTGGTGTGCCGAAACGCGGCATTTACGACAACATGAAGACCGCCGTGGACAAGGTGTCTAAGGGCAATGGACGTGTGGTGAATACGCGCTTCTTTGCGATGACGGCACATTACCTGTTCGATCCTGATTTCTGCAATGTGGCTTCCGGCTGGGAAAAGGGTGTTGTCGAGAAGAATGTTCAGGATATGCGCCGCCGCATATGGAATGAAGCCAAGCAACAACAGTTTGGCTCATTCGATGACTTAAACAGATGGCTTGGAACGCGCTGTCGCGGACTGTGGTCTGAAATCGAGCATCCGGATTATGCGGGCATTACCCTTGCCGATGCACTGGAACAAGAACAACTGTACCTGATGCCGATGCCAGCACCGTTCGATGGCTATATCGAAGTATTGGCGCGGGTATCCAGCACGTGTCTGGTTACATTACTGCGCAACCGGTATTCCGTTCCCTGTCGTCTGGTCAATCAGGTGGTGGTCGTTCATCAGTATGCCGACCGTATCGAGATCGTCCATGACAATGCCGTAGCAGCCTGTCATAGTCGTCTGATGGATAGCGACCAGGTCAGCTATAACTGGCAGCACTATATCCCGGTCATTGAGAAGAAACCGGGGGCCTTGCGCAACGGTGCGCCATTCGCCGAACTACCGGCACCTTTGCTGCAACTGCAGATTGCACTGAGGCGCAGAGAACGTCAGCAGGCCGATCGAATCATGGCAAAAGTGCTCAGCCTGGTGCCGACGCATGGGCTGGAAGCTGTGCTGGTCGCTGTTGAACTGGTGCTGGAATCCGGCGTGCCCAGTGCCGAGCATGTTGCCAATGTATTGGCACGGCTGAAATACACCGACGTACCAGCGTCAGTGGAAACAACACTGAAACTCAATGAAGAACCGCAGGCCGATACGGCGCGCTATGATCGTTTGAACACCAAAGAGGTGCCGCATGTCAGACATACTTGCGCAATTCAAAGCGCTGAAATTATATGGCATGGCCAGCTCCTATGCTGAACTGAGGCAACAGAATACGCCCGATGTCGCTGACAGTTTTAATTTCGCAGACACACTGCTAAACCAGTTACTCCAGGCTGAAACAACCGAGCGCAACCTCCGTTCCATTCGCTATCAGACACAAGCTGCCAGATTCCCGGTGCAGCGCCACTTACAGGGCTTCGACTTCAGTCAGTCCAAAGTCGATCAGCAACTGATTCATCAGCTGGCTACAATGGAATTTACAGCCGCTGCACAGAACCTGGTGTTGGTCGGCGGCACCGGTACTGGCAAAACACACCTGGCCATTGCCATCGGCACTTCAGGCATCCAGCATCACAATAAAAAGGTACGCTTCTTCAGCGCCATCGATCTGGCCAATAGTCTGGAACAAGAAAAATCAGCGGGCAAACAAGGCAGGCTTGCCTTGCGGCTGTTGCAGATCGACCTGGTCATTCTCGACGAACTGGGCTATCTGCCATTCTCACAAGCCGGTGGCGCACTATTGTTTCATCTACTCTCCAGGTTGTATGAACGTACCAGTATCATTATCACCACCAACCTCGCATTCGCAGAATGGAGCATCGTATTCATCGACGCCAAAATGACTACAGCGCTGCTGGATCGACTCACACACCATTGCCACATCATCGAAACCGGCAACGAGTCTTTCCGCTACAAACAAAGTACAGCCAATGCAAAGATCAGAATACAGCAGCGGGAAAAAGAAAAATATTCTCCAGAAGAAAATCTGGTCGATTCGTAGTCAATTACAACAAACTAAAACATCAACAGGAGGCAAATTACCAATCCAGTCTGGTCGACTTATCCACAGATGCGTAGTATCCTGCGCTCTATTTTCCCCTGGTCAAATTTCAACCGTAATGGGTGGTCAATTTTAAACCGGTATCAACACGCAATGCGCTTATCCCACCATTCCCGGTGAAGCTCTTTGGCTTTATCAGACCATTTATCTTCAATCTCTCTGGGAATTTCCCACTCTTCCCAAGATTTTTTTAGCTCATTATTCAAGGCCTCGCGCAATGGCTCAAGCTGATACTTGTCCCAAATAACATCAATTTCGGTATTGTTGGCTATGGATTTCAGTGTGATGTGAGGAACGCGGTCATACACAAAACCATATCGAATGTTATTGGATGTTGGTTTGGACGACGGTGCAGTACGAGTAATCTCAGCCTCTTTCAGAAAGCCATCCTGAGAGTCTGCCAAAAGATAGTAGGAGTAACGCGCCCCCATAATGCGTGCTCGGGCCAATGCTAGCGAAACACGAGATGTGTCAATGGTTATCCAACGCCGCCCCCATTGCTCTGACACATAAGCGGTAGTACCAGAGCCGCAGGTTGGATCAAGAATGAGATCCCCAGGATCAGATGCCATCAGTATGCAGCGCTGAACTACTTTCGTAGTAGTTTGAACGACATAAACTTTGGGGTCATTAAACCCTCCAGATTGTGTGTCGAGCCAAATATTATCTAATGTTTTTGCCGCAAACGAATCCCAATATAGTCTGTGATAAATTGTTTTTCCTGCACGCACCAGTTTTCCAGCTTTGCCAATTCGGTGCATTCCATCAACAGTGCATTTCCAATGGCTATTGTTAGTTGGTTTAAATATCTCGCCTTCAAAGTGAACACTTTGCTCGCTTTTGCTAGCACCGTCCGATTGAAGAGGGCCATATCTGAAAACTCTTGTGTCTTCCGGCAATGGACATTTCCTTTGTTTTTCATCGGTAGTCATTCGCCTAAAAGTATGATCTTGGGCTTCAAGTAATACGTAATTCGGGTCATCTAGCGGTGGCTCTGGTATTAGATTTGTTGCAGGCCGGTATTTCACCAAACTCGCGTCTTTCGCAAACCATAAAACGTGATCAAGGATATTTCCGATTTTTGATTGAGAAAATCCTCCAGTTTTCTGGATTGAAATTTGTGAGATGCAATTTTTATCACCGAAAATCTCATCCAGAACAGTTCTTACACGATGAACATTTTCATCACCTATTTGCACAAATATCGATCCTGAATCCGTTAATAAATCTCTTGCAACAGTTAATCGATCTCGCAAATAGGTGAGATAAGAGTGAATTCCATCACGCCAAGTATCCCTAAAGGCTTTAACCTGCTCTGGTTCACGCGTTATATGCTGAGCACTGCCATCCTTCACATCCCGACTGGTCGTTGACCACTGAAAATTGGAATTAAATTTGATCCCGTAGGGTGGATCAAAATATATACACTGTACTTGCCCACGCAGGCTTTCACGCTCGGCGAGCGACGCCATAACTTGAAGGCTGTCGCCCAGGATCATACGGTTGGACCAATGTGCGTCATGTTGATAAAACTCGGTCTTGGCTTCCTCGCTCGGCAATCCATTAAAGTCAGCAAACAAATCGCCCATGAAGCCAGCGTCCTGCGCGGCGGCTTCTGCATTCGCGCGTTCTGTTTGTCGGCGCAAATCATCAATCAGAACTTTGGGGTGAACTTTTTCCTGAATGTAGAGCGGCGGTGCGTGAACAACGAGGTCAGACCAATCCTGTTCATCCTTTCCGCGCCAAACTAATTGCGGGTCAAGGTCACGATTGCGGCGCTCATACGCCACGCGGATTGAATTTTTATCTTTCTCATGGAGTACCGCTTCATATTCCGCCGTGGGGATATTCTTACGCGAGGCATCATTGTGCATCAGCGTTTCGACGAATTTTAGTGTAGGTGGTTTCTTGGCCATGTTCAGTCGTCCTTTTTCTTCAGCCGCTTGCGCGCCACAGCTTCAGGCAGCGCCTTGTAGTTTTCTTTGCTGGCGATGCGCTTGCCGGATTTTTTCTCCAGGTCGCGTCGCGCACGCCCGGATACTGATCCGCCTTCTACGGCGGCATTGCGGTTTTCGCCGTAGCCTTGCGCGTCTTTATTGCGCGCAATTTCGGTGGTGGAGGCTTCGCCCAGCATGGTGAAGATCAGTTCCAGGTCATTCATGTGGTCGCGCAGATTGTCCGCCGGTTTGTCGAGGCTTTTGAATGCCTTGTACTCGGCGGGGGTCATGCCGAACGTGGCGCGGCTGATTTCAGCGGTGAGGATGGAATATTCGCGCTGCTCCTTCACGCCGCGTTTTTTCCATTCGTTGGTCAGCTCGTCGCGGATGGCAATACCGCGCACGCGCTTTTCGATCCATTCGTCGCTGTAGCCCTTGGCCTTGTATAGGGCGCGCATCCGTGCAGCGGCCAGTTCTGGATTTTCAATTTCTTCCAGTCGCTCATAACCGACTATGGCCAGCCAGCGCTTGAAGGGTTCTGCCTTGGGCGAAGGAATGGATTGGATGATGCGGAGCAAGCCTTCCGTGTGCGAGCAGTCCGTTTCACGCAATTTCCCATCCGGCGATTCGAGTTTGAACTGTCGACAAATTGTCGACAGTTCCATGCCGCTGATTTTTTCGCGCTGCTTGATACGATACCAATAGTCCCTTGGATTCTGGCTTTCTGTCAGCGCCGCAACCACATCAATGATAGAGAAATACCATTTCTGATCGTCTTCACTCCAGATGGAGCGAATCTGCTTCGATTCAAACAGTTTGATGTTGCTCATGGCATCACCCCAGAAATTTTAAAAATCGCTTGTTGGTGAGAAGGATGTCATCCACCTCGCGTTGCCCACCGGAACCGAGTTCGACCATTTTGTTGACGTCAACAAAATGGTCGGAAATTGCATGCTCAGTTACTTCGCAGGCGGTTTTTGCCTTGCTGACAACCTGCATGAAATTACGCCATTCTGCATAACCCAACAGGTGTTGCAGATCTCTGGCCAGCCAGAATTTAACGCCGGTTTCTGTCTCTTGGGCGTGGCCTTCAAAGGTGTCGGTCAAGCTGTGTATGAGCTCCTTTTTCATTTTGTGCGTTCCATTGCGGTTTCGATCATCTGGTTAAAGTGTGCCTGGACTTGTCGAGCAAAGTCATGCTGCATTTGAAATACGTCGGCAAATTCAACAAACGCCCAACGTCCATAGCTCTTGAAGTTATTCACGCCAGGTATCCAATAGGTGTCCATCGTGAGTTTCTTTTCCTTCGCATCTTCGCGGCGATAGCCTTTGATTTCGACGATCATATTTAATGGATCGTCTTTGCCATCGTTAATCTGAACAATGAAATCCGGCCTGTATTTTCGAGTTTCCGATCCATAACGATACGGAACTTCCAGCCCCAGGCTGTGGTTCTTAACATAGGAAATAACCTGCGGGTGAGACTCCGCTACACGGCAGAACTCGCCTTCCCAATCGCTATCCAATATCACCCAGTTAACGTGCGATTTCAGCGGGCTGGTTTCCCAGCGATCCGTCTTGGATGTATTGAAGTTAACGTGCGTCGTCGAACCCGTAGGATTATAGGGATCGAGCAAAGCTTTTATCGGGCGGCTCTTGTTCTGCTCGGATTGCGTGATCGCTGCGGTAATTCTGTTGCACGCCATGTCCGCAAGTTCCTGATACATGAGCTGCGCCGGATATGTACCGCCTTTGCAAACGAGACAAGTATCAAGCCACTGCTTCGTAATACGCTTGAGCTGGCCGAATAAATGGAATTGCCCCAATTTGACGGACATTTTTTTCATGGAGTCGAGAGAGTCTCAACTTGTGAAAGCGGATTGCAGTTTATCGCGATTTGATTTTTCTCATTCAGTTTTCTCTCAAAATTGTTTGGTGATAAGTATCCCAGCCCGGAATGCCTGCGAGTGGGGTTGTACCAAGATTCGATCCAGGTGAATATGGCCAGTCTTGCTTCAGTTTTGTTTTTCCAGGAACGCCTGTCGATCATTTCACATTCCAGGGAAGCAAAAAAACTCTCAGCCATTGCGTTATCATAGGCATCACCTACACTGCCCATGGATGGACGCACGCCCATTTCCTTGCATCGTTTGCCGAAATCAACGCTGGTGTATTGACTGCCTCTATCGCTGTGGTGAATCACTTTGCCTGGTTTACGGGTGATTAACGCCATGTTCAAAGCATTGATCACCAGGTTGGCTGTCATGGTTTCACCGAAAGCCCAGCCCACTACCTTACGGCTGAATACATCGATGACCACGGTCAGATACAAGAACCCCGCCCAGGTAGGAATGTAAGTCATGTCCGCAACCCATAGCTGGTTGATGCTAGTTGCCTTGAAATGACGTTGCACTAAATCCTCTGCAGGACGATCACGCTTATTCCGATGAGTCGTGATTATAAAGCCGCGCCTGCGGCTCACTCCCTTAATTCCTGCTTCACGCATCAACCTGTCTACGCGCTTGTGATTGACCCTGATTCCAAGATCGACTAATTCAACAGTAATGCGGGGGCGGCCATACGTACAATCGCTTGTACGGTATATAGCCATGATCTGCTCAATCAATCGACAGTTGGCAATGACCCGCTGACTAGGCGTGCGTTTAGTCCAGTCATAGTAACCACTGTGCGATACACCCAATGTTTCACATAGAATACGAGTCGGAAATTGCGCCTGATTTGCCTTGATTAGTTGGTACACCTTCCCAATCAATCCTTGTTGTTTGCAAACCAGGCCGTAGCCTTTGCCAATATGTCACGCTCCATCTCCACACGCTTGAGCTTCTTGCGCAATTCCATCAGCTCCTGTCGCTCGTTGACATTCAAGGGGAGACCACTCGATATTGCAGCCGAAGCAATTGTCTGGCTTGATCTAATTGGTACACCTGCTGCTCGACACCAAGTTTTTATCGAAGTGTAGTGGCAACCAAATTCCTTGGATAATTGCTTAGGGCATTTGCCCAATGCTACCAATTCCACCATCTGTTGGCGAAACTCCGCCGGGTAGGCAGGTTTGTAGTTTTGTGTCATATTTCTTCTCCTTTAAACAGAACATAATGTGTCCGTTCAAAGGGGGCAACTCCAAAATGCATTTTTGGCTCTTCGCCTGGATCGCGCCACTTGGTATAGAGCAAGCGCTGCGTCAAATGAAAAAGAAGCGTGGAATGGCGCAAATCGCCTGTATGAACAAGATTCAGGTCAACCGCTTCGCCGATAATCCCTGAATTTTGCGTAACAGACGGGCCAACCAAATCCGGTGTCAGCACAAGAACGGAATCATTATTGAATTCCGCAGTGAGCCTCTCAGCTGGCAACTCTACCCGATAACCTGTCACGCGAGGGAAGCGGATTCTCAAGTGATCACGCTGTGGGCGAATGGCCTTAACGTGAATGGTCTCACGCGGCGGCAGGGGCGGCGCGATGACTGGCTTGGCCGTAAAGTCGAATGGAATACCCAGCACGTCGGCATATTCGACGTTGAATCGGTTTTCTTCATTGAGCTCATAGGATTGCCGACGCAGGGCGCGTCCAATCACCTGTTCACAAAGCAACTGCGTTCCAAATGCTCGAACACCGAGAACGTGGGTCACTGTGTTCGCATCCCAGCCTTCGGTGAGCATGGACACAGATACAACGCAGCGGATATTGCCGCCGAGTGCACCATATTTACCGACGGTGTTCATGACTTCGCGGAGCAAATCCTGGTCAGTGAGATTTTCGGCGGCGCGTTGGTCACCTGTTCGCTCGATAATTTCACGGCGAAAGCGGTCGATTTCATCAGACGCCATTTCGCGGAAACTGGTATCCAATGCTTCGCCGGATTCCAGTTGTTCGCTATCAATCAAAAGTGTATTTGGTCTCGCCAGCGGATTGCCATAGTCATCGAAATTTCTGAATAGCTTTAGTCTGCCGTTTTCCAGCTCGGTTGATCCATCTTCATTGACACGGTGGAAGCCGGAAATATAGTCATAGACCAGTTTGGACGTTGCCGTGTTGTTACAAACAACGATGAAGCACGGCGGAACTTTGATGCCCTCTTTTTCCCAAAGTGTAAAAGTCTTTTCGTAGTGACCATACAATGCTTCGAGCGCTGTTTGCAGCTCGACCGGAATGCTTAGTGGGTCAAGTTGTGCGCCTTTGCCTCTACCTTTCTTTGGCATTTTCGGGCCGATATGCTTCCACAGCTCCCTGAATTTGGGCATTTCAGCGCCAGGGATATTGTCAGCCACCGGAACACGGGGCAATTTCACAATGCCGCATTCAATGGCATCCATGAGGGAAAAATCGCTCATTGTCCAAGGGAACAGCGTTCCTTCGGCATAACCTGAACCGCGCAGGAAAAATGGCGTCGCAGACAAATCAATGATGCGATTGATGCCGAGCTTTTTGGCAACGATTTCCAGTCCGTTAATCCAAAGGCGGGCTGCCTCCAGATTGCTTTCTGCTTCCTTCTTCTCGTCGGAAGTTAAATCGCCTTCTTCATCATCGCCAGGCTTTTCACGGTAGCAATGGTGCGCCTCGTCATTGAGCACCATGATGTTCTTCATGCCTATCAACTCAGGCATGACGCGCTGGAGCATCTGCCCTTCTGTTTCAAGTGTGTTCAAATCCTCGCCGCGTTTACCCTTCAGTAAAGCTCTACCCCCGGCAGATATTTCAACGCGCTCGCGCAGCTTGAAAGCGTGATAGTTGGTGATGACAATCTTCGCCCGCTCCAAATCAGCAAGCATATCGTTTGGAATGATCTCACGGTTTTTATAGTAGCTGTCCGGGTCATTGGGCTGCAATACCCGCAGGCGGTCTTTGATGGTCAAGCCAGGAGCGACAAGCAAAAACCCTCTGGTAAATCTCTTACTGCTGGGTTGACGCACCGCATTGATTGTCTGCCATGCAATGAGCATGGACATAACAGTTGTTTTTCCTGCTCCGGTCGCAAGCTTGAGCGCCAATCGAATCAAGCCGGGATTGGCGTCCGTATTGACATTGTCGAGGTAATCAAGAAACTTTTTGCCTCTGGCACCAAGCTTTGGTGCTACTTCCGTCAACCAAATTGCAACCTCGACTGCTTCGACCTGACAAAAGAAGGGGCGAATACCATTGAATTCATGATGCCGCCAATGCTTCAAAAGCCGCGCGGTATCGGGTGCCACCATCCAGTCACGTTCGCTAGGTAGCATACGCCAAGCATCAATATGGCTTCTCAGTTCATTGATAATGGAAATCGGATCGTATTTTTGGCGCCCATCGCCCAACCCCATGCTTTCATCAAACAAATCCTGGAGCTTCGCTTCTTTACGCTTTTTTGGTTTTGGAATGGGAGTGATGAACTCTGCGCGGCGGCGAGAATTTACAATATTTTGGGTCGGAAGACCTTCCACCATTTCCCAGTGAGCTGCTGGGTATTCGTAGGGCGAATTCAGGATTGATTTCTTAAAAAACGCATCAGACATGATTATTAGTTATTTCCCTACAGGGGCTGTTATTTTAGTTCTCTTTCACTCATCGCATCCCAGTGTTCTGCACCACTACGCCCTGGTTACGCCATTCATGACTGTATCACGCATTACGCCGAGATATCCCAACTTTAAGTTAAAGGTACTTTTTCTTAATTGTCCCTAAGACAATATAATCATGCCAGTTAATATTTTGAACCACAAAAATTGTAAGCTAACGGTTATTTATAAGGAGAATATGTAAAAAATTGGATGTCAGCTTTATGCACCAAGCTGAAACAAGCCGTGTTAGAACTTAGTCGTGTTCTATTTATAGGCTATCAGTTCGTACTGACGGAGGTGGGGGTGGATGGACTGCAGGCAAGTTTTAGTCCATATTGACAGCGACAATTTTCGCCTTCATAGATTATGCACGGAAGAAACAAAAAACTTAAATTTGTTTAAGTATCTGTTTTATTGGCGTCCCCAAGGGGATTCGAACCCCTGTTACCGCCGTGAAAGGGCGATGTCCTAGGCCTCTAGACGATGGGGACAAAGTGTTATGTCGGTACAGCTTCGCGTTGCTAAAATTAACTGGTGGAGATAAGCGGGATCGAACCGCTGACCTCTTGCATGCCATGCAAGCGCTCTCCCAGCTGAGCTATACCCCCTGAGCAAAGGAAGGGGGGATTATACTGATGCCTTGATTCATTGTAAAGAAAAGATCAATCCTGAAAATTGCCAAGATGGCTGTTCATGCGGGTGAGCGTTTCCTCGCGTCCGAGCAGCGCCAGCACTGCATCGATGGAAGGCGTGTGAATCTCTCCGGTTACCATGACGCGCAACGGCATCGCAATTTTCGGAAATTTAACGTTGTGTTCCTTCACGGCGGTTTTTATTTCCTGATGAATTGATTCGCGTGTCCATTCAATGTGCCGGAATTTTTCCAGCAAACCGAGCATGAGCGGCTTTGCTTCCGCGGTTAGGTGTAGCGTTTTCAATTCATCGGCGGGTTCCAACGGACGATAAAAATACACCGCCGCATCAGCCAATTCTTCAATGGTATTGACTCTTTCCTTGAGCAAATCGACAACCAGCGCTAAATCGGGGCCGCCCTCAATTTGACAATGGTCTTTTGCAAGGAAAGGTGTTACCAATTCAGCCAAACGCGCATTATCCGTGGCTTTGAGATATTGCTGATTGATCCAGTGCAGTTTCTCCGGATTGAATTTAGCCGGGGAGCGGCTAATTGCGGCCAAATCGAACCATTCGACCAATTGCTCGCGACTGAAAATTTCTTCATCACCGTGCGACCATCCCAGTCGGGCCAGATAATTCAGCAAGGCTTCGGGTAAATAACCGTCTTCGCGGTATTGGATCACCGAGACAGCGCCATGGCGCTTGGACAAACGCTCACCGTTCGCGCCCAGGATCATCGGGACATGAGCATACTCAGGTAACGGCGCATTCAGAGCTTTAAGAATGTTAATTTGGCGCGGGGTATTGTTGACATGATCATCACCGCGTATCACATGGGTGATATTCATATCCAGATCATCGATCACGACGCTGAAATTATAAGTCGGCACGCCATCGCTGCGCAGTAATACCAGGTCATCCAGTTCAGTGTTGGCGACCGTGATCTTCCCTTTGATCTGATCGTTGAAGGCGACATGGCCTTCTAATGGATTTTTCAGTCGGATCACCGGTTTTATGTCGGTCGGCGGGGTTTTTCGGGAATCACGCCAGCGTCCGTCATAGCGGGGTTTTAAGCCGGCGGCCAATTGCTGCTCACGCATCTGTTCCAGTTCTTCCTTAGTGGCGTAGCAATAATAGGCCTGATTATTTTCCAGTAATTGTTCAGCCACTTCATGATAGCGCGCCAGCCGTTGCATCTGATAAAACGGTCCTTCATCGTAATCCAATCCCAGCCATGCCATGCCGTCGAGAATCGCTTGTATCGATTGCTGGGTGGAGCGTTCCAGATCAGTGTCTTCAATGCGCAGAATGAACTGCCCGCCGTGCTTGCGTGCATAAGCCCAGGAGAAGAGCGCGGTGCGCGCGCCGCCAATGTGCAGATAACCGGTTGGGCTGGGTGCAAATCGTGTACGTACTGTCATGATTGTTGTATTAACTGTAAGACCGAATGTTGAGAAGGGGGTAGTTTACGCGATTCCGTAAAACCAGTGTTTCTTTTACCCCGGTTCAAGTAGGATGCATCTTCATCGAGGCTTGCGGCTTAAAGCCGATTATAATGTGCGCAATTTAATTCCAATAAGATTTTTAACGAGTATGTATGAGCATCATGCGTGTGATAAATGACCGATTTAATTCATGATTTGATTTTCACAACCGCAGAACGATCACCAGATGCTGAAGCATTGTGGTATCAGGATCAATCCATGTGTTATGCCATGCTGGCAAGGCAAGTCAAGGCAAAAGCGGGTGGTTTGCGGGCACTGGGCTTAAGTCGGGGGGAGCGGGTTGCAGTGTATCTCGAGAAACGTTTCGAGACAGTGATTGCATTATTTGCCGCGGCGGCGGGGGGGGGTGTTTTTGTTCCGGTCAATCCGGTATTAAAACCGGAACAGGTCGCTTATATTTTGATCGATTGCAATGTAAGGGTACTGATCACTTCGTTGGAACGGTTGAAATTATTGCAAGCTGTTTTGTTATCCTGTCGTGATTTGCATACGATTGTGCTGGTGGACGGTAAAGATAAACTTACGGTCATTCCCGGCTTTTCTGTCGTTTGCTGGGAAGAAATGAGCGGTGTCAATACGGCTGTGTTAACGATCGATAGCGATATGGCGGCTATCATTTATACCTCTGGCAGTACGGGCAAACCCAAAGGTGTCGTACTTTCGCATCGTAATCTGGTTGCCGGCGCTAAAAGTGTCGCGCACTACTTACAGAATTGTTCTGATGACCGCATTCTAACCGTGCTGCCGTTGAGTTTTGATTACGGATTAAGCCAGCTGACGACGGCTTTTTACGCAGGTGCAGCAAACATATTGATGAATTACTTGTTGCCGCATGACATCCTCCGTGTTGTCAAGGAATTGCGCATCACCGGATTAGCCGCTGTACCACCCTTGTGGGCTCAACTTGCGCGTCTGCATTGGGATAAAGTGCCTGCGTTGCGTTATATCACCAATTCGGGTGGCGCCATACCCCGTACAATATTGGATCAGTTACGTCATGCTTTGCCGGATACGAAAATTTTTCTGATGTATGGTTTTACCGAAGCTTTCCGCTCAACGTATCTGGCGCCGGAAGAAATCAGCCGGCGTCCTGATTCTATTGGTAAAGCGATACCGAATGCCGAGGTCATGGTGCTGCGGGAAGATGGATCGCATTGCGTGCCGGGTGAGCCGGGTGAATTGGTGCACCGGGGTGTTCTGGTGGCCATGGGGTATTGGAATGATGCGGAAAAGACCGTGACCTGTTTTAAACCCATTAAGTCACGACAGGCAGGGTTGATGCTCACGGAAATTGCTGCGTGGTCAGGCGATACGGTGCAGATGGACGAAGAGGGTTTTTTGTATTTCATTGAACGCCGTGACGAAATGATCAAAACTTCCGGATACCGCGTCAGCCCGACCGAAATCGAGGAGGTCATCTACGCCACGGAATGTGTCGCTGAGGCAGTCGCCTTTGGTATTCCGCATCCGGTACTGGGACAGGCGATCGCTGCGATTGTTACGGCCAGGGAAGGTATCCAGCTGGATGTTGATAGACTGTTAGGCGCGTGCAAGAAACAATTGCCCGCTTATATGGTGCCCAGTCATCTCGAAGTGCGCGAAGGAAAACTACCGCTCAATCCAAACGGCAAAATTGACCGTAAATTCCTTTCCCGGCAGTTACAACTCCTATTTAGCGAAAACGACTGATGATCAACCAACCCTTGGAACATGCACCGCTTGCGCAGTTTTCTGTGCAAGACGATTGTTTGCAGATAGGCGGAATGGCATTGACCCGATTGGTGGATCGGGTGGGCACGACGCCGTTTTATGCCTATGATCGGAAAAAAATTACTGAGCGGGTTGAACTGCTACGCCAGAATTTGCCCCAAGAAGTCTTGTTGCACTACGCGATAAAAGCCAATCCCATGCCGGCTGTGGTGCAGCATCTGGCAAGCTTGGTCGATGGCATGGATGTGGCCTCGGCAGGAGAGATGAGGATTGCATTGGATACCATCCTAGCCTCTAAAAAGATAAGTTTTGCCGGTCCAGGGAAAAAGGTGCATGAGCTGCGCAGTGCGATTGCCGCAGGCGTGGTGCTGAACATTGAGTCACCGCAGGAAATGGAGTTGATTGCACAACAAGGCGTAGATTTAGGGATGGCTCCCAAAGTGGCCATTCGCATTAATCCGGATTTTGAGCTCAAGTCTTCCGGGGTAAAAATGAGTGGCGGCTCCAAACCATTCGGCATCGACGCCGAATGTGTGCCCGATGTGTTGAAACGGCTGGATTTACTTGACTTAAATTTTGTTGGTTTTCATATTTTTAGCGGCTCACAGAATCTGAATGCGGCAGCGATTCAGGAGTCGCATGAAAAAATCGTTTTGCTTGCCATTCAACTGGCTGAATATGCACCTTCACCGGTGAAGTTGCTAAATATCGGCGGCGGTTTCGGAGTGCCCTATTTTCCGGGTGACCAGCCGTTGGATATTGCAGCGATTGGGGTCAATTTACAGCGCCTGATAAAGAGAATAAAGCAGCAATTACCGGAAACCACGGTGGCGCTTGAGTTGGGACGGTATCTGGTTGCCGAGGCAGGCATTTATGTCTGCCGTATTCTGGAGCGTAAAGCTTCGCGTGGGCAAGTCTTTCTCGTAACGGATGGTGGGTTGCATCATCACTTGGCGGCTTCCGGGAATTTAGGTCAAGTTATCCGCAAAAACTATCCTGTCGTTATCGGTAACAAAGTTCAAGGTACCGCAAGGGAAATTGTTTCCGTCGTAGGGCCGCTATGCACACCGTTGGATGTACTGGCGGATCAAATGGCCCTGGCCCGGGCATCCGTAAACGATCTGGTAGTTGTTTTACAATCAGGTGCTTATGGTTTGACGGCGAGTCCGACAGCATTTCTTGATCATCCTCCGCCGATCGAAGTGTTGGTTTGAGCAATGATTTGCGGCAGAAATTATTATTTTGTCTGCAATAAAATAGAGCTAATCCATACGATTCATATCGATAAAGTTCTTTGCACTCAGTTTAAATGTTGTTTATATTGTGTAGGGGGGTGGGTCATAGCTGAATTTCTTCGATAAATTGCGCAAAGCAGTTGAATATTCGCTTTAAATATACTTAAATGGCTAGGGGTAATTAATAGATATTACTTGTTGCATGAAAGAGTGTTTGTTTTATGCTGATAAAATAGAAAATACACTACAGTGGTTGCGTTTTTTCACTGATGAGATAGCGTAGATGCGGTATATGATTTCTACCCATGCTATTAACTGATTCATTACATCTTCATTTTCTGAATAGTTACAAATTGCTTTAAGAATTTGTTTAAATATGAATAGAGTGGATTTTGAACCCGAACTAGGTGATTCTATGAGTGATTTGTATCAAAACTTTCAGAAATTCTTTGAACTTGTTGTCGCTGATACTGCTGAACTGCTGGAGCATGTTTACAGAATTCGCTATCAAGTATTATGTGTTGAACAACGTTTGCCCGGTTTTGATCCGGTACTGTGCCCGGATCAAATGGAAAGGGATGGTTACGACAGTCACTCGTCACACATTCTTTTGCGCTATCGCCCTTCCGGAGAATTTATTGGTACCGTAAGACTGATTTTGCCCGATTCATCCAGGCCTGAAAAGCCTCTACCGGTAGAGTTATATGGACAATTGGATCCGGAATTGTGTGATGTCAAGGCGTTGCCTCGTCAACAAACTGCTGAAATTTCACGTTTCTTGGTTGTTAGTCGGTTTGATCGGCGTAAGGGAGATCGTCGCAAGCAAGTGGAAGAGACTGAAGGGGAAAAAAGAGAGGTGCATCACGAAAGGGAGCAAAGAGGGACGCAACAAGATCGGCGTTCTTCAGATCGCCGTTCATCACTTAGTATCGGATTGGTACTCATGGCAGGGGTAATGCGCATGTCAGTCAAATATAATATCAGGCATTGGTTGTCAGTAGCGGATCCCGCATTGAATAAATTAATGGGTTTTTATGGTTTGAATTTTAATCCGATTGGTCCCCCGGTTAATTACCACGGCATTCGTAGGCCTTATTATGTGAAAGTGGAAGATGCCTTGGAAAAAATGTATAACGAGCATCGTGACGCGTGGGAGGTTGTAACTGATTGTGGCGAGTATAACCTTGCCCATACCAACTAATGCAATATCTGCCTTGAATCAGGGGCTTGCTTCTTGAATTTATTTCATTTCTCAATAGAAATTCGAATATTACTCTACTGTTTGTCAAGAGCCAGATCATACTTTGGGTTTGCGCTATTTATCTGTTTTTTGGGTGTTAAGGCAGATGTCAGGGCAAATGATCACTATGAGATTGTGACTAATCCGAATGTTAGCGAAACCGCGCTTACGGTCAATTCATTACGCTCCATTTTTAGCATGAGTCTGAAAACCTGGCCGGATGGAACCAAGATTCGGGTATTTGTATTATCCGATGAGGATAAGTTACATAAGGCGGTCTCGAAGGAAAAATTGAACGTATTTCCTTATCAGTTAAGGTCTACCTGGGATCGCTTAGTATTTTCGGGCACAGGTCAAGCGCCTATTAGAGTTAATTCAATAGAAGAAATGCGCGACAAGGTTGCTAATACCCCAGGAGCGATAGGTTATTTGTGGAGAGCCAATATTGATGAAAATGTTAACGTGCTCCAGATTAAATAGTTGCTTTGTCAATCCTTCACAATGGATTGCCAGGGGGATTATTTTGTTATTTGTGGTGGGAAATATTTCTGTGCAGGCTCAGGAGCTTCCATCGCACAAACAATCTGAATTGATCAAACCGCTCAATAAAAAACTGCCAAGCACGGATTTACTTGCTCAGATTAACGAAACTGAGGTTAGTCGCGTTACGGAGAAGCCTGGATTGGTAGGCACTGCAATGCAATGGTTGCGTTCAACAGACCGTCCGGGAGATTTGCAGATTCATGGTTTCGTCAGTCAGGCCTATATTACGACTTCCGATAATAATGTTTTTGGAAATAGCGATAACGGGGGTAGCTTCGGTCTTACAGAAGCAGGGCTTAATGCTTCGGTAAGACCCCTCCCGAGATTGCAGTTATCGGCTCAGGTATTGTCACGTCGCGCCGGAGAGGGAAATTCAGGTATGCCACGCCTGGATTACGCCATCTTGGATTATCAGGTGTATTCTCATGAAGCAAATCAATTTGGTATTCGAGTGGGTCGATTGAAGAATCCCTTCGGTTTTTACAATGAAACCCGGGACGTGGCGTTTACGCGTCCCAGCATTCTATTGCCACAGTCGATATATTTTGATCGCACCCGAAATTTGGGGCTTTCAAGTGATTCTGTGCAAGTTTACGGCGATGCGGCGGTATTTGATTGGGGTACATTTTCCGCCCAATTCGGGGTGACGCTGCCGGTTGTGGATAACAGGGATACTGAAAGTTCATTGCTTGGGTTAGTGCGGGACGGAAGTTTGAATCGGGAAGTTTCGTATATAGGGCGTGGAATTTTTGAAACGAATGATAAGCGACTTCGCCTGGGTATCAGTGGGATATGGCTGAATACATCTTATGATCCAAGAAATCCGATTTCTTCGCTCAATCCGCGGGAGTTAGGGCCTGGAGGACTAGAATTTACCCCTCTGTTTTTTTCTGCGCAATATAATGCAGAGCGCTGGACATTGACGTCTGAATATGCCATACGTCCTTTCCAGTACGATAATAATTTTCAGAACCGAAACCTCAATGGATTACATTTCGTTGGTGAGAGTTATTACTTCCAGGGGGAATACCGTTTTACTCCAAAATGGGAAGGTATTTTGCGGTATGATGCGCTATTTACTGATCGCTCGGATCGCAATGGAAGTGATTGGGTTGCTCAAAATCCTGTAGGGCGGAATGGTTTGGGGCATACTCGCTTTGCCAAAGATATCACGGTGGGTTTACGGTGGAATGTTACGCCAGCGTTCATGTTGCGAGCTGAATATCATTATGTGAACGGAACGGCATGGTTATCAGGTTTAGATAATCCAATTGATCTAAAAACGGGGCGACCATTTGATACTGATCAACACTGGCATCTTTACGCAATACAGGCCTCTTATCGCTTTTAGGCAGGTTTCTGATGGGAACTAGTTCCGAGGTTAAATTGGAGAAAGCACCTATTGCTCCGAATCATAAGAGCCGTAGATTCCGCAGTCTGAGATGGAAAATTTCATTAAGCAGCAGTTTGATATTGCTGGCCGTTGTAATGCTGTTTTGTTTTGTTAGCTATCTGGGTTTAATGGCTAATTTTGACAATCAACGAGAAGATAATTACCGCCGTTATTCCAGAGAAGTTAATAGCCTCATCCAGAACACTTCGCAGAATTTATATCAGCTGGCTGAAATGATTCCGTTCCTGGACGGTATGAAAAAACCCTTGCTGATGAATGATGAAGAAGCGATCAGTAATGTTTTTGATTCGCATTGGGCACTGTTGCAATTTCATAATAGTGTTGAATTTATTCATTTCTATAATCCCTCGAATCAATTGAGTGCCAGTTGGGACAGTTTGGCTACCAATATAGATGACAGTATTTTACTGTCAAATTGGGTGCGTCAGGTTAATCAGTCCGAACGGCCGATCAACCCCCTACTGTGCCGGGAAAGTTGCATCCAATACATTGTTGCGCCTCTACTGGTAGAAGGAAAGAAGGTGGGTGTCGTGGTTATGGGAATTTCCCTAGCGGATGTGTTTTTGGCATTTAAGCGACTCTCCGGCGCCGATATGGGCTTGTTGATCAAAGAGCAGGATAATCTGAAACAAGGCGATTCTGATTTCTGGCATTGGGATATCTATATTTCAGCCCTAACCAGCAAAGAAAGAAATCTTGAAATTCTCAATAAAGCGGCTCAGAACCATACGGATATGTCTGCGTTGAGCGATGGAATTCAAGTTCGCTGGAATGATCAGCATTTTCAATTAAAAATATTCCCGCTCAATTCATATGAGCCGGATAAAGCCTATTTGGTCATTATCACGGATGTTACGGCCGCAGTAAATAATATTTATGATTCTATCTGGAAAATTGCATTAATCGGTTTGCTGGGGCTAATTTGCTCTGAGATTTTGTTGTTTCTTATTTTTACCCGACTGCTGGCAAAGCTAAAAGATGTGGTGTTTGTGCTTCCACTCCTTGCTAATGGGCAGTTTGAGAAATTCCGCTTGTCTTTGGTTTCTACAGGGCGCGTACAACGTTTTAGAGATGAGGTCGATACGCTTTCGGAAGCAGCCGTATCTTTGTCGCTACAGTTGGAAAAGCTGGAACAGGAAGTATCAAGCCGGACTGAAATGCTGATTGAACAAAAGAATGAGCTCAGTAAAGAAAGGGATTTTGTGAAGAATTTGCTGGATACGGCACAGGCAATCGTGTTAACGCAGGATTCTAACGGCGAAATTATGTCATTAAACGCTTATGGAGAAATGTTGACGCGTTATTCGGAAAGTGAATTGTATGGCAAATCTTTTCTGGATATTTTGATTCCTGATTATGAATCACACGATCTGCTTTTTCACATTAAAGAAATTCATACCGGACAGAGAATGCAATTGCGTCATGAGGCTATAACGCATTGTAAGGATGGAACAACGCGTCATGTCGCTTGGTTGCACTCGCATTTATCCTGGAAATCTCCTGGTGAGCCATCAATTTTATCAGTCGGTCTGGATGTCACCGAGTATAAACGGGTTGAAGGACATTTAGCTTGGCTGGCTGATCATGATCCGTTGACTAATTTGTTTAACCGGCGCCGTTTTAGTGAGGAACTGGAGCAGGTACTTAGCCGCGCGGAGCGGTATAACCACCCGGGTGCTCTGTTATTTTTTGACCTGGATCGCTTTAAGTATATCAACGATACCAGCGGGCACCAAGCCGGCGACACATTGCTTAAAATGGTTTCGAGTATGCTGGCGCAAAACATTCGAGCGGATGATATTACCGGCCGTCTCGGGGGGGGATGAATTTGCGATCATTTTGCCGGAAATTAATGCCAACGGAGCGATAGGCGTGGCCAAGAAGGTGCTGGATCAACTGGGTCTGGCACAATTGACGATCAATAACCGTACTCACAAAATTTCAGCCAGTATCGGGATTGCCTTATTTCCCGAACACGGTGCCAACATCCATGATTTGCTGGCAGCTGCTGATCTCGCCATGTATCAGGCAAAAGCAATGGGACGGAACGCTTGGTATCTGTTCTCGGATAAGGACCGCAGCCGCGAACGTATTCATACACTGGTATATTGGAAGGAAAAAATCGAGTATTCGCATTTACATGATAACTTCATATTGTATTTGCAGCCGATTATGCACGTTAAATCGAAAAAAATTTCACATTATGAAGTATTGTTGCGCATGCAGGATATCGATGGCACGGTGTTATCGCCGGCAGATTTTATCCCCGCTGCAGAGCATACCGGGCTAATCCATGCAATTGATCATATGGTGCTGCGCAAGGCTATAGCGCAAGTAGCCGAAATTTACCAAGCTGGGTTTCAAGTTAATTTCTCGATCAATTTATCTGCGCATGCTTTCAATGATCCGGAATTATTGCCCATTCTCAAGGCGGAATTGGCACTACATCAGATGGATCCAGCATGTGTGATGTTTGAAATCACCGAAACTGCGGCCCTGGAAGACTTGCCCGGAGCACGCGGATTAATGGTGGAGATTAAAGAGTTGGGTTGCGGTTTTGTGCTGGATGACTTTGGTGTTGGTTTCTCATCATTTTATTATTTGCGAGAATTACCGGTGGATGTGGTAAAAATTGATGGGTCATTTATACGTAACTTATCCGAAAACAGCGATGATCTTATTCTGGTGAATGCACTTTGTAGTGTTGCGAGGGGTTTTGGCAAGAAAATTACAGCGGAATTTGTCGAAAGTGCAGAAATATTATTATTAATAGAGAAAATGGATATTGATTATGCTCAGGGCTATTACATAGGAAAACCAGCACCTGCAAATCAGTTCTTGGTGAAATAAACGGTAGCTTAGTAGGATTCGGCTTACTACGGTAGAAATATCAATAGGTTATTGACAGACAGTTATTTCAATAGTGGCAGAGTAATGGAGCAGGATCAGCATGGAATTTCGTAAAAATAGCGTTTTTCTAATTTTTCTGACCGGACTGACGATCTTGTTTGCTCATCCCGCATGTGCGGATAAAGTGCGCGGAATTTTCTCCGCACAGCAGTCCTGTCCGGCCTTTGTATCAAAAAATAAATTAACCAATCCGGGTAATGCACAAATTCTGACGGGTAACCGGTACGATATTATCGAGGTTACCAAACCAAACCCTCCGGCCTGGTATCGGATTGTTCTGCCAGGGGTGAATCCTGAAGCGCGGTGGGTAAGTGCGGCCTGCGGTCAGGCCCAGATAACAGGCAAAGACACGGGAGATAATGAAAGTGGTGAAAGTGATAACAACTGCAATACTGCAGGTCAAGCGGATAGTTATGTGCTGGCATTATCATGGCAGCCTGCCTTCTGTGAGACTAAACCGGATAAGCCGGAATGTGAAATAACTGATCCGAATGCATATCACGCCAAACATTTTGCATTGCATGGTTTGTGGCCGAACAAAAAAAACTGCAATAAAAATTATGCATTCTGCGGTACTGTAAAAAAGAAGAAAGATGAATTTTGTGATTATCCGGCAATTCAATTGGATACCGCTTCTCAAGCATCGTTGGCAGAAGTAATGCCCAGCGTGATAGCTGGTTCCTGCCTTGAGCGGCATGAGTGGCACAAACATGGCAGTTGTCAGGAAAACTGGTCGATAAGTGAATTTTTTGATCTATCTGCTGATTTGGCGCGACAGTTTAATGATTCCGGTATGGCTTATTTTATGAATCGCAGAATTAACCAGCAGGTACGCACGGAAGATTTTCTTAATCGCTTGGAGGCGGTACTGGGTTCCGCTGCTAGAGATCGAATTAAACTGAATTGCAATCAGCAAGGAATGATGGTGGAGATTCAGTTGAGTCTGTCGGGTAATTTAATTGCAGGTGCTGATCTTGAAAAATTGATCATGAATGCGCCAGTTCAGGAAAAATCCAATTGCGGAGAAACGTTCCGGGTTGATCGTATTGGACAGTAATTCCATCCACAGAAATACAAGAATTATCCGCTTCAGGTTTTATTCTAATTCCAGTATTGGAAGAAGATTATATTTGATTGATCAGGCAGTTTGGAATTATTCGGCTGAAAGCACAAGGAATAAGTGTATGTAGGAAGAGTTGAGGGGTTGTTTGAATTTGGTGTGAAAGAATAATTATATACTATAAGAAAAAACATTTATTTATTGATACTTATATTTACTTGTTGGGAAATGCGGCCGTAAATACCGTTAGTTTTTCCTACTTGCTGTCATATGAATATCTTATAATGCAAAATAAATTAAAGTGAGGGGGGGGATGATTTTTCGATTGTTGCGGTTCAGCAAATAATTTTCAGATGGTTATCCACGATGAAATTGATTTGTAAGATTAAGTATCAATGGAACTCTCAAAATTCCGTAATCATAAATTCACGAGGTGAGTTTACTATAGGTTTCTAGCATCTAAGAATCAAATGGCTGTGAGTAATAGGGTGACAAGCTTGATGTTTATTGTTGATAATCAATTTGAGATCATTAAGATTATGTTATTGCTGATATTTGTATCGCTAAAGTTTTTGTCCGGTAATCGTAGGGGGCGATTATATGAATCAGTTTGCTAATGCTAGCCCATCCGTGATTGCACGGGAGACATTAAAGCAGCTTGCTATACTCAAAATACAACCTACTCCTGAAAGTTATTTTAAGCTGTACAACCAAATAGCAGGTAATCCAGATAGTCAGGTTTGTGCTGTTACGGCAAAATTACTAATGGAACTGGCAAAAGAATTTCCGCGTCATACACCGCCTTTACTCAACTGTGCCAATAACCTAGAACAGGCCGTGAAAGATAAGAGTTGGTCTGATTTTAAATCTGTATTGGTAAAATTTGTTGCAACCGTAACGGCTTCTAATAAGACTGTTCCACCGATTGAAACTGCAAAATCCATACCAGGAGCATCCTGGGTAAAAATTATTGACAGCTTATTCGATGATCTCGTTGATTCGGAAAATTTTTCTGAGAATGTAAATAAAAGAAAAGAATTAAAATATGTATTGGATGAATTTTCTGATGATCCTGAACTTGCTTACAGCAAATTAATGGCATTGGTTCAGTCATGGAAAGGTTCGAATTCTGTTTCTCAAGAGTCTGAAGAGAGTATAGAAAACATATCGATATCGGTATCAGATGCAAACTCTTTTAAGCAACAATCTGAACCCAAAGAAGATATTCTGGCACAAGAATATCAAATCAGCGGTTATACAGACCAATTGCTGGAATTGCTGGCGCAGATTCTGGAGCAAGTTATTGCTAATCAGATTGAAGATAAAATTCTGGCGGGCGAGGCCAGATCTCTGGGTAAGCAGGTTAAAAAAATTCAAAGTAAGCTGGGAATGGAACAATTCATGGCGAGCTTTCAGAGATTCTGTGTCAAGTTGGAATTGGGTAATGAGGACAAATCGAACATACAACAAGGTTTGCTTAAATTATTAAGTATGCTGATGGATAGCACAAGCGAATTGTTGTCGGAAGATCAGTGGATTAAATTACAGGTTTCCAAATTAAAGAAAGCTATGTCTAGGCCACTGGATATGCAGATAATAGCGCAAGCTGAATTTTCGCTTGGAAAAATAATACAAAGGCAGATCAAAGTAAAACAAAGCCTGGGCAAAGCCAGGGAAACTATGCGGCAAATGGTAACTTCCCTAATTTCCAATCTTGAGGAACTTTCAGATGCTACAGGCGGATATCATGAAAAATTGGAATACTACTCCGAAAGAATCAATCATATCAATAATATTGAAGATATAAATCAGCTGCTTGCAGATATAATGCAAGATACCCAGAAAGTGCAGAATAATGTGCTGAAATATCGCAATGACTTGGTATTTGCGCGTGCAGAAATTAATGAAGCACAAAATCAAATCAATCAGCTAGAAACGCAATTGCAGGAAATGAGCGAACAAGTGCAAGAAGATCATCTGACGGGTGCACTTAATCGACGAGGATTTGATAAGGCATTCGAACGCGAGATTACACAATTGGCTCGCAGTCAGGGAACACTTTGTTTTGCTCTGTTGGATATTGATAATTTTAAGCAGTTAAACGATACGCATGGACATCATGTGGGTGATGATGCATTGAAATACTTGGTTGAAGCGGTCAAAGAAACTGTGCGTCGGGATGATGTGATATCACGTTATGGTGGAGAGGAATTTGCAATTTTGTTGCCTAATTCCGGGTTAAAAGCGGCGATATCAACAGTTGCGAGGATACGGCGCTATCTAACCAAGAAATTCTTTTTGCATGGAAACAATCGATTGTTAATTACATTTAGCGCCGGCGTGGCCCAATATCAGCCCGGGGAATCTCAGGAAAGCTTGTTTAAACGTACTGACGAAGCGTTATATTTTGCTAAGAGAAATGGTAAGAATCAGATTGTTGCAGCTGAGGAGGCTGTGTCAGCCGGCGAAATTTGTAAAAGTCATTTAAATCCGGTTAACGCCATTTGATTCGGTGTGGTGGCGCAAATCGCCAAGACTCCAATATAAGTTCGAATATTACATGCTGCACCACCGTGGCGTGTTATTTTGTCCGTTTCTTTATTCTTATCGCCTCACACCTGGATTGCCTCAACTGAGAAGATGGCCCGGGTTATTCGCCAATGAAAGACGAAGTTTGTTAATGTTTCATACGGAATCATGTAAAGGGTTTGAAGAATTCTCGTTTTGGTAGATCCACTGATTTAGCAACAGCCGGGCGACACCGATAACCTCCGATGCAACCATTCCCACCGGTCCATGATTTTTCTGCAGCAGGTGGTCTGCTGCAGCGCCATGCAAATAAACAGCAAGCAGTAGTGCCTGGCCTGGATTTAAACCTTGAACGATCAATGCCCCAATAATTCCGGCTAATACATCGCCGGTGCCAGCAGTACTCAGTCCAGGATTACCGCTGGTGTTCAGATAACGTTTTCCATCCGGAAAACAACATATACTGCCAGCGCCTTTCAGTACGACATAACAATTAAAACTGCGCGAGATTTGATGCACGGCATGCATTCGATCGTTTTGTACGGTGGCGGTGTCGATATGCAGAAGGCGCGCAGCTTCGGCAGGGTGCGGGGTCAAAATAGTCGGTATATTGCGCTGGCTGAGGTTTCTGGCTAGATCAGGATATAAAGCAATCAGATTGAGGGCATCGGCGTCCAACACCAGCGTGAATTCACTATGCAAGGCAGTCTCCAGTAACAACAATGCTTGCGTGGATTGTCCCAGACCGGGGCCAACCACCAGGCAACTTAATGAATTCAATGAGAACAACTCAGATGGAGTGCGTAGCATTAATTCCGGTTGGGAGAAATCGACCGACGGTGCGTTTTCTGCGAGTAAGCCGAGATATACGCGTCCCGCGCCCAAATGCAAGGCAGAACGACCTGCCATCAGCGCAGCGCCTATCATACCGGTAGAACCGCCGAGAATCGCCACGTTGCCGAATGAACCTTTATGACTGTTGAGAGGGCGAGGCGGTGGCAGAAGGGAATTCGCAAGCCTATGATTCAACAGCCAGATACGTGGTTCGGGGGGTGAGGGTAATAGGATATTCAGGTCGCGTAAAACGATCGTGCCGCAGCATTCCGGTCCGAAGTTCGTGAACAGGCCCGGTTTGAATCCAATAAAGGTTACGGTGAGGGTGGCGCGGATTGCCGTACCGTAAATGCAGCCGTCATCGCTGCCGAGCCCGGAAGGAATATCCAACGCTACAATAGGAATATTCATTTGGTTGACGGTATCCACCCATTCTCGATATTTACCATCGATGGGTCGGCTTTGAGATAGATTCAGGCCAATGCCGAATATGCCATCAATTACCGCATCCCAGTCTTGCTTGCCGTCGGGTATGTCAGCAAGTATTTCACCGCCGATTTCGAGCCAGGCTTGCATTGCTTGCTTGGCATCCGGTGGAACGCGATTACGATCGCCGTGGAAAACCACGGTAACGGTATTTTCCCATTCTTTCAAATAACGTGCTACAACGAAGGCATCGCCACCGTTATTGCCGGGACCGGCGAGTACCAATATGTGATGGCTTTTCTTGTGCAGTTGATCACAGATGATTTGGGCTGCGGCTAATCCCGCTTTCTCCATTAACCGGGGAGGTTCAGGCAGCAGAGTGGTTAAATGCTCTATTGCGCGCATTTCTGCAGTAAGCAAAACCGGATCAGCAATCATCATATTTTTCACACTCATGGGATGATCAGCGATAAGTACATCTTCTCGTGTAAAATTGCAATCTTTAAATAATAGTTTTATTTCTTCAGATGCTTCAATTTTGTGGTGGTCGTGCGCTTTCTCCATTCCGTCTGGAAAAGTTACTCAAAGAAATTAGAGCCTTTAGTCTGCCAGTAACAGCTATCCATGCAGAATATTGGCATTTTTGTTCAGTGACGCCCACTATGCAAGATAGTGATCTGGATGGGCTGAGAAAAATACTTAATTCTGATCAAACACAGGAAGATAAATGTCATCCAGGGGAGTTTTTTTTAGTCTTGCCACGTCCAGGCACAATTTCCCCATGGTCAACAAAAGCCACGGATATTGCTCATCATTGCGGCTTAACCGCTGTCGAACGTATTGAACGCGGAGTTGCGTATTATATTCAATGCGATGTACAGCTTGCGATTAATGACAAGAATCGTCTCGCACGCATGTTGCATGACCGCATGACAGAAACCGTTTTTGCTTCTTTTGATGAGGCTGTCAAACTATTCCAGCATTTTCCCCCGAAACCGCTCCACACGATTGATGTAATGCACGGTGGCATTGAGACTTTGTTACAAGCGAATCGAAACATGGGACTGGCTTTATCACCCGATGAAGTTGATTATTTGTTACATCATTTTAGGACCGTGCAGCGTAATCCGACTGATGTCGAATTGATGATGTTCGCGCAAGCCAATTCCGAGCATTGCCGCCACAAGATATTTAACGCCAACTGGATTGTTGATGGCAAGCCGCAGGATAAATCCCTGTTTGCCATGATTCGTAATACGCATCAAATGCATCCACAGGGCACTCTGGTGGCCTACGCTGACAATGCCAGCGTGATAGAAGGGGCGAAAATAAACCGCTTTTATCCCGGCAATCAGCAAACCTATGGTTACGCCGAAGAAGAAACACATGTATTGATGAAGGTGGAAACGCACAACCATCCGACCGCGATTTCACCGTTCCCAGGAGCTGCAACCGGAGTCGGTGGTGAAATTCGCGATGAAGGCGCTACGGGCCGAGGCGCTAAACCAAAGGCGGGGTTATGCGGTTTCTCGGTATCCAATCTGAATATTAATGGGTTTGTACAACCGTGGGAGTATGAGGGAAGCGATAATCAAACGACTTACGGCAAGCCCGGACGCATTGCATCGGCGCTACAGATCATGCTGGAAGGTCCGATTGGCGGAGCTGCATTCAACAATGAATTCGGGCGCCCCAATTTGGCAGGTTATTTTCGTACATTTGAAGAGCGTCTGAGTGGAGAAATGCGTGGTTATCACAAGCCAATCATGCTGGCGGGCGGTATCGGACAGATTTCAGGTGCACACGTGCGTAAGGAGAAATTTCCTGCGGGCACTTTGCTGATCCAACTGGGTGGGCCGGGTATGTTGATCGGTCTGGGCGGTGGCGCGGCTTCCAGCATGGATACCGGCAGCAATGCCGAAGCATTGGATTTTGATTCGGTGCAGCGTGGTAATCCGGAAATGCAACGACGCGCACAGGAAGTAATAGACCGATGCTGGCAACTACAACGAAGTGGTGTCGAGAATCCAGTTTTATTCATCCATGATGTGGGTGCAGGAGGTTTATCCAATGCATTTCCAGAATTGGTGCACGACTCCGGCTGCGGTGGACGTTTCAATTTGCGCGATGTGCCTTGCGAAGAAACCAGTTTGTCACCCATGCAGATTTGGAGTAACGAAGCCCAGGAACGTTATGTTTTGGCAATAAAACCGGAGTCTTTAGCGTTGTTCCAAAGTATTTGCGCGCGTGAACGTTGTCCATTTGCAGTAGTGGGTGAAGCCACGAGTGACGGGCAGTTGGTGGTAACCGATGCGCAGTCTTCCACTGCGCCAGTCGATATGCCGCTGCAGGTGCTGCTTGGCAAGCCGCCGAAAATGATGCGCGACGTTACTCACAGTAACCGGGTACTTCCGGTACTTGATTGGCGGGACGTAACCTTGACCGAAGCTGTCTATCGGGTATTGCATTTACCTGCAGTGGCCGATAAAACTTTTTTAATTACTATCGGTGATCGCAGTGTCGGTGGTTTATCCGTGCGTGATCAGATGGTTGGTCCATGGCAAGTTCCGGTTGCCGATGTTGCGGTGACGAGTATGGGATATCAGACCTATTTGGGCGAGGCATTTGCTATTGGCGAACGCACACCGTTAGCTTTGATAGATTGCAAGGCAGCCGCACGCATGGCGGTAGGCGAAGCGATTACCAATATTGCCGCAGCCTCAATCGGTAATCTCGAAAAGATTAAATTATCGGCGAATTGGATGGCTGCAGCCGGACACGCAGGTGAAGACGCCGGATTGTACGATGCAGTGCATACCATCGGCATGGAATTGTGTCCGCAACTGGGTATCAGCATACCGGTTGGAAAAGATTCAATGTCGATGAAAACCACTTGGGAAGAATCGGAAGTGCGCAAAGATGTTACGGCGCCGCTATCGTTGATTATCACCGCTTTTGCAACGGTGATGGATGTGCGCAAAACCCTGACGCCTCAATTGCGTGCCGATTGTGGTGATACCGAACTTATTCTGATTGATTTGGGACAAGGGCAAAATCGATTGGGCGGTTCAGCACTGGCTCAGGTGTACAAGCAGATTGGCAATGTTGCGCCGAATATTGACGGCGCAACGGGTGCGCAGCACTTGAAGAAATTTTTTAATGCGATTCAACAGCTCAATGAAGTGGGCCATCTGCTTGCATATCACGATCGTTCCGATGGCGGATTATTCGTGACATTATGTGAAATGGCCTTTGCCGGGCATACTGGTTTGACCGTGAATCTGGATCAGCTGTGTTTTGATTCGCACAGCTGTGATATCGACGGATCGGAATTGCAGCCTGAGCAATTGCATGGACGTTTTCTGGAACGCCTTTTAACGGTGCTTTTCAATGAAGAGCTGGGTGCTGTGATTCAAATCGAAGCCACACGGCGCCAGGAAGTGTTGCAAGTGCTAGCCGAAGCCGGATTGCGTGATGTCAGTTTTATCATCGGCCAATTAAACAAAACCGATGAAGTCCGCCTGATGCGTAATAATAAACCAGTGCTGGCAGAGAAACGGGTAGATTTACAACGTGCTTGGTCGGAGACAACGTATCAGATGCAAAAGCTGCGTGATAATCCGGATTGCGCACAACAGGAATATGATCGGATTCTTAAAACTGCCGATCCAGGACTCCAGGTCGAGCTGTGTTTTGATGCCAGTGATGATATTGCTGTACCCTTTATTCAAACCGGGGTGCGTCCGCGTATGGCCATATTGCGTGAACAAGGCGTGAATGGGCATGTGGAAATGGCCGCGGCTTTCGACCGTGCCGGCTTTAGCGCAATCGATGTGCATATGAGCGATATTCTATCAGGTCAATTGTCTTTAAAAAATTTTATGGGATTGGCTGCCTGCGGTGGATTTTCTTATGGTGATGTGCTGGGTGCGGGCGAAGGCTGGGCCAAATCGATTTTATTTAACCCACGTGCACGAGAAGAATTCGAAGCATTCTTTCAGCGTAGCGACACATTTGCGCTGGGTGTATGTAACGGTTGTCAAATGATGAGCAATTTGCATGAGATTATTCCAGGTGCCGAAGCTTGGCCCCGTTTTAAACGTAATCTGTCGGAGCAATTTGAGGCACGCTTTGTCATGGTGGAAATACAACACGGCCCATCGTTATTTTTTGATGGCATGGCCGGGAGCCGGATGCCGATCACGGTGGCCCATGGCGAGGGCAAGGTTGAGCTGTGTTCCGGCCAGTCCGACAAAATTGCGTCACTGGTGACGATGCGATTTGTCGATAATCACGGACAAGTAACTGAGCAGTATCCTTATAACCCGAACGGATCGCTTCAAGGGATCACCGGATTGACTACACCGGATGGGCGATTTAATGTGTTGATGCCACACCCGGAACGGGTATTTCGAGTGACGCAGCATTCCTGGTATCCCGGTATTCGTTCAGATTGGGGTGGGGATGGGCCTTGGATGCGTTTATTCCGGAATGCACGTAAATGGATTGGATAACTCACTATTTTATGGATCTGTTAACAGGATAACCAGAAAAAATGACAAATTTTAATGTAAGCCGTTGTAGCAGAGTTATTAGCGTGATTCTTATGCTAATGGGGTTGTGCGTAAATAATGCAACGGCAACCATCATTCCGGCAAAAAAACCGGCATCTAAAGACTGCGTCCCGTTGGGGGATTGGGTTGTTCCAGGTTTGGGTAAAGCTTCACAACAGGAAATTATCGCACGCGCGGCGAAGGCGTCGGTGGTGCTATTAGGTGAGACCCACGTCAATGCGGATCATCATCGCTGGCAGTTGCAAACACTGGTGGCTTTGCACGCTGCGCGTCCCAATATGGTGATCGGATTTGAAATGTTTCCTCGTCGTGTGCAGGCAGCATTGGATAAATGGATTGCTGGTAAATTAAGTGAAAAAGAATTTCTTCGTGTAGCTGAGTGGGATCGGGTGTGGAATACCGATGCCAATCTTTATTTACCGTTGTTTCATTTTGCGCGTATGAATCGTATCCCGATGGTCGCCTTGAATATTGAAACAAAGCTGCGTCACCAGGTGGCTGAAAAAGGCTTTTATGGTGTGCCCATGGAGGAGCGGGAAGGATTGACGCGCCCGGCGGAGCCCAGTCAAGCATATATTGATTACTTATTGCCGATTTATAAGCAACATGACCGTAAAGACAAAAAAGCAGGGGAAATTACGCAAGATGATTCAGATTTCCGGCGTTTTATCGGTGGGCAACAATTGTGGGACCGCGCCATGGCACAGATACTGCAGCAAGCTGTGACAACATCTATTAGTCCGGATAAGCCGCTGGTCGTAGGTGTCATGGGTTCGGGACATGTATTGCATGGTTTTGGGGTAGCGCATCAATTACATGATTTGGGTATTCAAAACGTGGTTGCATTGTTGCCATGGGATAGCAGTAAATCTTGTCAGCAGTTAGTTAAAGGGGTGGCTGATGCCGTTTTTGGCGTAATGCCGCATGTTTCTGAATCTTTCAGGCCGCAATTCCAGCGCTTGGGGATTCGCTACGAAATGGGGCGGGGCGGTGCCGTGGTACTGCAAGTAGAAAGAAACAGCATCGCAGAAGTCTCGGAACTCATGGCTTCGGATGTGATTCTGGAAATGGCTGGTGTGCCGATTAAAATTACCGAAGATGTGATCAATGTTGTAAAACGCCAAGCGCCCGGAACTTGGTTGCCGATCAAAATAAAACGAGACGGCATAGAGATGCTGATTATCGCTAAATTCCCTACTTTGAGTCTTTAATTTATTTCAATCTATGACAGTGGATAGTTTAATCAGAACTTGTTGTTTGTTTTTGTTTTTTTGTTTGATGTCGGAACAGATTCTATCGGCGCCTGTACCGATCAAGTTTAATGACGTCGAATACGATATCATGGTAAAAATTGATCCTGTAAATCGCACTATTGAAGGGAAAAGCCTGATTACCGTCCATAAACCAAGGGAGTTGCAACTGATGCTGGGAGCGGCATACGAAGTGACTCAGGCGGAATTTAATGATGGGCCATTGGGCATTGGCCGTGAGCAAGCCAACCAAACGCATATTTGGAACATTCCGTTTCATTTCAGGCATCAAATCCAGTTTCTGATACAGTGGAAAGGAACATTGGCTGCATTGGATACTTCTTTGGATCATCAGCAGACATTGGAAAGACCGGTCGCGGTAAGTGGAGAATCCGGCGTGTTTCTGCCGGATGGATCGAATTGGTATCCGCGAATAGTCGGGCATCTGGCGCGGTATAAGGTCAGTATTGAACTACCGTCCGGTCAGAAAGGCTTGGTGGCAGGCCGGTTAGTGGAGGAAAGCGAATCGGAGCAGGGTTATCATGCTTCTTTTGAATTCTCTCATCCGGCTGAAGGAATTGATCTGATGGCTGGACCATATGTGATTGAAACACAGACGCATCAAAACATACATCACCAACCGATTCAGCTGCGCACCTATTTCCATCCACAAATTAGTAGCTTATCAAAAGACTATCTGGATGCGGTGAAGCGTTATTTGAGCCTTTACGAATCCTGGATCGGCGCGTATCCCTATAGGGAATTCAGCGTGGTTTCGAGCCCTACGCCGACCGGATTTGGCATGCCTACATTGACTTATCTTGGCATTGATGTGTTGCAATTGCCATTTATTCGCGATACTTCACTTGGTCATGAAGTGCTGCATAATTGGTGGGGCAATGGAGTCTACCCGGATTATGCAAGCGGCAACTGGTCAGAAGGCCTGACCACGTTCATGGCCGATTATGCCTATAAAGAACAAGAGAGCAGCGAGGCTGCACGTGAAATGAGACTAGGGTGGGTGCGTGATTTTGCCGCATTGCAACCGGGCCAGGATGTGCCATTGACCGCATTTACTTCACGCATGCACGGTGGCGCGTCTAAAGTTGTTGGCTATAACAAAGCCGCAATGTTTTTCTTTATGTTACGAGATCATTTGGGTGACGCGGTTTTTCAACGCGGTATTCAGGGATTGTGGCGTGTGCAGCGTTTCAGAATTACATCATGGCAAGAGCTGCAAAAAATGTTTGAGATGATTTCAGGACAGAATCTGCAGCCATTCTTTTCTCAATGGTTGGAACGCACCGGTGCACCGGCTATCATGATCAACGAAGTAAGAAATATTGCGATGGATTCCGGTTATGAATTATCAATTACTTTGAAACAATCCGATCCGGTATATCAATTGCGCATCCCGGTTGCAATTGAAAGCCTGCAGGGCACAACGACACACATACTGGATTTGCAACAAGAGCAACAGCTTTTTAAGCTGAAATTAGCGGATAAGCCGTTAACGGTTTCATTGGATCCGGATTTGCACCTGTTTCGTCAATTAGCGCATGGTGAAGCGCCGCCAATCCTGCGCGAAGCGATGATTAATGCCGCTACGCGAACAGTTCTATTGTCCATGGATGCCGGGATTAGAAAAATTGCCGGAACGCTTGCCAGCAAATTGCAAGATCGCAAACCGCAAATTATTACCTCAGATGAATCATTTTCCACTGTACCGGTGCTGGTTATCGGTTTGGATTCGGAAGTCGATGTCTGGCTTGCTGCCAGCCGACTACCAGCAAAACCGGATGAAATCAACAACAAAGGCACCGCGCAAGTTTGGACCTTGCCCCGCACCGAGGGGGGATCCTTGACAGTTATTGCCGCAAAGGATGCTGCATCACTTGAAGCACTGATCCGTCCGTTGCCGCATTATGGACGGCAAAGCTATCTTGCGTTTGATGGCCGACAGGTGATAGAGAAAGGTGTTTGGCCAATACGAGTCCAAAAAATAGTAGTTAAATAATATGTGTATTGAACCCTGCCACCAATAATCGGTTGCTCGCGCCCGGCTAAAATAAAATACTGTCATGCCATCGGAGGAGGTAATTTTTCGGGTTGGGCCGATAACGGTGCTGTATCAGTTTTATCATCAAACCATCGATACAACATGGGCATGACTACCATGGTCATCATGGTTGCTGTCGTTAGTCCGAATATGACCACGATAGCCAGAGGTTTTTGTACTTCAGAACCCAACCCTGTAGCTGCTAGAAACGGTGCTAAGCCTAAAACAGTTGTGGCTGCCGTCATCATGACAGGACGGAAGCGCTGTGCACAGGCTTTTCTGACCGCTTCTTCGACGGTTAAGCCTTTATTTCGCAATTCCCGGATAAAAGAAATAATGACCACGCCATTCAGAATTGATGTCCCCCATACGGCAATAAAACCTACCGATGCCGGTACCGATAAATATTGACCGGTAACGAAAAGCCCGACAACTCCACCGACAGACGCAAAGGGTAATACCAAATAGATCAAAATAGCCTGTTTGACCGAATTGAATAACATGAACAGCAAGAAGAAAATAGCTGCCAGCGTAATCGGAACGATTATTGAAAGTGTTGCCATCGCACGCTGCATGTTTTCAAATTGCCCACCCCAGACAAAATAATAGCCCGAAGGTAGTTTGATTTCCTTGGCGGTACGTTCCTGTAGTTCTTCCACAAATCCACCCATATCGCGCCCATGCACATTAACGCCAATTACAACGCGGCGCTTGGCGAATTCACGTGAGATAATCGCCGGACCATCAATCACCTTTATTTCTGCCACAGCACTGAGGGGCACCAGCATGCCGCCCTGTGCCATGCCATTCTGTACATTCGTATTGACAGGTCTTAACAAGAGGTCTTTGATGGCTTCTACATCATGGCGAAATGCTTCCGGAAATCTTAAGAGCAGGGTGAAGCGGCGTTCACCTTCAAAAACCTGGGTGACAAATTTACCGCCAACCGCTGTGGCAATTAATTCGTTGACATCGGAAACATTGATACCATGCCGTGCTATGGCACGCCGATCAATGTTGATTGTCAATTCTTGTTGACCGGATAACCGTTCAATACGGATGTCTCTGGCGCCCGCTGTGGATTTGACAATTCGCGCCACTTGTTCGGATAACATTCTCAATTGCTCCAAGTCATCACCAAAAATTTTAATGGCTACTTGCGAGCGCACCCCGGTTACCATCTCATCCACCCGCTGTTCAATCGGTTGCGACAGGACAACATTCACGCCGGGTAATACTTCTAATACCTTGCGAATATCTTCCTCAATTTCAATTTGAGTCCGGCCTGATCCTTCCAAATCCAGGTCGGCAATCGGATCGGATTCATTTTGTGACGCAGGATCCGCGGGAGTATTACCGCGTCCCAGCTTTGATACGACACTTTTAACTCCAGGCACCGCGGCAATGAGCTGCATCGCTTCAGTTTCAATCTTGATAGCTTCAGCTAATGAGATAGAAGGTGCGCGGATAATGACCGGTGTTATTGCGCCTTCTTTCATAATCGGGATGAATGAGGTACCAAGGAAGGGAAATAATGCAAAAGCAAACATCAGCGAACTGATTGCGATAATCATGGTTTTTTTCTGATTGCGCATGGCTAAGTCAAAAAAACGCAGGTAGCTGCTTTTCAATACAGCAACAATTTTTGTATCCTGTTCGCTTCCACCTTGTAGAAGATAATCACTCAATACGGGGGATAAGAGCAATGACACAAAGAGCGCAACCAGCAGTGCAATGGCGATTGTTATAGCCAATGGACTGAAGGTTTTTCCTTCCATACCTTCGAGCGTTATTAATGGCAGGAAAACCAGAATCGTGACAAATACGCCAAAAATAACCGGAGTGCCGACTTCAGCCACAGCATTAACAATAACATCAAACTTGGATTGGCCGGTGCCTTTTGCCTCACCCAGGCGTTGATAAATGTTTTCAACGACGACCACAGTGGGGTCAACCATCATGCCTAGCGCGATGGTTAATCCGCCTAATGACATCAAGTTGGCAGGCAGGTCGTTGTAATTCATTATCATGAATGTAATTAACGGCGTGATAATCAGGGTAAAGCAAACAACGATGCTGGTACGAATGGTTCCCAGGAAAATCGATAGTACAACGATAACCAGAATGAGGGACTCCATCAGTGTGCTTTGTACTGTAGATAGCGCACCATCCACCAGATCGGTGCGATCATAAAAGGGCACGATTTGTAAACCATCCGGCAATATTCCACGTTCGTTGATTTCAGCAACTTTTTCCTTGATTCGACCGACAATCTCCTTGGCATTGCCGCCACGCAGCATCATCACGATACCTGCAACCGATTCGGTGTAGCCGTTTTTGATGCTGGCACCCTGGCGAACTTCCCCGCCAAAAGTGACTTCACCGATATCGCGCACATAAATCGGTACACCATTCAACTCCCTAAGCACGATGTTGCGAATATCATCCAACGTAGCAATCAGGCCTACACCACGGATCAGGTATTGCTCATAATGCAACGCCAGTATATTTCCGCTGGCATTGGCATTGTTGCTGGCCAGAGCGCGATCCACATCGGTGAGTGTCAGATCGTAATGCCGCAATTTGTTGGGGTCGGCATAAACCTGATATTCCTTGACGTGCCCACCCATTGAGTTGATTTCCGCGACACCGCGAATGGATCGTAACAATGGACGTACTACCCAGTCCTGAATGGTGCGGCGTTCGGTGAGTTCTTCAACCGTGAGAGCGCGTTTACCGTCATCCGGATGCTCGATGGTATATTGATAAACTTCGCCCAATCCAGTGGAAACTGGTCCAAGTACAGGTGTAATGCCGGGTATCAAGCGCGGGGTGACATCAATAATTCGTTCCATGACTAACTGGCGCGCAAAGAATATATCCGTTTTGTCAGTAAAAACCAGGGTAATCAGCGATAATCCGCTTTTATTCATTGAGCGCATCTCGACCAATCCGGGCAAACCGGTCATGGCGATTTCAACCGGCACCGTTACCAATCGTTCCATTTCTTCCGGGCTGCGGCCAATGGCGACCGTAGCGACTTGTACTTGAATATTGGTGACATCAGGAAAAGCATCCACCGACAGGTTTTTTGCCGCGAATCCACCGGCTACACACAACATCAAGCCGATTATCAATACCAGCAAACGCTGATTTAATGCTGCACGAACAATAGCAGCCATCATGATTACTCCAATTCAGCCAGCTTGCGCTCGCTATCCAGATGAAAGGCACCTTCCATTACAATGCGTTGATCAATTGTGAGTCCCTCAAGCACGGGCCGGAAATCGGCCACTTCAGGGCCCAGTTCGACAGGTACGCGTTGAAATTGGTTATCGCTGATGGCAACAAAAACATAATCCTGGTTTAACTCCCGTACAATCGCTGCTTCCGGAACAACCAGGGTTTTGTGTTGCGTATCGGTGATGTGCATATTGGCCAGCATATCCGGCTTCAATTTCCGTTCCGGGTTTTCCACCATTACGCGGGTCATCACGGTACGGGTCAAGCGATTAACCGTATCCGAAACAAATATGATGATGCCATCAAAATCAGTGCCGCCTATCGCGGGCACGTTGATTTCTACATGTTGTTCCAATCGTACGTCGCGTGCAATTTGCTCAGGTACATCGCCAACGACCCAGACGTAAGAGAGATCGGCAATCTGGAAGAGTGGATCGGAAGGTTGCACAACTTGACCTACAATCACGTTACGTGCAATGACGTAGCCTTCTCGGGTGGCTTTGATGTCGAGCCACGGAAGAATTTTTCCTTTCTTGGACAATTCTTTTATATCGGCCTCATTCATACCAAACAGTCTCAATTGATCACTGGCCGCGCCCAATTCAGCCTGAGCAATTTCCAGTTCGGATTTGCGCCGCTCCACTTCGGCAACCGGAATAGCATCGGCGGCTAATAAATGATGTGCGCGATCAAGTGATTTTTGCGTGACTACGACACGCGAGGCGGCACGGAGGTAGGCCAATTGCGATTGCGTTAAATCCGGACTGGTAATGCGGGCCAGCGGTTGCCCTGCTTTGACATAATCGCCCAGGATGACAAATAAATTAATGATACGTCCGGTAACGTAAGAACCAATTTGTGATGTTCTCTCTTCATCGACTTGAACCCGGCTGGGTACCAGTATTCTATCGGCAAGATCAATGAGGGATGGATTGCCGACTTTTAATCGGTCGATCAATTCCGGGCGAACGGTAATGCTATTGATATCGCGCACTTCTTCAGGCTGCTTGGAAACTTGTTCGTCCGATGTGCTGTTGCATCCTGCCAGCAGCAATGTGGCAATAAATAAGAAACTGAAGGTCGAGTAAATAATTTTCATTCTGCAACTAACTCCTTGGGATAATATGCGCGTAAACGATCGATTTCGGCAACCGCTGAGTGGAGTTCAAAGCGGGCTTGCAGAGAGTCAAAAAGGATTCCTCTGAGAATACGCTGCGAATCTAAAAACTCGATCAAAGTACGTTCACCAAATTTGTAAGCTGCCTCAGCCACCCTCACTGCATTTTCCGCTTCCTTGATCAAACCGCCCTCGAACATTGTTACCCGCTGCTGGGCAATTTGATAAGCTTGCCATGCTGCTTCGAATAATTGGGCCATTTCGTAACGGCGGTATTCGAGCGATTCTCGAATTCGAGCAGAATCATGGATAGCCGTATCGATTTCACCACGACGGCGATACCAGATCGGGATTCTGACGCTGAGCCCGGCAGTATTGGAGGTAAATTGCTGATCCTGATAATTGGTGTACATGATATTGACAGATGGCAATATAGAAGCGCGTTCTTGGCTGATCCGCTGATTGGCACGCACTTGTTCCGCCTCTAAACGAACTATATCCGGATTGACGATAGGTACTTGGCGGCGTAGCTCTTCCAGTGAAGGAAGATCGATCGGATCTTTTAAGGATCCTTTAATTTGAAAATTTACTGGTAGAGCTCCTCCGGTTAATTGCATCAAAAATACTTTGGCACGTTCCGCGTTAAGTACTGCCGCTGCCTTGCGATTGGCCGCACTTTGCAATTCAGTTTCTGCACGTATGAGTTCAAAGCGGGCAAGTTCACCGCGTTCGACGTTGACTGCGATACGTTGTCGTACAGTGTTTATCAAGTCATAAATATTTTGCTCCAAGGCGGCCTGGTCTTGCCGCAGCAATAACTCATAGGCACGAACACGTAATAGTGCGGCCAGATCGGTACTGACCTGGCCCAAGCTGGCCCTGCTGGCATCGACGATGGCTTCCGATGCGGCAATACGCGCACTGCGCATAAAAGGATTTTCAATCGGTTGGATAACTGTAATCGAGCGTTGATCGTTAGCGGGTCCTGTCAGATTCTCTGGCAGTCGTCGATCCATAGGCCCCATCATGAACATGACTTCCGGGTTGAGATATGCAGTAGCGGCAATTACTCCGCCTTTGGCCATACCAACTTGTGACCGTGCTGCAAGCACCAGACCGTTGGCTTGTAAGCCCAATCGTTGTAGTTCCTCAATCGTATAAAGTACAACCGGCCCTTGTGTTTCCCCCACCGGTGTAGGCTCTTGCAGTCTGGGCAATTCACTTTTAAATGGTGCCATAGAGGGAGATAATTCACGTGCAGAAGGCGATGAATGCTCTGGTGGTCTTAATGAATCAGCTCCAATTGGAAGCGGAGTCGTGGGTTGTGCTAAGGTTATCGAACAAAATATTAAGGTTATACTCAGTAATAAAAGGTTAACTTGGGAAATTCGCATAGAATCCTTTAATTTAATCTTGTCAGGGTATTTAAGAAGAAAACTCTGATTAATCCTTTGACAGATACAAAGCGAAGAGCAATTTAATCACGATTCACTTAAACTTATGACAATTATTTCACAGATCATTTACATCAAAATTGATTCGCAATAGCTTAATCTTATATGAAATTTATAATGAGCCAATACAAAAATTAGCCATCATAACGCCTTATTTATTACTTTGAAGAAACTGTAGTAAGCTGATTTTTAGTTGGTTGTGCGCGATTTAAACAGAACATTCCTGAATGCTTGCTGAACAGATAGTAAATTTGAATAAATCCATGTCACTCAATTATTTTTTACAATGGATCAAACTATTTCTGCTTGTATGGGGTATGGTGGCAGTTATTTGGCTATTGGCAGGAGTCTTGTTAAGACTGTATGAATTTCGTGATAATGATTCTGGCCGTGGTGCCATTTCGAGTGGCACCGATAAATTTGGCGATCAATTTTTTCAAACTGTTTACCTTGATCAAGGTTGGTCGGCATCCGACAGCTTGTGGTTTTATAATACAACACAAGGCTCTAATTTATTACCCTATAGCTTTTTTCTAGTACTTGAGCAATCTAATTCATCGGATTTGTTTCGCGATAACCAAAATATTGATCGTTATGGTTATCTACCCCAACGCCCGACCATGAGCAATCCGGATGGTTTGCCGGTTGGCATGGTGCGAGATGAATATCAAGGCAAAGCATTTATGGGATTTACCTGCGCAGCTTGCCATACGACCCAACTCAATTATCTGGGGGTAGGAATCCGCATTGATGGTGGTCCGGCAAATTCGGATATGGAAACTTTTATGATTGATTTGGCAGACGCATTGTATGCCACCCTGGAGAATTCGGAAAAACGTGATCGTTTTGTTGTTAACGTATTGGAGAAAGGTCACTATAAGAATCACGTGGATGTATTAATTGATCTTAAAAAATACGCACAGCGAATCAAAACTTATACCATCATCAATGTTCCCAGAGATACTACACGACCATTAACCCGCTACGGCTACGCACGGCTGGATGCATTCGGGAGAATCTATAATCGTGTGCTTGAGCACATTATGAGCGCACAACAATTACGTGAGTTGCTCACTGAGATTCTGACCGCCGAGGAATTGACCGAGATAATGTCAAATGTGGAACCCGTTCTCAGCAGCACAAATCGCGATCATATTATTGAAAGGATTCAAATATATTTATCCAGTAAGCAGATCATCCGGCTGCGTAACAGAATCTATAATCCTGCCGATGCACCGGTGAGTTATCCGTTTCTGTGGGATATACCGCAACATGACTATGTTCAATGGAATGGTAGAGTCGACAATAGTGGATTAGGCCCTATGGCCAGGAATGCGGGCCAAATGATTGGCGTATTTGGCACGTTGGATTGGCAAGAAAGAGATGGTTTTACGTTGTCTTCCGTCATTGGTGGACAAGGATTTGGTCCAAAACATATTGATTTCCAGTCCTCCATCGATATTCGAAATTTGCGCCGGGTGGAGAAGCATCTACGCAAACTAACCTCGCCGCAATGGCCTGAGCATATTTTACCGAAGATCGATAGAGCGCGAATGGTTAATGGTGCGAAGCTATTTTCCCAATATTGCGCATCATGTCATGGACACATTGAACGCATTGATCCGGATCGTCGTGTTGTGGCTAAAATGATCGATACTTCGTCTATTGGGACGGATTCTAAAATGGCTACTAACGGTATTGAGTATGCCGGTTATAGCGGTATTTTGCGGAATCAGTATGTCGGTGTCAGTACAGGTAATCTTTTACTGCAACGCCAAGCGCCAGCAGCAGGGTTATTAACTTCAGCTACGCGCAATGTGGTCACGACGCCTGATCCAGACAAATGGTTTGTACGTAGATGGGTTGAACGATCGTTGGATTTTGCGTATACATTTTTTGATAATGAAGTGCAATCTTCCCTGAAACACGGCAATTATACTCCCGATACCAGCGACAATCCTTTTGCTTCAATCTTGGCTTATAAAGCTCGTCCGCTCAATGGCATTTGGGCTACCGCTCCTTATTTGCATAATGGTTCAGTTCCAACTTTGTATGATTTACTTCTCCCCAAACGACAGCCTGGTGATCCTGTTGAAGGAGAATATCGTCCTGATGAATTTATGGTGGGATCGCGTGCGTTTGATCCTGTAAAAGTTGGATTAAAATCAACAGATTATGATGGGTTTCTGTTTCGAACACATATTTGGGGTAACAATAATGGCGGTCACGAGTTCGCCTCCGGAAGAATGCCTCAGCCTGATGGGATATTCCTTCCAGCCTTGACCAAGGAGCAGCGGCTTGATCTCGTTGAATATCTTAAATCGCTTTGAAATGTAAGCGTATATGCGCAAACAATGTGTATCTAATAAGATTAAGCGGCAACTAATATCCGTTATTCTTAAATTTCATTTTCCATTGATGCAATAACAGCGCCAGGGTGAATCTTTTTATAGACCATGCGACTTCTGTTTCTTCAGGGGAGTCTTCCCAATAAATGATTTTTCCGGTTGGAATTACTTTGAGTTGATTATTGTAAGCAAAATCCATCATAAATTGATAGATGACTGGATTGATATCTTTTAACGCGGTTTTTACATGAACGCATGTCTTTCCCTCATGAATGACAGGCTGAGCATATTCCGAATATTCCCAGCGGTTATTGCGATTATGGGTGGCAAGTGCACCGCAAAGACGCTCCGACCAGTCACTTGGGCGGAAGGGGCGACCTTCTCTGGTAATTCCCAGAATCAGTAATTCTTCATATTTGATTTTCATGAGCGCAGCAGCAGTACGGAAGATAAAATACTATGCAATCGATCTTTGTTGACTTGAGACGAGGGAAGCTAGAATGATAATTTTTGTCAGTATGCCAAGACTTCATCGTTAGATTTTGTTTTCATTTGGATTTATGCTGCTATATATCGGCGAAGACTGAGAAAAATGAATAGAATGTTGAATAAAGATACAAAAATAGTCGATCGGAAAAAGAGAAACCCGCTGGAGCGGGTTTCTCTTAGCAACACTTAAGTTTCCGGATTATGCAACTGGTTTCTGCATCCGGCGTCGACTAGCAAAACCGAGTAAACCGAGACCAACAAGTAACATGGCATAAGTTTCTGGTTCGGGTACTGGTGCTGCGATATCACTGAGTTTTAAGTAGTCAAACCCATAAAAATCAGTGGAGCTGTTGCGATCGATGGTAATAACCAGTTCACCTGTGGCATTGATTGAATCAACCACCGAACCAGTTAGTGTATAGAAACGAATAAATGTGTTCGGGAATCCATCATTGTAGTTAAAATTTTGTGTAATGCCGTTAAATGTGGTGATTACTGAACCGAATGTCGAAGCTTGGAAATCGGCCATGTCGATTTCCAGATGACCGACTGTCCAATTATTACCTAATCCTGTGAAACTGAACGTTGCTACGGTTTCTGATCCATGTGGACTGAAGCCGGGATGGGCAGTGCTATAGGTATCGGTGTATTGTGTGCCATCGGTCGCCGCCGTTTCTGCAGCACTGCGGCCATCAAAGTTTGCCGTGAAGCCATTGAATGGGTGTTGGCAGTTGTCACAAACACCGGCACCATAACCGTCATTGTCACCAATTTGCCAGGAAGCCGCTGCGACTGGCCCGCTCATCAGCGCAAGTAAAGCCATCATAGATATAATACGCATTATAAAATTTCCCATAAGAATAAAAATTACATTACAGTTTGTTAATTTCATCTACACGTGTCAATAATATGCTCTGTTTACTTGCAGCGAATTTAATGGGGCTGCATGTTTGCAGAGAAATGGAATTGATGTGTAGTGACTTGCAGATAATTCGTTTTTCTTCTTTATTATCTCTAAATTTAAATGAAGAAAAAATTCTGCATAGTCGTATGTAAAATAAACTGAGAATCTCGCGAGCGTAATAAGAGATAGTTCCTTTTTTTCTAGTACATCCGTACTATGCTTTTGGTTTGAGCGATAGGATATATGTCCTTTTGCACGAGCAATATCGATATAGGAAGTTTTCCATCGTTAATGAAAGGTGCGTTTTTAACCTCTATAGGTTATTCCCTATTCCTGAGACAAGAAGTTGGCTAAGAATCAGCAGAATAAAGAGTGTGCAGAGAGATGGTATTGTTAAGAATAAAGTTTGCAGCGGTAGGAAATGCTAACTCAGCCTAATATATCCAAGGCCTTGTTTGATAAAAAAATTTTTGTCTCGTTAGTGCCTAGACATCCTCTTCAGGTTCCGGGTCTTCTCTCGACAATGCCTGAAATGTTGTCGCAGATTTTTCTATTGTATTTGCATTGCCGGGAATTTTGGGTGTTTGGCACTGTACATCGGCATTCTGTGCACGATGCCGCAAAGCATGATCCATCAATACCAGGGCGAGCATGGCTTCGATAATTGGGGTGGCGCGGATGCCAACGCAAGGATCATGTCGGCCGTGCGTTTCGACGATGACCGGATTGCCGTTCTTGTCGATTGAATGCCGTCCGAGACGGATGCTGGATGTCGGTTTAATCGCAATATGAACGGCGATATCCTGACCGGTTGAAATACCTCCGAGGATGCCGCCGGCATTGTTACTTAAAAAGCCATTCGGTGTCATCTCATCCGAATGTTCGGTACCTCTTTGTGTTACGCTGGAAAAACCGGCGCCGATTTCAACACCTTTTACTGCATTGATGCTCATCATGGCGTAGGCGATTTCTGCATCCAATCGATCATACACCGGTTCGCCCCAGCCGACTGGTACCCCCTGTGCTACTACGCTAATCTTGGCACCCACCGAATCGCCGGATTTACGCAATTGATCCATGAACGTTTCCAGTTGATCGACATAGTTGCTGTCTGCGACAAAGAAGGGATTCTGCCTGATATCTTCCCAACATTTGAATGGAATTTCGATGGGTCCCAGCTGCGCCATATAGCCGCGGATCATAATACTATATTTCTCGTGCAGCCATTTTTTTGCAATCGCACCGGCTGCAACACGTACTGCAGTCTCACGCGCCGATGCACGGCCACCCCCACGATAATCGCGGATACCGTATTTTTGCCAGTAGGTATAGTCCGCATGGCCGGGACGGAAGGTGTCCATGATCTTACTATAATCCTTGCTGCGCTGATCTTCATTTCGTATCAGTAAAGCAATGGGCGTACCCGTAGTTTGTCCTTCGAACACGCCGGATAGAATTTCTACCGTGTCGGATTCGCGTCGTTGCGTGACATGACGCGACGTACCGGGTTTACGCCGGTCCAATTCAAGTTGTATCTCTTCGGTGCTGATAGTTAAACCTGGCGGGCATCCATCCACAATACAACCAATTGCTGCGCCGTGTGATTCGCCAAATGAGGTAATAGTAAAAAGCGTACCGAATGTATTGCCAGACATATTATTGCTATTTTGTATTTAGAATGATGATGTGAGTCTATCATATGTATCTCAGCTTTTTGCTCTGAAAAAGCTTCTGAGTTTGGCTTGTTGGTGGGTGCGGAAATAATTTTCTGCAAGAATTTTAAAAGACTTTAGATTGCCGATGCTGCAAAGCATAAAATCCAGAATATTATCTGGAATGAAATGAAAGCCAAATTTTTCTGACCTGGAATATGCGGCAAAGAAGAAACAAACCCGACGAGATCGTTTTTTGGATGAAGGCGCGGAAGATGCTGTATACGATAGCCAAGCCATTCGTCGCTTTGTTGGTATGGATCTGAATCGGGAAGGGGCGCCGGATGCGACGACTCTGCTGAGATTTCGCCATTTGCTGGAAGCGCATCCTCTGACGGAATCGATCTTTGATGTAATTGATGCACACCTGACTGAGCGCGGACTATTTCTTCGCGAAGGCACGATTGTTGATGCTACGCTGATTTCAGCCCCTCCTTCGATTAAGAACAAGGAACGGGCGCGCGATAGTGCAATTCAAGCCAGAATATGGCAAATTCTAACCTAATATCCCAAAACCGTTCGCTTAGCCCCTGAGGTGCGGTGTATTAATCAGCGTTTCCTTAGAACAATTCTTTGTGAAACCATTGATCCCAAGAAAATTGTTATGAGGGATGCAAACAGTTACTGCGCGATTTATTCGATGGCAATAATCGCAAACCTATATGCAGATTGAGAATGAATAATCCCTCCAAATCAGCATTGGCATTATTTGATGAGAAGGGGAGAAAATAATTTCTTTAAAGAGCGCATCAGAAATTTACACTTTCTCCACACCAATTAAAAAAACAGTCACTTTATATCTGAGCAGCTAATAATTGGAATATAACGAATGGTAAGAAGTGAGTGACAATGTTAACTTCTGACATGAAGCCATTGGAATAAACATGGAATTAACAATGTTCCAGAAATTGAATCTTTGTGTGATGCGGCCTACAAGATGTTATCTTAAAAACCAATCGGCCGGATACTCTTATTTCCCTGTCTCCATTACAAAATTACGAAAGGTCCTGGCTTGAAATGAATAGATTAAAGCGCCGCATTTGCCCATAAAAACAGCGCATTTAGTAGTAATAAATGCGCCGTTGAACTACTGAGAAGGATTGATTTAACCCAGTTATCTTTGCGCCTGAAAGAACAAAGATAACCGGAAGATACAGCTAAATTATATGGAGATAGCTAGCATCTGAATACATGATGCTTTAAATCTGTTTACCAATCTGTACGCTAGCACACATAAATAATAATGAGTGGATTTAAACAAATTTTTCGTGCGGCGGAATAAATGCCTACCCTGGTAAAGAGGAAAGGAAACATCAAAGTCCCTATCACTCATTGGTGAGAAAGCGCACAGATCTATTGGTTTAAAGTTAAGATAATAAATCTCCTTCAAATTACTGGGAAACTATTATGTATGCAATTTTTCTTGCAGAAACAAAGCCATTACGTGCAGAAACCACTCCGCCCACCCCCATACCCCCGGAAATCATACCGCCCCAAGAACAACCGCCAGAGATAATTTCCCCCGAATATGATCCATCGCCAGAAATTCCTCCTCAACCTATTTCTCCAGAGCGAATTCCTCCCGAGAGAGATCCCGCGCGGCAGTTTCCTCAAAAATAAAATTCAAGACAGCATCTGCATTTCTCCTAACTTGTTTCGATGTTTTTTTATAACATTCATCTGATCATTGATATGTATTTCTAACATCAGATGCTTAACTTTATATCAAGCATTCTTATACTTCTATAGAATGTGAATGGAGTATTATCATGGTTAAGTTGTAGGTTATGTCTATTATTGGCGGATTTCTGTTTGTTAACGCGCATGCGTTTTCTGAGGATCCTTTTTAACCGCACAACAATTTACATGACAAGACAAGCTAATACTTCCGATAAAAAAGATAATGTTTCAAACAAACAAAATTATGATAAGAATGATGTTGAGGTAATGCTCAATCCTGAGTCAAGGAACGATCAACAAGGAGATCCACACTTGAAATAACATTTCCTATGATCCGCTTCGGTGGATTTTTGCTTATTTCAAAGCGTGAGTAATTGCATCACCACAATTTGTCATAAAGGAGAATTACTATGTTGCAAAAAAATAATTTTATACGGATATGGCTGTATATGTTCGGTGGAATATGCCTGTTAGTCAATGGCTTGGCCCTGGCTCAAAGTGATAGATCCAGCGTTATCTTGGAAAATGAAGCCGTGCAAAGATCCATTGATTCCAGAATTGGAAATAGTCCTTCTGGAAGCGACCCCAATGATTCGACAGGATTACCCGCACCCGGACGCCCTTTTAATCCCCCTGGTATCAATACTCAACCGTCCGGTTTTAATACCGACCGTCCTACCAGTCTACATTCACCCAATCCGTCAGCATTCAATCCCGGCACCCCTTCCGGGGCAAATCAGGTTTACCCATAGTTTCACTTGACGATGGAAAGAAGTTTTACACAAAAATCGGTTTAATCCCAAGTCTGTAGGCAATTTCCCACTAGCCGGGTGCAACTATACCCGTTCCGGCGGGTTTGTTGATCTATTAAATCGTAACAGGCAAGCATTACGTCACCCGAGCTCCACCCATACCGGCTGATGATCCGAAGCTGTCGTTTCTGCATCAATTCCATGTATTTGTAGGTGCTTTACTAATCCATCGGTAATCAGCACAAAGTCATAGCATTCTGCCCGCTCGACGAAGTCTACCGGGTGAATGCCGACGGTGGGTGCATGGGGTATGTCAGGATTCAGTACCGACCAGGTATCGTGAAAGTTTGGGGTGTCATTACTGAATGGTGCGAGAATCTGTGCATGTTCGGGCGCTGTAGCCGGGAAGTTGAGATCACCGCACAATATCGCTTCCCCGGGTCGGGGAAAGACTTCGAAAGTCCCGCCTCGCTCTTCGGTCAGAAATTTTCGTTGCGATAGGATATGCGCCTCACGATGCAAGTGGCGGATAGCATCTATCTGGACTTGGCGTTGATGGTGCGAGTAGTACTCGAGATGTGTCGTCATCACGCGCAACAGACCGAATTCCGTTGTTGTTACGACCGCTTCCACCAGTACACGCTGCATGCTGGGCGTGGTTAATTCCGCCTGCCACGGCAACAGATGCCGCCAAATTTGACCGATAGGCAAGCGGGTGAATATGGCGTTGCCAAACTGACTGCGTCTACCAAAGCTGTCCGGCACATCGGTGGCTGCGCCATAGATTGCGGTGTAGCCGGGCAATTGTGCTGAAAGTTCAGCAACCTGATTCTCGCCCCGGCTGCCCGGCAGGCCGGGGAAATTGACCGCGACTTCCTGCAGGCAGATGACATCAAATTCGCCTATCTGGTGGATCGTCCGGATGATGCGTGCAAGATCGACTTGTCCATCCATGCCACGTCCCCATTGGATGTTCCAGCTCAACAGTTTCATGATTTTTCTCCTTGTACACATTGTCGGATCGATAACTGTGCCCGTCCTGGTGGAAATATGCCAATGATCCTATTAATATTTTAATCGGATTGATCTGCCATTTGCAGCCTTTGCAGCAGCGGATACCGATCAATCGGAATGCGGCTGAGCTTAAATTTTATCCTGGCCTGTTACTACTGCGAGTTCAGAGTAAATGCTTTATAAGTTGGGATAAAACTCGTGCTTGATCCGATCAACGTAATCGATCAAATTCTTTTTTGCTAACCCGTATTCTTTAAGCGGCGATTCGATGGGACAATCGATAATATTGATGAGGAGTCCGAATGCGGATGCATCGAGTGTTGTGGGTTGATCGCCCAGGAAATATTTTTTGTCATCTAGTGTTGCAGATAACGCATCGATATCTTGCTTGCCGAGCGCGAAAATTTCCTCCGCTTGGTGTCTGCCGGTGCCATGACCGTAAATTTGTCGCTGGATTTTCCGGCGCGTGCGATGGGCGATGACATCCCTAAGGACGGGTGGCAATCCACCAAAAATAGCCTGCTTGTTGATTTGCCAGTTTTCGTCCGTGTATTGCCAGCGTGAATAAAGTGCGGCCCAGAACAGATGCTCCTCGAGTAAGCGCTGCATAGCAACCGATATTGCCAGTTCGGCATTGTTCAATGCTTTATCCAGATTTTGATAAGAAGATTTTAAATAAGTGATGATGAAACGCGAATCTCCAATGGATCTGCCGCTGTCTTCAATGTAAGGCAATTTTCCTTTGGGCGCCCCTAGCGGCAATACAGGTACAATCTGATAATCAATTTCAGCCATTCGCAAGTAAGTTTCTATTTTGCAGCAGAAAGGACTTAAATTCGGGATACCCCAAGTACGTTCAAATTGATAAAGCTTCAGCATGTCTACAACCTTAAGTGTGATTAATCGAGTGTTTGCTTGTATAATGCAAGTAACTTTATCGCATAAACTTGTTAATGGCAAGTGACTGCGAAGGTATTGTGTAATTCACTTTTTTTATATCATAGAGATTAATGACCGATGGTTGATCATGACGAACAAAACCACGAACGATCTTGTTGTCCGATAGCCTGCGCTTTGGATCATTTAGGGGACAAATGGACTTTATTGATTATCCGGGACTTGTTGTTGGGTAAAAAGCGTTATCAAGAATTCCTCGAATCACCTGAGCAAATTGCTACCAATATATTGGCAAATCGGCTTAAGAAACTGGAAGCCACCGGTTTTTTAACGCAGCAGGTATATCAGAAAAACCCGGTACGACACGAATATGTGCTGACAAAAAAGGGGGAGGATCTAAGGCAGGTCTTGCAAGCGCTAGTGGAATGGGGAAAGACATACTATCCGGGCACAGAAGTTTTTAAACCGTACGGGTGAAATAGTAGTTTCCCATCTTGTCGAGCGCCCCGTAATAAATTCGGGGGCGCTCAATAGAAAGAATTATGAAATGGATTCCGGTTTCTCTCCGGTCTCACGGTTTTGCGTCGCGGCAATGTTGCTTTCTAACGTCATAACCCGCAATTCCAATCTTGCAATTAATGCTTTAGTCTCAGGAGATTCCATCGGAGCGTGCGGTTTAGCCGCAGCACTTTGAATTTCCAGAGCTTCGACGCGCGTTTGTAGCTGCTCCGGAAGTTTTTCTGTTTCCGGGCCTGCAAGGTGTGTAAATTCCACGCTATCTTCATAAGGCTCACGTGTGGTGCCGGTTGCCTTGATAATGGCACCTGCGATCAAACCGCCGACAATCGCGATGATAAGCGTAATCATGATGCCATTAAACTGTCCGATGGCGATGCCGGGAACGACCAGGAACGCACTCAGGCCACCTAATAATCCGGGCATTCCGTGCAAATTATGCACACCGCAGGTATCCACGATTTTAAATTTCGATTCCAGTAACGGTTGCAAAAACACATAACCTAGAACAGAAAGTATTCCAGCAAGCAAACCGATACCGAAAGCGCCGGTAGGCGATACGACATCGCATACGGAACCGATAGCCACGCCGCCGGCCAGCGCGGCATTAGCCATATCCACCATGGAGGTTTTGCCGTGATGCAGTTTGGAACTCAGGAAATAAGTGGCGATGGTCGCGCCGCACAATGCCAACAGGGTGTTGGCCACGGTTTGCGGCATGTTTTCTAATGGCACTAACGCAGTGGCAAAGCTTGGCCAAAACAACCATAGCACCATGGAACCCAACATGGCGAATCGATCCGAAGTATGATCCGATTCGATCAGTTTGCTGCGCTGATACTCGGTGGTTAAAACAATGGACATACTCAATCCGAAATAAGCACCGAAAGCATGAATGACCATTGAACCGGCGGTATCCTGGAATCCCGTGGTATAGCCGATGGCATCATCGAGCACAATCCATTCGTTCAGAAGATAAAGCGGAACAACTAACAGTGCCAACAGAGCATATTGAAATACGCGTAAACGGCCCAATACCGCACCCATGGCGATCAGGGTTGTAGCAACGGATAATTCCGCGAACAACAGCGAGTCAAGGGTATGCGGCGATAACTGGTGTCCGAAAATACCGTTTGCGCGCAACAGAATGTAGAGTGGAAGTCCCACGGCAACAACCAAATAGGTGCCGGTTACCGCGCCAAAGCCATAACGGCGCACAAATACCATTAGAAAACCGAAACCAATCAACAGCATGGCCAAGATATGAATGATGTAATTATACTGCGCGACCACACGCGCTTCACTTAAAACGGACGTTTCTGCACTGACTAAGCCGCTGAAACTCAGGAGAAGCATGCCGATTGCTCCTGATAGTATCGGATTAAAGCTTTTATTCATGTGATTTTCCTTATTTTAGTGATTTCTCGGGTTAATCCTCGACGAGATCTAGAGGAAGGGGTATAGGATGTTGAAGCTACAAAACCCCACCGAGAGTGTGAGCTTTAATTACCTCAAAGACAATAGGGATTAGAGAAATAATTATGAAGTGGGCAGACTGCAGGGGATTCCACAATCGTATTTTGCAGGATGGCGCGTTACAGAATCATGGTTTAGTATAGTCAACAGACCGAGATGTGGTTTTTGGGATCAGGGGCTGGAACTCTGGTTCGCTGGGTTTGAAATGTCGATCTTATTATCTTGCATCATCCGGTGTATCGTAAGGGATGATGTCGATCGGAGGATTGTGGCTCTGCATGCTGGCGAGACCGGTGGATGATTTATCGGCTTAATCACTTATGTATGAGTATGTAGGTTGATAAGTCGAGAATTGAGAATATTGCTGATGAATTACATATACCTTTGTTTTGTAATCTTATGTGTCTAATACTTTATGATACATTCTTCTATCAAAAGTTGACCAGATTAAATATTTTCAAATGTAGAATAAGCGACCTAAATTTAATTTAGTGAGTAAAAAATGTCTTACGATACAAATAACGAATATGAATGCCGTCAATACACTTCAGAATATTTATATCGAAGTGATAGTGTGATTAGACATGCTTCAAAATTGTTTTCAGCAGGTGAACCAGAAATAATGTTTCCTGTGGTAATCCCCCCAGAAAATAACAGGAGTCAGAAGTAGAATTTTCTTGTAATTTATATAGACAGGAGATTCTGCAATGAAGAAATCGAAATTCAGTGACAGCCAGATCATGGCGATACTCAAACAGGCCGAGGGAGGAGTGCCGGTGCCTGAATTGTGCCGTGAACACGGTATGAGTAATGCGACATTTTACAAATGGCGCAGCAAATACGGCGGTATGGATGCATCAATGATAGCCCGACTCAAGGAACTTGAAGAAGAGAATCGCTGGTTGAAAAAGATGTATGCTGAGGAACGGTTAAAATCCGAGCTACGTAAGGAAGCCCTCGAAAAAAAGTGGTAGCGCCCTGGCAGCGGCGCGACATGGCTAAACAGGTTGTTAAGCAAAAAAGGATCAGTATCCGCCTGGCGTGTGAGATCTATGATATCAGCGAAACATGTTACCGTTATCAAGCCAGGCTCAATGCTGATAACTGTATCATTGCCGATTGGCTGCTGCGGTTGACGCACAATCAGCGAAACTGGGGGTTTGGTTTATGCTTTCTGTACTTACGCAATGTAAAAGGTTTTTTCTGGAACCACAAGCGTGTTTATCGTATTTACCGGGAGTTGGAACTGAACATGCGGATCAAGCCGAGAAAGCGGCTCAAACGTGACAAGCCGGAAGTGCTGGCGGTACCGTTAACCATCAATGAAACCTGGTCAATGGATTTCATGTATGACCAATTGGAAGATGGCCGCAGCTTTCGGTTACTCAATATACTGGACGACTGCAATCGTGAAGGATTGGGAATAGAGGTGGATTTCTCCTTACCTGCAGGGCGCGTCATACGCACGCTGGATCGCCTGATCGAATGGCGCGGCAAGCCAAAGCGGATTCGCTGTGACAACGGCCCTGAGTACATCAGCGGCTTACTCTCTGCCTGGGCGGCAAAGAACGGCATACAGCTGGAATTCATACAGCCCGGCAAACCTCAGCAAAACGCCTACATTGAACGTTACAACAGAACCGTACGTTATGACTGGTTAAGCCAGCACTGCTTTGAGTCAATCGCCGAAGTTCAGGACTATGCAACAAAATGGTTGTGGACCTATAATCATGAACAGCCTAATACGGCCATTGGAGGAATAACACCAAAACAAAAGCTCGCTCAGTTAGCGCATTAACCTCTACTTTTAACTTCGGTTAATAATGGGGGGATTACCCTGTCGATGTGATGGATTCTGATATTTCGCCAGTATTCACAGCCACAGTAATTGTTATAAGACCTTTATTAAGTTGGTTAAGTAGAGAAAAAGGTATTGGAGATCCTAATCCATATGTGCCTTATTATAAGTCACCTTATATTGATAGAAATAAACTGATAGTTTTCGAAAAGTGGCTGGTGAGATCCACGTATCAGCAATTTAACGCAAGATTGGATAAGGAGTTATTTTATTTTATTGGAGCACCTTTAGAACATATCAAGAATGTATCTTTTACTAGTGATGGAATGAACATTTATGCAGGATGCGAATTTGGAGGGCATATGAATATATATTCCAAAGATAAAGATAACTTAATTCAACTATTCAAAGATCTCAACTCACAAAATCGTTTGCACCCTGAAGTTAGAATATATTGATTATTTTTTAATTTGCAATTTTTCATGGGCTTGCCGTGGAGATAGATGTAGAGTGCGTGGAGCAAATTTATTTTGAGCCGGAAAAAGATGATACTTAAGAGTCGCTTCACCTAGCGGTAAATAGTACGATGTATACCGGCTTTTAAAGCTTGAATAGCATCTTCCGTGCTGGTTACGATTTGCCGATGCGGACAAAAGATATTTTTAGCCAGTTCGCGTTGCGCGTTAAATTGCTGCACCAATTCAATTTTTTGCCATTCCGGTGTACGAGGTTGTATCCAGGTTTTATCATCTCTTCCGAGCGCATACAGTTTCCGTTCGCTGGTAGCACAACGGATGCCCTCGTAGCTGACATTGAGGGCGCCTGCAGATGATTTAACGACTAAAGTAAAACGGATCACCCCATCTTCACCGATATTAATGGAAGTCGGATCCACCAAATACTGATTACCGGAGGCAACGCCCGCATCGAATTCCATCAGGTTTGTCGCATCGGGGTAAGCAGGGAGTTGTGCCAATTGCTCGACCCACGGCTTGTCGCTTTCAAATTGATCCTTGAATGGTGGCTTGGCACAGGCCAGCAGCAAGAGGCAGAGTAAAACACAAATTCGTTTCATGCACCGGATAAATCTTTCAACAATGAGGCGCGGATATTGCCGTCGACCGTATTCGATGCTTGATAAACGGGATGATCAACACCCATACTCAAAGCCGCGCCGCGATGAAGCGATTGAATCATCTCGGAAGTGAGCTCAAAGCGAAGAAAATGGACCGCTGATGTTTTTTCGCTATTTTCCCGTTCAAGATCCTCGTCAGCGATGGCATATACCGGTGTATGCTCAGCAACTCTGATCCACACCTTATCTTCTATACCGATCAAATCGGCCAATCTGGCGGCACGTACAGCAGGATCCGGATATTCAATCAACATCGTGGCTTTCCAGTTATGCCCATCCGGAATCAATGGCGTGTATGTTTCAAGTTCGTGAAGGATTTCATCTTCTTGAAAAATGCGCTCAACATACAACATTTCCTGGATTTGATAATGAATAGTTAAGGCGTCTTCGAAAATAAGCGTGATATTTTCTCCCAGCGGAATTTTGCGCATTTTTTTATGCGCCATCACCTGAGTGCGAAAATCCTTGCGGATTTTTGCATATGCTTCCAGTGTCAGCAGATCATCGCGGGTAATTTTAGTCATGTATTTTTCATTAGTAGTGGATTGGGTAACCGGCGAAGGGTTATCAACCGATGGGTGTGTGGAGTCAGAATCGTAAGCCATGCGTAATAAAGTTAGCGGGTGGAGCTTTTGTGCCTTGCTTGCACCGATACCTTGCTCGATATGCCGCGCAGCAATGGCGCAATCCGAACTGATGTAATCCGGATCGGAAGCAGCCATTTGTTTGAAAACGGGACGGCCAATTTTCATGGAGTCCGCAAAATGCTCGCTTTTCACACCCCAGGTTCCATCATGGCCTGAGCAGCGTTCGACAGTGTTGATGGTTGTTTCCGGAATAAGCTGCAATATATCGCGCGTCTTTTTTCCAACGTTTTGTACCCGTTGATGGCAAGGAATATGATAAGCCACAGTGCCGAGGGATTTTTTGAAATCCGTTTTGAGCAATTTATCCTGATTTCTTAATACCAAGTATTCAAATGGGTCAAACATCGCAGCGGCGACGGTCTGAACTGCTTCATCCTCAGGAAATAAGAGTGGCAATTCCTGTTTGTACATCAACGTGCAGGAAGGCACTGCGGAGAGAATGGCATATCCTTCCCGGGCTAATTTCAGCAACTGTGGAATATTTTTATTTTTAAGTTTCTCTACCGTATCCAAGTCACCCAGTTCCAGCTTAGGCATGCCGCAACACGCTTCTTTTTCAACCAGACAGGTGGGAATCTCGTTATGTGCCAGTATTTTTAATAAATCATGCCCAATACCGGGTTCGTTATAGTTGACGTAACAAGTCGCATAAATGGCAACTTTTCCGGGCGTGCGCGTGCCATCAATAACAGGGAAGCTGGAATTGGATTGCGCATTTGGACGAAATTTCCGGGCTGCATATTCCGGTAATTTTCTGTCGGCATGAATTCCCAACACGCTATCCATCAGCTTCCGTGCGGCGGGTGCTTTGTTTACTGCATTAACCGTTTGAACCACGACAGGAATAGTGGCTAACGTGCCCATCAGGTCGGTGCTTGACAGCAATTTGTCACGAAACCCTGCACCCTGGCGCTTATATTTGACCGACTTCGCGCGCAGCATCAAATGCGGGAAATCGATATTCCATTCATGCGGCGGCACATAAGGGCATTTGGTCATAAAGCACATATCGCAGAGATAACAGCGGTCAACTACTTCCCAGAACTGGTTTTGGTCGACGCCATCCAATTCGCCTGTAGTGCTTTCATCAATCAGATCAAACAGACGTGGAAAGGCCGTGCATAAATTGACGCAACGCCGACATCCGTGGCAAATATCGAAAACCCGCTCCAGTTCCTGGTTCAAGCTGGCTTCGCTATAAAAATCAGGATTTTTCCAATCGATGGGATGGCGCTTGGGTGCTTCGAGACTGCCTTCGCGGGTGGTCATAATAAGTTTGGCATATCAAAAATTTTGAATAAAGTGACGCCGGGGTTTAACCAAAAAGCCAATCCGGATACCCCCCGGACTTCTAGCTATGCAACCGTATCAGGGTGCGAATCAGTCAGCCAAGCCATCCAACGCACGCTGGAAGCGATTGGCGTGAGAGCGTTCGGCCTTGGCTAGGGTTTCAAACCAGTCGGCGATTTCATCGAATCCTTCGTCGCGGGCTGTTTTTGCCATACCGGGATACATATCGGTGTATTCATGTGTTTCTCCCGCAATGGCAGTTTTCAGATTGTCGCGAGAAGCGCCAAAGGGCATGCCGGTGGCCGGATCGCCACAATTCTCCAGATATTCCAGATGGCCATGGGCATGACCTGTTTCGCCTTCGGCAGTAGAACGAAATACGGCAGCTACGTCATTTTGCCCTTCTACATCCGCTTTGGCTGCGAAATACAAGTAGCGACGATTGGCTTGAGATTCTCCGGCAAAAGCGGCTTTCAGATTACCTTCAGTTTTAGATCCTTTAAGTTCCATCATTTTCTCCTTTTTGATTAATATGTAGTTATATTTGATATCGATGAAGAAATGTATTTATGTATTGCGCAAAAAAAATCAAGATTAGCTGATAGATGAAGGTATGAGGTAATAGTTGCAGCACCTTGTCAACACTCTCTTAATCTATTCAGGACATGGTGAGTATGCATAAAATACAAAATCCGATCTGTTTAGGCAGACTATCGAAGGGCTTGTGGATTGTCAACTATCTGCTTGCAGATCGTTTGAGATGGATAAATTATCCGATCGATGCCTAATCCGGATTTACGTTGTGAATGATTCATCCTGTCGGGTAAAAGCAGTGAAAGAACTTTGCTAATATTCATCGCGGGCTTGCATTGCTGTAAAATCAATTGATTCGATCGCAGCAGATTATTTTCTGTTATGTTTTGATTCCGTGAGTTCCATATTTTATTTTTATCAACCATTCTTTGTTTAATCGCTGCATCATCTAGCGTATGCCCTCTCTTCCCTACTGGCGCCTCTCCGGTTTTTATTTCTTCTATTTTGCTTTTATTGGGGCTTTTGCACCGTATTGGAGTTTGTATCTCCAGTCATTGTCGTTTAGCGCATTGCAAATCGGTATTCTGATGTCCTTACTGTTGGTTACGCGCATCTTTTCTCCCGCTGCCTGGGGATGGTTGGCGGATCATACCGGCAAGCGAGTCTGGGTGGTGCAGATCGCGGCAATAAGCGGTTTTGTGAGTTTCTGCGGTTTTTTTGCAGGCACTGGGTTCGCCTGGATTTTTATCGTCATGCTGTTGATGAGTTTTTTTTGGAGTGCCTCACTGCCGTTGATGGAAGCTATTACCTTGTCTCACTTGGGAGATTATACCGATAAGTATGGGCGGATCCGATCCTGGGGGTCGGTTGGGTTCGTCGTGGCGGTGATCGGAATGGGTTATCTTTTGGAAGTGGTGGAGATTATCTGGCTGCTTTGGATTCTTTTAGGGCTTAAACTGGGCATTGTGATTTTTTCTTATCATATTCCTGACAAAGAAATCATGCACTACGCTACCGGATTGCTTTCGATACGGCAGATATGCTTGCGCCCGGAGGTGATGGCATTTTTACTGTCCAGTTTATTAATGCTGTTTGCGCACGGTGCATATTACACATTTTTCTCCATTTATCTGGTTGAGCATGGCTATGATAAAGGGTTTGTCGGGTGGTTATGGGCAATTGGCGTAATTTGTGAAATTGGAATTTTTTTTATTATGCCATGGCTAATGCAACGATTTCTGCTAAAGCACATTCTGCTTTTCAGTTTTGCCTGTGCCATACTTCGTTTTGTATTGATAGGTCAATACGTCGAGTGGCCGCTGATTATTGTCATTGCGCAGATTTTACATGCAGCGACTTATGGGACGCATCATGTTGCAGCCATGATGGTGATTCATCAATTCTTTCAGGGACGCCATCAAGCCAAAGGTCAGGCGATTTATACCAGTATCGCCTATGGGATGGGCGGAGCTTTGGGGGCGGTGTTCAGCGGTTATACCTGGGATTGGCTGGGAGCGGACAACACCTTTTTTATGAGTGCTGCAGCAGCGCTGGCGGGCATGATTCTAATTGCATGGAAAATGAAGTCATTCAATCACTAACGCGCGATAGTGTGGTTGGTTTGTTGAATCAGTAAAGTTTATGGGATAATTGCATATTAAGATCGATTTTATTTTTACTGATGCAGACTTTATACGACAAGCTTTGGAATCAACATATAGTACATACTGAATCGGATGATCCGGGCAGCATGGCACTGATCTATATTGACCGTCATTTAGTGCATGAAGTGACCAGCCCGCAAGCATTTGAAAGTCTCAAGCTGGCTGGGCGAAAGCCCTGGCGTCTTAACTCCATCCTCGCCGTTGCAGATCACAATGTTCCGACCACTGACCGCAGTCAAGGTATTCATGATCCTATTTCCCGCTTACAGGTCGATACACTGGATCAAAATTGCGATGAACTGGGGATTACCGAATTCAAAATGAATGATCTGCGCCAGGGTATCGTACATGTCATTGGTCCTGAGCAAGGTGCGACGTTACCGGGAATGACAGTGGTTTGCGGCGACTCGCACACCAGTACGCATGGCGCATTTGGATGTTTGGCATTCGGTATCGGCACATCAGAGGTCGAGCATGTGCTGGCAACGCAATGTTTGTTGATGAAAAAATCCAAGGCCATGCGCATTTCGGTGGAAGGTGAATTGGGGCTGGGGGTTACTGCCAAAGATATTGCTTTGGCGATTATTGGTAAAATTGGTACTGCGGGTGGAACAGGTTATGCTATCGAATTCACAGGCAGCGCTATCCGCGCGCTATCAATGGAAGGGCGAATGACGCTGTGCAATATGGCGATTGAAGCCGGCGCACGTGCAGGAATGGTAGCTGTAGATGATACGACCATCGATTACATCAAAGGACGGCCGTTTGCTCCCAAAAACGAATTATGGGATAGCGCTGTTGCATTTTGGCGTACGCTGCATAGCGATGCCGATGCGGTGTTTGATCGTACAGTGGCATTGGACGCAGCACAGATCGAGCCGCAAGTGACCTGGGGTACTTCTCCGGAAATGGTGACAACAATCGATGGAGTCGTGCCTGATCCTGCGCATGTTTCTGATGAAGTGAAACGTCACGATATGCAGCAAGCATTGAATTACATGGGACTCAGTGCCAATACGCCGATTCAGCAGATTAACCTGGATAAGATTTTTATCGGTTCCTGCACCAATTCACGTATTGAAGATTTGCGCGCGGCGGCGGAGATTGTCAAAGGAAAACATATCGCGGTTAATATCAAACTGGCGCTGGTGGTTCCAGGATCAGGTCTGGTCAAGAAACAGGCTGAGCAGGAAGGATTGGATCAAATTTTTCTCTCGGCTGGGTTTGAGTGGCGTGAACCTGGCTGTTCCATGTGTTTGGCGATGAATGATGATCGATTAACCGCTGGTGAGCGTTGTGCTTCAACCTCAAATCGAAATTTCGAAGGTCGTCAGGGACCTGGCGGAAGAACGCATTTGGTTAGCCCTGCAATGGCTGCTGCTGCTGCGATTGCAGGACATTTTGTTGATGTGCGTAAATTTAATAACGAGCGATGAACAACAGTTTTGCTGCTGTTCGCAAATCACACCTATAATTCGGTAGCTAAATATAAATTAATGGAAAAATTCCAAACAATTACTGCGTTGGTAGCACCAATGGATCGCGCTAATGTTGATACGGATGCCATCATTCCGAAGCAGTTTCTTAAATCAATCAAACGCTCGGGTTTTGGTCAAAATCTATTTGATGAATGGCGTTATCTGGATCATGGTGAACCCGGTATGGATTCATCGCAACGTGAACCGAATCCGGCGTTTGTATTAAATCAACCCCGTTACCAAGGGGTTCAGATATTGCTGGCGCGGGCAAATTTTGGATGCGGATCAAGTCGTGAGCATGCTCCTTGGGCGCTCCAGGATTATGGCTTTCGCGTCATTATTGCGCCCAGTTTTGCTGATATCTTTTTTAATAATTGTTACAAGATTGGTTTATTGCCGGTTGTTCTTGACACGGCGATATTGGACAATTTATTTGAAGAAGTAAAATCAACAGAGGGATATCGGTTGACGGTAGATCTCCAGAATCAAGTCGTAACTACACCCAAAAGAGAAGAATTTACATTCGAAATTGATAGCTTTCGTAAACAGTGCTTGCTAAATGGTTTGGATGATATTGGCCTGACTCTGCAGCACGCTGAGAAAATTAGTCAATTTGAGCAGAAACGACGCAATGAACAGCCTTGGCTGTTTATGTGAGTGACCGTTTGATAAGTGGGATAAAATGAAAATTGCTGTGTTGGCGGGCGATGGTATCGGGCCAGAGATTGTTGCTCAGGCTGTTCGTGTATTAAATGCACTAAAAACTGATGGTTTGGGCATTGAACTGGAATACGGATTGATCGGAGGTTGTGCGGTTGATGCCACCGGTGAACCGTATCCTGACGCAACCCATCGCTTAACCAGTCAGGCGGATGCAGTTCTCCTGGGTGCTGTTGGAGGGCCGCAGTACGACAGCTTGCCGCGTCAGCAGCGGCCCGAGCGTGGTTTACTTGCGATTCGTAAAAAGCTTAATTTATTTGCTAACTTGCGACCCGCGATGCTTTACCCTGAACTCGCCAATGCTTCCAGTTTGAAATATGACGTGGTTGCGGGTCTCGATATCATGATCGTGCGTGAATTGACCGGCGATATTTACTTTGGTGAACCGCGCGGGATTGAAACCCGCGATGGTGAGCGTGTTGGGTTTAATACGATGATTTACAGCGAAAGCGAGATACGACGTATCGCACACGTTGCATTCCAAGCCGCTGTTAAACGTCAGGGTAAATTGTGTTCGATAGATAAAATGAATGTGTTGGAATGTACACAATTATGGCGTGATGTTGTTACCGAAGTTGCTAAGGAATATTCGCAAGTGACTTTGTCGCATATGCTGGTTGATAATGCTGCCATGCAACTGGTTCGCAATCCCAAACAATTTGACGTCATGGTCACGGGGAATATGTTTGGCGATATATTGTCTGACGAAGCTTCCATGTTAACGGGATCCATCGGCATGTTACCCTCCGCATCCTTGGATGAAAATAACAAAGGGCTATATGAGCCGATTCATGGTTCAGCGCCCGATATCGCTGGAAAAGATATCGCTAATCCGCTCGCAACAATACTATCAGTAGCTATGATGCTACGCTACACATTCAATCAGGAAGAGGTAGCAAAGCGCATAGAAAATGCGGTTAAGAAAGTTTTGGCGACGGGCTACAGGACAAAAGATATTGATGAAGCCGGCATGAAATCCGTAGGTACGAAAGCCATGGGAGATATGGTTTTGGCAATGCTGTAATTATATTGAATAACAATAAATGTATTTTTAAGAAATAAAGGTGTAATTAATACACTAATCATTTTGTATCCTTTTATAAAGTAAGCTAATATTTATACGGTTTTTTTATTTGATTAACGGATTGTCAATTTTAGAAAAAGAGATAAGCAATGAAGCAAGTTGGTTTTGTGGGTTGGCGTGGAATGGTCGGATCTGTGCTAATGCAAAGAATGCGGGAGGAAGAAGATTTTTCTCTGATCGATCCTGTTTTTTTTACAACCTCACAGAAAGGGGGTGTAAGCCCTGAAATTGGCAAAGAAACACCGCCGTTAAAGGATGCTTTTGACATTAATCAGCTGAACGCAATGGATATTATCATTTCCTGCCAGGGCGGGGATTATACGCAGCGGATTTTTAAGCAGCTCCGACAATCGGGCTGGCAAGGATATTGGATTGATGCGGCTTCAGCATTGCGCATGGAGAAAGATGCCGTGATCATATTGGATCCGGTCAATAAACCTGTGATTGAGCAGGCGCTTCATGATGGGGTAAAAAATTATATTGGCGGTAATTGTACCGTTAGCTTGATGCTAATGGCGGTTGGCGGTCTTTTTGAGAAAAGTATGGTGGACTGGATGAGCGCCATGACTTATCAAGCTGCATCAGGTGCCGGGGCCAAAAATATGCGCGAACTGCTGCAGCAAATGGGTGAAGCGCATCGAGTGGCGAAGGATTTGCTAGATAATCCTGCTTCCAGTATTTTGGATATTGATCGCGAAGTTGCTGGTACATTACGTGATAAAAAATTTCCCACTGAAAATTTTGGTGTTCCACTAGCGGGCAGCTTGATCCCCTGGATTGACAAGGAAGTTGCTAATGGACAAAGCCGGGAAGAATGGAAAGGACAAGCGGAAACCAACAAAATTCTTGGAACGAGCGATCGGCAAATTCCGGTTGATGGCATTTGTGTACGTGTCGGTGCAATGAGATGCCATAGCCAAGCATTAACTATCAAACTAAAACAAGATGTACCTTTAGATGAAATAGAAGAAATTATTGCAAATTCGAATGATTGGGTAGAAGTTGTTCCCAACGAGAGAGAGGCCACAACTTCCCAGCTGACGCCAACCGCAGTAACGGGTACTCTATCAATACCAGTAGGACGATTACGCAAACTGACAATGGGCGGTGAATACCTGTCTGTTTTTACCGTGGGTGATCAATTACTCTGGGGTGCTGCAGAACCATTGCGCAGAATGCTGCGCATATTGATTGCACACTAAATGTCTTTTATCGATATCCTTAAAAAATAGCCGAATGTATTTTGTCATTCCGAGTTTTAATTCTTCGTTACTTAACGAATAGGGGTAAACAGAATCGGCAATTTGAAGAACATATATTTCGAGCCTTGCATGTATTGTAAGGTGTCATAACTGATTATGGGTTTTTTTGAAATGAATTCCCGTGATCTGGGGCATAATTACAGCGATTGTGATTATGTTGCAATACTGGCCTTTCGATATTTATTTCCAAAAAACTAGAGAGGGTACTTCGGTGTATAAAACATCTTTTAAAGTAAGCTTGTTTGTCATTATTCTGATGTTACCATGGGCTGTCGCTCAAGCAGCTGGACTCGGCAGATTGACGCTTAATTCCGCGCTAGGGCAGCCTTTCAGCGCGGAAATCGATATCGTATCGACCGGTAATGATGAGCTCTCGTCTCTTAAGGCTAGTGTAGCTACTCGTGAAGCATTCACGCAAGCCGGGATAAATTATGAATCTATCTTATCAGCTTTTAAAGTTTCAATCGAAACAAGGGCAAATGGTAATCCTTATATTAAGTTAACTTCGCTGCAAGCGGTTAATGATCCATTTTTAATGTTGTTGATGGAGTTAAACTGGTCCTCAGGGCGAATTTTACGGGAGTATACCGTTCTACTGGATCCTGTTGAATCACCAGCGCAAAATCAGATAGCGCCCAATACAAATCCTCCCCCCCTGGTTGGTGCGTCAGAATATGATACAGAAAGATCTCCGCGCATCGAAAATAATAATCCAATCGCAAACTCGGCTTCATCAACTGATACATCTAATCGATCTAGTAACACCTATGGTCCGGTTAATCGGGGTGATACCTTGTCATCGATTGCGATCCAGGTATTGCCAGCTGGTGTCGACCTTAATCAAATGCTGGTGGCGCTCTATCGCGCCAATCGCGAAGCCTTTATCGCCAACAATATGAATTTACTCAAGACGGGCGCTATTCTCAAAGTGCCTGAGAAAAATGAGATAACAGCAATTGATTCATCAACAGCTAGAGCCGAAATAAAAACACAAATAGCAGACTGGCGTAATTACCGGGGACGGTTGGCAACCATTAACCAGGAAGCCCCGGCGCCTCATGCAATCAGTCAATCAGATCAAGGTCAGATTACCAGTATTGATAAGAAGTCAACATCAATTCCCGGTGCGCCCAAAGAGGTTCTGAAACTATCTAGTGGAGCACAGTTGCTTGATCAAGACGGTCAGATTGCTGAATCCTCACTGATTGATCGTCTTCGTATGATGGAAGAAGATGCGATTGCGCGAAATCTTGCATTGAAGGAAGCCAATGAACGTGTAGCCATGCTGGAAAAAAGTGTTGAGAACTTGAAACAATTACTAGAATTGAAAGACTCGGTATTGGCTCAGGCGCAGATTAAGGCAGAATCAATTCCCACAACAATCAATAAACCAGAGTTGCATTTTCCGCCAGACGGGGTTTCCGTTACCGAAAACGTAGAATTGGACTCTACTTCTATACCGGAAGAAGTACCGGTAATTCAACCGGCCGCAGAAGCGCCGGTAATCAATGCGCCTTCAATGGCCGATGAAGAGGCTAATCGATCACTGCTCGCTCAGGCATATGATTATATAGAATATATTGGCGCGGCTTTAATTCTGTTGTTGTTGCTTATTTTGTTAATTCTTAAAAGACGTCGGAATCGATCGCAAGATGATGAGGAGATAGATGATACAGAAGAAAATTTTTCTTCAACGATGCGTTCTCGAATAGCTTCAATGGCTGCTGCAAAGGCTGCGCCTGTTACTGAGGAAGATCGCTCGCCATCTGAAAATATGGATCATGATCAATCTTTTCATCATGTCGATTCCTATTCTCAAGCGGAAGAATCGGAAAAATTTGATAAAGAGGTGGATTTATCCTACGAAGATAGTGCCGAGCATACTTTGCAATCCGATTTTGATGCTGAATCGACTACAGAATCACAGATCAACGATGAAACGATTCTGGAACATTCACAGGCTATTCATGGAAACTTACAGGAAGACTCTGAGGAAGGCTTTAGTCGACCGATTGCATCTGCAGAAGATAAGAATTCTGCTGAACTTGCAAATCAAATTGATTTTGATTTGAGCGATGAGGCTGATGAGATTGCAACGGAAGGAAAAAGAGAATCCAAAAATACTAAGCAAATAAAGGAAGCCGAGAATGTTTCTGATTATGCAGTAGAGATTGACCTTGATGAACCAGAACAATCGCTTGATACTATCGGCTCAAGTAATAAGGTTGCAGAAAAAAATGAGGATGATTTTGAGTTTTCTCATTCAGAAATTGATCTGACAGATAACCAAAATCCGAATGAAATTGAGATTCCCGTGCTCAGTGAGGAGAGTAGCCGCAATTCAGAGGAACCTTCACTGATGGATGATAATTCTTTGGAGTTTGAGCGATCTCCGGGTGCTGAGCGGAGCGAGGAAGGGTCAAATTTTTCCTCAATACCGCCTGAGATTGATTTGGCCGCTATTAATTTAGATCTGGAAGATGCCAATGTAGGCGATAACAAGGATAAAAAGGAAGAACTGAATGCACCAAGCGAGGCATGGCAGGAAGTTGAAACCAAATTAGATTTGGCAAAAGCATATCAAGAAATGGATGACAAGGAAGGCGCTAAGGAAATGCTTGAAGAGGTCATTCGAGATGGTGATACAAAGCAAAAAAAAGCTGCAAGGAAAATATTAAAAGATCTTCGATGATTATTCTTTAGTTTGTTGCGGTTTATTTGGAAGGCAGTTTCTGTTGGCAAGAATAATTTTAGTTTTAGAATATGATGGCAGTCGTTATTGTGGATGGCAAAGTCAACCGGAAAATTGCTCGATACAGAATGCACTGGAAACTGCTTTATCAAAAATAGCTCATGAAGAAATACGCGTAATTACTGCCGGAAGAACCGATGCAGGTGTACATGCACTCTATCAGGTGGTACATTTCGATACTTTCGTGCAGCGTCCTCTCAATGCATGGGTGCGTGGGGTAAACGCGTTTCTACCTGATGATATTGCTGTTCTGTGGGCATCGGAAGTGTCCGACAGGTTTCATGCAAGATATAGCGCACTTGAGCGACGTTATTTGTACTTCTTACTTAATCAGTCGACACATCCAGGGGTTAATCATAAAAAAGTTGGATGGTTTCATCAACCATTGCAATTGGACATTATGCAGCGTGCGGCCAATATCCTGATTGGAGAACATGATTTCTCTTCGTTCCGGGCAGCTGCATGTCAAGCAAAGTCTCCTATACGCACAATTACGCAATTAAAGATTGCTCGTCATGGAAATTTATTGATTTTTGATTTACGTGCCAATGCATTCTTGCAGCACATGGTAAGAAATATTATTGGTTGCCTGGTTTATATTGGTAAGGGTAAATATTCCTCTGAATGGATGTTTGAATTACTGAAAGGTTGTAATCGTGCGTACGCTGCGCCAACTTTTTCTGCTGCGGGCTTATATTTAGCGGGTGTGAAATATGATTCCAGCTGGTGTATGCCAGAATTATCTAGCATACCCATTGTACCCAATATGTTTTTTATATAATTAAGTATTCAAAGTTTATAATCAGTATGTCAGTACGTGTAAAAGTGTGTGGGATTACTCGATGTGAGGACGCTGCAGCAGCAATTCGGGCAGGTGTTGATGCTATCGGTTTTATTTTTTGGCCTCAGAGCGCACGCTATATCGAGCCTGATATTGCACGCATTATTACTGCCAATGTTCCACCTTTTATATGTAGTGTAGGGGTTTATGTTGATCCCGATGCTGCCTGGGTTGAGGAAACTGCTCGAGTAGCTCAGTTAAACTTGCTTCAATTTCATGGCGATGAGCCCCCTGAATTCTGTAATCAATTTTCCCAACCTTATATTAAAGCAATTAGAGTCAAACAAGACACAGATTTGCTACAATATGCCGAACGATACAGAACAGCAAAAGGCTTATTGCTTGATGCTTATGTGGCCGATATGCCGGGAGGTACCGGGCATGCGTTTGAATGGGATTTGATACCCAGCCATTTGTCTCTGCCCCTTATTTTGTCTGGGGGCTTAAATCCAGCCAATGTGTCTGTGGCAATTCAACAAACCCAACCATGGGCAGTCGATGTTTCAAGTGGTGTGGAAACCTCGAAAGGAATTAAAGATGAAAAGAAGATTTTTGCTTTCATGCGAGGAGTAAAACAATCGTGAGCGCCTATGATCTGCCAAGTAAGAACGGTCACTTTGGACCCTACGGAGGCATTTTCGTTGCTGAAACATTAATTTCGGCATTGGAAGATTTGCGAAAGCAATATGAATTTTATCGTAACGATGCGGATTTCCACTCAGAATTTGCCGAAGAATTAAAACATTACGTAGGGCGTCCCAGCCCCATCTACCATGCCAAAAGATGGTCGGAGCATTTAGGGGGTGCACAGATACTGTTAAAACGGGAGGATCTGAATCATACCGGCGCGCATAAAATAAACAATACCATCGGACAAGCTTTATTAGCCCGACGTATGGGGAAAAAACGTGTTATCGCGGAAACCGGTGCCGGTCAACACGGTGTAGCCAGTGCTACGGTTGCGGCACGTTATGGCATGGAATGCGTCGTTTATATGGGTTCTGAAGACGTTAAACGTCAGGCGACTAATGTTTATCGTATGAAGCTCTTGGGGGCTACCGTGGTGCCGGTGGAGTCGGGGTCACGAACATTAAAAGATGCGTTAAACGAGGCGATGCGTGATTGGGTTACCAATGTCGAAAACACTTTTTATATTATCGGTACTGTTGCCGGACCTCACCCGTATCCGATGATGGTGAGGGATTTTCAAGCAGTAATAGGGAATGAGGCTAAAATACAAATGCAAGAAGATTTCACGCGACAGCCGGATGCGCTTATTGCATGTGTCGGTGGAGGATCGAATGCCATTGGTTTATTTTATCCCTATATTGATGATGTCAATGTTCGCTTGATAGGAGTCGAAGCGGCAGGGAAAGGAATGGATACTCACCAACACGCGGCGACTTTATCGATGGGCAAACCCGGCGTATTGCATGGCAATCGTACTTATCTGATTCAAGATGAAAATGGTCAGATTGTTGAAACACATTCTATTTCCGCTGGTCTCGATTATCCTGGCGTAGGGCCGGAACATGCTTGGCTTAAAGATTGTGGGCGTGCTGAATACGTAGCAGTTACCGACGATGAAGCGCTGGAAGCATTTCATACGTTGTGCCGGTACGAAGGTATTATGCCTGCATTGGAATCGAGTCATGCGCTGGCCTATGCAGCCAAATATGCGCCTACCCTGACCAAAGATAAATTATTGCTGGTTAATTTATCTGGCCGTGGCGATAAGGATATGGCGACAGTTGCGCAAATGTCCGGTTTGTCTCTGTAATAAATTTACCATTGTATTGTTTATAGAGCATCTTTAAAAATTCATAGTCATTAAATAGATGAAGTGAGAACAAAAATATTGATGTGGCATATAGTTGATATGTAAATAAATATTTCTTATGAGCAAAAATATATTGTGACTAAATATGGATTTTTAGAGTTTTTCTATAGTAATTCTCTGAAGAGAGTCGAGAACGGATTAAGTAGATGAGCCTAGATAGTATTAAAAATTTACTAAATTTTTTTAGCGGGCAAAGCGATGCTAAAAGAACCAATCGTATTGCTAAAACATTTGCCAAATTAAAACAACAAAATCGGAAGGCTTTGATTCCTTTCATTACGGCGGGTGATCCACATCCAAAATATACTGTTCCATTGATGCATCAACTGGTTGAGTCAGGTGCTGATATTATTGAGTTGGGGGTTCCTTTTTCCGATCCCATGGCAGATGGGCCTACTATTCAAAGATCTTCAGAACGAGCTTTAAAACATCATGTTAGTCTGGATGATGTGTTGAAGTTGGTGGTTGAATTCAGAAAAATAAATACAAATACGCCAGTTGTTTTGATGGGATATGCAAATCCTGTTGAAGCACTAGGTCATATTTCATTTGCTGTTAAAGCGAGAGACTGTGGGGTTGATGGCGTGCTTATTGTTGATTATCCTCCGGAAGAATCAAGTGAATGGGTACAATGTTTGGAGCAGCATCAAATTGATGCAATCTTTTTATTGTCTCCCACAACGCATCAACAGCGCATCGAGCAAGTGGCAAAGATAGCGAAAGGCTATATTTACTATGTTTCTCTAAAAGGGGTTACCGGTGCATCGCACCTTGATCTGCAGGATGTCGGCACCAAGCTGGAAGAATTGCGTCAGTATATTTCCTTGCCAATCGGCGTTGGATTTGGCATACGCGATGGTGCGACAGCCAGGGCGATTGCAGAATTGGCAGATGCTGTGGTTGTAGGTAGCAGAATAATTGAGGAAATTGAGAAGTCTTCTGAGTCAGATTTATTAAGAAATGTCGGGAATCAGATAAAAGCGCTACGTGATGCTATTAATGAGAATTAGAGTAAGACATTCGAGGGAACAGTTTTTATGAGTTGGTTTCAGAATATCATTCCGCCCAAAATTAAACGCAAAGAAGCCGGCGAAAAAAAAATAGTGCCAGAAGGTTTGTGGAGTAAGTGTGTCACTTGTGAAGCAGTCTTATACTACACGGATCTGGCTAAAAATCTGAATGTTTGCCCAAAATGTGATTTTCATAATCGTATTTCTGCCAGGGATCGCCTCGATCAGTTGCTGGATCCCGAAGGACGACTTGAGATTGGTGTTGGAGTAGTTGCAACCGATGCATTAAAATTCAAGGATAGCAAGCGTTATGTTGATCGACTGACGCAAGCCAAGGAAAATACTGATGAAGATGATTCTCTAGTAGTCATGCAAGGAACTATTAAGAAAGTTCCCGTTGTTATTGCTGTATTTGAGTTTGGTTTTATGGGTGGATCGATGGGCTCTGTTGTTGGTGAGCGATTTGTTCGAGGTGTCAAAGCTTGTATTGATAACCACATCCCGTTTATTTGCTTCAGTGCGAGTGGAGGTGCGCGTATGCAAGAAGGCTTGTTTTCCCTAATGCAAATGGCTAAAACAACGGCCGTGTTGACTCAATTGAGCCGCAATAAGCTCCCGTATATTTCAGTTTTGACAGATCCTACCATGGGTGGAGTATCCGCAAGCTTTGCTTTTATCGGGGATGTGGTAATTGCAGAGCCAGGTGCACTTATCGGTTTTGCTGGTCCACGTGTGATTGAGCAGACTGTACGCCAGACGCTTCCCGAAGGTTTTCAGCGCGCTGAATTTTTATTGCAACATGGCGCGATTGATATGATTGTCGATCGTAGGCAAATGCGCGACAGAATCGTCAATATTTGCACGCAATTAATGCGTATTCCGACACCGGTATCTTAAATCTGGACCAACCAAAGGCAATGAATGTGCCAGGTAAGCTTCCTGTTTCCGCTACAGATTGGTTAAGTTATTTCGAAGCGTTTCACCCTCAAACGATTGAATTGGGACTGGATCGAATCAATCTGATTCGATCAGAACTTGCATTGCATCCTCAGTTTCCTATCATAATAGTCGGTGGAACGAATGGTAAAGGATCTGTCTGCACGATGCTTGAATCCATACTCTATTGTGCAGGGTATGAAGTTGGCTGTTACACTTCTCCTCACTTACTGCACTACAATGAACGAATACGTATCAGTAAAAAAAACATTGATGATCAGAGGCTTTGCAATGCTTTTATGCAGATCTATTCAGCTTGCAAAGTTCGAGACATCTCCTTAACCTATTTCGAAGTGGGTACATTGGCTGCAATGTATTGTTTTGTCCAAGCGGGCGTCAATGCGGCGGTTCTAGAGGTTGGGTTAGGAGGGCGCCTTGATGCGGTTAATATATTTGATGCTGATTGCTCAATTCTGACGAGTGTCGATCTTGATCATATTGATTACCTTGGGGATACACGGGAAAAAATAGGTTTTGAAAAAGCTGCGATTTTTAGAAAAAACAAACCGGCAATTTGTGCGGAAATTGATTTACCACAGTCGGTTATCCAGCAAGCTGAAAACAACGATGCAATCTTGTATCGGATTAATAAACACTTCGGTTTTTTAAAACAAGAGATGCATTGGGATTTTTGGGGGCCGAAAAATAAACGCTATTCTCTTCCATTTCCGGCTTTAAGGGGGGAGAAACAATTACAAAATGCCAGTACTTGTTTGGCGGCTCTAGATACATTGGAGGAGACACTGCCCGTCAGTATGAGTAATGTACGTCAGGGTTTAATCGAGGCGGTTATTTCAGGGCGATTTCAAGTGGTTTCGACACAGCCATTCATAATTTTGGATGTCGCACATAATCCCGGTGCTGCGATGGTACTGTCACAAAACTTACGTGCAACAAGACCAACCGGACAAACTTTTGCAATTATGGCTATGCTGCAAGATAAGGATATCCGTGGCGTTATCCAGGCCTTGAAAAATGATATGGATTACTGGTTCGTATCGTCTGTTGATGCTTCTCGAGCCGCTGCTGCTGATTATTTGATTAATGAGCTTTATGAAGCTGAAGTTGCGAATGATAGGATCCGCAAATTTTCCGATACTATTTCCGCTTTTGTTTTTGCCTGTGAACAAGCAGGTAAAAATGATAGAATTTGCGTGTTTGGATCTTTTTATACGGTGGGTGATGTGTTGCGATACTTAAACACTCATCAGAGCAAGTAATCATCTGGATTTGCTTATGACTAAAAATATTACTGAAGAAGAATTACTGCTTCGGAAACGTGCCAGGAGGCGTTTGGTCGGAGCAATAATTCTGGTTCTTGTTTCCATCATTGTTTTACCAGCCATATTTGATGAGCCTAAACCGGGCGATGAAACGCATGAAATTGCTATTAATTTACCAGGAGTTGATAGAACTACTATAGTTTCCAGTGCGGAACAAAGGACTCATGAATCTTTTAGTGATATGAGCGCAACCACTGAATTGCAGAATGAGCCTGAAATTTATACTCAAGATATCGAGGAAATCATTGAAGCACACTCTTACGAATCCGGAGGTATACCCATTCCCGGTATTAAGCCTAAATTTGATAAACGATCTGCTGAAATATTGAGTGCAAACAATGCAAACTCAGTGCGTAGCGCTATAAATACACCTCCTGCAGTGGCTGGTACGACTGAAACAGCCAAGATTTCCCAACCCTCATCGGATTCAGTAAAAGGATTTGTTATTCAGTTAGGTGCATTTTCAGATCAATCGAAAGCCAGACAACAACATGCCAATTTAGTGTCAAGAGGTTTTAATGCTTATACCGAAACACTCAAAGTTGATAATAAGGAAGTAACGCGCGTGCGCATTGGGCCTTTTATGGCACGAGGGGCAGCTGATAACGAATTAAAGAAATTAAAGAATATTGGATTGGACGGAGTAATAATTCCCAGGTAAGTATTAATCCAAACAATACTCCCTTAAAATGGGATTTCTTCAATTAAATAAGATTATTCAGCGAATTGTATTAATTTTGATCAATGACCGTTTTTGACTATGTTGTTCTCAGTATTTTTTTTGTATCTGTAATTTTAAGTATTTTTCGTGGGTTTGTACGAGAATCATTGGCTATTGCGGGGTGGGTGGTCGCGTTTATCGTTGCCGGTGCTTATACATCCTTTTTTGAGCAATTTCTGCCGGTTGAAATAACTGGAGAGACATTAAGATTCTCCATCACGTTTGTTTTGACTTTTCTTGCGGTATTGCTAGTCACGGCATTGATAACCATGTTACTGGCTGCGCTTATCAAGGGTATAGGATTGGGGTTTATTGATCGAATATTAGGTTCAATATTTGGTTTTCTACGAGCCTTAATTATTGTAATGCTATTGGTTCTGATTGCTGGATTAACGACAATTCCTAGCCAGGTTTTTTGGCAGCAAGCTGTGTTAAGTAAGCCACTGGAGGCGATCGCATTACAAATATTACCCTGGCTACCTAATGACTTATCAAAACATATCAATTATGAACGAAGGGAAAGTTCTTAAAATGTCCTGGATCAGTAAAGTTTGCTATGCTTATCTGCAAGTGATTATTTAATAAGCAAATTTATATCCATTTTTAAAGCTGATTAAGGCAAAATTTACGGAGTAGTTCTATGTGTGGAATTCTCGGCATTGTGGCAAAATCACCGGCTAATCAATTACTTTATGATGGCTTGTTAATGCTGCAGCATCGCGGACAAGACGCTAGCGGTATAGTAACAGCACAAGGCAACACCTTTCACATGCATAAAGGGCTGGGTCTGGTAAGGGATGTATTCCGCACTAGAAATATGAGGGCGCTGACCGGGAATATGGGTATCGGTCACGTACGTTACCCCACTGTCGGGTCTGCAGGCTCTCCGGCCGAGGCTCAGCCTTTTTATGTGAATTCCCCGTTTGGTATTGTACTCAGTCATAATGGGAATCTGACGAATGCCGAGCAGCTTAATCAGGAGTTGTTCAGAACTGATCTAAGGCATGTGAATACCAATTCCGATTCAGAAGTACTTTTGAATGTTCTTGCACATGAATTACAAGAAAGTACGCGCAATTGTCAACTTGATCCTGAAGCTATTTTTTCTGCAGTAGCTGGCGTACATAGGCGCTGCAAAGGTGCATATGCGGTTGTGGCTATGATTGCCGGATATGGATTACTCGCTTTTCGTGATCCTTACGGAATCCGTCCCCTGGTATTTGGAACTGCGGAAAATGAAATGGGCGATGAATATCTGGTTGCTTCCGAAAGTGTTGCTTTGGATACACTGGGATTCAGGTTGATACGTGATGTAGGCCCTGGAGAAGCAATTTTTATTGATGAAAACGGTAATTTCTATAATAAACAATGTGCTCAAGCTTTTTCATTAAGTCCTTGTATTTTTGAATATGTATATTTAGCCAGACCTGATTCTGTCATTGATGGAATCTCCGTTTATGAAACACGGTTAAATATGGGAGAGTATCTGGCTGAGAAAATTAAAAAATCAATGTCTCACTTAAATATTGATGTGGTTATTCCCATACCGGACTCAGGCCGTCCCTGCGCTTTACAGTTGGCTAATTGTTTGGGCGTAAATTTTCGTGAAGGCTTCGTTAAAAATCGATATGTTGGCCGGACTTTTATTATGCCGGGACAACAGCAACGGCGTAAATCGGTGCGGCAAAAATTAAATGCAATGAGTATAGAATTCCGTGGCAAGAATGTTTTGCTGGTCGACGATTCCGTTGTACGGGGCACTACAAGTCGTGAGATTGTACAGATGGCGCGCGAGGCGGGTGCAAACAAGATTTATTTTGCTTCAGCAGCCCCTCCGGTGAGATACCCCAATGTGTATGGTATCGATATGCCAACGCGCCAAGAACTAATCGCAACCGATCGCAATACGGATGAAATTTGTGCTGAAATCGACGCAGATTATCTGATTTTCCAAGACTCGGATGCCCTCAATCGTGCGGTTTCAGTTGTTTCACCCGCTGTCAATAAGTTTGAGACCTCATGTTTTGATGGAATCTATATTACTGGGGATGTGACGCCGGATTATTTGAATTCTCTTGAGTTTCAAAGAAATTCAAGTCAATTATCACATTACAACAGATACAATACTCAATTGGATCTGAGTTTGGTTTTTTCTGAATAGTGTTTTTAGAAAAAAATAAAGATATCCAACAAGCCGATTCAAAAATGATTCGTGCCAAATCGCCATAAATTCTGAAAATTAATCATTGCTTGAGGTTCCCGTTATATGTCTAATCACTTACAGCCAGAAACGCTTGCGCTACATACTGGCATCCATCGTAGCCAGTTTAACGAGCATTCAGAGGCGATGTATTTAACCTCGAGTTTTGTATTTGATAGTGCCGCACAAGCCGCTGCCCGTTTTTCCGGGGATGAGCCTGGCAATATCTATTCCCGGTTTACGAATCCTACTGTGACAGCATTTGAAGAGCGGCTTGCTGCGTTGGAAAATGCCGAGACGTGTATTGCGACATCTTCCGGCATGTCCGCAATACTTGCCTGTGTCATGGGATTGTTATCTGCCGGTGACCACATCGTAGCATCGCGGAGCTTATTTGGTGCAACAGTAAATTTATTCAATAACATACTTAAGAAATTTAATATTGAAACGACATTTGTGTCGGCGACTGATGTACATTCATGGCAAGCTGCCATACAAACAAATACCAAGCTTTTCTTTCTGGAAACTCCCTCTAATCCATTGACGGAAGTATCTGATATTTCTGCATTAGCTGAGATTGCGAAGAAATCGAATATCTGGTTAGTTGTCGATAACTGCTTCTGCACCCCAGTCTTGCAAAAGCCGCTTGAGCTGGGCGCAGATATTGTCATTCACTCTGCTACCAAATATTTGGATGGGCAGGGAAGGGTATTAGGAGGTGCTGTGCTGGGCAAGCGCGATGTATTAATAGAGGGTGGTATTTATGGATTTTTACGCACAGCCGGGCCGACCCTTAGCGCATTCAATGCCTGGGTTATACTTAAGGGGCTGGAAACACTTAAGATTCGTGTAGAAACGCATTCGAGAAATGCCCTGCAGCTGGCTCAATGGCTTGAATCACACCCAAATGTGTTGCGTATTTTTTATCCCGGTTTAATGTCTCACCCGCAATATGAGTTGGCAAAGCAACAACAAAAATCAGGTGGAGGTATTGTTTCCTTTGAGGTTAAAGGGGGCAAGGAAGCCGCTTGGCGCGTTATTGATTCGACGCGCTTAATATCAATTACTGCCAATTTGGGCGATGCGAAGAGTACGTTGACTCACCCTGCTACGACAACCCATGCGCGAATCAGTCAGGAAGCACGGGACGCTGCAGGGATATCTAATGGGTTGCTGCGTATAGCAGTCGGATTAGAATCAGTGCAAGATCTTCAGACTGATTTAGCCCGGGGCTTGGCGCTATAGCTAATGAATTTAGCAAGGCAATGAGTCAAAATCAGTGAACACGATTCTCAATACGTAACTAAATGACTTCAGCTTTCTGGATAATGACATCATCAATAGGAACATTCTGATGTCCAGCAGAATTTCCAGTTTTAACTTTCTTTATTTTATCTACCACATCCTGGCCCTCAACCACCTTACCAAATACACAATATCCAAAGCCATGCGAGGATGGATCTTTATAATTCAGAAATCCGTTATTGGCTACATTGATAAAAAATTGCGCTGTCGCTGAATGCACATCGGCGGTACGTGCCATCGCTATGGTGTAAGTATCATTTTTTAGGCCGTTAGCGGCTTCATTCTGAATGGGTGCTCGGGGTGTTTTCTGTTTCATTCCAGGTTCAAATCCACCCCCCTGAATCATGAAATCATCGATAACGCGATGAAACAGTGTGTTGTCATAGAATCCGTTGGTTACATATTCCAAAAAATTTTGTACGGTTTCAGGTGCTTTCTCGTTATCCAATTCAATTTTTATTTCACCTAAATTGGTTTTTAATCTAACCATTGTTGATCCTTTGCTTATTTGTCGTTCTTATTGTTGAATATTAACGGGTAGTTTAATGATCTCTTCGATAATAACATTGTTTTTCGGTACATCGCTTGGGAAAGGACCTTTTGATCCGGTCGGCATTGATGCAATTTTGTTGACGATATCCATGCCGGAAATGACTTTTCCAAATACTGCATAACCGTAGCCACTTTGATTAGGTGCCTTAAAATTAAGAAATTTATTATCGGCGACATTAATAAAAAACTGGGCTGATGCAGAGTGCGGAGCCGACGTTCGCGCCATTGCGATTGTGCCGGGCTCATTCTTCAGATCGTTAGCAGCCTCATTTCGAATGGGTGCCCGTGTCGGTTTCTGGTTTAATGCGGTATCGAATCCGCCGCCTTGAATCATAAAGCCAGCGATTACCCGGTGGAAAATCGTTTTACTGAAAAAACCATCGTCTACATATTGTAGAAAATTCTCAACGGTTTTGGGTGCTTTATCAGGATAAAGCTCAAGGACGATATTTCCAACATTCGTTTTCATTTCAACTTTGATATTTTCTGCATTAGCATACAGAGGAGATGAGAATAAAAACAGAAAAAACAAAATTTGGCGAAAATGCATGGTTAGTGTGTCCTCATTGTTAGTTGCGCAGAGATTCAAATCCACATTATGTTATACTCATCGACCATTCCGGTTGCATCCGGGAAGGTTCTGGATTCTATCAAAAAGACAAGTAATCCCACAATTTTATCCATTGGCTTTATGCTTAAAATATATAACTCAATCGCCCGTGAAAAACAAGACTTTGTTCCGATCACGCCTGGGAAAGTCAAGCTATATGTGTGCGGAATGACCGTTTATGATTATTGTCATTTGGGTCATGCGAGAGTTCTGGTTGTATTCGATACGGTTGTTCGCTGGTTCGAAGCGAATGATTTTGCTATCAACTATGTACGGAATATTACTGATATTGACGATAAGATTATTAAACGTGCACAAGAAAATAACGAATCGATTGAAGCACTAACGCAGCGTTTTATACAAGCCATGAATGAGGATTCTGCGGCATTAGGCGTTTCATCACCAACTCATGAGCCGTGTGCGACACACCATGTTAAAAGCATGATTGGTATGATTAGTACGCTGGTTGAAAAGAATCTTGCTTATCAAGCTCACAATGGGGATGTTTATTTCTCTGTTCACAACTTTCCTGGTTATGGCAAACTTTCCGGTAAATCTTTGAATGATCTACGGGCAGGTGAGCGCGTAGATATTGATTCAAGCAAAAAAGACCCCTTGGATTTTGTATTGTGGAAATCAGCAAAATTCGGCGAACCATTCTGGGAATCCCCTTGGGGGCCAGGACGGCCAGGCTGGCACATTGAGTGTTCAGCCATGTGTGAGCAATTTCTTGGGGAGCATTTTGATATTCACGGGGGAGGCCAGGATCTACAGTTTCCACATCATGAGAATGAAATTGCGCAAAGTGAGGGAGCACATGATCATCCATTCGTCAACTACTGGATGCACAATGGTTTTGTTCGCGTTGACAATGAGAAAATGTCAAAGTCTCTAGGCAATTTTTTTACTGTTCGTGAGATATTGAAGTTATACCAACCTGAAGTGGTGCGCTTTTTTATTTTGCGTGCGCACTATCGCAGTCCCCTTAATTATTCAGATCAACATTTGAAAGACACCAAACTGGCACTTGATCGCCTTTATATTGCGCTAAAAGAAGTTGAGCCCATTGGTGTTGCTAGGGTCGATTGGAATTATCCCTATGCACAAAAATTTAAACGGGCAATGGACGATGATTTTAATACACCGGATGCAATTGCTCTATTATTTGATCTTGCCAGCGATATCAACAAAACAGGGTCAAGAGAACATGCTGGATTACTTAAGGCGCTCGGTGGCTTGCTAGGGCTTTTGCAGCAGAATCCACAAGAATATCTGCAAAATAAGGCGGCTAGCAGCGAATTAAATTCCTCAGCCCACGATGTCGAGCAATTGATTCAGGAGCGTATAAACGCTCGTAAAGAGGGACGTTACTCCGATGCGGATACAATCCGGAAACAACTGCAGGAACAGGGCATCATTCTTGAAGATAGTTCGCAAGGAACGACGTGGCGTCGTGCATAGGCGATTGAAATCAAGGCATTAAATTTTCCAGAGATACAATGTTGAATTCGAGAAATCATTAAGCTTGATACATTTATCAGGTGGAATATCAGGAATAATAAAAGTGTTGCTGATTAGAAAACTTCCGGGACGCATTTCCTGACTGACTTTTTGCCACAGCGAAGCCATTGGAACCGGAGATAAATAGGCATATACAACATCATAGTTTGAGAAATCATGTTTCCAGAAATCACCCCATACGATTTTACTGGTCGAAGCAGAAAACATGCTTCTTAATTGACTGATCAGAAAAGGTAAGGGTGCATATTCGATGCCATAAAAAGAACCGTTTTTGTGAATATTCGCCAGATTGCTGACTAATCCCCCACATCCGCTTCCAAGATCAATAAAGGAAAACCGATCATGCTCGGGTAGTAATGTCGCCAGTGCCCGACCCACGCTTTTGCTGGAAAGATACAACGGTACCTGGGTTTTATAAGTCTTGCCGTATGTGAGTAATAAGCAGAGAAAAAGTATCAAGAACCATGTGGGTGAAATATTCAGCGCTAATACAGCAATCGCTAAGGGCATAAAAATAAAATGGATCGGAATCCACCACAGCGGCATTCTGAGGCAATAACTCACAACCCCAGCCAGCAATCCCTGCACGATAGCCCATGCAAAAATATTTAAAACGATTACCGATTGGATTCCGATAAAGAAACCAACCCCTATCAAGGTGACTATCTGAGTGAGCAAAGCGATAATAACCGGATGCCGAAATTTCATCATAGTCATCAATTATAAGTTTATAAAGCGTTTGTTCCTGGATGTTGCAATAAATCTTTCGTGGGCTCTTCCTGCATATCGATATCAACCGTGGGATTATCCATAGTAATCGCTTTCTCCGCTTTCTCATTCATTACCACGATGCTGATCCGGCGGTTAATGGGATTAAGGGGATCGTCCTTATCAAATAATACGGCCGAAGACAATCCAACAACTTGCAGCATCTTGTTAGCATCCATGCCACCTACAATCAATTCCCGGCGGGAAGCATTGGCCCGATCGGCGGAAAGTTCCCAGTTACTGTAACCTTTATCACCGGACGGAAAGGGTTTAGCGTCCGTATGGCCGGAAAGACTGATTTTGTTAGTTACTTCGTTCAGCATTTTGCCAATTTCACGCAGAATGGTTCGGGTATAAGGTTGCAATTCGGCCCTTCCAAGGGCGAACATCGGCCGGTTTTGCTCATCCACAATTTGGATTCTTAATCCATCCGTGGTGATATCCAACAGCAGTTGGTTTGCAAATCTTTGCAATTGTGGGTTGGCCTGAATGGCTTCCTCGATTTTCTTTTTTAACCCTTCGAGCTTTTCCAACTCAATCCGTTCTTTAATAACTTTTATTGCCTGCTTATTGGCTTTGTCGTTAGTAATAATTTCTCCATTCTTAACTTGACCGTGCTGACGGGTAAGATCGGTGCCGCCCCCTTTGATTAAGCTATTGCTTTCTCCAATGCTCGAGCCACCCATGAAAGCAATTTTTAGCGGTGTTTTAAAATATTCCGAGATACCTTCCAATTGACTCTGAGTTGATGATCCCAATAACCACATCAGCAAAAAGAAAGCCATCATGGCGGTTACGAAATCCGCATAGGCGATTTTCCAAGCACCGCCATGATGGCCACCGGCCACCTTTTTAATTCGTTTAATGACTATGGGGCGCTGTGAAAGATCATCAGCCATAAATATTCTCGCAAATTAAATTGTAGGTGTTATGGTGCGACTATGAATTACCTGGATTTACTTTGTTTAACATGTTCTTCCAATTCCAGGAAAGAAGGCCTTTCGGTGGTAAATAACACTTTCCTGCCGAATTCAACCGCAAGTACAGGTGAATAGCCGTTTAAGTTGGCTAATAACGTAATCTTGATGCATTCGAACATTTTGCTGGATTCATGAAGATTGTGTTCCAGCTTACCGGCGAGTGGGCTGACAAATCCATATGCTAGCAAAATTCCCAGGAATGTACCCACAAGGGCTGCAGCGATCAGAACGCCTAATTCAGCCGGTGGAAGATGAACGGATTCCATCGTATGTACTACGCCCATAACGGCTGCAACAATACCAAAAGCAGGTAGTCCATCGCCCAGTTTTGCTACCACATGAACGGGCACTTCCCCTTCCTGATGATGCGTTTCCAGTTCGCTATCCATGAGACTCTCAATTTCCAGAGAGTTAAGATTGCCGCCTACCATTAACCGTAAATAATCGGTAATAAATTCGGTGATATGATGATCGGCCAAGATATCCGGATATTTGGTGAAAATAGGACTATTCGACGGATCATCCACATCCCCTTCAATGGACATCAATCCTTCTTTGCGAATCTTTCCAAGCACCTCATAAAGTAATGTCATCAGATCCATGTAAAGCGCTTTGGTATATTTGGAACCTTTAAAAACGGTAGGCAAAGCCTTCATCGTGGCCTTAAGCGCTTTATTGGAATTGCCAACTACAAACGCGCCAATCGCGCCTCCCCCGATCATGAGAACCTCCACCGGTTGCCATAAAGAAGCCAAGTGACCGCCTGCCAGCGCAAAACCGCCAAATACTGAAATAATAATAATGAGATAACCAACCGATACGAGCATTGCGATGACTCCCTAGAATGTAAATACGCAATTGTTTGATGGCAAATTCTGAAGTGAGAAGTTAGCACATCACGACTTTAATCATTCTTGAAGAAAAGGTTGGTTTTCCCTGCGTTTTCCGGTTTTTTTATTTATTCAGATCAATAACAAGAAAACGAGCCATGCGATATTTGTAGAAATACAGTATTCAACTCATTGATGCAGATTGATTTATCAATGATAGCGGATGGGTGAGTTAACTAGCGGTTAAATTTAGGGGTAAGTTTTGATCAATTTCTTGTTGTCTTTGTAATTCCCACATACGCGCATAGTTACTGTTCATGGCAAGCAACTGCTGATGTGTGCCACGTTCAATGATGCGTCCATGATCCATGACCAGGATCTGGTCAGCATCCGCAATGGTGGATAATCGGTGCGCTATGGTCAATGTCGTTCGATTCTTTGCGATGCGCTTTAATTCGACTTGAATCCGTTTTTCTGAATGTGAATCCAGCGCTGATGTGGCTTCGTCAAAAATCAGCATGGCAGGATTCTTTAGAATGGTGCGGGCAATGGCCACGCGCTGTTTCTCACCACCGGATAGTTTCAAGCCGCGTTCGCCGACGATGGTTGCATATTTATCAGGAAGGCTCTCAATGAAATCGTCGATATGCGCTGACCTGGCTGCTGCATAAACTTCATCCATCGTGGCATCCGGGCGCCCATAGGCAATATTGTAATAAATACTATCGTTAAATAGCACGGTGTCTTGTGGCACGATGCCCATGGCACTGCGCAAGCTTTGCTGCGTGACGTCACGGATATCCTGATCATTGATCCGGATGCAACCGGATTGCACGTCATAAAAGCGGAACAGCAAGCGTGCCAGTGTGGATTTTCCTGAGCCGCTGTGACCTACAACGGCGATATTTTGCCCGGCAGGGATATCGAAGCTGACATCAAACAGGATTTGACGATTAGACTCATAGCTAAAATTGACGCGATCAAAGTGGATTGCTGCATTCTTGGCATCAAGTATTTTTGCCGTGGGTTTGTCCTGAATTTCTTTGTTTTCTTCCAGCAAAGTAAACATGCGTTCCATGTCTGCAAGCGAATGCTTGATTTCACGGTATACAAAGCCGAGGAAATGCAATGGCATATAGAGCTGCAGCATAAAAGCGTTGATCAACACCAGATCGCCCAGCGTCATATCGCCATCGATGACCTGATCTGCTGCCAATAGCATGAGTAGTGTGACCCCAACAGCAATAATTGCGCTTTGCCCTGCGTTAAGCGCGGCCAGCGAAGTTTGATTGCGTATGGCGGCTTTTTCCCATGATTGAAGATGCTCATCGTAACGCCGGGCTTCCCAGGATTCATTGCCAAAGTATTTGACCGTTTCGTAATTCAACAAACTATCGATTGCCTGGGTGTTGGCTTTGGAGTCCATATTATTCATGGTGCGGCGGAAAATCATGCGCCATTCGGTGACGATCAGCGTCAACGCAATATAAGCCAACAAGGTCAAGACAATGATGATGGCAAACCGGATATCGTACTGGCTAATGAGGATGATCAATACCAAACCAATTTCCAGCAGTGTCGGCAGGATATTGAACAGCATAAAATTCAACAGGAATGAAATACCGCGCGTGCCGCGTTCTATATCGCGCGAAACGCCGCCGGTCTGGCGTTCCAAATGAAAACGCAATGATAGGGAATGCAGGTGGCTGAATACTTTGTTGGCAATGCGCCGGATCGCTCGTTGCGTCACCTTGGCGAAGATGGCATCGCGTAATTCGCCAAATAAAGTGCTGCACAGGCGTAGTACGCCATAACTCAGCAGCAAAAAAATGGGTAGCGTCAGTTCGGCGCGCGTTTGATCCAAGGCATCGACAATTTCCTTCAGCACCAATGGAACAGAAACATTGGCTAATTTGGCCAATACCAGCAAGCTAAGCGCAAGCACAACTCTGACTTTAAATTCCCATAAATAAGGTAGCAGCGCTGCAATTGTTTTAAGATTGCTGCGGGTAGCCGCTGGCTTCTCAAGGCGGGTAGGGCGCATCAAATATTATTTCGCAGGCAAATTAAAGTAATAACAAATAGGTGATCGAGCATCCGGACAAAGCGACAACCCCCGACCAGCACCAAATCCACATCAGTTTTCCCGGACGATACTGATCAGGCATATTTTTACTAAATACGGCTTGCATATTTAGTACGGCGAGAAGCGGGGCTGCAACGAAAGAGACGACAGTGGCGATTTTAACCATTTCACGCATCGAGGTAAGATAAAAGAAGAGGATAAATAATGTTCCTGTAATAATGATCAATAGCCAGACCAAATAGGTTTTTTCATTATTCAGCAGTGATTTTTGCGGGAATAATAATTCCAGGGAGGCGCTGATTGAGCGTGGAAAAGCATCGAGTACGGTCAAAGTCGTGCTGAACATGGTCGCCAGTGCGGCGATGGCAACAATGGGATAAGCCCACTCGCCTAATGCCTGTTTGTACATATCCAGCAATTGTCCTGCAAAGGCAGCGCCTCCGGCCGCAAAAGGAACGTTACTGCCATACATCACCAGCGCACCCAATAATAGAAAGCAGATCGCCAGAAAAGCGGTTCCAATATAACCCACTCTAAAGTCGAACAGGGCATCTTGCATGCTGGTTAACTTACCGCTACTCTCATTTTTGCTTTTAGCCCAAATGGAATGCCATACGGCAAGGTCGAGAGGTGCGGGCATCCAGCCGAGAAAAGTAGCCAAAAAGATTAAATGCGCCGTATCAGAAAATGAGAAAAATATAGTGGCGGATTTGTGATGTCCGGGGTTGTCAAACAACAGCATGATCACAGCAGCAACCGAAGTGATTGTGAGCACCAGGATAGTTATTTTCATCAGTTTATCCAGAAGCTTATAGTGACCACTGACCAGTAGAATCAAAGCAAACAGCAGTAATATACTGCCGATAATAAATTCAATTATTTTCGGATCATGCCCACCAAATCCCTCCAGACCAAAAATACTCTTTATTAAACCAGCCGTTACTACAGTAATGGCGGCTTGAACGATGAACATGGTCGATATCGATAAGAGTAGATAAAGCCATATGGCCCATTTCCCCAGTTTTAAATATCCGTGCAAGATATGCTGCCCCGTTGCTGCGGTATAGCGCGGACCGAATTCGAAGAAAGGGTATTTGATTAAATGAATAATAATAATCGCAATAATTAATTCCAATCCAAACATGCCGCCGGCTTGAGTGGATTGAACCAGATGAGAAACCCCCACAGCTGCGCCCGCATAGAGTAATCCAGGGCCCAGGCGTGAAATGAAATGGTTTAAAAGCTTGGGTGGTGACATAGCATGGTGTTCTGGGAAACAATAGGGATTGTTCGTCGGCTCAACAAAATTGACTTCCTGGTTTAGCGAGTGAATAAAAATTATTGCTGATTATCTTGAGTTCCCGGATTATCGGCGGTAAGGTAACACAAGTATGGATATTTTGCTTCTCAACCGAGTAGGCGGAAGCATCAAGGGTTGTAGCAACAATCTAAAATACTTAATTGGAGCAATTATGGAGATTACCTGTTATCGTGATCCGGAGATCTATCGAGAGACTCGTCACTTACCTGCAGATACATATAATCTGGCCATTACCTTATTAAAGCGCTGTCCGAGTCAGCATTTGTTTGTTCCTATCCGTGCCATGCAATATATGGCCATTGTCGATCGCAATGAATTTGTGTTTATTGACGGGGAGCGCAAATGCTGGATTGATATCGCCTGGTGCAATTTCCAGCGGCAAGATCGTGATGCATTGAATCAGCCAGTTACTTACGATGCAGTTTATTACCGTGAGAACATGGCGGAAATCATGATCCGATTGCAAAGAGAATTACCCTTTGCATTACAGGCCTTAATTAACAAATCCAGGTTGGACGGTGCGGCACGGATTCTTCATTTTCCGGTAAAACGCTAATCATCGTCATCCAGTTCGGTATCCCAGCCCTTCTCTTTCGCCCTTGCAATGGCTTGCGCATACAGTTGTGCATGCCGTTCACGTAATTCATCCGGTAAACGGCTTGGCAGGTGTGCATAGGGCTCCCAAGCAGCGTAGACTTTTTCATACAGAGATTGCATTTGTGCGCTAGTCCAGCCTGCGCAGGTCTCGGAGTCGGGCAGAATGCCGAACACCCAGGCATCACGTACAATGCGTCCTAGATGGGTAAGCCCTTCATTTTCATCTTGATTAATACCGATATATAGTTGTTCTAACATTGCAGTGATCTCATTATTGTGGGTGCGCAAAAATTTTCACTTAGTACTTTACTGTGCCATTCTCTAAATCTGTATCAAAGCGTTGCAATATATGATGAGTCATGCTTTTAGCAAGCTCCTCTTCACTGAAAAATACGGTGCCTACCTTATCCTGGCGCAGTAATACCGTTTCATCTTCATTGCGGGTGCGTAATACAATCTCGATTTCAGGATTTAAGGTACGTGCGGTATCAATCATCTGACGAACATTTAACGGATCGGGGATTGCAATGACTAACATTGCCGCGTCGGTGATATGCGCCTGGATTAATACCGAGGGTTCTGTCGCATCTCCCGATACCGCATTAATATTCTGTTTCCGCAAATCCTGTACCAGTTCACGATTTTGCTCAGCAACAACAAACGGAATATCCTGTTCCTTAAGCGCCTGTGCAATACGTTCGCCGACGTGACCATAACCGACGAGTACAACCTGACCGTGCAGATATTTGCGTTCGGTACTCATCGGGAGCTCAGCATATGGATCATCCCGGCTTTCATATTTGCGAGCCACGGCAGAATGCTTCAGGATCAAATTTCGGATAGGCGCAATAACGGCAAATGCAATCGGATTAAAGGCAATAGAAATCAACGCGCCCGCAAGTACCAGACTCATCCCTTCCGCGGGCATCAATTCAAGTGTTAGCCCCAAACCGGCCAGAATAAACGAGAATTCGCCGATTTGTCCAAGGCTGGCCGCCACTGTCAATGCAGTATTTAACGGATAACGCAGAATCAGAACCAGCACCATAGCTGCTATCGATTTTCCCACAATAATAATCGCGACCACCGCTAAAACATGCATAGGCTCATCGATCAATACGGCAGGATCGAATAACATGCCTACGGAAACAAAAAACAACACTGCGAAAGCATCACGAAGCGGCAGGGATTCTTCCGCAGCGCGATGACTGAATTTTGATTCACGCATTACCATGCCGGCAAAGAAAGCGCCCAATGCAAACGACACATTAAATAATGCCGCAGCGCCATAGGCGATACAAATGGCAGCGGCAACTACAGCCAGCGTGAACAGTTCGCGTGAGCCGGTGCGGGCAACCTGCCATAGTAACCACGGCAATACACGCAACCCGACAATAAGCATGATTGCAATAAAGGTCGAAACTAACAGTAAAGTGATTCCAATTGTTTGCCACAGGGGTTCCGTTGTCGCCTCAGCGCTATTTGATCCGCCCAACATGGTGGCAAATGATGGCAGCAGCACTAGAATCAGAACTGTAACCAGATCTTCAACAATCAACCAGCCAACCGCAATTCGGCCGGTCATGGTGTCCAGTAATCCCCGCGATTCAACTGCTTTAAGGAGCACGACCGTGCTGGCGCAGGATAACGATAAACCCAGCACCAGCCCTGCACCAAAATCCCACCCCCACCAATCAGCCAGGGCCATACCCAGTAAAGTTGCAACTGTCATTTGCACGATTGCGCCCGGTACGGCGATACGCTTGACCGCTAACAGATCATTCAAGGAGAAGTGTAATCCGACCCCAAACATCAACAGCATCACGCCGATTTCCGATAATTGCGAGGCAATGTCGATATCCGCGACAAATCCCGGTGTGGCGGGACTGATTGCAATTCCGGCCAATAGATAGCCAACCAATGCGGGGGTTTTCAGCTTTTCAGCGATAAAACCGAAAATCAATGCCAAACCAAAACCTGCTGCGATCGTGGTGATCAGTGTAATGTCATGTTCCATTCAAATTTTAAAGTTAAGGTAGTTCAGTAAGGGCGTGCCAATCGAGTTTCAGGAAAACTTATGGATGTCTCTCAATTCCCGGCTATGTCATCAGGGCTTGTCCAGTAAAATTGGAGTATTTAAAAATTTCTCAAATTCGATACGTTCTTCCTCGATGGCCTCAAGGATTTGATGCTTAAACTCTTCACGCGAGAATGCTTCTTCAAGCATCAAGAGTAATTTCTCGATTGTTAATCCAATGGTAATGCCGCCAATGATACCACCAATGGCTGCCCCGATGGCCGTTCCAATACCGGGAATGAATGAACCTAACGCCATGCCGGTTGCAGCACCCGCTGCCGCTCCGCCTAAAGCGCTAACTGCTTTGCCGGCGGTCACTTTGATCAGCGCTTGTGCTCCCAGCTTGATGATACCTTTTCCGGCTACTTTCGCTGTGATCTTGCCGGCAATCGCACCGGTGATTGCACCGGCGGTACCTATCCCGCCGGAAATCAGCATACGGTTTTCCAGATTGACAATTACACTGTGCGTAGGAGGTTCTTTCAGCGCGCTTAACGAAGCTTGCCGGACAATCTCAAGTTGCGAGCTATCGATGAGATCAACGCGATTTTCATTGAGTATGCGCTCAACTTTCTGCAAATGTTCAGCGCGAAGTTGCTGATTATTTTGTAACAGGCTTTCAATGGATTGCTGTACCGGACCGAATGCATTGCCTTGCATCAGATAATTCTGCAGTTTTTCCGCCATCCAGTTTTCCAATACGCCGGTAGCAAGCGCGATAATACGCTCATATTCGCCGGGCAAGCTATAATACCAATCGAGATAATCATCCACATTATCAATCATTTGATTAAATCCTAGTTCGGTGGTTTTACGCAATTGATCGATCGAAGTTTCCAATTTGTGCAGGCTTTCGAGATAAGCCTGTTCGATTTGTTCCGCAGTTCCGGGCTGGTAGTAATCATCTCCAATTTTTTCCACCGTCTGAATGACAATTTGCTGAGAAGCGCGAATTTCGTCGACAGTTTCCGGATTGGAACGCATCCAGGCATCGACGTAGACAGTAGACGGTACATAAATGAAGAAAACGAAAAAGGTGGCTAACGCGGATGTGATACCCCAAGCCCATGGGGAGACCGCAGGCGGATCATCGCTATCCTGTATCGGGGCAAATACGCGGCGGTATTCGGATAGCGGAACCATAAAACTGGAAATGCCCAAGGCTACATTGAAGAAAAATACCAAGCTGCCCAGAAAAACCACGCCTAAATAAAACACGTTGCTGAATGAGTGCAAGCTACTGAGTGCATAGCGCTTTATGCCTTCGATAAAACCCAGTAACCGATTGGTTTCAAGAATCAGAACACTGTTTGTTGTTCCATCCAAATACTTGCTTTCCGTCATAACTGCTTCAGCCAGTGATGAATATTGGCGATTAACATCACTGTGGTTGATGAAAATCACAAAAAATATTGCCATAACCAGCGCCGTTGCCCAGCGTGACCAGGATAACGATTTGTGCACGGCAATGTAGGGTTTGTATTCACGTGCGGCCAAAGGGGAAAAGACAGCATAAATGGCTGCGAATACGGGGATTGCTGCAAAAAATGCGATCCATTCCTGCTTCTCAGCCGCACCGAGATAAAACAGCAATAAAAACGCAAAAATGACCGACCACAGCAACCACGCGACATACGCCAAAATCCGCCGGGTGAATAACCAATGCAAAATACCGAGTTTCTTGAATTGACTGGAAAGATAAATTCTTTGTATGGTTACTGCATAAATAGCAGCAGAGTAAATTGGTAAGGCAAATAAGAGTGTTACCAGCAAAGCAAACCATAATTGTTGATCCGGAATCAATCGCCCTAAGAAATAAGCAAATGCGAGCCAGCTTGCGGAAAATGCCAGATAGCCAAGCGCTGTTATAAAACTGAAATTTTTAAACGCTGAAAACACCGCAATGATTCCTTCCTGATTAATCTGCCGGAGATGAGTTTTACTGTTGCAAGTTAGGATGCAAAGCCTGATAGGTTGCTGATAGTAGACTTTATTGGCGAGTGGCTGTCAAGATATTGATAGTTAGTCAGATTGATACAATTCTTCAAGTTCCCTGGGCAAGGATTGCATCAATCTTGGTTCGTTGTTTAAAACAATATCAATCAGTTTCTTAATGACCTGTTGGCTTGGGTATGGGAACAATTGTTGCTGATGACGATCCGGATTGCTTGTCTGTAGAAACTTTGGTATCGGATTGTAAACTGTTCACGGATTGGGATGTGTCAGGAATTTTATTTTCTGATGCGGGATTATCAAGTTTTGCTTTGTCCTCAGCGGTGACTCCACTCTTCTTATCCGAGAGTTGTTTCTGTGTTTCTTCGCCAGAGCCTTGGGTAAGGTGATCACTCGTCCAAAGGTATAATAGGATGCTGCTTAGCAGCAGTATGATAAACAAATAGAGTTTCCATGGGCGTTCTTTTTCGGCATAAGGATCAACCAATGATCTCTGGGCACCGGGCGGCAAGCTGGCCATTTTTGTCAGTGAAGCACCAAAGGGAATATTGATGATGGCGCGCGTATTTACCGCCCAGCCATTGCCATCCAGGAGGGGGGCCAGATTGCGTTTACGTAGCTTGAGAAACGCAAGGATAACCGAGGGGCCTGAGATCAACAGAATCAGACCAAGGATTGCCAAGGGCATTTGCCACCAGACTAAACTGATGAATCCCGTAACGACGGATGCAATCGCAGTACCAATCGCTCCGATGGCCAGTCCAATTGCCGCAAAAATACCGGCAAATTTGCCGACATCAAATGGAGCGGGAGGGGCTTTACCTGCCTCTGTTGTTTGTGCGGTGCTGGTTATGCCGGAAACAGCCTGGTCTTGCACTGCTTTTTCCCGGGCACTGACCATTTTCTCGATCTGTTCACCAATCATTTTGCCAATCCGTTTATACGGATACCAAAAAGCTTGGCGAACGCTGATAGGGTGTTCGATAATTTTTACAATCGTTGCATCCCAATCTTGGCCTTTGCGGTCATAAAAAATGCCATTTCGTCCTACCATCAGATTGTCGGCATCGCCGTTCGTAAACGCTGCGGCGATATTCATTTTTTTACTATCATCGCCTCGTCGTTGGCATTCGCAATAGGCCAGATAGGTTCCGCTTAAATTTGCCATGCTGCTGTGCTTGTTGATGTCAGTAACGTGCAAGCAAAAATCGCAGCTACGGCCATCCAGATAGAGCGATCCCGCCTGAAAAATGGCCTTGTTCTGAGCCGTATAAAAATCGTGAAAAGATACAAAATTATCCAATAGTTGAAAAAGATGGCAATGAAAGCGAATTAACTTTTCCACCGAATTGATGGCATCCGCAGTGCCGGAGTGGGATTTGTCGTTCTGAATCAGTTGCATGATTTTGTCATGATATCCACCTGTCAGAATGGCGCGAACACGTTTGATTCCTAAAGGTTCAACAGCAGTGCCGCGTTTGGCTTTCAACCATGCCTGATAAGCGGAAAACTTGTTGCATAGTTCCTGCCAATCTCCATGGCTTAGATTATCTTTATTGCCTAACAGTGGGGTGACAACCTTCTTTTTAAACTCAGCCAGCGCTTCGATCCAGGCAGGATTAATTCCATTTTCGAGTGGAAGCGGTTTTTTGGCTTCGACTTTTGCCAAAGGAAAAGCAGCGACTTCTTCAGAATCCGTGGATAGATTTTTGCTGGTCAACGCTTCATACTCGGTTAGTGCGGGATTCAGCGGATCACTGGCGCGCTGATCAAATTCGGCCAATTTGCTGCGTGTAAAGTAATCATCGATTTTAACCTTAACGCGCTCGAATGCGGCTTGGGCAACACCTGTTTCATCGCCAAGCAGCAGAATGTTGATCGAATCTTTCTCAGCCTCCCGCCACCATTCAGAAAAAGCGTTCGCTTCCAGATAAAATTGTTTGACTTTTTCTTCAGAGATGCCTGGCAAACCCGATCGATCTTCCTCCGCTCCGACACAAAGAATGATTTCCTCAATGACAGTTTGAGTATTGGATTCTGACGCGGTACTCGAAGGAATAATGCCATCCCCATTATATTTTGTGCTGGCAAAAATCTTGTTTAAATCTGCCGTATCTTCAACGGTGATTGCGGGCTCTTCGCCTTTGCCGATATTGAGCAATATTTCCTTTGCCGAGGCCAGTAAAATAGCACCTTCCGCCGTGTCATCATTGATAGCGTTCAAAGGCAGGGAATTTGATCCCCGGATCATATCTTCCGGATTCTTTAGCAGGGATGTGGTCCAATTCACGGCTGCAATAATCTCCGGTACGCGTATATGGCCATCTTTATCGGTATCTATGAATTCGAGTGTTTTAGCATCAAATTCCAAATGATCGGTAGGGCAACTCAGGGCCGCCCAGAGTTTAGGGTCGAGCTCGCCGAGTGATTTTAAGTCGGCGCTTGAGTTTAAATGAACTTGATCGAAACCGCCGGAGCGGAAAAAATGCCATCTATGCAAAATACTCATGATTTCCTTTAGTTGTAGCTGTCTGATTTAAGACGATTAATAACTTGAGAAGACTACATGGACTCTGCTGTCAAGGCAAGGCTTTGAATATTGGTTTGGGGATAACTTATCGTACTATGGATTGTTTGTTCCCGAGCGTTGCCGTGGTTTTGAGAAAATCGTTGAGTTGCTGGTCAGCCTGCTGATTGATTTTAGGAACCGTTACAACTAAGAAGCAGTTTATGAAGCTGTTGCTTGCATTTAACATTAATTATATTTAATCAATTGCTTATTTATAAAATAAGCATCGGCAAATACAAAATGAAATCGAGAAAGAGGAATTGCATTAATCTTGAAGTTACTCGTTGTGTGGTAAAGGGATTCGGGTAGGTTAGATTGTATGGGGTAGACTGTTGTCTGACCTGAGCGGGATATTTTTCATTCAACAATTGTAAGTCAGAAATCAATTGTTTACTTAGTTCGACTTCTTTTTGATTATAAGCGCCATAAGTGATCATGCCGCCATTAAGATCATTTAGATTCTGATGTTTTGAAAGCAGGTGATTTTTGAAATACTCTCCGTATTCATCATTAATGAATGAGGTGACGGTTCTGCGATAGATACTCTGACAAAAATCGACTAGTTGGTATAGCTTGGCGATTTCTGATTTTTCTTTTTCCTGAATATAACTCGTGTCAGTTTGCATAGCCAAGGTGGGTTCGCTGAGACCGGATGTCCAGAAAATCTTGTCGCGAATGTTAGGAAGTGTTGTTTTATCGATACTTTGCCTACATTGCGAGGTGTTTTCTTCCAGAGCACGAATGAAGGTGGATTTTTCTGCACCCTTGGGGTGTGAGTGAAAAATACCGTGCACACAGCCAGCCAGAAGCGGGAATTGTAAAATTAATGATATGATTATTATTGTTTTTTTCACGTTCTTTCTTTTCTAAGTGCAAAATCATTTGCACACAAAATGTGAATTTGCTTTGTATTAGAGGCTTCGTTAACTTTTTCCACCTGCTTTATAATGTCTTACGGCCCGGCTCAAGGTGATATCCATACCAAAATACTCACAAGGTATAGGCCGCTTCAATATACCCGTAACAGCTAGTTATTGCTTGTTTCCTGGTCAGCTGTTCATTGTACGATAATTCCTCCAGTGCGATACTTCAACTGGCGATTGACTGTATCCGATGACGGGGACACGTATTGCAGACGATTATATCGTTGCTATGAATGCCTTGCCACGTTTAGTCGCATGATACAATGCCTTGGGAAGCTTTATGGGTAAGACGTGATTTCAAGCTTGCAATCTCTAGGTTTGTATGGAGGAGGTGCATATGTCGAAAAAAAACATTCAGGATCGTGCTAGTGGCGCCATCATGGGCGCTTTCATTGGTGATGCGCTGGCCCTCGGCCCTCACTGGTACTATAGTTTGGACGATCTTCGACGTGATTATGGGGAATGGATCAGTACCTATACTGATCCCAAACCTGATCGGTATCATGCAGGCCTTAAAGGCGGCCAGTTATCGCAAGCAGGTTTCATACTCACGCTTATGGCGCGTTCGCTTGTTGACCGGGGCGGCTATGATGCAGAAGATTTTTGCCGCCGCATGGATGAAGAGCTTTTACCATTACTTGACGGGACACCGGTGAGCGGACCCGGCGGGTACACCAGCCAGTCAATTCGTGAGGTATGGAGAAGGCGGGTGCAGCAAAAACTGCCTTGGGGGAAAACCGGTAGTCACGCCGATACGACCGAAGCCATAGAGCGTACCCTTGCCATTGCTGTGCGCTACGCACTGAAACCCGATCAGCTTGCCGATGCTATAACCAAAAATACTTTCCTGACTCAGTCTGATGAAATCGTAGTATCACTGACTGTCGCGTATGGTGCAGTATTGGGTCTTTTGATTCAGGGGCATGCTCTGGATACGGAATTGTCCGGTAAGCTCATGAAATTAGTAAAAAAAGGAGAGCTGCCCTTTCATGTAGTGACGCGGGATAATTTACAAATGCCATGTCCGGGTGATCCTGACCCGCCTCGCGCAGGACGGTTCGCTTCACCGGATGCATTGCTGACACCTTCGTATATGGCCGCAGCCGTTAATGATCCGGAAATTCGTATAGAGCCGGCATGGAAAGTATCGATTGTTTATGGCATGCCCTGTGCCATTTATCACCAATTGCCTGCTGCCTATTATCTTGCAGCTCGTTTCCACAGCGATTTTGAATCGGCTGTACTCCATGCTGTTAATGGCGGTGGACAAAACCAGGCGCGAGCTATTCTCACGGGTGCACTGGCAGGTGCTCAAGCCGGTTTGTCGGGTATTCCCAGGCGCCTGATCGATGGACTAAAAGAAGCAGTCATTCTGGAGACGCTAGCTAAGGATCTGGCCGCATGTATTGAAATACCCTAGCAGCAAATTTTGCAAAACAACAAAGTCTTTGTGGATTGATTCAAGTACTTCTTTCACATTCTACTTATAGATTTCTGTCCAAATTCCTCATTCGGTGCATCGATGCCGTCTTAGGGTAACGGGTGTCCATTTCATAGTGCATTTTTCACCCGTGCTGCTTGCTGTACACCGGGTTTTCAGTGATAATCGCGTTTTCTGTTTATTCAAGAACAGTAAAGTGTTTTGGCCGAGATGGCGGAATTGGTAGACGCACGGGACTCAAAATCCCGCGATGGTAACATCATGGGGGTTCGATTCCCCCTCTCGGCACCAGCATGAACATTAGCTTTCAATGAAACACAAGATTAATGCAGCTTGGTAAAAATGATCTGTTCCGCAATTCTGTTCCGCAATTCTTCATTTTGTTGGCTTAACCTTGCTTCCTTTCCGTTCTCGAATATAAGTTTCAGTCATAGTGACTGATGAGTGTCCAAGCTGCCTCTGAGCCTGTCTGATGTCGCCGCTTGAATCCGCTTTATCTGTTCCTGCTTTGGCTCGCAAATCCCTGAACTGAAATGTATCTTGGGTAATTCCTGCGACTTTTCTGGCGCGGTAGAAATGACCTTGCAGGGTTCTGAGCGTTATTCTTTGGCCGTGATCATCAACTATTAAGTAAAAGCTTCGTACTTTGTAACCTGATTTTCGCGCCATTATCCGCTTCAAAAGAATATCAAGCTCACCCTCTATACTTATCCGCAATCTCGCGCCGGTCTTGTTTTGGGTAACTGTTATTGACCCATCTTGGATATCATGCTCAGTCATTTTAAGCACGTCTGACGGTCTTTGACCAGTCAGATAGGCCAAGTCCATAGCATCACGCAACGGCTGACTTGCTGCTACATGTACGGCGTTATACGTGGCATCGTCAACGTAGACATTCTTGCGGCCAGTCTCTTTGAAACCTTTTATTCCAGCACAAGGATTTGGTAGATTTGTGTAACCCCATTCACGACCTTTATTCCAAATATGACTAAACAGGGCTTTTTCTCGATTCGCGCGGATTGTTTTGCGCCAGTCCATGTATTGCCGAATATTGATGGCGCCTATTTTTTCCAATGGCGCCGGAGGATTATCAAAGAATTTGTAAAGCCAGTCTAATTCACGTAGATTGTCTTTTTGAGTTGCTGGAGCCTTTGTAGGGATCACGTCACGCACATAACGTTCAGCAACATATCGAAATGTAATTATTTCTTGGTGACGTGGCTTTGCATTGATTTGTAATTCAGCCCATTTTTTCACAGCCAAAGCATAATCATTTCCAAGTGGGATTTCTTTCCGCGGTTTACCGCCTGTATCGTAGTAATACCAAGTCTTTACGCCACGTTTACGCGCGCGGATTCCCTTTGGTATGTTCAAATTTTTAGATGGCTTCCTGCCCATGTTTCAGCACATTTGGTGTCCAAGTTTGCTCTTGTTCAATTTCCTGATTTCTTGCTTCAACTGCTGATTTTGGCACAACAGGGCGGCCAGCAGCATTGATGTAGAATAATATTCCCATTACTCGAAGTTGTGCAATCTGGCGGGATTTAATCTTAGTCCCGGCCAGTCTCGCCACATCATCATCATCCAGGAATATGCTCATTTCAAACTATTTCCTCAAATCCTTTATTATTTCTTTTATTGCTAGGAATATCATCCCGCCCGAGATAACGCAAAGAATCAACGCCAATAAAGCCTTTGTCGCTACAAAAAATGTACAAGCACTCAAGAATACTTCACATGGCCATTCTAAAAAGCTCATTTAATCCTGCCCTTTATTTAGTTATCATCACTAAACCTAAAGTTTATAAATTCTGAGTCGTAATATAAGTTGCATAAATATCGCAACTTTAGTGGCCGCCGAGTGTAAGTAGCGCTCGGCGGCCATTTTTATGTTCTAAAACGGGATGTCATCAAAGTCGTCATTACTTCTATCGCCAGCGCTAGCTTTGTTTTGTGTAGGAGCGCTCTCCGATCCGGAATCAGCAGAGTTTCCGCCTGATTTCGAGCCCAACATCTTCATATCTTCAGCAACAATCTGCGTAGTGTAGCGCTCGATATTTTGTTTATCAGTCCACTTCCTGGTTTCCAGTCTGCCTTCAACATAAACAGATCGACCTTTTTTTAGATATTCACCGGCAATTTCTGCGAGCTTGCGGTAGAAAACAATTCGATGCCATTCCGTTTTGCTCTGCTTGTCGCCGTTTTTATCTTTCCAAGTATCGGTGGTGGCCAGTGTTATTGTGGTTACGGCGTCACCGTTGGACATGTATCGAGTTTCCGGGTCTTGTCCCAGGTTGCCGATGAGAATGACTTTATTAACTGAGGCCATAATTACTCCTGGTTATCGAGCAGCATAATTCTTCGAGCAAAAGAATTAATTTGACCGGGTGTGGATATTTGTGTGAATTTAATACGGGTGGGCAAAACCGTGCACGAACCAACGAGGTATGATTTCGTATAAATTCGGTTGCGCTATTTTTCCCATTGAGAGGGTATCCAGTACGCAGAGAAGAAGGGCAAGGGGAGGTTCGCGCACTGGATAAGGACAACTTTCCAGCCCTCCGACTAAGTGTGAGCAGACACCCGGGCTGGTGCGGGCAATTCATTTTAAATTTCTCAAAAAAAATGAATTACACGAACGCATTATGCCCTTTTTATTTACTTCTATCTGTACGGTTGAACACGTATACATAGACAGTTCTTTCTTACCCATTAACATATTTTCTCCGATCGCCCGATTTGTGCATGTAGCTACCGCCTGAGTGTTGTCCGTCATCAAGCAGTTCTTTCAGTTCGTCATCAATGCCTTTTGATTTTTTGGGTTTGTTAATCACTTTCACCGGTTCGATTACATTTGGTTTTGATTCCGTCTCTGGATTATCTGTTGGTTGTGCTATTTTGTTTTTCAGTACATCGATGACCAGTCTTTTTGCTGCTGCAATTTGTTCCGGTTTTGCGCCGGACTCGTTGGAATCTTTTTGTGAGATGTCAAAAGCTCTGAGCGCTCGGCAAATGATTTCTTCTTTATAAGTTCGCGTGCTTGCTTTGCCATCGCTCACCTGTTTTACGAGCGACATAGATGCAGCTGACATGTGCTCAAAGTCCAGCAGGCACAGTGCGCGGTATTGCTGCATGACATAATCAGCGTCACCGCCATTCATGATCGTGATGCAGGCGGCCAATTTAACCTGGGCCGATGAGTAGAATACTCTGGCCGTTCCGCAGAATTTAATCAGTTCCTTTGCTGTTTCAAACAACCCGGAATCCATGATCGGACGCATTTGGTCGATAGTGACCGTTCTTTGTGTATCGTAATAAAGTCTTGCGCCTGCATTCAGCACGTCAGTGACGCGCTTGTTCTCGCCCAGGATGTCCGCCATATTTCTTGTGATGCCGGTGTCTGTGACCTGGTATGCATCCGGTGGTAGGCCCATGACAACTACGCTTCTGATAGTGACGTTAGATTTGATCACGGCCATCAATCGATGGTGTGCGTCTCTGAGATTTCCGTTTTTATCGATACCAATGCCTTGGCTAGTGACTCGCCATTCTCCCCTAGCCATTGCGCCGGAAAGAACCTCAACGTGCCAGTATCGTATTTTCCTGTTGCCGGGGCTGGTGCTCAATAAATGCCGTGCAATGTCCGGGGTGATGTCCATGATTGCCGATTGTTCTTGCCCACTTTTAAAATTGATCATGATTTATCCTTTGACAAGTAATGTACTGCTGACCATGTGTTTGATAAGATAATTGAGGTATAGATACCGTTGGGCTCAAAACCAATAATGATGGCAATGATTGCTAACATTAGATAAATAATGGAAAGAGTTGTTGGCTTCATTTGCATTGTCCGCTCGCTGCCTGCTGCACACGATTTAAGTGTGAATCTCGGTCTAATTTATCCAGCCAACTTAATAAGGCAATCAATGCAATCGTGGTAAGAATGTGCGGCCAGTATTTGCGCAGGCATCCTGGCTGGTTTGCTCGGTAGTGTTTGGTGTCGAATGGAATCATGATGTGTCCTTAAACTAATTTCCGGCAAGAAATGCGCCGCAGCTGTTGCATCCGTATGCAAGATTGTCATCCCACAGATCATTGCTGCCACAATGCGCGCAGCGTCCAGTAAAATGTCCAACCGGTTCATCTTGCGGGTTATTTTTCTTTCTTAATGCATTTAATTCATTGTTTCTTGATGGCAAAGATGGTTTGAACATGCTGCTATTTGCCGTTGTATAATTAGTCATTCGATGTGCTCTCCGTTACGGTCGGATGCAGAATCGCATTAATTTTCTCGGCCAGCTGGTCGATGTCGCCATCGTTTAAAATCAATCGATCACGATCCGTATCTATTTTCATCAGCTTGTCACTGGCATGTGTTGGGTTGATTTCATTGGGATTGATTGGCCTGCGGATGTGCCAGATCGTGCCGCCATGGTTGCGGATGTAGTCGTATTCGTTTTGGAATCTCACATCGGTTGCGACTATGCCTTCGATGTATGCGTTACCGGCTGCTGCGAGCTTTTTTAAATATTCTATTTTTCTGTCCGCAATTTTTACCCATACGTCGCAATCGACATAATTCCTTCCCCATTCGGTACCGAGCGTTTGCATGAGTTGCCGTGGAGATTTTCCGCATAATTCCGGTATTGGGTTTTCTTTAAGGTTCCGGTCAGTGAAATAGCTTTTAGGTACTCTGAAGCCTGCCACGAGCATATCGATCAGAGGCTCGGCAAAAGATACGCTACGGAATTCCTGGGCTGAGCAAAGTATTTCAGCCACAGTATCTTTGCCGCAGCCTGCGGGGCCGTGTAAGCCGATTAGTTTGATTGGTGAATGGTTCATGATTTTTCTCGTGCAGGATGATCAGGTTGCGATCTCAAAAGGTTCTACGAACCGTTGTTTTTTCTGCTGCGGTTGTGCGCCTGGCTGTGGCGGTGTGAATACCAGCATGTTTTCCTTGATGCAGCCGATCTCAATCAGGGACTTGACGATCGATGGCACGGCATAATCAGCACCATCCTTAGTTTTATCGATTCCCAGGTGCATGAAGACATCATCCAGCGTGAAGATTTCGCCTTTTTGATGCTGGATAAATTCTTCCAAAGGTACGCGGTATGGGTCTGGTTCCGATTCGATGCGCTGCAGAATTTTGAATACGTGCTGGGTCATATCCTCGAAAGCCTGATTGACGTGGATGAAGCGGATGCTTGAGTCCTGACTGTGGAATGCCAGCGGACCGTCATCCAGGTTGAGTATTGCGAGCGTGCCATCCGGCAGTTGCTTAGTAAGATCATGCTGGAATACAACCTTGTCCAGCTGATAGAACGTTTGCAGGGATGCGACTTCCTCAACGGATAGCTTATCTTCCTGGTGGTAAATGATGATGCTCATTTGGTTGCCTCCGTTTGGCTTTGAACGACCGCTTGTTGTGCTGTATCATTTTCTGCTTGATTTTCATTAAGCGAGGATTTAAGTCGTGAAAGAACCTGCTTCGAATGAGATATACCAAGAGCTTTCTCAAATTCAGGATGAAATTGCGTCAATAATGATCCGGCTTGAGAAGCTGCGGTTGGTAGTGACCCCTCGACAACCAATCCAAGGAGCGACTCATTGTCTTGGTCAGAGTCTGCAGTAGATAAATAAGCTTCTGTTAAAATTTTCCCAGACAAAGTGATCGATATTCCGCGATGCGAATAGGTCAATGAAAATTCTGGATTGCTATCGAAAACTGTTTTCATGATTCCTCCTTTGTCAAATAATAAATAACCTGATCCAATACCGCCCATTGCTGGGCGGAGCGGGTTGGGTTAGTTCGCGGGTGGTTGTGGTTCGGGTAGAACCACGGTTAACACTGGGATAATTTCTTTGACTTCGTGGCATTCGCCGGTGAAGTCTGTTATTGCTGCGGGGATTTGCCCTTTTGCGAGTGGGTATGTCCGGCTTTGAATTGCGGCAATTGCTTCATTGCATTTGCCCTCGTTGGCATACCCTGTGATGTTAACTTTTACAGTTGAGACAGCGCTTGAGTTGCTTTGTTTAATTCTCTCCACACCGGATAGGGTGTAGGTGCTCACTTTGGTGAACATGTCGCTTGATGCTTGTGCTGCGGGTGTAACAAAGAATGCTGCTGTGATCATTAACAAGATGGCCTTAAACATTTTTTCTCCTGAAAATAAAGGTTTTTATTAAGTAGACGGGCCGGGCTTGATACCGGCTATGCCGCAGGGATTACTCTCCTTATCTGCACCGAACCTTACACTGGCATTGTGTGGCACTAGGTTTCGCGTGTCCTTCCACGCCGCCGTCTTTATCAACTCAAAGCATCGGGTCTAGTGAGGTTTTGAGGTTGATGTGAGAACGATAGCAATTGCTATTATTTATGTCAATAGCAATTGCTATTTTTATGATAAAATTATTTTGTGGGTGGGAATTTATGGAGGCTTAAATGAATTGTGAAACTATTTTTAGTCTAGTTGTGGTAGTTGTTTTTACGTTGTTGAGTTTGGGCGCTATCGTATTTGCATTTAGTGTTTGGATATTGATTAGAAGAGGAGTGTTTGCTGGCAAAAAAATTAATCTAATTCCTGAGCATCGGACTGAGAGAGGTCATGTTCCCCCAAGGGATTTGCCAATTCCAAAGAAGCGAGATTAATAAAAAAAGACAGGTTAGTTTCATTACAAGGCTCTAGGAAGATCCATGAAAGTGAGTGAATTAAAAGAAAGGCTGGAAAGAATAATACCGATGGGATTCGCGTAATTTGATGCAGGCACCATTTGAATTTGATGTAATGCTTTTCAAATATAGGGTGTAATAGACGCTATTACTTTAATGAATATCGTTGAACTTGCCGTATACTAACTGGTCATTTATTGATATGCTGCGTATAAATATTAAATGAGATTAGTATGACGGCTGTTTATATTCTTGATGACTTTATTAAATCATGTAATAGATCGAATGAGGTAATAGTTTTAAATAGTGCACTAAAATTTGCCCGAGAAGATTTTAATTTATCTACAAATAAAGCGATTCTAGAATTTATAGCTAACGAAGGGCTTGAAAGCCCTTGGTATATAAACACTAAACCGTGGGAGAATAATCCAAATAAAGCTAATTTCTCTATTATGGTTGACGCTTATAGCTTCTACTCAGGTCCCAAGCAAGGATATTTAGCCTTTTTCTATAATCAGATAACAAAAAAATGGTTAATTAAGTCATTTAAAAATAATCGAGATTCTGTTCCACGTACAAGTAAAATGATTGATCAATTATCAGCATATAAAGAATTAATGATGCAAGTTAAAAAGGGAAAATAAAAATGAATACAAGCTGCCCGGCCTGTGGCTCGGATTCAATTGAAACTACTAATATAAAACAAATGCTGCCAATTGTGTATGGTGATCCAGCAATACTGGATGAGGTATTGGATAAGTGTTTGGTTTGTGGAGAGAGTGGTGATTTTTCTGGTTTAAATGATCAAAGAATTACTGAAACTATTGATATTGCCAAGAAGAAATCAGTCAATGATATGTTACATTATTTGTCTGAGCGCGGGTTAAAAATGACGTATGTAGAACGTGCTTTGGAATTGCCTGCCAGAACTATTGCTCGCTGGAAAGGCGGCGAATTATCTGCAGCAACATTGGCTTTATTGCGCATTATTCGTACTTATCCTTGGTTAATTGAAGTCGCTGACTCGCATTTCGATCCCTCAGTAGCAAATGGTAAATTATTGGAAGAGGCGGGGAACGCAATTAAAAATGCCATAAAATCTCACAGCGGAGATTTCATAATTCACTATGATGATAGCAAAACAAAAATAACAGCAAATGTTTCAATTAAGAACCGCCCAAGTTACGATCTTAGTAATTGGGCAATTAATTCACAGTTAAAAATAAATAGTACGAGTATGGCTGGTGGCGCCAAATGAGAATTTCAGACTTCATAATTGCGGAAGATATAAGGAATGAAACTGGAAATAAATTCTCAATAATGGGTATTTATAACGAAGAAATTATATTAAATCAGCCAGAAGATGTTAAATGGCCAATACCATTCAGATTTGGCATATTTATTCGTATCGACATGGAAGACTCTACTGAAGCACCTAATAGGTTTTTATTTAAGATAATTCGTGATGAAAAACTGGAAGCTCAAGTTGATGGTAATATTGAATCAATAGAGAATGCTCCCACCATTACTATTCCATTAGTGCTATTTCCATTTCCTATTTTTGGTGATGGAAAGCTTCAATTCTGTTTTGAGGTTTTTAAAGAGGATAATTTGCTAATTGAACAAACAGAAGAGGTTGAAGTTATTTCTAAAAAATCATCAAATTAAGATTATAAGAATAATAAGCGCGTCGAATCTGGTTATTTAAACTTTCTCATCGATCCAGTAACAACTCCCCAAACTTCAAATGTTGGGTTATCCTTTACCTCTATCGTTTGAAAGTCTTTGTTGGCAGGTATCAGCAATGCACCGTCTTTATTTTTACCCAGGTATTTGACGGTGAATTCTCCGTTAATAACGGCCAGGACAATATCGCCAACTTTTGGATTGACGGAGCGATCCACCACTATCACATCATTCTCGAATATTCCGGCGTCAATCATTGAGTCGCCTTTAACTCGAGCAAAGAAAGTGCTGTCTTTGTTGGATATCAAATAATCATCGGGATTAAGTCGCTTTTCTTCATAATCGGCGGCTGGGGATGGGAATCCGGCTGATACTTTATCCAGGTATAGTGGCAAATCAATATTGAACTCCGGTTGTGACCGGAGGAACATCGCTGAGATATTGGGTGCGTTCATGATGTTGATATGTTAATTATCTTCCGGACCAGGCTTGGGCACAGGATCAGGGTGACGAGGTTCGGGGTGCGGTAATGGGTCTGGTATGGGGATGGGGGTGGATTTATATAATGTCATGATCATGCTCCTTTAGCTTATTCAAATGGTTTTATGTCCAGACTACGCCATAAGATAGTTTTTACCTTATAACGTTATATCCGCGCCCTTGCATGCAACGTGCGATCATGTTCTTTACTGTCATTGCTTCATTACCTAAGCCGCCGATGCCGCCACCTGTCGCGCCGCCCGCCGCAACAGTTCCCACATCTAAACCAGTCACAGCGGCTAATGCAGCACCTATTCCTGCGCCAGCAGCTGCGCCACCAATAATATTGCCGGAATAATTTGTGTTTTCTCTTGCTAAATTGCTGCACGTTGCAAGATCTTTGTCATAATTGCAGTCACTGCACGTGCCGGGATCGACAACAGGCCTATACTCCGATGGATCATGAACCGTTTCTAATTTAGAAATTCTGTCTAAATACATTGCGCGAAGAATTTCATTCTTGGTGTCTTCTGGGATGTTTGGGTCATTCCATATTGCCATCTCTCTTTCTGATTGTATCCTTTCCTTTGAAGGGCCGACACAACCAACAAATAAAAGGGCGGTTATGGCAATCAACATATACATTTTTTTCATTTATAGAACATAAACTTAATTATTCAATTTATTTTTGTGGGCCTGTATTTATTTACATCAAAATCGCTTACATCAAACTCAAATACCGGCGATCCTTCTTTATAAATATTTACAGAAATTCTTACCTTCTTGGCTTTTAGCATTTGCCCGGCAAATTTATTATAGTTTTCAATAAAAATTGTTTCGGAGCTGTTGTCTGCAGCCGATAAAGCGGTATATTTAATCGGGTCTCCATCGTCAAATCTTATTAAAACAGAACATTTATCATACGAGTAGCATAAGATTTGTCCTCTTGCAATATTAAAAATAACGTCTTTGCCGTGTCTAGGATGGGTTCTTAAAGTTAGCGACCCGTGTTGAGCGCCAGAATAAGGAAAATCGAAATTCACGGTGTTTGTGCTGAATACTTGAGCTTGATAAACTAAATCTTTGCTCATCTGATCATTGCTCTGCTGATAAATCCATTGATCGCCTGGGTTTTCAATTTTATTTTGCGGCGAGGGATGATCTAATGCCTGTAAATGTGAATGATCTGATTCAGGAGATGATTGGACGTAATCTGTATCGGGGCCAGAAATCATTACCAAAGCAACAAAGATAGCAATAATTATTAATATTGCAGTTCCACAGCCAATACTTTTAGGAATTTTATATCCGCATTTGGGACAATTTCTTGCTTCAGAACTTATTTCATTGCCGCATTCTTTACATTTAATGATTGCCATCTTTCACTCGCATATTGAGCATCTTAAGCCCCAGACTAGACTAGCCAACAGCATCAGTTATGTGGATGGATGTGATCTTGTGAGATAAGGTTTTTCTATAAACCATAATTATCCATTTTTACATTTGCATAGCTCATTTTTGCACCAATCATCAATGTTTTTTATTTTTTTAATGCTCATTCTCTGCTTTGTCATTTTTTTTGCTGGCTGCTGCGGAGCTGTATTCAGCTTGCTTTTGTTCGACAAAAGTAATAATGCCCTCAGTTTTTGTAGCTAAATCTGGACCTCCATCTATAAGCATTTCAATGACTCTGGCTGCGTTCATATTTAAGTGCTCTTTTGGTGTGCTCTGTAATTTTTTAATAATATGTTTAATTACCTCATTGTTTTCTTTAAAAATTTCTGTTTCTGGAGTCATCTCAGGATCATCAAAGTAACCATCCGGTAATCCCGCTCTTTTTTCCATATTCCGCGCGGCTTTTTCTCCAAAATTTCGATCACCCTTGATGATCTGATAGACATAATCTGGATTATTTGGTTTGTCAGCAGAATCCGAGTGGCGTTTTTCACAAAATTCTCTAGGCCCTCCGTCTTGTTCCACCAGGGTTTCAAGTCTCTTTCTTCTTAATTCATTGATTTCAGTAACCATAAGTAATTGTGGTGGTGTAATCATTAAATGTAAATTAGCAAATGCTATTGACAGACTTAATAGCATTTGCTATTTTTCTTCGTATGGATCTAGAAGAATATTTATCAAAGTTTGATACCAACGCCGGTTTGGCAAGGAAGCTCGGAGTTTCACCTGCGCTTGTGAGTCAGTGGAGAAATGGAATAAGACCGATACCATTTGAACGATGTCCTCAAATTGAGTCGGTGACAAATGGCGCTGTTTCAAGAGCTGATTTATGTCCCGAAAATTGGGCAACGCTTTGGCCTGAGCTAGAAAGTATAGAGAAATGCAAATGCCAACCATAATCAAAACAATTAACCCCAAAACCAAATAATCGGCTCCAATTAATAGAAGCTTGAGCTTAATTTAATGCCAACAATAAATACACGCCCGAATAAAGGACAACAGGACATGAACACACTCGATGTAATACATGATGTTGCACACGGATATCCGGGCGGGGTGGAGGCATTGGCGGCACGGATGGGTAAATCTGCTGATACGTTACGCAAAAAAGTGTTGCCGACCAACGATACCCACGATCTGACTGTAAAAGAGCTCAGGAAAATCGAGGATTACTGCAATACCGACAGAATTGCTGATGCATTTGCGAATGACCGCGGCCTGATGTGCATCAAGAAACCCGATTTCGAGAATATTTCGGATAAGGCATTCATGGACTTGTTTTTGGATATCCAGAAAAAGCAGGGGCAGTGGGCCAGTGTAATTAGCGAATCAATGGAAAGTGGTGATATCGACTGGGATGAATTCTTGCGCATAAAAGAGCAAGCCTATAAGTACATTGCCGCCATTCTTGAGGCTACAGCCCGGTTGGGAAGCTCGATGGCGCTCAGTGAAGAAAATAAGATTGCACGATCCAAGCGCAAAATCGCGCAGTTAAAAAATATGAGAGGAAAGTGATGATTGTTGATACTTTGCAAGACATATCCTTGTTTTTACTGGGTGCTTTAAGTTGCGGGTTTTTTTGTGCGATCTATGACAGCTTAACTTTGGATAAGAGGATTATTAAATGCCGGATACAAAAACTCAGCCTTCGGAAAGGTGATGTGCTGGTTTTGAAAAGTCAGCATCCATTAGATGAGCAACAAGTGGGTTATATAAAAGATAGGTTAAAAAAGATACTTCCAGAAGGTATCGATACGATCATTACTTCTAAAGATTTGGATATTGCTGCTGTCTTGTCACATGAAGATGATCGCGGATAGAAGCGCAAATAGTCGGAAGGGTGGATTTATACCATTATGAGTGACAACAAGAATAATTTTTCCGATCCTGTTGCTGAGTTCGCTGAAGCGGCCCGAAATTCAGGATTTGAGATCCATGGCAATATCATCGCCGATGGTCGTTTGCATCGTTGTCGCATGGCTAACGATAAGAAAGGAAAGAAAAACGGCTGGTATGTTTTGCATCTAGATGGTGTGCCGGCGGGAGCATTTGGATCATGGAGTAATGGTCTGGCACCTATAAATTGGTGCGCTCATAAAGTTGATGATCTGACTCCGGAGCAAATCTCCGAGAATAAGAGGCGTATGGCGGCCGCGCGCAAACAGAGGGAAAGGGAGGAGCTGGAGCTTCGATCTCAGGCTAGGGAAAAAGCTAACAAGCTTTGGTTGCGTTCCGGCATGGTTGATGCAAAGCATGCTTATTTGATTAAGAAAGGGATTAAGCCTGTTGCCGCAAAACAGATAAAGAATATGCTGGTTTTGCCAATGCGAGACATTGATGGCGAGCTCCATTCGTTGCAATTTATTATGCCGGATAGTGCGAAGCAATTTCTTACCGGTGGGCGAAAAAAGGGATGTTTTAGCCTAATTAGTCCGGAAGGGGGTGAACATTTTGATTCAGATACGATTTATTTCGTTGAAGGATGGGCGACTGGGTGTAGCGTTTATGAAGCTACCGAAAAACCTGTGGTGGTTTGTTTTGATGCGGGTAATTTTCTGCCGGTTTGCAATGCGTGGCGGAGTAGATATCCGAAATCAAAGATTGTGATTTGCGCAGATGATGATTTTAATACTGACGGCAATCCTGGTATGTCGAAAGCAGCTGAAGCGGCTGTGGCTATCAATGGGTTTATGGTTAAGCCTGGGTTCGGCACAGGCCGCACTGATAGCGATACCGATTTTAACGATATGCATAAATTGATGGGTATAGAAACGGTGCGTGCGTGTATTGCTGGGGCAAAAGCGAATGTGATTGATTTCGCTGAGCAGAAGGCTAAAAAGGAATCTTCAAAGAAATCCAAGGTAAGTAAAGAAGATAATATCAATTGGAACATATTTGAGTCAATAACTAAACGATATGTGCTGATCTATGGCACCGATACCTGCTATGACATCCAAGAAGGGATCATCATGCAGGTAAAGAATTTCCGCCTCGCTGTCACCAACGATTACGCCAATATGTGGTTGAAGTCTCCATCCAGGAGGATGATTTTGCCTTCTCAGTTGGTTTTTGATCCGAGCCGAACTTGTTCGGATGAGGAAGTCAATTTATTTCGTGGTTTCGATATAAAACCTAAGCAGGGTCGATTTGTACCGATTCTAGAGCTGCTCCATCATCTTTGTGCTGAATCTGCAGGGTCTGATGAGGGTGTTTATGAGGTAATGAATTGGGTGCTTAAATGGCTGGCTTTGCCACTGCAGAAGCCGGGGGCAAAGATGCGCTCTTCGTTGGTTTTTCATGGGCCCCAGGGTACGGGTAAAAATCTGTTCTTTGAAATAATATCCGCCATTTACGGCCGGTATGCCTTGGTCGTTGGTCAAGAGCAGTTGGAAGGTATTTATAACGATTGGATGTCATGCAAATTGTTTTTGATCGGTGATGAGGTTATTGCCAGGCAGGAGCTTTATCACCAAAAAAACAAGCTGAAAGCATTTATCACCGGCGAGACTATCCAGGTAAATCCTAAATTTCTTCCTCTTCGGACAGAGAAAAATCATATCAACGTTGTATTTCTTTCCAATGAGGATCAACCATTAGCGCTTGAGCCGTCCGACCGACGGTATTTCGTAGTTTACACACCGCCGCAGCGTACCGATGGTTTATATGATGAAGTTTCTCAATGTCTTAAGAATGGTGGTATTGAGGCATTTTATTATCACCTGATGCATTTGGATTTAGGTGACTTCAATGAATACACCCGGCCGATCATGACGATTGCCAAGAAAGAGCTGATTGATCTGGGCCTCAGGCCTGCGCAACGTTTCATGTACGAATGGATTAAAGGTTTTCTCCCTCTCCCTCTGATGGGTTGCTCCGTCGAGCAGTTATATCAAGCATTCATGCATTGGTGCAGATTGAACGGCGTTCGATTTTATCCGGAAAAGAGTGCTTTCGGGTCATCGGCGAGGAAAGCGATTGATCTTCCTCATCTGCGTACTCAAGATGGCGCCGCGATTCTTGATGTGAAGGTTGTCAGGCTGCCTTCGACAAGAAATGAACAAAGCAGCGTGAAGATGTGGATTCCGGCAAATAATGGGCCTGGTAACGGCAAAATTGGCGAGTGGGCAATTGGCTGTATCGATTTGTTTGCTGGCTTTTTAAGCAAATATAAGCGGGGGTTTCAGGATGAAGATTGATCGCGCCTCAAATGTTACGGTGTTACGACACTGTTACGGCAAAGTTACGGCTGTAACCCGCATGGTTTATTGTGTTACGGCATTTTCTCGCGTGCGCGCGTATGCATTTTATTTTTTTATATTTCTCCAATATAGAAATAATAAAAATTTTTATTTTTTCTATATAGGGAAAAAATAGCCGTAACACCGTAACAATTAATATATTCAATAACTTATGTCGTAACTTTGCCGTAACAGTGTCGTAACACCGTAACAGTTTTAATAATCAGTAACTTACAAACAAGGAATTAATATGATTGAGTATGTTGAAGGGGAGGTTATTAAGAGGAAGGCCTGTGGTGTGGTTTCGGATAAGCAATTACCTATTCATGATCGTGCAGTTGCTTTGCTCGCGATTATCGATATGTATTACATGAGAATGATCGAGGCTTTTAATGACTGTGATCCAAAATTTAGACGTAAAGCAATTTCTTTAATTACTGGAAATGATCGTATAAAGAAGGTCACGAGAGATCAATATATATCGAATTGGATATATGCGAATGTGCAGAATCCTCCATTTATTCCTTTGCATGATGTGATCGAGTTCCTGCTTGTTGAGTTGGAATATGAGGCAGAAGCCCATCCTATGATGAGATCGGGCGAGACGTCCTACCGTATTTTGTGAATAAAGATGAGGTTCGGCGTTTATTCCCGAGCTGTGTTGAGTTTGCTAACCATGTGCGCAATGTGTTCGGGCCTGGCGTGAAGATGACTTATGCCGAGGAAGGTGGCCGGTCTATCGGGAAGAAGTCTGAGTGTGATCCGGATGTGGCCGTTAGTTTGAAGGACATCCTCCAAGGTAACCCATTGACCGGGGATGGTGCCAGTGAGGGTGATATGGAAAAGGACAAACCTCATGCGAAGTAATGCGGTACCACATTATTTTTATGGTGATCCGGCGGATGTGGTGGAGAAATTAGAGCTGGATGACCTTGGATGCCGGGCGTGTTTGTCGCATCGCTTGGTGTTTGATCGGTTGGTTTGTGGTGATGGAAGGAATGATCGTCAAGTTGGTGTGCCGAGAGTAGGGCATCGGTGCAAGTGGTTTCGTGATCAATAGTGGAGATAATGATGGATAAAGATAATTTGTACACGTTTGATAAAGGTACGGTTTCGTCACGATTGATAAAGTGGGGCCAGTGGAAGATGCGGAGCGGCGTTGCGCTCGGGTATCCGTCCGCTGCTGCGTTTGTTGGGTTAAATCCTAGCAGTCCTAGCGAGTGGTGTGGTCAGGCGATTGATTCTGAGTGTGTGCAAACTAACCAGGCTGTTGAAGCGCTACCTTATGTATTGCTTATTGTTGTTCGAGTCGAATATATTTCTGGATATAAAGATTCTGCAGTAAAGGCTCATGCATGCGGTATTTCGAAGCGTTCTTACTATAATTATTTAGATCACGCCCGTGAGATCGTGGCAAATAATTTAAATTTAAATTTGCACATGGTGCACAAAAATGATATAAATCTGCTAAGTTGTTTAGAAGTACGTTCAGCATAACCAAACATTCACAGAAACTCCAGAAGCCAGCCATTGCGAGCTGGCTTTTTTTATGCCTAAACCACATAAATATGACGATAGAAAATCTGCAGCTCAGCGAGGTTATGGATATAAGTGGCAGAAATCCAGGGAAGGATTTCTAAAAAATCACCCTTTGTGTGTTGATCATGAGGCGAGAGGGCAGGTTGTTGCCGCAACGGTGGTTGATCACATTGTTCCTCATCGCGGCGATATGAATCTATTTTGGGACAGGAATAACTGGCAGTCATTGTGCAGTCATTGCCACGATAGTCATAAGCAAAGACTTGAGAAATCAGGAATTGATACTGGATGTGACTTGACCGGTAAACCTACAGACATTAATCACCATTGGAATAGATAGCAACTGACCGGGGGCGGGTCAAATCTCTACAACTTTTTGCTTATAGACCGTTCGCCTAAATTCGTGTGCAAAAAATTGAATTAAAGGTAGGGGGGGTTAAATTACTTTAACCGTCATTTTAATAAATTATGAAACCTGGACCAGTACCAAAGAAAAATAATGTAACCGAGCTCAAGACAGTTGGCGACAATAAACCTAAATATTTAGCTCCAGAATGTCCGGCACATGTGACTGGCGCGGCAAAACAAGAATGGTTAAGAATAATTTTATTGCTTGAAAAATACAAACTCATCACTGACATTGACACGGCAGCGCTAGCTCTTTATTGCGTAGCTTATGGTAGGTGGCAAGAAGCTGAAAAGAGAATTAGAGAGAATAAAGCTGATGGTGGTGACGGAATGATCATTACATCGCCAAACGGATACCCAATACAAAATCCGTATTTAATTGTTGCTAATCGTGCCATGGAAGATTGTTATAAATATTTACAACAATTTGGTTTGTCGCCTGCTGCGCGTACCCGCGTGACGCCTGGATTGCAAGGTGATTTATTCGCATCTGATGAACCCGGTAAAAATTACCTCACGTGATCCGGTAACCACATACGCTCGGAAGGTAGTCCAAGGAAAAATAATTGCAGGTCCGCCCGTACGAGCTGCGTGTCAAAGACATCTTAACGATTTGGAAAAAGCCACTGACCGTGGCTTTTTTTTCGACCTTGAAAAAGTTGATCGAGTAATTGGTTTTTTTCGAGATGTACTTAGGCTCAATGGTGGTGAGTATGAAGGCAAACCTTACGAACTTCTCGATTGGCAAAAGTTTGTAGTAGGAAGCATCTTCGGCTGGGTTGATGCTGCTGGCCTTAGAAGATTCAGAATTGTCTATATTGAGACCGCCAAAGGAAGTGGCAAGTCTCCTATGGAAGCGGGCATAGGGTTGTATGGATTGGTTGCTGATGGAGAAATGAGATCCGAGGTATACGCTGCTGCAACAAAGAAAGATCAGGCGATGGTGCTGTTTCGCGATGCTGTTGCGATGGTGGATCAATCTCCGATTCTCTCAAAGGCATTAAAGAAAACCGGGCGTCACGACAAGACATGGAATTTATCATATTTAAAAAACGGTAGTTTTTTTCGCACAATATCCTCCGACGATGCGCAATCAGGACCGAGACCACATATCGGCCTTATTGATGAGGTGCATGAACATAAAACTGCGCACGTCATAGATATGATGAAAGCGGGATTCAAGTTTCGCACACAGCCGTTGATCGCAATGATTACCAATAGCGGGTCAGATAAAAAAACGCCATGCGGGGTTTATCACGACTATTCAATAAAAGTCGTGACTGGGTCACGAAATGACGATCAGTTATTCGCATATGTGTGCGCACTTGATGAGAATGATGATCCATTCAAGGATAAAAAATGCTGGCATAAAGTCAATCCAAGCTTGCGTTACGGTTTGCCGACTAAGAAATATCTTAATGGGCAAGTCAGAGATGCTATAGGTATGCCGAGCCAGGAGGCTGTGGTCAGGCGTATAAATTTTTGTCAATGGACAGAAGCATCCAATCCATGGATATCGTATGAGATTTGGAATGGCGCGCGTAGAGTATATGACTGGCAAGACCTGCGTGGCAGGCGTGCATATGGAGGTCTAGATCTAGGATCAACAACAGATCTGACAGGTCTCGTGTTGTGGATAGAACCAAACAATCCAGGAGAGCCATGGCTATTGATAGCTTTCGCTTGGCTGCCAGATGAAGGTCTTGGGCGGAAAGAAGAGCAAGACAAAGTTCCATACTTTGCATGGAAAACTGCTGGATTTTTGGAAACCACACCCGGAAGAGCAATAAGCAAAAGATTTATTTTGCAAAGAATTTCTGAATTAATGGATTGCTTTGATATCCAGTGCATCGCCTACGATCGTTGGCGCATGGAGGATTTGATTCAGATGGCATCTGATGATGGTTATCCACTGCCGGAATTGATACCTTTTGGACAAGGATACAAAGAAATGAGTCCGGCAATCGAGATGTTTGAGACTGCATTGCTCAATGGCGATGTAGCTCACAATGGGCATCCGGTATTGACCATGTGCGCAGCCAATGCCATCGTGGCTGGTGATGAGGCTGGCAATAGAAAATTCAACAAGATTAAAGCCACGGGCCGCATTGATTTGATAGTAGCGGCTGTAATGGGTGCTGGTGTTGCATTGAGCAATAAAACATCTGAATCTGCCGAACCCGGAATATTTGTTCTCTAAGGCGCTCATGAGTTTTTCAATTTCATCACTGATTCCGTGGGGCAAGAAAAGTGAATCCATAATCAACGCCAGGGATTTGTACAAAGAGATTTTTGGCACAACAAATTCCAAGAGCGGAGTATCGGTAACCTGGCGCAATGCATTACATGTCAGCACTGTATTTGCATGCGCGCGAGTCATTGCTGAAGGATTGGCGCAGGTTCCGTTCAAGTTATACAAGAAACGATCGAGCGGCCGCGGATCGGATATTGCTGACGATCATTCATTATATGAATTACTTTATCTAAGGCCAAATGAGTGGCAAACATCATTTGAACTTAGAGAGCAAATCGGTCTTCATCTGGCGATCCATTTCAATGCCTATGTATATAAAGTGCGTGGACTGCGCGGCGAAATAGTAGAGCTATTGCCATTTACTCCGGAAAGCGTGCGGATTGTCAGGGATGGTTGGGATCGGCGCTTTGAAGTTTACGACGGCAAAGGAGGATTAATTAAGGTTTCCTGCGAGAACATGTGGCACATCCGCGGACCATCCTGGGATGGGGTGATCGGTATGGAAGCGGTGAAACTAGCTCGCGAGGCGATAGGCTTATCACTGGCAGCCGAAGAACATGGCGCAAGAATGTTTAGCAATGGCGCTCGTACCGGTGGGGTACTATCAACTGACTCAACCTTAAAAAAAGAAACTCTTGATGAATTAAGAGAAGCTTGGCAATCCATGCAGGGTGGAAATGAAAACGCTTATAGGACCGCAATATTACATGGCGGGCTTAAATGGCAATCGTTGGCGATGACAGGCGTGGATGCCCAACATTTGGAGCAAAGGCGATTTCAAGTAGAAGAAATCTGCAGAAGCGCTCGGGTGATGCCAATAATGATCGGCCACTCGGATAAGGCGGCCACATACGCTTCAGCCGAAGCAATGTTTGGCGCGCATGTCAAATACACGCTTCTATCCTGGTATGCACGGGTTAGCCAGTCAGCATCAGTAAACTTACTTACCGAAGTGGAAAGAAAAGAAGGTTATTACCCAAAGTTTGTTGTTAATGCTCTGATGCAGGGAGCCACCAAAGATCGCGCGGATTACTACACCAAGATGTGCAACATAGGTGCGATGAATCCAAACGAGGTCAGGGATTTGGAAGAAATGAACCCGTATGAAGGCGGCGACGAATACCGTGTGGCCATGAATACAGAACAGCCCGGTGGTACATCAACAGAAGATCCCGACAATTCAGACAAGCAAGGAAATGACAATGGCGATACAGCATCTTAACTGCAGCTTGATGGAGTTGAAATTCTCAGATGGCACCGGAGAGGATCAGGTCGATAGCAAAGAGATGAAGTTTTCCGGATACGGCGCTGTGTTCGGCAATGTGGATAGTTATGGCGATGCAATACAAAAAGGCGCATTTCGGGAAACGTTAAAAGAAATTAAGAAAACAGGCATATGGCCATCATTGTTGCTACAGCATGGCGGCTGGTCAGGAACGGCCGAAGACATGACGCCGATCGGAATCATCAGCGACATGGGTGAGGATGACACCGGCCTGAAGATGGATGCGATACTGGCAGATATCGAACGCGGTCGTGATGCCTACACGTTGATGAAGATGTCACCCCGACCCGCAATCAACGGATTATCCATTGGTTATATTCCTGTTGAATGGAAGCGCAATGACAATCCTGGGCCTGATGAAGCTTACCGAACATTAACAAAAATCAAATTGATGGAAGTGTCTTTGGTGACATTTCCAGCAAACACGGAAGCTCGCGTGTTATCGGTTAAAAGCGGGCTCAATATCAAAATAGCCGAGCGTGCCCTGCGTGATGCCGGGTTCTCTCGCAGTGAGTCAAAAGCAATTCTGGCTCACGGATTCAAATCCTTAGATCAGTGCGACGCTGAGGTAATGGATGAGCTGGCGGCACATTTAAAAAGAAACATCTCAATTTTTTCCAATCAATAACAGTAAGGGAAATCAAATGAATTCCATAATCAAATCAAGATTAGCGACAATTGTTTTTGTCGTGAGTGTTATGTTCATCCTGACAGCCTGCGATATCGTTACAACTGCAGATCTCATTTCTCCGGAAGCGCTAGGGGCGGCAGCATTACTTCCATTCCTGATGGGTGATACAGTCAATATGGGAGAGATCACAGATTTGCTTAAGAAACAAGGCGATGCGTGGGAACAGTACAAGGCGGCTAATGATTCAAGGCTGAAGGCCATTGAAGAAAAAGGATATGCGCCTGCGGACACTGTAGAAAAGGTTGCGAAGATTGATTCCGACTTAACGCAACTCAGCAGAGATATTCAGGAAGTCGCCAAAAAATCCAATCGTCCGCAGGCAATTGATACCAAAGGTTTAACTCCGGAGCAACTGGAATATAAAGTGGCGCTGCAAAAGTTCTTGCGCAAGGGTGGGGATGCGAGCCAATTATCCAAATTGGAGAAGAAGGCATTCCAGCGTGGATCCGATGTGGATGGCGGATTATTGATTCACTCTGAAATGGAAGCAAGTATTGATCGGGTTGCGGGCACTGTTGCTGCATTAAGAAATATTGCCGATGTGCGCACCATTGGCGCCATGGGATTGAAGTCTCGTGTCAAAACCAGCGGAACATCAGCACGCTGGGTTGGAGAAGGTGAGGCGGGTGGAGAAACAACCAATGCGAAATATGCAGCGATAGAAATCCTTGCTGAAGAAATGGAAATAGAACCCTGGGCCTATAATGAGTCCCTGGAAGATGCCGACTTTGATATTGAGTCTGATATTGTTGAAGAAGCTGGAATAGGTTTTGGTGAAGCAGAAGCCGATGCATTCATCAATGGCACTGGGGTAAAAAAACCGCGCGGTATTCTAAAATACCCAATGGTTGCAAATGCATCCTACGCCTGGGGTAAAGTTGGCTATGTTCCGTCTGGTGGAGCTGGCGTATTTGCAGCATCCAATCCCGGCGATAAGATAATTGATTTTCTTCATTCGTTGAAATCGATCTATCGGACAGACGCGCAATTACTGATGGCTGATACCAGTCTGGCAAAAGTGCGTCAGATCAAAGATGGAACTGGACATTTTTATCTGTTTCAGCTTGATCCTACAGGACAATTCTCCGGACTAGTATTAGGTGCGCCTGTGGTGATCGATGACAACATGCCAGTGATTGAAGCTAATTCCTACTCTATTGCATACGCAAACTTCAAACGCGCTTACCGTATAGTGGATCGTAAAGGTATTACATTGATTCGTGACAACCTTACCACTAAGGGAACCACGAAATTCAATTTCCGAAAGCGTGTCGGTGGCGGCATCAAAAACTTTGAAGCTATCAAATTAATGAAATTCGCCGAAAGCTAAAAGTTTGATTTGTAGATATCCATAAAACCCGCTTCGGCGGGTTTCTTATTTAGGAGACACATAATGCGTGATGGACATAACAATGTTGATGTAAAGCGCGTCATCAGCCCGGTATCCGTGGCAGACACAACCGCGCAAGTTGGCCAAATTATTGACCGCCAGGGATTCGATACCCTGGAATATGTAATTGCCACCGGATCGATCGGAGACGCCGATGCAACATTTACTGTGTTGCTGGAAGAAAGTGATGATTCGGGAATGTCTGGAGCTAATGCGGTAGATGATAAATACTTGCTAGGTACAGAAGTCTTGGCAGCGTTCCAGTTCGATGACGACAACGAATGCCGCAAACTTGGCTACATTGGAAACAAACGCTACACGCGGTTGACCATCACCCCTGTGGGCAATGCCAGTGCAGCTTTATTGTCTGCTGTTGCCATCCTGGGCAACCCGGCCAACATGCCTACACCTAACCCGCCTGTTTAATTGCTTTCAACCATTCGTGACGGTAATTCCCGTTACGAATGGAACATAAAATTATTCGTATTTTACTTTAGGTGATGAAATGAAAATAACGGTGAATGGAAATAAACACGAGCTTGGCAAAGCGCTTGATCGTAGATCATACAAATTAGGTCGAGAAAAGGTGGCTGAACTGGCGGGTATTGATCCGACTAAAGTTGAATCAATAACGTTCAAGCATAAAAATGGTGAAAGTGGAGAATTGGTTTCTGGGCAGAAAACCATTGCTTTCGAAAATTCTTCGTTTACCGCCATTGGCCCAAAACCTGCTGATGCTGCGCCACAAAACCAAGATGACAAGTAAAAAAGAGAAAACAGACACGATGCAACGCGCCAGGGTTTTGGGCGGATTTACTCTGAATGGCGTGCGTTATGAGTCGGATAACATTATCGAGGCGGATCCGAATGTGATTAAAAATTTAGGATCATCCGTTGATGCAAATCAATCTGCTGTGGATTACTGCCTTTCGTTGAAAGATCCTGTGATTAAAAAGCATCTCACAAAATAATCACTCATGCCTGAAAAATTAATCACAGCTCCTGCCACTGAGCCTTTGACTCTCGCGCAGGCAAAGGCCCATTTGCGTTGGACTAGCAGTGCTGAGGATGAGCTTATTCAATCTTTAATTAAAGCGGCGCGGAATCTATGTGAAGAGGAAACAGGGCGGGCGCTGTTGCCGCAGACCTGGGAATTATCCTTGGATTGTTTTATGAGTGAAATGCGCCTGCATCGGGTTCCGGTCGCAAGTATCACCAGTGTTAAATTTACTGATTGGGAAGGGGCTGAGCAAACGTTGGCCAGCACAGAGTATGTCTTGGATAACGCCAGCAATTCAATCGCACGTGTAGTAATCGCGCCAAATAAATCCTGGCCGCAATTATACAACGGGATCAACAATGTTCGTGTCCGCTATGTAGCCGGATATGCCAATGCAGATGCCGTACCCGAGGCACTTAAGCAATGGATGAAATTGCAAATCAGCCACTGGTTCCGGAATCGTGAATCTGTGAATGTCGGAAACATCGTAAGCAAAATGGATTTTGTTGACAACCTGCTGAATGCTTACCGAATTTATAACTTATAACCATGCCGGTACCGGGCGCAGGCCAACTGAATAAACAAATAACCATTCAGCAGCTTAGTCAGACTAAGGATGACGAGGGTGGGATGATAGATACATGGACTGATTTTGCGGCGAATATCTGGGCGAAGGTCAACAACCTATCCGGCAATGAGCGTTCGATTACTCAACAAGGTGGCCGAACATTGGAATCTCGCACTGAATTTACTCTGTACTTTCTGGAAGGCGTGACTAATCAAATGAGGATCATGTTTAACGGCAAGTATTTCAATGTTCGGCATGTGAATAATTTTATGGAAGCCAATGAGTATTTGATTATTACCTGTGATACCGGGGGGAATCATGGCAGGTAAGACTATTATCACTGGCGGGGATAAGTTGCTGGGAAAATTCCTGGAGTTGCGCCAAGAAATGGTGCATAAAACTTCGCGCAGAATGGCGGCCACGGGTGGTGGGGTATTACGCAAAGAAGCAAAGGCAATTGCTCAATCCCATGGATTCAATAAAAGTGGGGCGTTGATTAGAAACATTGCAATTAAACGTGAAAGCAGGGTTCCCCAGGGCGTTGAGCAATATCACCTTGGTGTCAGACACGGCAAGGATCTGACCAAAAGTGCGATGAAGAAGAGCAAGCTTGTGCTGCGTAAGGGCAGTATTCGATATGTCGATGATCCTTATTATTGGAGTTTTCTTGAATTTGGGTGGATTCCACGTGGCCCAGGGGAAGCATTAAGAGGTGGCACTGGAAAGAAGCAAGCAATAAGGAACGCTCAAAGTGCAAGAAGAATTCCCGGAAGATCATTTATTGGACAAGCATTGGTTAACAAAAAACAAGAAGCCATCGCCGCAATGGAAGATCGTCTAGTCAAAGACCTGGCTAAATACAACAACCCATGACCATAGGAACCACAGTCACCACAGCATTGGCTGCTGTGCTGGCTAACTCCTGGGCAGTCGAATTGCCGCCGGAACCAACATTTCCTGCCATCGTGTTTGAAATCGACAGCACGCCGGAATCAGACTGGGTTCTTGGCGGAGGCTATACACAGCACGTGATAACGGTAGTTACCTTCGCCTATACCAAAACAGAACTCTCAACTTACAAAGCGGCCATCCAAACGGCAATGGAGGCCATCACCGGTTTCATCACCGAAGAAGAAAGCGGCGATGCTTCTTTCGAAGAGTTGCCGGGCGTGTATGCCTATTTCCAAAATTTTAGAATCCGAACGACTACTTAAGGAGCAAACATGGCAAAGCTAATGCGCAATGTGGTTTTAGCGGTGAAAGAAGAAACCACAAACGGCGTTGATATCGTACCAACATCAGCAGCTAATTCCATACTCGCCAAAGTATCTGACGTGCAGCCAGTGGTGGCAGAGTTTGCGGAGCGGGATAACGTAAAACCATACCTGGGCTCGTCAGGCAGCGTGCAGGTTTCTGCCCATTCCGAGCTGACTGTTGAATTTGAATTAGCCGGAGCATCAGCAGCAGGGGTCGTGCCAGGCTGGGCTGCGTTGCTGAAAGCCTGCGGGTTCGGTGAAACCATCGTGGCAGATACCAGCGTTACTTATGAGCCGATATCTACCGCTTTCAAGTCAGTATCCATTTATTACTTCCTGGATGGCCTGCTGCATAAAATGATTGGATGCATGGGGACGGCGACATTTACGCTTAACTCGCGCGGCATACCGAGGGTGAGTGTCAAGCTGACCGGCCTATATTCAAACACAACGGATACCGCGCTACCGACAGATTCCGATTACTCCGCATTCCTGGCTCCGCAAGCTGTGAATAAGGTAAACACTACCGCTTTCACTTTGCATGGAGCCACTAACCCATTCGATCAATTCTCTTTGGATTTAGGCAATACAGTTGTGTATCGCAACATGCCAACCCTGGAAGAAGTTCTGATCACCGATCGGCGTGTTACCGGAAGCATATCAATACCTATGACATCCGTAGCAACTAAGGCATGGCATAACATGGTTCGAGACGGAACCCTTGCGGCCATATCAATGACGCATGGCAGTGGTGCTGGCAAAACCTTCACAATCTCAGCGCCAAAAGTGCAGCTGACGAATCCGCAATACCAGGATAAAGATGGTGTGGTAATGCTGGGGCTTGCTCTGCAATTGCTCCCGGATACCGGCAATGACGAATTGTCGATCGCATTGACATAATCAATAAGGTAAATCATGGCATTCAAAATAACAAAGAAACCAACGTTCACCGCTCAAGTGGATGTGTACACCCCGAATGAAAAGTGCGGGCATGATCATTCAAAATTCAAAGCGATATTCCTGCGTACCGACGTTGGCGAACTGGATGAGCTGCGCAAATTGCCGCAGCAGGATTTAATGCGCAAGAAATTATCAGGATGGGAGGATTTCCTTGCTGATGATAATCAGCCGGTTGAATTTAATGATGACAACCTTGAGGCGCTGATTCGTATCCCGGAAGCCTTGCATGGTTTATCAATAGCATTTTGGAATTCAGTCGTTAAGGCGCGCGAAAAAAACTAGAAGCGGTTGCCCGTTATTGGGCGGGTGACCGTCAAGATAATCCAAGCATCGATCAAAATGTTATCGATGGCCTGGTTGCTGCCAATGCGCCGCAAGCAGTTATTGAAGCAGCCCGGCGCAATTTTAGCGGCAAAGATTCAGACGACTGCGAAGTTTGGCAGGAAAACTGGGAGTCCGTCCTGCTGTTTTTGGCAATGGGTACGCAGTGGAACATCAGCCCGGCCGGTCACCCTCTCGGTATCAATTATGGTTCGCTTGAATCCACTATGAAAATGTCAGCCGTTAAAAAGAAAAAACGCGCATCGCTATTTATGGATGTGCGCATGATGGAATCAGCGGCGCTGGATGTTTTCCGGGAGAAACAATAATGTCTGCATTGGGTAGCCTAGTTGTAAAACTTGCGCTTGAATATGCGGAGTACACCCAAGGGCTAGATAAATCCAGCCAGGAAGCGCTCAAGTTCGCCAAGAATGCGCAGACTTCATTCGACAAGGCGGGCAACAGCGCGAAAGAATTCCTGGGTAATGTTGCTGGCAATGTAGCGGGCGCGATAGTTTCGGTGGTTGGTTTGAATTCGGCATTCTCGCGCATTACCGAATCCATCAATATTCTCAACAGCCTGGATGATGCTGCGCAGAAAACCGGATCAAGCATTGAAGACTTATCCAGAATCGAACAAGTCGCACGGAATTTCGGTGATGCATTTAATCCAATTGAACAAGGCATCACCCGCCTGGCAAAAGGTCTGGCAGAGATCGATGATCCCACATCCAATGCAATTCGCGCGCTGGATGCCATCGGTGTATCAGCCCGCGATAGTAATGGCGAGCTGCGAACAGCGGCTGATGTGTACATCGATGTAGCGCGATCGCTACAGCAATATGAAGATGGCACCAGGAAGACAGCCGTAGCACAAGCCCTGTTCGGTAAAAGCGGTGCTGAATTATTGCCGATGCTTAACAATCTGGCGCAAGGTGTTGATCATGTCACCGCAGTAACGCAGGCAAACGCCGCCCAAGCTGCGTTATTCAATGATCAGTTGGCTTTGGGTAAAGCCAGAGTGACCGGATTCTTTACCTCCCTGTCTGTTGATCTTCTGCCCACTCTGAATAATATTGCCTTGGCGGTCAATAATTCCACCGGGCAGATCAGTTCTTTTTCAGTTGTTAGCACTGCGGCAAGTGCAGTACTAAAAGGATTGGCCATTGCGGGTGCCTCTGTGGTTGGTATCATAGATGAGCTTGGGCGGGGAATTGGCGCGCGTGCGGCACAATTTGCCGCATTGACAAACCTTGATTTTTCCGGGGCCAAGTTCATCGGGCAAGCGTATGCCGAGGACAATATCAAAGCGCGTGCAGAATTTCGTAAGTTTGTTGACACCGTTTTAAACGGAGAACAGCAAATAGCGCAAGCCATCGATGTCGGTGGAACAAATAAAGCTATCGATTTCCAAGTCAAACTTCCCGTTGCAGTCGATGCCGCAACTAAATCAATTGATAAGCAGACGAAAGCATTCGACCTGGAAGTAGTAAAACTCAAGCAATACGAATCCGAAGCTAAGCGGGCGCGTGACATTACCGACAGCGTAGCCACCAAGCAAGAGCGTTACAACCAAACCCTGGAAGAACTAGAGCGGCTCAAACCCTACTTTACCGTAGAAGCCTACACACGCGCACTCGATAAAGCGAAGCGGGAATTGCAGGATGTGGGCGCGGTCAACAGGCAAGTTACCACTGAGATGGATCAGTTATGGATCCAGGCCGGGCGGAATATCCAATCCACATTTGCCAATAGCATTTTTGACTTTTTTAATGATGGCCTGGATGGAATGTGGCGCAACGCTAAGTCAGCAGTTGGCCGCATTCTGTCGGAATTTGCCGCATTGAAATTTTCCCAAAGCATTGGCCTGAGCGCAATGTTTGCTGTACCTGGGGCGGCAAGTGCATCAGGTGTTGGCGGTACCGGTGCCAGTGCATTTGATATTGCCAGTCTCAGTGCAAATGCTGCGACACTATTCAAAACAGGATTTGGTGCAACTGGATTGTTGGGTTCGGCAATTAGTGGTGCTGGTAGCTTTCTTAACTCAGGATCAATCGCAGCATTCGGCGGAGGATTCGCAGGAGACGCAATTGGTGGATTGGCGGCAGGTGGGTTCACATCAGGTGCCGCTAGTGCCGCCAGCCTCGGGGCGTCGGTTGCCGCCTTTGCTGGCCCAGCGATTGTTGTGGCTGCCGTTGATCAGATTACCCGCCTGCTGGCCGGTGACAAGATGCTCGGGGGAGCGGCTGGCAAGATTCTGAATTATGTGCCTGTCATTGGCCCATTAATCAATGGCCTGTTCGGTCGCGGCCCGCTCAAACAAAAATCAACATCGCTTACCGGTACCATTGGTGCGGAAGGTTTTGAGAGCGGATTCCTGCAAACTGATTTCGTGGCCAAGGGTGGTTTATTCCGCAGCGATAAGAATGATTTTGCCAGAATCGATGCGGTTACCGGCGCAATAGAAACGGATAATCGCAAGCTCAATGAGTTTGCCGCCGGACTGGCCAGAGTGTCAAAAGATATCCTCGGATTGATTAGCGAGACCACAACACAAACCTCTGAGGGTCTACGCAAGATCGGTGCTGATTTGGGCTTGAGTGTCGATGGCATTAATAACTTCAGCCATACCATCGAGTTGGTATCAGAGAAAGGCAAGATGCTGTCCGATGAGCAAATATCGGAAGAGATCGCGCGCATTACTGATGGCCTGGCCCGTGGGTTATTGCCGGAAGTGGATAACTTCGCGAAGCGTGGCGAGACGGCAATACAAACGGTTAACCGTCTGGGAGCTGAATTCTCCGCGCTGACTGAATCTGCTAAGAATCTGGGTGCATCCTCGCAATTTGCGCGCGAGCTTATCAAGAACATGTCGATAGAAGCTCGGACGGCATTTATTGACCTGGCTGGCGGGCCGGAACGATTGGCCAATCTGACATCATCTTTCTCAAAAAACTTTCTGACCGATGCAGAACGGTTGGCGATTGTCCGTGATGATCTCAAAACTCAGTTAACCGGCTTAGGGTTGGCGGCCGATCTGACCAATGATCAGTACAAGGCATTGATTCAAACGGTCAGCCTGTCCGATGAGACGCGGATCAAGCTGTTGGGTTTGGGTGATGCGCTGTTTGCGGTGAACAGTGCAGCCGATGCCGCAGCCAATACCATAAAACAAAATGCCGCGGTAGCACTCAATAGCGCTTTTGTTGATTTGCAAAAATCGGTCGATGCGGAAAGAAAACGCGCGACTGATCAATACAATGTCGCGCTTGAACAAGTCAATTCCCGTATCCAGCAGGTTTCCGATTCCATCGGAAAGCTTAAGAATTTATCCGGTGCATTGGCAAATACGGTTGATGCCCTGCGGCCGATCAGCCGGGATGAAGCGAAGTTCCAGATATTGAGCGCAATCAATACCGCCAAAGCGGGCGGTGGATTGCCGGAAGTAGGAGATATCAACAAAGCTTTAAGTGCATTGCAATCAAACAATATTACCGGCGCTCGCAGCAGTTTTGAGCTGGCACGGGAACAGGCTAAGACGGCCAATCTGGTTCAAGAGCTGGGCGATCTCACTGATTCTCAATTGACCATTGAAGAACGTAGCCTGAAGCAATTGGAAGGTCATCAACGAACTTTGCAGGAAGGGTTCCAGAATGAGATGGATAGACTGGATTCGCTGATTGAGCGGGCGCAATTGGAGATCAATTCGATCAACGGATTGAATACTTCCATTGTTGATCTGACCAAAGCGATCGCAAATTTCAATCTGGCATCGAGCCAGGGTGGAGGTGGCGTAATTGGGGGTGGCGAAATTTCCGGTAATCCGAATATTTCCAATCAAGCCATCATTGATTACTTCAAAGTCCCACGCACGCCTGAAGAAATTGCAAGAGATGCTGCTGCAAATGGCGTGACATCTCAACAGATAATTAACACCGGCAGATTCACTCAAGCCGAAGCGGATAAGTTCTTTCGGGATAATTCGCATATTCCAAGATTCGCCGATGGTGGATTCCACCGCGGCGGGTTGCGTATTGTCGGCGAGCGTGGACCGGAACTGGAAAGAACAGGGCCGAGCCATATAACCAGCAATAACAACCTAAAGAAAACGATTGGTAATGATGAGGTTGTCGCTTCCGTTAAAAAATTGATTAAGAAGCTTGATCAGGTAATTCAAGGTGGTGATTTCATTCGGGTTAAGACGGTAGCATGAAAGCATTTCTGCCATATCCAATTACTGATTCAAAGCTGATCAGCAGCACGATTGCAGAACCGGATACATCCGAACCCGGATACAGCTTTGAAGTTACTTATGCGGAATTTGATCAAGTCAGTGTGATCGATATTGACACGCACCTGGTTTATGAATCGCTCGTTTCCGGAAATATCGGCAATCCGGTGACCGATGAAACCAAGTGGATATTGAAAGGCAATACGAACCGTTGGCGCATGTTCGATTACAACCAGGGCAATCCAAGCGTGGGCACTTCGCCCATGACTGTGGTATTGCGCCCGGGCAAAAGAATCGACGCCATCATGTTCGATGGTCTGAAGGCTTCGCTTCTTGATCTGACTGTAAAGAATGGAATAGATGGGGCCACAATATTTACACTGGATGGATATCTGAGATCACGCAATGTCAACTCGTTCTATGAGTATTTCTTCGCGCCGTTCACATATACGAAAGCCGTTGCAAACTTTCATATCCCCCCGGCTGCTGATCCGGTCATCTATTTGACGCTATCAGATCCATCCGGATTTGTTGAATTAGGCAGGCTGGCCATTGGATCATCAATCGATATAGGAGCTATACAGTGGAATCCTATTGATGATTCAGATAACTATTCAAAGATTGACTGGGGCGAATTTGGTAAGGCGACGCTCACTCCGATACCCAGCATACCAACCAACGAATTAAAGATTTTAGTTAAGAAAAACAGATTGAATGCTGTTCGGCAATTCAGAGAGCTGGCCAATGCTAAAGCTATTGTATGGTCCGGTATGGATGATATTGAGCATCCATATCAAGAAGCACTAATTTTATTTGGTGTTTACAGAAATTTCCAGATTGATATCAGCAACCCAGCAGAAGCAGAAATTAATCTATCCCTTAAAGGCATCTAAAAAATGGGCACAGTAATACCATTATTTTCTACACCGCTGCCAAATACTCTAAGTCAAACCGCAGAAGAGTTTGAGCAAAGCGCGAATACGTTGGTGAGCGAGCTTAATCCGATTTTTGCCGCGGTTAATTCTGCCGTGTCAGAAATGAATCAACTGGCCCTCAATGCAGAATCTGCAGCTGGAGAACTGGCTAATGCGGCCTGGGTATCCGGTACCACATATACCGCAGGCCAAGTCAGATATAGCCCGATTGATTTTTTCAGTTATCGCAGAAAAACCAATGGCGCCGGCACAACCGACCCGAGTCTTGATCCTACGAACTGGGCATTGCAAACACGCACCACTTACGGCGGATCAGACACGACCAGCAGCGCAGTGGATATCACCCTGACATCATCCAGCGGCCGGTTGCAAGTTGTGAGCATGACCGCATCGGGTAAGAAGGTAACTTTACCAGCTGCAAACTCTCTGCAGAAAGGCGCCAATCTTTATGTGATCAAGAATGCAGGTGCTTACCGGTTTGGAGTGCGTAAGAACGGCGGCATATTTATTTGCTATGTGAATCCGGGACAAGTTGTAGCCTTCAGCTGCGCGGATATTTCAACGGCTGCGGGTGTATGGGTGGCCAGTGGCAATAACATAGAAAACATATACAGCGGCAACACGCCGGAGGTTTTGAATTCGGTAGATTCGCGCTTTATTTCAGTTGCTATATTGTCACCAACCAAAGCAATATGCGCGTACAAGAATTTGTCGACCGGTTTCATGGAAGCGGTGGTATTAAATTATGGCTCGGCATCCGGAACACCACTGGAAATATCCGCCGAAGCGGTAAAAAACATCAGCATCGCAGCATTGTCCGGTACAAAAGCCGTTGTGGTATACCAGGCGAATGCGGGCAGCACGAACATTAAAGGGTATGTGCTGGATATTTCCGGCAACACAATCACGCCGGGTACCGTTAAAACAATCGTGACAGCGGCCGGAACCACAGGGGCTAATGGCACATCATTGACCGCGCTGTCATCAACCAAGCTGTTACTGGCTTACATGTACTCCGGGGCGACCACAATCAAAGAGCGCGTGCTCGATGTGTCCGGTGCCACGATCACTGAGAATTCTGAAGTGACCGCGGATACATCATCGTTTTCAACGCTTCATACTCCGCTTTTAATCGCAGAATCCATCAGCGAGACAAAATCCATAGTTGCTTTTGTAGGGCCATCTTTTCAGATTGTGCTAAGACTTCAAACAGTAAGCGGATCGACTCCGGCTCCGTCCGGGTCTGCATTGATTCTTACTGGCCCGAGTGTTAGCACAGCGCCATCGGCAACATTTTGTGTGGTGATTTTAGATACTTCCAGGGCTGTTGTGATCCGATCATATGATCGTACATACGGTGATATAACTTTATGGTTAATTAACATAACTGGCAGCACTCCGGTACTTGTTACTTTTAAAAATATTCCGGCGGACTTGTTTACCTCCGGGGCGAATTTGTCTGCTGTCAAACTCGATCCTACTAGAATCTATCTGAGCTGGACAGGCGGGTATAGCGGCGGAGTCGATGCCATGATATTGACCGTCACGAGCGATGATCAGGTAATCATTAATAAAGCATCCGAGATGATTGATCCAGGCGTGGTAAATGCACTTGGTTATCTTGCCTGTGAGGTTCTTGATTCATCCCATGTCATGCAAGTAACCCGTAACGCTTCGACTTTCCTGAGCGCCAAGACAATAGAGGTTGGATAGATAACCAAATATTTAAGCAGCAAACCGCAAGCCGCCATAGAGCGGCTTTTTTATTTTGTAAATTACAGGGGCGACTAATGGCAACTACCTTGATAGAAAACATCATCAGAAAAATTTTGAATGAGAATTTTGTCCGTTTTTTAGAGGGTGCATTTATTGACGCTGATGGAAATCCTATCCCGATTAATTTAGAAAATAACGGCGGCAGCGGATTGATCCCGCATTTTGCCTACGCTTCGGATCCAAGCGGTACCGGTTTCATCCTAACAACTTCTACAGAACTGGAATACATTGCCATCAAAGTTGCAGCGCCTGATGCTGTGCTGACGGTCGCCGATTTCTCCGGATTGTGGTTCCACAGAAAAGGATTGCCGGGTGTCAGCATTCCTGGGGCTGACGGAATCAACGGTAAGAATGGCGGCTTTCCTTGCATATACAGTTCCGATACTGACGAAACACAGCCGGATCAGGGGGGCATTAAGTTCAACAATGCGAACCCTGGCCTCGCAACGGAAATGTATATTTCGGCAATGTCGCCCTCCGGAATGGACTTGACGGCTCTATTGAATGCAATACCGGGCGGGGCCAAGTTCATGCTCAGCACTGACTCGCCCGAGGGGAGTACGCTTGCTGTGTTTCAGTTCGACGAGTCACCGACGAACAATACCGGCTGGTTCACCGTACCCATAACCAACCTGGCTATTTCGGAATCTGCATTTGTTGATGAGGATCCCTGCGTATTCCAGATCAACGGCACGAGCAATATCAATATCGATCCGGTAACGGGTCGACTGATGGTCGATGGCGTGGATAAATCAGGAACCACGGCCGTTGCTACTTTCTCCGCTCTGCCTGATCCGACGACAGTACCTCTAAATGTTTATTACGTAACTGCACAAGATTGTTTTGTTTATGCGAATGGCGGCGAGTGGTGGCCAGTGAATGGAAGGGCGAATATCTATAGAGCGTCAGGACTTCCATTAACTGTAATAGCCCCGGCGGTGCTGGCCTCCGCAATTGCAGACAACGGATCAGGAAAGGTCAGGGTTACGGCAAACTCACATGGACTAACCGCCGGGCAAAATAATGGACGAATTTATATCTCTGGCGGTGGAACTTGGACGGCAGGTCTTTACCGGTTTACTTACGTCAGCGCGAACACTTACGATCTGCCGGATGTGACTTACTCTGGCGCACTGGGAACACCGACGGTTGCGCGAGGAAATGCGACGGATGAGATAGTAGTAAAAACCGTCAGCATCCCGCCCTTAACTGATAAATCCTCGATCGAAGTGTTTGTCGCCAGCTTGTATAACGACAGCACAGAAACCAAAAGGACTGTTGTTGACTGGGGAGGTGTCAGATTTTTCAACAGAAATGACAATACGTCAGGCAATGATGCTACCTATCAAGGCCCGATGATTATCAACCTCAATAGTACAACTTTGAAACAAGCGACATTGGGAATCGGTGTTGCGGGAGGTAAGGCGGCAAGTAGCGCCGTTCCGGCAACCGGAAGCTTTGCTCATGCCGCTGCAACAACGATGAATATTATTGCGATTCTTGGGAATGCTAGTGTTCCGGTTGGTACGGAATCAATTACTTACAACATGATCAGAGCAGCCTGGGAGGTGTAATGAATCCATTCTCCCAGTCTTATGTAAAGCTTCCTATCTCAATCGAAGCCAATCCACTCAAGTGGCATCCTGGCCATGCGCTCTGGATGGCTCCGGGCATGTGGACAAGTACGCAAAGCCGCAATCAATTATTCAATACTGACATCCCGGCTATTGTTGCGGCTGGCGCACCGGCTCCGCATATCCAAATACATGTCTATTGGAATGATATCGAACCAACCAGTCCGGGTGTTTATAACTGGGATTTTATCGATAGCAAAATAGCCTTGATAAATAACTCGCCGTCTGGAATCGGCGGTGCTGGCTGCAAATTTATGATCAATTTTTTAGCTCGTACTTACGGCGGGTTTAGCAGTGCTGTGCCAGCCTATATGCAGTCAGCCGCGGGAACGGATTATGCGGGCACAACTGGCGGCACGAACGAATCACGCAACGGTGAATATAAAGGTGCTGATTTAGTAAACGCTCAAGGCGTCGTGACGGGCAAGCAATTCCAGGCCAAGCTATGGGTGCAAGATGTTGCCGATCGTTACAGGGATGCGGCGATTGCAATAGGGCAGAGGTACGACGGCAATCCTGATCTTGTGGGCATGACGATTAATGAGACCGCTATGCTTGGCGGAGTTGGTACCGGCATGACTCCGGTTGATCCCAGAACCAGCGTTTCTGTCACGGGTGATTTCTTCAACAAATGGTCGGATGCAGTCATTGCCGCGAGGGCGGCTTTCCCGACCACGCCCATGACATGGATGGCGAATTTCCCCGCTGCTGGCATATTAAGTATTTTTGATCCTGCTGATTTCAATCCCACGATTCAGGCAAGGATGCTTGCAAATGGGATCGGTGGCCATGAGCAGGATTTCTACCCGAGATCGGGTATTGTCGGTCAGACACTTAATGTTAGCTACGATGCAAACGATGCCATGGCTGGCATTACACCGCGCTTTACAAATATGTCAAATGGCGGGTCTTTGTTTTCGAGCAATGGGGATAAGCAGAACCCCACACCTCCGGCAACGCCGTCTCAACTCGCCCAGGAAGCGCGTGCGCGAGGTGTCAATATCATTTTGTGGCATGTGGTTGCTACTGTCTCCGGCACTGCTGGTGATACGTGGCGGCAAAGAATATTGCCGCTATTGCTAGCAAACAACCCTTCCGAGCGGCCGGTAAGTACTTTCCCTTCTTATTTTGCGTAAAGATTCCGGAGGAACCATGAGCGAAGAGATTATAAAAGACCTCGACAAAAGGGTGACCAAGATCGAGGGGCAAATGGAATCTTGTGAACTGATGCACAAAGATATGCAAGAGCGGGCCAGCCGCAGCGATAGTGCTCTGGATCAGAACACTAAAGCATCCGTTGAGCAGACTAAAGCCATGACCGAGCTTACCGCGGCAGTTTTCGCTTTGGCTGAAAAAGTAGAAAAAGATCACGATCCAATTGTTAAGCGTTCCAAAACGTTCCAGACATGGTGGGATAGGGCGGTGGATTGGTGGGAAATTACCGGAACCATGTGGAAGATAGTAGTTGTTTCAATACTTAGCCTGGCTGGATTGGTGACAGCCCTTAAAACATTGGGGGTGTGGTGATGATTCCCATGCCGCCAAGTTTAATCAAAGAGGTATTTTTCAAATATCTTCCGCATGCAATTGGTGTTGTTGCGGCATTAATTGCGCTGGCCTACATCTATCACAAAATTGATCAGGGCGGCTATGACCGCGCCGTATCAGAATATCAAAAAGCAACGCAACGGCTTTTGGATAAGAAGAACAAAGAAGTAGACGCAATCAATAAACAAAACGCAGAGAGGTCATACAATGCAGCGGAAATATACGCGGATCATGCGAGCAAATTTCAGCGTGATGTTGATAATCTTACTAAGCGCATGTCAAACAGTGCCGGTCGCTGTAGAAACTCCATGCCCGGAACCGTTGACGATTCCGAAAGCAGAGAAAGAGAGGATCATGCAATTGATACAGCAATTGCGTCAACCGCAATAGCGCTAGCGAATTCTTGTGAACTTTGGATTAATCAAATACAAGTTAGCGAATGAACGAAGATTTTAAAGGAAAACGCATTTTCTTTAAATTAGTAATCGGATAAGGAAAGGATGATTAACTTATCGATATTAAAAGGTTATTGAAAAATGACAGAAATAATTGTATTCCTTCTTAACACTATCAAGAATGTCTTCTGGCCGGACAAATTAGGTACCTATCATGACGTAGGAGAATTTCTGTCGAAGTTATCGACCGGTAATGACCTGGAATTAACCGATGAGGATTGTGACTTGATCGGGCTTTATGTCCATTCGGATGGGTGTAGTAGGGCAAGCCAATACCTAAAGCGGGAATGCAAGAAGCATGATTTTAGGTATCGCACGCACTTAGACTTTTATGGGAGACCAACAACCAAATGGGCTACTGATTTGGGTTTTTTGGTCGGAATGGTAGTGAGTTCAAATCCATTTAAGAAATCAAAACTAGCATGGCTAAAGAGTTTGTTTTCATTCGTGCCTTGGTTTTATCCATGGATATGGGCTAGATTCTTTGCAGTATTGTTGGCAGGTAAAAAGGCTTGGAACAATAATACTTTCTGCAGACCTTAAGTAATTACCTAATTGGAGGATTAATGAATTTGCACGGGCAGGAAGGTGAGCTTAAATTCAAATTGAAAGTAACGAGAGCGGCCACCGGAAGGGCGGAAACTTACAACATGGTTGGCAAGCTTGGAGATAATTTAGGAGAACAGCATGACAGTGACACACAGCACGGCAGCGCGGGATGCAGCGACGGACGCAGTGACGCTCCTGATAGGAGCGTCCGGTAATTTAAAATTAAGATTGGCTGGTAATATCGGTGCGCCTGGTGCGGTGGTTGCAACTTTGCCATTGTCAGCGGATGCATTCGGTGACTCATCGAATGGAACGGCTACGGCGAATGCCATCAGTTCAGATACGGATGCAACAGGCAATGCATCGCCAGTGGCCAATGCAACGCTTGAAACTTCGGGCGGTACCGTTGTTATTCATTGCGCAGTTGGCGCATCCGGATCGGATATTAATATGACGGGTGGTTTAACTATTGCGCCTGGTGATACGGTTGAAGTGTCGAGCCTTACCTATACCGCTTTGACCGCATAAAGGTATTGCCGTGGCAATAACTGAACTCACAGCGCAGCGCAATACGGTCGGTGCTGGTCAGTTAACAACTGTCACATTCAACTATCCGAATACTCCGACACCCGGCAATTTACTCGTTGCAGGTTTCGCTTGGCGTGGCGATGTCGCTGTTACCGGAGTGCCGTCGGGATGGAATCTTGCTGCTAGTACCGGCAATGGTACCAACATTGACGGCGCCATTTATTACAAGATAGCTGGATCATCAGAACCGACCACGGCGCAATTTACGCTATCGGGGAGTCAGAAAACCAGCGGAGCGGCCAGCGAATGGTCTGGAATTCATGCGACTCCACTGGACAAATTCAACGGCAACAATGGCGTTGCTAGCATAGTATTAAATACAGGCGCTACTGGCACACTATCGCAAGCGGCGGAGCTTGTTATTAATCTTTTCAGCGCGCGCGATACTGTAAATTTTACAGCGTTTGGTCAAAGCCAAACAATCGTCGGCACATCCCAATCAACCGGCGGTACCACGGCATCCAGAAATACTACCGTACTGGCTGCCCAGGTTGTTGACGCAAATACATCAGTTGATTACACCGCGCAAATCGATAGTGCACAAACCTGGGTTGCGGCCGTAGCGACATTTAAGCAAGCCGCCGTTACCCATACTGCCAGTGGATCACTATCCGGACAAGGATCAACCTTGGCGGGGAGTGCGGTCCATAATGTCTCGCATGAAGTATCGGGAGCGTTATCAGGTCAAGGATCTGACATCGATGGCTCGGCACGCAGATTCAGGCATTTAGATGCGTCCGGTAATTTGGTTGCCGGTGGAAGTAATATCAGCGGCGAAGCCATCAGGTATCGATCGCATGACTCGAATGCGGAGCTGATCGGGCAAGGATCGGAACTATTCGGCCTGGCAATTAGATACCGCTCTCACCATGCAGACGGCGAGTTGGTGGGGCAGGGCGCACAGTTAAGCGGCGATGCTGATCGATCCGACTCGGTTACTGTTCACACTGCGGCCGGTGATCTCCTTGGCCAAGGGTCACTCATTACAGGCCGCACCCGTAACGGTGAAATAGTAGCATCCGGAATTATCAATGTAACTTACCAAACGCACTCGATCAATGCGGCGCTAGAACAACATGAAGTATCTGCAGCATATGAAACTTTAACAATACAGGCCACGCCATGACGATCAAAATATTTAAACAAACGGACGTCGATATAACGATCAATGTTACCGGCATCGATGTCGGCGACATAACGGACATGTCGATTGCTTTGGAAAGTCAAAGTGGAAACGTTTATAGCTTTACCATGGAAGCCGGGCAGATTACCAAGGTGGGATCAAGTATTAATCTCCGGATCGAGGATGATCAGATCACGGATCCTGGCACTTACCGGCTAAAAATAACAGCTACTGAAAATGATAATTTGCGCGGTCTGAATCCTAATCCGGATTTAGTTTTGGTGGTGTAATTATTTCAGACTGGCGATACCTTCGCCTAGGAAGTATGCTGCAACACTTTGAGAAAGCTTCCAATCAATAACGCTTGCTTCAGGATGCCGCGATCTGTAATCATCAAACGTCATATCGAAATCAAAGACAGTCGACTCCGGATCATGTTCGCTCATGACATCGTCGCAAGATTCGATCATTTGAAGTCTGCGCTCTGCCAAATCGTTCATTTTTTTCTCAACGTCATCGGGAATTTTATATTCTCCCAACTCCCAGCGTTGCCAAGTGCGCGCAGAAACATAACCGATATGCTCGGCTGCTTCTGCCACACTCAAGAAGAATATCTTCCTGAGTGCTTTTAGTTCTTTATTGAGCATTTAGTTCTGCACATTTTGCTACAGCTTGTTCGTAACCTGTATAACCATCAACGTATCGTGATATTTGAAACACGCATTCGCCAGTTTTGCCATTCCAAACGCAAACACTGTTTGATTCTTCTGTAATGTAATATTGTTTCATTTTATCTCTCCTTGAGTAGCTTCGAACCAATTCCGAAGCATGTGATTATTGTATGTCGTATTTGCGACAGTTTCAAGCATTATTTCAAATAAAATGAAAATAAATCTATTCCGCAAAAATAAATTGCCCAGCATGGATAAACGATCTTGGATCATCAAATCATAGTGATTTGCGGAACAGGTTCTTTATATAACTAATTAATAACAATAAAATCAAATCGGGACTCAAAATCCCGCGATGGTAACATCATGGGGGTTCGATTCCCCCTCTCGGCACCAATAAAGGTTTTCAGAAAGTTTCATATCGTATCAAATGCATTGAATTCGTTAAGTTTTAATGCATATTTATATATCAGATAATCTCATAAGAAAGCTTTACATACCATAATTTTGGTGGTAGTTCCCTCAAGCCACTTTACGAGATACCATCATATGCTTACGCATATAGCCATTAGTCAAGCTAATTCAAAGATAAACCTTATAAAATAAGTGATAGTGCTGGTCTGTATCATATGGCTTAATAGCACTTCGGTGGTGATTTACTCGATACCAAGCATGGAGTTAGGTGGGCCGTGTTATGGGTTTTCCCGCAAGATGGATTGCCATCGCCATCCTCATATTGAGTAATGGTAAAGTATAATGACTGATCAGACTTTAATGTGCTAGTATCAAAACCGTTAACGATTTTCTAAAAGTAAAGGCTCTCGGGTCAACTGACAATGCAGATAAAGATCGCAATCTAGATGTCAATATGTCTACGGTTGAAAAAGTAACCGCTAAAATACAGAATCAGCTTTTAGCGGCTTTGCCACAAAACGAATTTGACGCGATTAAGCCTTCGTTAAGGCTGGTCGATCTGGAAATGGATCAAGTCTTATGGGAGATGGATGAAAGACGTAAGCATATCTATTTTCCTACCACTGTCATGATCTGCATGCTCTACGATACTGAAGACGGAAATTCGATTGAGGTCGGAATGACAGGGCGGCAAGGTATGGTTGGCATTGTAACCTTTGTCGGAGATGCCCGAATGGCTAAAAGAGCAGTGGTCATGAACCCTGGTCAAGCTTATGTCATGGAGGCTAAATACGTAGAGAAATTTTTTGAGGAATTACCGTGTTTTCAGGAAATTTGTTTATGTTATACCCAGACGCTGATAGTTCAACTCTCGCAAAGTATCATCTGTAATCGTCTGCACTCCATTGAGCAGCAGTTGTGCCGATATCTACTGATCTATAACGACACTTTACGATCTACCGTTTTTAATTTGACGCAAGCGCGAATCTCACAAGTGTTGGGTGTGCGCCGCGAAAGTGTTTCCCTCGCGGCTACTCAACTTCAGGAAAAAGGACTTATTAAACGCACACGGGGTAAAATAGAATTGCTTGATCGCAAGGGGTTGTTGACTACCACTTGCGAGTGTTATGGAGTAGTTAGGGAGCAGAACAAAAGAATACTCGGCAAGTATTTCGCTCAATACGACACTTAATAGTATACGGGGCAGAAGGGAATGATGAATGATAAAACGCAATTTGAAGCTTTTATCCTTTTGCTAAGGATTTCAAAATAAAGTTGGTTTGTACGCGTATAGTGCAGACAAGAAAGCGGGTTGCGGATTATTCCTGAGCTTTTTTGTCAGTTAAGGGTAAGCTCGCATTCAGGGGTGTGGGTTCAGCTACCCAGAAGCCTTGTACATAATCGACACCGATATTTTCCAGGATTTGTAGTGTTTGATCATTTTCCACCCATACGGCGATCGTTTTAAGCCGCATGATATGGCCGATGTGATGAATCGATTCAACCATTGCCTGGTTGACTGGATCAGTAAGCATATTTTTGATCAATCGTCCGTCGATTTTCAGATAATCAAGTGGAATATCTTTCAAATAACTGAACGATGATAAGTTGCTGCTAAAATCATCGATGGAAACGCGACAGCCCAATTCTTTCAAGGTGGTGACAAAACGTATGACATGCTGTAAATCGTTCAGCGCAGTCTGTTCGCTGATTTCGAAACAGATACAAGCGGGATCCAGCTGACTGGCTTTGATGCTGTTTACCGTGAAATCAAGAAAATCTTCGTTTACCAGTGCTTGTCCGGATATATTGATGGTGTAGATTGCATTGATCGTGTGCGTTGCATGCGCTTTTATGAGCTGTAGTGACTGCTGTACCACCCAGCGATCAATTAGCAGTATTTGATCATGCCGCCCCGCCGCAGGTAGAAATGCTCCAGGCATAATCAGTTGACCATTCTCATCTTGCAGGCGCAATAAAATTTCACCATGTTGTTCTTGTTCCGCGTGTTTCGACGAGATTAATTGGATTGGTTGATAATAAAGCTGAAAACGTTGCTCTGTCAGGGCGTTTTGAATACGCGGCAACCATTGCTGCATTTCAACAGAACCTTGCAGATGAGGTACGAATTGATATATCTGTACTCGATTGCGCCCTTGTTCTTTGGCGGCATAACAGGCGTTGTCAGCTGCATTGAGTGCATGCTCAAGACCTTGATTTTCATGAGTGATCGGAAATAATCCGATGCTTACCCCAATAGTGAAAGTTTTTCCCCGCCACTGGAAACGGAAATTTTGTACCAACTCACGTAATGTGTCGGCTACTTTTAGCGCTTGATCTTTGGGGCAGTGCTCTAGAATAACACCGAATTCATCACCACCCAGACGTGCCAATGTATCTCTTGCGCGCAGCTTGGAATGTAATAGTGCGGTTACTTGGCGTAGTAGCTTATCGCCGGCACTGTGGCCGCAACTGTCGTTGACAATTTTGAATTGATCGAGGTCAAGATACAGCAGCGCATGCATGTCATTTTTGCGCATGGATGTCAGGATTTTGCTGAGGCGATTCTCGAATTCCTTGCGATTGAGCAGACCGGTTAACGAGTCATGTGCAGCTTGGTAGGCAAGTTTCAACGTCAGCTTACGTTGTTCTGTCACATCGCGAAACGTTATCACGGCACCAATACTATGTTTTTGTTCGTTTTGGATCGGTGCTACGGAGTAATCGATGATGTATTCTTTCTTGTCCCGATGGATCAATATACATTCGCTGTACTTGGGAGAAATTTCAAGTTCGTTTAAGTGATCTGCCAGTGGATCCGGGGCCGGCTTATGGGTGGCTATGTCCATAATATTGAACACTTCCTGTAGAGGTGTGTCATGCATTTCCTCATTACTCCAACCGGTAAATCTTTCCGCTGTCGGATTCAGAAAAGTAATCTTTCCATTCGTATCTGTGGTGATGACTGCATCACTGATGCTTGCCAGCGTAATCTGAAATAGCTCTTTTTCCTGATGCAGAATATCGTTGGTTATGGTGAGCGCTTCGGTACGCTCTGCTACTCGCTGTTCCAGCTGATTTTTGGTTTGAATCAGGCGCATTAGCAGCTCGTTTTTGTCAAAACGAAGTTTTAGCGAATCCGTAATTGTTTGATGCAGTTGGTACGAAATTCTGCCCATCGTAAATACAAATAACAAATAAGTCAGCGCGATGATTATCTGAGTATCACTTTCGTACGTAATGACCTGATAAGTGAAAGGAAGCGCAACAGGTATCGAAAAAGCTAAAAAGACACCTTTATACGACGATAAGGTCGCCATTGCACCTGCAACCATGCCGCCCAGCAAGTAGGCTAGGAATAATTGATGGATAGCACTATCAGCAATAAAGAAAATGCTTCCGGCGGAACCCCACAGTATCCCTGCTAACAGTGCACCGATATAAAATTGCTGTCCCCAGATTACTGATTCGGCAGCAGATGGTTTTTTACGGAAATAGGCCTTGACCATCAGAAACCTGACGAAAGTGAGAGCATAAATTGCCGCCAACCAGCCTAGAAGCCAGTTTTTTCCGACCAATCCCCAAAAAATATAAGCTAACATAGTGGCAACAATCAAGGTGACAAATAATGCCTTAGGAGCTTGCTGATAAGCCAGCTTGATTTGTTCCGCCAGTAATGCGCCAGAACGATTGGGGGAGGGAGATTGGGAATTCACATTGCAATTAATTGGATCTTGACGTCATATAATAAGGCTTTTTTGCGGCAAGATAATGGAGATTTTCGGAGTATTACTGAATGTTTATGATAAATGTACAAGCGCAGTTTCGAGTAAGGGTGCATAAATTTTCAGCGCTTTGAAATCGGTAAGTAACCTATGCAGTTTTCTGTGGCAAAATGTTGATTGCGTAAAAGATATAAAATATTCATAGTGTTATATGTCAGAAAATTCTTATATCCATACCCAAAAAATTGTGCATAATATCTTTTGAAATAAAGTAAGCTTCTATAGTGCAATGTGCGGGTAAGGCACTGGAGAATAAATTACGGGAGCATGCTCATTAACATGAGACGTATTGCAGAAAGTTTATTTTATTGGAAGTTTCTGTATCGAGCCGGACTTATTCTGCTCGTGGCTTCTGCCCCGGTATTCGGTGCCGGTATTGCTGTGATGGAACACAGTGTAAAAGAATTAGGTCAAGCGTTCTCCGGTGCTCCTACTAATACGAGCGATGGTAGTATGGTGTTTTTTAATCCGGCTGCGATGAGCCAGGTGCGCGGTAAATTGATTTCGGCCGCGAGTTACTATATCGTACCGTCGGTAACTTTTCATGATAGTGCTTCACGGTTGGGTAGCGCGCCGCTTACGGGTGGGGATGGCGGAGATAGCGGGCGATCGGTTTTTATTCCGAATTTTTATTATGTGCAGGAATTGTCGAACCGCGTAGCTTTTGGTTTTGGATTTAATCTACCTTATGGTATGCGCAATAGCTATGATTCGGACTGGAAAGGGCGCTACCAGGCCATTGATTCAGAAGTTCTGACGATTAATTTTAATCCGTCTCTGTCGTTCAAGCTGACTGAAAAATTTTCTTTGGGCGCCGGCTTTAATGTGCAGTACTTGCGATCCAAATTAACCAACGCAATTGATCTGGGACCGGCATGTTTTTTATTGCAGGGAGCATTGCCATGCTTAAGTCAGGGAATTGCGCCGCAAGCCGCGGACGGGCATGTTTCGCTCAAGGGTGACAGTGTCGGTTTCGGCTACAATTTAGGCGCATTTTACACGCTGACCCCTGATGCTCGATTCGGCGTCAGTTATCGTTCCCGCATTGCCCATGACGTAAAGGGAGATGCAAATTTCACCCTGCCGGATAAAGCCATTGCGCTGACGCAAGGGAATATTTTGGTGGATACGCATGCGGTTACGCCGGTAACTTTGCCGGACTCGGTCTTATTCGGTTTCTCGCACCGTCTCAATCCGCGCTGGGAAGTTTCTGCGGATGCTTTATGGACGCACTGGAGTTTGGTTCGGGAGCTCAGAACGAATTTTTCCTCATCGCAATCCGATGATGTGCAAAATCTGAAATGGAACGATACGTGGCGTTATGCTTTCGGGGTTAATTATTTTTCCGCAACTCATAAATGGATATGGCGAACAGGATTTGCTTATGATCAAACGCCGATTCCCAATGCACAACACAGATCGCCTCGAATTCCCGATAGCGATCGTTATTGGCTGACTTTTGGTTTTACTTATGCGGTGCGGAATAATATTTCCATTCATGGTGCGTATGCGCATCTGTTTATGGATAGTCCTTCAATCAGTCGTAGGGGCGTAACGGGAGATTTCCTTTCCGGGCAGTTTTCCGAGCAAATCAATATCGGCGGTCTGCAACTAGACTGGCGTTTCTAATCCTGATTGTCACAATTGATTGGGTTGCGGTGCTGAAACTTATGCAGAGCTGCATTATCTTATAGTGTCGTCTGTATCGGTGTAATGGATAAACTTTTTAATCCAATTTTGGAATTGATCAATGGACAGAAGAACGCATCTTAATTTCTGGTTTATTACCATGGCGCTATTAGCTTTGCTGTTAGTGCAGAATTTGTATAAGCAATATACTCAAGTTGAGCCCATTCCCTATAGTCGTTTCCAGTATTTGCTAGAGCAGGGGCAGGTAGCCGAGATTGCGATTACCGAGAATCAGATTTTTGGAACATTGAAAGAAAAACACGCGGATGGATATAAAGATTTTGTTACGACACGGGTGGAACCGGAATTAGCGGAAATTCTGGATAAATATCATGTGGTTTATACCGGTGTGGTACAAAGCACTTGGTTGCGTGATTTATTGTCCTGGATTGTGCCGACAGCAATTTTTGTCGGAATCTGGTTATTTGTGATTCGCCGCATGGGAAGCAGTATGGGAGGCGGGTTGATGTCGATTGGTAAAAGCCACGCCAAAGTATTTGTGGAAAAGGAAACCAAGGTTACTTTCGACGATGTGGCGGGTGTCGATGAAGCCAAGGAGGAATTGGTTGAAATTATCAATTTCTTGAAAAATCCGGTGGATTATGGTCGTTTAGGTGGACGGGCACCGAAAGGGATTTTGCTGGTGGGGCCGCCAGGTACCGGGAAAACATTGTTGGCACGCGCAGTGGCGGGCGAGGCAGGAGTACCCTTTTTCTCCATTTCCGGTTCGGAATTTGTAGAAATGTTTGTCGGTGTGGGTGCAGCCAGGGTGCGTGACTTGTTTGAACAAGCAAGGCAGATGGCGCCAGCAATAATTTTTATTGATGAACTGGATGCGCTGGGGCGCGCACGTGGTGCTTACGGATTGGGTGGCGGGCATGACGAAAAGGAGCAAACCCTGAATCAACTGTTGGCTGAACTGGATGGTTTCGATTCCAGCAGTGGTATCGTGCTGCTGGCAGCGACCAACAGACCGGAAATTCTTGATCCGGCACTGTTGCGGGCCGGACGGTTTGATCGCCAGGTGTTGGTGGATCGTCCTGATAAAATTGGGCGGGAACAAATTCTTAATGTCCATGCAAGAAAGGTAAAGTTGCACAGCGACGTTAGAATTGAGGAAGTTGCAGCGTTGACACCGGGATTTACCGGAGCGGATCTGGCTAACCTTATCAACGAGGCGACTCTGTTAGCAACCCGGCGTGCCGCACCATCGGTTACGATGGCGGATTTTAATAATGCGATTGAGCGCATCGTGGCAGGATTGGAAAAACGTAACCGCCTGTTAAACCCCGATGAACGCCGTGTAGTGGCATTTCATGAACTTGGGCATACGATGGTGGCGTTGGCGTTACCGGGTACCGATGAGATTCATAAAGTATCCATTATTCCGCGGGGTGTCGGTGCACTGGGTTACACTATTCAACGCCCTACCGAAGATCGCTATTTGATGACTCGCGCGGAACTGCAAAATAAAATGGCGGTATTGCTGGGAGGGCGTGCAGCCGAGGAGATCGTATTTAACGAAGTTTCCACCGGCGCGGCAGACGATCTAATACGCGTCACCGATATTGCGCGCGCCATGGTGTTGAGGTATGGCATGAGCGACGCATTGGGTAACGTGGCGTATGATCGGGAGCAGTCAGTATTTCTACAACCCAATGTGCCTATGCCACAAAGCCGCAATTACAGTGAAGAAACTGCCAGTAAGATTGATGTTGCAATTCGTATGTTGGTTGATCAAGCCCTGGAACGTGCGCTCAATATACTTCAATCCAATCGTGGTTTGCTGGATCAAACTGCGCAAGAGCTATTGGAAAAAGAAACGCTCAATCAACCTGAAATACTTAAATTAAAGCGAACAATAATTTCCAGCGTACCCCATTGAGGTGTATCTTTGCCGCATCGAAATTTTATTCGTAACTGACTAATGTGAATTGAAATGATTCTGCATCGGTTAATTGCATTTGCACGTTTCTGAGAATGGTGGATGGATTGATCATTGCCGATGGGATGTGTAATTGGCCATCTATGCTCGAGAAAGTGGCGATATTAAGAGGTTTACTATTCAGTGCTACGATATTGTTCAGGTCGAGTTCAAATACAATGGAAGGGCTATTTTGAATCAACCGTAAGTTGACCTCCAGTGCATTTCCCGCTCCAATATCCACCGCAAAACTCAAAATTTCATGGCTGAAAACGCTTGCTGTGTCAATGAGTTCAACACTATTTATCCGGACTAAATTATTAAGCGATACTGATGATGAACCATCATAGTCTTTCAGTGGCGTGTCAGTAAAACTTCCTCCAAAGTTTCTTATTGGAAGTTCTTCAATAGCATCAAAGACTGTCATGCCATCAAAAATAACGCGGCCAAACACGGTAAATCCTCCATTCTGATTATCCAGATTCAAAGCGTTGTCATTTAAGTTGACAAACCATTGGTTGGTTGCACTATTGGGATTGCCGCCAATTTTTGCCATAGCGACGGTGCCACGGGTATTGGAAATTTTAAATTCATTAATAATTGGAGGAAGGGGATTAACAGCGGTGAGCGATTCTCCGGTGGTGCCAGGAATAATTTTAAAACCGCCGCCTTGAATGACAAAATCAGGGACACTGCGATGAAAGATTCCATCAGTATAGCCACCACTGTTAATGTAGCTGATGAAGTTGGCGGTTGTGACCGGTGTCTGTGTTTCAAAAAGCTCAATACAAAATTGCCCCATATTGGTTGTAAAGCAAGCAACTCGATTAGCGTGTGTAATGGGCGATAAGAAACACAAACAGGCAAACAATACGGTTTTATATAAGATTGGACTGGCGCGCATGATGATTGGGTATTTTTGTGTGGATTGAAATTGGATTTTACTGACAGATGCCTAGCTGAGGCAATTCATTTTGGATAAGATGCAGTTTCGTATTGAGGAGCCTTGGTAATGTGATGATAATTAGCGCCTTCTTTAAGGTTATGCACAAAGTGAACTGATCATGATTTTGATATAGGGATTATTTCAGTATTTCTTGATTTGAAGTTTTCTTCAATGGCATCCAGCATCATGGCTGCAACGTTTAAGCCGGTCTGCTGTGTGATTTCCTGCATTCCTGTAGGACTAGTGACATTAATCTCTGTTAAATAGTCGCCAATTACATCTAATCCTACCAACATTAAACCATTTTTAACCAATTCCGGGCCTAGTGAATCTGCAATGTCTTTGTCGCGCGTAGATAGGGGCTGCGTTGTTCCCGTACCGCCGGCAGCAAGATTGCCGCGCGTTTCACCGAGCTTAGGAATGCGCGCTAAAGCAAAAGGTACCGCTTTGCCTGCAATCAGAAGGATACGTTTGTCGCCTTGAGCGATTTCAGGAATGAAGCGCTGCACCATGATAGTTCGTGTCCCATAGTGAGTGAGCATTTCGAGAATCACGCTGATATTATAGTCTGCAAGATGGATACGAAACACGTTGGCACCACCCATACCATCCAGTGGTTTTAATATAATATCCTGATGAATAACTAGGAATTCTCTAATTAAGTGCGCCTGGCTGGTTACTAGTGTAGGGGTAATAAATTGTGGAAATTGAGTGATAGCAAACTTTTCGTTGTAATCGCGGATACTCCTGGGGTTATTGATCACCCAGGCACCCTGGGTCTCAGCTAATTCCAGCAAGTACGTGCTGTAAATATATTCCATATCAAATGGCGGGTCCTTGCGCATTAATACAATGTCAAATTCGTGCAAAGGAGTTGCCGAAATATCACTGATTTTGTACCACAAACCATCCGCAGATGATGGATTTGTAAGTGACAATGCGCGCGAAAAGCCTGTGACAACATGGTTGATCAATGCGATGTCATGTTGATAAAGTACCCAGACCTGATGGTTCCGCGCAATTGCCTCACAGATCAAGGCATAGCTGGTGTCCTTATGCGTTTTGATGGAATCCAGCGGATCAATGATAAAGGCAAGCTTCATAATGGAGCTTATGCGGAACTTAATTTTGCATCCGAAGTATCGGTGTGCTGCAATTCCAATGCGGCTGCTAATAGCGCCAAACGTGCTACAACGCCATAGGCATAAAAACGATTCGGAATAATATTGGGTTGGGAGGCGTTCGGCTCCAGGCAAGTGGTTTCAAATGCCAAGGGAACAAAATGCATGCCGGGAGCATTAAGGTTTTCGTCGATACCGCGTCCGGTATGAACGCGATAAAACCCTCCGACGACGTGGCGATCTATCATATAGATAACGGGTTCCGCTACCGCTTGATTGATCGTCTCGAATGTGTAAACGCCTTCTTGTACCAGCACATGGGAAACTTGCAATCCTTCTTTCACTACGGCCATTTTATTCCGCTGTTTGCGGTTTAAATTATAAATTTCGGTGCCGTCTTTTACTGTCATGATTCCCATTCCATAAGTTCCCGAATCGGCTTTGACAATGACAAAAGGATCTTCCTTAACACCATATTGTTGATACTTTTTCCTGATCACCGAGAGGATCCGGTCAACAGCGGCTGCTACACATTCCTCACCTTGTTTTTCATGAAAATTAATTTCTCCGCATGAGCTAAAACGTGGATTGATTAACCAAGGATCAATGCCAATCAAATCCGCAAATTCCAGAGCAATGCGATCATAAGCGGCAAAATGATTAGATTTTAGACGTGTTGCCCAGCCGGCATGCAGAGGAGGGATCACAATTTGATTCAGATTTTGTAAAATCTCCGGAATGCCTGTGGATAGATCATTGTTAAGCAACACCGCGCAGGGTTGAAAATTTTCTACGCCCAATTGATTATTTTTCCGCACAATCGGCTCCAGCTGAATAGACTGGCCATCGGGAAGATCAATATCGATAGTTGTAGTGACTTCCGGCAATAAGGTGCCAATACGGACATTCAATCCGGCCCGTTGCATAATATTTTGCAAGGTGGCAATGTTTTGCAGATAAAAAATATTGCGTGTGTGATTCTCCGGGATTAACAATACACTATGTGTATCCGGGCATATTTTCTCGATCGCATTCATCATCGCTTGCACACATAAAGGAATGAAGTCCGGATTCAGATTGTTAAATCCGCCAGGAAACAAATTGGTGTCAACAGGTGCGAGTTTAAAACCGCTGTTACGTAAATCTACGGAACAGTAAAATGGCACAGTATGCTCACGCCATTTGCCTCTCATCCAATGTTCGATGGTCGGCATGGCATTAATGATACGATTTTCGAGGTCAAGAATAGGGCCGCGCAGGGCTGTGGAAAGATGAGGTACTGGCATTTTGCTTTGAATTATTAAATCAGGGCCATTATAGCATTATGGCTTAAATAGATTGTGATTCACTCAACTCTGGAGTGTCCTCTAGGGTTGCTCTCATTGTTATGAAACGTATGTATTATATTTGGTTTTGGAGCGGTGCAAGCAAGCGCGATAGGGTTAGTGTAAGGTTTTTTCAGCTCGCTGTGACGGCAGCATTACTGTCAATTTTTGTTATGCAGCTTCTATCATGGAGTAACCGATGAAACGGAAAACGATCATGAGGATTGTTTTTGTAACTCCTCGTAGTGATAATGAATAATGAGGACTAGAAGTGCAGTAGCCATCAATAGGACTTTGGAGAATGTAAGTTTGCGGACCTGCTTGGTGAAGTAACTGCGAGGAAAAGAAGAAGCATTGGTGGTTGCCAATGAGACAGGATTAGAAATTGGTGACGTTATTATTGTGCTTAGAGGTGCACAAGAAAATCTAATCGCTACAAAAATTAAATTATTACCAGATTAACAGGGAGGGTTCTGCATACACGCAATGAGAAAATCCCCTGTTCATATTGTGACTTTATCAAAAAGATTTCAGTAGTTTACGTTACGCAAAAATAGACAGTGCAACGAAGAAAGTGTATAGTTCCGGCACTGCCCTTTACTCTTGAGATTTAGAAAAGGGAAGGTGTTGAAGCAATTTGAGATTGTCTCAACGAATTAAGAATGGCGCATAAAAAAAGCGCAAAATTCATCATTTATGGAGGGAGATATGATTAAAGCTGTTCAGGCAGTAGTAGGATTAGGATTGCTTTGTTTTGCTGCTACACAAGTAGCGGTAGCACAAGACATTTCTAAATTACCACGGGTAAAACAACAACTGGTGGCCCCACCAAATGTACCTGTGCACGATCAGGTTTCTAAAGGACCAAAAGTTGTTGAAGTTCGCATGGAAACCACTGAAAAGCTGATGGAGGTTGCGCCAGGTGCAAAAGTCTGGGGTCTGACATTTAATGGCAGCATTCCAGGTCCGCTGATTATTGTGCACGAAGGCGATTATGTTGAGCTGACCTTGGCCAATCCAAAATCAAGCACATTGGCCCATAACGTAGATTTCCATGCAGCAACCGGTGCATTGGGTGGTGCTGGCTTAACACTGGTACAACCAGGCGAAGAAGTGGTTTTACGCTGGAAAGCTGTTAAACCGGGTGTATTTGTTTACCATTGCGCACCAGGTGGAACCATGATTCCGTTCCACGTCATTTCAGGTATGAGCGGTGCTATTATGGTATTGCCAAAAGATGGCCTGAAAGATGCGAAAGGCAAACCATACAAATACGACAAAGCTTTTTACATTGGCGAACAGGATTTCTATCTGCCGAAAGACGACAAAGGCAACTTCAAAGCCTATGGCTCACCAGCCGAAGGTATGGCAGACATGTTGGAAGTAGCTAAAGGTCTCATTCCAACTCACGTAGTGTTCAACGGTGCGGTTGGTGCGATTACCGGTGACAATGCGCTGAAAGCTAAAGTAGGTGAAAAAGTATTGTTTATCCACTCTCAAGCTAACCGTGCTTCCTATCCGCATTTGATTGGTGGTCATGCTGATCTGTACTGGGTAGGTGGTTCATTCAGCGATACACCGTTGACCAGCCAAGAAACTTGGTTTGTTCCAGCCGGTTCCGCAGTTGCTGCAGCCTATGAATTCCATCAACCAGGCCTATATGTATACCTCAGTCATAATCTGATTGAAGCTGTACTGCTGGGTGCTGCACTGCATATGAATGTAGAAGGCAAATGGGATGACAACATGATGACTCAACTTAAAGCACCGGCAAGCTTTGATGCAAAAGCTGCAATGGATCACTAAGATTTGATTTAGTGTAGCTATTGAAATCATTCTAAAAAAGGCCTCAACCTATTACAGGTTGAGGCCTTTTTCATTAAAAACCATCGTTTGCTTATTATTTGTTCAAATAAACACGAATATGCCAATTAAATCTCGTATTCGCACCATTCCGAATTATCCACGGCATGGAATCATGTTTCGTGATATCACAACGCTATTAAAAGATCCTTGCGGGTTGTATACCACAATACAAGAGATCGCAAGCCGTTACGACGCAGTTACGATTGATAAGGTGGCTGGGATCGAGTCGCGAGGATTCATCATCGGTGCGCCGGTTGCGTACCAATTAGGCAAAGGCTTCGTGCCTATCCGTAAACAAAATAAACTTCCTGCAGAAACATTGGGAAGAGACTACCAATTAGAATATGGCAGTGACCGTATTGAAATTCACCTAGATGCAATTCAACCGGGAGATCAGATACTTTTGATTGATGATCTGATTGCAACCGGTGGTACTGCAGAAGCGGCTGCAGGACTGATAGAGGATATGGGCGGGGAAGTCGTGGAATGTTGTTTCGTTATTGATTTGCCGGATGTGGGGGGGAGAGCTCGTTTGGAAAAGCTTGGACATAGAGTCTTTGCATTATGTGAATTCGAGGGCGAGTAGCTATCGCTAGCCTGTTCCGGAATTTGCACCAAGAGGCATCACTGATCCTCTTGTAAGGCTGATAATAATTTATCATGAATGCCGCCAAAGCCGCCATTGCTCATGATCAAGACATGATCTTCTGGTTTTGTGGTTGCCACGATATTTTGTATTAGCTGATTTAAATCATCGCAGTAATCGACTCGATTATTTAACGTGCTGAGAGCTGCTTTTGCCCATTGTGAGTCACCCGTAAAGCAAAAAACATGATCTGCTTCTTGCAGACTGTGCGCAAGATAATCTTTCCAAACACCCATCTTCATTGTATTGGAGCGAGGTTCGAGTACTGCAATGATTCTTTTTTGACCAACATGGGTTCTTAAACCATTCAGTGTTGTTTGAATTGCAGTAGGGTGGTGTGCAAAATCATCATAAACCGTAACGCCGTTGACAGTGCCGCGTTTCTCCATGCGACGTTTAACATTCTTGAATTCTGATAATGCCGCAATTCCTGTTTCGACCGGTACTCCGGCATGTCGGGCAGCGATTAATGCTGCCAGAGCATTCATGCGATTATGCTCACCTAATAAATCCCAATGCAAACAGCCCTGATGGATTTGAGCAGAATAAATATCTATTACATTGTTTGCAAGCAATTGAGCATTCCAATCAGTTTCAGTTCCAAATTCCTCTAGGGGAGTCCAGCAGCCTTGTGTCAAAACGTGTTTTATATTCTCATCTTTTCCATTGGCAATGATCAAGCCGTTATTGGGAATGATTCGTACAAAGTGATGAAATTGACGTTTGATGGCTGAAAGATCAGGAAAGATATCTGCATGATCATATTCAATATTATTTAATATTGCAGTTCTGGGATGATAATGAACAAATTTAGAACGTTTATCGAAGAAAGCCGTGTCATATTCGTCGGCTTCAA